>NZ_JACOAF010000040.1 GCF_014269285.1 Rufibacter sediminis
TGATTCTTTTGGTTACTTTTCTCATCCAGGAGAAAAGTGACAAACGCGGGCAGACCGCGACTCCAGCCTCAAGGCTTGGCAGGAAGGAAATGAAGAGCAAAGGCGGATAGCTAACCGGATCAGCAGTCATGGTCGTTGGTGAGAACACCAACAACGGCGGGCGGAGTAGAAACAGCTCAATAGAGAAAATGGATCAGCAGGTGTAAACATCCCCCTTCGCCCCCTTCAAAGGGGGAATCTCGGCTTAAGGAAGGCAGTCATGGTCGTTGGTGAGAACACCAACAACGGCGGGCGAGGCAGGTCGTCCAACAGCTAATAGCTCACGAAAAAAAAAGCTCAGAAGTAAATCCTCGCCATAAGAGGATCCTCTCTTTATGAAGTCTTCCTCATTTTAGAAGCGTTTTCCCAAAATAAGGCTCAAAGGAAACTCTAACAGCCCTCAAGGCAACCGCCAACGGTAAAATCAAGCTGAAAAGCAACTCCTCCCTGGAAGAACCGAAGAAAAAACCTCCCTGCAAATTCGCTATATTTGCCTTTTCAAAGAAAGAACATGGCTGAGACAACCTATCCCCAACGATATACCATCACCGCGGCGCTGCCCTATGCCAACGGTCCTGTGCACATTGGGCACCTGGCCGGCGTGTACATTCCCGCCGATATTTACGCGCGGTACCTGCGCTCGCGCGGGCGCGATGTGAAGTTTGTGTGCGGCTCAGACGAGCACGGGGTTCCCATCACTATCCGGGCTAAGAAAGAAGGCATCACGCCGCAGCAGGCCGTAGACAAGTACCACGAGCTCATTAAAAGCTCCTTCGCTGATTTCAACATCTCCTTCGATATCTATTCCCGCACCTCGTCCAAGACGCACGCGGAGATCGCCTCCGGCTTCTTCCGCAAGTTATACGACGAAGGCAAGTTCATTGAGCAGACCACGCAGCAGTACTTCGATGAGAAAGCCCAGCAGTTCCTCGCCGACCGCTACATTGTGGGCACCTGTCCCAAGTGCGGCAACGAGAACGCCTACGGCGACCAGTGCGAAAGCTGCGGCACGTCTTTGAACGCCACCGACCTTATCAACCCGAAGAGTACGTTGAGCGGTGAGCAACCGGTACTGCGCGAAACCAAGCATTGGTACCTGCCCCTGGACCAATATGAGCCCTGGCTGCGCGAGTGGATTGTGGACGGCCATAAAAATGACTGGAAAACGAACGTGTACGGCCAGTGCAAAAGCTGGATTGACCAGGGCCTGCAACCCCGCGCCGTGACCCGCGACCTGGACTGGGGCGTGCCCGTACCCGTGGAAGGTGCCGAAGGAAAAGTGCTCTACGTGTGGTTCGATGCGCCCATCGGCTACATCTCCGCTACCAAAGACCTCACGCCCGACTGGGAAACCTACTGGAAAGACAAAGATTCCAAACTGGTGCACTTCATCGGGAAGGACAACATCGTGTTCCACTGCATCATCTTCCCGGCCATGCTCAAGGCCCACGGTGATTACGTGCTACCCGACAACGTGCCCGCCAACGAGTTCCTGAACCTGGAAGGCAATAAAATCTCCACGTCCCGCAACTGGGCGGTGTGGCTGCACGAGTACATGCAAGACCTGCCCGGCAAAGCCGATGTGCTGCGCTACGTGCTTTGCGCCAACGCCCCCGAGACCAAAGACAATGACTTCACCTGGAAAGACTACCAGGCCCGCAACAACAACGAGCTGCTCGCCATCTTCGGGAACTTCATTAACCGGGTGGTGGTGCTCACAAATAAATACTACCAGGGCGCCGTTCCGCAACGCGGCGAGCTGACGCCGTTTGACGAGGACGTGCTGGCGCAATTAGCGGATTTCCCGGAGAAGATTGCCGCTTCGCTGGAGCTGTACCGCTTCAAAGAAGCCCTAGGCGAACTCATGAATCTGGCGCGTCTGGGCAACAAATACCTGGCTGATACCGAGCCCTGGAAACTCATCAAGACCGATGCCGCGCGCGTGGAAACCATCATGAACATCGCCCTGCAGATTTCGGCTAGCCTGACGATTCTGGCTGAGCCGTTTTTACCGGAAACCGCCCAGAAACTCGCTGGTATGTTGCAGTACACGGCCGGCAAATGGCACGAAGCCGGTTCTCCGGACCTGCTTCCGGCCGGGCACACCATCGGCGAAGCCGCGCTACTGTTTGAGAAAATCGAAGATGCGGTGATTGAGGCGCAGGTGCAGAAACTGCTGGATACCAAGAAGGAAAACGAGCTGGCCAACGCCGTAGCTGCACCCGCCAAGGAAGACATCACCTTTGAGGATTTCTCTAAAATCGATATCCGCATCGGGACTATTCTGGAGGCTGAGAAAGTGGCCAAAACCAAGAAGCTCCTGAAGCTGAAGGTAGACACCGGCATCGACCAGCGTACCATTGTGAGCGGCATCGCGGAGCATTTCAACCCCGAGGAAATCATTGGGCAGCAAGTGTCTGTGCTGGTGAACTTAGCGCCGCGCGAAATTAAAGGCATTGTGAGCCAAGGCATGCTGCTGATGGCCGAGAACGCCGATGGTTCTCTGGCGTTTATGCAACCGTCTAAACCGGTGGTGAACGGCGGCGGCGTGAGCTAAACCAAAAGAAAGCTTTACGTAACTTAAGGGTGCGTTTAGGGGCCGTTTTGAAGAAAACAGCCCCTAAACGCACCCTTTGCTTTAAAGCCTACTGCTCAATAAAGGTCTGGTTTTTGGGCGGGAAAAGTAAATCAATGGCTTGAATGAGCCGGGCCCGGGTTTTCTTGTTGCGCGTCACCAAAGCCAGCGATTTGTACTGGAACTGCTGCAGGCGGGCGATGTCCTGCTCCACGGTAAAGCCTTTGAGGTGCGACTCCAGAAAGAACTGGCTGATGTGGCTGTTCCATTCGTCTTTGTTTCCCCAGTAATGCGCAATCCAGGGTTTGGCCTCCTGCAGGTTGTACGTTTCCTGGAGCGCCACCGAGAGGGCAAACTGCTCAATCAGGCGGGGTGTCACCTGCTGGGCGCACATGGCGTCGCAGATTTGCAGGGCCAGGGTAACGGCGGCCAGGTTCTGCTGGACGGGTAACGTGACCACACCGGCATTCCACATGACATGGTTGGCGTGTAGCTGCAAAGCCCCCACTCGCAGGCCTTTCACCTGTTGCCACATCCGCTTCTCGGTTTTGCTTTTGAGGGCCGAGAGCTTGCCCTCTGGCTGGTGCATGAAGGCCGCGCCGCTTCTGATCAGCGTGCGCAGTTCCTGCGGGCTCTGGTACAGGAAGACATCAGAATCCACGTACATCACGGCCTGGTCTGGGTGCTGGCAGATGAGTTGCTCAATGGCTTTGATCTTCACGCGCCAGAAGAAATCATGCGGACCTTTCCAGGCGGTGAGCTGCTCTGGGGTGATGGTGACCACCTGCACGTGTTCCTTCAGCCGGGTGTAATACTGCGGATAATCGGTGTAGACGTAGATCGTGTCCAGCTCCTTCTGGAACGGCAGAAACGACATGATGGCAAAGTTCGCCTGGTAGTGGTTTTTGATGTTAGGGCCAAACGTGAGGAACAGAAGGTTCATGTAGTGCTGTTAAGAAACAGGGGCTATGGTTATAAGCGGTAAGCCATCGGGAGTAAAAAAGGAGCCTGGTAATAGTTTGGAGGCTGTTTTCTGAAAACGGCCTCTAAACGGAACGTGCCTTTTCATCTACTCCGGGAACAGTCCTTGGGTTTCCTGCTACTCCGGTACCTGGAGCACAATTTTCCCGATGTGTTCGCTGCTTTCCATAAGCGCGTGGGCCTGGGCTGCTTCTGCCAGATCAAACACTTGATAGAGCACCGGCTTGAAGCGGCCACCCTGCAGTAGGGGCCAGACGTGCTTTTCTATGTCTTCTGCCAGCGCGGCTTTGAAATCGGCATCGCGGGGGCGCAGGGTGCTGCCGGTAATGGTCAGGCGCTTCTGCATTATGTGCCGCACGTCAAACGCGCCCTGGGCACCTTGCATGGCATTGATGAAGACCAGCCGGCCATCGGGTTTCAACAGGTTCAGGTTCTTGGAGATGTAGTCGCCGCCCACCATGTCCAGAATCACGTCTACTCCTTCGGCTTTCAGTTCTTCCTCAAAGTCTTCGGTCTTGTAGTTGAGGCAGCGGTCGGCGCCCAGGTCTTCGCAGGCGCGGCACTTCTCATCGCTGCCTGCCGTGGCATACACCGTGGCACCCCACGCTTTGGCCAACTGAATGGCCGTAATCCCGATGCCGCTGCTGCCGCCGTGCACCAGAAAGGTTTCCCCTGGTTGTAGCTGGCCCCGCTGAAAGACGTTGTGCCAGACGGTGAACACGGTCTCGGGCAGGGAGGAGGCGGCTTCAAAGCTCCAGTTTTGGGGCAGAGGCAGGCAATGACGGGCATCCACCACCGCATACTCGGCGTAGCCGCCCCCGGGCAGCAAGGCACAGACGGCATCACCGGGTTTCCGGTGGGTTACCTGTTCTCCGCAGGCCTCAACAATGCCGGCAATCTCCAGGCCGGGCACATCTGCCGGCGCGCCGGGTGGCGGCGGATAATGGCCTTTCCGCTGCGCCACATCGGGGCGGTTGATGCCGGCGGCGCGTACCCGCACCAGCACCTGATGGGGAGCCGGCGTAGGCATTTCGCGTTCCTGAACCTGAAGCACCTCTGGCGCGCCGGGCTGCGTGATCACCACTGCTTTCATAGCGTCTATTGTCTGGGCGTTTGGGGGAAGGCCGGTACCACCTGCACAAACACCGGCGAAGAAACCGAGGCCGAGTTGCCGGTATACGTGAGCTTGCCGCTTTGGGTATCTACCTTGAAGGTGGTGATATTGTTGGACCGCTGGTTGGCCACCAGCAGCGTTCGGCCAGACGGGCTGAAGGTGAAGTTACGGGGCCAGTTGCCCTGGGTGCTCACGTGCTCCACTAGTGATAATTTGTTGGAGTTGGCGTCAATGGCGTAGACCACAATGCTGTTGTGCCCGCGGTTAGACCCGTACAGGAAACGACCATCAGGAGAGACGTGGATGTCAGCGCAGGCGTTTTCGCCGGTGTAGCCCGCCGGAAGCGTGGAGACCGTTTCTACCTCGGTTAGCGTTCCATTATCCGCATGATAGGTGAACGAGGTGAGGGTGGCGTTCAGCTCATTGATTACGTAGGCGAAGCGCTTGTTGGTGGGGTGGAACGTGAGGTGCCGCGGCCCCGCGCCCGATTTGGCCGTGAACGCCGGTTGCGCCTGGCGCTCCAGCTTGCCGGCTGCTTTGTCCAGTCTATAGCTGATGATCTGGTCAATGCCCAAATCTACGGCCAGCGCGAAGTTATTCTGCGGATCTGGCACAATGCAGTGGGCGTGCGCCGCGTCCTGCTGCGGACGGGGACCTTTGCCCTCATGCTGGTCCATGTCTGAGGAAGCACCTAACCGGCCATCGGGTTGCAGCGGGAAAGCCGATACGTTGCCGCCCACGTAATTCGCCACCAGCGCCACTTTGTTTTTATGGTCCAGGCTGATGTAGCAGGGAGCGCCGCCCCGCGAGGGTTGCCGATTCAGGAAGGTAAGGTCGCCGGTTTTCTGATCAATGGCGAAGGCGCTCACCGCCCCGCTTTTCTGGCCCTTAAACTCGGTGGTCTCGTTCACCGCGTACAGGTGCTTGCGGTCTGCGTCTAAGGCAAGGAAGGAGGGATTCTCACCGCCTTTCACGGCCAGCGCCCTGGTTAAGGCACCGGTCTCCTCGTTCAGACGGTAGGCGAAAATGCTCTCGGCATCGGGTTTGGCGTAGGTTCCTATATAGACCATCATTTCTGTATCTGTTGCACGTTGCTTAACGGAAGTACAGGCGGCCAGGGTTGTGCTGAGCAGCAGGAGTGTGGTCAATAATTTCATGGGTCGGTTCAGCGAAGTTTATAGGAAAGATGCCAAAAAGAATCGGAAAGCAGAAGAGACCGCCGGGTTTTGGGGCTATTTTCCGAAAGAAGGCCTGAAACTGGGGAGAGGTTTCCGTTTTACGCCGTCTGCAAGCGTCTTACCACCAGGTAAAAGCCTACAGCTGCCACTACGCACAAGGCGCTGGCGCCCCACCACAGCGCGTCAAAACCGAACCGGGCGATGGTGTTGGTGCCCACGAAAGGACCCACGATGTGCGCCGCAGAGTAGGAGAGGCTGTAAAGCCCCATGTACGAACCCCGATTATGCGGACCGGAGCGTTGTACCGTGAGCGTGCTCATGAACGGCATGGCCATGATCTCGGAAAGGCTCATGAGCAGCACCGACAACACCAGCACCCAGAACCCGTGCGCCAGGTTGAGCAGCACAAAGGCCATGGCCAGCAACAGCAGCCCCACCACAATCATTTTCCAGAGCGCGTGCCGGTCTCCCAGCAGGTAGACAATGATCATCTCCAGCAGAAACACCAGCAGCCCGTTAAACGCTAGTAAGCCGCCAATCTGCAACTCAGACAGGTGATAGACCCGCCGGAAGTAAAGCGGCATGGTGGAGAAGAACTGGAAGAATGCCACGGCAAAACAGCAGCATAGCAATGTGAACAGCAGAAACAACCCATCGCGGTAAGGCGAGCGCGTAGCCGGAGCCGGATTGGACGCGGCCGCTGAGGTGGATGACGTGGGCTCGTGGCCCTGCCGGTGCCGGAAATAGAAAAAGAAGACCGCCCCGGCGGTGAGGCAGGTGAGGCCATCGGCCATGAACAACCACTGGTAGGAGACGGTGGCCAGCACGCCGCCCAGGGCCGGGCCAATGGAAAAGCCCAGGTTAATGGCCATGCGGTTGAGGGAAAAGGCACGGGTCACGTTCTCGGGGCGGGCGTAGGAACTCACCGAGGAGGCGTTGGCCGGGCGCAGGCATTCGGTCAGTAAACTCAGCAGGAAGATGCCGGCCGCAAAGAGTTCAAACCGCTCCAGGGTGAGCATCACGAAAAACCAACTGCCGCCCAGTACCAGACTGAGGAACTGGACTTTGAAATGGCCTACCTTGTCGGTGAGCCAGCCGCCCAGGAACGTGCCGCACATAGAACCCATCCCGAACAGACTCAGCAGCACGCCCACCTGCTGCAGGCTGAAGCCCAGTGCCTCGGTCAGGTACACGCTCAGGAACGGCACCACCATGGCCCCGCTGCGGTTGATGAACATCACCGCCGCCAAAAGCCAGGCTTCTCTGGAGAGGCCGCCAAAGGCGTTTCGGTACAGGGAAAGGAGACGGGTCATGGAGGGAAATATCGGCACAAAAGTAGACAAATGCCGCCAATACAAAAGCTTACATCGGGCAGGAGGCACCCTTCAACTTCCCGGGCCGCAGGTTTGTCGAGTTTTAAATGGTATGCTTGCCGCGTTTCTTACATTTGGTTCAGGTACGCTTCAGTAGCCGGAATGAGCGGGCGTTTTCGCGGTGGTTTTTAGATAATGGCCTGAAAACGAATTTCTTATTTTAAGCGCTGACGGACCATCTGCTTCGCCGTAGAGTAGGCTCCGCCGGCTGGGGCAACTGTAAAACGAACCCTAGACATGAACCAGAACCCAGTGCCTGGCGCTGGAATTTTAACGAGACCCGTTATGATTCAGTTAGAATTACAACCTACCCGCCTGGAGATGGAGCAAGAGCAACTTTCCCAGGCCATTGAAAAGCTGCAGAAACTGCAGGACAGAATCAGCCGGCACCTGGAGCTTCTGGTGGAGGAAATCACCGTCCTGAATACCAAGGTGGAAGCCAAGCCCGCGTCTGATCCTTTCGCTTTAAAGTTCAGAGGTTTGCAGGAGCAGGCCGCCATCCTGTCGCATAAACTGGAAGTACTGCGGTCTGTGTAACGCATAAGTAGGTCAGGACGGTGTTTTGGGGCTGTTTTCACGATAACAGCCCCAAAACACCGTCCTGACATAAGACCAGAGAAGCGGTTATTTGTTGAAGAAATTCATGGTGCGCTCCAGCCCGATGGTGCCGAAGGACAAACTCATCTCGGCGGCTTTCTCAATGTGCGTCTGCAAATCGATCTTCTCATCTTCTGAAAAGGGACTCAGCACATAGTCCACCTGGCGGCCCTTGGAGAACTGCGAGTCCACCCCAAACCGAAGGCGCGGGTATTCATTGTTGCCCAGGGTCTGCTCAATGTGTTTGAGGCCGTTGTGCCCGCCCGCGCTGCCTTTAGCCCGCATCCGCAGTTTCCCGAAGGGCAGGGCCAGATCATCCGTAATCACCAGCATCTGCTCGGCCGGAATCTTCAGGACACTCAGCCAATGGGCCACCGCTTTGCCGCTCAGGTTCATGAACGTGGTGGGTTTCACCAGGGTGAAGTGCTTGCCCTTTGTCTTGAACTCGGTCACAAACGAGTGGCGGCCGGTGTCAAAGGAAACATCATGCTTCTTGGCTAGGTGATCCAGCACCATGAACCCGATGTTGTGGCGCGTATCGGCGTATTCCGGGCCAATGTTGCCCAAACCCACGAGTAAGTATTTCATATCAGTTGGAAGGTCATCTGTTGGCGCCGAGGTCTTTTTCCCGCCCAACCAGTTGACGAAACGTGTAAACATGCCGCAAAGGTAAGGCCTTCTGCGTTTTGGGGCTAATTTTCTGAAAACAGGCTGAAAATAGAAGAGGTTACGTGTAGACACGTTCCTCTTCTGACGGCTATCCTATCGCACTTCTCAGCGCTTACCGCTCTAAAGCTGACCAAATGCTGGCGCGAGTTTGCAACTCGTGCCTTTCGATGGCGGGTAGTCTCCTGACTACCCTCGCTGCAAAGCAGCGACCCGGCGCATTACGAAATCTCAGGCATTTCCGGTTCATGGTTCCCGGCGAGTCTGGAGACTCGCTTCATCCTGTGTCACGAGACTGAAGTCTCGCGCCAGCAGCTCAGCAGGTGCCAGCTGGGGGGATAAGGAAACGTATTGTTTCGGGGCTGTTTTATAAAAATGGCCCCGAAACGGAAAACGCTAGATGGCTGCCAAGGCTTTCTCCAGGTCAGCTATTAATTCTTCTGGTTCCTCGATGCCCACGGATAACCGGATCAGGCCCACGGTGATGCCTAGTTTCTCGCGTTGTTCAGGGGTGAGGGCCCGGTGCGAGGTGCCCAGCGGATAGGAGACCGAGGAAACCACGCCGGCCAGAGACGGGGCGAACGGCATGTGGGTCAGGCCGCGCATGAAGCGGTTCACGGTTTCCACGTCATCGGCGATCCGGAAGGAGAGCATGCCGCCAAACTGCCCTTTGCCTTGGGCCGCGGCCAAATCGTGTTGCGGATGATCTGGCAGGCCGGGGTAGAAAACGGCGCTTACTTTGGGGTGCTGGCGCAGGAAAGTGGCCAGGGCCAAGGCGTTCTCAGAATGTTGGCGCATGCGCAGCTTCAACGTCTTCAGGCCGCGGGCGGCAAGCCAGCTTTCAAACGGACTCAAGGTCAGCCCCCAAGCTACTACAATCTGTTTCGCGCGCTGGGCATCGGCGGCTTCTTTGGCGATGACCACGCCGGCGGTGACATCGCTGTGGCCCGAGAGGTATTTGGTGACGCTGTGGATGACCAGATCGGCACCCAGTTCCAGCGGTCTGGTGATCACCGGTGAGGCGAAGGTGTTGTCCACGACCAGTTTGATGCCGTTGCTTTGGCAGGCGTTCGCCACCTGAGCCAGGTCCAGCACCGTCATCATGGGGTTGCTGATGGTCTCTACCAGAATCAGTTTGGTGTTGGGCTGCACGTAGGGGTTGAAGTCATACATCTCGGCCATGGGCACAAACGTGATCTGCACGCCCATGCGGGTCAGTTCCTGCGACAGCAAGGCGGCGGAACCCCCGTAAATCTCCTCAGCGCAGAGCACGTGGTCGCCGGACTGGCAATACACCAGCACCGCCGTCAGGATGGCCGACATGCCCGAGGAAGTGGCCACCGCGCCGTTTCCTTTCTCCAGTTGGTTGACCTCCTCGGCCAGTTCATCGGTGTTGGGGTTGCCGTTGCGGCTGTAGAGGTAGCTTTGGCCGGGCTGCTCAAAATAGGCTTCCAGGGCGGTGAGGTCTTCGAACGTGAAAACCGAGGTTTGGTAAATGGGCGTTACTTTGGGCGAGATAGACACGGAATTGTTTGTTAGTTGTTGATTGCTAGTTGTTGATTGTTGGAATTCATGAGTGATTCGTTTTTTGGTTAAAACAATCAGCAATGAACAATCAACACTTCTAAAGGTAAGCAGAAACGCCAAAAGTAGGAAAGCCGTTTAGGGCTTGTTTTCTGAAAACGGGCTAAAAAGCGAAAGCCCGCCTTCTTTGCAGAAGAGCGGGCTTTCACATGAAAAACAGGAAATCTTAGGCGGTCACGGCTTCGGCCAGGACAATGATCTTGTTGTCCAATACCTCCACAACTCCCCCGTCAATCTGGAACACCACTTGAGTACCGGTGGCCGGCGTGATGCGCACAGGGCCGTTGGCCAGAGCACTGATGAGGGCTGCGTGGTTGTTCAACACTTCAAACCCGCCATTGATGCCCGGAAACTTCACCGAGGTCACGTCGCCTTCAAATACTCTTTTATCTGGGGTGATGATTTCTAAATACATTTGTTAATGTGCTAATTGGCTAATGTGCTAGTGTGCTAATTCTTACATCAGCACATTAACACATTAGCACATTAAAACTATTTCGCTTCGGCCATCATTTTCTGACCTTTCACTACGGCGTCTTCAATGGTACCCACCAAGTTGAAGGCGGCCTCAGGCAGGTTGTCGTGCTTGCCGTCCATGATCTCGTTGAAGCCACGGATGGTGTCTTTGATGTCAACCAACACACCTTTCAAGCCGGTGAACTGCTCGGCTACGTGGAATGGCTGAGACAAGAAACGCTGCACACGACGCGCTCTGTGTACGACTAATTTATCTTCTTCAGATAATTCGTCCATACCCAGGATGGCAATGATGTCTTGCAATTCTTTGTAACGCTGCAGGATCTCTTTCACGCGCTGCGCGGTGTTGTAGTGCTCTTCGCCTACTACATCAGCGGTCAAGATACGGGAGGTAGAATCCAGAGGGTCTACCGCCGGGTAGATACCCAGCTCAGAGATTTTACGGGAAAGTACGGTAGTGGCATCCAAGTGAGCGAAGGTGGTCGCTGGAGCCGGGTCAGTCAAGTCATCCGCAGGTACGTAAACGGCCTGTACAGACGTGATGGAACCACGCTTAGTAGACGTGATACGCTCTTGCATGGCACCCATTTCCGTAGCCAAAGTTGGCTGGTAACCTACCGCAGATGGCATACGACCTAAAAGGGCCGATACCTCAGAACCTGCCTGGGTGAAACGGAAGATGTTGTCAATGAAGAACAGGATGTCGCGGCCAGAACCGGTACCATCACCGTCACGGAAAGACTCAGCAATGGTCAAACCAGACAAGGCTACCCGGGCGCGGGCCCCTGGCGGCTCGTTCATCTGACCGAACACGAAGGTAGCTTTAGAGTCTTTCAACGCGTCAGCGTCTACTTTGGAAAGATCCCATCCGCCGTGCTCCATGGACTCCATGAACTCGTCACCGTATTTCACGATGCCAGACTCAATCATCTCACGCAGCAAGTCATTTCCCTCACGGGTACGCTCACCCACACCGGCAAACACAGAAAGACCACCGTGGCCTTTGGCGATGTTGTTGATCAACTCCTGGATCAATACGGTTTTACCTACTCCGGCACCCCCGAACAAACCAATTTTACCCCCTTTTGAGTAAGGCTCAATCAGGTCAATAACTTTGATACCGGTATATAATACCTCAGAAGAAGTAGAAAGATCTTCGAAACGCGGCGCGTTGCGGTGAATTGGCAGGTCTACCAAGCTGGCAGGCTGCGGAATACCGTCAATGGCATCGCCAATTACGTTGAACAGACGGCCTAGCACGTTGTCGCCGGTAGGCATTGAGATAGGAGCCGCAAGGTCAGTTACTTCCATGCCGCGGGTTAAGCCCTCGGTTGCGTCCATCGCGATGGTACGTACCCGATCTTCGCCTAAGTGCTGCTGCGTCTCCAGTACCACGCGGGCACCGTTCGCCTTCACCACTACCAGGGCATCCATGATGTTGGGCAACTTAGAATTCTCACCCGAGAAGCTTACGTCCACCACGGGACCGATCACTTGGGTAATTCTGCCAATATTCGCCATTTGGTTGGTTTATAATTATTTATAAAGATACTCACTTCTTTCAGGCTGCAAAAATAGGGCATTCTTGCTTGATTTCCATAGAAGTAGCGAAAAATGTTTTAAGGGAGTAGAGCCGTGGCGAAGCGCCTGATTTACAGGTCTGTTTTGGGACTCTTTTGCCGGAAACGGCTTAAAAACGCGCCCGCTGGCCGCCCTTTACATAAGAAGGGACGGCGGTTTGGCTGCCGGGCTGGGTTGCGCGTCAGCGGCTGTGTTCCTGAGCAGCCGGTGGTATTACCAATAGAAACCCTCAGGGGCTGGAGGCCGCCAGGGAAGAAATAAACTCAGGCCGCTGAGGAAGAAGCCAGGCGGGCCGGGTGCTTGGTTTTGTTAAGGAAATACTGCGCCCGTTCCCACTCATAGTCGCTCCGGAGGTGCACAAAGACGTAGTTGCCGTGCCGTACCATGCGCACGTCTTCCAGGAGTTGCGGTAGGCGGCTGTCGTGGGCCGGTAAGGTCTGGGTGTGGATAGGAGTGGCAGATTTGAGGTAAAAGCAGAGAATGATGGCGTTGGTTTCCATGCTACAGGCCGTTGAGGGTAAGTTTAAAGAATGATTTCATCCAGGTAAACCGGAAGCCCGCCGGCGCCACGATGCTTGCCATGGGCGAGGGAAGCGGTGCAGCTTGTCCGGTTGCCTCCACTGGGGAGGTGGCTGGGCGTTTAGTGGCCTTTTTGCGTAAAAAGGCCCTGAAACGTACGTGACGGTTCACCTGCCCAATGGCCGGGAAAATGCGCCGGGCCTGCCTGAACTCCCCCGAGGTGGAGAGCCGGAGGCAGTAATATTTTCCGCAGGGGATCACTTCCATGCTGTCCATCAGCCAGGACAGGTGTTCATCCTGGGCGTTCAGTTCCAGGGTGGCAATGGGCTGGGTTGACGTGTAATAGACCACCAGCGTGACGGTTTTTTCTGCTGCGTTTTCCATGGCGGGGCACGGGTTAAATGGGAGACCGTATAAGTTTACGGAGCAGTTGGCAGCCAATCCAGCCCGACCTTCAAGCTTAACCAAAACATAACGTGACAGGCCCTTTGGCTAACGCTGAGGTAACAATTTCTTCATTTTAAGAGTGTTTTCTTGAAAACAGGCTTAAAACCATTTGAAAAGAGAGCGCCGCCATCTAAAAGAAATCTTTATTTTTGCCCTGTCTTACCAAATCCATATCCGTCTTGGAAACCCAGACCCTGACTACCGTAGATACCGCCCAGAAACTGGGCCTCTTGCCTGAAGAATTCGATCGCATTAAAGAAATCCTGGGCCGCACGCCTAATTTCACGGAGCTGAGCATCTTCTCTGTGATGTGGTCTGAGCACTGCTCCTATAAAAACTCCATTGTCTGGCTGAAGACGTTGCCCAAAGACTCGCCGCGCATGCTGGCGAAAGCAGGGGAGGAGAATGCCGGTCTGGTAGACATTGGCGGCGGTTTGGCCTGCTCTTTCAAAATAGAGTCCCATAACCACCCCTCGGCGCTGGAGCCTTACCAGGGCGCGGCCACCGGTGTGGGCGGCATCAACCGTGACATCTTCACCATGGGCGCCCGGCCTATCGCGCAGCTGAACTCCCTGCGTTTCGGGAACCCTAATTCAGATAAAACCAAGCGCCTCTTGAGAGGGGTAGTGAAAGGAATCGGGGATTACGGCAATGCCTTCGGTATCCCGACGGTGGGCGGCGAGCTGTTCTTTGATGACTGCTACAACGTGAACCCGCTGGTGAACGCCTTCTCGGCGGGCATCGTGGAAGTAGGTAAAACCGCCAGCGCCACGTCGCACGGAGCCGGAAACCCGGTCTTCATCATCGGGGCCGCTACCGGTAAAGACGGTATCCACGGCGCGGCCTTCGCGTCTAAGGACATCACTGAAGACTCTGTGAATGACTTGCCATCCGTACAGGTGGGGGACCCGTTCCAGGAGAAACTGCTTTTAGAGGCTACTTTGGAGATTCTGGCCACCAACCGCGTGATTGGTATGCAGGACATGGGTGCCGCCGGTATCACCTGCTCTACCTCAGAAATGAGCGCCAAAGGCGAAAGCGGCATGGAAATCTGGCTTGACAAAGTACCTACCCGCCAGGCCAACATGCAGCCGTTCGAGATTCTGCTCTCCGAGAGCCAGGAGCGCATGCTGGTGGTGATGGAAAAAGGAGCCGAGGACCTTATCTTCCAGATCTGCGACAAGTGGGACATGTCCTGCGCCCAGATTGGCGAAGTGACCGATTCCAAACGCCTGCGCTACTATGTAAAAGGAGAATTGGTGGCCGATGTGCCCGCCGATGACCTGGTACTGGGCGGCGGCGCGCCGGTATATCACCGCGAGTACCGTGAGCCCGCGTATTTCCAGGAAGCCAAAAAATTCACCATTGACTCCGTGCAGGAGCCAACCGACTATAAAGCCGTAGCCGAATTCCTGGCCACGCACCCCAACATCGCTTCTAAGCGCTGGGTGTACAAGCAGTATGACTCCATGATTGGCACCGCCACCTTGACCACCAACCGTCCAGCCGATGCCGGTATTGTGAAGGTGAAAGGTTCTGACAAGGCCATTGCCATCACCGTAGACTGCAACAGCCGCTACGTGAACGCTGACCCCGAGGAAGGCACCGCCATTGCCGTGGCCGAAGCCGCCCGTAACATTGTTTGCTCCGGCGGTGAGCCCGTGGCCATCACCAACTGCCTCAACTTCGGGAACCCATACGTGCCGGAAGTGTACTGGCAGTTTGTGGGCGCTATCAAAGGCATGGGCAAAGCCTGTACCGCCTTCGGTACGCCGGTGACGGGTGGTAACGTGAGTTTCTACAACCAGTCTTCAGACGAAGGTCCGGTGTTCCCAACCCCAACCATTGGCATGCTGGGTATTCTGGAAGACAAAGCCAACACCATGACGCTGGCTTTCCAGCAGGAAGGTGACGCCATCTATCTATTAGGTGACCCCGCCAACGACATCGCCTCCAGCGAATACCTGTATTCTTACCACAACATGAAACTGTCTCCGGCCCCGGCCTTTGACATGGAGAAAGAACTGCTGGTGCAGAAAACCGTGAAGTCGCTGATTGAGGAAAGACTGATCCAGTCGGCCCATGACTGCGCCGATGGTGGTCTTTACATCACCTTGCTGGAGTCTGCCATGGCCAACGAGCTAGGTTTTTCTATCGCTACCGATCAAAATTTCAGAAAAGACGCGTATCTGTTTGGTGAGAGCCAGGGCCGCGTGGTGGTGAGTGTTTCACCGGCGCAGCAGGAAGCGTTTGAGAAATTAGTGTCTGGTAACAGCCTGACTTTCAAAAAAATTGGCGAGGTGACGGCCCGCTACTGCGAGGTAGACGGCGAGGTGTTTCATGCCATCCAGGTGATCAAAAACAGCTATGACACCGCCCTGGAGCGGATTATGGAATAAATTTTTGAATTTTTTTTCGCTAGGTGTATTGCGCTGAATGAATTCTTTTCTACCTTTGCAACACCAAACGACAACAACAGGTTGTCAGCGGAGATTGTCCGATGGTGTAACTGGCAACACGTCTGATTTTGGTTCAGAAGAGTCCAGGTTCGAAACCTGGTCGGACAACACAAAAAGCCTCTTAGAGAAATCTGAGAGGCTTTTTTGTTTGCCCAATTTTTGCGAACTTTTCCTATGCTGCGGGTAAAGTGATCCAGATCGTTTCTGGGACGATAAACCCAAACCTCGGTCTATCGGTGGCGAGCTGCTGTACATGACCAAGAGGTTGGTTGATCGGTGGCAATGGCTTCTGCTACTTACCTTCTTCGGTGTAAAGATAGAACGCTGCAGTTATCGGGTCTGGCCGTTCTTTGCGGCCATCAGCTCTTTTTGCTCTTTTGTTACAGGAGATCTAAACGTCAGGTGACACGGCTAGAAGAGAGTGGTTTGCTATTTCCGGGAGAACATCTGAGCCTCTGGGAGCGCCTGCAAGCCTTCCTTGCCAAGGCAAGAACCATCATGGCCAGAGAAAAATGGCGGGATTTTGTCCATTTCAAGCGAATGCCTGCTCTAGGATAGAAGATGTTTGCAGGAAAGCAGTGTAAAGCCGCTCCTCAGCCAAAGGTGCGATCCCAGAATACACTAGAGCAGCGGCGGCGGCGGAGAGTGTTTCGAAACCTGAAAAACAGCCTGGCTGCGATTGCTGCGTTGGATAGGTTCTGTGGAAAGGAAGACTGCCGCTTCGCTTTCTGAAGGCCGTCATGCAGAACCTCCGGTCCTGGGCAGCGTTACAACTTATTTGAGTTGCTGCGGGAGAAAGTTGAAGAAAACGTCTTTTGAGTGTTAAAATGAAAAAACGCCCTGAATTCACCATTAAGGACATTGCCGCTGAACTGGGCATGTCTATTTCCTCTGTTTCCAGGGCGTTGAATGACCATCCGCACCAGAGCGAAAGCACGAAGCAGCGGGTGCGGGAGGCGGTGGAGAAATTCAACTACCGGCATAACGCCGTGGCGGCCAGCCTGCGGAACAACCGCTCCAACACCATCGGGCTGATTGTGCCTAAAATCTCCATGTACTTCATTTCCTCGGTGATTACGGCTATCCAGAACAAGCTGCAGGAGTACGAGTACAACCTCATGGTTTGCCAGTCCAATGACTCCGTGAAACTGGAGAAGCAGTTGGTAAACGCCATGTATGCCGCCCGGGTGGAGGGTTTGATTGTGTCCACCACCCTGCATACCGAGGATTTCTCCCACTTTGATGTCTTCACCAACGCCAATACCCCTTTGGTGTTCTTTGACCGGGTACCCCTCAACTATCCGGTCCATAAAATACAGGGAGATGATTACCAGGGCGGGTACCAGACCACTGTTCACCTGCTGGAGAAAGGCGCGCGCAGCATTGCCCATATTGGCGGGCCGCTCAGTTGCAGTATTTACCGTGACCGCTTCGCCGGCTACAGAGACGCCCTGCAGGAATACGGGGTGCCCTTGCAGGAGCATCTGCTTTTCTTCCATGAACTCACCAAAGAAAACAGCCTGGCAGACTGTGAGGTGCTCTTTGCCGGAAAGGAGCTGCCCGATGCGGTGTTCGCCTGCAATGACACGGCTGCCATCACGGTGGTGGAGTACGCCAAAAAGCAGCATTTGAAGATTCCGGACGAATTGCTGGTGGCGGGTTATTCCAATGATCCGCGGTCAGAAATCATTGAACCGGCCATTACCTCGGTAGAGCAGTTTCCTTACCAGGTGGGCGAGAAGGCCGCCGCCCTCATGATGGATCTGATCCAGCAGAAGATCAAGCCCGAGGAGAACTATATCTCCCTCACCACGCCGGTAGAGCTGAAAACCCGCAAGTCCAGCGGCGCGGCAGGCGGGGAAGACAATGCCCGTCCTTCCTCTTCAGATAAACAACTTGTGGTATAATACTAAAGAACGGCTCACCCGTACGGGTAGCCATTTATGAGAACGTTTCCAGAATTAACCCTCAAAACAACCGATATGGGTATTGAATACGATGTGCGCTATGCCGTTAGTCCTACCGAGACCAAAGCCATGGACACCCAGGCCCTGCGCCAAAACTTCCTGATTGAGAACCTGTTCCAGGCCGATAAGATTCACCTGACCTACAGCCACTATGACCGCTACATTGCCGGCGGCGTGATGCCGGTAAACGGGGCCGTTGCCCTGGAAACCATCGATCCTCTTAAATCACAGTACTTCCTGGAAAGAAGGGAGCTGGGGATCATCAACATAGGAGGCCTGGGCACCGTGGAGGCAGACGGGACAACTTATGAGTTGCAGCACAAAGAAGCGCTTTACCTGGGCAAAGGAGTCAAAAACGTGACCTTCCTGAGCCAGGAGAAGGAGAAGCCCGCCAAGTTTTACCTGAACTCAGCCCCGGCCCATCAGGCCTTCCCCACTAAAAAAGTATCCCGTCAGGAGGCGGAGGTTGTGCGGCTTGGCTCCATGGAAACCGCCAATGAGCGCACCATCAACAAACTCCTGATTGCCGGCGTGATCCAAACCTGCCAACTGCAGATGGGAATGACTGAGCTGAACACAGGCAGCGTCTGGAACACCATGCCCGCCCATACCCATGACCGCCGGATGGAAGTCTACATCTACTTCGACATCCCCGAGGGGCAGTCCGTTTGCCATTTCATGGGGCAGCCGCAGGAGACCCGCCACATCTGGATGCAGAACGACCAGGCCGTGATCTCCCCGCCCTGGTCCATCCATTCCGGCGCCGGCACTTCCAACTACACCTTCATCTGGGGCATGGCCGGCGAAAACCTGGACTACGGCGACATGGACGCCTGCCTCATCACTGATTTAAGATAATCTCCCCATACTATGATTTTACAGCAATTTGACCTCACCGGCAAAGTGGCCTGGATTACGGGTGGTACCCACGGCCTGGGCATGGCCATGGCCCGAGCCCTGGGGCAAGCCGGCGCCACCCTGGTGGTGAACGGGAATTCCTCCCAGGAGAAAGTAGACCGTGCAGTGCAGACCTACCGCGAAGAAGGCCTTACCGCCTACGGTTATCTGTGCGATGTCACCAATCAGGAGCAGGTTCAGAAACTGGTTGCCCAGATAGAGCAGGAAGTCGGTTTTATTGACATTCTGGTAAACAATGCCGGAATCATCAAACGCATTCCGCTGAAAGACATGAGCCTGCCCGAGTGGCAGGAGGTCATCAACGTGGATTTGACGTCTCCTTTCATCGTGACGCAGGCCGTGGTGCAAGGCATGATAGAACGCCAGTCCGGCAAGATCATCAACATCTGCTCCATGATGAGTGAACTGGGCCGCCAGAACGTGGGCGCCTACGCCGCGGCCAAAGGCGGTCTGAAGATGCTCACCAAGAACATGGCCACCGAGTGGGCCAAATTTGGGATTCAGGTGAACGGCATCGGACCCGGCTATTTTGCCACCGAGCAGACCGCTCCTCTTCGGGTAGACGGCAATGCCTTCCATGAATTCATCGTGAACCGCACGCCCGCCGGTAAGTGGGGAGAACCCGATGAACTGGGCGGAGCCACGGTTTTCCTGGCTTCCCGGGCGAGCAACTTCGTGAACGGACAAATCCTCTACGTAGACGGCGGCATCCTGGCCACCATCGGGAAGCCCATGGGCGAGTAGTGGGTCACGCGCCTGTTTTGGGCCTGTTTTCCCAAAAGCAGGGCTAAAACAGGGGGCGGGAGTTTTCCGGAGCAATAGAAAGCAAGGGCATCGGTGAAAGAAACGCGGGCCAGATCAGGAGTATAACATGCCTCCTCGCGTGGCGGGGAAGCAAACGATCATCTCAGAAGTACAATGGTAAGAACATCTCAACTGAAAAGAAGGGCTTGGGCAGGTCTGCTGATGGCCGCCGGCCTGTTCGCGTCGTGCAGACAAGTGCCGGAGGCGAATAGCGTCACCGTCAAAAACCGCCTGGACCTAGACAGAACCGCAGAAACCATCTCCATCCCCATCCAGCGGGTGAAAGCCCTGGCGGATAAGTTTGGCGCGGAGAACCTGCTAATCAAGGATGCGGAATCAGATCAACTGCTGGTAAGCCAGGCCCTGGACCACGACTTAGACGGAAAGGTAGATGAAATCCTGTTTCAGACCGATATCAAAGCCAGAGCCACCAAGAAGTTCTACGTGCAAGGGGCGGTGAACGGCGCCGCGTCCCAGCCCAGGAGCGAGGTGAGAACGTACTCCCGCTTTGTGCCCGAACGCACCGATGACTATACCTGGGAGAATGACCGGGTGGCGTTCCGGACCTACGGACCCGTGGCGCAGCAGATGGTGGAGCAAGGCGTGGCTGGAGGAACCCTGACCAGCGGGATGGATGCCTGGCTGAAGCGGGTGAGCTATTCGGTGATTGACGCCTGGTACAAAGGCTACCTGACCAACTCCAACTACTACCATGTTGATAGGGGAGAGGGATATGACCCGTACCACGTGGGCCCCAGCCGGGGCATTGGCGGCATAGGCGTCTGGGAGAATGATTCACTGTACGTCTCCAAGAACTTCATCAGCTACCGGAAACTGGCCGACGGCCCCATCAGAACCATGTTTGAGCTAACCTATGCTCCCTGGCAAGCCAACGGAAGGACCATCACTGAAAAGAAGATCATCAGTTTAGACCTGGGAAGTAACATGACCCGGTACGAAGTAGTGCTCAAAAGTGACAAGCCATTGCCAAACGTGACGGCGGGCATCACCCTCCATGACAAAAAAGGCGAGGTGAAAGCCGATAAGGAGGCGGGCTGGTTCCGCTACTGGGAACCCATGGATAAGTCTTTGCTGGGGACTGGAATTGTCATGGCGCCTAAAGCCGTGCAATCCTTCAAAGATCATCGGGTGGAAACCAAAGACATGAGCCACCTGTATGTGATGGCCACTCCCTCAGAAGACAAGGTCATCTATTACGCGGGCTTTGGCTGGGTGAAGAGCGGGCAGTTCAACAACGTGCAGGAATGGGATGATTACCTGGCCACCTTCGCGAAACGCATTACTTCTCCCTTGGAGGTATCTTTCTAGTAAGGAGGTAACGCTTCCATCTTTGAAGATTTAGTAACTAGTAGGTAAAAACGGGCACTCCTCTTTTGGGGGCATTTTCTTCAAAATGCCCCCAAAAGAGGAGTGCCC
>NZ_JACOAF010000041.1:0-208949 GCF_014269285.1 Rufibacter sediminis
GATCTCATAACGACGCATAGGCTTTTTGATACTCTAACAACTGCCAGGAAAAATAATTCTACAATTGTCAACGCGCCCTAAAACAAGCCTGAAACGCTTTTCAAATAGTAAGAAGAAAACTCCTTACTTGGTGATCATCTCAAAGCCGAGATAGGAGTGCAACGCCTTGGGTAATTTAATGCCATCAGGGGTCTGGTTGTTCTCCAGCAAGGCGGCTACAATGCGGGGCAAGGCCAGGGCGCTGCCGTTCAGGGTGTGCAGTAGTTGGGGTTTTCCGCCCTCGGTACGCTGGCGCAGTTTCAACCGATTGGCCTGGTAGGTTTCAAAGTTAGAGACGGAGCTTACTTCCAGCCATCGGCCCTGGGCCGCAGAGAACACTTCCATGTCATAGGTAAGGGCCGAGGTGAAGCCCATGTCGCCGCCGCAGAGCCGGAGCACGCGGTAAGGCAGTTCCAGTTTCTGGAGCAGGCCCTGGATGTACTGGCTCATGTCCTCTAAAGCCTCATAGGATTTTTCCGGGGCCTGAATCTGCACAATCTCTACTTTGTCAAATTGGTGCAGGCGGTTGAGGCCGCGCACATCGGCCCCCCAGGAACCGGCCTCACGGCGGAAACAAGGCGTGTAGCCCACGTGCTTGATGGGAAGTTTGCCCTCGGCGATGATCTCGTCGCGGTAGAGGTTGGTGATGGGCACCTCGGCGGTGGGGATCAGGTAGAGGTTGTCGGCGGTGGCGTGGTACATCTGCCCTTCTTTGTCGGGGAGCTGGCCGGTGCCGTAGCCCGAGGCTTCGTTCACCACAATGGGCGGCTGCACCTCGGTGTACCCGGCTTTCATGGCCTCGTCCAGGAAGAAGTTGATGAGGGCGCGCTGCAAACGGGCACCCTGGCCTTTGTACACGGGAAACCCTGCGCCGGTGATTTTGATGCCCAGCTCAAAGTCAATGATGTCATACTGCTTGATGAGCTCCCAGTGCGGTTGGGCACCTTCGGGCAGTTGTGGGATAGAACCATGCTCCAGCACCACTTCGTTGTCCTCGGCGGAACGGCCGGCCGGTACGCTGCTATGCGGAATGTTGGGCACTTTGTAGAGTCCCTGCTGCAGGGCGTGCTCCAGGTGCTGCACTTCCTCGTCCAGGGTTTTGGTGCGGGATTTCAGCTCGGCGGTTTCGGCTTTCAGGGCCTCGGCCTGGTCTTTCTGACCACTTTTCATGAGGCCGCCTATTTCTTTGGCCAGCGCGTTGGCACGGCCCAGGAGCTCGTCACGCTCGGTTTGCAGTGAGCGGCGCTTCTGGTCCAGGTCCAGCAAAGCCTGTATTTCCTGGGCGGCGTTGGGAAAGTTTCTTTTCTGCAAGCCAGCAAGAACAAGATCGGTTTGCTCGCGTAAAACGGGTATCTGTAACATGGTGCGTCTGGTTATCTGTACGCAAAATTAGAATATTTTGGATAGGCTGAGGCAATGGGCGATCTTTTATAAAAATTTGTGTAACTTTATATATTAATTTTCTCGTATTGCTTGTAAATTAGAACAAGGCTGTCTAACATTGCAGTACATTTTCTGAACGACCGTCATCCGGGTTCTTCATTACGTCTTACACACCAACTTTTTCCTGTTTTTATCCGTCTGCCCGTTGCGCTCTGCAACTGCTATGCATTTAAACCGAATAGCTAATTCATTCTATTTATGTACAACATTGACGAGTTGAAAGATTCTCTTCTTTCAGAACTCAAAGAGATTGCTGAGAACCTCGGCGTCACGAACTTCAAGAAGCTTAGCAAGCAAGACCTGATCTACAAAATCCTGGATCAGCAAGCCGTTACCCCCCTTGAGAATCTCCCCAAAAAATATAAAAAATCGTCACGGAAGGCAGACGAACAAGCTGATGCGGCGGTTGCAGAAGCACCTGCCCCTGAGGCGGTAGTGGCAGAAGCCCCGGCCCCGGTAGCAGCACCCGTAGAAGAGAATGCGGTGGCGGCGTCAGTACAACAGGAAGCCCCGGCTCCGGCACCAGCCCGTCGTCCGGCCAGAACCAACACCACTACTACTCCTGCGGAACGCCCCGCCAGAGCAGAGCGCGCTGCGCCTGCCGTGCGCGAGGAGAGAACCCGCATACCGCAGGCGCTGCGTGAAGACGGACGCGAGACCAGAGAAATGGCCCGCCCCGAAGCCCAGCCCCGCGAGAATCGTCCTGAGCCCCGCGAAAGCCGGATGCAGCCCCGTGAATTCCAGCCGCGTGAACAGCGTGAGCCAAGAGAGATGCGGGAACAAGCGCCCCGTGAGCCCAGAGAGCAAGCCCAGCCCCGGGAACAGCAGAGCAGAGACCAGCAACCAAGAGATTTCCAGCCACGTGAGCCTCGGGAGCAGCAAGCTCCGCGTGAGCCCAGAGAACAGCGTGAGCCAAGAGAGAATAACAACAATAACCGCGAGCCCCGCGAGAACAACCCCAACTGGCAGAATCGGCGGGAGCCCAACCAAAACCCCAACCAGAACCGGCCCCAGCAGAACCAGAACAACGCCAACAACATGCGTGAGTTTGATGGGGTGATCGCCAATGAGGGCGTGCTGGAACTGATGCAGGACGGGTACGGTTTCCTGCGCTCAGCGCACTACCATTACCTGGCCAGCCCAGATGATATCTACGTGTCGCCGTCGCAGATCAAATTATTCGGTCTGAAAACCGGCGACAGCGTGAAAGGCACCGTGCGCGCACCCAAAGAAGGCGAGAAGTATTTCGCCTTGCTGAAGGTAGACTCCGTGAACGGCCGTACCACCGAAGAGATTCGTGACCGGATTCCGTTCCAGCATTTAACGCCTCTTTTCCCGGAAGAGCGCCTGAAACTGACCACCCGCTCCAGCCAATACTCAACCCGTATCATGGACCTGTTCGCCCCCATCGGGAAAGGACAGCGTGGTTTGATTGTGGCCCAGCCGAAGACCGGTAAAACCGTGTTGCTGAAGGAGATAGCCAATGCCATCACCGAGAACCACCCCGAGGTGTACCTCATGATCCTGTTGATCGATGAGCGCCCCGAGGAGGTAACGGACATGGCCCGCAGCGTGAAAGCCGAGGTAATTGCCTCTACCTTTGACGAGCAAGCCGAGCGCCACGTGAAGATCTCCAGCATTGTACTGGACAAAGCCAAGCGCATGGTAGAGTGCGGCCACGATGTGGTAATTCTACTGGATTCTATCACTCGTCTGGCCCGGGCTTATAACACCGTGGTTCCTTCTTCCGGTAAAATCCTATCGGGTGGGGTAGACGCCAACGCGTTGCACAAACCCAAGCGTTTCTTCGGGGCGGCCCGTAACGTGGAGAACGGCGGCTCGTTGACCATCATCGCCACGGCTCTGATTGACACCGGCTCTAAAATGGACGAGGTGATCTTCGAAGAATTCAAAGGAACCGGTAACATGGAGCTTCAGCTGGATCGGAAGCTCGCCAACAAGCGCGTGTACCCAGCCATCGACGTTCCGGCTTCCGGTACCCGCCGCGAGGACCTGCTCATGGACCGCGACGAACTCAGCCGTGTTTGGATCCTGCGTAAGTTTATGTCCGACATGAATTCCGTGGAAGCCATGGAGTTCCTGAAAGACCGCATGAAGGGCACCAAAGACAACGACGAGTTCCTGATCTCCATGAACAGCTAGTCTGATAGATATTAGATGATAGATGCTGGATGTTAGATTCAGCGTCAAACCAAGAAGGCCCCGCAGATTTCTGCGGGGCCTTCTTGGTTTTATTGGAATTCTGTATTTCGCCTGCTTTCAGGAAATAAGGCCCAAAACGCCTCTGTTACATTTCATGCTGGCGCGAGACTTCAGTCTCGTGACTTTGGATGATGCGAGTCTCCAGACTCGCCGGGAACCATGAGCTATGGGTAGTTTCTTTCTCGTGGTTTAGGTTTGCTTCGGTGACGTACAGTCCGCTAAGTCACAGTACATCTCCACTACAGCTGAAGCTATGCGTGTTTTCGCGGCAACGCCGCGAGGGTAGTCTGGAGACTACCCGTTATCTGGAGGCACGAGTTGCAAACTCGCGCCAGCCGTGAATAACAGGGGCAGCAGGAATCTGAAGGAAAGGCTAGACTGGTAACTAGTTGGTATGACACAAGGAGGCCCCGGAGATTTTTTCTGCAGGGCCTTCTTTGTTCTGGGGCTTGTTTTATGAAAATGGGCTTAAAACGGCTGTTGGCCTAGACACTCATAGGTCGTCCAGACGCTACGAGGTCGTTTGAGTAGGCGGTAAAGCGGTAGCAACCTACAGCTCCCCTCCTAATGTAGGAGGGGTGCCCGAAGGGTGGGGTGGTAAATCCTGCTACCCGCCAAAACTGCCGTACCGGACTACTTTCTTTTGCTCGGGGTCATAGACCAGGAGCCTGCCGTCTTCCTTGCCCCGCAGGTACTTGAACCCGATGGCTTTGGGGTTGGCTTTGATGCGGTTCCAGGTGGTTTCATTCACGAAGGAGGCCTGCACGGGGGCATTGGGCGCAATGGCGGGTGAAACGAAGTCTTTGTTTTCCACGAAGCCGTCCATCCGTTTGATGATGTAGGCCTCGCGCTCGGAGACCGTGGGCGAATCCGTTTGCATCTCGTACACCATGCTGGCTTCCAGATCAGCGGCCGGGAAGTTCTCCTCGTAGATTTTCTGTCCGTCGTGGGTGGTGATGGTGAATTCTACCTTTCCCTGGGCAATGGAGTTGCCGTGCAGGGCCAGCCGGAAAAAATCGGGCTGCTGTTGAGAGGAGAACAGGTGCGTACGTTGCACAATGTGCTGTACCGGTTCTTTGCTTTCTTCACGAAGGCTTTCCTTTTCTGAGGAAGCGGGGGCGTTGGATGAAACGGAAGTCGTAGCTTCTTCAGACGATGAAGATTGGCAACTGAACAAGAAGGCCAGCACCACTACCCAGGTTATTTTTGACATGTTTTCAGAGAATTGGCCTAAAAACGATGTACGTGTGGGGCGTGCCATAGTTCTGCCGTCAGGCGGTTTCCCAGAGCTGCCACAGCAGAATCAGCCCGAAGGCAAAGCTCATGCTCAGCGACGAGACCTTGTTCATGCGCATGGTGTTCTCAAAATTGGCGGCGGCCGGGTCTTGCTTTACGTTCCAGAGCCATCGGCTGAATACGGCCACCACCGGGCCGGTGCCCAGCAGAAAGAGGAGGCCGTGCAGCAGCTCTCCCCGCAGCCAATAAGTGTAAAAGAGCACGGCCGTAGCCAGAAGTAAACTGCCGGCCGCAAACAAAAAGGTGCCCCATAAGCCCAGTTTCAGACTCAGGGTTTCATCGCCGCGGCGGGCATCTTCCTCGTGCTGGTAGACTTGGGTCAGCGGATAGGAGCCACACAGAAACAAAGAACTCACCAGCGCCAGCAACAGGTTGTTCGTGCTGAGGATCTTGCTTTGGTTTAAGCCGGTGCCCACTTGCACCATGACAAACGTGAAGGCCCCCTGGAAAATCACCACCACCAACGTGCTCAGGATGGGATATTTCTTGAGCCGGATGCCCTTGTAGCTGTACGCTTTGGAAACCAGCAGATACAGCAGCACCATGGCCGCAAACGTCCAGGAAAGCAATAGAGAAAGTACCAACGCCAATACGTCAAAAAGGAGCACAAGCCAATAAAGCGACTGGGTGACTTTGGGCGGGTGCTTGAGGCCGCCAATGCTGCCTTCGTCGCGGTCATAATAGGAGTTGTAGCCGTTGCTGGCGGGGTACACCAGCAGGTGCAGAATCAGGAAAACGGCTACGGTCCGGCCCGCAGAAATCTCTGGGGCGGCGCTCACCGCAAACCAGAAAATGGGCATCAGAAACAAAGAAAACGGGATGCGGAGCAAACGCCAGGCATCAGACCAGGATGAGTTCATACCGCAAGTTTACGAGGGATAGCCTACTAAATACAAAACGCCGGTGCCGCTCCAGTGCCGGGCTCGCCCGATGTGCCAGGTATAATGCGGCGCGTTCAGCGAATCGACCATCTTTTGCAGGTGTTCCGGGGTGTACAGGCGCAGCAGGGAAACCGTGCCGTCCCAGACGGTACCCAGCGGGATGAGCGGCACCAGGTACGTGAAAAAAAGGCGGCTCCAGGTAAAGGGCCGGATGAACGGCGTGATCAAGAGAATGACCCATGGGAACACGAACCAGACCAGCAGCAGCTCGTGCCAGCGTTTACCGGCGCCCTCAAACACCCCAATGCCCTGGTTCTGCCGCACGGCATCGGCGAGGATGGCGGTGGCCGTTTCGGGCCTGAAATGGTGAAAAGCCGAGAAAACCGTCCTGAACCCTTCCACGGTATCTGGTACGGCGGTGGCATCCACGGGCTCCGGGGAAAATTGAAGCGCGCCGTGGCTTTGGTTTGCCAGGTACTGGTACGCCTCCAGGTTGGGGAATTTATCGGTGAGGGTGATGGAAATCTTCTGGCCGCTCTGCTTCTCCAGTTCCCGCCACACCTGCTGTATGCCGCCGCCCGCGCCGGAGCAGAGGTCCACCAGGTGTGTTTTCCGGGTGTGGGTCAACGCCTTTTGCAGCAGCGGCACAATGGGTTTGTAGATGCCCAGCGCCGTGATCATGACCCGTAGCACGTCCATCATGCCCTGCCGCACCACATGCGGGAACCAGGGCTGGTCTTCCAACTCAAACAGGTGCAGACGGAATTTCATGGGTAAAGAGTGGCTTGCTGCGTTAATGATACGTTTTTGAGAATTCGTGCGCAAATCAGCGCCGGGAAAGGGAGCGTTACCAGAGTAGGGGAAGGGCAAAAAAGAGCCCACCCAAATAGCTTTGAGTGGGCTTTCTCTTCAAAGGGAAATCCCCTTATTCCACTTTCAGGGTGAGGGTAGAACCGTCCGGGGCCTGAAGTTTCATGTCATCGTCATCTAACTCCGCCACGGTGAAGTTTTCGCTTACGTTGTTGTTGGCGTAGGTCAGGCTCAGGGTCTTGTTGGGCGCACTGTAGGTCCAGGTTCCGTTGGCTGAGGCCGTTTCTGAGGTCTGGGTGAAGTTACCGTTGGCGAAGAACTGAATCTGTTCCTGTTTCTCAGCCGAGGTGAGTTTGTCTTTGTCACCGGAGGCCGTGGTTTCTTTGCTGGCTTTCCAGGTTTTGCTGGTGGTGCCGGAAATCATCTGCGAGTCTCCGCCGGTTTCAGCCTTTTTATTACAGCTGAAGGTGAAGGCGCTTAACCAAACAAGGCAAACCAGGGTGAACAGACGAGTGGCCGGAGATGCAATTTTCATTTTCATAGTTGTACGTTTAGGTTCAGGTGTCTACGTATTGGCCGCAGCCAAACACGGTTTTTCATACGTGGGTTTTTACGGACAGTTCTATTAAAATAAACAAACCTATCTGGAACGGGCGCGTAAGAATTATCCTGTACCCCAGTGGGATACTTAAATTGTAATAGGACCTCTAACCAAAAAATACAACTATGGGACTTTTTGATTTTCTAAAGAAGGGAGAGGAGAAGCCGGTTCAGAAACCAGTGGCTCAACCCGCCGCCCCCAAGCCTGTTGCTGCCCAGCCCGTGGCCGCTCCGCAGGCAGCCGCCCAGGACACCTATACCGTGAAAAGCGGCGATTCACTTTCTAAGATTGCGAAGAACTTCTACGGCGATGCCTCCCAATGGCATAAAATCCATCAGGCCAATTTGGATAAAATCAAAGACCCTAACCTTATTGAAGTAGGCTGGCAATTGAAAATTCCAAAAGCGTAACTAAGAACTTAGGTTTGTTTGTAGAGAAAAGAGTCTGTGCCCGGCGCAGGCTCTTTTTCGTTTTAAGGGTGTTTTAAGCAAAACAGCCCTAAAACAGGCAAGGCAGGAGATTCTCCTGCCTTGCCTGTTTTTACCTTACAAACTCCGCTGCTGCGTGTCTCAGATGCAGTTGCCAACTCTATAAAGGGTGCCGCTCCAGGTACTTCGCTACCGCCGGGCAGGAGGCGCGTACCTCCAGGCCTTTGGACGTGGCATAGTCAATTCCGTGTTTGATGAGCTGATCGGCTAGCCCTTTGCCGCGGTATTCTTCTTCCAGGTAGGTGTGCTGAAAATCTATGGTCTCGTCGTCGGGCAGCGCATAGGCGAGTTCCCCAATGTCTTCATTTTCCAACAGGGCCGTGAACTGCTGCGCCTCTTCGTCGTGCTGAATGTCTAATTTCATGGTGTAAGGAAGTTAGAGATAAAAGATTGCCCCTGATTAACTGAGGAACAGTTCTATTGCTTACTACTCCTTCGCCAAAAGGTTGATGCCTTCCCGCAAGACTCTTGCCTCTGGTAGAAGATAATTCGCCCCCGCAGCTTTATGGGCGGAAATAAAAAAGGGGGCTATAAAGCCCCCTGAATGATCTCGTCTACAATGGGTGGGTCCAGCAGCGTGCTGGTATCGCCTAAGTTGGAGGTGTCGCCCTCGGCCACTTTGCGGAGGATACGGCGCATGATCTTGCCGGATCGGGTTTTGGGCAGGCCGCTCACAATCTGAATTTTGTCGGGCTTCGCGATTTTTCCGATCTGGTCCACCACCGTTTCAATCACCTCGGCCCGCAGGTTCTCCGGGTTAGATGGGGCTTCCTCGCCGCAGACCACGAACGCGTAAATGCCCTGGCCTTTCACGTCATGCGGATACCCCACCACGGCGCTCTCCACAATGTGCCGGTTCTGGTTGATGGCGTTCTCAATTTCGGCGGTGCCGAAGCGGTGCCCCGATACGTTGATCACGTCGTCTACGCGCCCAATGATGCGCCACAGGCCATCGGCATCGCGTTTGGCCCCATCGCCGGTGAAATACAAGCCTTTGTACGTGCTGAAGTAGCTCTGGCGGCAACGTTCGTGGTCGCCGTAGGTGGTTCTGATGATGCCCGGCCACGGAAACTTCATGCAGAGGTAGCCTTCCACTTCGTTCGCCGTGATTTCATCGCCGTTCTGGTCTACCAGCAGCGGCTGAATACCGGGCAACGCGAAGCCGGCGTGGCTGGGTTTCATGGGCGTGACCCCGGCCAGAGAGGTGAGCATGATGCCGCCCGTCTCGGTTTGCCACCAGGTATCTACCACCGGGCAGCGTTCTTTGCCCACGTGAATGTGGTACCAGTGCCAGGCCTCCTCGTTGATGGGTTCGCCCACTGAGCCCAGTACTTTCAGGGAATCAAGGCTGTAGGAGAGCACGTGGTCCAGGCCGGCGCCCATGAGCGAGCGGATGGCGGTAGGGGCGGTGTAGAAGATGTTCACCCCAAATTTGTCAATGACCTGCCAGAAACGGCCGGGGTCCGGGAAGGTAGGCACACCCTCAAACATCAGGGTAGTGGCCCCGGACAAGAGCGGACCGTATAGTAAGTAAGAGTGACCGGTGATCCAGCCAATGTCGGCGGTGCACCAGTAGATGTCGCTTTCGTCGTACTGGAAAACGTTCCGGAAGGTATAATCGGTGTAGACCATGTAGCCGCCGCAGGTGTGGACCACGCCTTTGGGGGTTCCGGTGGAGCCCGAGGTGTACAGGATGAAGAGCAGGTCCTCCGAGTCCATCTCCTCGGCGGGGCAGTTCTTGTCTACGTGTTGCAGTTCCTCGTGGTACCACACATCGCGGCCTTCCACCATGTTCACAGCCCAGCCCAGGCGCTCCACCACAATCACTTTCTCTACGCTGGGGCAATCGGCTACGGCTTCGTCTACCACCCGCTTCACCGGAATCTGCTTGGAGCCGCGGTTCAGTCCGTCTGAGGTCAACACCACTTTGGCCTGGGCATCGTTGATGCGGTCGGCCATGGCGGTATGGGAGAATCCGGCGAAAATCACGGAGTGTACCGCGCCAATGCGGGCGCAGGCCAGCACACTGAACGCCAGCTCCGGAATCATGGGCATGTAAATGCACACGCGGTCGCCTTTCTGCACGCCGTTGCGCTTGAGAATATTGGCCATCTGGCAGACTTTCTCGTGCAGCTCGCGGTAGGTGAACCGGATGTAGCGCTCTTTTGGGTCGTTGGGTTCCCAGATGAGGGCGAGTTTATTGCCCCGTTTCTCCAAATGACGGTCCAGGCAGTTCTCGGTGATGTTCAGTTTGCCGTTGACAAACCACTTTACGTTGGGCTCCTCAAAGTTCCAGTCCAGCACCTTGTCCCATTTCTGGCGCCAGGTGAAGTTCTCGGCGATGCCGGCCCAGAACTCCTCGGGCTGCTCCACGCTTTTCCGGTAGGTCTCCTGGTACTCCTCAAATGATTTTATGCGGTAATCCATTTTGTTTGTTTCGTAGGGTTTGGGGCCTAAATATAGGTATTCTGCCGAGGCAGCCAAGAAATCACGCGATTTGTGGCGAATTGCCCCTCGTTTTAAGCCCGATTTTCTGAAAAGTGGGTGAAAGTACAGGTTCATATAAAAAACAGCCAACCGCGTTTTGAAGCCAGTTTTCAGAAAAGAGCCCCCAAACGCGGTTGGCTGTTTGCCAGATTACTCAGCGCCTACGCCCAGGTAGGTCCGCAGTTTCTCAGACTCAAATTTAAGCGCCGCCGAGGCCTCGGGCTTGAGCAGCGAGACCACAATCCCCACCAGAAACGCCCCGGACATAGAAACCAAGGCCGGGTTCTTCAGCGGGAAGATTGCCTCGTCATAGCCCATGATGTCGACCATGATGGTGGGGCTCAACACAATCAAAACCAATGAAAGAACGGCGCCTGTGGCGATGCTCCAGACCGCTCCCTGCGTGGTGAACCGCTTCCAGATGATGGACATGAGCAAAGCCGGAAAGTTGGCGCTGGCCGCGATGGAGAAGGCCAGCCCTACCATGAAGGCTACGTTCTGTCCTTTGAACACCAGCCCCAGCAAGATGGATAGAATACCCAGCGCAATGGTGGCACGCTTGGCTACTTTCATTTCGCCTTTCTCGTTGGAAACTCCGTTTTTGAACACGTGCACGTACAGGTCATGCGAGATGCTGGAAGCCCCGGATAAGGTCAAGCCGGCCACTACGGCCAGAATAGTGGCGAACGCCACCGCCGCAATAAAGCCCAGAAACGCCGTGCCGCCGGTTTGCTCGGCCAAAAGCAGGGCAGCCATGTTGCCGCCTTTGTCAATGCCCTCAATGGCCGGTTTGCCCACCAGCGCCATCGCCGAGAACCCGATCAAAAACGTTAATAGATAGAAATACCCGATGAACCCCGTGGCCACGAACACCGATTTACGGGCCGCTTTGGCATCGGGTACGGTATAAAAGCGCATCAAAATGTGCGGCAGACCGGCCGTGCCTAGCATGAGGGCCAGCCCCAGCGAAAGCGCATCAAACGGATTGGTGATGTAACCGCCAGGGGCCAGCATTTCCTGCCCGTACTGGGTGCTCACCGCCTCCAGCAAATTACCCGGACTAAACCCGAACTTCGCCAGCGACAGCAGCACCAGCACGGTGGCTCCGCTCAACAGCAAGACCGCTTTGATGATCTGCACCCAGGTAGTGGCAATCATGCCGCCAAACAGCACATACAGTGTCATCACGCAGCCCACCACCACTACGGCAATCTCATAATCCAGCCCGAAAAGGGTTTTGATGAGGCCACCCGCGCCTACCATCTGGGCAATCAGGTAAAAGGCAATGGTCAGAAGCGAACCCACGGACGAGACAATCCGGATGGGGCGCTGCCGCAGCCGGAACGCCACCACGTCAGCGAAAGTGTACTTGCCCAGGTTACGGAGCGGCTCGGCAATCAGAAACATAATGAGCGGCCAGCCCACCAGAAACCCGATGGAGTAGATCAGGCCGTCATAGCCTTTGGTGGCCACCATGCCGGCAATACCCAGAAACGAGGCGGCACTCATGTAATCGCCGGCCAGGGCCAGGCCGTTCTGGAACCCCGAGATGCTGCGGCCCGCCGCGTAGAACTCAGAGCCGGTTTTGGTTTTCTTGGCGGCCCAGTAGGTGATGTAGAGCGTGACGGCCACAAACAGAAAGAACATGCCAATGGAAACCGGATTGGCCGTGCCCAGCGTGGAGGTAGCCGGACTAGCCTGAAGCAGGAGAGACAACATATTGTTGGTAAAGTCTTTAGTGGGAGAGAAGGGGAGACTAGGAGATTTTGTTTTTCAGGTTCTGAACCGATGTGTCATAGTCACTGTTGGCCCAGAAGACATAGATGCCCGTTAAAACCCAGGCAAACAGGATAATTCCCAACCCTACCGGAATGGCCAGCGTGGTGTACTCCCCAATTCTGGTGGCCAGCACCTGCTTGTTGAACGCCACCACCAGCAGAAAGCCAAAGTAGACCACCAGCATGGTGAACGTGAGAACCAGCGAAACCGTCCAGCGTTTTTTGACTAGTTTTTTAAAATCAGGACTTTCCAGGATTTCATGCGGCGTCTGGCTCTGTGGATGCATAGTTTGTTGTTTTGGTGTTAGGTAGAAAGCAGGGAAATGAAAGGAAATGGTCTGTTGAAGGATGAACTTCCGGCAACGGGCCGCTTAATTTAATGAGATATATCTAAAAAGTGCGATACTGTCTGGGAAATATTTGCCTTTTTCGCCTGTTTTGTAGTAGAAATTGATAAAATGATACACCATGCTCCTTGCCAACTATAGCGGTAAACTTCTGGAAGTGGGATTGGATGAAGCCGGGCGAGGCTGTCTGGCCGGGCCCGTAGTGGCAGGCGCCGTCGTGCTGCCGCCCGATTATTTTCACCCGCTCCTCACCGATTCAAAATTACTGACGGCCAAACAGCGGGAACAGCTCCGGGAGGAAATCTGCCGGGAGGCGCTCCATTGGGCCGTGGCAGAGGTGAGCGCGCCCGAGATTGACGCTATCAACATCCTGAACGCCTCCTTCCTGGCCATGCACCGCGCCACCGACCTGCTGAACATCTCGCCGGAATACCTGCTGGTGGATGGAAACCGGTTCACGCCTTACAAAGAGGTGCCCCACGCCTGCATGGTGAAAGGCGATAGCCGGTTTTTCCACATCGCGGCGGCTTCCATCTTAGCCAAAACTCACCGCGATGAGGTGATGTGCGCCTTGGGAGCGGCGTTCCCGCACTACAAATGGGAGCAGAACGCGGGCTACCCCACCAAAGTCCACCGGAAAGCCATCCAGGAGCACGGGACCACGCCCTATCACCGCATGACCTTTAAATTACTGGCAGACCCGGAGCAAGCTTTGGTAGCGGAAACGTTGTAACGACCTGCGTTGGTAGGTAATCTGGGCCGGGTTTCTAATTTGGCTACCCGCTCCCGTTTAAGTTGAAAACTTGAACCAGGAAATCAAATACTAAAGCGGATTTTAAAACACTGGTGAACAGGCAAGGCCTTGGTGGATAAGAAAAAAGCGAGGCGTTTTGAAGCCGATTCTCTGAAATCGGGCTCAAAACGCCTCGCCGCTTTGTAGAGGTGTTTGAAACGGTTATTGGGGTTTTAATTTCAGGAGGTCCAGGAAAAGGCTGAAGCTGTCCAGGCTGGAAGCTCCGTCATTGAAGGTGTCAAAGGTGAGGGGTTTCACGATGTACCCGTTCACGTTCAGGCTCTGCGCGGCGAACCGGTCAGAATCTTCGTTGGAGGTGGTCATGATAAACACGCTGATGTGGGAGAGAAACGGGTCTTGGCGCAGCTCCTTCAGGAACTCAATCCCGTTCATTTTGGGCATGTTGATGTCCAGCAAGATGATCGTTGGCAGTGGGTCTAACTTGGGTGTGCCCGGCTCCCCCCGGAGCATGGCCAAGGCCTCGCGTCCGTTTTTAGCTTTGTGTAGCGGCACCATCACCTTGATTTTCCGGAGCTCCCGTTCCACACTCATGGCATCAAGGTAATCGTCTTCCACTAACAAAATACTTGGTTGCAATTCACTCATAGTTACTCTTTTTGCTATTGATAAACGTCAAAGATAGGAGGTAATCAGGCCTCTTCCAAAACATGCACCGGCCAGGTGAAGGTAAAAGCCGATCCTTTGCCCAAGGTAGAGGTGACGCGGATGGTGCCTCCGCGTTGCTCGATAATCTTCTTCACGATGGCCAGCCCCACTCCCGTACTCTCTACGGCATCGCGCTCCTGTAGGGTCTGAAAAAGCACAAAAATGCGGTCGTGGTACTCTTTTTCAATGCCGGGGCCGTCATCTATCACTGAGAATTCATGCATGTCTTCCAGCAGCTGGTAGTCAATGGTCACGTTGCCCGTGGTGTTGTGGTGGTACTTGATGGCGTTGCTGATGAGGTTGGAAAAAACTTGCTGCAATTCTACTTTGGCGGCCTGCACCAGCGGCAAGCGCTTAGGAATATGGATCTGGAAACCGGCCGGCGGGTTAAGCATGTCAATGATTTCATACAGCAGCGCCTGCACGTCTACCATGTTCTCCTCCAGGTTGGAACGACCAATGCGCGCCAGGGCCAGAATTCCGTTGATGAGGTTTTCCATGCGGTGCACCCGTACGCGCATCATGAGCAGGTATTCCTGAATATGCGGCGGCAACTCTTTGCCCATGTCTTCCTCCACCCAGCGGGAGGCGTTCTCAATGCCCCGCAGCGGAGCTTTCAGGTCATGGGACACCACGTAGGCAAACTGGTCCAGTTCCTTGTTTTTGCTGTCCAACTCGGTGAAGGTGCTGTCAATGGTGGCGGCCATCCGGTTGAGGGAATCGGTGAGGCGGGAGAGTTCATCATTGGCGTCGTCCTCAATCTGGGTTTTGTACTCGCCGTGCGAGATGCGGTCTGCCAGGTTCACCATTTTCATGATGCGGCGGGAAATGAGGCGGGTGATGTAGTAGGCCCAGCCCAGACCCAGCAGCACCGAGATGATGGTGAGCGTGGTAGAGATGCGGCGGGTATTCTCAATACTTTCCTCCAGGCGGCCTTTGCGGGCCTCCCGCACCTTGTATTCAATGCTGTTGAAGTCCTTGAAGTAAATCCGCATTTGGTCGGTGAGGCGCTTCCCTTCTTCGTTCAGCACCAGGAAGCCATGTTCCAGCGTAGAAACACCCCGGTTCAGTTTACCTTCGGCGTTTTCCTTGTCTTTCTCGGTGATGAGGAGCTCCGCAAACTCATGCCGCCATTTCTTGTGGAGGTCTTCAATCTGTTTGATGCGCCGCAGCTGCTCTGGTTTATCCTGCATGTACGCCCGCAGAAGGTTGAACTGGTCGGGGAGCAGGGCCTCGGCGGAGAAATAAGGGTCCAGGAACGTCCGGTTGCCGGTGAGCAGGTACCCCCGCATCCCGGTTTCCATGTCAATGATGCTCCGTTGCAGCGAAGCCGAGGTACGGGTGATGTTCTGGGAGTCGGTGACGAAGGTGGAGTTGGCGATCACATCTTCTGACAGCTGGTAGTTCACAATGGCCACCGAGGTGAAGAGAAACGAGATGAGAACGAAGCCGGCAAAGACCTTGGTTGAAAGATTCATTGAAACAAGCGCTAGGCGAGAGGAAATCCACCTCCCTGGTACATACAAAAACAGCCGCAATTCCCTGGCAGGAAACCCGGCTGTGCAAAAGTAGAAGATTTGCGGAATGTTAGGCCATCATTGCTTTATAGGTATAGGCCTCAATCTGGGCCTGACCCAGCGGCGTGGCGCACCCCCGCAAGTGGTACACCACTACTATTTTAAACAACTGCTGGTAATCGAAAGCCGAAGCCGGGAAAAGCTGCGGATTCAAAAGCCCCTGCAATTGGTTCAGAAACAGCCGGACCACCATCTCCGGCGGAAGGTCTTGCTGCAGGTAACCCGCCGCGATGCATTCCTCCAGCAGGGGCTGCAGGTAATCACGGGAAAGCGCGCGCATGAACAGCTCCAGCCGGGCCCAGGAACGCGGGTAATAGTCGCGCAGGTCCTGCACAAACGCCGGGCAGAAAGACCGTACTTCCTCCACGCTCAGCTGTAGCAGTTGCAGGAAAGCTTCCAGCGGGTGATTGGTGGCGGCCATGGTTTGCTCCACCTCGGCCTGGCGTACTTTTAGGGAGTGGTTGATGCAGTGCTGTACCAGATCTCGTTTGGTAGCGGCTATTCCGTGCAGCGTTCCCCGGGAGATGTCCAACAGTTCCAACAGTTCTTCAGTAGAAATAGCCTCAATCCCTTTCTGCTCAAAGATGACCAACGCCTCATTTAAGATTGTTTCCCGAAAACTCATACCAACTGAATTAGCGTAATAAGCACTTCAAACTACTCAGCTCTATTGATTAAAACGCCAGAAAGGTGGAATCAGAGAATCAACTAAGTGGCACTAGCGGGCAGAATTCATGCTGTAAAAACCAGATACGAAGGTTTTTTGACAATGGTTTTGATGAATTCCTATAAAATTTAGGAAGAACTGAAGGTTTTATGCCTGTTTTCTGACAAAAGCATCAAAAACAGAATTGAAGCCCTGCCCAAAAGTTTATGCTACTATTTCCTTCTGGCAAGAAGCGCATTGCACTTAATCCGGATCGATATACTGAAGAACCGAGCGCAGCTGGTCATGCTTGGGCTATGGACGTGCCTACCAAGGAGAGGTTTAGAAACCCGCCTGAATTTTATACTTTTGCCTTTCCTTACACGCTACTTCCTAAACAAATCATATATGGAATTAAAGAAAATAGCCCTCAATGATGTGCACGAAGCACTGGGCGCTAAAATGGTGCCTTTTGCCGGTTACAACATGCCCGTACGCTACAGCTCAGACCTGGACGAGCACCACACCGTACGCAAGGCCGTGGGCATCTTTGACGTGTCACACATGGGCGAGTTTCTGGTGACGGGTCCAAACGCCCTGGACCTGATCCAGCGCGTAACCACCAATGACGCCTCCAAACTCACCCCGGGCAAAATCCAGTATTCCTGCCTGCCTAACGCCGAGGGCGGCATTGTGGACGACCTGCTGGTGTACTGCCTGGCCCCCGAAGAGTACATGCTGGTGGTGAACGCCTCTAACATTGAGAAAGACTGGAACTGGATCAGCCAGTTCAACACCAACGGCGCCGAGCTCAAGAACATCTCCGACGAAATGTCACTGTTTGCGGTACAAGGCCCCAAAGCCGCCGAAGCCCTGCAATCCCTGACGCCGGTGGACCTGAAAAACATGGTGTACTACACCTTTGACAAAGGCACCTTCGCGGGGCAGCCCGACGTGATCATCTCGGCCACCGGGTATACCGGCGCGGGCGGATTTGAGATCTACGTGCCCAACGAGAGCGCCAAAGAGGTGTTCCAGAAAATAATGGAAGCCGGAGCCGAGTTCGGGATTAAACCCATTGGATTAGGCGCGCGCGACACCCTGCGCCTGGAGATGGGCTACTGCCTCTATGGCAACGACATCACCGATTCTACCTCTCCACTAGAGGCTGGTTTGGGCTGGATCACCAAATTCAACAAAGACTTCACCAACGCCCAGAACCTGAAAGCCCAGAAAGAGCAGGGCGTGAGCCGCAAACTCATCGGGTTTGAGATGATGGAGCAGGGCATTCCGCGCAGCCACTATGAGATCGTGAACGCTGAGGGCGCCACCATCGGTGAAGTAACTTCGGGCACCATGTCGCCTTCCTTGGGCAAAGGCGTGGGCCTTGGCTACGTGCAGAACGAGTACACTGCCCCCGGCAGCGAGCTCTTCATCAAAGTGCGCAACAAGCAGCTCAAAGCCCAGGTAGTAAAACTGCCGTTCTACAAACCAACCGTGTAACGGAGTTCTGAGTCTTGAGTCATGAGTCCTGAGTTAAAAAATGAAGGCTCAAGACATAGAACTTTCCATTTGGCGTTTAGGGGCTGTTTTTCAAAAACAGCCCCTAAACGCCAAACTTTTTACATTGATTACACAGACTCAGGACTAAGAACTCAAGACTCAGAACTCTTTTCTCATGCCTTCCATAGACGTTTGCTTCAGCCCGGCGCTGTTGCCTTTGTATGATTTAACCGGCAAGATTGCCGTGGCCGTTGACGTGCTGCGCGCCACCTCCGGCATGGTGACCGCCCTCGCCAACGGCGTGACCCACATCGCCCCCGTGAGTGAACTGGATGCCTGCCTCGCCTACCGCGACCAGGGCTACCTGGTGGCCGCCGAGCGCGACGGCATCAAAGCCGAGGGGTTTGACCTGGGCAATTCCCCATTCCATTACCTGGACGAAGACCACTCCGGTCGCTTTTTGGCCATCACCACCACCAACGGAACCCAGGCCATCCGGCAATCCCGCTCCGCGGATGAGGTACTGATTGGGGCGTTCCTGAACGTAGGTGCCGTGGCCGACTACGTGCGCCGCGCTGGCAAAGACGTAGTGGTGGTGTGCGCGGGTTGGAAAGGCCTGTTCAACCTGGAAGACACGCTGTTTGCCGGTGCCCTGGCCGATCGGCTGCAAGGCGACTTCGACCTGAACAACGATGCCACCCTGGCCGCTTTCCACCTCTACCAAACCGCCAAAGCCGATAAACTGGCGTTTCTCTCCAAGTCATCGCACGTTCAGCGGCTGGAGCGCTTGCACATCCTCAAAGACATTGAATTCTGCCTCCAGGAAGACACCTACACCGTAGTTCCCATCCTGAAAGGCGATTTCCTGGTACCGGCGGAGCTTGCCTAGCTTTCGAGGTGGGACTTTTTCGTAACGCCAGAATGATCTAGCCTCACCCTTGCTGCGTGTTTTCACCAGCAAGCGGGAAGGCGCTTGTGTCTGGATGGTGGCTGGCTTGTCAATGCTGCTGCTCTCCAGAACAGCTACAATCAGAGTGCCCTGCCCGGGGTTTTAGGTCTGTTTTCTAAAAAGCAGCCTTAAAACTCCGGGCAGGGCATTCATTATATAGAGGAGTTTCTGACTTAATGAGCCGCGTGCCGCTTACTGAACGGGTCCTGTAAAAGAAGATCGAAGGCCAGGTACGAGGTTTTGTGGCCGTGCGGCTTGAACTGTTCCATGATGCCTAGGTCAAGGCAAACCGGCGAGTCGGGGAAAACGTGCCGGAAGTACACCGATAAGCGGTCCTCGGTGAAATGGTAGGCAGACCAGGTTTTGTTTGAGTTTTCATCCATGGCCGTCAGGATTTCATTTCCCCCGATGAGGAAGTTGTTGTGGTGGTCGTTGAGCGGAATACTGGCCTGCGCCTTCGCCCTGATTCTGATTTCCTCGGGCGTTTCCAGGGGCTCCTCCGATGACTGAAAGAAGGTGCGCAGCTCCGGCCGGAAGGTGTAGGTCATGGCTACCTGCCTGATCTTGTGCTTGTAGTACAAACGGCTGTAGTACCGCGCCTCATACCGGTAAGCCGGGTTTTCCAGTTCATACGGCGCGTCACTTGCATATTCATTCTGCCGCCGGAGGCTACCCGCCACCGAGAGTTGCCAGTGGGGCGTGAAGCCGTATACTACTTCCTGGTTCAGGACCAGCAAGCCCTGTTTCTTGAGCAGCGCCCAGTTATCGGGGTCGCTCTCCCGGGCTACCCCGGCGTAGGTGGTAGAGGTCCAGCGGGAACCCAGGTGTTGGCTCAGCCCCAGGGCTGCCCAGCTTACCCCTTGGGTGGAACTTACGCCCGGAGGCGAAATCTGGGCCTGGCACCAGAACGATAGCAGAAGCAGAAATGCCAGCGCGGTAAATCGCCAGCGAAATAAGTTAAACGATACAGACGAAAAATAACGGAACGCTGGCGCGAATAGGGGGCAAGTGGAAGTTGTTGACATAGTTTCTTTCAGTTAGTTTTATCTTAGTAAGGATTTCTGATGTCCTCAAAGAGACAGTTCAATTCTGGAAGGAATTGGGAAAGAAACGCGCCTGAGTTAAAAATCCGGTTTTGCCTGAAAGCAAAGCCAAAACCCGTTTCAGAGCTGTTTTTCTGAAAACAGCCCCGAAACGGGTTTCTTCTGTGCCAGTCGGTTTTGCCTTACCGCAGCTTAGGGTTGTTCTGGTGCCGGTCTTTGTCGCGGGAGGTGCGTTTCTCCATGCCTTTGGCGAAGGCCTCGGTTAAGTTCACGCCCGTCTGGTTCGCCAGCGCGATGAGCACGAACAGCACATCGGCCATCTCCGCGCCCAGGTCCACGTCCTCATCGCTTTTCTTGAATGACTGATCGCCGTAGCGCCGGGCGATGATACGGGCCACTTCGCCCACTTCCTCGGTGAGAATGGCCAGGTTGGTCAGTTCGGAGAAATACCGCACGCCCACGTCTTTGATCCAGGTGTCTACGGTTTGTTGCGCTTCTTCTAAGGTCATGTTTTTAATGTGCTAATTTGGAAATGTGCTGATGTGCTAATTTGAAAATGTGCTGATGTGCTAATGAAGTATGTTTTGGGGCTGTTTTTATCAAAGTAGGCCAATAACAGCATCGGCCTCTATTATAAACTAACAACCAACAACTAATAACTGACAACTAACAACCAGCCATCAATTTACTCCCGGTTCTGCGAGTCTATGGTGATGGTGACGGGGCCGTCATTGGTGAGCGCCACTTTCATATCGGCCCCGAAGATGCCGGTGGGGATGGGCTTGTTCAATTCCTTTTCCAAGATCTGGTGAAATTGCTCATACAGCGGGATGGCCACGGCGGGCGGGGCTGCATTTATATAAGAGGGGCGGTTGCCTTTCTTGGTGAGGGCGTACAGCGTGAACTGACTGATCAGCAGAATGCCGCCGTTCACGTCCTGTACGCTCAGGTTCATCTTGTCCTCGGCATCAGAGAAAATGCGGAGCTGGGAGATCTTCTTGGCGGTCCAGGTCAGGTCCTCGGGCGTATCTGAGGCGGTGAAGCCCGCCAGCACCAGCAGGCCCTGCTCAATTTGTCCGTTTATTTCTCCTTCAATGGTGACAGATGCCTGAGACACCCGTTGAATCACGACGCGCATAGATCATACATAAGGGGAAAGGATTGGGCTGTTTTAAGGCAGTTTTCCGGAAAAAGGGCCAAAAACCCGTTGCCTCCATCGCGCAGCCGCTCATTCTCTCCGTTAGAAAGTGGCAAGTTAATAAGAAAACCGGCTGGCGGGGCTGCAGGGCGCACATTCTTCATTTTATGGGGAGTAAACGTTGAGGCGGAGGTTTTTCCATTATTTTTGTGTTCCTAACCCTTCAAGGATGCCGAAAAAGACGATTTACTGGCTGTGTGGATTGGTAGTGCTGGTGGCGCTGGGTTTCTATGGGTTTTCAAAATGGACCGAGACGCGCGAAAAGGTAAGCCTCTGGACGCTGGTACCTGACGATGCCGTTTTTGTGGTGGAAACCAACAACGCTCCCCGGTTTCTCACCCACCTGCAGCAGACAGACTTATGGGCCACGGTCTCGCAGATGCCGTACGTGCTGCGCATGGAGGACCAGCTGACCCTGTTGGACAGCCTGTCTAACGGCCGGACGCAGCTGAAGAATTTCCTGACCAACAAAAACGTGCTCCTCTCCATGCACGTGCTGGGCCGCACCGAGTACGAGATGATCTATTACGTGCCGGTCAACACCGTAGCCCAGCACCGCTACATCCGGACACTGGTGGAGAACCTGAACAAAACCGGGATGTACCGCCAGGAAGTGCGCGACTACCAGGGCTTCCAGATCACCGACATCATCCACGAGAACAACAACGACAACCTATCCTATTTCAGTTTCCACAACAACCTGGTCATCAGCCCCAGCCCGGTGCTGGTGGAGGAGATCATCCGGAAGATCAACCGCGGGCAGCTGGAGTCGCCGGCCAAAGACTACAAGAACACCAATTACCTGAGCCAGCCCGATGTCTACGCCAACGTGTTCATCAACTACCAGCACCTGCCAGATTTACTGGGCGTTTTCCTGAAAAAGGATCTGCTGGATGACGTGAACATGCTCAGCAGCCTGTGCCGCAACAGCATGCTGGAACTCAAGCTAGACAACAACCGACTGTTTCTGAACGGCTTCTCGCACCCAGAAACAGTGGAAGGCTCTTTGTACAGCCGCATCAAGGGGCACCCGGCCAAGGAATTCAAGATGCGCGAGGTGCTGCCGGTGCGGGCCGCCATTGTGTTGCACATGGGCTTGAACCAGATGAGTTCGCTTAGGCCCGGCCCCGCCAAAGCCGGCGGCGCTTTCCTGGACTCGCTGTCCGGTTCCTTTGCCGGCGAACTGGGTCTGTGCTACCTGGAGGCCTATGATACCAAGACCAGCCCTGAGAAAGTGCTCTTCGCACAATCTGCCAACCCACGGCTCACGCAGCAGATGCTCAACCGCCTGCAACCCGGCCAGACCGATGGCACCGTGGAGAAACACGGCCAGCACACCATCCGGTTGCTCACGGCCCGCGAGCTGCCGCAGCAACTCTTCGGGGACCTTTTCAAAGGCTTCGAGCAGACGTACTACACCACCCTGCAGAATTACATCCTGTTCACTGATGACGTGGCCACCATGCGCGCGCTGCTCACCGAGGTGGAGGAAGGCAAGGTCTGGAGCAAAGCCCCGGCCATGGAGCCGCTGCTCAATGAGTCGCAGCAGGAAGACAACATCGGGCTGTTCGTGAACACCAACCACGCCTGGAATTTGCTCTTAAGGTCCATGAGTCCGCAAAAGCAGGTGAACCTGCTCCGGAACAGCGCCATCATCAAGAAATTCAACTATTTCAGCGTGCAGTTCAGCACAGCGGAGAAGCAGTATTACACCAGTTATCTGCTGCGCCACCAGGAGGAATCTCGGGTGAAAACCGTCATCGCGGACGAGGGCATCCGGCAGGAGGAGACGTTTGATTTCACCAGCCGTCTGATTTCCTCGCCGTTCCTGACGCAGTACGTGGTGGATAACAGCCCGGAGATTGTGGTGCAGGACTCGGCGCTGGTACTGTACGGCGTAGGAGCAGAGCGGGGCCGCCGCAACTGGAGCGATACGCTTTCCTCGCGCATCATGGGGCCGGTGCTGCAACTGCCCTTTGGCAAGGACAAGCGGTTGAACTACTTTTTCGCCACCGCCAACAGTCTCCATTGCATTGACAAGAAAGGTGCCGAGGAGGAGAACTTCCCTTTCATTCTGGGCGATTCGTTGCGGTTGCAGCGGCTCACGGTGTTTGACTACGACAAAACCGGCGATTACCGCCTGGCCGCCGATGACAACCTGGGCAACCTTTTCATTCTGGACCTGCAGGGCAACGTGCAGTCCGGCTGGAACCCCATGCGTCTGGACAGCCGCCTGGCCGCGCCGCCGCAACACGTGAAGGTGAACGGCCGGAACGTGATCATGGTGGTGCTGGAGAACGGGTACGTGTACGCGTTCGGGACACAGGGCGAGCCGTATCCGGGTTTCCCCATCAACCTGAACGCCAACCTGCGCTCGGGGCTGTTCCCTAAACTCGGTATTTCGTTCCGGCGCTCGCTTTTCACCACCGTCACCCAAGATGGGCAGGTGATCTCGTTTGATTTGACCGGGGAAGTCACCAAGCGCGAGCAACTCCTGCGCCCCGACCGCCGCAGCACGTTCAAGCTGGTGCCCGAGGCCGGAGGCAAGTCCTTCATCATCGCCCGCTCAGACCCGGGCCGCGTGGCCTTGTTCGCCCAGGACGGGAAACTGCTGCTGGACCGTCGGTTTGTCACGTCATCGGCTAAAGAGGTGCAGTACTTCCATTTCGGGGGAGACCGCAAGCTGTATGTGATCTGGGAAACCGGTCCGCGCAAGGCGTACCTGTTTGACGTGCAGGCGCAACCTCTGGGCGAGGACCCCATCAACACCAGTTATCCGGTGGCGGTGCGCTACAACGAGGTGCAGAACCAGTACACCATCTTCTCAACCTACAACCGGCTGCTCCAGAAGACATTGGTACAAGGCCGATGATCCAGAAACCCGCCGAGGCTTGCCTTCTCTGCTGGCGGTTTTGGGCTTGTTTTCTGAAAACGAGCGGTAAACGGCGTCTTTTGTCTGGTCGGAAATCCTTCTGATTGGCGGTTATTCCGGGTCTTTAAGGAAGCTCGAAAAAAAATTGAAAAATATTTGGGCTTGACATATGTATATACATTAATTGTCTATACATTTGCATCACTTAAACAGTAAGTAAAAGCAAAAATGAAACTAAGAAACACTGTCTTGGCAGCGCTGGTAGCGCTGGTGACATTTGCCTTCGCAGGCAAAGGAGTTGACTACAAAGTAGTGAACAATCAGTCTAAGGTGACCTGGAAAGGAACCAAAGTAGCGGGTGAGCATACCGGGCTTATCAGCATTTCAAACGGTAAACTGAACAGCGATGGCAAGAACATCCTGGGCGGTTTCTTTGAGATCGATATGAACTCCATTACCTGCACAGACATCACTGATGCCAAATACAACCAGCAGCTGGTGGGTCACCTGAAGAACGATGATTTCTTCGGCACTGACAAATTCCCTAAGTCTACCCTGCAGATCACCAAAGTAACGCCTACTAAAACCAAAGGCCAGTACCTGGTGAACGGTGATTTGACCATCAAAGGCATCAAGAAGCCAGTTCAATTCCCGGCTACCATCACCATGGCAGGCAACCAGATCAAAGCCAAAGCCAACATCAAAGTAGACAGAACCAAATATGACATCAAATACGGTTCCGGTTCTTTCTTTGACAACTTAGGCGACAAAGCCATCAGCAACGAGTTTGACCTGAACGTTGACCTGGTAGCCCAGAAATAAGTCTATCCGTTTTTCATGTTGATATGCCCTGCAGAAAACTTTCTACAGGGCATTTTCATTTAGTGCGCACTTCGGGTAGCTAGTACTGCCAGCGTGAGATGAATGATTCTGATGCGCGTCCGTTTCGGGGTTGTTTTCTTGGAAACAGCCCTGAAACGGACGCGCATCTTTTTGATACTCCCAGCTGCTGTGTTGTCGCTCTTACTTTATTGGGAGTATCGGTACTGTCAGGATAAATGGGTTAACTGGAGTATGCCTGAAAGCATTCATTTTGTTTATGATAGTATTGCTATTATGTGTAAAGGTATTAGTATATTTGCGGTAAGTAATACAGACACAGACCCTCATGAGCGCCACCATAAGAATCGAGTTAAATGAGAAGCTCTTCCTGCGTGATCCGGAACAGACCGAACTAGGTAGAACCATTGTGAAAGAAAGCATCCGGCTGATTGATGAACTGGGCTTTGAGCATTTCACCTTCAAAAAACTGGCGCAGCACATCACGTCCACAGAGGCATCGGTGTACCGGTATTTCGAGAACAAACACAAGCTGCTGCTGTACCTGGTGTCCTGGTACTGGAACTGGCTCGATTACCGGATCAGTTACCACACCCATCATGTGACGGATGCCTCTGAAAAGCTCAGGACGTTCATCCGGATTCTGGTCGGGAGCCATGGTAGTGAACCGCTGGAAGCGAATGTAGACGTGCTGGCGCTGGCCAGAATAGTGGTGCTGGAGGCCTCCAAAGCCTATCTCACCAAAGAAGTAGACACAGACAACAAAGCTGGCCTGTTCCAGGATTATAAAAACCTGTGCCATAAGATTGCGCTGGTGGTGCTGGAAATAGATCCTGCCTACCCATTCCCGCATGCGCTGGTGAGTACGCTCTTTGAAGCCGCCCGCAAGCACCTGTTCTTCGCGCAGCACCTGCCTTCCCTTACAGAAGTGAGACTGGAGAATGCCGGTGCCAATACCTTAAAAGGTTTTCTGAATCATCTGGCGTTTAGTTCCCTTACAAAAGAAGCCTCCTCCGTAGGCGCTAGTCTTTAACCTATATGGCACAACAAACATCAGGTAAGCCCACGCCTTTCAGGCGGTTTGTAGAATTACTTTCCTCTGAGCGGAAGGTGATTGGCTACATCTATCTCTACGCTATTTTCTCCGGTATTGTGAACCTGTCCTTGCCGCTGGGCATTCAGAGCCTCATCGGGTTTGTCTCCGGCGGACAGTTGGTGACCTCCGTGTCGGTGCTGATTTTTTTCATAGTGGTAGGCGTGCTGGTGGTGGGCGGGCTGCAGGTGATGCAGCTTTCGCTGGTGGAGCATATTCAGCAGCGCATCTTCGCCACCAAAGCTTTTCAGTTCACCACGCACCTTACCCAACTCAAGAGTAACCAACTGGGCGCCCATAACCTGCCCGAGATGATGAACCGCTTCTTTGATGTCATCTCGCTGCAGAAAGGATTGGCCAAAATGCTCACCGATTTCTCGGCGGCCGCCATCCAGATTGTGTTTGGGTTGATTCTGCTTTCTTTCTACCACTCCTACTTTATCTTCTTCGGGTTGATGCTCATTCTGCTGCTCTTCCTAATCCTGCGGCTCACCAGCCCCAAAGGCATGCGCACCAGTCTGGAAGAATCCAAATACAAATACCGGCTGGTGCACTGGCTGGAGGAGATGGCCCGCAACATTATGGTGTTCAAATCGGCCTCCAATGAGAAACTGTCGCTGGAGAAGACCGACTATTATACCTCTGGTTACCTAAAGGCCCGGGAGGCGCACTTCAAGGTCTTGATTACGCAATACATCGGGTTTGTGGGCTTTAAAACCGTAATCACCGCCGGGCTGTTGCTCATGGGGAGTTTGCTTCTGGTAAACCAGGAAATTAACCTGGGGCAGTTTGTGGCCTCAGAGATCATCATCATCTTAATTATCAATGCGGTGGAGAAACTGCTGGTGAAACTGGATGTGGTGTATGATGTCTTAACCAGCCTGGAGAAACTGGGCGGGGTCACTGATCTGCCCATGGAGGAGAACAAACGACTCGCCAGCGAGTTGCCCGCCCGCCACCAGGCAATTTCTGTGCAGCTGAAAGAAGTGGCCTTTCGGTACGCAGGCGCTCAGAAATCTGCCTTGCAGGGTGTGAATCTGTCGGTGGCGGCGGGAGAGAAAATCTGTCTGGCGGGCTCTGAGGAAGCCGGCCGGTCTACCTTGCTCCAGATTATGGCGGGTATTCATACCGAGTACGAGGGAACTGTGGTGTTCAACGGTCTTTCGCTGCGCGATTACAATCCTGAGGTGATGCACGAGCAAATTGGTTTTTACCTCCTGCCAGGACGCTTGTTTGAGGGAACTATCCTGGAGAACATCACCATGGGCCAGTCTGAGGTGAAATTAGAGGATGTGCTGTGGGCGCTGCAGATGGTGGAACTAACTGACTACCTCCAGGCCCAGCCCGATGGTCTCCACACCCTTATCCATAGTTATTCTCCCGAGGTGCCCGAAGGTATTCTGCAGCGCCTGGCCCTGGCCCGGAGTATTGCCCGCAAACCCAAGCTGCTGCTGCTGGACAATTTCCTGTCCTCGGTGAAAAATTCGCTGCGGGAGCGCATCGCCCAGCGCTTGGTAAGTTCTGAGTTAGACTGGACCATCTTTCTCATTTCCAATGACCCGGCTATCATGCGGCTCTGTACCCGGGTGGCCCTGCTGCAAAACGGCCGAGTTATAAAGGAAGTGGTCAGTGAAACCGCGACAGTTGAGGAGTTAAACAGTATTGTGTAATGGCAAAGCAACCTAGTAACCATGCCTTCCCGCAGAGTTGGGAGCAGTTCAATTCCTTTCAGTTAGTGACTAAGCCCCGTCTGGCCAAGGTGATGGCGTACTGGTGCGTGGGGTTGTTTGGCTTGGTGTTCATCGCCTCCTGGTTTCCCTGGACCCAGAACATCCGCTCCGCGGGGTCTGTCACCACGTTGCAGCCACAGGACCGTCCGCAGATGGTGCATAGTACCATTGCCGGGCGCATAGAGCAATGGCAGGTGCAGGAAGGCCAGAAAGTGAAGAAAGGCGATACGCTGGTGGTGTTGTCTGAGGTGAAAGAGAAATACTTTGACCCGCAGCTACTCAACCGGATGCAGGAACAGTTGCAGGCAAAGGGCGGCAGCATGTCGGCTACCCAGGCCAAGGCCGAGGCGCTCACGAACCAGATTGCCGCCTTGCAGGAAGGGCTGCAGTTCAGTTTACAGAAGGCCCGGAACAAGGCCCGCCAGGCGTACCTGAAAGTGCAGAGCGACAGCGCCGACCTGGTGGCCCTCAACGCCGAATACGAAGTTGCCCAGGCGCAGTATGCTCGCCAGGAGAAACTGTATGAACAAGGGCTGAAATCCCTGACCGAGCTGGAAAGCCGTCGGCTGAAGTTCCAGGAAGTACAGGCCAAGCGGCTGAGTACGCAGAACAAACTCAACATCAGCCGCAATGAGCAGCAAAACGCCCGCATTGAGCTGTCTTCCCTGGAAGCAGAATACCAGGACAAAATCTCGAAGGCGCGCTCTGATCTCAACTCCACGCTGGCCTATATCAATGATACCAAAGGGGAAATCTCCAAGATGGAGAATGAGTATACCAACACCCAGATCCGGAACTCCTTTTACCAGGTGACCGCGCCCCAGGACGGGTATGTGGTGCGGGCGCTTAAAGCAGGGATTGGCGAAACCATCAAAGAAGGGGAGGCCATCTGTAGCATCATGCCGGCCAATCCGGAGTTGGCGGTGCAACTGTATGTGAAACCCATGGATATCCCGCTGCTGGAGGTGGGCCGCCAGGTGCGCCTGCAATTTGAAGGGTGGCCCGCGCTGGTGTTCTCAGGGTGGCCTAACGTAGGCTTCGGGACGTTTGGGGGCAAGGTGGCCGTGATTGACAACATAGACAGCCAGGGCAAATACCGCATTCTGGTGGTGCCGGACCCCAATAGTAATCCCTGGCCCGAAGCCATTAGAGTAGGTTCCGGGGCCTATGGCTGGGCCATGCTCAATGACGTGCCCATCTGGTATGAGTTCTGGCGACAGCTGAACGCCTTTCCACCAGATTACGTGATGCCCATGAACAGTGAGCCGAAAGAGGGAAAAAATGACAAAGCAGGAGAAGGAGGCGAGAAATGAGACGGAGGCACTATTTCTACGGGCTGGTGACGGGCTTGCTGCTGTTGCTTACCGGTAGGGCAACCCAGGCGGCAGACTCCACCGCGGTCTTCACCATCCAGGACCTGATGGGCCAGATTGCGGTGCACCATCCCGTGGCCCGTCAGGCGCAGCAGCTCTCTGAGCAGGCGTTACAGGAGATACGCATGGCCCGCGGAGCCTTTGACCCGGTGCTGGCGTCCAAATTCTACAACAAGGAACTGGGCGGAAAAAATTACTTCACCCTCTGGGATAATGTGCTGAAGGTGCCGCTCTGGGTTGGAGAACTCAAAGCCGGGTACGAGCGCAATGTGGGGACGAACGTAAATCCAGAGAACGTCACCTCCCGGGACGGCTTAAGCTATGTGGGCATCTCGGTTCCGCTGGGGCAGGGCCTCCTGATAGACGAACGACGGGCAACCTTGCTGCAGGCGAGACAGGCGCAGGAACTCGCGGAGGCCGATCGGGTGAAGAGCATCAACAAACTGTTGCTGGAGGCCGCCAAATCGTACTGGGACTGGGCGTATGCCTACCAACGGTGGCAGTTGCTGGAGCAAGGTTACCAATTGGCCCAGGTGCGGCTGCAGGCGGTGAAAGAGCGGGTGCGCCAAGGCGATTTAGCAGCCATTGATTCTGTGGAAGCCGCCATAGAAGCGCAGAATCGGTTGGCCATGCTCGGGCAGGCCCGCGTAGAGAGCCAGAACGCCGCGCTTATGGTTTCTAATTTCCTATGGGGTGAAAACAACACGCCCCTGGAAATACCGGCCGGGGTAGTCCCCTCCCTGGAAGGCACCTACCTTGAACCCATCTCTCCCGGTGAACTGACCGACCTTCTGGCGAACGCCCAGGAACGGCACCCAGAAGTCACCAAGCTCCAGGTGAAGTTGAGGCAGTTGGAAGTGGACCGGCGGTTCTCGCAGAATAAGTTACTGCCCAAGCTGAATGTGGAGTATAACCTGATTGGCAAGGGAGGCACGGCAGGAACGCAATGGCTGGAAGGGAGCTATGCCACTAATAACTATAAACTGGGCGGCAGTTTCAGTGTGCCTCTCTTCCTGCGGCAGGAACGGGGAAAACTGCAGGTGACCCGCCTCAAGATCAACGCGGCGCAGATGCAGTTACAGCAGACGTCGCGGGAAAACCAGAACCAGGTGCAGGCGGCCTACAATGAACGGCAACAGCTGGAAGAACAGATTGTGCTACAGGAGCAGATTATCGCCAACAACACCCTTATGCGCAACGGAGAACAGCAGCGGTTTGAGAACGGGGAGAGCTCCCTGTTCCTGATCAACACCCGGGAAATGAACCTGCTGACGCAACAGATCAAACTCCTGGAGCTCAGAAGCAAGTACGGCAAAGCCAAATACTACCTGCAGTGGGCCGCCGGGAATCTGGCCGCCAGCACCCCAGGCGGAACTTTGTAAGCTTTGCCCTCGGCTGGAAGCGTTTAGGAAAGCAGGACACGACCCTTGAGCAGGAGGGGAGGGTTTGTTTCTTCTAGGTCAAAGACATCTCAGAAGCGTACCCGGTGCTTATCGGTTAGAGAGCCAGCCTTTGCGGTAGAAATAGTACACCATGCCAGAGACAATGAGCCCCATTACTCCCAGCAAGGTCACGTAGCCGTAGGGATGGTACAGCTCAGGCATGTTCAAGGGGTTGATGCCGCCTTTGGGGTTCTCGCGCGAAAAGTTCATGCCGTACAGCCCCACAATGAAACTCAAGGGGATGAAAATGGTGGAGATGATGGTCAACACCTTCATGACCTCGTTCATGCGGTTGCTTACGTTAGACAAATACAGGTCCGTGAGGCTGCTGGTGATTTCCTTGTAATTATCAACCAGGTCAATGAGCTGGATGGCATGGTCGTAAACGTCTTTGAAGTAGATCTTCAGGTCATGCGGGATCATGCTTTCATCCATCCGGAGGATCTCGTTGATTTTATCGCGCTCCGGCCACACAATGCGCCGTATCTTCACCACCTCGCGTTTCAGGTCCAGAATCTGGCTCAGGAGCTTTTTGGACGGATTTTCGAACAGGCAATCCTCCAGTTCCTCGGCATACTCGCCCAAAGAAGCCATGGCGGGGAAGTAATGGTCCAGCACCACGTCCATCATGGCATAGGCCAGGTACATGGAGGTTTTCTTCCGGATGGAACCCTTGCCCACCCTGATGCGCTCGCGCAGCGGGTCCAGGCAATCTTCGTAATCGCTCTGGAACGTGAGCACGTAATTGGGGCCGGTGAAGATGGACAACTGGTCATCGTCTAGTTCATGCTGCGGGGTGAAGGCAATCATGCGCGAGACAATGAACAGGCGGTTGTGTTCTTCTTCCACCTTGGGGCGCTGATAGTCATTGACCACGTCTTCCATCTGTAGCGGATGGATCTGGAAATCTACCATCATGCGTTCCAGCAGCGCCTGGTTTCCGTAACCGCGCACGTCAATCCAATGCCTTACCTCCGGGGCGGCGTGAAAGGCACCCATGAGCGCGTCATAACTCTCGTATTCCTGGGTGTCGCAGTGCTTGTCATCGAAGGAATACATGAACAGCCGCGGCGGAAGCGCCTCCGGCGATATGGTCAGGGAGCCGGGTTTCTGCCCCACTTTGCGTTCTAGTATATTCTTGGTGGGTTGCCTTAAAGTAGGGAGGATGCGCATGGAATTTGGAGTGCTAAAATGAAAAGCCTAGGAGGCTCCCCTGATACGAATTTCGGAAAGATAATGATCAGCCGGTTTCGAGCCTGATTTTCTGAAATGAGGCCCAAAGCGCGCCGCCCATGAAAACCCGGCTACTGCTCCAACAGGCGGCCGCTCTTCTGAAACAGGCCTTCTATCTGCGGAGCCAGGCTGGTACGCACCTCTACGGTGAGGCGGCAATCAACGTTGAAGTCCTGCTGGCGCACGGGCAGGTCAAAGTCTTTCACCACTTTCATGACCTCGTTCATCTGCTCGTACCCGAATTCCACCGTCAGAAACGTGGTTTCGTGGCGCTCCACCACCTGGGCTTGTGCCAGGGCCTCGGCGGTGGCGGTTTTGTAGGCATGGATGAGGCCACCCACGCCCAGCTTCACGCCTCCGAAGTACCGGATCACCACCACCAGCACGTTGCTGAGGCCCAGGGACCTGATCTGCCCCAGAATGGGATCTCCGGCCGAGTGGTTGGGCTCACCGTCGTCATTGGCACGGTAGGTGGCCCGGTCGGCCCCCAAGAGGTAGGCGTAGCAGTGGTGGCGGGCGTCAAAATACTCTTTCCGGAGCGCCTGCAGAATCTCCTTGATCTCCTCCTCAGAGCGCACGGGGTACGCCTTAGAAATGAATTTGCTGCCCTTCTCTTTGTACAACCCTTCCACGGGTGCGGCTATGGTGCGGTAGGTGTCCTCCCTCATGGAACGCAAAAGTACGAAACTGTTCAGAATAGGAGCGGGCTTCGTTTTATGCCCGTTTTCAGGAAACCAAGCGCAAAACGGCTTCCGGGTTCTGGTGTATCTTTCCACGGGAAAGTCAGTTGTAACCCGGGCATCGGCTTTTATTTTGGTTTGCGTAACTTCGCGGCCGATGTTGTCTTCTGAACCTTACCTGCTTTCCTTTCTGCAGTTGCCCGATGCCGGCGGTACTCTGGTTTCCACGCAGGATTCTGCCGGACTGCCTTTCGCCGCGCGGCGGATTTTCTGGGTTTTTGCAGCGGATCATCCCACGGAACGGGGCGGCCATGCCCACCGCACCACCGAAGAAGTGCTCACCGTAGTGCAGGGAAACGTGCGGGTAGAAACGCAGACGGCGCAGGAGAAGCGGGAGTTTTATCTGGATGCGCCAGCCCAGGGACTCTACATTCCGCCGTTCTGCTGGATCACGGTGCATCCCTCGCCCAACGCCATTCTCTGCTGCATGACCTCCACGGTTTTTGAGGAGTCTGATTACATCCGGGAGTACGCCGAGTTCAAACGCCTGGTGCTTTCCTGAGATGATGCAGGTGCTGGGAGAAACGTACGTGGCGAAATGCCTGACCTCTGAGGGGGAGCGCCTGGAGCTGCCTCCGTTTTCCTTTGACGTTTTCCTGTACCTGCAGCCCCGGCACGTTGCGCTACAAGCGGGCCCCAACTGGCAGATGTTGGTTCTCCTGAACACGCAAACCAACCGGATAGACGGCGTGGCCCACTTCTTTCAGGAGGAGGAAGCCGCCTTCTCTCCCTGGCGGGCTCCCTTCGGGGGCGTGCAGGTGCATCCGTCCATTTCTGAGGAGGTGGCCAAGGCGTTTGTACACTATCTGCACCTTGCACTGCAGAAGGCCGGGGTGGCCCGGGTGAACTGGCTCCAGTGCCCCGATGCCTATGCTCCCAACGTTAACCTTTGGGTGAGAATCCTGCTGCCAGATCTGGGGTATAAGCGGCCATCTGACCAACTGAACCACCATATTCCGGTCTCAGACTTACCCTTTGCCGCCCAGGCGCATCCTTCTATCAGAAGGCGGCTGGCGAAATGCCAACAGGCAGGCTTTACCTTGCAACAGGAAACCCTGGCAGAACTCCCCGAGGCCTATGCGTTTCTGAAGCAGTGCCGCGAAGAGAAGCAGAAACCGTTGTCTTTGTCGTTGCCGCAGCTGACCCGCTACTTTGAGCTGTTCCCGGAGCGCTATTTCCTTTTCACCGTCCGGAGAGAAGGGGAGCTGGCGGCCGTGGGGGTGGCAGTGCTGGTCAGCCAAACGATCCTGAATCATCTGTACCCGGCCAGCCCGAGGCGGTTCAACGCGTTTAGTCCGGCCGTTCTCCTCAATGCCGGTTTGTACCAGTTTAGTCAGCAGCGCTTGATTCCTATGCTGGATTTGGGCGTATCGGCCCCGGCCACTGAGGCCGAGGCAGATTACGCGGGCCTGATTACCTTCAAAGAACGCCTGGGCGGAGTTCCATCCCGGAAACCTACCTTCTTGTGGAGCGATGCACCGGAGGCAGAGTAGCCGCTTGCCGGAACTCCGTTTTAAGGCACTTTCCGGAAAATCGGCTTTAAAACCTGGCGTTGAATTGTTATCCTGAGTGAGAAAGATCTTTCCGGCGGCAGGGTGCGTATCGGGAATCTCTCTCCATTTGGTTTAAAAAATACGTACTTCGCGCACGCATTCACTTACCCCATTGACAAACATGCAGGTTCCTTTCTTTACATTTCGTGACTTCCCGGCCGGACTGCAGCCGCGGGTAGAAGAGGCCTTGGTGCAGGAGTTCCGCAAGAATCAGCTCATCTTAGGGCCCTCAGTCACCCGATTTGAACAGGAGTTCGGCCGCTATTTGGGGGGCGGGGATGTGATTGGCGTGGGCAACGGGTACGATGCGCTGGTGTTGAGTTTGCGCGCCTTGGGCATTGGCCCCGGTGATGAGGTAGTGGTACCAGCCAACGGCTATATTGCCACCATCAATGCAGTGCAGCAGGTAGGCGCCCAACCGGTTTTTGCGGAGCCCGACCACCGGACGTACAACATCACGGCGGCCACTGTTTTGCCGGTGCTTACCGATCGCACCAAAGTGGTGTTGCCCATTCATCTGTACGGCCAGAGTTGCGGGATGGAGGATCTGCTGACCCTTTGCCAAACCCGCCAACTGGCGCTGGTGGAGGATTTCGCGCAGGCGCAGGGCGCCCGGTACAAAGGCCAGTGCGTGGGTACGTTCGGGAAGATCAACGCCACCAGCTTTTACCCCACGAAAAACTTAGGGGCGGCCGGCGATGGCGGGGCCGTGGTTACCCAAGACAAAACCCTTGCCGAGTGGGTGCGGCAGTACCACAATTACGGACAATCCAAACGGTATGAATATGCCCAGGCGGGCGTGAACTCCCGGCTGGATTCGCTGCAGGCGGCAGTCTTGTCAGAAAAGCTTTTTTCTCTGGATGAGCTGAACGCAGAACGGAAACGCCTGGCTGCTTTGTACCACCAGCACTTGACTGGCGTAGGCGATGTGGTTCTGCCCAAGGTAGCATCAGAGGACACCGGTCACATCTACCACCTCTATGTCATCCGGACGGCCCGGCGCGATGATCTGCAACGCTTCCTGCAAGAGAAAGGAATCCAGACGCTGGTGCATTACCCGGTGCCGCCGCATCTGCAACCCGCTTACCAGGGGCTCGGTTACCGGGCCGGTGATTTCCCGCTCACCGAAGAACTGGCGGCCACCAGCCTCAGTCTGCCGCTTTTCCCGGGGATGACCGAGGCGGAGCAGGCCTATGTGCTGGAGCAGCTTCAGGCGTTCTTCAATTAACGTACCTGCTCGCTGAGCCTCGTGTTTTGGGGCTCTTTTCCGGAAAACAGCCCTTAAACGACCTCAGAGAAAACATCGGCCCTAGAAGGCACGCAGGTAAATTGCGGTAATTTCTTCGTAGTTTGCACCATGGCGCGAAAGCAGCACTTGCGGCAATTTCTGGGGAGTTCGGTGTGGTCGGGGCTTTCCACGGTGGCCCGGGCGGGCAGTTCGCTCCTGATCAACAAGTTATTCGCCGTGTATTACGGGCCGCATGGCATTACCCTGCTCGCGCACTTCCAGAACCTGATCGCGTTACTCACCACGCTTCCCAACAGCGGCGTCAATGTGGGCCTCATCCGGCACCTGGCGCAGCAGGAGGTAGACACTCCCGCTTACAGATCGTATTTCTGGGCCGGTCTTTGGCTCAATCTCATCACCTTTCTAGGCGTGGCGGGCGCCATTTCGCTTTTCCCTACGTTTTTTTTGGAGCGTTTCGGGGAGGAATTGCTGACGCAAACCGGAGCCGGCGGTCTCTGGCTTCTGCCGATAATGTTTGTGTTTCTGCTGTTGCACCTGTTCTGGCTATCGGTGTTGCTGGCCCGGCAGGCGCTTCGGGCGTATGTGTTCATCGGGTTGTTCACCAGCTTGGTGAGTGTGGGCATCATGTGGGGAGCCGTTGGCAAGATGGATGTTTTTATGGCCTTGGTGCTGTTTCTGGCCGGGCAAAGCATCAGCGGACTGGTGGGTTTGGGCGTGGTGCTCTCCAAAAGATTGGTGCCCGTGTGGCAGATGCAGCTCAACCCCGAGGTGCTGCAAAACCTGGGCAAATTCCTGGTGATGGCGCTTTCCACTTTGGTAGGAGCTAAATTGGTGGATTTTGTGGTGCGCGAGATGGCCATTCAGCAGTTCTCCCTCCTGGAAACCGGTTTGTGGCAGTCGGTGGTGAAGATCTCGGACAGCTACACCATGGTGTATGTCTCCCTCTTGGGCATGGTCTATTACCCCAGAATCGCGGCGCTGCTGCCTCAGCCCGAGGCGCTGCGCGAGTACGTCAGAAGTGTGTTCTTCCTGCTGGTGCCCGCCGTGGGCGCTGGGCTGCTGTTCTTCTGGCGGCAGCGCGATTTCTTTATCCAGTTGCTCTTCCACCGCGATTTCCTGGCCGCCCGTGACCTGATGGAGTACCAACTCTTGGGCGATTTCCTGAAAATGACGGCCTGGGTGCTTTCCTACATCATCACCGTGCAGGCTCGGGTAAAACTGTACATCCTCACCCAATTGGTGTCAGGTGTAGTGTACGTGGGCTTGGTGGCCTGGCTTATGCCGCTGCTGGGTTTGGATGGGCTGCCCCTGGCTCACGCGCTCCGGTACGGGTTGTACCTGGTGTTTCATCTGTACTTGTTCCGGTCTTACTTTTTCGCCTCATGAGCACGCCGTTGGTTTCCATTATCTGCCTCTGCTACAACCACGCGGCCTTTCTGCGGGCGGCGCTGGACTCTGTGCTGGCGCAAACCTATCCCAATCTGGAAGTGCTGGTGGTGGATGACCTGAGTACCGATGCCAGCGTTGCCATCATCACCGACTACGTGCGCGAGCATCCGCAGATCAGGTTTATCCGGCACACCCAGAACCAGGGCAACTGCGCTTCTTTCAACCAAGCCCTGGCGTTGAGTCAGGGAGAGTTTGTGATTGATTTCGCTACCGATGACGTGCTGCACCCAGAGCGCGTGACCCGGCAAGTGGCAGCCTTTCAACAACTGCCCGCGTCTTACGGCGTGGTCTACACCGATGCCGAGCTGATAGACGAGCAAGGCGTTTCGCTGGGCTTTTTCTACAATCGGGCTGTTTCCGGAAAACTAAGCCCAAAACCCGCTACCGGCGATGTCTTCGCGGAGGTGCTGGGCCGTTATTTCATCTGTCCGCCTACCATGATGATCCGGAGGCAGGTGCTGGACGAGTTGCAGGGCTATGACCCCGCGCTGGCCTATGAGGACTTTGATTTCTGGGTAAGGTCTTCCCGCCGTTGGCAGTATCATTTCCTGGACGAGGTGCTTTGCCAGCGCCGGATGCACCCTCACTCCCTTTCCCGGAAAGTGTACCAGCAAGGCGACAAGCAACTGGCATCCACGGTCAAAGTCATCCGGAAAGCCCGGCAGTTAATCAGAACCGGCCCCGAGAAAGAAGCACTCCTGGCCAGAATCCGGTACGAGGCGCGACATGCGTATCTCACCGCCAATTACCCGGAGGCCGCCCAGCTACTGACGCTACTGGAGGAGGAACAGGGCATGACATCGGTTTACCGAATCCTGCAACTGCTTACCCGCCAGAAGGTGCCGCTGCAGTTTCTGCGCCGCTGGTACCACCGCTGGAAGTATGGGCGTACCGCTGCATGAAATTCTCCACCAGCTTGGTGAACACCTTATCATTCCCCAGCCCCGAGCCGCTTTGGATAGACCCGGTGTTCAGGACCGCGTGGGAAGACGCGAGTTCTGTGATCGTTATCTCGCCGCCGCCGCTTCCATCCCAGGCGGGGTCCTGCGCTTCGTAAATAGCAGGACCTTTGGAAGAGGCCTTGTTCAGTCCCTTCGCCAGGACAACCGTGTTGGCGGGGGAACTCCAGCTGGTTTTGTCGGTCTCGTCGCCGCAGATAGGGAAGCTGTCCAGTCCTGTCTGGCCAAAGAGGTCGCCGGCCTGGAGGGAGAGGCCATCTAGTAACCAGAGCTTCGGTTCCAGGACTTGGTACGGCGCGAAGGTGCCCATGCCGGGTTCCGAGAACTGCGCGCCCAGCAGCTGCGCCTCGGGGTGCGGAGTGTGTCGCCAGAGACCGCCTCTTTGGGCCTCGTTTTGGAAAAAGGCACCGTTTTTACGGCACTCCAGCTGGGTGAACTCCTGGTGCCAGCGCACTTGCCAGTACACCTGGTTTCCGCCTAAAGCTAGGAGTGATTTTTTCTGCTGGTGCACGAGTTCCCTCAAGGTAGCATACATACTTCGGGAGAAATACTCGGCGTGGTAAGCCAACACGATGACCTGGTGCTTTGTGAACACCTCCGGGTGCGCTTCCAGGTAATAATCGGGGTAGAGGTCTGCTTGGTAATGCTGGGAAAACCAGTGGAAGATGTTGGCCTCAATCCGGAGGTTGTGCTGGAGCGGGTGCGTGCAATGATACGTAAGCGCGGTGTTGGGTCTGAGCGACGAGACGAATGGAGCGAAGCCTTCGCCCAGTGCGTTGCGGTAGAAAGACTGTCCGCCATAGGCATTGTAGGCCAGCCAGGTGGTGACCGGGGCTAGCACAACAACCCGTGAAGTGGGAGAGGGGGCGCCCACCAGGAAATGCACTTCGGCGGGTTTCTCCAGGGCGGGGTTGGTCAACAAGGCCCGGTAATACCCTGGCAGCGCGGTTTCCGGCAGCACGTAATGCCAGCTGACGGTCCAATGACAACCTTCCTGCGCTTCGTTTAGAGCCTCTTTTTGCGAAATCGGCTCGAAAACATATTCCGTTAGATCTTCCCATTCCTGATCTGCCGTGCTGCGCTGTACCCGGAGGTGGTTCTGAGGCAATTCTGATTTGAGGTGGAACTGCACCGTGTCTCCCGGCTGGTAAAAATGTTTGCCGGTGTACCCTTCCAGAGGCTGGGGGAGCATGTCTGGCGTGACCTCGTCTATGGGCATGGCAGGTTGAGGCCTCAGCCGACGGGCGAAGTGTTTCAAGGGGCCCACCGTTTTCAGTAGGAAAGGAACAAATGTGGTCAAAAAGCGGCTGATCCGTTTACTGCGCTTCATGCCGGGAAGGGGTAGCCACAAAGATCAATTCGCCATTTCCCAGGCCCAGCCGGGTTTGTTCCTCAGGAGTGCGGGTGAGGGCGTATTCCACTTTCTCCACGCTGAAACCCTGCGCGGCTACCCGTTGCCCAAAGTCCTGTCCGTAGTTCCGGAACCGATCGGCTTGCCCGTAGGCCTGGAGGCGTTGCTGCGGCGTGATCGCGTTGGGTTGTTCTACGGTGTGGGCGTGCGGGTGCAGGCGGGCCTGGAGCAGCAGTTGCCCGGTGGGTTTGAGCACGCGGCGGAGTTCCTGCAGGGCTTTCGCGTCATTAGGCACGTGGGCCAAAACGTGGGAGCAGAGAATCAGGTCAAAGGTGGCATCGGGGTAGGGCAGGGCCTGGATGTCTGCGTGGTCCATGGCCACCGGCGAGGTCAGGTCGGCGCTGCGGTAGCGGAGGTGAAGCAGGCGTTTGAGGCGGCTTTGCAGAATGGGCTCGGGGGCCATGTGCAGGACTTCCAGCGAACGCTGGGTGATGTTTACCTGCTCGGTCAGGTACAGCCACAGCAGGCGGTGGCGTTCCACGGTGTGGCACCGGGGGCACAGGGCCTGCTGTCTCCTTTCTGTGCCGAAGGGCAAAAACGTGCGGAAAGCGGCCTCGCAGAGGGGACAGTACACCTTGTTGCCCACGTACAGCCAGCTTCTGGAAAGCCAGTAAAATTGACGTAACGAGAGCCGGGTTTGGGCCGGGAGCACTTTCTTGAGCAGAGGCACGGGCATGGTAAGGGGCGGGGTGTAGCCAAAGATAAAAAATAACGGCTTGTTTTACCATCTGCGGGTAAATACTGACACCCTGCCGGCGATTTTACGTAGTGAATAGTTCAAAAGGTGATGCAGTCTGGATAACGAATACGACCACTGCCGGGCATTCTGTGAAAAAGTAATATATTTGTTCTTCCATATCTAACGATGTATGATTAATAATGCTTTAGCCACCCGCTCAGAGGTGATGATATATGTGGAGAAATTTCTGGATACCGCGCTGCCAGAGTTCCTGAAATCGGTGGAAGACAGCTGGCAACCCGCTGATTTCTTGCCAGACACGCGGTTTGAATCCTTTTTTGACGAAGTGCGCGACCTGAAAGAACGCGCCAAAGGCCTTTCCTATGACCTGCTCGCCGTGTTGATTGGTGACACCATCACCGAGGAGGCGCTGCCTACCTACGAGAGCTGGATCATGAGCATCAAGGAAGTAAACACCAACCCCAATAGTTCTTGGATGAAATGGAACCGCGGCTGGACCTCAGAGGAGAACCGCCACGGTGATTTGCTCAACCGTTACTTATATTTATCGGGCCGCATTGACATGCGCCAGATGGAAGCCTCTACCCAGTACCTCATCGCCGACGGCATGGACATCCAGACCGATGATGATCCGTACCGCAGCTTCGTGTACACCTCGTTCCAGGAGACGGCCACCAACGTATCGCACCGCCGCGTGGGCGCGCTGGCCAAGCAAGCCGGCGAAACCACCCTGTCCCGGATCTGTAACTACATCGCCGCCGATGAGGGACGTCACGCCAAGGCGTACAAAACCTTCGTGAAGAAAATCTTTGAGGTAGACCCGTCTGAGATGATGGTGGCCTTTGAAGACATGATGCGCAAGAAGATTGTGATGCCCGCCCACTACCTGCGCGAACTGGGCATTGACCAGGGCCAGACGTTCGGGCACTTCACAGACGCGGCCCAGCGCATTGGCGTGTACACCTCCTCAGACTACGTGGAGATCATGGAAACTCTCATCCGGGAGTGGAAAATCTCCAGCATGACCGGGCTGAACGAAGCCGGCGAGCGCGCCCGTGATTACCTCATGGCCTTGCCTAACCGTCTGCGCCGCGTGGCAGACCGCCTGCGCGTGCCAGAACTGCAATACAAGTTCAAGTGGATTGACAGCTAAGCAACAGCCGTTTTAAGGCTCTTTTTACTAAACTACACAAGAACGCCCGGCAGATATTCTGCCGGGCGTTCTTGTGTATGAAGCATATTTTATACCTTAAGAGAAGGTAGGCGAGAGAGCTGTTTTTAGTTGGTGCTGACCACCTGCACGCCCTTCCAGAAAGCGATGAAGCCTTCAATGTCTTTGGCTTTCTCCTGGGGCTGCGGATAGGTCCAGGCGGCGTCTGGGTTTTCAAAGTGGCCTACCTGTAGTGAGTAATAAGAAGCCTCGCCTTTGCGGGAGCAAACCGAGTGTCTGGTGCTGGGCTTGAAGAACTCCCAGCGGAGAGAGGAGGGCGGGAAATAGTGGTTTCCGTCCACTTCAATGGTGGTATCGCTCTCTGCTAGAATGGTATTTTTCCAGATGGCACGCATAATGGTTGATAATGGTATTTTGTTTATAAAAGTATTGCACTAATTGATCTTGTTTACTCCTTTTTTGGCAGAAGGTTACCTTTCATAAGAACAATTGCGTTTACACGTTGTTAACCAGTTGGCACAGGAGCCAGAGGGGAGACACAGGATTTGGAGAGATCTTCCGGTAAGAAAGTTCCCTTGAACCGAGAAGAGGATGGTGTGCAAAAGCATACTACGCTGGGAATCGTCTTGTGTCTTCCGTCTTGTATCTTGTGACCCATCAAAAACTAGAACTATGGCAGCCGGATATAGATTTACCGATTTCGTGCCGGAGGAGCCTCAGGACAAAGGGTTTGAATCCCTGCTCCAGATTTTCCTCCAGTTGATTACCCTTACCGCCGGAGACGTGGCCGAAGCCATGTCCTGGATGAGTGAGCTGGACAAGCGCTACAAACTCACCGATGATGCGTATGGCCTGGGCGATTTTTTTGAGGACCTCAAGAAGAACGGCTACATAGACGACAAAGGCCCCGACGGGCAGTTCAAGCTACAAGCCAAAGGCGAGCAGAAGATCCGGAAAAGTGCGCTGGAAGAGATCTTCGGGAAACTGAAGAAAGGCGGCAAAGGCAACCACACCACCCCAAAAACCGGGATTGGCGATGAACCCTCCGCCGACCGGCGCGAGTTCCGTTTCGGGGATGCGCCCGAGCAGATTGAGCTCACCGAGTCCATCCGCAACGCGCAGATTCAGCACGGCATCGCCGATGATTTCTTCCTCACCGAGCAGGACCTGGAAGTAACCGAGCGCGAGCACAAAAGCCTCACCAGCACCGTGCTCATGATTGACATCTCGCACTCCATGATTCTGTACGGCGAAGACCGCATCACGCCCGCCAAGAAAGTAGCCATGGCGCTGGCCGAGTTGGTGAAGATTAAGTACCCCAAAGATAACCTGGACATCATCGTGTTCGGGAACGATGCCTGGCAGATTACGGTCAAGGATTTGCCGTACCTCATGGTGGGCCCGTACCACACCAACACCGTGGCCGGTCTGGAGCTGGCCATGGATTTGCTGCGCCGCCGCAAGACCGCCAACAAGCAGATCTTCATGATCACCGACGGCAAGCCCACCTGTCTCAAAGAAGGGCTGAAGTACTACAAGAACAGTTTCGGGCTAGACAGGAAAGTGGTGAACAAAACCCTGAATCTGGCGGCGCAGTGCCGTAGGCTGGGCATTCCCATCACTACGTTCATGATTGCCTCAGACCCGTACCTGCAGCAGTTTGTGGAGGAGTTTACCCAGGTCAACAACGGGCAGGCGTACTACAGCAGCCTCAAAGGCCTGGGTGATCTGGTGTTCCGGGACTACGGCCGCAACAAAAAGAAACGCATGTAACCGGTGAGCGTTTTGGGCTTGTTTTCGGGAAAGAAGCTTAAAAGTGAACTCGGCGGTTATTTTCCTTTTTTGGAACTACTGAGGAGGTTACCCCAGATGCCCCACCCAATGCTGATGGCAATCATCAGGTAAAAGACCGGTTTGTCAATCACGTGGGTCATGCGTAACGCAGCACCGATGACCGCCAGCAGAGTAGCCGCAAAATAAGGCAGGGAAGAAGTTTTCATGTGAGATCTGTAGAGCAGGAGAGTTTCTCGTTTAATGCAGTTTAGAGGAAAATAAGCCAAAAACGGACAGTTATGCGTGTAACCTTTTACGACCGGAGAAGTGAGAATAGATGGTCCACACGCTGCCGGTGAAAATAAGGCCCAAGGCAAGGTAGACGTGGGAGTTCCTGGTAAGGCACATCGCCACTCCGGCAAACGTGAGCAGACGGGCCAAAACCGAAAATAAAAACGAACGTGACTTAAAACGCATCATACTAACCTTGTTCAAGAGTTTCTTCTACAAGATACGTACTTTAAAAATCAATCAGCAATCAAACAACCAGCAATAGAAAAATGCTTTATTCCGATATACCTGCAGAGCAACTGCAAAAGATCAAGACCCTGGGCCAACTGAAGGCCGCCGGCTATGAGCCGCAAAGTGTGAAAGAAGAACTGCGCGTCAACCTCATCAAGAAACTGAGCAGCGGCGAGGAAGTGTTCCCCGGCATCTTCGGCTACGAAGAGACCGTGATTCCGGACCTGCAGCGCGCCATTTTGAGCCGCCACCACATCAACCTGCTGGGCTTGCGCGGTCAGGCCAAAACCCGCATCGCGCGCCTGTTGGTGCAACTGCTGGACGAGTACGTGCCCGTAGTGGCCGGCTCTGAACTGAACGATGACCCGCTGCAGCCGCTTTCGCGCTACGCCCTGGACCAGATAAGCCACCACGGCGACGACACGCCCATTGCCTGGCTGCACCGCGACGAGCGCTACACCGAGAAACTCGCCACCCCAGACGTATCGGTAGCCGATCTCATCGGCGACGCCGATCCCATCAAAGCCGCCACCCTGAAACTGCCGTACTCCGATGAGCGCGTCATCCATTTCGGCCTGATCCCGCGGGCGCACCGCGGCATCTTCGTGATCAACGAGCTACCAGATTTGCAGGCCCGCATCCAGGTGTCCCTGTTCAACATCTTGCAGGAAGGCGATATTCAGATCAGGGGCTTCAAGATCCGCTTGCCGCTGGACATTCAGTTTGTGTTCACCGCCAACCCCGAGGATTATACCAACCGCGGTTCCATTGTGACGCCGCTCAAAGACCGCATTGACTCCCAGATCATCACGCACTATCCTAAGTCCATTGAGATAGGCAAGAACATCACCAAGCAGGAGGCGCGCATCACCAATGCGCAGCAGGAGCGCGTGAAAGGCCACGAACTCATCCATGACCTGGTGGAGCAGATCGCCTTTGAGGCCCGCGAGAGCGAGTACGTAGACGCCAAAAGCGGCGTTTCGGCGCGTTTGACCATCTCGGCCTATGAGAGCGTGATCAGTGCCGCCGAGCGGCGCGTGCTGCTCAACGCCGAAGCCAGCACCCACGTGCGCATCGCTGATTTCCTGGCGGCGGTTCCGGCCGTAACGGGCAAGGTGGAACTGGTGTACGAGGGCGAGCAGGAGGGAGCGGGTGGCGTGGCCTACCGCCTGATGGGCAAAGCCATCCGGACGCAGTTCCTCAACTACTTCCCAGACCCAGACAAGTTCAAAAAGCAGAAAGACAAAGACCCGTACAAGAAAGTGAGTGGCTGGTTCTCAGACGGACACACGCTGGATCTGCTCAACGATGCCTCTGATGCCGAGTACAAGCGCGTGCTCAACCAGGTGCCGGGCCTCTCTGACGTGGTGGACAAATTCCAGCCGAACGCCAAAGGCGAAGCCGAGCATTTGTTCTGGATGGAGTTCTGCCTGCACGGTTTAGCCGAGTACAGCCTCATTTCCCGTAACCGCCTCACCGCCGGTCTGCAGTTCAAAGACCTGCTCAGCAGCATGTTCTCCGGCGGCGGATTCTCCCTGAGCGATGATGACGACGATGAGGACGAGGACAACAAGCGTTTTTAAGCCGTTTTCCTGAAAACAGATCCAAAACAAGAAAGGCAGAAAGCCGAGGCAACCCATGCTTCGGCTTTCTGCCTTTTTAGCAGGTAGGGTTATGTGCTGGCAGTGTTCTCTAGATAAAAGCGGCGGGCCTGTTTCACGTGAACTAACCGGGTGCTCACCCGTAGGAAACTAAGCCAGCCGGTACAGGGGGCATTTTGTGAAGTCAAAAAGAGAACTCATGCCGATCTGGTTACAGGCTACTTTGTGGGGTCTATTGGGCGGTGCGGCCCTGCTCATCGGCGCAGCCATTGGGTATTTCGCGAAGGTGAGCGTGCGGGTTTCTTCCAGCGTCATGGCCTTTGGCGCGGGCGTGTTGATCTCGGCGCTGGCGTTTGACCTCATGGAGGAAGCCTTTGAGACCGGAGGTTTTGCGGCGACCGCCATCGGGTTTCTGGCGGGAGCATTGGTGTACACGGGCGCAAACTGGATCCTGAAAAAGCAGGGTGCCCGCCACCGGAAACGCTCCGGCGAGCAGCAGGTCTCGGAGGCCGAGGAGGAGGGCAGCGGCCTGGCGCTGGCTATCGGGGCGCTGATTGACGGTATCCCGGAGTCCATCGCCATAGGCATCAGCATGATCTCGGGCAGCAAGGTGAGTCTGGCGGTAGTGGCGGCGGTATTTCTGTCCAATGTTCCGGAGGGGCTTTCCAGCGCCGTGGGCATGAAAAAGGCGCAACGGTCCAAAGCCTACATCTTTGGCGTCTGGGGCGGCATAGCGTTGCTCTCTGGCGTGGCGGCGCTGCTGGGCTACACGGTCTTCAGCGGGCTTCCGGCGGGCGTAATTGCTGCCACCACTGCCCTGGCCGCCGGTGCCATTCTGGCCATGATCACCGATACCATGATTCCCGAGGCCTTTGAAGTGACCCATGATTTCACCGGCCTCATCACCGTGCTAGGTTTCTTGACAGCCTTCGTGCTCAGCCATATCGGCGTTTAAGAAAAAACTCCGTTTTGGGGCCGTTTCCAGAAAACAGCCCCAAAACGGAGTTTTAAAGATTGCTGATTGTTAATTGCTGATTGTTGATTATCAAAACAATCAGCAATCAACAATCAGCAATTAAAAGATTATTCCTCGTTAACCACGATTTTCTCGATTCTATCGCCTTGGCGGATGTCATCGATCACGTCCAGGCCTTCTACCACTTTCCCGAAGCAGGTGTGGTTACGGTCCAGGTGGGCGGTGTTGTTGCGGCTGTGGCAGATGAAGAACTGAGATCCGCCGGTGTTGCGGCCCGCGTGCGCCATAGACAACACGCCACGGTCGTGGTACTGGTTGCCGCCGGTTAACTCGCAGTCAATTTTGTAACCAGGTCCGCCGGTGCCGGCCATGCCTTTGGAGCCCTCGCGGGAGTTAGGGCAACCACCCTGAATCACGAAATCAGGCAGTACGCGGTGGAAGGCAAGGCCGTCATAGAAGCCTTCTTTGGCCAGTTTGGTGAAGTTCTCAACAGTTTTAGGCGCATCGTTCTCGTAGAATTCTACTTTCATGACACCCTTGGGGGTATGGATTTCTGCGGTTTTCATTGTTTAATGTGCTAATTGATGAATGTGCTTATGTGCTATTTACCCGTACGGGTACACGTAAGTTCTGACAAAGGTACGTAATTTTAGAATGTGTGGCTTGGTGCCCGCTTTCCCGTTTCATTCCGTTTTGGACCTGTTTTCGTAAAAGCAGCCCCAAAACCAATCTTTAGCCTTCTGCTTTAAGCAAGGGCTTCAGCGTTTCGCCACCGCTTTTAAGACTCAGGACTACAGACTCAGAACTCAGAACTCCTGTTACCGGTGCGTGTCCTCGTCCTGCAGCAGACTCAGGTAGCTTTCGTAGCGCGGCAGCGCGATTTTGCCTTTCTTGACGGCTTCCTGCACGGCGCAGCCTGGCTCCTTCACGTGAATGCAGTTATCGTATTTGCACTTGTTCAGGCGTTCGCGCATCTCGGGGAAATAATGGGCAATCTCCTCGCGCTTCATCTCCACCACGCCCAGTTCTTTGATGCCGGGCGTGTCAATGAGATACGTGCCGGGCTCCACCTCAAACATCTCCGCGAAGGTGGTGGTGTGCACGCCTTTGTCTGAAAACGCCGAGATCTCGGAGGTTTTGATGTCTAGGTCGGGCACCAGGGCGTTCACTAGGGTGCTTTTGCCCACGCCGGAGTGGCCGGTGAACAACGAGACTTTCTGGGCCAGCAATTCCTGCACCTGCGGCAAGCCCTCGCCGGTATGCGCCGAGAGCGGATAACACGGGTACCCGATCTGGCTGTAAAGCTGCATCACCTGTTTCATGTAGCCCAGCGCATCTTCGTCATACAAATCCAGTTTGTTGAAGAGCAGCGTGGCCGGAATGTCATAGGCCTCGGCGGTGACCAGAAAACGGTCAATGAACCCGAAGGACGTACGCGGCGAGACCAGCGTCACCACCAGAAAAGCCTGGTCCAGGTTGGAGGCCACAATGTGCGCGTGGTGCGCCTTGTGCGTAGATTTTCGGATGATGTAGTTACGCCGCAGTTTGATGTCCGTGATCACGCCCTGGTTTTCACCGCCCTCGGGTTCCATGGTCACTTCATCGCCTACGGCAATGGGGTTGCTTACCTTTAAGCCTTTGTTTTTGAACTTCCCGCGCAGGCGGCATTTGTGCAGCAAGCCATCTGCGTGGTCGCGCACCAAATACCAAGAACCCGTCGATTTTACTACTGTGCCTGTCATACCTGGCGCGAAGGTAACCAATATTCCAACGAAGTTAAGATACGGTCCGTGGCGCCGGCCTGTTTCTGGAGGTAGGCTTGGGTAGTTGCCCTGATTTTTTGCAGCGCCGCAGGGTTGCCGTGCACGGCCAGAAACTTCTTATTCAGCTCCTGGGTGGATTTTACGCAGAACGCGGCCTGGGCATCCACCAGGTCTTTCGCCTCCTGGAACTTGGCGTATTTGGGCCCGAAAAAGATAGGTGGCCCGAAAGCGGCAGGCTCCAGCGTGTTGTGCAGCCCCTTCCCGAACGCCCCGCCCACGTAGGCGTAATCGGCGTACTGGTAGAGGCTGGAGAGCATGCCAATATTGTCGATGAGCAGAATGCGGTACGTGGCCACGGTGGCGGCATCGGCTTTAGAAAACCGGATAACCTGGCCGGGAAACTGTTCCTCAATCTCGCTTAATTCCTTGTCTTTGATCTCGTGCGGGGCCAGAATGAACTTGAGCTGCGGCACCTGTTCCTGCATAAAGGGGAGGAGCACCTGCAAATCTTCGGGCCAGCTGCTGCCAATCACCATGGTGGGCGCGTTGTCTTTGAACGCCTCAGCGAGGGGAATAGGCACCACGTTGGCGGCCGTTTGCAGCACCCGGTCCACGCGCGTATCGCCGGCGGTGCTCACTTTGGTGAAATTGATGCTCGCCAGTAACTGCGCCGATTCGGCGTTTTGGGTGTAGATATGGGTAAATCGCTCCAGAATACGGCGGTAGAAGCCGCCTTTCTTCCGGAAATAAATCTGGTTGGGCCGGAACAGCGCCGATACCGAGAATAGCGGGATGTGGCGTTTCCGGAGGGCTTTGGTGTAATGATGCCAAAACTCGTACTTCACGAAAACGGCCAGCACGGGGTTCACCAACGACAGAAACTGGTGTGCGTTATGGGCAGTGTCCAGCGGCAGGTAGAAGATAAAATCGGCACCGGTGTAGTTCTTCCGGACTTCATAGCCGGAGGGGGAGAAGAACGTGAGCACGATCTTGTAGCCGGGGAAGCGCTGTTTGAAAGCCTCTATGAGCGGACGGCCCTGCTCAAACTCGCCCAGGCTGGCGCAGTGAAACCAGGCCAAGGGAGCCGTGTTGGCCTGCAGCTTGCTGCGGATTTCCTCAAAAATCTCTTTCCGTCCGTTTACCCACTGGGCCGCTTTGGGGAGAAAAGGAGCGGCCAAGCGCACGCCCATCCCGTAAGCCCGAACTCCAACTTCGTATAGAATCTTTGACATCACGTAACGGTTTTATAATCCTGCAAACAGTGAGAAATCACTGATCCGTCTTCCTTGTCTGAGTTGCCTGTCAAGTAAAGATACAGGGTAATTGCCAAGAAGGCGTACTTTGAGCGGGAAAAATGCACCCAACTTAACTGGGCAGCTGATCAACTCCCTCCGGCAGCTACGTATGTTTTAAGCTTGTTTTCACCAAAAGGGCCTTAAAACGGAAGATTGGGACTCGCTTGCCTTCAAAGCCGAATAACGGCTTGGTGAACTTCACCGGGGCAATAAAAAAAGCTCCCGCTTTACACGGGAGCTTTTTGGTAACGAGCTATTCTCTAAAAGCTTAGTTGCCGGAAAGGTAGCTGGCTACACCCTCGTGGGTAGCTTCCATGCCTTCTTGTCCTTCTTCCCAGTTAGCCGGGCAAACTTCGCCTTTCTCCTCGAAATACTGCAGGGCGTCTACCATTCTCAGGGCTTCGTCAATGCTGCGGCCCAGGGGCATGTCGTTCACCACCTGGTGACGCACTATGCCTTGCTTGTCGATCAGGAACAGACCGCGGTACGCCACCGGCTCACCCACGAAGATCATTTCACCTTCTTCGTTGTAGTCATAGTGACCGGCCAACACATCATAGTTAGAGGAGATGGTTTTGGTGGCATCGGCTACCAGTGGGTACGTTACGCCTTCAATACCGCCTCTTTCGCGCGGAGTGTTCAACCAGGCCCAGTGCGACTGGTGCGTGTCTGTAGAGCAACCTACCACGGCTACGTTTTTACGCTTGAATTCCTCTAAACGGTCCTGAAACGCGATGATCTCAGTAGGGCATACAAAGGTAAAATCCATTGGGTAGAAGAAGAACACAACGTGTTGCTTTCCAATGTATTGGTCTAAAGAAAAATCCTCTTCAAATTCTAAATCTACTACTGCGGTAGCTTTAAAAGACGGTGCTTTTTTACCTACTAATACTGCCATTGTTAAAAAGTAATGTTAAATGTGTCTGTAAGAAAAATGCTTTGGCGTTTCCATTCGCGTGCCCACGCATTGTGGGCGCAAAGGTAACAGGTGGCGTTTTACCCTGCAATAAGGAAAGGAAATGTGTCTGTAAACTCTTCCGCGGGCGCGGTAACCTGCGGGAAACCGAGGCTGCGGGAAAAGAAATAATCCAATTCTGTTTTCTTGCTGAAAAGCTAGATCCGGAGCTTTGGCTACTCGTTGAGGATCAGGTGTTTCGGGGCTGTTTTCGCGAAAACAGCCCCGAAATGAAACCCGTTACATCAGCTGTTTCTCCGTGTTTTAATGCGGGAAGTTTTGGGTGGGCCGGCAGATAAACTGGAAGGTCTGGCGGCTGCGCTGCTCCAGCAGAATCTCCTTGCCGGTGGTTAATCTGTCCAGGCTGGCCTGGTCATAGTTTTTGATGGTGAACAGGTGCAGCGGCTGGTTGTAGAGAATGACAAACTCCTGGGTTAGTTCCTCCTTCAGGGCCTCTACTTTGGGCGCATCGGCGTCTACGCAGGTGGAGAAGGAGATGGCGGAATTCTGCATGAGGTTGATCTTGAGACGGTGCTTGCTCAAGGCCTGGAAAATGGAACTCAGGTGTTGCTCAGAGATGAACCCGAAGTCTTTGGTATGGAAGGAGAGCAGGCACTGGTTCTGTTTCAGGATAAACGAGGGCGCGATGCGGTCGTGCTGGCAGTTGCGGATCACGGTGCCCGGCTGCTCCGGGTGCAGGAACGATTTCACGTACAGCGGAATGCACTTCTGGGCCAAAGGCTGCACCGTTTTGGGGTGGATGACCGACGCTCCGTAGTACGCCATTTCAATGGCCTCCTGGTACGCAATCTCCTCGTACCTCACAGTGTCCTGGAAGAGTTTGGGATCGGCGTTGAGCAGACCCGGAACGTCTTTCCAGATGGTGAGTGACTCGGCCTCCAGGCAGTAGGCGAAAATGGCCGCGCTGAAATCAGAGCCTTCCCGGCCCAGGGTGGTGGTGGCCCCATCGGCCGTCCGGCCGATGAAGCCTTGCGTGATGATGGGTTTCTTCTCCAGAATGGCCGGGAGGTCGCGTTGGATCTGTTGTTGGGTGACGTCCCAATCCAAACGGCCTTCGCGCCAGGTGTCATCGGTGCGCAGGTATTCGCGGCAATCGAGCCAATGGTTGTCAAAGCCCTGGCTACACAGGAAATGGTGCAGAATGAGGCTGGAAAGCAGTTCGCCCACGCTGATGATCTGGTCATACTGCCGGTCAAACTGCGTTGGCTCCACGGCTGTTAACGTGTCCTGCAGATACGTGAATTGTTGCTGTAGCGCGGCGTACACCGGGTGGTCCTGGGCTGGGAAGAGTTCCTGCACCACCGCCTCATGGTAGCGTTGCATTTCCTGCAGGGTTTGGGTGTAATCCTCTTTCCGGTAGGCCTGGCCGAACATCTGTTCCAGGGCATTGGTGGTCTTGCCCATGGCAGAAACCACTACCACCGGTTTCTCAGAGGCGGGTAGCAGGGTAAGAATGCGAAGTACGTTCCTGAAAGCTTCCGCATTTTTCACGGATGCCCCTCCAAATTTATAAACTCTCATTTAAGGTCTGTTAATTTGAGATATTGTCAAAATATCCGTATGATATATCGGATAATTTGATATTTTTGTAATTATATAAGTAAGCTATCAGAAAACTATCCGTTCACCAATCCACCTTAATCCTATGACACTTAAAGAAAACCTGGCCCTGCCCGTTGGCACTACGCTTGACCGATTCATCATGCGCAAGCAAGAGGATTTCCCTTATGCCACTGGTGAATTGTCTCAATTGCTCCGCGACATAGCCCTGGCGGCAAAAATAGTAAACCGCGCCATTAACCATGCAGGTCTCACTGATATAGGCGGTGCTTACGGCAAGCAGAACGTGCAGGGAGAAGATCAGCAGAAGCTGGACGTAGTGGCCAATATCCGCTTCATACGCGCTCTGCGCAACGGAGGCGAGGTCTGCGCCATTATTTCTGAGGAGGAAGAGGACGTGATCCATACCGGAAATAAAAACGGAAAATACATTGTGGCCATTGATCCACTGGATGGTTCTTCCAACATAGACGTGAACGTGTCCATCGGGACTATCTTTTCCATCTACCGCCGCGTCTCTGAACTGGGCACCGAGGCCACCATTGATGATTTCTACCAGAAGGGCACCGAGCAGGTAGCCGCCGGTTACGTGATCTACGGTTCCAGCACCATGCTGGTGTATACCACCGGCTGCGGCGTGAACGGGTTTACGTACGAGATCTCCCTGGGGGAATTCTTCCTGTCGCATCCCAACATTACCACGCCCCAGAATGGCAACATCTACTCGGTGAACGAAGGCGGGTTCAACCACTTCCCCGAGAGCATCAAGCATTACGTGGAGCTTTGCCGCGTGCGGAACTATGCCGCGCGGTACATTGGCTCGCTGGTGGCAGATTTCCACCGCAACCTAATGAAAGGCGGCATCTACATGTACCCCAACACCCTGAAATCACCGGGCGGTAAACTGCGGTTGTTGTATGAGTGCAACGCTCTGGCTTTCATTGTGGAGCAGGCCGGCGGGAAAGCCTCTGACGGGCGCCACCGCATTCTGGAGATTCAGCCTTCTGAGCTGCACCAGCGCTGCACGTTCTACATCGGCTCCAAAGACATGGTAGACGAGGTGGAGAACCTGCTGGTGGCCCGCGAAAGACCGGTGAGGGCTTCCATGTTGCTGAGCTAATTTCAGAAAACGAAAAATAAAACAGCCCTACGCACCGCGGCCCCTGCCAAATGACAGGGGCCGCGGTGCGTAGGGCTGTTTCGGTTAAGAAGAGAGCCGCTGTTTATTCGGCAGAAGCCGATGGGGTTTCGTCTTCCTGGCTTGCGTCAGCGGTAGCCGTGTCTGAGGCGGCTTCTGCGTAAGGCACGAACTGGTTTACGATCTGGTACCATTGAACCAGCTTCTTCATGTCTGAGGCATACACCCGCTCCTGGTCATAGTCGGGCAGCACCGATTCCAGGAAAGAGGAGAGTTCCTGGGTGCTGGACTTGCCGTTCACCGGCAGGTCAGCGCCGTACTGGTTTCTGATTCTGTCAAAGATCTCGGCCAACGGAACGGTGTGTTCCTCATCATTGGTGTACATAGAGATCTCCTGCAGAATAGATACCCGGTTACGGGCTTGGGCTACGCTCCGGGCTGGTTTTTCGGTGAGGCTTTCAACAATGATTCCATTGCGGGTAGGCGCTACAATCTTGTAGAGGCCCGGCATACCAGAAATAGAAGCGATCTCTTTCAGGTCAAATGGCATAGAGGTAGGTTGGTTTAGGATGAATGATTATAGTTTGAAGCTGACGGGCACGCTGTATTCCTGGCTATACCCGGGAGCTTTGAATTTGAGCAGTTTTACCACCCGTAACGCTTCCTGGCCAGTGCCGCCGCCCACTTCCTTGAGAATTTTGGCATTGCTGATGACTCCGTCCTCGCTCAGGGTGAAATGGATGATGCAGGTTCCCATGACCCGGTTGCGCTTGGCCATGGCCGGATACTGGATGCTGCGCTGCAGATGCGCCACCAGTGAGTCCTGGCCGCCGGCATAGTGCTCCGCTACGGGTAGTTTGCCGGTTTGGGCGGCTGCGGCTGGTTTCGCGGTCTGGGCAAAAGCCCCAGACGTTACCAACGCGAAGAGAGCAGCTACGAAAATGTGTTTTACGTTCATCTTTTAAAAATTAGGCTTTAAACAGCACTCAGCCCTGACGCTCTTCATGATACCGCTGGTTCACGTCACTGATGAACTGAAGAATTTCTTCCCGTCCTTCCTTGGTGCTGGAGGAGCTCTTCATGTACATCGGCAACTCTTCCCAGGTTTCCTTCAGCGTCTTAAGGTAGAGCGCAATGTTCATATCAGTTTTCGTGCCAGACTGCTTGTCTGTTTTCGTGAAGATAAGCACAAAAGGCACCCCCATGGTTCCCAGAAGTTCCATAAATTCCAGGTCTGCTTTCTGGGGTGGGAGGCGGGAGTCAAGCAGCACGAACACGCAGGCCAGGTTGGGGCGGTTCTTCATGTAGTAAAGAATCATCTTCCGCCAGGCCTCCCGGGAGTCTTTGCTCACCTTGGCCCAGCCGTAGCCTGGTAAATCCACCAGGTACCAATCATCATTGATGAGGAAGTGGTTGATCAGCTGGGTCTTGCCCGGGAAAGAGGAAGTCTTGGCTAATTTAAGCCGGTTGGTGAGCATGTTGATGAGCGATGACTTGCCCACGTTAGAACGCCCAATAAACGCATATTCCGGCAGGTCTGTCTGCGGACATAAGTCAGCACGGGTGTTGCTGGTAATGAACTTCGCATCTTTAATGACCATAATTACTTTGTACGTTTATTAATAATTGCAAAGGTATCAAATAAACCGCTAAACCCTTCAGAATCTCACAATAGCCGGAATTAAGAGGATATTTTATGAGAAATAGTAACCATTTGACACAAATCGCAGTATCGTAGGGCTGACAAGTGCAGCGGATATGATTATCAGGTAAGATAGATTTTCTATATATTGCGGCACTTTACTAATAATAGCCTTAAAATAATTTAGAAACAGGGGTTTAATTTCTTAGATTTTTGAATATTATTGTGGTTCCCTTAGTCCTCCGCCATCAATAGAAGAGAAGCTAACCAGATGCCCACCCAAAACAATTTTTCCATTTTTGCGCCTAATAAGTAGCTACTATACCTAAACCTTTACACTATGAATCACTTAGACAAGCGGTTGTTTAGAACATCTTTCCTTTTTCTGACACTGTTTATCATGGCTTCCACGGTCATGGCCCAGAGTACCCGTAAGCTTATCCGGAGTGGAGATAAAATGTTCAACCAAGCCAATTTCCGGGCGGCATTACCGTACTATGAGCGCGCCCTGGAACGTGATCCGGATAATGCGAAGGCCATGTATCGGGCGGGTATCAGCTACATTGCCTTTGACAAGGAGAAAGCAAGCGAGTACATCTACAAAGCATACAGAATGAAGCCCAAAGTTGGGGATGATGTTCTGTATTGGTTAGGTAGAGTAGATCTTGTGAACTATGAGTTTGACAACGCCATCAAAAACGCGCAGGCGTACCAGGCTACCCTGGGCAAGCGTGACGACGAGGGAAAAGAGCAGGCTGCTCTTTTGTTGCAGCACGCCCGTAACGCCAAAAAAGAAGTAGCCAACCCCAAAGACATCTTCGTGAAAAACCTGGGGCCAACGGTAAACACCCCGTACTCTGAGCACAGCCCCGTTATTTCTTCTGATGACAACTACCTGTTGTTCACGTCCCGCAGCGCGGGGGTGACCGGCGGAAAAGAAGCAGAAGACGGTGAGTACTTTGAGGATATCTTCGAGACCCGCCGTTTAGGTATTGATCAGTGGGAAACCCCTAAGTCTTTGAGCGGACGTTTGAACGGTACCGGCCACGATGCTTCCATTCAGTTATTTGACAACGACAGCAAACTGTTGATGTACCGCCAGGACGAAGGTGGTGATATCTTCATGACCAGCCGCGACGGTGGTGACTGGGGACAGCCGCAAAAATTAGGCAAGAACATCAACACCAAAGGCTTTGAATCTGATGCCTTCATCTCTAGAGACGGTTCTACCCTTTATTTCTCTACGAGCCAGTACTCACAAAACGGTGACCTGGATATCTACTACGCGAAGCGTCAGCCAAACGGCGAGTGGGGTGAGCCTAAGAACTTCGGGAACGGTGTGAACACGCCTTACGATGAAGACAGCCCGTACTTCACGCCAGATGGTTTAACCATGTATTTCAGCTCACGCGGTCACTCTACCATGGGTGGTTATGACATCTTCACCATGAGCTTTGATACCGTGGCCCGCCGTTGGAGCAGACCAGTGAACATGGGCTACCCTGTGAACACGCCTGATGACGATACGTACTACCGCTTGAGCCCAGATGGTTCTTACGCCTACCTTTCTTCTTACCGCATGGGTGGTTACGGCGAAAAAGACATCTACACCATCAACTACATCCGGAACGCCAACGTGCGTGGCCATGTATACAGCCTGCGTGATTCAACCATCATCCCCGGCGTAGAACTGGTATTCTCCGGTAAAGCAGCCAACAACACGCCACTGGAGTATCGTGATGTGACCAAGCCAGATTCAGGAAACTACCAGGTGTCTGTGCTTTCAGCGCGTCCGTACCAAGTGACCTTGTCTAAAGACGGCAAAACCATTGCCACAGAGCAATATGAAGTGCCTATGTCTTTGAACGACACCACTACCTTTGAGAAAGACTTCTACATTGCCTTTGAAGATACCACTGGTATTGGCACCGGCGCGTACGCCTTCAAACGCATCTACTATGACACAGACAAGTACAACCTGCGTCCTGAGTCTATCTCTGAGCTGGACAACATTGTACGAGTAATGAAAGCTAATCCAAACCTGCGTATCTCCATTGACGGTCACACAGATTCACGTGCCTCAGACGAGTACAACGTGACCTTGGGTGAGAACCGCGCCATGGCTGCTTACAACTACCTGTTACAGCAAGGTATCCCTAGCAACCGCCTCATCACGGTTTCTTACGGTGAGCGTCGTCCGGCTGCCCCGAACACCTCTCCTGAGAACATGCAGTTGAACCGCCGCACTGAGTTCAACGTGATCAAAAACGCAGAACAATAAGAGAACCCGTTTTCGCGTTCCTTTTTGGAAAACGGCAAAGAAACAGCGCCCCGGTCATTTGGCCGGGGCGCTGTTATTTATAGGAGGGCACCGGGCAACATAATGGAGGAAATCTAGTTTATGCATAGTAGCTTTGCCCCCTTAACATAAACGTAGTGCATGTCAGTAGTTCCGTACAAAGACCAGGAAGAAGGTAAGAAAACGCAGGTGGCGCAGATGTTCAACAGCATTGCCAAACGCTATGATTTTCTGAACCATTTCCTCAGCGCAGGAGTAGACATTTACTGGCGCAAAAAAGCGGTGAAGCTGCTGGAGCCCATCAAGCCGCAAATGGTGCTGGATATTGCCACCGGAACCGGCGATTTCGCCCTGGAAACGTTGCGCCTCCAGCCCAAACAGATCATCGGGATTGATATCTCCGAGGGCATGCTGGAGGTAGGCCGCGAAAAAATCAACAAGCGCGGGTTAAGCCATCTGGTTCAGTTGCACCTGGGCGATTCAGAGAATATCCAGTTCCCTGACAATCATTTTGACGCCATCACGGTGGCCTTTGGAGTGCGTAATTTCGAGAACCTGGAGAAAGGCCTCTCGGAGATGCTGCGGGTGCTGAAGCCGGGCGGCATGGTGGTGATTCTGGAATTCTCCAAGCCGCAGGCGTTCCCCATGAAACAAGGATACAATTTTTACTTCAAACATATTTTACCCGTTTTCGGGAAACTGATCTCAAAAGACAATTCCGCCTACACGTACCTGCCCGAGTCTGTGCAGGCGTTCCCGGATGGCAATAACTTCCTGAGCATTTTCCAGAGAATCGGCTTTAAAAACACAAAATGGCATTCACTTACCTTCGGCATCAGCTCCATTTACACCGGAACAAAATAACCGTTTTCTTATTTCTGCTGCTGCTGGGCGCAGGCCAGCACGCCACGGCGCAAGGCAAGCTCAAAGGCGAGAACCTGCCCGGCTATGAGTACAAAAAGCTGCGCTGGGGTTTCTCTCTGGGGTTGAACGCCTCTTGGTACCAGCTGGAGCATTCGCAGTACTATGTAGACCTGATGAAATCTGAGCCTGAGTTTTCCATGAATGAGAAGACCGGCATCGGGTTCAACGTCAACTTCATTACGTCTTACCGGCTTTCTCCCAACTTCTCGTTGCGGGCGCAGCCGGGCGTGGGCTACCACAGCCGGATCATTGAGTACAAAGGCGTGCCCGCCGATGACAACACCGCCGGGGGCGAAATCAACCAGGAGATCAACACCTTTGCCGGGGAACTGCCTTTGCTAGTGAAGTATGAGTCCAAGCGGCGCAAGAACACGCAGATGTATTTTGTTGCGGGCGTGAAGCCCTCGCTGGTCGTGGGCGGCATGAAGAAAGGGAACGACATCCTGCAAGTCAAGAACATGGATTTCGCCATTGAGTATGGCGTAGGGCTGGATATGTTTTACCCGTTTTTCAAGTTTGCGCCGGAGATCCGGTTTTCCAGGGGCATTGGCAACCTGCACAAACCCACCAACAGCGTCTTCAACAACAGCATCCAACAGCTGAACACCAACACCATCACCCTGTACCTCAACTTTGAATAAGTCGCGTATGAACCAAAAGATTGCCTTGGTGACCGGAGCCACCTCCGGTATTGGTAGGGCCACCGCCGTTAGCCTGGCGCAAAATGGATTCAAGATCATCGCCACCGGCCGTCGCACGGAGCGTCTCCAGGAACTGGTGCAACAGTTTGGCGCAGAAAACATTTACCCGCTGGAATTTGACGTGCGCGACAAAGAAGCCGTGCGGGCTGCCATTGCAGGGCTGCCCGCCGAGTGGCACAGCATAGAGGTGCTTGTCAACAACGCCGGGAACGCCCACGGGCTGGCCCCTTTCCAAAGCGGCGACCTGGATGATTGGGAAGCCATGCTGGACATCAACGTGAAAGGCCTGCTGTACGTGACCAAAGAAGTGCTCCCCATCATGATTGAGCGCAAAGCCGGTCATATCATCAACATTGGGTCCATTGCGGGCAAAGAGGTGTACGCCAACGGAAACGTGTACTGCGCCAGCAAATTTGCCGTAGACGCGCTTTCCAAAGCCATGCGCATTGACCTGGTGCACGAAGGCATAAAAGTGTCGGAGATCAACCCCGGGGCGGTGGAAACCGAGTTCTCAGAAGTGCGCTTCAAAGGCGACAAAGAACGCGCCGCCAACGTCTACAAAGGATTTGAACCGCTGCTCGCCGAAGACCTGGCAGAACTGATTCTGTTCATGGTGACCCGCCCCAAACGTGTGAACTTAGCCGAGGTGCTGATTCTGCCCGCGGCCCAGGCATCGGCTACCATCATCAACAAACAGTAACTGCCTCTTAAATAAAACAGAAAGGCTCACCGGTGTTACCACTGGTGAGCCTTTCTGTTTTGGGGCCGTTTTGCCGAAAGTAGGCCCAAAACGAACATCTTTCACGTTGGCTTTTCCGTTGCAGGAGAAAAGACGAAGCCCGATGGAATTTACCCAAATAAAGGAAACGTGTCTCTACGTGCAGGACCTGGACCGCACCGCCGCGTTCTACACCCAGGTGCTGGACTTGCCGGTGATTGGCCAGGTAGCCGGGCGGCATGTGTTCTTCCAGGTGGGCAGCTCGGTGTTGCTGTGTTTCAATGCGCAGAAAACCCGCGAAAGCAAAGACCTGCCGCCGCACTTCGGGCAGGGGCAGCTGCACCTGGCATTTGAATGTAACGCCGAAGAGTACGAGGCCTGGAAGGAAAAGCTGCGGCAAGCCGAGGTACCCATTGAACACGAACAGACCTGGCCGCACGCGCGCCAATCCTGCTACTTCCGGGACCCCGATCAGCACCTGCTGGAAATTGTGGTGCCCGGCATCTGGGAGAAATGACCCTGCTCCGCCGTTTAGATGAAAGTTACTTTAAGCCTTGTTTTGCGAAAACAGGCCCAAAACGGTTCCCTGCACCGGGGTTAGGACGAGCTTTGATTTTTGAGTAGCCGCAACACTTCCTGGTTTAGTTCGTGCTTTCCGGCAAAGGTGATGACCTCTGGGTGCAGCCCGGCCGCTTCCACCCGGACGAGTTGCGCCTGAACCTTGTCATCGGCTACAAAGGGATCTTGCAGGCCATAGACGTAGGTCAAATGGGTTTGCGAAAGGGTACGGCTGGCCGAGGTTATTTCCATGTCCTCGGGGAACACGCCCGCCCAGAGCACCAGTTGCTTCATGGGCCATTGCGCCTGCGCCAGCCAGCGGCAGGCGGTGGCACCTCCCTGCGAGAAACCCAGCACGTGCAACTCCGCATCAGGTGCCTCGTTCAGGGCCATTTCCCGCACCTGGTTCAAATAGTTTATATAATCGGTGATCTCGTGCAGGCGTTCTTCTTTCGTCATCCAGGTGGCACCTACGCGGCCGGAGAAGCCCTCCAGGTAAAACCTTGACAAGCCTTCCGGCGCCAGCACGGCAGTCTGCGCATCAGTTATGCCCTCAAAATGCCTTATGAAATAGCGGGCCAACTGCCCATACCCGTGCAGAACGATCCATAGGTGCCTGGTCTCAGGGGAAAGCGTGCCCAGTTGGTGGAGGTGCGCCGTGCGAGGTACGGAAATGGTGCGATGAATGGCGGCCAAATCAGAGCTGATCTTTGGTGAACATAAACGGCAGCAAATCCTCCACCGATTTCAGGCGCGTGATTTTTCCGTCCTCGGCCTGCATGATGAGCCGGATAGGCGCGTTCTGCCGGTTTTGGTACTCGGCCATAACCTGTCGGCAAGCGCCGCAGGGACAGGCTTTCAGGAAATGGGTTTCGTTTCTGCGGCGTACCGTCACCGCCATCATCTCCATCTTTTTATCAGGGTGGTTGGAGCCTACGCCAAACAGCAAGGTGCGTTCCGCGCAGAGACCGGAGGGGTAGGCGGCGTTTTCCTGGTTGGTGCCCTGGTGCAGGCTGCCATCCGAGAGGAGCAAAGCGGCACCCACCAGGTAATTGGAATAGGGAGCGTACGCCTTGTCGGTGGCTTGTTGGGCCAGGAGGAGGACCTGCCGTTCCTGAGGGGTTAATTCATCGGGGGAAGACACTACCTCATAGGTAATGGTGTGTTGTACTTGTTCTATCATAGGGTGCGGATTCCGCACGAGCACGTACGGGAGTCAAAGTTAACACGCTGGCCCGAAAAACCAAGAAGTGGTTGCCTAGCCCAGAGAAAATGCCCATTTTAAGGGTTCCATCTGTTCTCCCGCTATGAAAAAGATCCTGCTCCTGGGCGCTGGCCGCTCCGCTACCGTGCTTATCCAGTACCTGCTTTCCAACGCAACTGCCTATAACTGGGAGGTTTCCATCGGGGATGTGTCCGTAGATCACCTCGCGGAGCAAGTTCAGGTCTATCCGCAGCCCCGCACTTTTAATTTCGATGTACAGAACGAGGCGCAGCGAAATGCGGAGATCGGCGCAGCCCAAGTGGTGATTTCCATGCTGCCGGCTATGTTTCATCCGGTGGTCGCCCAAACGTGTCTGGCGCTGGGCAAACACCTAGTCACGGCCTCGTACGTACCGCCGCAAATCAGGGAGTTGCACGCTGAAGCCCAAGCGAAAGGACTGACGTTCCTGATGGAGTGCGGTCTGGACCCCGGCATTGACCATATGTCTGCCATGCGCATTATTCACCAGATCAAGGAGCAGGGCGGCACCATCACCTCGTTTAAGTCCTTCACCGGCGGCCTCATGGCTCCGGAGTCTGACAACAATCCATGGCACTACAAGTTTACCTGGAACCCGCGCAACGTGATTCTGGCCGGGCAGGGGACCGCCAAATACATAGAGAACGGCACCAACAAATACATTCCGTATCCGCAGCTCTTCCGGCGCACCGAGGCGTTTCAGGTGGAGGGTTTCGGGGCCTTTGACGGGTACGCCAACCGCGATTCGCTCTCGTACCGCGAGCCCTACGGCTTGCAGGACATTCCTACCATGCTGCGCGGCACGCTTCGGCGGCCCGGGTACTGCCAAGCCTGGCAGGTGCTGGTGCAACTGGGCCTCACCGATGATTCTTATCTGCTGGAAGACGCGAACCGCATGACCTACCGGCAACTGGTGGAAAGTTTCTTACCCGCCACGCTTCCGGGAGTTTCCTTAAAAGAGCGCGTGGCAACGTACGTGGGGCTTTCCGCGGAGGCCGAGGAACTGCGCCTGGTGGAGTGGACCGGTTTGCTGGACGATGTTCCCATCGGGCTGGAGCAGGCTACCCCGGCGCAGGCGCTGGAGAAACTGCTGGTGCAGAAATGGAAACTGAGCCCCGGCGACAAAGACATGATTGTGATGCTGCATCAGTTTGAGTACGAACTCCACGGAGAACTGAAAAGACTGACTTCCTCCCTGGTGGTAACGGGCGATGATAAGGTGCACACGGCCATGGCCAAGACGGTGGGCTTACCACTGGGAATTGCCGTCAAGCACCTGTTGGAAGGGAAACTGCACACCCGAGGCGTAGTAGTGCCTCTGCAAGCCGATCTGTACGAACCTATTCTGGCGGAGCTGGAACAGTACGGCATCTGCTTTACTGAGCGCGAGGAGTAAGGTTTGTTTTGAGCCCGTTTTCCGGAAAAGAGGCCTAAAAGATGAGGTAATAATCTTTCAGCAGCTCCCGGAAAGCGGCCGTGTACGCGTGGTCTTTCTCCCGAACGGCCAAAACGCTTTCCGTAACTGTGCTTGGCCTGCGGGAATAAGTGTGGATGGCCCGGAGCAGTTTGCCCTGCGGGGTTGCCTCCAGCCAGAGGATGTGGTTTGTGAAAAAGCCTTTTTGGTGCGCCTCCTGCGCAAACACCTTGGCTTCATGCGGCGGCAGCAGAATGTGCAACCGGCCCTCAGCCGTCAGGAACCGATGGGCGAAGGAAAGGATTTCTGTGAAGGAAAGCGTCTCCGTGTGTTTCGCCTGGTTTTTGGCCGCATCCGCTGATTTTAAGGAAGCTTGGAAAAACGGCGGATTGCTGATGATCACCTCGAACGGTTGAGGCTGGGTGGCTTCAAAAGCCTGCAAACTCAGCGAGAACAACTGGATGCGGTCTGCCCAGGGACTGGCCGCAATGTTTTCCTGCGCCTGCCGGGCGGCGGCGGCGTCAATCTCCACGGCCTCCAGAAAAGCCTCCGGTGCCCGTTGTGCCACCATCAGACTCAACAAACCCGTTCCCGCCCCAATATCCAGCACCCGCCGCGCACCAGAAACATCGGCCGCCGACCCCAGCACGCAGGAATCGGTGCAGACTTTCATCGCGCACTGGTCCTGCCTGATCAGGAACTGCTTGAACCGGAAATAGTTGTTGGCCACTTTTCTAGATGTGAAGATGAGGTAATTGGGAGATTTGAAGATGTGAGGATTGTGAAATACAAAAATGGAAGGTGATGGTTGAGCATGAGAGCTTCATCTGCACATCTCCATATCTTCACATTTCCTAATCAGCCAGCCGTTGGATTCGCTTCAAAGCCTTTGTCGGGGGGGAGGTTGGGTTGGAGGGCGGCGGCGACGGCCAGTTGGTCGCAACGCTCGTTCTCGGCGTGGCCGGCGTGGCCGCGTACCCACACGAAGCGCACCTGGTGTTTCCGGTAGATTTTGAGGAAACGCTGCCACAGATCGGGGTTGGCTTTGCCGGTGAAGCCTTTCTTCTCCCAACCGAAGACCCATTTCTTCTCCACGGCATCCACCACGTATTTCGAGTCGGAGTAAATGGTCACCGGAATACCGGGCTTGGTGATGGACTCCAGGGCTACGATCACGGCCAATAGCTCCATGCGGTTGTTGGTGGTTTTCCGGAAACCCTCGCTAATTTCTTTCACGTGCGGCCCGTACCGGAGAATCACGCCGTAGCCCCCTGGGCCAGGATTGCCCCGGGAGGCACCGTCGGTAAATACTTCTATCAAAATGCAGGCGGTTAGTCTGGCGCAAAATTACCCATACTAGGGCAAGCGGGGGCATGATCGGGTGAGAATATTTTAGAGCCTCGGGGTGAGCATCCTCCGGTTAGTGTCTTGGAACTGGTCCTCAGCGTCTTTGTCGCAGCCCGCGAGGCGTTACGGTACTGAGTTGACAATAGAAGATGTTGCGCTTTGGGGCCGTTTTCCGGAAAACAGGCCCAAAGCGGGAAGAACATGGGAGTTACTTCGCGTAGCCGAGAGTGGCGTTGAATCCCAGCCCCTCAAGAGGAATTGGGTGCTAGGTGCTTTGGCTGCTCTGCCGGAAATAGAAGTTGTCTTCTCTTTAGATGACGCCCGGTTGTGGTAAGTTGCTTAAGTGAGGCAGGCGATGCTATCCGTTTCTGGGGCTTTTTTACAAAAACAGGCCCTAAACAGGGTTAGATGCTCACGTGGGTTTTGAACAGCTTAATGGCGATGGCCAGCAGAATCACCCCGAATACCTTCCGGAGCACCTCGGTGCCGTTCTGGCCCAGTTTCCGCTCCAGCCAGTTAGAGCTTTTGAGCACGATGTACACAAACAGCAGGTTCAGCAGAATGCCGACCAGTACGTTGGGCAACGCGTAGGCCGCCCGCAGCGAGAGGAGGGTCGTCATGGTGCCCGCGCCCACAATCAGGGGGAAAGCCAGCGGCACAATGGAACCGGTTTTCACCTCGGGGTTGGAATGGAACAGGTGAATGCCCAGCACCATCTCCATCCCCATCAGAAAAATGATGATGGCCCCTGCCAATGCGAAAGACGCGAAATCAATTCCGAAGAGCCGCAGAATCCCGTCGCCCAGAAACAGGAACACAATCATGAGAATGCCCGCCACCAACGTAGCCTTCTCAGACTGGATGATTCCCTCGCGCTGGCGCAACTGGATGATGATGGGAATGGATCCTAGAATATCAATGATGGCAAAAAGAATGAGGCTAACGGAAACAATCTCTTTGAAACTGAAGTGGGGCATGGCGCGGTAAAACGGTTGGTTCCGCGAAATTAGTGATAATGGTTGGAAATGAAATTGCGGAGCGTTTCATATTCAGCATCCGCGATGGCCGGGAAGTTAGCGATCCGGAAGGTGGTCTTGGCCCAGGCACCGTAACCGTTTCCCAGGGTGATGCCCTGAAGGATGGCCAGCCGTTTGGCTTCCTGCACCCAGCGGTCGGGGCCCTTGACGGCAAGCACGGTAGGGGAGCGCACCTCGGGGTTCTCCACCAGCACTTCCACGTCGGTGAGTTCATCCAGGAACGCGTACAGCTCCTGCGCCCGCTGGGTGAGCAGCTGGTCTACGTTCTTGATGAGGGGCCGTTTCTCCAGTACTTTCTTGAGCAGGAACAGGTTGAGCACGTTGGGCGTGAAGGTAGTCTGGTAGTTCAGCATTTTCTCGTGCATGAACACCAGGCTGTTGTAGTACTTGCGGTCATTGATGCCCTTGGCCCGCTGAATGGTGCGCGGCGAGCAAACCAGAATGCCCATGCCAGACGGTAACCCAAAGCACTTCTGTACTGAGGCGAACCAGATATCGGCCCTGATGAATTTCAGGTTGAGACCGGCCATGCTGGAGGTGGCGTCTATAGCCAGCAGTGGGTCTTTGAACTGGTTCTGGAGTTTCAGGAGCGTGTGCATGCTCACCTGCGTGGCATTGGAGGTCTCGGTCTGGGTCACGCAAATCACGTCGGTGTCGTCTTCCACCGGCAAGTTGGGCACGTCCAGCACTTCCTCCAGCCCGAAGGCCTGTCCGTAGCAGTCGGGCCGCAACTTCTTGGCGTACTCGTACCACTTCTCCCCGAACGCCCCATTGTAGAGGTGTAGGCTTTTGTGCGGCGTGAGGCTCTGCGCGATAATCTCCCAGCACTCGGTGGCCGAGGAGGTGAAAAAGATAAAGTAGTCCTGCGGAATGTTCAGTTTCAGGCGCAGCAGGGCCACCAGCTCCCGCATCATCAGCACAAAGCGTTCGCCGCGGTGCGGAATACTGAGCATTCCTTCGTCATAGGCCATGGTCAGATAGTCACGTACCTCGGGGTAGACTTTGGACGGACCCGGATAGAAATTAAGCATGGGCAGGAGTAGTTGTGGTGGAACGAAGCGCGTGGTAAGCGGAAACAATACGGGGCATCTCAGGTAGGGGAGAAACTGTTTTAGGGCTGTTTTTCCAAAAACGGGCAAAAAACGAGCCAGACAGGCACCCCACTGAAATGACCTACACGTGAAAAACGTCTGCTGGTTACGCTTTGGTGTAGGTAAATCCTACCTTATTGGGCTTCTGCCGCTCAAAGTACTGCAAGGCAAGCCGATAGCTTTCTAACCCAAATCCGCTGATGCTGCCCACACAGCGACCGCCAATGTAGGTCACGTGCCGGGTGGCTTCGCGCGCGAACACATTGGAGATGTGCACCTCAATCACCGGTGTCTCAATGGCGGCAATGGCATCTGCCAGGGCCAGACTGGAGTGCGTGTAAGCCCCGGCGTTGAACACAATGCCCTGGTAGTGGAAACCCACCTCGTGCAGTTTGTCTATGAGCGCCCCTTCTGTGTTGGATTGGAAGTATTCCAGCTCCATGCCAGAGAACGCCGGAATGAGGTCTTTCTCCAGATAGTCTTCAAAAGAGCGGGAACCATAGATAGATTTTTCACGGCGACCTAATAAGTTGAGGTTTGGACCGTTAAGTATAAGAATCTTCATAGTAAGTCAGGCTTATGCGGCCTTTGGGAAAGTCCGCCGGATCACCCCCAAATGTACGTAATAACTACCTTTGCGTAACAATCTGCTTTTCGGCTAGAAAAGAATGCTAAAAAAGTATTGGCTATATAAAACACTTCTATATCTATATTAGCTATATTTATGCTTTACCTCCCCCAATGAAGTGGTCTGTTAGTCTCACCCAATTTAAAGGATATCTCCAACTGGAGAAGTCCTTGTCCAGCCATTCTGTAGAAGCCTATCTGCGGGATGTACGTAAGCTGGTGCAGTATTTTGAAGTCATCAATGAGAAAGTGGGCCCGCTGGCGGTGGAGGCCCATCACTTGCGAGGCTTTCTGGAATGGATCAATTCCTTGGGGATGACGGCCCACTCACAGGCCCGCACCATCTCCGGCATCAGGGCTTTCTACAAGTTCCTGATCATGGAAGACCAGCTGAACGCCGACCCCACCGAGACCATTGAAGCCCCCAAACTGCAGCGTAAACTCCCAGACGTACTGAGTTACGACGAGATTGTCACCCTCTTTGAGGCCATTGACGTGAGTACCCCCGAGGGTACCCGCAACAAGGCCATGCTGGAGACCCTCTACAGTTCCGGGTTGCGGGTAACGGAGTTGATTGAATTGAAAATCAGCAACTTGTATGAAGATCTGGGTTTCCTGCGGATAACGGGTAAAGGGAACCGAGAACGCCTGGTGCCCATTGGGAAAGACGCCCTGAAATACATCCGGCTGTATCTGGACGGGGTCCGGCGGCACCAGGTCATCAAAAAAGGCAACGAGGATTTTGTGTTCCTCAACCGCCGCGGCGCGAGTCTCAGCCGCGTCATGATCTTCAACATCATCAAAGACCTGGCCGCCAAGACCGGGCTCCAGAAAAGCATCAGTCCGCACACGTTCCGCCACTCGTTCGCCACCCACCTCATTGAAGGCGGCGCCGACCTGAGGGCCGTGCAGGAGATGCTGGGCCACGAATCCATCACCACCACCGAGATCTACACCCACCTGGACCGCGACTACCTGAAACAGATCATGCAGGAGTTTCACCCCAGAAGTTAGCCCATTATTCCAACTGGTAATAAGTGTCAATCTATTACCAGCGCGTTAAAATGCTTCTATTTTCTGTTTTTCGGCCGGAAAACGGGAAAAGGTCCTTGCCCGACACCTACTCCTGAGGCAGCAGAAAATGGCCTTCCGTAAAGTGCAAAACCGCTTTGTGCCCCGTTGAGAATGGTGCAAAGCGGTTTTTTACTATTCAGCTTGAAGAGATTGCTTGTCTTAAAAGACCCTGGAGCTGTTATTCTTCTGTTCAGGGAAAAATTATCTAAATCTCTCGCATATTCCTGCTTATTGACTGAAAAATTGTATTTTTAATCAACGGTACATTCTATTATTCCAAATCTAACTATCCTCTATTTCATATTTTTACTAAATCTATCATGAAGCGTTGGCTGTGTGGTGTACTCCTGTGCATTTTTTTCTCCTTTCATCTAAATGCAGCTACGAAAGCTGTCGCCACCGGTCCGGAACCCGGCTGGATCGTGAAAACTCAGTTCCGGGATAAACCCTCCACTTCCAGAAACGAAGGCTCCAACGGGTACCTGATCATCTTAAAGGATAACCAGGTGCATGTGGGGGAAGAAACAAGTTTCAGTCATTATACCCGTAAAATCACCACCAAGGCGGGAGTGCAGTATGCGTCTGAGATTGCGGTCAGCTATGATCCAGATTACCAGAAACTGGTTTTCCACCGGGTCATGATCTACCGCAACGGAAAACCTCTGAACAAACTGAACCCTTCTGAATTCAAGGTGGTGCAGGAGGAAAGCGAACGGGAACGTTTCATCTACAATAACAACCGTACCGCCACCCTTACCTTAGCCGATGTCAGGGTGGGAGATGTGATTGATTATTCCTTCTCCGTGACGGGGTTCAATCCCATTCAGCCCAAATATGCTGAGTTTTTCCGGTTTAGTACGCCAGAGGCCCTGGACCAACTTCTGGTTCGGGTGCTGGCACCCGCTAACCGTCCGTTGCAGCATAAGGTGTACAACACCAAACAGCAGATGCAGGTGAAACCGCTAGGAAACGTGCTGGAATACACCTGGAAAGCCGATCAGGTGCCGGCGCATGCCAGTGAGGACAATACTCCTTCCTGGTACGTTCCTTATTCCTACGTGTGGCTGTCTGAGTTTACGTCCTGGGCGCAAGTGAATGATTGGGCGCTCACCCTGTACACCAAACCGGTGGGTAAAAGCAAGGAGCTGGAAAAGACCATAGCGGCGATCAAGCAGGCCGATGGCTCAGACGAGGCGCGTCTGGCGGCGGCTCTAAAGTTTGTGCAGAACGAGGTTCGCTACCTGGGCAACGAAGGTGGCATCTATGGCTATCAGCCCAATGACCCCGCCAAGGTGTTTGAACAGCGCTACGGCGACTGCAAAGACAAGGCCTGGCTCTTGTGCTATATGTTAGGTCAGATGAACATCAAGGCGTATCCGGTGCTGGTCAATACGGGCATGCGCCAGTTTGTAAAGCAGGAGTTGCCTAGTCCTTATTCGTTTGACCATTGTGTGGTGAAAGTAGAGCTGTTAACCAAAAGCCTTTGGTATGACGCCACCATTTCGCACCAGGAAGGGGCCTATGACGAGATCTATTTCCCCAGGTATGAGACCGGGTTAGTCATAAAACCGGGCACCAAAGGCTTCACTGATATTCCGGTCAGCACCAATGCCACCATAAAATCAGTGGAGGAGTATACTTTGGGTGCCGTGAAGGATGAGGTCTTTTTCAATGTGCAGACTGATTATACCGGCTATGAGGCAGATTACATAAGGTCACATTATGCAGCCAATAGTCATCAGGAGATTGAAAAAGGCTACCTGAACTTCTATGCCAGTTCTTTCCCGGGCATAACTACCGAGCAGGAGCTGCTGGTCAATGACCAGGCCACGGCCAACCGGTTTACCACGTATGAAAACTACAAAATTGCCGATTTCTGGCAAGAGGGCACCAGCGACAACGGGAATCTCTGGACCGCCAGCATCTTGCCTTTAACCCTGTATTCCAAACTTGAACTGCCGTCTACCAGAATAAGAAACAGCCCGTTGGCCCTGGAGTATCCGTATGACTATGACCATACCATCAAAATACATGTGCCCAGCAACTGGAACGTCAAGGATGACGAGGTAGAAGTAGAGAACAAGGCCTTTTCCTACAAGCAAACCACTACTTATGATGCCCAAAACAGAGTGGTTGTGTTACACTTTACTTTCAAAACGCTCAAAGATCATGTGTCGGTTGAGGAAATGAAAGCCTACTTCACCGCCATCAAAAAGATCAAGGACGGCATGGGCTTTGAACTGACCCATTCTGGACCAGGCACAGGATCGGCTATCAAAATGGACGGAGACTGGATGTCTTTCGTGCTGGTCATGTTGTGTTTGGGGGTTGCCGGGTACGGTGGCTACCGGCTGTACCAGTATGATCCGGCGCCCGCCGATGTAACCCAGACCCATGCCCGCCAAATTGGCGGCTGGCTTGGCCTGGTAGGCTTTGGGCTCGTGCTGACACCTTTCCGGTTGATGTATGAAATTGCCACGGGAGAATGGATCAGCCTTGACATTTGGAACAAACTGGGTGACGCTGACTCGTCGCTCTACAACCCAGTGGCCTTGTGGGTGCTGGTGCTCACCATCGTGTACAACGTTTTCTTTTTCTGCTACTCCGTTTTAATTGTCACCCTCTTTTTCAAGAAAAGAAGCAGCTTGCCCCGGTTGGTCACCATCTTCTACGCGGTTTCGTTGGCCGGAATGATAGCAGACGCATGCGCCGTTAGTGCTTTGGGGGGAGATGTCACCACTGCCTATTCTTCCATCACCCGCTCCTTGTTTGCGGCGGCCATCTGGATTCCTTATTTCAACTTGTCCCGCAGAGTGCGCGAAACTTTCATCAACCGGTTATTTCCCAAGCAGGAAGATAGGGAAGAAGAGGCCTATTCCTCTTTCTGGGATGAACCTGAACTCCAGGAAGAGAAGCAGAAAGAACCAGTTGCCTAGAGTAGTTTGAAATCAAACTACTCTAGGCGCGAACCGGGATTTCTGACTTACTAGTGAGGTGTCAAAGATGTAAAAGGGAGAAGGTGCACTACTTTCTCCCTTTTGCTTTTATTTCTTCCTTGGCCGGCGACAGAACATTACGAAGCAATTGTCTGCCAAGGATTTTCTCTTCTAATGTTGCCCCGGTCATTTCTGAGCCGTTTTCTGAAAACAGCCTTAAAACAGAAAAGCTAAGACAGCAAGTCAAACAACTCAGCGGCGGCGGCGAACGGCGATTTCTGACCCTGGGTCACTTGCCCCGACACCGTTTCCCATTGGACTTTCACCGCTGGGTGTTGATAGAACCGTTCCTCCAGCTGCTGCCGGATGCTGTGCCGAAGCCAGTGCAGGTTCTGTTCTTGCCGCCGTTGCAGAAAATAGCCGTTCTGCTGCGTCAGGGTGACGTACTCGGTGACTGCATCCCAGATGGGCGCCAAGCCCGTCTTCTCATAGGCGGAGCAAACCGTTACTTTGGGGCTCCACTTGGAGGCACCTAACGGGAAAAGGTGCAGCGCACCCTGGTACTCGGCCTGGGCGCTGGTGGCAGCGTGGAGATTGGCGCCGTCGGCTTTGGTGATGGCAATGGCATCGGCCATTTCCATGATGCCTTTCTTGATGCCCTGCAACTCGTCACCGGCCCCGGCCAGCATCAGCAGCAAAAAGAAGTCCACCATCTCGTGCACCGCCGTCTCTGACTGGCCTACGCCCACCGTCTCCACAAAGATCACGTCAAAGCCCGCGGCCTCACACAAGAGAATGCTCTCGCGGGTACTGCGGGCCACACCGCCCAGCGTTTTACCGGCCGGCGAGGGCCGGATGTAGGCCCCGGGGTTCGCCGACAGCGTTTCCATGCGGGTTTTATCACCCAGAATGCTGCCGCCTGTGCGTTGGCTGGTGGGATCAATGGCCAGCACCGCCAGTTTCTTGCCGTGCTGCTCCAGCAGGTAATTGCCAAAAGCCTCAATAAACGTACTCTTGCCCACGCCCGGCACCCCCGTAATGCCTATCCGGATGGACTTTCCCGCGTGGGGCAGCACCTGTTCCATGACCGCGTGAGCCAGGGCCTGGTCTGAAGGAAGGGTACTTTCCGCCAGCGTGATGGCGCGGCTCAGGAGTACCCGGTTCCCGGATAGAACTCCGGCGGCGTACTCGTCTGGGGTGAATCGTTTCGGCACTCGTTTTGGGGCTGTTTTCTGAAAAGTACGCGAAAAATAGGAAATCGTCCTGCCTTCGGGTGTGGTTTCTGGAAAGTAGGTGGTAAACAGGTGCGGGTTGAAGGTCCTGGAGGTGTATTCGGGTGCGCCTAGAGCTGAGTGAAACTTCTGTGATGAGTACGCATATCGTCCCCCTTTGAAGGGGGTAGGGGGATGACCATGTAGTTTCAAAAGCCAATAGCTATTCTATCGCGCAAGGGCAACCACAAGGGATTGCCCCTACAAAACCCTTGCAATGCCTTTATCAGCATGCGTCATCATCTCCCTACCCCCTTCAAAGGGGGACAATCAGGTATCGACATAAATGCGCGAATTACAATAGATGCGAAGAAGCCTTAAAGCTTAGTTAGAAGGCAGCACCGCAGTGGTGGAAGGCTGTACGTTCTGGAAGTAGAAGGCCGGAAAGTTGGGGAGGCCCAGGGCGCTTTTCTGGGTGCCCAGGTTGATGCCGCTGTCTTTGTAGTCGCAGGATTCGCCCAGGCCGTTGGGGTTCCGGATGACGCCCAGCCAGTTGCTGTTGTTGCGGGCCACGTAAATGCGGCCATCGGGGCCGAGTTGCAGGGCGCCAATCTTGCGGCTGACACTTTTGGCCACTTGTTTGCCCGAGTGGATGATGGCATCTGGGCTGCCGGCGGCCAGATCGAACTGGAAGATGCGGGCCTCGCCACCGGCAATTCCATTTTTGCCCCCGTACAGCTTGGTGCCATCGGGCGAGAATTCCACGCCGTAGGCTTCGTCAAACTTCCCCAGATCCACGGCGATGGCTAGTTTCCCGTTTTCGTTGTTGAAACTGAAGACCTCAATCTTGTTCACGGCGGCCCAGGTGGCCACGGCTAGTTTATCGCCGCTGGGCGAGGCTTTCATGTAGCCAATGGTGGCGCCGTTGTCGCCGGAGTGAATGCTGCCCAGATGGCTTTCCACGGGTTTGAAGGTGATGCCGTCGGCGCTGACCAAATAGGCATAGAAGGCCGAGCTGTTCCAGCGGTGGGTGATGATCCAGTAGTCGCGGCCGTTGCGGTGTCTGATGGCGGTGAGTTTCTCGGTGACGGGCGCGAAGACGAGGTTGTTTCTGGAGACCACTTCGCCTAGGCCGCCGTTCCGGCTCAGGTCAATGAGATGGTACTGCAGCCCGTGGCTCTGGCCCTGGAAATCGGTGGTGAAAAGATAGTACAGGTGCTGCGAGCCGGGTTTGGGCACAATCACCGCCGATTGGGTGGAGGATTCATGGCCCTTCAGGGAATCGCCGCCGGCCATGATCTGCTTGTTGCGGTTCCAGACCTGCATGCCGTTGGTGTAAAACAGGAGATTCCCCAGCGCATCAGAGAGCACGGCGCAGCCTTCCTCCGAGAACATCTTGCCGTCTTTGAGCGGCTGCGGATTGGCCGGGTCCGCGAAGGACAAACCGGCATTGTTCCCGAAATACCAGGTAGTGACCTCCTTCTGGGCGACCGCCGCCAAAGAAATAAACCAAAAAGGAAGCAGCAGGAAAAATCTGTGGGTGTTCTTCATTTTCAATACCTCATTCATGTTGCCTGTCAATTTCAAAGATTAGGCCAGAAACCCGCCGGAGGTTTCCCCTTCCGCCTGCATGAAAACAAGCGCCGCGCTGCAGCGAAAGCAAAGCCCTAGAAGTAAACGGGTTACTCTCGGAGCTCCCTCTCCGGAACGACTTTCAGCTACCGTTCCACTGCTTGAATCGTAGCTATAACGCGAAAAACAGGCTATAATATTGTTCTCCGTTTTACGCCTCTTTTCCTGAAAACGGCCTCAAAACCCACTAGGCAGGTTCTTAAAACGAAAAAAGCGGCACCGGGTGGGTGCCGCTTTTTAGCGTTGGAAAGCCGGAGAAGGTTAGCTTCTCGGGTTCAGGGCTTCGTTGATCCGGTCAGAAAGATCCAGCAGGTGGTAGTTGCTCAGAGAATCTGACTGCCCTGCCGCCGAGGCCTTGATCAGGTTGTTGATGTTGCGTAACTCCGCTTTGGCCACGGAAATAACATCGCTTTGCTGAATGTCCATGGTAGGGCGGGAGCTGCCTCTGCCCGCGGCAGCCTGCGCGGCCGCGCCGGTGGGGGCCGGGGCTGGTTTCACCAGGTCAATCAGTTGCTCCACGTAGATTTTCTGCAGGTTCCGGCGGTACACATCAATGGCTTGTTTGTTTTTTACCTCCTTAAAGATGGAATTGTTCATGTCATTGAAGAAATCGGTGACCTTGTAGGCTTTGGCGCCGTCCATGGCTTCGCCGGCGATCAGTTTAGTCAACGTGCTGTTGCTGATGAGGCGGTTGAGCACCGTCTGCTGGCTCCGGGACACCACAATCATGGGGTTGGTACCGATGTTGTTGAGCACGTTAGGAGCCAAAAGCCAGGTTGGAGTGGTGAACAACTGCTTGTCCAGGAACGTCATGGCCTCTTTCTGCGTGGCGGCTGGCGTACGCTCGTACACCGCACCTTCCTGCTCCACGGTTTTAGGGTTCTCATAGATACCGCCGATGTTCTTGGCTACGTGGCCCATGTAGCGGTTGTACTGGGTCGTCAACTGGCCGTACATAGTCTCCAGGTTTTCATAGCCTTCGTTATCGGCTTTGGTCCACTCCGGTAACTTGGCCAGGATGCGCTGCAGGTTTTTGATGCCGTACTCAGAGGCTTTCATGGCGTTGTCGCTCAGGTCCTCGTTCTGGGAATGCGGATCATCGGGGTTGGTCTCCGTCCCGAACCAGTTGCGGCGGTTTTTCAGTTTCTCCACCGTCATCTTGTTCAGCATTGGAATCTCGGCCTGGGCGCTTTTGGCGTTGGGCAGCATGCGGTAACCCCACTCAATGGCCCACAGGTCATAATCGCCAATTCTGGGGTAAATGCCTTTGGGAGAGATGTTGTCCTCGGGCTGGGCCACGTAGTTGAAGCGGGCGTAGTCCATGATAGACGGCGTGTGGCCGTGCTCTTCCACCCATTTCTTGTTGCGCAGGTTCTCCACGGGCACCGTTGAGCTAGAGCCGTAGTTGTGGCGCAGACCCAGGGTGTGGCCTACCTCGTGCGAAGACACAAAGCGGATCAAGTCACCCATGAGTTCGTCAGAGAACTCCATTTTGCGGGCGCGCGGGTCAATGGCAGCCGTCTGGATGAAATACCAGTCATGCACCAGTTTCATTACGTTGTGGTACCAGTTGATGTGGCTTTCCATGATCTCGCCGCTGCGCGGATCCGCGATGCTGGGGCCGCTGGCATTCGGGATCTCGGAAGGCTTATACACGATGGCCGAGTGACGGGCATCGTCCAGGCTCCAGTTGGGGTTTTCTTTGGCGGAAGGGGCTTCTTTCCCGATGATGGCGTTCTTGAAACCGGCTTTCTCAAAGGCTTTCTGCCAGTCGTTCACGCCCGCAATCAGGTACGGTACCCATTTCTTCGGCGTAGCCGGGTCAATGTAGAACACGATGGGCTCTTTGGGTTCCACCAACTCGCCGCGCTTGTACTTGGCCAGGTCTTTGTCCTTGGGCTCCAGTCTCCAGCGTTTCACCATCTGGATTTCCTTGATCCCCTGGGGGTTGGCATCGAAGTCCGTATAGCCGACGGTGAAATAGCCTACGCGCGGGTCAAAGTAACGCGGCTGCATGGGCTTCTTAGGCAATACCACCATGGAGGTGTTCACTTCAATGGTGGAGGAACCGTTGAGGGTAGAGTTGGCTGCGCCCGCCGGAGCGGCTCCAAAGCCCGTGGTGGGTGGGGTGAGCACGTAGGTTTTCACGGTGGTCACCTCCACGTTCTGCGGGAAGCTGCGCACGTTCTGGATGTAGCTGCGATCTGGGATGAAGTTACCCAACCGGAAACGCGTTTTCCCGGCCGCCGAGCTGAACGAGAATATCTCGTTTTCGCCTTTGATGTAGTCGGTGATGTCAATCACGCTGCCTTTGTTGCCCGGGCTGTACGCGGCCACGTTGAAGGCGGCCACAATGGCCTGGATGTTGGAGCGCTGCACCGCCTGGTACATAGACTTGGTGCTGTCTGGGCTGTAGGTGGCGTAGGAGATCTTCCGCATGAAAATACGGTCGTCCGGTCCTTTCTCAAACATGATCACGGCGCTCCCGATCTGGTCACCGGCGTACCCCGAGGCGGAACGCACATCGGCCCCGGCTTTGGAAATACGGTTCACCACCAGAATCTCGCGGCCCAGCACCGAGTCTGCTAATTCAAAGAAGTACTTGTCTTCTACTTTGTGGGTCTTGAAAAAGCCCGCCTTGGATTGCGCTTTGTCGGTGATGACCTGGTCGTAAGGCTTGGGTTTGGCTTTCTGGTTGGCTGTACCGGCCATACCGGCGGCTCCGGCTACCCGCTTGGTGGAATCAGCGGGCTGGGTGGGACGCGTTTGGGAGACGGCAACTCCGGCAAAGGAGGAAACCAGCCCCAACGTCAAGAGGAATTTCTTCATGCTGCTGTAAAAGCTTGTTAGTTGTGTAAAGGGTTGCGTTGTGTAGGATGCACCCGCGTTAGACAAACAAGCCCTGGGAAGGTTTAATGAGGGGGGGAGAAAAGCAGAAAGTTTTGAGAAGTGGGTTTTGGGCCTGTTTTGCGAAAAGAGGTTCAAAAGGGCGTGTATAGGTTCACGCCTTTTTTGTTTACTCCTCCTCGAAAAAATCTAGATCAAGCTTCTTCACTTCATACGATTTAGATACTGAAACTCCCAGATTATAGTCAATCATATATTGAGCTAATTGCTGCCCATCAATTAAAACTATCTTGGTTTCATTTCGAGGTGTATAAGCAATGGCGTCTGTTGAAAATCTAGAAGTAGTAATGAAAACTCCTTTTTTAGCACCTTGACCTGCAAGAGCACCTACAAAGCTTTGTATGTCTGGTCTACCTACCGGGTTGTTGTCCCAGCGCTTGGCTTGGATGTAAATGACATCTAATCCAAGAATGTCTTCTTTGATAATTCCGTCAATACCACCATCTCCAGATTTACCAAGGGCTTTGCCAGCTTCTCTAAATGAACCACCGTAACCCATTTTAACTAAAAGTTGAACAACCAGTTTCTCAAAGAAGGCAGGAGTTAAAGCCTTAATCTTAGTTAAGATTTCCTCCACCAACTCTTGCCTAATTCCTTGGTAGGCGTTCTCAAGTATTTCTTCTGGAGTCGCAGTTGATTCAGTAATTGGTAATTGTTGTGCTGAGCCGGAACCGTTTGAATTTGTAGCTAATTTAAAATCTATAAATTCAGGAAATTGATTTAAAAACTTTACATTGATTGAAGGCGGATTTTGAGCTAAAACTTTCCGGCCTCTTTCAGTGACGTTGAAGTAAGATTTCTTTGAAGATTCTAATAAACCTGCCTTTTTGAGATAAGTAGTTGCCCAACCTACTCTGTTTGAAAAAGTAGGTTGGGTACCACTTGGTAAAAGCTCTGTTAAATCCTCTTGAGATAGGTTGAAATAGGTAGCAAGTGCCTCAACTGCTTCTCTTGTTTTATGTTCTTTGCCATCTGAAGCAAATTTCAGAAGAGGGAGCATGATTGTCTGGTAATCCGGAATAGCCATTGTTCTTCTTTAGAACTTCAAGATAGCTTTTATTTTACCCCTTCAGCAACTTCTCCAGGATCTCCTGCGCAGCTACGCTAATCACCGTTCCTGGCCCGAAGACGCCGGATACACCCGCGTCATACAGGAACTGGTAGTCCTGCGCCGGGATCACGCCGCCGGCAATGACCATGATGTCTTCGCGGCCCAGCTTTTTCAACTCAGCGATTAACGCTGGAATGAGGGTTTTATGCCCAGCGGCGAGGCTGCTCACGCCTACCACGTGCACGTCGTTCTCGGCGGCTTGCAGGGCGACTTCCTCTGGGGTTTGGAACAGCGGTCCGAGGTCCACATCGAAACCTAAATCTGCGAAGGAAGTGGCGATGACTTTGGAGCCGCGGTCGTGGCCGTCCTGGCCCATCTTAGCGACCATGATGCGGGGCCGACGACCTTCCTGTTGGGCAAATTGGTCGGCGAGCGCCTGGGCCTTGCCGAAGTTCTCATCGTCTGAAATCTCTGAACTGTACACGCCTGCTATGGATCTGATGGTGGCCCTATGACGGCCGAATACTTTTTCTAAGGCATACGAAATCTCGCCTAGGCTGCAGCGCACGCGGGCGGCCTGTACGGCTAGTTCCAGCAGGTTGCCCTCTCCGGTCTCGGCGGCGTTGGTGAGCGCGTCCATGGCGGCGAACACGGCGGCATCATCACGGTTTTCCCGTAACTGCGCCAGTCTTGCCAGCTGGGCCTTGCGTACGGCGGTGTTGTCAATGTCCAGAATCTCCAACTGCTCCTCGGTCTCCGGACGGAATTTGTTTACGCCTACAATCACGTCTTTGCCTGCGTCAATGCGGGCTTGCTTACGGGCGGCGGCCTCTTCTATGCGCATTTTGGGCAGACCGGTTTCGATGGCTTTGGCCATGCCGCCCAACCGTTCCACTTCCTGAATAAGATCCCAGGCGCGGTGCGCGAGTTGGTGGGTGAGAGCCTCCACGTAGTAAGAGCCGCCCCACGGGTCCACGGTTTTGGTGATGTGCGTTTCCTGCTGCAGGTAAATCTGGGTATTGCGGGCAATGCGCGCCGAGAAATCGGTGGGCAGGGCGATGGCCTCGTCTAGGGCGTTGGTGTGCAAACTCTGGGTTCCGCCCAGGGCGGCCGCCAAAGCTTCCACGGTGGTGCGGGCCACGTTGTTGAACGGGTCCTGCTCGGTGAGGCTCCAGCCGCTGGTCTGGCAGTGGGTACGCAGGGCCAGGGATTTATCACTCTTCGGGTTGAACTGTTGGATGAGCTTGGCCCAGAGCATTCGGGCGGCGCGCATCTTGGCAATCTCCATGAAGTGGTTCATCCCGATGGCCCAGAAAAACGACAGGCGCGGCGCGAAGGTGTCAATGTCCATGCCCGCGGCCAGGCCGGTGCGCACATATTCCAAGCCATCCGCCAACGTGTAAGCCAGCTCCAAATCTGCCGTGGCTCCGGCTTCCTGCATGTGGTAGCCCGAGATGGAGATGGAGTTGAACTTGGGCATGTGCCGGGAGGTGTACGCGAAGATATCGGCGATGATCTTCATGCTGGGCTCCGGCGGATAGATGTAGGTGTTGCGCACCATGAATTCTTTCAGAATATCGTTCTGGATGGTGCCGCTCAGCTGCTCGGGTTTCACGCCCTGTTCCTCGGCGGCCACAATGTAGAACGCCAGAATGGGCAACACGGCCCCGTTCATGGTCATGGACACGCTCATCTGGTCCAACGGAATCTGATCGAACAGAATCTTCATGTCCAGGATGGAGTCAATGGCCACGCCCGCCTTGCCCACGTCACCCACCACCCGCGGATGGTCTGAGTCATAGCCCCGGTGCGTGGCCAAGTCAAAGGCCACGGAGAGACCTTTCTGCCCGGCGGCCAGGTTGCGGCGGTAGAACGCGTTGGAGGCCTCGGCGGTGCTGAAGCCGGCGTACTGCCTAATGGTCCAGGGGTTTTTCACGTACATGGTGCTGTACGGCCCGCGCAAGTAAGGCGGCAGGCCGGCAGCGAATTCCAGGTGCTCAAAGGCAGCCGTGTCTTCTTTGGTATAGAAGTTCTGCAGCGGCAGGCGCTCGGCGGTCTTCCAGGGCTTAGGTGTTGTTTTAGGCTTCTTTTCAGAAAAAGGCCCCGAAAACGTGAATGGTATCTTGGTGAAATCTGGTTTCATATTTTTAGACGTAAGACGTAAGACGTAAGACACAAGACATTTTCCTGCTCTACATCTGGTTTCTATTCCTTATTCTCCTCTAAGGAACATAGTACTTGATCTTGTGCTTACTATGTAAACCGGTCCTGCCCACTTTTTGTCATCCTGAAAGGACCTTGTGGGCGACCTGTAACTCAGTTGGCTATTTACAAGAAGTCCAATTACGTGTTGATCCATTCTTTTCCGGATCAATGCCAACGTTTATTACACGTTGTTTTATTGGTTCTGCCTATCTACATCGCCTACCAGACCCTTGCAGGAGGATCAGCGGGAGGGAGGCGGCTTCGTCCGTTTTGGGCCTGTTTCCCCAAAACAGGCTCAAAACCGAAAAGAACTATTTACAATTCTAGACTCAGAACTCGCGACTCAGAACTAGCGCACTACGTGCGCTTATGCCCCCAGTCGTTCCTGGATGCGGGTGATGATTTCTTTGGTGTCACAGCCCTGGAAAAGGAACTCGTCGAAGCCGTGGGCGCGGAGCTCGTCTTTCAGGTGTAGGGGATCATCGGCTAAAATCAGCGCGGGGCCTTGTTTCTGCTGGGAGCGCATGCCCTTGGCGAAAGCCTCGGCAAAATCATGGAAAGCCTTTTCCGGAGCGGCCATGACAATCACCTGCACGTCCAGGTCCTTCACGCCCTGCAGCGCCGCCGAGACGTTGTCAAACTTCAGGACCTGCGTGGTGAAGCCGGAGCAGGTGAAAAACTCCCGGGCAAACGAGGCGTGGATGTTTTCCTGCAGGGCGTTGCCCATGTGCACCACCAGAGCGTGCGGCCGCCGTTTCTTCTTCCGGAAATGCAGCTCAGTGGCCAGGCGCATCACTTCGTAGGAGTACGCCGCGCGGGTGTTGTCAAAGTGTTTGCTCTGAATCAGCTTCTCGGGATCATAGTCCTGCTGCTCGTTGGTGTTGGGGAACTTGTTGGTGCCCACCAGTACCTCTTTGCCGCTGGCGATGTCCTTGAACTTCTGGTTGGTGGTTTCCTTGATTAGGTCCTGGATGAAACCCGCGTTGGAGGCTGGAATAAAGCCGCCCTGCGCCTCGATGTCCTGGAACAAAGCCCAGGCTTTCCCGGCGATCTCCTGGGTGAGGTACTCCAGGTAATAGGAGCCCGCCGCCGGGTCAATGGCCTGGTGCAGGTACGCTTCCTCGCGCAGGATGATGGGAATGTTACGGGCCAGGCGCTCACTGAACGCATTGCCCTCCCGGAAAGTACTGTCAAACGGCTCCACTTCCACAGAGTCAACCCCGCCCAGAATGGCGCTCATCATCTGGGTGGTGTGGCGCAGTAGGTTGGTGTGCGGGTCCAGCGTGGTCTGGTGCCAACGGGAGGTGGAGGCATGGATGCGCAGGGCCCCGGCCGCCTTTTTGGGTGCCCCGAAGGCTTCCACAATCTTGGCCCACAGCAGCCGCACCGCCCGAAACTTAGCGATCTCGAAAAAATAGTTGGTGCCCGCCGTCAGGTGAAACTGCATGTTCTGGAAGAGGCGTTCCACCGGCACAATCTGGCTGCTGAGGCCGTTGGTGTAGCACACCGCAATGGCCAGCGTAATGGCGATTTCCTGCACCAACGTAGCGCCTTTGTTGCTGAAATGCGCGCCGTTGATGGTGAGCGCGTAGAAGTTGGGGGCGTCCATGGTTTGCTCCAGCAGGTGCAGGGCGTGCTCCATGTCCAGTTGCCGGTAACTCTCTGAAGAGAGAATGGGCGCGCACTTCAGGAAACCCTGCAGCTGATCCACGCTGATTTGTTTCCGGTACAGACCGGTAAGCAGGTGGTGGAGAAAGTTGGCGGCTTCGGTGGAAACGGTGTAGGAAACCGGCGTCTTAGTTAAATCGATCTCCTGAATAAGGTAATCGGCGTCAAAATCATAGCCGTTCTCAATGATGAAATGGATACCGTCGGCCCCGCGGGAGAGGGCATCCAGGGCTTTGTCCACCGCCGCGCGGCCTTTGCCCTCCGCCTGAACGGGTTGCAGGTTCAGCCAGCTATTGGTGTCGGTTTTGGTGGAGCGCACGTACGGGAACTGCCCCGGCAGCGTCTGGTAGGCGGCATGCTGCGGGAGGTGCTCGCGGGTATAAAAAGGGGCCACGTCAATGCCCTCGTAACTCTGCCAGTGCAGGTCAGCGGGATCGGTGCCTTTCAGGTCTTGTTTTATTTTGGCGGCCCATTGCTCGGCCGTTACCGGTCCGAACTGAGGGAATAAAGCCTCAGAGGAGGTCGTGTTCGTCATAGAAAGAGCAGGCAAATGTGTGGTAAAGATAGCTTTTTGCCCGAACTGTTCTACGGCTGCCGGGGGATTCTGATGAGCGTTTCGGGGCTGTTTCCGGGAAAATAATCCCAAACTGGAAGAATCCAGAGCGATGTGCGCCGAAGAAGCCATTCAAACAGTGGCTAAGCCGATCAAAGGTGCTTTTTATGCCGATGTCGCCAAAAAAGGGGAGTAGCGGCGAGCCAAAGCTGCATTGGGGACGAGGGCACTGGCCGCCAGTTACCTTAAGGCCGTTTTGAGGGCGTTTTCTGAAAAGAGGCGAGCAACGAAGATAACCCGCGGCCCAATTCTGCGTCTGTATGCAGCATGGACATTGCAGAAAACACCTTATACATCGGCACCTCGGGCTACAGCTACGCATGGAAAGGCATCTTTTACCCCGAGGATATTAAATCAGCGGAGATGCTGCCTTTTTACGCCCAGCACTTCAACTGCACCGAGGTCAACAGCAGTTTCTATCATTTCACCATGGAGAAGACCATCCTGAAATGGCTTGAAACCACACCCGCGCACTTCAAATTCGCGCCCAAGCTGCACCGGTCCATCACCCACGAGAGCCGGCTCCAGAACATTGAGGAACCCCTGCGCAAGTGGATGGACCGTTTCCTGCTAATGGGTGAACGGCTGGGGCCGGTTCTGGTGCAGTTGCCGGGTTCGTTTCATTACAACGAGCTCATCGCGAAGCATTTCTTCACCCTGTTGCGCAACCTGTACCCCACTACCGTGTTCGCCCTGGAGGTTCGGCACGCCTCCTGGCACACCGAAGAGGTTTTGGAGCTGCTGGAGGAATTCGAAATATCATTGGTGGTAATCAGTGCCGGGAAGAAATGGCCCGCCCTGGCCACCGCCACTACTGATACGGTGTACATGCGCCTGCACGGCCACGAGCAACTGTACCGGGGCGCTTACCCCGAGGAGGAACTGGAGCGGTTTGCCTACATGGCTCAGGATTGGCTTCTGGACGAGAAAACGGTGTGGTGCTTCTTCAACAACACCATCGGCGGAAATGCTACCCAAGATGCCCAGAAGCTGCGGCAGGTTATCCTGAATCTGTAAAATGGTGTAAAGGGAAGGCAATCGGCGCAGACGCTCGCAGGTCTTTCAGACGCTACGAGGTCTTGTGAGTAAGCGGTATAGCGCTGGCAACGCCCTTTGGGCACCCCTCTTAATTTAGGATGGGTGCCCAAAAGGCGGGGGAAAGAGCGGTTAACGGAGTTGTGACCTTACTTCAGAGTCTCGCGCCGGCGTTCGGGGGAATTATTGCGATCCTAACCAACCATTACACGAAAATCTCCGCCAGCATGCAGCGGGCGCTTCCGCCGCCGTGGGCCTCAATGGTGCGCAGATCAGAGCGGACCATCTTGGTGCGGCGGTTGAGGTCTTCGTACTGGTCTTTGCGCAGGGCTTTGTAGGCTTTGTCTGACATCACCAATACCGGTTCGCCGGCTTTGTTGCGCACCTGCAGCATGTTGCCGGCCATCTTCTTCACCTGGGCCAGCGACAAGTCGAATATCTCTTTGCCCGTGTCTACCAGCGCTTCCAGCAACAGGCCTTGTTCCTCATCGTCGGGGATGGCTTCCAGGCACACCAGCGCGAAATCGGTGCCGATGCTCAGGATCACGTTGGTGTGGTAAATGGGCAAGTCGTTGCCGTCATAAGCATGAAACACCACCGGCCGGAAACCCAGTTTCTCGCAGAACACTTGAAGCGGCTCCAGGTGGGTGCGCTCCGAGAGGCAGGCGTACGCGATCTTGTGCTGCCGGTCCAACACCAGGCTGCCGGTACCCTCCAGAAATTTCCCCTCGTTCTCAAAGTGGGTGAGGTCGATGACTTCCTTGAACTCCAGGCCGTGCTCTTCCTGCAGCTGGGTCAACAAAGCTGGGTGACGCTCCAGGCGACGGGTGGGGGAGAGCATGGGGTACAGCACCACTTTGCCGCCTTTGTGAAAGGAAATCCAGTTGTTGGGGAAAACGGCATCGGGGGTGATGGGGTCTTCCACATCGTCCAGCACCACGGCGTCTATGCGGGCGGCCCACAGTTTCAGCAGAAACTGGTTGAATTCATCCAGTGCTTTTTGCTGTACTTTGGCCTCGGTGCCCGCCGGAACCTCCTGCTGGAAGCCGTTGGTGGCGGCCGTCTCGGAATTGGAGCCAAAGTGCGCCGGGCGCACCAGCAGGACCTGGGTGGCGAGCGGAACGTTGGGGTAAGCAGGTAGTTTATTTTCGGTTTCCATGGAATGCCTGGGTTTGGGTTCTGCAAGATACGGCAAAACCGGGAATGGTCTACCTCAAGGAGAAAATGCAGTGCCTTGGGGAATGATCGCCTCACTGGGTGCCAACTTCTGTTTTGGGGCTGTTTTCTGGAAAAGGGCCTGAAAGCAGCATCCCCGTTTCTGCTCTCAGGGAGGGAAGAAACGGGGATGCATTTACGATTATAACCAGGTTGTTGTGTTAGGCTATGGTTTTAGGTGAAGCACCGGCAGCAGCGCGGTTCCGCCAGAAATACCGGAAGCAACGGCCCATAATACCTCTGAATCGTTTAGGGAAGGTGGCCCGGCACCAGCGCTTTAGTTCCCTGATTTCGTGGGTGAGCAGCAGGCGCAAGCATTTCCGGAACTCTTTTTCAAACAGCACAACGTCAAAACTAACTTTTAAAAGAATGAATTTACTGTACTGTAAATAGGAGGTGTTCATGGTAGTGATGGTTTTGGATGATGTTGGGGGTTACAATAGGTGATTATCCAAGCCTCGCCGTGTAGGGGAGGAAGTAGTGGAACAGCCATAACGAACATTTGTTTGTCTACTGTACAGGGTATCTTGGAGAGATTAACAGGACCCCGGAGGATGTGTAGTACGCGCCACCGGAAGAACAGTTGCACGGGGCGGTAAGGCCGTGACTCGTTGTTGCGTGAAGTACTGAAACCGCGTATTACGCGCAGTGAGAGCCCTTTTTACAGCCAGCAAGCGGCTGCCATCTTGTTTGTCATCAGGACAGTAGGCAGGGCAGAGTTGCTGTAACTGCTGGGGCTGCGGGTATCTGTTTAGGTGATGAGGAAGCCTGATGAATGGGAGCATAGTTGATCTCTGTGGGTTAACCTATTCCATAAAGCTTGTAAAGAGAAGAGAAACAAGTATAGAGATAAACAGATTAAAAGTCAAGTGGTTAAAGGGTGGGCGCTTGGCCTGTGTAGGTAGTTTCTGGAACCGTTTTTGCCCTTAAATGCCAAAACTAACCCAAAAACGCCGTTAGATTTTTTAGACTGGCCCCCGTACCTTTGCTAAAATCAGTATTTAAACATGTCTTTATTTTCATACCTGCGCACCCGCCCGTTGTCCCTCAGTCTGGGAATTGCCCTGGCGCTGGTGGGCTGCCAAAAGGAACTGGTCCCCTCGGCCAGCCTCTCCACCACTGACATCCCGGTGAATACGCAGCTCACCGCTGACCCCACCGCCGAGAGCACCATCACGCCGTACCGCACGCGGGTAGACCAGACCATGAACGAGGTCATCGGGCAGGCGCCCGAAGCCATTGACCGGGGCCAGATTGAATCTCCCCTCGGGAATTTCGTGGCCGACCTGAGCCGTACCCAAACCATGACCGTGTACGGCAAACCCATTGACATGGGCGGCATGACCAACGGCGGCCTGCGCAACCCGCTGGACAAAGGCCCGGTGACGGTGGGCGATGTGTTTGAGATGATGCCCTTTGAAAACGAGATGATGGTGCTCACCCTCTCCGGCGAGACCGTGCAGGAGTTGTTTGACTTCGCCGCCCGCACCAAGATCCTGTTCGTGGCCAACGCTTCCTACACCCTGCGCAACGGCAAAGCCGAGAGTATTTTCATTGGAGGGAAGCCCTTCGATGCGAACAAAACCTACACCCTGGCCATCTCAGACTACCTGGCCAACGGCGGCGATAACATGGGTTTCCTGAAAAAGGCCCTCAAAACGGAGCAAACCGGTCTGCTGGCCCGAGACGCCATCCTGAACGAAATAAAGCAACTCACCGCCCAGGGCAAACCCGTGGTCTCCCAAAAAGACGGCCGCGTGAAAGTGGTTAATTAGATGAGGAGATTAGATAATGAGGAGATTTGGAAATGTGATAATGTGGAGATGAAAAATCATTTGCACATCTTCTCATCTTCAGATTCCCACATCTTCTCATTTTCACATCTTCAAATTCCCGAATCTTCAAATTGAAAAAGATGAATCGTCGCGATTTTATAAAGAACACGGTGGCCGGAACGGCTGGTCTGGCGGTGTTGGGGCTGCCGAGTTTGGGGAATGCGGCTGCTGCTCCCATCAAACTCACCATCTTACACACCAATGACATGCACTCCCGCATTGACCCGTTCCCCAATGATGGGCGCAAGAACGGCGGTATGGGCGGCATGGCCCGTAGGGCTACGCTGGTGAAGCAGATCAGGGCGCAGGAGCCCAACGTGCTGCTGCTGGACGCCGGCGATATCTGGCAGGGAACGCCCTATTTCAACTTTTTCGGGGGCGAGCTGGAGTACAAGCTCATGACCCAGATGGGCTATGACGCCGCCACGCTGGGCAACCACGACTTTGACAACGGACTGGAAGGGCTGCAGAAGCAGCTGCCGCACGCCGGTTTTCCGTTCCTCATCGCCAATTATGATTTTACAGACACTATCCTCAAAGATCGGTTCAAACCCTACAAAGTCTTCGTGAAGGAAGGCGTGCGCGTGGGCGTATTCGGGTTAGGGATTCAGTTGGCCGGTTTGGTAGCCGATAATCACTATGCCGGTACCAAATACTTAGACCCGGTGGCCACGGCCCAGAACATGGTGCAGACGCTGCGGGAAAAAGAGAAGGTAGACCTGGTGATCTGCCTGTCACACCTCGGCTACTCGTATGAGTACGACAAGATTGATGACCGTAAGCTGGCCCGGCAAGTAAGCGGCATCGACCTGATCATTGGCGGGCACACCCACACGTTCCTGGACGAGCCGGAGAAAGTCACCCACGCAGACGGGCACGTGACGCTGGTGAACCAGGTGGGCTGGTCGGGCATCAACCTGGGCCGCATAGATTTTACCTTCCATCGGAAAAACAAGGCAAAAACGGCTACAACGGCTTCTGTGCTCCCTTTGAATGACCGTGTTATAATTTCGTAATCTTCAAGTTTTTTTCTCTCAAGTTTTTTTCCATTTTTGTACCCCCCTGAAAAATTCGTCACTCAACAAAAGCGGGATTGGAAGAAGCGATGTTAATGGTAAAAGACTGTACAACCGTCTGGCATAACTGTTTACAGGTTATCAAAGACAACATAGGCGAGCAGAGCTACAAAACGTGGTTCGAGCCGATCGTGCCCTTGTCTTTGGCCGGAAACGTACTCACAATACAGGTGCCCAGCCAGTTCTTCTACGAGTGGCTGGAGGAGCACTATGTGGGTCTGCTCAAGAAAGTAGTGTTCCAGGAACTGGGCAGCGAAGGCCGCCTGGAGTACTCCATCATTGTAGACCAGGGCAATGACCACAGCAAACCGCAAACGGTTAACATTCCCACTAAAAAGGTTCCTACGGCGGTAGCCAACTCGTACCGCCCGGAGCAGAGTTTCCTGAAGAACCCGTTTGAGTCGAAAGCCATTGACCGGCACTTCTTCAACTCGCAGCTGAACCAGAGCTATACTTTTGAGAACTACATTGAGGGCGACTGCAACCGTCTGGCGCGCTCGGCGGGTTACGCGGTGGCCAACAAACCCGGTACCACGTCTTTCAACCCCTTGATGGTGTATGGCGGCGTAGGTTTGGGTAAAACCCACCTGGTGCAGGCCATTGGCAACCACATCAAGAGCAACAACCCAGACAAGTTCGTCCTGTACGTGTCGTCAGAGAAGTTCGTGAACCAGTTCATTGAGTCGTTGAAAACGAACAACGTGCAGGATTTCGCCAACTTCTACCTGCTGGTGGACATCCTCATCATTGACGATGTGCAGTTCCTGAGCGGTAAGGAGAAGACCCAGGAGATGTTCTTCCACATCTTCAACCACCTGCACCAAAGCGGCAAGCAGATTGTGATGACCTCAGACTGTCCGCCGCGAGATTTGAAAGGCCTGGAAGAGCGGCTGTTGTCCCGCTTCAAGTGGGGTTTGACCGCCGATTTGCAGAGCCCAGACTTTGAGACCCGCATGGCCATCATCTACAAAAAGATGCAGTCAGACGGCATTCACATCCCCGATAACGTGATTGAGTACCTGGCCTACAGCGTGGATACCAACGTGCGGGAACTGGAAGGGGTGTTAATTTCGTTAATTGCACAGTCCTCCTTGAACCGCAAAGAGATTGACCTGGAATTGGCGAAAGCGGCCCTGAAACACATCATTGAAGATGTGGAGACTGAGGTGAACCTGGACTTTATCCAGAAAACCGTGGCCGAGTACTTCCAGGTGAGTTTAGATTCACTCAAAGCCAAGACCCGCAAGAAAGAGATTGTGACGGCGCGCCAGGTGGCCATGTACTTCGCGAAGGAGTACACCAGCCACTCGCTCAAGTCCATCGGGTACCATTTTGGGGGCCGCGACCATTCAACGGTGATTCACTCGGTGCAGACGGTTTCAGACCTCATCGATACCGATAAAAAATTCAAGGCTTCCATTCAGGAGCTGCAGAAGAAGTTCAAGGTGAAGGCGGTTTAAATAACGCGTTTTCTCTAACATATGATTTCAAAAAAGGCCAAGTACGCCCTCAAAGCACTTCTTTATTTGGCGAAGCAGCATGACCGTGGTCTGGTGCTGATCTCTGAGATTGCCGCCGCAGAGCGCATTCCGCGCAAGTTCCTGGAAGCCATTCTGGTGGATTTAAAGGTGCAGCAGATTGTGCAGAGCACCCGAGGCAAGAACGGCGGCTACACGCTGGTGAAAGACCCGGCCCAGATCTCGGTGGGCAACGTCATCCGGATGGTAGACGGTCCCCTGGCCCCCGTGCACTGCGTAAGCCACCTGTATTACCGCAAATGCGAAGAATGCGTGGACGAGGCCACCTGCGAGATCCGCCTGCTCATGAAACGCGTGCGGGATGCCACCTGCGATATTCTGGATACCACCTACCTCGCCGATTTCTCCAAAGTCACCGCCTTGGTAGTGGAGAAAGAAGCCAATCAGATTTAAAGCGGTTTTAATAAATCAGAGCTGTCTGCCGTTTCGGGACTGTTTTTTGAAAACAGCCCCGAAACGGCAGTTTCGTTTGCAGCCTGTTCAGCTTCTGGTTTTTCTCTTTGAACTGAAATACTTCTCCTCCTCTTTCAGGCTCCCTTTCTGAAAAACGCTTCCAAAGTGCAGTGTCCCCCTTTGAAGGGGGTAGGGGGATGACTTCTGGTGTTTATCTTGTTTATTTTTGAATGGACATCTGCCGATGTTGCTTGCTGTCTCGCCGGTGTTAGTGTCTCTGCCGTCGTTGGTGTTCTCACCAACGACTTCAACTACCTCTCAGATTAGCTATCCGCTTTTGCTCTCTACTTCCTTTTTGCCAAGCCTCAGGGCTGCAGATGCGCTCTGTGGGCGTTTGTCAGGTTGATCCTTGCTGTTCAACCTAACCAAAAGAATCAAGAAGCCTCAAACTCGCTGACGCTCGAACAGTGAGGCTTCAGTTAGGTACAACCTGTTAAAAGCCTTCTGTTGCATAGGGAGCGTTGGCCGTTGCTGCTGGTGATGTTCTTGCGTGCGGCAGGTCGTGCCTCGGCCTCACGTAGGCCTTCGTGCCGCCCTGCCGCAGGGGCTTGTATGTTGAAGGGTGCTATGCATTACTTCACTGGGCAGGAAAGTAGAACTTGAGTTGATTTTTCCTTTGTGTCTTTAACTGCGAATATTCTGGTTGGGGAAGGATTTTCTTAGAAGCTTGGCAAGTTTCTGCAAGTTTAGTTGTATTTCCAGTAATTGGTTTCTTTATTTGTCTACTTCATCTATAGAGTTTATAAAGCCTTGTTGCTGTTTTGGCTCTGTTTTGCTCGTCTAAACAGGAGGGAGGATGAAGGAACAGATTGGAATCTATTCTCAAATCAAAAGATAAAACCATGGCATTACGATTAGGCGACATCGCTCCTGATTTCACGGCGGAAACCTCAGAAGGCACTATTCACTTTCACGAATGGATGGGCGATGGCTGGGCTGTGTTATTCTCGCACCCACGGGACTATACCCCGGTTTGTACCACCGAGCTGGGTGCCGTGGCCCGCATCAAAGACGAGTTTGACCGCCGCGGCGTGAAAGTGGCCGCCCTGAGCGTAGACCCCATTGACTCGCACCACGGCTGGATTCAGGACATCAACGAGACGCAGAACACCACGGTGAACTTCCCCATCATCGCGGACCCAGACCGGAAAGTGTCTGACCTGTATGACATGATTCACCCCAACGCCAGCGATACCTTCACCGTGCGCAGCGTGTTCATCATCGGGCCAGACAAGAAAGTGAAGCTGATCTTCACCTATCCGGCCTCCACGGGACGTAATTTCGCCGAGATCCTGCGCGTGATTGACTCGTTGCAGTTAACCGCCAACCACAGCGTGGCCACGCCCGCGAACTGGGAAAACGGTCAGGATTGTGTGATTCTGCCCTCGGTGAAGCAGGAAGAAGTAGAAGCCAAGTTCCCCAAAGGGCACGTGGTGGTGAAGCCTTACCTGCGGCTGACCCCCCAACCCAACCTGGACTAAGCGTTTTAAGCCTCCTTTCCAGTTTTTAAGCTAAAAGGAACGGGCCTAAAACAGAATCGGCCATTCTCTACAGAGAATGGCCGATTCTGTTTTAGGCCCGTTTTCAGGAAAAGACGCGGAAAGCGGGTTTAACGCCGCGCTGAAACCGAGGTGTCGGTGACCGGGATGGCGTGTTTGTCGGCTACTTCCATCAGTTTGGCTTTGGCAATCTGCTGCCCTTTGCGGCTACTGATGAGTTTGAGGTTCACCAGGCACTTGCTGCCGTCCCGCATCGTGAAACGGGCCTGGGCGTTGTTCAGGCTGATGCCCAGCACATCTTGCAGGTGAATGGCCACTTTCTTCTTGAAATGTCCCCGTTTCTCCACCACGTACGCCGGGGTGATCTCCAGGTAAGACTGCTGCCCGAACACAGACGTGTTCTGCGCCAGAATGAACAGCAGGTAGCCGAAGGCCAGAATCAGGAAGACATAATGGATGAAGTGGCGGTCGTTGGTAGAGGAATCCGGTTCCGTGAAAATAAGGAACAACCCGTAGGTCATCCACAGCAATACCAGGGCCAACTGCACCCCGAAGGAAATTTTATGGTCACGTGATGGCCGTAACCCAACTCTAGCCAATGATCTCATGCAATACTGTTATTGGACAAAGATAGTGAAAATTTAATACCCGGTCCTGCGGGGGCTACCGGATTAAGCGCCTTTGAGCGTAGCGGTGAGGGTCATCTCCGGTACAGAGGCCAGGGCTCTGGAGATAGGGCAGCCTTCTTTCGCTTTCTGCGCCAGTTCCTGCAGTTCATCGTTGGACAGGCCGGGGGCTTCCACCTCGGTGGTCAGGTCGATCTTCCGGATGTAGGGGCCGTTGTCCTGGCCCAGATGCACCTTCGCCTGCGTTCTCACGGAAGTAGCGGTTTTTCCCGCGCCTTCCAGCAGGCTGCTCAGGAACATGGAGAAGCAACCCGCGTGGGCGGCGCCTACCAGTTCCTCGGGGTTGGTGCCGGTCACGTCTTCCTCAAAGCGAGAGCCAAAAGAGTAGCGCGCATCCAGCGTGCCGCTTTGGGTGGAAACTGTTCCTTTTCCGCTTTTCAGGCCGCCTTCCCAGACGCCTGTACCAGTGTTATTTGCCATAGTCTTGGTAGATTTGGTTTGTTTATCCCTCAAGTTACTGGAAAAAAGCAGATTTGGTTCTCTCCGGCCGTATGCCCAAGGATACCAGCCGCCGCGTGCTTTTCTGGCCGATGCGGGAAATATCAAATCTCTCTCGTGCAGAATAGGCCCCATGTTTTCAGGCCGATTTTCTGAAACGATGCTCAAAACACGCGGGAGCCGATCTTCCTCCGGCGGACGCGAAGCCCAAATTCTGAGGGGAGAAGAAGCGTACGATAATCGCTTTCGGGCTGTTTAGCGGAAAACAAGCCAGAATCGCGGCTGCTCCCCTAAGCGAAGCAGAACTTCAAGAAGATTGCTATATTTACTCCCATTCACGTATGGGAACCACGGCAAATGCCAACGTTGCCGAGCCTGATCTTCGCAGTATTTCTTTCTAGCCAATTGACTACATGGGTATAAAAGCGTTCTTGAGTAAACCTTTAGCGGCATGGGTGCATAGCCAGCAGCAAAGCTGGATGGAAAGACCGGCCCAGGCCCAGCAGCAGGTTTTTAAGTCGATCATCGGCAAAGCCGCCAACACGGCCTTCGGGAAAGACCATTATTTCAAGGACATTCAGACCCCCAAGGAGTTCGCCCAGGCGGTGCCCGTGCGCGATTATGAGACCCTGCGGCCGTACTTTGACCGCCTGAAGCAGGGCGAGCGCGATGTGCTGTGGCCCGGCTTGCCGCTGTACTTCGCCAAAACCTCGGGCACTACGTCTGGCACCAAATACATTCCCATCACCCAGGATTCCATTCCCAACCACATCAACGGGGCCAAGAACGCGCTCCTGAACTACATCCAGGAGACGGGCCGCGCCCAGTTTCTGGACGGAAAGCTGATCTTTCTGAGCGGCAGCCCGGTGCTGGAGCAGATTTCGGGCATTAACACGGGGCGCTTGTCCGGGATTGTGAACCACCACGTGCCAGCCTATCTGCGCACGAACCAACTGCCCAGCTATGACACCAACTGCATAGAAGACTGGGAAACCAAGCTGGACGCCATCGTGCAGGAGACCCTGGACCAGCGCATGACGCTTATCTCGGGCATTCCGCCGTGGGTGCAGATGTACTTTGACAAAATCATGGCCCGCACGGGCAAGCAGATCAAAGACGTGTTCCCAGATTTCAACCTGTTTGTGTACGGTGGGGTGAATTTTGCGCCGTACCGGGCCAAACTGTACGAGAGCATCGGGCGCAAGATTGACTCCATTGAGACCTTCCCGGCCTCCGAGGGCTTCATCGCCTTTCAGAACACCCAGGAAGACCCCAGCTTGCTTCTGTTAGCCGACAGCGGCATTTTCTTTGAGTTCATTCCCGCCGAGGAGTACCACCAGCCCAACCCGCGCCGCCTGACCATGGCCGAGGTGAAGACCGGGGTGAACTACGCCCTCATCATCAACAGCAACGCCGGGCTGTGGGGCTACTCCCTGGGCGACACGGTGAAGTTTACCTCGCTCAATCCGCATAAATTGGTGGTGAGTGGCCGCCTGAAGCATTTTATCTCCGCCTTTGGCGAGCACGTGATTGGCGAGGAAGTGGAGGGAGCGTTGCAGGAAGCCATGAAAGAGTTTCCCGAGGTGGCGGTCACCGAGTTTACCGTGGCCCCGTATGTGAGCCAGGGCGATGGTGCCTCTTACCACGAGTGGTTCATCGCTTTTGACACGCCGCCCCACGAACCTGAACGCTTCGCCAAAGCCCTGAACCTGCACCTGCGCCGCCGCAACAGTTATTATGACGACCTGATCTCGGGTAACATTCTGGCTTGTTTGAAAGTGACCGCCCTGCCCCCAGATGCCTTTCAGCAGTACATGAAGCGGCAAGGCAAGCTGGGCGGCCAGAACAAAGTGCCCCGCCTGAGCAATGACCGGGCCCTGGCAGAGGGTTTATTGGAGGTTTGCAGCCTTTAAACCGGCGTTTTCGTTAGGCGATTACACGCTGCCACACCCTTCCGCGTTATCAAAGCACTTTCTGTAGATTGAAAACCCTGTAAATGGAAATACTCATCATCCTTATCCTTACGCTGCTCAACGGGTTTTTCGCCCTTTCAGAAATTTCCATCATCTCAGTGAAGAAAAGCCGGATTGAGCGCAAAGCCCAGGCTGGCAGCAGCAGTGCCAAAACCGTGCTGCAACTCCTCGCCGAGCCGGAAGATTTCCTTTCGGCGGTGCAGGTGGGCATTACACTCATCGGGATTGTGTCCGGGGCGTACGCGGGGGCGGCTTTGTCAGATGACATGTACCGTTTGCTGGTGCAGGTGCCGTTTCTGGCTCCGTACGCCAGTGCGCTCTCCATTGTGCTGGTCATCGGGCTGATCACGTATTTCTCCATTGTGGTGGGCGAACTCATCCCCAAGACGCTGGCCCTGGGCAACAGCGAACGGATTGCGCTGGCGGTGGCGCCCATCATCAAGGTATTTACCACGCTCACGCTGCCGCTGGTGAAATTGCTGTCGGTGTCTACCAACGTGGTGATCAAGCTGCTGGGGGTGAAAGATCCGCCGGAGGAGCAGCTGTCTGAGGAGGAGTTGCGGCAAATCATTAAGACGGCGGGCAAGCAGGGCGTGCTGGATAAAGACGAGAGTGACCTCCACCAGAACATCTTCAACTACTCGGCGCAGCGCGCCCGCGACCTGAAAACCCACCGCATGGACGTGGAATGGATCAACCTGCAGGATTCTATAGAGGTGATCAAGGAAAAACTGCAGCGCAGCGTGCACTCCCGGTTTCCGGTGTATGATACCGTGTATGAGAAAGTAGTGGGCGTGCTCACCTCCCGCGATTTCTATGAGAACCTGCTGGGTAAGAACCTGCCGCTCAAGAGCATTCTGCTGGAACCCCTGTTCATTCCCGAGACCATGTACGCCCACGCCGTCCTGAATTTGTTTCGGCTGCGCAAGCAGTACCTGGGCATTGTGGTAGATGAGTTCGGCTCTGTGGAAGGCATTCTCACGCTGCATGACATCCTGGAAGCCATTGTAGGCGACATTCCGGATACCGATGAACTGGCCGAGCCGCTGGTGGTGCGCCGTGACCAGCACTCGTTCCTGGTGAGTGGTTCCATTCCCGTACGCGAGCTGAACAAGAGTCTGAAAAAGAAGCTGCTGGAAGAAAAGTCCCCGGATTTCGCCACGCTGGCCGGTTTTGTGATCCAGCACCTGGGCCGTCTGCCCGAGGTGGGGGAGAAGTTTGCTTACCGAGATTTCAGTTTTGAGGTGGTAGACATGGACGGCATGAAGATTGACAAACTCATTGTGCAGGCGCTGACTGCCCCTGCGGGAGCAACCTCCGGAAACCCGCCAGTCGCTTAATCTCACCGGTTTGTCGCTCTAAAGCTGGGTTGATAGAACGGGTAGAAAACATTGGCTGGCCTGGAGGGTTACAGCCAGGTGAAAGGCGACGGTTTAGGGCCCCTTTTTTGAAAAACAGCCCCACAACAGAGAAAGCTATGCCCACGAGAGGCGTTTTACGGGACGGGTTTGGGCTTGGCAAGTGAAGAACTGCAAAGAAACTGCTGTTTTTCACCTAATTTCGCAAAAGTAGCCTCAAAACGGCTTCAAGAAGATTACATGAAGAAAAGAATAGCCATTCTTGGCTCTACGGGTTCCATTGGCACGCAGGCGTTGGAAGTGATACAGGCGCAGCCGCAGGCGTTTGAGGTGGAGGTGCTTACGGCCCATTCCAACGCCAATCTATTGATCAGCCAGGCCATCGCCGTGCAGCCCAACGCGGTGGTGATCACGCAGGAAGATCTATACGAGCAGGTGCGCAACGCGCTGGCGGCCCATCCCATCAAAGTATACGCGGGCATGAACGCCGTGAACAGCGTGGTGCAGATGGACACCGTGGACATTGTGCTCACCGCCATGGTGGGTTACGCGGGCCTGCAACCCACCATCAAAGCCATTGAGGCCGGCAAAACCATCGCCCTGGCGAACAAAGAAACCTTGGTGGTGGCCGGGCAGCTCATCACCCAACTGGCCCGTGAGAAAGGCGTGAACATCTATCCGGTAGACTCTGAGCACAGCGCGATCTTCCAGTGCCTGACCGGCGAGTTCCACAACCCCATTGAGAAAATTATCCTGACCGCCTCGGGCGGGCCGTTCCGGGGCAAGAACCGGGAGTTTCTGCAAACAGTCACCAAAGCGCAGGCCCTGAAGCACCCCAACTGGGAGATGGGTGCCAAAATCACCATTGACTCGGCGTCGCTCATGAACAAAGGGCTGGAGGTGATTGAGGCCAAATGGCTGTTCGGGCTCAGGAACGACCAGATAGAAGTAGTGGTGCATCCGCAATCTATCGTGCATTCGCTCGTTCAGTTTGAGGACGGTTCATTAAAGGCCCAGATGGGCTTGCCTGACATGAAGCTGCCCATCCAGTACGCCCTGAACTACCCAAACCGTTTGAAATCTGATTTTCCGCGCTTCAACTTCCTGAACTATCCGCAACTCACCTTTGAGCAACCTGATCTGGAGACGTTCCGCAATTTAGGATTGGCCTTTGCCGCCATGGAGAAAGGCGGTAACGCGCCCTGTATCCTGAACGCGGCCAACGAGGTTGCGGTGGCGGCTTTCCTGCGCGACGAGGTGGGCTTTTTGGAGATGTCTGACCTCATTTCTGACTGTCTCGCTAAAGTTGCGTATATTGCCGAGCCTTCTTTGGATGACTATGTGCAAACCGACCGGGAGGCCCGCCAACTAGCGTTACGCTTGCTACAGACGTAATCTTTACCCAACACATTTGACAGATAAACGACCGGGGCAGCGCATGCTGTTGCCTTGGCACAGACCTTATAAACACAGTAGATGGAAGCATTAGTAATGGCTGGCCAGTTAATTCTGGGCCTGACCATCTTGGTAGGAATACATGAGTTAGGCCACATGCTTACGGCCAAATGGTTTGGGATGCGCGTAGAGAAATACGCCATCGGGTTTCCGCCCAAACTGGTAAGCAAACAGGTAGGAGAGACCGAGTACATGATTGGCATGATCCCGCTGGGCGGCTTCGTGAAGATCTCGGGCATGATTGACGAGTCCCTGGACACGGCTACCCTCAACCAGGAGCCGGAGCCGTGGGAGTTCCGGGCCAAACCGGCCTGGCAGCGCCTCATTGTGATGATGGGCGGCATTATCTTCAACGTGATCACCGGTATCCTCATCTTCGCGGCCCTGACGTATATCTACGGCGAGAGCTACCTGCTGGCCAAAGACGTGAAGTACGGCATTGTCACCAACGAGGTGGGCAAGCAAATGGGCCTGCGCGACGGCGATAAGATTGTGGCCATCAACGGAAAGCCGCTGGTGGAGTTCAATGACGTTTACAGTCCCGATGTGTTGCTAGGTCAGAACGGTTCTTACACGGTAGAGCGCGACGGGCAGCAGGTACAGGTGCCGGTGCCGTCCAACCTCATCGACAAACTCGCCGATAACGACAAAGTAGGCTTCATTAATGCCCGGGAGCCGTTCGCGGTGAAATCCATCAAGGCGAAAACCCCGGCCGCGGCCGCCGGTTTGCAAGCCGGAGACCGCATCACCAAGATCGGCGAGAAGCCGGTTCAGTTTTACCACGAAGCCACTCAGGAACTGCAGAAAAACAAAGGCAAGACCATTGCGCTGCAAGTGGAGCGGGCCGGCCAGCCTAAAACTTTGAAACTGACCGTAGACGAAGACGGCACCATCGGGTTCTATCCAGAGCCCTTGCTGCCCCGCGCCACCCGTGAATACAGCCTGTTGGGCGCTATTCCGGTAGGGGCGGAGAAAGCGTTCTCTGTGATCACCACCAACATCAAAGGCTTCGCGAAGATTTTCCGGGCCGAGGTTTCTCCTTCCAAAGCATTGAGCGGCCCTATTGGCATCGCGCAGATCTTTGGCGGTAACTTCTCCTGGATTAACTTCTGGGCCATCACGGCCATGCTGTCCATGGTGCTGGCCTTCATGAACTTCCTGCCCATTCCGGCCTTGGACGGTGGTCACGTGATGTTCCTGACCTATGAGATCATCTCGGGCCGCAAGCCTTCAGACAAGTTTCTGGAAAATGCCCAGAAAGTAGGCATGGTCTTGTTGTTGGGTTTGATGGGATTCGCTATCTTTAACGACTTCTTTAAGTTGTTATTCAACTAGTTAGTGCCGCGTAAAAGATTCTGTTGATAAAAAAATGCCGGAGAAGACGCAAGATAACTGCGTCTTTCTCTGTTTGATGGGTAGAAGTAAAAACGATGATGAAAAGAGCAGTTGGTTCTGGATTTTGGCTGGCCCTGCTGGTAGGTTTCTTGCTCCCGGCCGTCGCCTGGGCGCATGAGTTCCACACCAGCATTACCGATGCCCGGTACAACCCCAAGAACCAGACCTACGAGTTGTCTGTGCGCGTCTTCGCCGATGACCTGGAGGAAGCCCTCACCCGCCGCCATAAAACCACCATCCGGCTAGACCGTTCTGAGCGCGTGAACAAACTGATGGCCGAGTACCTGCAAACGCACCTGGCCATCTCCTCGGTGAAAGGCACCCGGGCTACCCAGAAATTCATTGGCGCGCAGGAAGAGGCCGATGCTATCTGGCTGTACCTGGAAATCCCCGCCGGAAAAGTGCCCGCCGGGCAACTGTGGGTCCAGAACGCCCTCCTGATGGAGATTTTCGATGACCAGACTAATATCTTGAACCTGGAGATAGCCGGCAAAAAACGTTCGGTGCTCTGTCGCGTTGGTGAAACCCAACACACCGTGTCCCTCTGATTTTTTCTGAGAAATACCTGAGACGGCTGTAGGGGTTTACTTGGCCATCAGTATCTTTCTATGGGGTTGCAGCAGGTGCGGGATATGGAAATTAGGAAAGGTGAGAGCCTTGTATTGAAAAAGGAACCAAGTCGGCTACCCGCAGAGCGATCCAAGAGAAGGCGCTTTTATGTCTCTTTTGGACGGGTAGATTACAAGAAGGATGCTGTTTTGTCTCGCTGAGGAGCTGGGAAGAAGGGACGGGGAGACAGTGAATGTAAATTGATAGTACTACTTTATGAGAAAAAGCTTTCTACGCGTAATGGGTTTATTGGTAGGGTTAGGAGCCAGCAGCTGTTCCTCGGTGTACATGCCCAATGTGCCCAATACCCCCATGCTCACGTCTAAAGGGGAATTAAGTACCAGCGGGCACATCACCCTGAAAGGAAACGCCAGTTTCAACTCTGCTTACGCCGTCACTGATCACGTGGGCGTGCTGCTCAGCGGCGCCATGATGAACAATGACAACAAGAAGAAAGACTTCCGCCATAATCTACTGGAGGCGGGCGGCGGCTACTTCACCACCTTCGGACCCAACCAGAACCGCGTGCTGGAGGTGTATGCCGGCCTGGGCTACGGCAGCAGCGACAGAACCTACAAAGACAAAACGTCGGAAGGGCTCACCACCTATGACCGCCAGGAGACTAGCTTCAATAAATATTTCCTGCAGGTCAACTACTCCTCCAAGAAGAAGCGGATGCTGAAGCTGTTCGGGAATGAGCACTTCCTGAACTACGGCACGGCGCTCCGGCTAAGCTACGTGAATATGAGTGAGTTCGTACGAAATGATATCAAGCAGCCCACCGAGGACAACATCTTCTTTGAGCCCATCTTCTACACCCGTATGTCCCTGACGCCTTCCATCCAGCTCCAGTACACCAGCGGCAGCAATTTCGGGTTGAAGAACCGGGACTTTATGACGGCTGGTAACTCGGTGTTCAGTATTGGGTTTATCGTGAACGTAGGCGGCAGAAAACTGAAGCAAGACGCTCCCCGGCCAGAAGACAGAACGCCGGCACTGCCCTCTATTCCTAAATGGAACAAGAAAGGGAATACCATTAAGTTGTAGGAGCGCTAATCGCAAGAAGGTATTTCCAGTTGAAGTGTTTCAGGGCTGTTTTCTCAAAAAGAGCCTTGAAACACTTTTTCATTTTTGTAGTGGTAAGGGAGATGGGGGATTTTACCGTTGTAGGAACTTCGTGCATTTTCCTTTTATGATGAGTTTACTTCCATAGCTTTCTCTTCTACTTGTTTAGCTCCTTCTATTACTTTCTATGGTGCGGAAGTTACTTCCGTGCCTTTCCTTCTTTTCGAGTTGCTACTCCGTCCGCCGTTGTTGGTGTTCTCACCAACATCCAAGTGAACTTCCCTTAAGCAAAGATTCCCCCTTTGAAGGGGGCGAAGGGGGATGTTTACACCTGTTGATCCACTTTCTTTCCGCCTTTGCTCTTCATTTCCCTCCTCCCAAGCCATGAGGCTGCAGATGCGGCCTGCCCGCGTTTGTCACTTTTCTCCTGGATGAGAAAAGTAACCAAAAGAATCATGAAGAAAAGAAACTCGCTGACGCTCAGACAGTCTTTTCTTCACTTGTTATGACACCTGGTGAAAGCCTTCTGTTTCATAGCGAGCGTAAGCCGTTGCTGCTGGTGACGTTCTTGCTTGCACCTCCTCTGCACTGGGCTACGCATGCGGCCCAGTGCAGAGGAGGTGTATGTAATCGCCTCACTTCAGAACCGCAGCAATGCCTGTAGCGTCCTATGGACGGAGATGAATGTCTGTGTGCTGACTGGTTTCGCTCGCCTTTGTTGGTGTTATCACCGACAACTAAGATGGCGGATCAATTGCTCAAATTCCCCAGCTCGGAGGGGTAGGGGTGGTTCATCTTCTCCATAGTTCAAGTTTCTACCTTGGAACTGCTATGCGCCGAAATTTGCCAACGGGGAGGCGTTAACCTCAGGAAAACGTTGCTGATAAACCAACGCCAGGGAACCTCCAAATGAAACAGCCCTACTCACTAAGAGAGTAGGGCTGTCTGATGTTTTCGGGCCGTTTTCTGAAAAGTAGTCTTGAAACGTTAATGCAAGAATCACTTCAAAATTGATTACCAGTCTCCGCCGCCGGTGCCTGCGTCTTTGGGTTTGATCAGTTTGAATTCCACGCGACGGTTTACGGCGCGGTCTTCCAGGGTTAGTTCCGGTTTAATGGGTACTGAGCTGCCTTTGCCGATGGCGTCTATGCGGCCGGTGGCCAGGTTGCCCTTGCTTTCCAGGTACTTCTGGATGGAGACCGCCCGCCATTGGGAGAGTTCCAGGTTGGCAGTGGGGTCGCCGCTGCTATCGGTGTGGCCTTCAATGCTGAGGCGTACCTGCGGGTGATCCACTAAAAACAGCACAATGCGGTCCAGGGTGGGTTTCATGTCTTCCTTGATCTCGGCCTTGCCTTCGTCAAATTCCAGGTTCTTGAAGATCAGCGGGATGCTGTAGTCAATAAGGCTGGTCATGATCTTCATCACGGTGTCTTCCTTCAGGTTGATTTCCTTTTCAATGGAGAAGAAATCGGAGCTCTGGATGAGCATCATGTAGCGGCTGTTGTCAATGAGATCAAAGTCAAAGGAGCCGTCTTCGCGCAGGTATTTGGAGGCGACTTCAATGCCGTTGTCCAGGTCAATGATGGAGATAATGCCGTTGAGGGGCTTGTTGGTGGTAGAGTCCATCAGAACGCCCGTGAGTTTGGTCACCGCCAGCGGATGCGCCTCCATGGGCAGCGGGAACGAATACAGATCCAGGTTCTTGAGGTCGGTTGGCTCTGAGCGCGCGTAGTACAGGTTGGTGGAGTTGGCGTTGATGGTGAAGTAATACTCGCTGCCTTTGCCGTTCACCAGCGGGCCGATGTTGCGCGGCTCCTGCCAGTTCCCGTTAAGCCGATAGGCCTTGTAGATATCAAAGTCCCCGAAGTTGAGCAACTGCCCGCGTGAGCTGAAATACAGCACCTGGTACAGCGGGTGGAAGTACGGGCTCACCTCACTCTCGCGGGTGTTCACGATAGGCCCCAGGTTCTGCGCAGGCATCCACTGGCCGTTTTTGCCTTTGTGGGTGAAGTAAATATCGCTCATGCCAAAGCCGCCCAGGCGATCAGAGGCAAAGTAGAGGGTGTCTTCCTGCGGCGAAAGCGTGGGTTGTGAGTCCCAAGCCTTGCTGTTCACGTTGGCACCCAGGTTCTTGAGGTGCCCCCAGGAGCCGTCGGCCAGGCGGGTGGCCGAGTAGAGATCGCAGTTGCCCAAGCCATCGGGGCTTTCGCAACGGGCGAAGTACAGGGTGTTGCCATCGCGGCTGAGGCAGGCCGAGCCTTCGTTGTAAATGCTGTTGATGGGCTTGCCAAAGGACTCGCCTTCGTGCCAGAAACCGTTCTCAAAGCGGGAGAAGTACAGGTCCTCATCGGTGCCGGTGGCTTTCACGCCCTTGCGGCGCGAGGTGTAAATGAACAGTTCCTCGTCTGATCGCACGGCCGGGCCGTAATCCTCGGCTTTGGAGTTGATGGCGTCTCCCATGTTGGTGTACACGCCCCGCGGCGGCTTGAATGTCGCCACTGACTTGCGGTACTCCACCAGCTCATAGTAATACTGCAGCGGTACGTACAGGTCTTTGTTTTTCTTTTCCAAAGAGTCATAGTACTGCTGCACCTGCCTGATGTCGGTGCGGTGGTGTTTCAGGACCAGCCGGTAGTACGCCACCGCTTTGTCACGTTGCCCCAGCCGTTCGTAGAGTTGTCCCAAACGCCAGAGAAGTTTTGTATCTTTATAGAAATTTTCAATCCCGAAGTTGCCCACGTACTCGGTCAGCAGCGGAAGCACCTTGTCCCAGGCCTTCTTCTTCTCCAGTTTCAGGATGGTCTCGTACTTGGACTTATGATAGTAGTAGGGTACCCGGTTGATGTTAGGAAAATGCAACACGGGTTCGGCCTCCGGGGCTTTTTTGCGGAGCGAGTCCGTCACCGGCCGTTGTTTCAGGCGCAGGGTAGGCTTGGTTTGCCCCACCGCGGAGAAACCGATAAACGAAAACAGAAGAAAAAGTAAAAATCCAGTACGCAACATAACAGAAAGGGCACCTGAAAAGCATTATTTCAATATGCAGTACCAAATGTAGCTTTTTCTGTGATGAAATTATCCCTCTTCTATAGAATTCGGGCGATATATTGGCATAGGACTTGACAAGTATATATATTAAAGCCAAACAACACAACCGACGGGAGGATTGCTGTCAAATTGGCATCCTCAGAGACACGACGTATGAATTATACCCAAGAGAACTTACTCCAGCAACTCATGTTGTCCGATTTATCTGACGATGGCAATGGCGATATCATCTCCATTATCACCTCAGAGCTAGACGACGCCGAGGGCGCTGAAAAGAATAACCCAGAATCCCTGCCCCTTTTGCCCGTTAGAAACACCGTGTTGTTTCCGGGCGTGGTGCTGCCCATCACCGTTAGCCGGAAAAAATCGGTGCGGTTGGTGCGCAAAGCTTACCGGGGCGACAAAACCGTGGGCGTGGTGGCCCAGAAGAACATGTCAGCCGAGGAGCCTAGCCCAGACGATCTGTTTGAGGTAGGCACCATGGCCAAAATCCTGAAGATGCTGGTGCTGCCCGACGGCAATACCACCATTATCATTCAAGGGCAGAGCCGTTTCAAGATTGAAGAGGTAACCCAGGAAGATCCGTTCATGGTGGCCAAGGTTTCCTATTGCCCTGAGACCTTCCCCAACCAGAAAAGCAAGGAGGTAAAAGCCCTGGTGGAGTCATTGCAGGAGGCGGCCGCTAAAATCCTGAAACTCAATCCCGAGATTCCGCAGGAAGCGCAGGTGGCCTTGGACAACATTGACAGCCCTTCGTTTCTGACCCATTTTCTGTCTTCCAACATCAACGCCGAAGTAGCCCAGAAGCAGAAACTGCTGGAGATCAACGATGGCGTGGAGCGCGGCACCACCTTACTGCAACTCATGATGCGTGAGATCCAGATGCTGGAAATCAAGCAGGAAATCCACTCCAAAGTCCACACCGACATTGACGAGCAGCAGCGTGATTATTTCCTGCGCCAGCAGATCAAGGTGTTGCAGGACGAACTGGGCTTGGACGGCCCGGAGCAGGAAGTGGAGAAAATGCGCGCCACGGCCGCCAAGAAAAAGTGGCCCGAAACCGTTGCCAAGCATTTCAGCAAGGAACTGGACAAACTGAGCCGCCTCAACCCGCAGGCCGCTGAGTATCCTATTTCCCTGAACTACTGCGAATTCCTGCTGGATTTGCCCTGGAGCGATTATACCAAAGACAACTTCAACCTGAAGCGCACCAAAAAGATCCTGGACGCCGACCATTACGGGCTGGAAAAGGTGAAGGAGCGCATTCTGGAGTACCTGGCCGTGCTCAAGCTGAAAAACGACATGAAGGCGCCTATCCTGTGCCTCTACGGACCTCCGGGCGTGGGAAAAACCTCGCTGGGCCGTTCCGTGGCCAAAGCCTTGGGCCGGAAATATGTGCGCATCGCTTTGGGCGGCGTACGCGACGAGGCCGAGATCCGTGGCCACCGTAAAACCTACGTGGGTGCCATGCCGGGCCGCATCATCAGCCAGATCAAGAAAGTAAGCTCCTCCAATCCGGTCATGATCCTGGACGAGGTAGATAAACTGACTTCTGATTTCCGGGGAGATCCGTCTAGTGCGTTGCTGGAGGTGCTGGACCCTGAGCAGAACCATACCTTCGTGGACAATTACCTGGAGGTAGAGTATGACCTGTCTAAAGTCCTGTTCATCGCTACGGCGAACTCCTTGGAGACCATTCACCCGGCTCTGCGTGACCGGATGGAGATCATCGAGGTGACCGGCTACACCGTGGAGGAGAAAACCGAGATCGCGAAGCGTCACCTCATCCCCAAGCAGAAGGAAGATCACGGCTTGCAGCCCAAGGACGTGGCGTTCTCTACGGCCGCCATCCAGAAAGTGATTGAAGATTATTCCCGCGAGTCGGGCGTGCGGAACCTGGAGCGCAAATTAGGCGCGGTCATCCGGAACATTGCCAAATCCAAAGCTATGGAAGAGGAGTGGCCCGCTAAACTGGAGCCGAAGGACGTGGTGCGTATCCTGGGTCCGGAGATCTTTGACAAAGAACTGTACCAGGACAACGAAACCGCGGGCGTGGTGACGGGTCTGGCTTGGACCTCGGTGGGCGGCGATATTTTATTTATTGAATCGTTGCTGAGTCGCGGCAAAGGCAAGCTGACCCTGTCGGGGCAGTTGGGCGATGTGATGAAGGAATCTGCCATGACGGCGGTTTCTTACCTGCGCGCCCGTGCCGATGAACTGGGCATTGACTACCGCCTCTTTGACCAGTACGACCTGCACATCCACTTCCCCGAAGGCGCCGTGCCCAAAGACGGGCCCAGCGCCGGAATCGCCATCTTTACGTCCATCGCCTCGGTGTTCACGCAACGCAAGGTGCGGTCGCATCTGGCCATGACCGGCGAGATCACGCTGCGCGGCAAAGTATTGCCGGTAGGTGGTATCAAAGAGAAGATTCTAGCCGCAAAACGGGCGGGCATCAAAGACGTGATTCTGTGCCAGAAGAACCGCAAAGACGTGAACGAGATCTCGGCGCACTACATTGAGGGGCTGAACATCCACTATGTAGACCGCGTGGACGAGGTGTTGGATTTCGCGCTCTTACCGGAGAAAGTGAAGAAACCACTGGACCTGCGGGTCCGCGAGGAAGCGGTTCCGGCCAGAGCCGAGAGCTGATTTTAGCCTGTTTTCAGAAAAACGATGCAGAAACGCCTTTTCCTTTTGGGTCTTTTGTCTGTTGCCTTTGTGCAACTGGCCTTTGCCCAAGTGGGAGGGCGTTCTGTGTTTCGGTTCCTGGATGTGCCCACGCATGCGCGCGTGGCGGCCTTGGGCGGCGTAAACGTTTCTTCGGGTTTGGAGGATGTGAACGCCGTGACGGCCAACCCGGCGCTCATGCATGGCAAAACGGATAATCACCTGGGCCTCACTCACCTGAATTACCTGTCAGATGTCAGTCAGAACAACCTGAATTACACGTTGGAAAGCAGCCGCTGGGGTCGCAACGCTATTGGCGTGCAGTATCTGGACTATGGTTCGTTCACCCAGACCAACGAGGCCGGGGTAGAGGAGGGAAGCTTCAAGGTGCGGGATTACGCGTTTAGCTTGTCGCACGCGGCTACTATTGAGGTTTTTACCCTGGGGGCCACGGCCAAAGTGGCGGTTTCCAGCATTGCCGGAAACCAGGCGGTGGCGGCGTTGATCGACCTGGGCGGAACCTTCAAGCACCCGGAGCGGGATTTTGTGGTGGGATTGGCCATCAAGAACCTGGGCGTGATGCTGAAACCCTATGACGGCGCTGAACGCGAAGACATGCCGCTGGACATCCAGCTGGGCGCCAGCTACAAACCCGAGCATGCGCCGTTCCGGCTGTCGCTCACGGCGCACCAACTGCAACGCTTTGACATTGTCTACCTGGACCCCGACAAGCCCGGTACCATCAACGAGAACAACGAGGAGGTAAAGGAAAAGAAAACCTTCGGGGACAAGCTGGCCCGGCACTTTGTGGTGGGCGGCGAGTTTATTCTGGGTCCGGGATTTCAGCTGCGGGGCGGCTACAACCACCTCCGCCGGAAAGAACTGGTGGTGGAGAACGTAGGCGGCATGGCGGGCTTTTCGTTCGGGGCCTCGGTGAAAGTGCACGCGTTTCGGTTTGAGTACACTTATGCCAAGTATCACGTGGCGGGAGCCAGCAATTACCTCACCCTCAACACAGACCTGAACCGGTTTCTGAAGAAGAAGCTGGATTGATGTGAAGATGTGGAAATTTGGAGATGTGTGGATGGGAAAATGTGCGAATAACCCTCCCCAACTGTCATCCTGAAAGGATCTTGTGGGCGAACTCGGAAGGCGCCTCCCAGCGGTAGAGAACTGGAAGATATGTAATGCTTCCGTTTAGGAGCCGATTTCTGCAAAACAGGTCTAAATCAGGCGTGTTTTTCAACGAAGAGCCATTGAAGCAAGGTGATCACCAACAACTTTTCACCTACCCCGTTAACGCAGGTAAGTGCCAGACAAAAGAAGATTTGATAAATAAACCGGTGTTTCACCGTTAGAACAAGATAATTCAGTTTTATGGAGGAGCCGCTCCAGTTCATCTAAGCGCTCTTTCTCTCAATTATTCCATACCTATGTTAGATCCAAGCAAGTATTTAACCCCCAGCCAGATTGTAGCCGAGTTAGATAAATATATCATTGGGCAGCAGGACGCCAAAAGGAACGTAGCTATAGCGTTGCGGAACCGCTGGCGCCGGATGCACGCTGATCCTGAGATGCAGAAGGAGATCGTGCCCAACAACATCCTCATGATTGGCGCCACCGGGGTGGGGAAAACCGAGATCGCGCGCCGGCTGGCCAGCATCGCCGATGCCCCTTTCACCAAAGTGGAGGCCTCTAAGTTCACCGAGGTGGGCTACGTGGGCCGCGACGTGGAAAGCATGGTGCGTGACCTGGTAGAGCAGGCCGTGAACATGGTGAAAACCCGCAAGAAAGAAGAAGTGAAACAACAGGCCGCCCTGGTGGTGGAAGAGGTGATCCTGGATGCGCTCATCCCGCCCATCAACCAGCCGGGCAACCGCGACATGGTGGGCTTTGGCGGCAACAACCACACCTCCTCAGACATGCCTGATAGCGACCTGGAACTGAATGAGCGCACCCGTGAGCGGTTTCGGCAAAAAATCCGCAACGGTGAGCTGGAAGACCGCAAGATTGACATCAAGGTGTCGCAGAATCCTTCTTCCGGCGTGGGCGTGGTGGGACCGGGCATGGACGAGATGTCCATGATGAACATCCAGGAGATGATCGGGAACATGATGCCCAAGAAAACCAAGAAGCGAAAAGTGACCATCGCCGAGGCCCGCAAACTGCTGCTGGAGGAAGAAGCCGCCAAGCTCATTGATATGGACGAGGTCAAAGAAGAAGCGATTCAGAAGGCCGAAAACGCGGGCATCATCTTCATTGACGAGATTGACAAAGTAGCCAGCTCCAGCAACAAGGGCGGCGGCGGCCCGGACGTGAGCCGCGAAGGCGTGCAGCGTGACCTGTTGCCCATCGTGGAAGGCAGCACCGTGAACACCAAGTACGGCGTCATCAAAACCGACCATATTCTGTTTATTGCCGCCGGGGCGTTTCACGTGGCCAAACCCTCCGATCTAATTCCGGAGTTGCAGGGCCGTTTCCCCATCAGAGTGGAACTGCAGAGCCTGAGCAAAGACGATTTCTACCAGATCCTGAAATACCCTAAAAACGCCCTCACCAAGCAGTACGAAGAGCTGCTGAAGGCCGAAGGCGTGGAACTCAGCTTCACGGACGAGTCCCTGCACAAGCTCGCCGAGATCTCCTTCGAGGTGAACGCCGAGGTGGAGAACATTGGTGCCCGCCGCCTGCAGACCGTCATGAGCCGCCTGCTCAACGACATCCTGTTTGAAGTGCCTGACACCATTCCGCCTAACGCGCACCTCATGATCACCCCAGAACTGGTAGAGGAACGCCTGAGAGACATGGTCAAAAACCGCGACCTGAGTCAGTATATCCTGTAAGCAGGAAGTAGTTGTTCCCTGAAAGAACCCACTCATGTCATTCTGAAAGGATCTTGTGGGCGAACTAGAAAAGCTGCCCGCTAGCAGGATCTTTATCGAATGAATCCAAAACAGGAAGAGCCGCTGCCCATTGGGTAGCGGCTCTTCCTGTTTTGGGGCTGTTTTATGAAAAACGGGATGAAACGGCATCATGTCTTTAGTTCGAAACCTCTACAGATATGGATTATAGGTACCTACTAAAGAAATCTACTTTATCATGGGTGGCAATCATGATGCTTGTACTTACAGCTTGTCAAACAGAAAACTCCAAAATGGATCCAGAAGGGAACACAAGTGAGCTTTTTGTCATCGCAGGAGATAGCCGTGATTCATCAGAAATGGTGTATCTGTCTTCGGTTACTATATTTAAGGGCACAGATACCTTGAAAACTGCTGCTTCAGAATTTCCATCATATTATCTATGGCTTGGTAAGTTTGAGAAAGGCAGCTATACTTTATCTTATCGAAATATCTTTGATCAGCCTGTTAGCCAAGTTGTTAAGGCCACAGGTGCTGCTATTGATACGTTAGTTGTCTATGTTGATAAGGCAGATTACACAGATGTGGTTTGCCGCGCCAAAATAGACCGTTTAAAAGAAGGGGAACACTTCACCATCTGTTATACTTCTACAGGATGTGGTCATTTTGAAAGAGATTCTCTGACCATTTATAATGTGAAGGGTAGCTTGATCGCCTATAATAAGTTTAAAGCGGTGTTGTTGTCAAACAAGCAAGTGGAGGCAATTAGGGAATTTGAATATCAAGCTACTCTAATTAAAGGTGGAGGCTGTACAACTGTAGATTCATATCAAATCAAATTTAAAAAGGAGGTAAGCAAATGTGCTGATGGAAGTTGCCGTTGGGAAGGGTTTAAGATGCTAACAAAAAGGCTTTTTAAGAGAAGTACCTGAATAGTAGAAAGGAAACGAACACCATGTGCCCAGATTTGGAGAGAGGATGAAGTCTATACAAACTTTTAGCACTTAGTTTTGCGTATCACCTAATGAATTCCCGTTCCTAATCCCTAATGAACACTATGAACCACTACATCATCACCGGAGCCAGCCGCGGGTTGGGGAAAGCCCTCGCCGAGGCCTTGTTAGAAGACGAGCAGAACTGCGTGGTAGGCGTTTCCCGCCACAGCACCATCCAACATCCCCGCTACCGGCACCAGCCGCTGGATTTTTCAGACATTGCCGGGGTGGAGCATAACCTGCACAAAGTGTTCGCTCCGTTAGACGATGCACAAAAGATAGTGCTGGTGAACAACGCCGGGGTGATCGGCGAAATCGGGTACGTGGGGCAGAGCAAGAGCGAGCATTTCGAGTTCGTATTTGACGTGAACGTGATTGTGCCGGCCATGCTCATGAACATGTACCTGCAAAGCTACCAGCACCGCCAGAACTGCGAAAAAATGATTGTGAACATCAGCTCCGGCGCGGGGCAGAAAGCCAAAGATGGTTGGGCGGCCTACTGCGCCTCCAAAGCCGCGCTGGACATGCTCTCGCAGACGGCGCAGCTGGAGCAGGACCAACTGGGAACCGGCGTGCGGGTATTTTCTCTGTCGCCGGGGCTGATTGACACCGAGATGCAGGAGCAGATCAGGGAAGCCGATGCGGACCAGTTCAGCGGGGTGCAGCAGTTCAGGGACTACAAAACGCAGGGAGCCTTGGTTTCACCGGAGGAGGTTGCCCAGAAAGTCATCCAGCTCATGCGCGAACCCAGCCTAGCCGCGGGCGTGGTGTGCTCAGTCCGGAATTTCTAAGGAGCGTTTTAAGGCCGATTTCCGGAAAACAGGCGAGAAACGGCGGGAAGGTGGGGAAGATGGCTTTTTTGCCCTACTTTTGCATCTTCCTTCTTCTATCCATCTTACACCCGCATGAGCGCTCTAAAAAAACTGCTTGTCATCTGCTTCTTCGTGTACCTGCCCCTCCAGTCCATGGCTTGGGGAATGCTGGGGCACCGCATTGTAGGCGAAATCGCTGACCGTCATATCTCGGCCAAAACCAGGAAGAACATTCAGAAGGTGCTGGGCAACGAGACCATTGCCATGGCCAGCAACTGGCCCGATTTCATCAAGTCAGACCCCAGCTTCAACTACCTGGACACCTGGCATTACATCAACCTGAAAGAAGGCCTGAGCTTTGAACAGGTAGAAAAGCACCTGCACGCCGACACGGCCACCGATGCCTTCACCCGCCTGAACTACCTGATCGCTGAGCTGAAAAAGAAAGACCTGGCCCCCGAGAAAAAACAGATGAACCTGCGCCTGCTCATCCACATCATCGGCGATGTGCACCAGCCCATGCACGTGGGCCGTCCCGAGGATTTAGGCGGCAACCGGGTGCGTCTGGAGTGGTTCAACCAGCCCACCAACCTGCACCGCGTCTGGGATTCCCAACTCATAGAGTACCAGCAGTTGAGCTACACCGAGTACGCCGCCGCCATCAACTTCGCCTCCAAAGACCAGGTGAAAACCTGGAAGAAGCAACTGGCCCCGGTGTGGTTTTTTGAATCGTACCAGATTGCCCAGCAGCTCTACAAAGGCATCACCAAACCCGAGGAGAAACTGAGTTACCGCTACAACTTTGACTATATAGACACCCTGAACCAGCAGCTTCTGAAAGGCGGCATCCGCCTGGCGGGTGTGCTGGAAGAGATCTTCGGGTAATCCTCTATTTAGCTTATCAGCTGTTTTAGGGCTCTTTTCCGAAAACAGGCATAAAGAAAGCGGACACTCTCTTGCAGGGTGTCCGCCTTCTTTATGCTATCATATGTGAGCCTGTTTCGCAACGCAGCAGAAGTGGCAACCCAACTGTGCCTTATGGCCCTAGCTGCCCTTGTTGGTGTTTTCACCAACAAGCCAGACGCAGCCGCCTTTCCGCTTGCTGGTGAAAACACGCAGCAAGGGCGATGAAATCACTTGTCGGCTTTACGGAAGCGGTTCTACTCACATCTTTGTTTCAGGAGCTGTTTTTAGCTCATCACTATCTGACGCAAGCTTCCGTTTATACTGGTGTTTTGGGCTCGTTTTTGCAAAATCGGCCTTAAAACAGGAACCAAGAACCGGTTATAAAACGGCACAAGCCGAGGCGTGCGCCAGAAGGTAGCAGATCGATTTCAGAGGGCTGAGATGACAAAGCCGGTTCATCGTTTCACGTTCAAGGCCCGCAGTTCCTGGTCAATTTTCTGGTTCCACTTTTCCTGGGCCATCCGGTTGAGGCCGTGGTTGGTTTCGCCGTCGTATTGTTTCTGCAGGCGGTCCATTTCCCAGAGCGCCTCCAGGTACTGGTATTTGATGATGCTTTCGTAATCTTCCAAGGTCAGTTTCTCGGGCCGAAGGCGCTGTTTGTAGTGCTCTGACACCAGTTTCAGGATATCGAAGTGGCGCTGCTCGTGGTTGAGGGTGTACTCAGTGCGGGCATCGGGCAGTACTTTGGAAAGGCTCCGGAGGATGTACGGCTTGGTGAAGACCCGCACCTGGATGACGCCATTCTCCACGGTAGACTCAATGTCATTGGAGAGCCCGGGGAAAATGGACGCCGCGTAGTTCTGCGAAATTCGGGAACCACCCTGGAAATCGGACCAGTTCAAGGGCCGGTCGGGGTCGTAGAACAGGGTATCATCGTCCTGGTGCTGCTTGTAATCTTCAAAATGCACCTGAATTTTACGGGCCAGCTTCTCGTTGTGGGCGGCTTCCTGGTCAATCCAGCCGGTGAGGTACCGTAGGGATTCAGACAAGGTTTTCCGGAGGGTGGGTTCTACCGCCGTGGCATTGGTTACCGGACGGGCGTAGCGGGCGCCGCTTTTGTAATTGAACAGGTGCAGTTTCTTGCCCTCGCGCTGTACCTCAAAGGCCGCCGAAATCTGGATCTGGCCTTCCACCCGTCCGCCTGCGGCCGCTTTCTCGGTGACCTGGTATTCCTTCAGGCGCATGATGACGGGCCGGGCCGCCGGATTATGCGAGAAGCTTTCTTTGATGTACTTTTTGATGGCCGTGACGCTGCCGCCCTGCAGGTCCACCGTCTTGGTGACGGCGGCCGGCGTTACCGATGTCACCAGCAGCCCAATGGCTTTGGGGTTCTGCCGCTCATCAATCACATCGGCGATATAAAATTCCTTTGTCTGGAAGGGCAACTGCTCCGATTTGAGCACCAGCGGCTCCTGTTGGCTAACCGGTTGCCCCGCCCCGCTCATCACCAGCGAGAGGGGAATAGTCATAACCAGCAGAGGGAGCCGCTTACGCAGCCGCAGTATAGTTCTTCCCCAGGTTAATGGAGGAAGGAAAGAGAAAAGATTCATTTCTAAAGCAGTGAAAGCCTGCTCCTTTTGAGATAAAGGAGGGTCAGTTCCTGAACATGGCCAGAAAGGGATGGGTTCAACGCAGAACAGGAAAGGATTGAGGAAAACCTTAGGTTGCTGCTTTGGCTTAGAGGAAAAATAATCCTACTTTAGAAGAGGAGTTCCTTGGCAGGCCGGAGACGGTCCTCAGACCCAGATGCGTTGGTGAAATTCACACAACAGTTGTTCCGGGAAAACCATGGTGCCAGACAGAACCTGACGCTCTGGCCAACTGGCGGGGCGTTTTAGGTCGTCTTCTTTTCAGCTTACAGAAACCACTTTCCCTTTTCCATGGAACTAGATGTACTAGCCAACGATGACCATTTTTACCCCGAGAGCTCCCTTGGCTTTACTGAAGAACAGCAGGAGATCATTGAAGAATACCACCAGGTGCTGCCGGCCTGGAAATTCGGGTTACTCTGCTTTCTCTCCTTCAACCTGTACCTGATTTACTGGAATTACAAGAACTGGTATTTCATCAAGGAAATGGAGGAGCGGGAAGAGATTATGCCCATCTGGCGGGCCATCTTCGTGATTTTCTTTGGGCCTTCTTTGTATAAAAACGTCTTGGAACGGGCCCAATCAGTGGGGTACCCAAAGAGCTACTCGCCGGCGGTATTGTTCTCCGTTTATGTGTTGATTACGTTGTTGTCACGCCTGCCAGACCCGCTGTGGCTGCTCTCCCTGTTTTCCTTTCTGCCCCTGATTCCTGTGCTGCAGGCCCGTAACTACTTCTTCCGGAAAGCGAACCCAACCGGAAAAACCACTTCTGCCTTCACCGGAGGCGAGATCATTGTGGTGGTGCTAGGGGCAATTTTCTTTGCGCTGATACTAGTGGGGCTCACCGTAGGCGAAACATCTTACTAGTTTCATTTAAAAACGTATAATGCAGATAATGTTCGCCTTGCCGAGTAGGCAGATGTCGTCACGCGTTTGAAGTACCTGTTCGTTTTTCGCACGTTTTTAAAAAGGAGCCTCTAAACGTAAACTCCATGGAAAAGCACTTGTTTGTTCTGTTCGCGCTGATGTTCTGGGCCGGAGCCGCTTTCGCGCAGGCTCCTATAGATAGTTCCGGAACTTTGAAGACTCCTGAACTGCTGCCTTCCCTTTCAGACAAATTGAAGATAGAGGCGACACCACGCCGATTCGGCCTACCCCACCAGAAGCAAACCGATGTAGCCCCAGGAGCAGAAACCCTCCCGGATTCTCCCTCACAGGTGACGCCCATTTACAGCAACATGCCCATGGCCAAGATCCAAAAGAAGCGGGAAGCCATGCCTTCGGCCAAAGCCGATGAAACTGCCACCCAGTACCATCTGCTGAAGAAGCGCTACAAAGTGCTGCCCGTTCCCAGCGCTCCAGACAGCACTGGCCAGTAAGAGAAATGGCGTACCGTAGTCTGTTCCGTTTCAGGGCAATTTTCCGGAAAACAGCCTTAAAACGAGGAAGCTTTCCCGCAACTCAATGCAGGAAGGCTTCCTCGTTTATAAACGGTGATCTGTGTGTGAGCAAACTAGGCCTGCATCAGGAAGGCTTTGATGTACTCGTCCAGGTCGCCGTCCAGCACGTTCTGCACATCGGTGCGCTCTACCCCGGTTCTGATGTCCTTGATCAGCTTGTACGGGTGCAGCACGTAGTTCCGGATCTGCGACCCGAAATCGATGCGCTTTTTGGTGCTCTCCACCTTGTCGCGCTCCTCGTTGCGCTTGTTGATTTCAATCTGGTAGAGCTGCGATTTCAGCATCCGGATGGCGTGCTCCTTGTTCATAAGCTGCGAGCGCTCAATCTGCACCGCAATGGTGATGCCCGTTGGTTTGTGTTTCAGCCGCACGGCTGTTTCCACCTTGTTCACGTTCTGGCCACCCGCGCCGCCGGCCCGGTAGGTATCCCACTCAATATCGCCGGGGTTGACGGTGATCTCAATGGTATCATCTACCACGGGGTACACAAACACCGAGGCAAAAGACGTGTGGCGCCGTCCGCCAGAGTCAAACGGAGAGATGCGCACCAGACGGTGCACGCCAATCTCGGCTTTCAGGTAGCCGTAGGCAAAATCGCCGTCAAACTGCAGCGTCGCTGATTTGATACCCGCACCCTCGCCCGGCTGGAAATCGACTTGTTTCACGGAGTAGCCTTTGCGCTCGCCCCACATGAGGTACATGCGGTAGAGCATCTCGGCCCAGTCCTGGCTCTCAGTGCCGCCCGCGCCGGAGTTCACCTCCAGCACCGCGCCCAGCTGGTCTTCCTCGTTGCTGAGCATCCGCTTGAACTCCAGACCTTCTACGGTGGTTTCGGCGGCTTTGAACTCGGCGGCGATGTCTTCCTCCGACACGTCACCTTCCTTGTAGAAATCGAAAAGGACTTCCACGTCATCTACCGCCTTGGAGGTGTTCTCGAAATCATCGGTCCAGGTTTTGAGGCTCTTGGCTTCTTTCAGGACCGTTTCGGCTTTCTTGGGATCGTCCCAGAAATCCGGGGCCGCCGATTGGGCCTCAATTGCCGTTACTTGTTCTTTCTTGGCATCGTAGTCAAAGATACCTCCTCAACGCCTCTACCCGGCCTTTCAATTCTTTGATTTGTTCTTGGGTCATATCAGGATGTGGTCACTGAGCTAATAGTAATTAGCCGTTTTTACAAAGATACTAGTTATAAGGAAAGTTGGCCGAAAAGGTTGTAGCGGAGGCGATGGCTTCCAGGATATCCATTTTTGTGGAGGACGTGCGCAGTTTGGGTTGTTGGTGAGAACACCAACAACGGCGGGAGATAGTTGAAGGGGAGAGGTTAAGTCATGTAGAGGCATCTTTGGTAGCGCCTTTTCAGGGAAGTTCTGTTGGTTGGGGATGAGACGTGGGAGACAAAGCATGCCTTGTCTCTACAATCTGGGAATATTGGAATGTGTGGAAAGAAAGACGCAAGGGAAAAAAGACGCAAGGTATTGCGTCTCTACAGAGAAGACCTCACAGGTTTTCAAAACCTGTGAGGTCTGAGGCGCTCCTACTAACGCATTGCCAATTCCAGCCTTTCGGTTGAGCGCCTAAGCAGGTTCCGGTGCCGCAGGCATTGCGACCATAGGGAGCAAAGGAAGCTGGTACAGCGCGAGGCCGGAAGGCGGGGCCTCGCGGCCGTGAGCGCACGGAGGAAAACTATGCAACAAAACAGTTCATGCGCCTATGAAAATTGCGGTCCTTCGCCAGCACAAACGGAATGCATGCACCCACGCCAACACCGGTCATCCGCCAGCGGAAGCGTACTGCGTGCAGCAACCCCAACAGTGGCCCTTCGCCAGTGGCCAGTATATCCAAAACAGCAAAAAAAAGAAAAATCCGTTTTGGGGTCGTTTTCCAAAAACAACCCCAAAACGGATTCAAAGAAAATCAATATAAGACTACTGCACCGGCACTACCCATCCATGCGGATCTGGGGCCAGGCCGTAGCGGATGTTATCCAACTCAGTAGAAATCTTGTTGGAGAGCGTGCGCTCGCCTACCGGAGGCAACATCATCTCCTCGCCCCGGAAGGTGATGGATTGGATGTGGGCGATGGTGGCGGCGGTACCCGTCCCGAAAGCATCTTCCAGTTTCCCGGCATGGTAAGCATCGGCGATCTCCTGCACTTTGATGCGTCTTTCCTCTACCGGAACACCCCAGTCGCGGGCCAGTTGCAGCACGCTGTCGCGGGTGATACCGGCCAGGATGGAGGTGCTCAGCGCCGGGGTCACCAGCTTGCCGTCAATCACAAACATCACGTTCATGGTGCCGGATTCCTCAATGTAATTGTGCTCACGGCCATCGGTCCAGATGATCTGGTGGAAACCTTGGTCGTGGGCTTCCTTGGCGGGCAGCAACGAGCCACCGTAGTTCCCTGCCGCTTTCGCAAAACCAAAGCCGCCTTCCACGGCGCGGGTGTATTGCTCCTCAATTTTCACGCGCACGGGCTCCGCGTAATAGCCGCTGGCAGGGCTGCAGAAAATGATGAACTTATATTCGGTGGCCGGACGAACGCCCAGCAGTCCTTCTGACCCGAACATAAACGGACGGATGTACAAGGAATATCCGGGGCGCTGCGGTACCCAGTCGGCATCTAAGGCTACCAACTGCTTTAAACCCTCCATGAAAATGTCTTCGGGGATCTCAGGCATGCACAACCGAACCGCCGATTTGTTCATCCTAGCCCAGTTGTCCTGCGGCCGGAACAGCACCACTTTGCCTTCCTGGGTTTTATAGGCTTTCATGCCTTCAAACATGGCCTGGCCGTAGTGCAGCGCCGCCGTGGCGGGGCTCAGTTCAATGGGACCATAGGGCAAAATGCGGGGTTGTTGCCAGGCACCGTCCTTGAAGTCCACCTCCAGCATGTGATCGGCGAAGATTTTGCCAAACTGCAGGTTCTCAAGGTCTAGGCCCGCCAATTGGCTGGCCGTGGTGACTGTGGTATGAATAGACATGGATTCTGTTTGCATGAGTAGGTAATTTAGGTAATGATTATACGCAAATCTGGCGATTCTGAATAAAAAAAAGCCTCACATACGAGGCTTCCAAGTTATCTCTTTTACACCTAATTCAAAACCGATGGCGCGGCTCAGCACAAAGAGGAAGTCTGAGAGGCGGTTAAGGTACTGCACCACCAGCGCATCTACATGTGATTCTTCCTGCAGGGCAATGACCAGTCGCTCGGCGCGGCGGCAGACGGTGCGGGCCACGTGGCAGAACGAAACCGCCGGGTGCCCGCCGGGCAAGATGAAGTTGCGGAGGGGCGGCAACTCTGCGTCCAGCAGGTCCATCTGGTCTTCCAGCAACTGGATGTCACTTTGGTGCAGGTCGGGGGTCTGGACTTTGCCTTCCTTCACCGGATCAGTGGCCAGGGTGGAGCCGATGGTGAATAACCGGTCCTGGATCTCAGAGAAGAGCTGCTGCCGTTTCTGGTTTACTTCCTGGTCGCGCACCACGCCTAGAAAGGAGTTCAGCTCGTCTACGGTGCCGTAGGCCTCAATGCGCAGGTGTGATTTTTTAACGCGGGTCCCGCCAATGAGGGACGTCTCGCCTTTGTCACCGGTTTTGGTGTAGATTTTCATTCAGAGGTGTTCAAAGCGGCGGCCTGCAGGGCAGGTACCGTGATGTTCTGGTTTAGTTCATCAGACTCAATCAGGCCGTCGCGCAGGCGCACAATGCGGTGGGCGTAATGGGCGATGTCGTCTTCGTGGGTCACCATGATGATGGTGTTGCCTTTGGCGTGGAGCGCCTCAAACAGCCCCATGATCTCGTAAGAAGTCTTGGTGTCCAGGTTACCGGTGGGCTCATCGGCGAGGATAATACTGGGGTCATTCACCAGGGCCCGGGCAATGGCCACACGTTGGCGCTGCCCGCCCGAGAGCTCGTTGGGTTTATGTTGCGCCCTGGAACCCAAACCCACGCTGTTGAGGGCGGCCATGGCCCGCTCTTCGCGCTCACTTTTACCAAAACCGGCATAAATCAGCGGAAGCGCCACGTTGTCCAGCGAAGAGGAGCGGGGCAGCAGGTTGAACGTCTGGAACACGAAGCCGATCTCTTTGTTGCGCACGGTGGCCAGCTCGTTGTCCACCATGTTGCTGACATCGTTGCCGTTCAGGATGTAGGTGCCTGAGGTAGGCGTGTCCAGACAGCCCACAATGTTCATGAGCGTGGATTTGCCGGAGCCCGACGGCCCCATGAACGCCACATACTCGCCTTTTTTTATCTCAATGGAAATAGACCGCAGGGCGTGGATGGTCTCGGTGCCCATCTGGTACATCCTGGAAATATTCTCGGTTTTGATGATGGTGCTCATAGGGCTTGGGTTATTGCCATTCCTGCAGAAGCGCCTCGCTGGCCTGCAATTGGGGCTCTATTTCTTTTCTAAAAGTAAGGTATTCCTGAGGACTTACCAAAGGTTCCAGCTGCTCCAATCCTTGTAGGGCATACTCCCGCAGCCCCTGATTCAGGGCCACTTTTACGTAGGCTTTGCGCAGCGCCACCGAGGCCGGATTGTACCCGATACCCTCCAGCAGCAGGTCATACGCCCGCATGGGTTGCTTCTGCGCCACAAAGAAATCGGCGGCGGTCAGTTGGCCTGCTTCAGACCAGGGTGCCCGCTGTAACAGCTGGTTGAAAAGATTAGTCGCGGCTTTGGGGTTTTTATTACGCTGCGCCAGTAACGCCTGGTAGTAAAGCTGAACGTCTGCCTGGGCTGGGGTGAAATGCATCTTGGGCAGCTGGGCGGCCAGCTCCTGTACCTCGCCTTTTTTCCACCATATCTGGGCCTGTAACGCATTGGCGTCTGATTTTAGGGCTCCTTTTGGAAAACTGGCCGGAAAATGGATGCTCAACAAGTTCTGGGCCGTGTTCAGGTTGTTGTCCTGCAGGTAGCGGTTCACCAACGGCAAAGCGGCGGCCGGAGCCAACGCCGGGGTGGTGATGCCGTTCGCAATTTTCTCCACCTGCTCCAGGGGCAACGCGGCCGCCTTCATCTGCAGGAACTGTACTTTCATGGAATCTGGAGCGGTGACGGCTTGCTCCGGCGACATCTGCGCCACGATGGCCAGTTGCGTGGCCGCTTTTCGTTGGGCCGGGTCCGGGAAGTCAGCAGTGCCCAGGGCAATCTGCGTGGCTTGTCCGTAATTCCTCGCTAACGCCGAGGCGACCACGACATGCAGGTGCGCATCACGGTAGCCCGCTTGCCGGGCCTTCTGGAAATAATCGGCTGCCAGCGGGTACAGTCTGCCTTGCAGCATCCACTGGCCCAAAATGTCATAGTAGTAGCCGGCGGCTCCTCCGCTGTTGGCTGCCAACCCCTCCAGGACGGTTTTCGCCTGCCCGGGCTGAGGGGCGGAGGCATTGCCCTGCCGGAGCAGTAAGGCTTTGATCAACGTCAGGTCATCCAGGAATGGTTGGTTTTCCTCCTGCCGGAGCAGCGTGTTCAATCGGGAGAAGGTGCCGGTGCTGTCTTTGGCGTTCCCCGGGATAAGCTGCCGGTTGTAAAAGTGGGCGAAGGTCTGGGTACTCAGGGCGCTGTCCGGCGGCAGGGCCGGTAAGTTCTGCTGTGTAGGGCCGCCCAGCGCCAAAGAGATCGCCAGTCGGTTGGTCAGCAGAGGGCCGTACGTGCCGCCCGCGTATTGCTGGGCAAAGTCTTTGGCTTGCTGCGGAAATCTGTGGCTCGCCAGAAACGCTAATTGGTTTGCCTGAATGACTTCGGGTTCTTCGCTTTGGGCCAGGGCCGCATCCAGGTAAAACCCTGCCGAATCAGTGAACGCGGTGGTGCCGTACAGCAGGCCCAGGTTGTTGAGGAGCGGTGCGTGAGTGGGGAAGGTTTTCACGGCTTCCTGCATCACTTTCAGGTGGTCGAACAGGTCTGAGGAAGAAGTGAAAAGGTTGGCCAGCCGCAGGTAGCCTTCCGGCGAGGGTCTTCTTTCCAAGGCTTCGCGCAGGCGGTGCATCTCCAGGGTACGGCTGCCGCCCTGGTGGTACATATCCGCGAGGGAGAAGCTGGAACGCAGGTTGTTCCGGGACTGAATGCTGGCTTCGTTGTAGAACTGCTCGGCCAGCAGCGGTTGCTCTTCGGTTTGGCGGTACAGGTCCCCCAGATAGTTGTAGTAACCGGCTTGGTGCTGGAAATACAGGGCGTACTGGCTCCGGATGAGCATCACCAGCAGCAACACCGTGCCCATGAGGTACACCGTAAAGTAAGGCAACTGCCGCGGGTCATACACCACTTTGTACACCCGTAACTTCTGCTTAATCAACGGCCCGAAATTCACCAACACGTAAATGAAGAACGCGATGCCGTACGCCAGGTGCGTCAGGATAATGGCACTTCGGTACGCCTGCACCAGCGGGTCATTGGCCATCATAAGCGCATAGCCCAGGTTCAGAAACGTGAGCAGAGCCAAGACCAGGTACAGCGGAGCGGCCTCGGTCTCAAACCGGAAGAAACGGGTGTATTGCCCTTGCCGCTGTTTCAGGCCCCACAACCCAACCAACGCGGAGATCAGGAACACAAGTAGGGCATCCAAACCCGTGAACTCGAACTGAATCATGCCAGTCTGGCGCAGATACAGCAGCAACAAATTGCCCAGATACAGCACACTGATCAGGACGAACTGGATCAGCCCAAAACGGCGTTGTGGCTGTTGCGCCTGTGTGTTAAACCAAAGCAATCCGTGCAGGTTCTCGTAGGCCACCAACACCATGAACAGGACGGCGGCGACAAAACTGGCAAGGGTACTGTAGTTCACCACGTGCAAGGCGGTGAGCGGAGCGGGTAAGGGCGAGAAATGGAACAGGGCCAGGCTCAGCGCCAGAATCAGGAAACTGAAGAACAGGAAGCGGCCCAGAAAGGAAACCCGGGTCCAGAACGCCTGAAACATGAAACTGCCGGCCCCCAGCGTGCCCAGCGTAATGAGCAGCAGGATTCGGCTTGTTTCTGAGAAAATGCCCAGTAAATCCAGGTTGAAGGTGGAGAGCCAGAGCATGCCCAGCAACACCGCCGCGTAGTACGGAATGCGTTTCAGGGTGCTGGCCAGCGTCCAGAAAAAAGTGAGCGCCACGGCCAATCCCACAAAATACGTCCAGGTGGCCCAGAGCGGCAATTGCATGTCACCAATGGCGTACCGCTCAGTGACCAGGTAGGCGTTCACCTCCACGCGCAGCGGCGTGAGCAGGGGAGTAGCCGGGTCCAAGTGCGCCTCTGCGGGGAACAACTCGGCCTGTTTCTCCAGCGGAAACACGGTTTGCTGTCCATGCAAAAAGCCGTACACCCCAAAGATGACGGCAATCAGCGCTAATAGAACCAGAAGGAAATACAGAAAGCGGCGGCCAGGCTCCACCTGGGGCCAGAACGAAAAAACCTTCATCCAGGCTTACTCCAGTACTTTAGGAACCCGGAAATAATCTGAGTCTTTGCGCGGAGCCAGTTTCAGGGCGTCTTCGTGCCGCACGGTGTTCTGGGCGATATCCTCGCGCATCACGTTCAACTCCTCGGAGATATGGATCAGCGGCTCCACGTTCTGGGTGTCCAGCTGGCGCAGTTGGTCTACCCAGTTCAGGATGTTGTTCAGGTCAGTGAGCATTTCCTGCTCTTTGCTCTCGTCAAACTCAAGCCGGGCTAAATGCGCCAGCTGGCGTAAGGTTTCTATGTTGGTGCTCATGGTTTTTCTGATCTAAGGTCTGTTGGATAAGGGTGAAGGTTTGGTTTTTCAGGAACTCCAGGTCCTGTAGGGTCATGCCTTCGGTGGAAATTGGCGGATGGATGATCATCTCCAGCGGATGGTACCGGATGATGAGCTTGCCCTTCACATCGGGCAGGAACAGGTGGTTGTACGGCATGGTGATGGGCACAAGGGGCACCTGCTTCTCAATGGCCAGCTTAAAAGGACCATCCTTGAAGGGCAACAGTTTACTTCCGGACTCCGGCGAGATCTTGCCCTCGGGGAAAATCACGATGCTGCGGCCCGCCTCCAGGCTCTGCTTACTGGCGATGTAGGCTTTGGCGCTGCTGATGGGGCTGTCGCGGTCCACGGAGATGTAGAGCGCGTTATAAATCTTGCCCCACAGCGGCACTTTCGTCAGGGATTTCTTGCCCACGAAGTTCAGGAAACCCGGAACGGCCGCCAGAATCATGGGAATATCAATGTACGAGCTGTGGTTGGGCGCGAACACGTATTTCTGGGTAGGGTCCAGTTGCTCCACGCCTCTGACCTTCACCGGCATGAGGTACATGCGCAGCTGGAATTTAGACCACAGGCGGTTAAGCTGGTGGGCGTGCTTCAGGCGGTTGGGTTTGGCGATCAACACCCGGAACAACGGGTAGGAGGTGAGAAACGGTAATACAAACCACGCGGTACACCACACCGAATACGCCTTCTTGCCGATTCCTTTTAACCTGTTCATCTTTGCCAAAATTACGAATTAATAAGAAAAGCACCACACGTGCCCCCGGTAAAGCCGTTTAGGCCCTGTTTCCAGGAAAACGGCTTCAAAACGGCAAACGCGCCCCGCCGGCACTTAGTGCCAATTGCCCCCTTTTATTTGGGCCGACGCGTCAGGAGGATCTTCTCGGCCTTGAGCAAACCGGCAATGCTGATGGCGTCGGTGATCTCGCTGTCCATGGCCATGCGCACGGCCTCGTGTAAGGGTAACTTCCAGATTTTCAGGTCCTCGGTTTCCTCAAACTCGGTCTCGCCGGCGGTCAGGTCCTCGGCCAGAAAGATGAAGCCTTCCTCGTCGGTTACGGAGTTGGAGGTATGGATGCGGCCGATGTTCGTCCACTCGGCGGCGGTGAAGCCGGTCTCTTCCTTCAACTCCCGCTTCGCGGATTCCAGCGGATCAATGCCAATGGGGCCGCCGCCCATGGGAATTTCCCAGGAGTACTCGTTCACGGTGTAGCGGTACTGCCCCACGAGCCAGGTATTGCCCTCTTCGTCAATGGGAATGATCCCGATGGCTTTGTTTTTCATGGAAACCACACCGTAGATGCCCCGTCCGCCGCCCGGGTTGATCACCTGCTCCTCGCGCACGCTGATCCAGGGATTGCTGTAAATGGGCTTCGACTCTAAGGTTTTCCAGGGGTTTTCTGACGAGTGGTGGGGTTTTTCGGTGCTCATGGCGTCTTGCGTTTAAGGCCGGGGTGGAACCGCTGTTTCGGGGCTGTTTTACCTAAAACAGCCCCAAAACAGCTTGTTGAATATCTTATTAAAAAAGGGAAAGGTGCTTTACACGTGCGTGCGTACTGCCTCGGCGGCTTGCTGGTAGACTTCCTCGTACATAGGCACGATCTTGCTGATCTCAAATTCCTTGGCGCGGGCCAGGGCGTTGGCTTTGAAGGTGGGCAACTGATCGTCCTGCAGGAGAAAGAGCGTGTTTTTGACCATGTCTTTCACATCGCCCACGTTGCTCACGAAACCGGTCACGCCGTGCACGTTCAGCTCGGGTAAACCGCCGGCGTTGGAAGAAATCACCGGCACCTCGCAGGCCATGGCCTCCAGCGCCGCCAACCCAAAACTCTCTTTCTCAGAGGGCATCAGGAAGACATCGGCGATGGATAACAGTTCCTCTACGGCTTCCAGTTTTCCCAGGAACCGCACGTCTGAGCAGATGCCCAGTTTCCGGCAGAGGTTCTCCATTTTGGGTCGTTCGGGGCCATCGCCCACCAGCAGCAGCTTGCTGGGCATTTTCTCCCGCACTTTGGAGAAGATCTTGATGACATCGGCAATGCGTTTCACCGCCCTGAAGTTGGAGGTGTGCACCAGCAGTTTCTCGCCGAACGGCGCAATGGCTGACTTGAAGTGATCTTTCCGCTGCTTCTGGAAACGCTCCAGGTTGATGAAGTTGGGGATCACCACAATGTCCTTCTCAATGGGGAAGTACTCGTAGGTTTCCCGCTTCAGGTCTTCAGAAACGGAGGTCACCGCGTCTGACTGGTTGATGCTGAAGGTGACCACCGGCTCATAGGAAGCGTCTTTGCCCACCAGCGTGATATCAGTGCCGTGCAGCGTGGTGATGACTGGGATCTGGATGCCCTTGGTGAGCAGGATCTGCTTGGCCATGAACGCGGCCGAGGCGTGCGGGATGGCGTAATGCACGTGCAGCACATCCAGGTGCTCAAACTGCACAATGTCTACCATCTTGCTGGCCAGAGCCAACTCATACGGCGGATACTGGAACAGCGGGTAATTAGGGATATTGACCTCGTGGTAAAACAGGTTCTCGTTGAAATGGTCCAACCGGGCCGGCTGGCTGTAGGTGATAAAATGCACCTTATGTCCTTTTTGCGCCAAGGCTTTGCCCAACTCAGTGGCCACCACTCCGCTACCACCAAAGGTAGGATAGCATACAATTCCAATCTTCATGCGCGTATGTGTTTGCCGCGAAGTTACGGTTTCGGCTCTAACGATTGATATACTACGTCGTGAATCCGGGTGCGGATGTTGTATTTGAGTAGTTTATCGTTCTCGTGATCAGGATACACCCGGTTAGAGAGGAAAATATAGATAATGTTGTTCTCGGGGTCAATCCAGGCGCCGGTGCCGGTGAAACCGGTGTGCCCGAAGGTGCTCATGGGCGCCAGGTCTGAGGTGGGACCGTTCCCCTCGGGGTCTGGTTTGTCCCAGCCAATGCCCCGGCGGCTGTTTTGACTGCCTTTTTGGGAAAACTCGGTCACCACCGGGGTCTTGAAATATTGCTGGCCGCCGTACTTGCCGTTCTGCAGGTCCATCTGCATGAGAATGGCCAGGTCATTGGCCGTGGAGAAGAGTCCCGCGTGCCCCGCCTTACCGCCCAGAATGGCCGAGTTGCCGTCATGGACGGTGCCTTGCACGGGCACCCCCGCCTTGAAATCAGAGCTGGGGGCGGTAGGAGCAATCTGCTCTTTCAGGAATTTGTCCAGCGGATTATACGTGAGGGTGCTGGCACCCAGTGGCGCGTAGAAGTTCTGGGCCAGAAAGTCAGGGAGGGGCTGGTTCAGGAGCCGCTCGGCAATGCGTTTCATGATGTGCAGGCCTAGGTCAGAGTAGCGGTACTCAAACTTGCCGTTGGGGCTGCGCTTGCCCACCAGATCAGAGGTCACAATGGATTTCCACACCGAGTCTTCCAGGCGTTTGTTGCTGTACACGCCGGGCACCACCAGGTTGGGGAAGTCCTCAGAAGGCAGGCTGTCGTAGTAAATGGGATTCAGCTGGCCGTTTTTGAGGGTTTTTGTCCAAAACGGGATGTAAGCGGCAAGCCCGGCCTGGTGCAGCAGCACGTCTCTTACCGTGAGGCTGGCCTTATTGGAGCCTTTCAGGTCTGGCAGGTAGGTAACCAGTTTCTCCTCCAACTTCAGGCGGCCCTGGTCTTTCAGGAACATGACGGCCTGCAAGGTGGCGGCAACTTTGGTAATGGAGGCCAGGTCATAGATGGTTTTCTCCGTGACCGGTTGGGTGCGGTCATAGGTATAGAACCCGTAGGCTTTTTCCATTACCACCGTGCCGTCTTTCACCACCAGCACCTGGCAACCCGGGGTGGCCGCGTAGGCAATGGCTTCCAAGGCGATGTTGTCAATCTGCTTCAGGATGCTGGAGTTCATGCCCACGCTCTCGGGTACCGAGTATTTCAGGCGGCTCAGCGAAGGAGTGGAGATACCGGTACCCGCTTTAAACTTGGGCGAGGCCGTGACCGGCAAGCGTCCGTTGGCCGGAAGCGCCCCAAACAAGACCTGCGGCAGCACTTTGCGGGTCACGTCGTTGTCTTCGTAGCCGCAGACGAGCCAGTCAATGTCTTCAAAATTCTTGAGGCTGTAGGCGTTGCCCATCACCACCACCACTACTTTCTTGGTGGAATCGCGCTGCAGTTGCCGGATAAACCCGAGGGCGTTGCCCGGCAGGTTGTAGTTGTTGCCGGGGTTGTTGTTGAGGTTGTGCAAAGAGACCACCACCACATCGGTGCCGGCCAGTTCCCGCTGAATTCGGTTGTACACGCTGTCCGGGGCCACGCGACTGGTGACGGCAAATTTCCTGAACGGGGCGTATTTGTCCAAGGTCTGGGAAAGCACGTTGTTCAGCCCGGCACCCACGGAAACCGAGGCGAACTCGGTGGTGTCCAGCATCCTGAAGGGCAGCAGGTTGTTTTTGTTCGTGACCACGGTCACGGCTTGCTCGTAGAGTTGCTGCTGCAGTACCTGGCTAACGGGTCGGCTCAAGTCATGCGACAAATTCTCCAGGTTGACGGGTGCGTATTGGTTCAGGCCCGCCCAATATTTGGCGTGCAGCATCTTTCTCACACGGAGTTCAATTTCCTGCTCAGAGATGGTGCTGTCCGCGATGGCCTGGCGGATGCTGGCGAAGGCTTTGGGCACATCCTCTGAAAACAAAAGCACGTCATTGCCCGCTTTCAGCGCCAGGGCATCTACCTCGCCGGGTTTGTGGTAGCGGGTCACGCCCTTCATGTTCAAGGCATCGGTGAAAACCAGGCCTTCGTACTGCATTTTGCCTTTTAACAGGTCATTTACCAGATAAGGCGATAAAGTAGCAGCGCGGTTGGCAATGGAATCTAATTTGGGCACGTGCAGGTGGGCCACCATCACGCCCATCACGCCGGCGTCAAAAGAGCGCTTGAAGGGGTACAGTTCCACCTCGGTGAGGCGGGCCATGTCATGGGTGAGGACGGGTAAAGAGAAGTGAGAATCAGCGTCAGTGTCGCCGTGGCCGGGGAAATGCTTGGCTACCGCAATAATGCCGTGATCCTGCAGGCCTTTGATGTAGGCGATGCTGCGGGCGGTCACTTTCTCTTTGCTCTCCCCAAAGGAACGGTTCCCGATCACGGGGTTCTTGGGGTTGCTATTCACATCCACCACCGGCGAGAAGTTTACGTGGATGCCCAGTCGCTTGAGTTTCAGGGCGATCTCGCGGCCCATCAAATACACGTATCGGTCATCGGGCAGCGCCCCCAGCGTCATCTGTTTGGCGAAGTGCATGCTGCTGTCCAGGCGCATGTCCAGGCCCCACTCGGCGTCAATGGCCACCAGCAGGGGAACTTTGGCGATGCTTTGGTAGCGGTTGGTGAGCTTGGCTTGGCGCACGGGGCCGCCCTGCATGAACATGACGCCGCCAATGCCGTACTGGGTGATCAGGTTTTCGATTTCCCGGATGTGGCTCTGCGATTTGTTGGAGTACGCGGCCACCATGAAGAGCTGACCCAGGCGTTGGTCAGGGGTAAGCGTTTGATAGACACTGTCTACCCAGTGTTGCTCCTGTTCAGAAATGTTGCCCCGGCCACTAGGGCCGAACCCCGATAAAGCCATCCAGGCGCCCATCACTACGGTCAGTAGCCACAGGCTATGTCGCTTTAGCATTTCGCAACGCGTAATTTAATTTGAATAAAGTTTTCATAGGGCTAATTTCGCAGAGGAAAACTAGCCGCGGCAGTGCAGGCTCTGAAGTGTTTTAGGCCAGGTTTTGTGAAAACGGCTGTAAAACGGATTTGTTCAGAGCACCCCCTCCAAGATTCGGTTTCGGGCCCGTTTCCATAGAACCGGGGCAAAAACGCCGGGCCAGAAGAACGGGAAAGAAGCGAAAAGCCAGAAGGTGAGGGAGGTTAGGCTGCCGTTTAAGCTCGTAATATTACTCAAAATTTTGCTTTTGCGCCGCGAAAATACCGGAGGTGACGGTTTTCTCCCTCCAAAAAGCGGTTAAAAGGCAGTTCACACCACACTACGCAGGGAAGAGTTATGGCAGATATCATCCGATTGTTACCCGAGTACCTGGCCAACCAGATCGCCGCCGGCGAGGTGGTGCAGCGCCCGGCTTCCGTGGTAAAGGAGTTGTTGGAGAATAGCGTAGACGCGCGCAGCAGCAGCGTGACCTTGATAATCAAAGACGCGGGCAAGCAGCTCATTCAGGTGGTGGACGACGGCGTGGGCATGACCGAAACCGATGCCCGCATGTGCTTTGAGCGCCACGCCACTTCCAAAATAAAAACCACCGAGGACCTGTTCCGCATCAAGACCATGGGGTTCCGGGGCGAGGCCATGGCCTCCATTGCGGCCGTGGCCCAGGTGGAGATGAAAACCCGTGCCCGTGGCTCAGAACTGGGTACCTGCCTTTCCATTGAAGGAAACGACATTATCCAGCAGGAGCCCGTGGCCATGGGAGAGGGAACCGTGGTGAGCGTGAAGAACCTGTTTTTCAACGTGCCCGCCCGCCGCAACTTCCTCAAGAGCAACCCGGTGGAGATGCGCCACATCCTGGACGAGTTCCAGCGCGTAGCCCTGGCCAACCCCGAGATCGCCTTCGCCCTGTACCAGAACGAGGTGGAGGTCATGAACCTGCCCGCCGGCAAGCTGAGCCAGCGCATTGTGAGCATGTTTGGGAAGGAATACAAAGAGCAGATGGCCTCCTGCGAGGAGACTACGCCGTTTCTGACCGTGAAAGGCTACATCGGCAAGCCCGAGTTTGCGAAGAAGAGCCGCGGCGAGCAGTTTTTCTTTGTGAACAACCGGTACATCAAAAGCCAGTACCTGAACCACGCGGTGCTCACCGCCTTTGAGGGTCTGCTGCCCAAAGACAGCTTCCCGTTTTACGTCTTGTTTCTGGAAATCGCCCCGGAAACGATTGACATCAACGTGCACCCCACCAAAACCGAGATTAAGTTCGAGGACGAGAAAACCGTCTATGCCATTGTGCGCGCCGCCGTGAAGCAGAGCCTGGGCCTGCACAACATCGCCCCGTCCCTGGATTTTGGCGCCGATGTGAACTACATGCCCTTGCAGCCCATGAAATTCCCGGCCTCCATGGATTTTGAGACCGCCCCGGCGCAGGCTCCCCGCGCTTCTTCTGCCATGAACCATACCACCACGTTTCCTTCCCGCGCCTCGGCCGGAAGTAGTAGAGACGACAGCTATTCGGATTTCGCGCCCACCCGCGAGGTTTCCCGGGCCAACTCAGACGACAGCAGCCTTTTCCCCGAGGAGGAGGATTCCTTCGCGCCGGCCAAGAGCACCATGACCGGCGGCTCCAAAACCTTGCAGGTGCACCAGAAATACCTCATGGTGCAGGTGAAATCGGGTTTGATGGTGGTAGACCAGCAGGCGGCCCAGGAACGGATTCTGTACGAGAAATACAGCCAGGCCCTGGGCAAGCGCACCGGTGCCTCGCAGCAGCTGCTTTTCCCGCAGACGCTCCAGCTCTCGCCCGCCGATTTCTCGCTGGTGATGGAACTGTCGGAGGAGTTCACCGCGCTGGGCTTCGTGTTCAACGACTTCGGGAACAACACGCTGGTGGTGAACGGCATTCCGGCGGAGATTCCGCTGCGCGATGAGAAAGAGCTCATTGAAGGCCTGCTGGAGCAGTACAAGAACAACCTCTCGGCCATGAAAGTAGACCGGCAGGAGAACCTGGCCCGCGCCATGGCCAAACGCGTGGCCTCGCGCCTCACCGGCCGCCTGAGCGATCAGGAGATGAATGCCCTGGTGGACCGCTTGTTTGGCTGCCAGGTACCCAACTACACGCCCAGCGGCCAAAAAACCCTGGTGATTCTGCAGACCGAGCAACTGCAGGACCTGTTTCTGAGAAGTTAGTTTAAGGCCCTTTTCTGAATTTGGGCCCCTAAACGGCTCACCGCCTGATTATTTAGCCGGAGGAAGGTACCAATAGCGGGCTTTCCTCCGTACTGTTTGGTACAGAACCATTACTTTCGCAAACTGTTACCACAAGGGGGAGAAATCCGGCGATATGGTTTTGCCCGGCTTTTTCGTTTCCTTTAAACCGTGTTTCACTTAACATCCTGCTATGCCTCCCATCACGCCCATGGTGCGTAATCTGCTTATCTTGAACGTGCTGATGTTCTTTTTAAGCGACCGGCTCTTCCCAACGGAACTGTTTGCGCTGCATGACATCCGCTCAGAGGCGTTCCGTCCGCATCAGTTTGTCACCCACATGTTCATGCACGGCAGCCTCATGCACCTGTTCAGCAACATGTTCAGTTTGTTTATCTTCGGGCCGCTGCTGGAGAGATACTGGGGCGAGATGCGTTTCCTGACGTTTTACCTCATCACCGGGCTGGGGGCCAGTTTGCTGTACTCGGCGGTGCATTATTATGAGATCAGCCAGGTGTTGGAAGGCGCCTCGGCGTTCATGCAGAACCCAGACCCCATTGATTTCCGGAACCTGCTGCAGAAAGCGGGGGTAGACCCCAGAAGCCTGGAGTCGTTCCTGATTGATTTCAACCGCAACCCCACAGACGGGCAGATGATCCTGCAGGCCAAGGCCTATGCCACCCGCCTATCTGACGTGATCCTGAACAGCCCCATGCTGGGCGCCTCCGGGGCCGTGTTTGGTATTCTGATGGCCTTTGGCATGCTGTTCCCCAACACCGAGCTCATGCTGCTGTTTTTCCCCATTCCCATCAAGGCCAAGTACTTTGTGCTCCTATACGGGGGCTTTGAGTTATACTCGGGCTTCAACCGCACGCCGGGCGATAACGTAGCTCATTTTGCGCACTTGGGCGGGATGCTTTTTGCGTATATCTTATTGAAACTTTGGGAGCGGAAACGCAACAACTTCTATTAACCTATGACCAGCATTTTTGACGATATCCGATCGGCGTTCAGCAAGGGGAACAATGCCCTGCACCAGCTCATTTTCATCAATGTGGTGGTGTTTGCGGCCCTGATCATCCTGCGCACCGTCATGACCCTGAGCGGATCGGGCGGTACGTTCGCCTACCTGATGACCTTCCTGAGCATGCCGTCTAACCTGCAGCTCTTCGCGCTGCGGTTCTGGACCATCATCACGTATTTCTTCACCCATCTGGAGTTCTTTCACATTCTGTTCAACATGCTGAATCTCTACTGGTTTGGGATGCTGATACGCGAGTACCTGGGCGATAAGCGGCTGGTGAACCTGTACGTGCTGGGTGGTTTGGCAGGTGGCCTGATTTACCTGCTCAGCTACAACACCATTCCGTACCTGCAGCTGCGCGCCGAGGGGTCTTTTATGATGGGGGCCTCGGGGAGCGTGATCGCCGTGATGGTGGCCGCCGCTACCTTGTTGCCCAACTACACCTTCAACCTGATTCTGATTGGCCCCATCCGGATCAAGTACATCGCCCTGGTAATGGTGCTGCTCTCCATCTCGGGGGCTACCGGCGGAAATGCCGGCGGTAACATCGCGCACTTAGGCGGAGCTCTCCTGGGCTTCTTCTACGTGCGCCAACTGCAGGGCGGCTCAGACTGGGGCCGACCTTTACAGGCCATCCTGGGCTTTTTCAGAGGACTGTTCCAGCGGAGATCGCCGTTGAAAGTGGCCTATAAGAATCCCAATCGCCCGTACACCGCCTCGGCGGGTTCTTCCATGTCGTCCGCAGTAGGCACGCCCGGTAATCCGTCGCAGTTGGAAATTGACCAGATCCTGGACAAGATCTCCGTCTCCGGCTACGAAAGCCTGACCAAAGAAGAAAAGCAGAAGCTCTTCAAGGCCAGCCAGAAGTAGTTGCCAGTTTCAGGTTGCTAGTGGGTAGTGGTTTGTTTCTGTTGTGGGGCTGTTTTTCTGAAAAGAGCCTTAAACTAGAAAAGCCGCTCTGCTACTTTTGCTTCTATGGCCCTTCTGTGGCGCGGAAGTTACTTCCGTGCCTCTTCATAAGCAGAAGTAAGTCACTTCCGCGCCATAGGGGTAGATCGAGAGCCCCAATAGCATGTTCCTCTGAAAAGGTAGGGGCAATCCCTTGTGGTTGCCCTAACGGGAGCGAAGATCAACATCACTTAAATCAAAAGGCCTCGCAGTAACTCACTGCGAGGCCTTTTGATTTAAGAAACTTTATTTCCGTTTTGCGAGGGTTTTAGAGAAACCGGCCCCGAATCAACTTTTTGCCGGCTATCCTTCAGCATGTCCCCAATGGCCCCGATGTTACCCAGCACTTCTACGGCGGCAGTGGGCAGGAAAATCTTGTTGGCCGGACCCATGGACATTTTCTCCAGCGCCTCAAATGATTTGTAGGTCAGCACACGGTCGTCCAGGCCTGCTTCCAACAGCAACTGGATTCTCGTTTTCTCGGCTTCGGCCACATCGGAGATGGCGCGGGCCTGGCCCAGGGCCTGGAGTTCCGCCGAGGCGCGTTCGCCTTCCGCCCGCAGGATTTTACTCGTTTTGTCCCCCTCTGCCCGCAGGATCATGTCCTGCTTGGCAGCTTCGGCTTCCAGAATGGTGGCGCGGCGGTTCCGCTCGGCTTTCATCTGCTTGTCCATGGCTTCCTGAATGTCCAGCGGCGGTTTTATGTCGATGACCTCCACGCGCTCAATGCGCACGCCCCACTTCTCGGTGGCCTCGTCCAGCGCCGTCCGGATCTCGGCGGAGATCCGCTCGCGACCCGACAGGGTTTCGTCCAGTTCCAGGTTCCCGATGATCTGCCGCATGGTGGCGGTGGTGATGTTGCGCACGCCCAGCACGTAGTCAAAGATGCCATAGGTGGCCTGCTCGGGCCCTACCACCTGGTAAAACACGATGGTGTCAATGAGCACCTGCACGTTGTCACGGGTGATCACACTTTGGGGCGGCACATTGGTTTGCTGGATGCGCAGGTCATGGTACACGCGTACCCGGTCCACGATGGGGATGAACAAATTCAGGCCCGGGTGCATGATCCGCTGGAATTTGCCCAACCGCTCCACCACCGCTACCCGCTGCTGCTGGATAATCCGGACGGAAAGCGCGATCAGTACAATCACGGAGGCAAGAATAATAAGGGAGGTGGTCATAGGCGTATAGTAAGTGAGTGACGAATTCTCTGAACGCGGTTTGCTTTCAGGCAAGCTTTGAGGCCTTATTTCACGGGAACGACCTGGAGAACGGTGCTGCTCTGGTTCACCACCAGAATCCGCTGGCCTGCTACCAGTTCATCCTGGGCTTTGGCCGACCAGACCTCGTTCCCCACGCGTACAATGCCCAGGCGGCCGGGCAGGATGGGCTCCACCACCTCGCCGTGCCGGTTGATGAGGTCATGCACCGGGTCCTGGTAGCCGCGGGCCTGGCGCAGGCGGGTGGTTAAGGGTTTGGTTAACACCGTCAGGAGGGTGCCCGTTACACTAGCGGCCATGGGCGGCAGCCACAGATTCTCCGGGAACAGGTAGGCCAGCCCGGCAGCTACCAGGGCGGCAATCCCCAGCCAGAGCAGGTAGAACGTACCCGTCACCATCTCGGCCACCAGCAGCAGAATGCCGGCCACCAGCCAAATCCACCAGAATGCAACGTCCATTATTTCATTGGTTTATACTATTCAAGGTAGTGATTTTTAGGGGGATTAGCAAGCGGATGAAACAGGAATATAGTTTAGAGGCTATTTTTCGGAAAAGAGCTTAAAAACAGAGCAGCAGCAGAAAAGTAGCTGCTGACTTGTCTTGATTTTTGTTACTTTAGGAGACCTGAATTCAAGTTGTAACTCCGGCTCTAGGAAGAAATATTTCTACTCCTTTGCCGCTCCAGGTGCTGGTGGTTTTCTCCGTGGGATGATGCGTTTTGGGACTGTTTTCTCTAATACAGGGTTAAAACAGGAGAGCCCGGCCAATGGGCCGGGCTCTCCTGTTTTTGGTTGTTTATAGCAAGCGCTTAGGCGTTGGCGGGCATGTTGTCCAGCACATCCATTACTTCGCGCACGGCTTTTTCAGAGGCTTTCAACAGGGCCATTTCGTCCTCGTTCAGTTGCAGCTCGATTACTTTCTCAATGCCGTTTTTACCCAGCACGACCGGTACTCCCAGGTACGTGCCAGTGATGCCGTATTCGCCTTCCAGTTTGATACACACGGGGAACACGCGTTTCTGGTCACGGACAATGGCTTCTACCATCTGGGCCGCGGCGGAACCCGGTGCATACCAGGCCGAGGTGCCCATCAGTTTCACCAGCTCGCCACCGCCGTTCTTGGTGCGGTCTACAATGGCGTCCAGTTTGGCAGAATCAATCAGTTCGGTAACCGGAATGCCGCCCACCGTGGTGTAGCGCGGAAGCGGCACCATGGTGTCGCCGTGGCCACCCATCAAGACGGCCTGAATGTCTTTGGGAGATACGTTCAGTTCTTCGGCTAAGAAAGCGCGGTAACGGGCGGTGTCCAGGATGCCGGCCATACCCATCACTTTGGTGCGGGGCAGCTTGGAGGTGATGTGCGCGGCGTAGGTCATCACGTCCAGCGGATTAGACACCACAATGATGATGGCGTCTGGTGAGTGCTTGATCACGTTCTCGGTCACGGAACGAACGATACCGGCGTTGGTGCTGATGAGGTCATCGCGGGTCATGCCGGGTTTGCGGGGCAGTCCGGAGGTGATTACCACCACGTCTGAGTTGGCGGTGCGGCTATAATCATTGGTGACGCCCACGGTGCGGGTGTCATAGAGGTTGATCGGCGATTTCTGCCAGATATCCAACGCCTTGCCTTCGGCGAAGCCTTCTTTGATATCCACTAACACTACTTCATTGGCAATCTCGCGGTACGCCAAAACGTCGGCACAGGTGGCCCCTACGTTACCGGCTCCAACTACGGTTACTTTCATTCTGTTTAGGTTTGGTTAGATGATATACTACGCGGTTAAATTAGGAAAAAGGGCGGCACCTGAAAATTATTTCATGGCTGATTGCCTTTTAATTGTTGATTGTTAATTGCTGATTGTTGTTTTAGGGCTGTTTTCCTGAAAACAGCCTTTAAGCGCACCTCAGCTCCTTCTCTCTTTGTCAACCATCAGGCTGAAGTAATTACTATTCAAGAACAATTAACAATCAGCAATCGAACAATCAACTTCGGGTGACGGTGATTTCCAGCACTTCCTGGGTGTTTTCCGTGACTTTAAACCGGTTGTCCAGTTGCTGCCCCAGCACCCACGTCAGGGACGCGTCTGAGACTAGTACCCAAACATCGGGCTTAAGGTTGGCCGGTACTTTCTTATCGATCAAAAGATCGCTCACTTTTTTCTTTCCGTTCATGCCCAGCGGGATAAACCAGTCGCCTTCTTTCCAGGGGCGCAGCTTGAGCGGAAATTTCACCAGGTCGGCGTCCAGGGCGGCCACGTCTTTGGAGCGGGGCACTTTGTAGCCTTCGGCGGGTTTTCGGGCTATTTTCGCCAAATAAGGCCCGAAACGCAGTTCGGTGGTTTCTTCGGGCACGCTGATGCTCCCGAATTTCTCCAGCGGTTTAGGGGTGATGACCAGGTCTTCGCGGTCTTTCACCAGCACGTGGGTAGGGGAGGCGAAGGTCTTGCCCGAGAGGCCGTCCCAGGCGGCGGCGATCTCCTGGGCTTGGCTGTAGGAGAAGTGGAACGGTTTTAGCAATTCGTGCAGCAGAACCACCGGGGCGGCGCTGGTTTGCAGCGGGGCAATAGAAAGATAGGTGGCTCCGTTCTCCTGGCGTTGCGTTTTGGCCTTCGTTTCCTGAAAAGAGGCCTGAAACACGGCCTCGGCGCCTTGCAGCCGCTCCAGGGTGGAGGTGAAGGTTGCCTCCAGGTTGGGGTTAAGTTGCTTGAGCACCGGAATCACCTCATGGCGCACCAGGTTGCGGTTGTACTTGCGGCTCTCGTTGCTGGAATCTTCCCGCCACGCCAGGCGTTTGGTAACCAGCCAGTCATACAGATCGTCTTTGGTGAGGGGCAGGAGCGGACGGATGAGGTTGCCGTTTTGGGGCAGAATTCCGTGAAGTCCGGCCAAACTGGTGCCGCGCACCAGGTTCAGGAGCACGGTTTCCAGGGCATCGGACTGGTGATGGGCCGTGGCAATGACGTCATAGCCCAGCTGCTGGCGCATCTGCTCAAACCACTGATAGCGCAGGGTGCGGGCCGCCATCTGGATGGAAATGCCTTCCTGCTCGGCAAAGGCCTGGGTCTGGAACTGCTCGCTGTAGAACGGTGCGTCATACTGTTTGGCCAGTTTGCGCACGAACAGCTCGTCGGCGTCAGACTCCTCGCCGCGTAGCCCGAAGTTGCAGTGCAGCACGGCGAACGGGAATTTTAGACGGTGCAAGACATCGGCGAGCACCACAGAATCCAGACCTCCGCTCACGGCGGCCAGAATTCTGGTGTCAGCGGTGGCAAGTTGGTGGGTGTCTATATATTGTAAAACTTTCTGGAGCATTGGTGAAGGAAGGGTAGTTAGGTTAAATCAAGCGTACTATTCGGCTTTGGTGCGGCAAAAGGCCATGGAGAGAACTTGCTGCTGCCATTTCATGGCACCGTAGCGCGGCTATGCTGCTCAAAAATGGCATCGGCAGCACCTCACTCTAACCTTTTTCGCTGACAAAAACGAATGTTACGCTTGATCTTAGTAATTTTGTTTCTCTTATAAGCATTGATGAAGTTCACAAAGATAGGTTTAGTATCTCTTTTCTCCCTGTTCTCGGTTATTTTGGCTTTCGGCCAGGGAACACCTGCCCCTGCGCCGCAGGGAAACGGGCAACCAGTGGAGGTATCGGCCAATACGCTGCAGTCGGGGAGGTACAACGGCGAGGAGGTGCGCCGCCTGCTGGGCAACGTGGTCATGCGTCAGGGACAAACCACCCTTACCTCAGACTCCGCTTACCAATACGTAAGTGACCGGAACAAGCTGGAGGTGTTCGGGAACGTGCACATCACCCAGCCCGGCATGGACGCCACCAGCGCCACCGCCAGCTATGACGGTACCCGGCGCATCGCCAACATGCGCGGCGGCGTGACGCTGCGCGATGAGCAGATGACCCTGACCACGCCCTCGCTGGATTATGACCTCAACGCCAAGCGTGCCTACTACACCCAGGCCGGGAACATTGTGGGGCCAGACTACACCATCAACAGCCAGCTGGGAACTTACACCTCAGATGACAAGGTGCTTACCTTCAAAAAGAACATCAAGTACGTGGGGCAGAACGCCGAGGTGCTGAGCGATACCATGTCTTACAACACCGTGACCAAGGTGGTGGAGTTCTTTGGGCCTACCACCATCAAATCGCCGGACGGAACGCTGTTCGCGAACCGCGGAACCTACAACACCGTTACCCGCGAGTCTAATTTCCGGGGCAACGCCAGCATCAAAACGCCCGATTACCTCATCAGAGGCGAGGTGCTGACCTATGACAAAACCAAAGAGTACTACACCGCCTCCCGCAACGTCTCCATGACGGCTATCAAAGACACCACCGTGATTACCGGGCAAACGGCGCTGTACTGGCGGGCCCGGGGCCGGGCGAAGGTGTACGGTTCTCCGGTGATGCGCACCATTGAGAAACGCGATACCATGTACCTTTCCGCGGATACGCTGGTCTCGGTGGAGAACGTGAAAGACAAAACCAAAAAAGGCAAGCTCTTCGCTTACCACGATGTGCGTATCTTCAAGTCTGATCTGCAGGGCTTGTGCGATTCGCTCACCTATGACCAGAACGACTCCATCATTTACATGAGCCGGAACCCGCGCTTGTGGGCCAACAAAAACCAGATGACGGCAGACAGCGTGATCATGCAGCTGCGGAGCAACACCCTGGACCAGATGCGCATGTTCGGGAATTCCTTCGCTATTTCCATTGACACGCTGGAGAACTACAACCAGGTGAAAGGTCGCAACATGACGGCGCGGTTCGCCGACGGTAAGATCAGGCGCATAGACGTGAACGGAAACGCCGAAAGCCTATATTTTGCCCTGCAGGGCGATTCGGCCACCATGGGCATGAACCGGGCCGTGTGCAGTGACATGCGCATGATGTTCCAGGACGGGCAGGTGCAGTACATCACCTTTCTGGAGCAACCCGATGCCAAACTCATTCCACCCCACGAGCTGCAAGACCCCGATAAACGCCTGAAAGGCTTCGTGTGGCGCAGCGACGAGAAACCTACCCGTGCCTTTGTGCTGGAGAAAAGAGGCGGGAAAAAGGGCCCAGCCAAACCGAAAGATAAACCAGTGGCAGCCTCTACCTCAAAAGGAAAGAGCAGCAATAAGCCATCAGCCGGCACAACTGCTAAGCCTAAAGCCAGTGTGGCAAGTCCGCCCAAGCCAACAACCCAACAACCGGCCCAGCAGCAACCGGCTCAAGCGAAACCAGCCCGTAAGTTACCTTTGCTAAAGGGAGGAGGCTTCAAGAAGGCAGGTTCTTAAGTAGGAATTCAGGCATACTTAGGAGCTCTTGCTCATCGTTCTAGGTATATTCAAAAGATTTTTGTTATTTTTGCGCGCTTATGACCAAACTCATTCTTTCTTATTTCCCGGTTCTGCTCCTCGTTTTTCTGTTGGGCAGCTGTGGGCAATACAATAAAATCCTGAAAAGCGACGACGTAGACAAAAAGTACGCCGCCGCGCTCTCTTACTATGAAAAGGAAGAGTATGCCAAAGCTGGTGCGTTATTGGAAGACCTGATGCCTGTTTTGAAGGGACGCAGTGAGTATGAGAAGGCCAATTTCCTGTACGCCTACACCAAATACCACCAGCAACTGTACCTGGAGAGCTCTTTCCATTTCACCTCGTTCGGGCAGACTTTTCCGCGAAGCCAGTACGCAGAGGAAGCGGCTTTCATGAATGCCAAGTCGCTGACCAATGAGTCTCCCTCTTTGAACCTTGACCAGCAGAACACCGTTCAGGCCATGTCTGCTTTGCAGGAATTCATGCGGCGCTACCCGCAAAGCAAATACATGCAGGAAGCCAATGCCGTGTATGACGAACTGTCGCGTAAAATTGAGGTGAAAGCCTTTGAGAACGCCAAGCAATACTACAAGCTCACCAGCTATGATCCGCAGTACTACAAAGCGGCGGTGGTGACCCTGGAGAACTTCAGAAAAAGCTATCCGTCTTCCATCTACAATGAAGAAGCCGCTTACCTGCGCATAGAGGCGCAATACAACTACGCCCGCGAAAGTATTGAAACAAAGCAGAAGGACCGCTACGCCGAGGTGATCACCATGTACCAGACTTACGTAGATACGTATCCCAAAAGCAAATACCTGCGCGACGCCGAGAACATTTATGAGTCAAGCCGGCAAGCGCTGGAGAAACTGAGCAAAACCTCAGCCGCCGCGGCTACGGCAACCAATAACTAATTTTTGTAAATCCCAATTCACTAGACATATGGCCCAAGTACCAGCATCCATCGTAACGCGTAACATTTCTGACCTGGCGGTTGAGACCGGTAACGTATATCAGTCTATCTCCATCATCTCTAAGCGTGCCAACCAGATTGCCGTGAAGGTGAAAGAGGAATTGAACTCTAAACTGGCCGAGTTTGCCACCACCGTGGACAACCTGGAGGAAGTGTTTGAGAACCGCGAGCAGATTGAGATCTCCAAATACTATGAGCGTCTCCCTAAGCCTACCAACATGGCCATTGAAGAGTTTGTAGAAGGAAAAGTATACTTCCGTAACGCCGATGACGAAGAGCAAACCTCTTCCGCGTTTTAATTTCACGTTTCTGAATGCTTCGGCATAAGAAAATACTCCTGGGGGTTTGCGGTAGCATCGCGGCGTACAAAGCGGCGCTGCTGGTGCGGCTCCTCATCAAAGCAGAAGCAGAAGTGCAGGTGATCCTGACCACTTCTGCTTCTGCTTTTATAACCCCCGTCACCCTGGCCACGCTTTCCAAACGGCCCGTGTTGACCGAGTTCGTGCGCGATGACAACTCCGGTCTCTGGCACAACCACGTGGAACTGGGCCTCTGGGCCGATGCCCTGGTGGTGGCGCCCGCCAGTGCCAACACGGTAGGCAAATTCGCCCACGGCCTGTGTGACAACCTTCTGTCGGCTACGTATCTTTCGGCGCGTTGCCCGGTGTTTGTGGCCCCGGCCATGGACCTGGACATGTACCAGCACCCGGCGGTGCAGGAGAACTTCAGGTTGTTGCGCTCCTACGGGAACCACCTCATTGAGGCGGGGCACGGCGAACTGGCCAGCGGTTTGGTAGGGCAGGGGCGCCTGGCGGAGCCCGAGGAGATTGTTCAGGTTTTACAACAGCATTTTACCTCTCGTAACATTGTTTAGCGGCAAGAAAGTCCTGATTACGGCGGGGCCCACCTATGAGCCCCTGGACCCGGTGCGGTTCATCGGCAACCATTCCACGGGGAAAATGGGCTTTGCACTGGCCCGCTGCCTGGCCGAGGCGGGCGCTGAAGTTTCCTTGGTGTCTGGTCCTACGGCGTTGACCCTGGATCATGCGTTGGTGCACATCACGCCCGTAATGACCGCCGATGAAATGTTTGCCGCCTGCGCGAAAGTGGCCCCGGAAGCCGACCTCTGGATCTTTGCCGCCGCCGTCGCGGATTATAAACCCAAGGACACCGCCACCTCTAAGATAAAAAAAAGCGATGCTTCCTTTACCATTGAGCTGGTGAAGAACGTTGATATAGCAGCTACCCTGGGCCAGCAGAAACGCGAAGATCAGTTTGCCGTCGGCTTCGCGCTGGAAACCGATCAGGAACTGGAGAATGCCCGCGGCAAACTCCTTAAAAAGAAATTGGACATGGTGGTGCTGAACTCCCTGCGTGACCCCGGAGCCGGGTTTAAGCATGACACCAATAAAATCACCATCGTGAAGGCGGCTTCCGTAGAGGAGTATGCTTTGAAAAACAAAGACGAGGTAGCGCAGGATATTCTGGAATCCATTAAAGCTGAATGGGCATGTTTGCAAAAAAAATAGGATGGATGGTGCTGGGTTTGCTGTTACCGCTGTGGGCGCAGGCGCAGGAATTACGCTGCGAAGTGACCGTGAACAGCGAACAGGTGCAGGCCACCGACCGGCAGGTTTTCCAGCAGATGCAGAACGCCATCTCCGAAATCATGAACAATACCCGCTGGACGGGCGAGGTGTACCAGAACGAGGAGCGCATCAAGTGCAAGTTGTTCATCACGCTGCGGGCCATGCCCCAGATTGGCGTCTATGAGGCCAATACACAGGTGATCTCCAGCCGGCCCACCTACGGCAGCGGCTATGAAACCACCGTACTTTCATTTGTAGACACCAAGTTTGAGTTTGAGTACAACCCGGCGCAGCCGCTGCAGTACGCGCCCAATACCTATACCTCCAACCTCACCGCCATTCTGTCTTTCTACGCCTACACCATTATTGGCATGGACAACGACAGCTTCTCGCGGTTAGGCGGGGCCAATGCCCTGGCAGAGGCCAGCAACATCCTGAACCTGGTGACCTCGGCCGGTGCGGGCGGCGGCGGCTGGAGTGCCACTGCTGATACCCGTAACCGCTATTGGCTCATTAACAACCTGCAGGACCCGCAGTTTGAACCGCTGCGTTCGGCCCTTTACCTGTACCACCGGCAGGGGCTGGACCTGATGACGCAGGACCCGGAGAAAGCGCGCCAGAACATCCTGGAAGCATTACGCAACATTCAGCAGGTCGCACGGATCAGATCGGGTGCCGCGGCGCTCCGCTCGTTCTTCGAAGCCAAGGCGACGGAACTGAGCAACGCCTTCGCCTCGGCCACGCCCGCCCAGAAGCAGCAGGCCTTTGAGCTACTCACCCAGTTAGACCCCACCAACCGCGCCCGCTACGAATCCCTGACGAAACGATAAACGCCTTTCGGGCCTGTTTTCCAGAAAGTACCCGGTAAACGGAAACGACCTTTTGAGGCTCCTTTTCTAAAAACAGCCCCAAAACCAGAGAAGCCTTTCCAGCACCTAAGCCGGGAAGGCTTCTCTGGTTTTGGGACTTCCTGGTGTTTTGGGGCATTCCTAAAGTTAATGATTGAGTTATGGCGCTGGAGGTTGTCATTATCCGTCGGAATGTTTTTGAGCCGCTTTGCCCAAAACAGTTGAAAAGCGCCATCATCCGGGAAATTGCTAGGAAGAACTGTGGTTATCGAAAATCTACACGTCTCATTCATTATGGATACTTCCATCCTTTACTATCCTGTAAAAGCCCTTTCGGTGGTGTCAGTTGTTAACTTCACAAGTCAGTTGAAAAAGAGCTGGAAATTGATCTGAAAATCATGTTTCTTTAAAGCAGGTTGGTAGTTTCTATGCGTACTCATCGCCGCATAGACCGGGGAAGAAGGGAAGTTTTGGCGGAGGAGTTTTGCTAGCTTGGAGGAGTTGCCTTGAAGAAGCTGCACCGTTTGCCATCGGGCTACGTAAAGGAGGTGGGGCTGAAATGCAGAGGCGAACGCCGGGGCTTCACCGCAGATTTTCTGGAAATAATTTAGGCTATATTTATTAGTTTTGAAACTAAATAAATTAGCATCTTTGTCTATTGGAGTACACGTCACCACGCAAACAGAAAGAGGCAATCCTACTTTATGCTCGTAGATCTTAAGATTAAAAATTACGCCCTCATTGAACAGCTGGAGCTGCAACCCTCGCCGCTGCTGAACATTATCACCGGTGAAACGGGCGCTGGTAAATCCATCATGCTGGGCGCCATTGGCCTGTTGCTGGGGAACCGGGCAGACTCTAAATTGCTTTTCAACCAGAACGAGAAGTGCGTCATTGAGGGCGCTTTCAACATCTCGGAATACAACCTGGCGCCTTTCTTTGAAGAGGAAGACCTGGACTTTGAGCCCGTTAGCCTGCTGCGCCGGGAGATCAGCCCCAGCGGGAAATCGCGCGCGTTCGTGAATGACACGCCCGTGACGCTGGACCAGCTGCGGCGCATCGGGGAGCAACTCATGGACATCCACTCCCAGCACGACACCCTGCTGTTGGGCGACCAGAGCTACCAGCTGAACATCGTGGACTTGTACGCCCAGAACGAGGACCTGCGTGCCCGCTACGGCACCGCCTACCGCACCTATAGAAAGCTGGAGAAGGAGTACAAAGACCTGGAGGGGCAACTGGCGCAATCGCAGAAGGAGCTGGATTACAACACCTACCTTTTGAACGAACTCTCGGAAGCTAACCTGCAGGCCGAGGAACAGGAAAGCCACGAGCTGGAACTGAAGCAACTGGAACACGCCGAGGAGATCAAGCTGAAACTGAGCCAGGCCCTGCAATACATCTCAGAGAGCGAATACAACGCCGCCGGGGCCCTCAAAGATGCCAGCCATCTGGTGGGGCAGGTGACCGAATTCGGGGAAACTTTCCAGACCCTGAAAGACCGCCTGGACAGCTGCATGATTGAACTCACTGATATTGCCGGCGAACTGGAAGATGCTGAACGCAAAACTGAAGCCGATCCGCAGCGCGCCGAGCAACTGCAGGAACGGCTGGACCTGATCTATACCCTGCAGCGCAAGCACCAGGTGCGTACTGTTGAGGAATTACTGGCCCTGCAGGCCGAGCTGGAGATCAAAGTGAGCAGCGTCCATAACCTGGATGCCGCCATTGAGAAAACCAAAAAAGGCCTCACCGCGTCCTTGCAGGAAGTGGAAGCCCGGGCCGAGGAACTTTCCCAAAGCCGCACCAGCGTCTTCACCGTTTTCCAGGATGAACTGCACAGTCTGCTGTCTGAGCTGGGCATGCCCAACGCCCGCGTGGTGATGGAGCACAAGACATCGGCGCCAGCCGCTACCGGCATTGACGTGGTCAACATCCTGTTCAGCGCGAACAAGGGAGCCGCCCCGCAGACCCTGAGCAAAGCTGCCTCGGGCGGGGAGTTCTCGCGCCTGATGCTCTGCGTCAAATACCTGCTCGCCGACAAAACTGCCTTGCCCACCATCATCTTCGATGAGATTGATACGGGTATTTCCGGGGAGATTGCCGTGAAAGTGGGCCGCATGATGCAGCAGATGTCGCAGAAGCACCAGTTGATCTGCATCTCGCACTTACCGCAGATGGCCGCCCAGGGCGATACCCATTACTTCGTCTACAAAGAAGACCGCACCGACCGCACCATCAGCCGCATCCGGCAGTTGAGCCACCAGGAACGCGTGGTGGAGATCGCGCAGATGATCGCTGGGGCCAACCCCTCCGAAAACGCCTTCCAAAGCGCCAAGGAACTGCTCGCCCTCAGCGCCTGATCAGGCCGTTGCGTTTTAGGCGTATTTTGGTGAAAGGAAGCCCAAAACGATCAGATTGTAGATTCTCCTGGAGAAGAGAGTTGGATGTAACCCTTGCTCTCTGGCCCCGCCGATCATGTAGAGACAAGGCATGCCTTGTCTCACGCTTGCAGAAGAACCCTGCTAGCCGAAGGTGGTAAAATGCGCTTTGCTGTTTTAAGCTTCTTTTGGCCAAAACACACCTAAAGCAGCAGACTGCCACATTCTAAATAAGCGTATAACACGGATTTACTTCCATTACCAGTCACTAAACAGAAAGCCCGCTACCAACCTAGAGCGGGCTTTCTGTTTTAGGGCTGTTTTCTTGAAAGGAGCTTTAAAACGGCTGGCTGTTCTAGTTTTCTAAAGCCTAGCGTTCAAGTTTGAAATCTGGGTCAACGGTAGGGCGTTGCGGGGTGTTGGAAATGGCCCAGCCGGTGGCGTACATCCAGCGGGTCATACGGGCCAGTTTCTGGATGTTGATGCGGTTGGCCTCGTCTTTGGGCGTGTGGTAGTCGGGGTGCAGGAGGGTGGTGAAGAAGATGGCCGGAATGCCCGCGCGGGCGTAGGGGAGGTGATCGCTCCGGAAATACCAACCTTCGGGGTGCTTCTGGTCATCCCAGGACGTGTCCAGTTTGAATTTCGTGAAATTCTGATTCGCTTGCAGGGCCATGTCTACAAGGGCCGCAGAGTTCCGGTGGGGCTTGGTGGAACCTAAAAGCGCTGCGGAGTCCGGGGCGTTTCTCCCGATCATATCACCGTTCAGCACCGCCACCAGGGCTTCTTTCTTGACCGTGGGGTTTTCTGCGTACCAGCGGGAGCCCAGTAAGCCGCGTTCCTCGGCCCCGTGCCACACAAACAAGGCCGAGCGCTGTCCCGGGTTCTGCTTCCAGGCCCGGGCGATGGCGAGTAAAGCTACATTCACCGTGGCGTTGTCATCGGCCCCGTTCCAGATGGAGTCTCCGTCGATGGCGGTTCCCACGCCGTCATGGTCATGGTGGCCGCTGAACAGCACGTATTCATTTTTCAACGTGGGATCTGTGCCGGGCGCGCGGGCCACTACGTTGGCCGAGGGGTAGAGGTAACTGTCCACTTTCACGTGAATGCTGGCCGGTCCGCCGGACTTGCGTAACTGGTCTGGCAAAGACTGTCCGCCAGCGGAGGGGAGCGCAATCAGAATGGGAACGGCTCTGCTGTTGTTCTGGGCCTGCGTGGCTCCGCCTTCCAGTTGGTACGTTCCCTCTTCAAACCCGTGTCCGGCGAAGGCCAGGCTGGCTTGCGTGGTGGAATCGGCGATGAGCACGATGGCGGCCGCGCCGGCCCGGGTCAGCAGGGTGCCCTGTTGCCGCACCGCCGACAGGATGTAGCGATAGCCCCACAGACTCATGCCGGGAGCGGGCAGCGGGGAGGGCGGCATCAACTTCATGGCGACGATCTTGCCGCGCAGCGTTTGCCGGGTGATGTCAGACAGCGCGTTCAGCCAAATTGGGGTTCCGGTTACCTGGCCTTCTACCGGAGAGGTCACCCAAACTTCTTTGTTCAAGGCCAGCTTTCTGCCCGCCAGCGTAATCTGGCTTTGCGGGGAAACCTGGGTGCGGCGGAGGGGGAAGAACTGGAAGTACGTACCGTCATCTCCGGCGGGTTCCAGTCCGGCTTCCCGGGCGCGTTCGGCGGTCCAGGCCGCGGCCCGGAGCTCCTCCGTTTCACCCGCTCTTCGGCCGCGCAGACTGTCGCTGGCCATGGCGAAAAGATCGCGGCGCAGGTCTTCCTCTTTGATGGCGGAGAAAGCGGGTGGTGCTGTGGCGGAGGCTACGGAGGTGCCAGACGTGGCCGCGGGTTTGGTGCAGCCGGTTACCGCGAGCAGTGCTACCAAGGCGGCGGGCGCAAGCTGCTTTAAGGATTTGAAAGTTAGGCGTGTTTGGGTCATGTCAGGTGCGTTTGGAACCTTCAAGGAACCAAAAAGAAAACACAACCAGAAAGGTTTTGAAGATTATTTCAGGCCTGTTTTCCAGAAATCAGCCTTAAAACACCAAAGCCGCTGCACAGGGGCAGCGGCTTTGGGCGCAAGTTCAGGATCGGTTCGCTGGTTTAATCCTCGCGGTTGACGGTGTTAATGTCAAAGGCCGGCACGCAGATAGACCAGTATTCGCATTCCTCGTCAAACGGATTGGAGTACTGGATGCGGGCCCCGGCTTTGATGTGCAGGGTCTGGCCGGCGGTAAGCACCACGGTTTCCCCGTCAATCTCAATCTGCTTTTTGCCCCGTAGCACAATGGTGACCTCGTCAAACTCGGGCGTTTGGTGCGGTTCTCCCCATTGCGGCGGTGCCACCATGTGCGCCACGCTGAAGGCCTGGGTGCGGGTGCTGGCCAACCCGAAGTGCTCCTCAATGAGTTTGCCGTCTGAGGTGGGCACCCGGAAGGGCGAGGTCTGCAGAAAATATCTTTTTTCGCTCATCGGCTTAGTTGTTGGTGCCTTTGGTGGGGCATTCGCCTTTGGTGTACGCGGTTACCCCTTTGGTTTCTGCCGTGCAGGCGTTTCCGTAGGTCTTGCCATCGCAGCCGCACACGGGTTCGTATTGCATGGTGCAGGCGCGCTCGTTGTCAATTTTGGCGGGGTCAATGCAGGCCGTGGCGGTTTGCTGCGCGTTTTTGCAACCGAAGCTGATGCTGCCCAGCACCAGGGCTGAAAGAAGAAGTTGTTTTTTCATAGGAGGTATCATGTGGTGAAATATACGCAAATATGCCGGTCCAGCTTTTCTTAGCCGCAGGAACCGTCGGTTTTAGGGGTTATTTTAAGAAATAGCGGCAAAACGGCTAACCCGTATCCGTATAAATCCGTAAACAGCTTCAATATATATTGCGATATATATTTATTGTTTAGCATATTGCCGGAGCAAGGTCCGTCGTTTTAATGATGTTCCCGCCACGGACTTTAAACCAAATATCAACCCTTATTTTTTACCACTATGAAAAACGACAATTCAAAAATTTTGATCGCCGCCGCCGCTGGTGCCGCCGCTGGAGTAGTTGCAGGTATCTTGATGGCTCCAAGCAACGGAAAAGATTCTCGTAAAGATATCCTGAAAGCCGCTGGTCAACTGGCCGAAAGCGTGAATGGACAGATTGCTCCTTACCTGGAGAAACTGAGCGGCTTAACCAGCCTATTGGGCGGTTCTGAAGCTTCTAAAAACGCCGGTGCCGGTGATGCCGCTGGTGCCAACAACACTGGCGCTCAGTCATAAGCTGCCTTCGGATCTTCCGGCGCCGGGAAAGGCAGCAGGATAACCAAATGGTTTGACTATCGTTAAGAAGGAACGGACGTTTTGTAAACGGGACGAAAGTTCCCCTTAATAATAAAGCTCATGAAAGACGATAATGGAAAAGTGATTCTGGCCATGCTTGCCGGGGCCAGCGCTGGTCTTGTGGCTGGTATCTTGATGGCTCCCGAGGCCGGAGAAGCCACCCGCGATAGTTTGAAGAAATCGGCCTCTAAACTGGGGTCTGGGTTAGGCTCTAAACTGTCTGACTTAGGTTCCAGCGCAGGCGCGTTGCTCGGACGTAAATCTTCGGGCAGCGAAGATCCGGAGGTGGTGAACTTAGGTTCCAACACCACGGCTACCTCTCACCTGGACAATAACCCCACCGGCGGAAACGTAGAAACGATGACCGGCAACGATCCGCGTGATACGGCCACCGGTACTGCTCCTTCAGACATGGGAGCGGGCATTGGCGGCGGTGCCTACGGGGCCGATGCCGGAACCCTGGGTTCTGATACCGACGCGAATGCCTCTGGGGCAGATGCCGGTTCAGTCGCCTCGGCCACGAACAAACCTAAAAGAGCCAGCCGCGCCAAAGGCACTGCCAAGGGCGGCGGGGCCGGAGCAGACGCTTCCGTTTAAATTTTCAAACTTTTTTGACAGCATCTGTAACCTTCGGGTGGCAGAGCCGTTAAAGAGAAAAAGTATGATTGGTTAAATAATAAATTGCGAACCAGATGAAGTAACGCGAAGCAGATTATTGACGTTGAAACTTGATGAGAAAGATCGATTTAGATTTAGTTTTTTGAGTGATACGAGAATAGCTTAGCAACACAGACGAAAGTCACATCACAAGTAGCGAGTAGAAGTTATTTAACCAATATAAGAAAGCCTTCCCAGACGGGGAAGGCTTTCTGCATTTACGGCGTTTCCGTTTCAGGGCCATTTCCCCGAAAAGAGGCATAAAATAGAATTGGCATAAAATGGCTTGCTCAAAGGCTACAAACTTGCGTCTTGGCACGCGCACCCCGCTCTTCAGGTCGCATTCCAGATCTCGCAAGCATGACGGGCAATGCTTGGTTCGCTTCCATTATTCTGTATTCTGAAAGGAGGTCTTCTCCCATCTGCCCTCCTGAATGGATCATAGGTCAATCCCTAGTCGCGTTACCCTGAAGCCTTGCTAGTTCGCGCCCAAGATCTTTCCAAGATGACAGGAGGGGAAGGAGTTCGCCCTATGGCGCGGAAGTTACTTCCGTGACTTATGGTCGCGAGTCACGGAAGTAACTTCCGCGCCATAGAGGCCTTAGTAAACCAAGGAAACAAGATTCTTGTGGATACGAGGTGCAAGCTTATGTCAGCGTACACAATTCAAGTTTGATGTGCTTCAAAACAAAGACTTCTTGCTCAGGGGTTCATGGTTCGTTTTCCTGAAAAAAGCCCATAAACAGAAAGGCCGCTCTATTGGGAGCGGCCTTTCTGTTTATGAATGCTGATTACCATTAGCACATCAGCACATTAAAAAAATTAGCACATTAATTAATTATTCTCCGGCTTCATTTGCGGGAAGAACAGCACGTCCTGGATGGATTGGGAGTTGGTCATGATCATGCTCAGACGGTCAATGCCAATGCCCAGACCGGCGGTTGGCGGCATGCCGTACTCCAGGGCACGCAGGAAATCCTCGTCCAGTACCATGGCTTCGGTGTCACCGCGTTTGCCCAGTTCCAGTTGCTCCTCAAAACGAGCACGCTGGTCAATCGGGTCGTTCAGCTCAGAGAAGGAGTTACAGATCTCTTTTCCGTTGCAGATCGCCTCGAAACGCTCTACCAGGCCTTCTTTGCTGCGGTGCTTTTTGGCCAGCGGGCTCATCTCCACCGGATAATCGGTGATGAAGGTGGGCTGGATCAATTGGCCTTCGCATTTCTCCCCGAAGATCTCGTCAATAATCTTTCCTTTCCCGATGGTTGGGTCCAGTTTGATGCCCAGGCCAGTGGCCGTTTCGCGCAGTTGTGGCTCGTCCATCTCGGAGATGTCAATGCCGGTGAAGTGCTGGATGGCTTCAAACATGGTGAAACGCTTCCAGGGACGCGCGAAGTTGATCACGTTCTCGCCCACCTGCACCTGGGTGGTGCCGTGCAGCGCCAGGGCCACTTTCTCCACCATCTCTTCCACCAGGTCCATCATCCAGTAGTAATCTTTGTAGGCCACGTACAGCTCCACCTGGGTAAACTCCGGGTTGTGGAAACGGCTCATACCTTCGTTCCGGAAGTCTTTGGAAAATTCGTAAACGCCATCAAACCCGCCCACGATCAGACGCTTCAGGTACAGCTCATTGGCGATGCGCAGGTACAAGGTCATGTCCAGGGTGTTGTGGTGCGTCTTGAACGGACGGGCGGCCGCGCCGCCGTACAAAGGCTGCAGGATAGGCGTTTCCACCTCCAGATAGCCGCGCTCGTTCAGGTACTCGCGCATGGTGTTCACCAGCTTAGTACGCTTGATGAAGGTGTCGCGCACGTCTGGGTTCACCACCATGTCCACGTACCGCTGACGGTAGCGCAGTTCCGGATCAGTGAAAGCATCATAGACGTGCTCTACGCCGTTCTCGTCTACCTCACGCTTTACAATAGGAAGCGGCTTCAGGGACTTGGCCAGCAAAGTCAGCTCCGTGACGTGCACCGAGGTTTCGCCCACCTGGGTTTTGAACACGTAGCCTTTCACGCCTATGAAGTCCCCGATGTCCAGCATTTTCTTGAACACGGTGTTGTAAAGATCCTTGTTTTCGCCCGGGGCGATGTCGTCCCGCGACACGTAGATCTGGATGCGGCCACTGCTGTCCATGAGTTCGGCAAACGAGGCCTTGCCCATCACGCGGCGGCTCATCAAGCGACCAGCCAGGCTTACTTCCTGGTAATTGTTCTGCTCCGGATCGTAGTTGTCCTTTATATCCTTGGCCGTGGCGGTCACGTCAAAAAGTTCGGAAGGGTAGGGGTTGATGCCCATCTTCTGGAGCTCTTCGCGCTCATGGCGCCGGCGTAGTTCCTGTTCGCTTAAATGCATGGAAACGGTCTTTCAGTAATTACTTTATATCAAACCGCGAATTTCGGAAATTATTCCCATACATAGAGAAGTTGCCGCTTGAAATAGAAGGCTTTGCCGGAGGATACGGGCGGAGAGTTGCGGTTATTTGGAGGAAAAGGCGCATTAAAGCCGAAAAAAAGCGTTTAGGGGCCACTTTTAGAGAAGTAGCCCCTAAACGCTTCGGGTGATGGTACAGGTTAGATTGGGGAAAGTTAGCTGCACCTATGGCGCGGAAGTAACTTCCATGACCTGCTGATTCGATAAGTCACGGAAGAAACTTCCGCGCCATAGAGGATCGTGGTTCCCGGCGAGTCTGGAGACTCGCTTCATCCCACGGCACGAGTCTGGAGACTCGCGCCAGCGTTTTTTTTGGTGTTTTTTTTAGAAAACAGACCGAAAACGCGGGCATGTGGAATTAAGAATCAGTAACCTGTAATCAGTCATGAACACTACTTAACGCCACCTAACCATCAACAACTAACCATCAGCAATCAACAAAGAACAATCAACAATCAGCCATCAATTAGCCGGGCAGTTGCAGTTTGTTCAGCTCATCGGTGATGAAAGAGAGTTCGTCTTGGCTGAGTTGCACGTCCATGGCTTTGGCGTTCTGGATGGTTTGCTCGGCGTTGCGGGCTCCCACCAGCGCGATGGTGATGCCGGGCTGCGCGATGGTCCAACGGAGCACCAATTGGCCGAGGGTGGCGTTCTTGTCATCGGCCAGCGGCTTGATCTTGTCCAGGAAGGCGTTTACTTTCACCAGGTTCTCGGGTTGGTAAACGGGTAGGCTGGCGCGGTGATCTCCTTCGTTGAAGTGGTGGCCGGGTTTAATTTTGCCGGTGAGTAAGCCGCGTTCCAGCGGGCTGTAGGCCAAGATGGAGATGTTCTGCTCCAAGCTGTGCGGTACCACATCAGCTTCAATGTCGCGGTGCACCATGCTGTAGGGCACCTGGTTGGAAGCCAGCGTAAGGTACTTTTCGGCTTCCTGCATCTGGGCCACGTTGTAGTTGCTGACCCCGGCCTGCCGGATTTTGCCTTGTTTTATTAATTCTGCAACGGTTTCCATCGTCTCCTGAATGGGCGTGGTGGTGTCTGGCCAGTGGATTTGGTAAAGGTCAATGTAATCGGTGCCCAGGCGGCGGAGGCTGTCTTCGCATTCTTTGATGATGCTCTCGCGACCCGCGTATTTGTAGACATCGATGTCCTTGCCTTGGTTGTCCTGGCTGTGCATGGCGAAATCGCCTTTGGCCAGGTCCCAGCGCATGCCGTATTTGGTGAGAATCTGCACTTTGTCGCGCGGAATGCCTTTGATGGCCTCGCCCACAATCTCTTCGCTCAAACCTTGCCCGTAGATGGGCGCGGTGTCAATGGAGGTCATGCCGTGGTCATAGGCCGCCTTGATGGCGTCTACGGCTTCCTGACGCTCGGTTCCGCCCCACATCCAGCCGCCGGCTGCCCAGGCGCCAAACGTCAACACCGATACTTCCAGGTCTGAGGTTCCTATTTTTCTGTATTCCATTTTTCTTGTCGTTAAAGATAAAGTCAGAGGGTAAGCTTCTCTGGCGAGAAACGAACCTCCTGTATGTACGAAACCCAAAGAAAAGGATTGAGTTCAGTTGGAAGAAGATGGCGGTGGTAGTGTTGAGGATACCAAGCTGAAGTAGGGGAATTTACGACGGGAGCATGTAGAATCGTCATCTTACCCAAAGGACATCCGTAGAACAAAAGCGAGGTGGGTAGTAGGGCGAAACGTATTCTTGAAAGTTACTTACATGGAGAAAGAACAGATAAAACCATTCGCCGGAAAGGTGGTGGTGATTACGGGGGCCTCCAGCGGCATAGGCAAAGCCACGGCAATGGCCTTGGCCAAACAAGGAGCCTCGCTGGTGCTGGCCGCCCGCAGAGCCGAGATCCTGGAGCAGGTAGCCACCGACTGCATCCAATTAGGCGGCCAGGCCGTGGCCGTGACCACTGATGTCACTCAGGAACACAGTCTGCTTGCTTTGGCGGAAGCAGCGCTGGCTTTCGGGAGAAAAATTGATGTCTGGATCAACAATGCCGGTGCCGGAGCTCTGGGTGCTTACGACGAGACACCCATGGCGGCGCACGAGCAGGTCATCCAGATTAACCTGTTGGGCCACATGCGCGGGTCGTACGCGGTGTTGCCCATCTTCAAGCTGCAAGGCTACGGACACCTGATCAATACCATCTCGTTGGGGGCCTTCGCGCCCATGCCGTACGCCGTAGCCTATTCGGCGAGTAAATACGGGTTGAGGGGCTTTTCAGAAGCGCTTCGCGCCGAGCTGACCCAGTTTCCCGGCATCCAGATCAGCGACGTGTTCCCGGCGTTTATTGACACCCCGGGTTTTCAGCACGCCGGAAATTACATCGGGAAAAAGATAAAGCCCGCGCCGCCGGTGTATGAGCCGCAACTGGTGGCCGAGGCGATGGTGTCTTTGGTCCGGAAACCCAAACCCGGCGTAATGGTAGGCAGCTTCGGGTACCTGGCGCGGTTTTCCAATGCGCTCTTCCCCGGCTCCACTCGGAAATTCGCGGCGCGCATGATGGAGCAGTACTTTGAACAGGCCGACTCGGTGCCCCTCACGGACGGAAGTCTGTTTCAGCCGTCTAGGGTGGGAACAGACGTCTCGGGTGGCTGGCGGGAGCCTTCCTCCGGGAAAAGCAAAGGTACCGCCGCAGCCTTGCTGGTGGCGGGAATTGCCTCGGTGCTGTTCTACTTCAGCAGAAGAGGAGCGAGGCTGAGGTAACATTCCGTTTTAAGGCGCTTTTTTCGTTTTTGGCCCCGAAACGGAAGCGCGGACTGAAAACCGATGGCTGGAAAAGATAATCCTTCGGGCGCTTTCGCCGTTAAAGACACAAACACTTCCCCCACACAAACTATGAAATGTGAACTAAGCCTCGTCTTCGAGGAAAACGATGGAACCCTCCGCTGGATTTTCAACATCCTGATTTACGCCCACCAGATTAGTGAGCCGCAGGTGCGCAAGCTGCTGCAACCTACTCTAAAAGAGTTTCTGCACAAACGCAGTTACCAGGAAGTAATCCGGCTAGCCGAGACCGATATTGACGAGGGCGATTTCGTGCGTGATTACCTCAAGCAGAACCTGATCAAGTTCAACGCCTCGCAGGTGCGGGTGAAAGGGGAGAAGATCAAATCCATCTGCTTCACCATTGAACAGGCGGGCCACATGCAGGCCTCCGCCGATCCGGAATCGGTTGACCCCGAGGTGCTGGCCTTGTTTGAGGGCCACGAACTGAAACTGAAGCAAATCAACCACTGCGCCATTGAAGCCCTGAAACAGGCCGGGGCCAAAGGGGTACAGATTGAGAAGTTCAGCCACGAGTAAGATTGGGAGATGTGAAGATGTGAGGATTTGAAAATGCAGGGATGTGGAAATTTGTAGCGAATGCATAGATCTGCCTTAAAATGTTTTCGGCCTGTTTTTGTGAAAACAGGCCGAAAACGTTCGTATACGTTCTTCAATCATTCAGTCCCTCTCGCATTTACGCCAAAGATTACGCCGCGGCCGCCATTTGGTGGGTAGCGCCATCGGTGAACAGGGGCTCCACCTGCTGGTGCAACCGGTCAGTCACGAAGCCGCTGCGCAGGTGATCAGGCAACTCGGCCACCACCTTGCGGTATTTCGCCAGCCCCATCGCCTGGGCCACATAACTCTCGTGCAGGCCGTTCATGTAGCTGACAATAGCCAGCAGGCACTCATGGAAGAGCTTGAAGTCAATCTCGGCCTCCACAAACCGGTCAATCTCTTTCTGGGTGGAGGAGATGCGCAACCGGCTTAACAGGTCAAACAACGTGGTGTACCCCATGCGCCAGGTAATCTGCTGCCAGTGCTGCGCGGCCCACTTGTCCAGGATTTTCCCCGTCTTGCTGCTTCTGATGGCTGTGGCCGGATTCTTCTGCACCTGCTGCCGGATGGCGTTGGCCGTCAGTTTGCGCGTGGTCCGCAAAAACTGCCCAATCTGCGCCTGCGCCTCAATCTCCTTGCCCGCAATCTGCAAACCGGGTTTGTAGCCCGCCAGCGGCAAGCGGTGGATGCTGAAATCATTGTACGCCCCGGCCGCATAGAACCCGATGGCTCTGGGGTACGCATTCTTCACCACCAACCGCCCCGACTCTCTTCTGATGGCCGCCTCGTTGTTGGTCTTGGTGCCCAGCGTGTACAGAAAAGCCTGCAATCCCGCGAAGATGGAATAATACGCTTGCGGAAACGTCCAGTGCAGGGCGTTGCGCAAATACGTTTCATCCCCTAACTCAGCGGTGGCGCGCAAAGCATACTCAGTGCTCCAACTATTGTGCAACGTTCTGGCAATGGCCTGCAGGTCCTGCTCGGAGAGATCGGCGGAATGCTGTCTGAAAAAGGCATTATTCCGCAGGCCGGCTTCTTCTGCGCTGTGGTTGATATGATAGTTGATCGCAAAAAAGTAGTTTAGGAATACCTGCGCCGGAATAGATTTCCGCCAGGCAGAATCCTGTGGTTTTTGCTCTTCCTGAAAGAGCGGAATCACATTTTCATCTAGTACCTTCTTCATATAGTTTAAACACCTTTCCAAAGGCAAGAGTTGCATTTATGCTAATTATTTTAGTTGTCGATGCGGTTGATAGTCAGTTGTTTATAAAACAAATTCAAAAACATTAGCAAAGTTTCTGCTCGGCTTGACGCATGGAGTTTTGAAGCTGTTTTTGGGCCGTTTTGAAGAGAAGTTACCCAAAGTAAAACCTTGTTCTACAGCCCCATAGCTGGGCTGGCTTAGCCGAAAGTTAATGTACTGGTAACATGCCAGCCGGGTTGATTGGCTACTTTTGCGACAAGGTTCTTTTATGCTACAATCAGTTGTTAGTATATCGTTGGAATCCTATTTGTATAAGCAATCTAATCTCTTTCAGTTGTATGTTTAAACCTCTACAAAAGCTAAGTATCCTTTTCGTTGCTGTTCTTTGGTTAGGAAGTAGCGGGAAAGCGCTAGGGCAGATATTCTCCGAGGATTTCGATTATTCGGCCGGTTCAGAGTTGAAGGGCGCAAACGGATGGCGGCAAACGGGTACCGCCGCTTCGCCCACCATTCTAGTTTCCCCAACGGGCTTAAGTTATCCCGGTTCCCCGGCTTCCGGCGTAGGAAATGGAGCGCTGCTGAATGCCAACGGCGATGATGTGAACAAGGCCTTGCCCGTGACCTACGGAAGCGGAAAAACCGTCTATGCTTCCTTTCTGTTGAATGTGGCCATTGCCCGTTCGGGAGATTACTTTCTGCATTTAGGAGCCAATCCCATCGGTTCCGGCTTTTTCGGTCGGGTATATGTGAAAAGTGCCGGAGCTGGTTTTCAGTTAGGGGTGAGTAAAGCGACCAACGCCAGTCCCTTGCCCGCCGCCACCTATGGTGAACCGGTGTTCGACCTGAACACCACGTACCTGGTGGTGTTGAAGTACTCCATAGTGGAAGGAACAGGAAATGATGTAGCCGAGATTTTTGTCAACCCGGTGTTAGGCGGAGCAGAACCTTCCGTCCCGCTGGCGAAAGCCGAGATTACCAGTGCCGGTGAAGCCACCACCATTGGGTCAGTGGCTTTGCGTCAGGGTGGAGCCACTTCTGGGGCAAGTGTAACCGTAGACGGTATCAGGGTAAGCGATGCCTGGGCCGATGTTACCGCCGCCGCCCAGGCAGACATCACCCCACCCACCTTAGTTTCCACCACCCCTGCAAACGGAGCTGCCAACGTAGAAACCATCACTGACCTCACGCTGAATTTCAATGAAGCCGTAGTAGCCGGAACCGGTAACGTGGTCCTTACATGGAATGAAGGAACCATGTCAAAAACATTAAGTGCCTCTGATGCCCAGCTAGAAGGTGCCACGGTGACTTTCAAAAATGTGGAGCTGCTACCAGGTACAACCTATGCCCTTCGCATTGACAATGCGGCTTTTAAAGATGCTGCCGGTAATTCCTATGCCGGTTTAACCGGAAACGGAGTGTCTTTTTCCACTGCCGCGGTGGCCACGCCGGTGCTTACTTCTTCTACAGAAGCAATTGCGTTTCCGTTTACGGCTTTGGGCAAGAGCAGCATCTTGTCGTATGAGCTTTCCGGGTCAAATCTGGCGGAAAGCACCACGGTAACGGTTACCGGGCCTTTCCAGATTTCCAAAACCAATGCAAACTTCAGTTCGGCTTCTCTGACCTTTACTTCTGCTGAACTGGCCACTGCCCAAAAAGTGTACGTGCGCTTTTCACCCACCCAAGCCGGCAGTGTTACTGGTTCTATCACCAACACCACGGCCGGTGCTCAGTCCCTAGCAATCCCCCTGAGCGGGGTGAGTGCAGACCCGTACAACCAGAACTTCAATGACCCGGCCTTCCTGACCAACAGCGGTTGGACCAGATTTAGTGTAACTGGGGCGCAGGTGTGGGCCAGCACCAATTTCGGGCGCGATTGCCTAACCGGATGCAATGCCGCTACCCCCAACAAAGCCGTTCAGATCAATGGATTTGCCGGAGGAGTGAGTGTTCCAAACGAAGACTGGTTGATCTCTCCGGAGCTGGATCTGACTTCTTTCACCAACATGGCTGTTTTAGACTTCTGGACCATCTCTGCTTTTGCGGGTGACCAACTGAAGTTGATGTATTCAACGGACTTCACCGGAACCGGGAACCCCAATGCCGCAAACTGGCTGGAGATTCCTGGCGTTTTCCCGGCAGCTAACAGTAACCTTTGGACCTTGTCTCAGGGAATAGAGTTGCCTAAAACTGCCAAATACGTTGCCTTCGTGTACACCACCGCCTCGGGTGCCTCCCGCTGGACCGTGGATGATGTCAGAATCCAGGACCTGAGTAGCTTCCATACCATTCCCGCCGCCACCCTTTCTTTCGGCGAAGCGGCGAGTGGCACTACATCTGCTGCGCAGACCTTCACCTTCAGAGCCGTTGGGTACGGCAGCGTGACCCTTACCGCCTCCGCCGGTTTTGAGCTCTCGGCTGATAACGGAGGCACGTTTGCTTCCTCCGTGACTCTTCCGGAAACGGAGACCGCGGCCGCCGCTGGCAAAGCTATTCAGGTGCGTTTTGCGCCTGTTTCCAGACAATTGAAGGTAGAGGGAGCGGTAACTTTCACCAGCGCTGGGTTAAATGTGAGCACTATCCAACTGCTAGGTTCTTCTTACCTGAAGGCAGAGACCTTTGACATCGCCACCTACAACATGGAGTTCTTCGGAAACGGAAACCAGATTGGCACTGGCTTTGGCCCGGCCAATGCTCTCCTGCAAATCGCCAACGCCACCACTGTATTGAACCGTATGAACATGGACATCATTGGGGTGGAGGAAATCAGTGATGAAACGGCCCTTGACCAGGTGATTGCCAACCTGCCGGCGGGGTATGCCAAGCGCATCTCTCCGGTGTATTCGTATTCCATCAAGCCCAACTCGTCTACTGAGCCGTTCCCGGCCCAGAAGATAGGCTTCCTCTACAACACCGCCCATGTAACCCCGGTGGGCTTTAGAGTGATGTTTGAAGATCTGTACAGACAAGCGGTGGCAGGTACCACCACCCTCATCAATGATGATTTCTGGTCCTCGGGCAGGTTGCCGTACATGGGTATCTTTGATGTGCGGGCAGGGGGGATCACCAAGCGCATCCACGTGATCACCATCCACGCCAAATCAGGGTCAGCCACCTCAGACTTCAACCGGCGGGTAGCAGACATTCAGGTGTTGAAAGACACGTTGGATACTTACTACGCCAATCAGAATGTCATCTTGCTGGGTGACTTCAATGACAATGTGGTGGGTTCCATTAACGCTGGGGGCGTTTCAAGCTACAACTCTTTTGTAACAGACGTAGCAGATTACCAAGCCCTGACTTATCCGTTGGCCCAGGCCGGAGGCTTCTCGTTCCCGAGTTCCGGCAGCTTTCTGGACCATCTCATCATTTCCAATGAGTTAATGGATGAGTACCTGGAGCCTTCCACCACCATTGAAGATCCAAGAGGGTATGTGGCCAACTATTCCAACACCACCTCAGACCACTTGCCGGTTTTCTCCCGTTTCGCTTTCACTTCAACAGACCCTGTCGGGACAAAAGAAGATGAAAAAGACAAGTTCAGAATCTATCCTAACCCCACCACAACCGGAAACGTGGTGTTGCAATTGCCGGTGTTAGCTCCCAAAGGCGTCTTGCAGTTAACGGTTTACAGTTTGCGCGGAGAGATAGTCCTGCAGACCTCGGGTAATGAGCAAACCATGAACCAGCAGCTTTCTGCGAAAATGTCTGCGGCAAACCCAGGCATGTACCTGGTGAAAATACAGGCTGGGGACCGGGTGTACCAAGCCAGATTAATCAAAAAATAAGCCTTCATCCTTCCTTGAAAGCCTGCCAGAGAAATCTGGCGGGCTTTTTTTATGCCGATATATTTCTTTACTTACTGCCTTGTAGAAATCCGTTTATTGGCCGTTTTAGCCAAATCCCTCCCAAAACCCATGAAAAAGCGTTGCCCTTCCTCCTTGCTGCTACTGCTGTTGCTTTGGCAGTTCACCGGTTGCAAACCCACAGATCAACACGGTTCAACTGCCCAGACCCAGGGGGTGACAGGCGAGAAAGGCATGGTGGTAAGTGCCCACCCCGAGGCTTCCCGCATAGGGTTGGCGATTCTGCAACAGGGCGGCAATGCCTATGATGCCGCCGTGGCGACTGGTTTCGCCCTGGCGGTGGCCTATCCCGTGGCCGGAAACATTGGTGGCGGCGGCTTCCTGGTCTACCGCAAACAAGACGGCGAGATAGGGGCCCTGGATTACCGCGAGAAAGCGCCTAAAGCCGCATCGCGTGACATGTACCTGGATGCCCAGAAAAATGTAATCGCTGATGCCAGCACCTTAGGGCACCTGGCCGTGGGCGTGCCTGGCGCCGTTGACGGCTTGGCAGCCATGCACCAGAAACTGGGCAGTTTGCCCTGGGCAACAGTGGTGCAGCCCGCCATTGACCTGGCCCGCAAAGGCGTGGTGCTCACCGAGCGGGAAGCCAGAATGCTGAACGAGGACAGAGAAAACTTTATCAAAGCCAACAAGTTTATTCCCTCCGTGGTCAGAGACACTCCCTGGTGGAAAGGCGACGTGTTGGCCCTGCCCGAGCTGGCTTCTTCGCTGGAGCGCATCCGGGACAAAGGACGCGCCGGGTTTTACGAAGGCCAGACCGCAGATCTATTGGTAAAGGAAATGCAACGCGGCGGCGGAATCATTTCCCACCAGGATCTGAAAGAGTACCACTCTGTGTGGCGCACGCCCATTACTGGTACGTACCGAGGCTATAAGGTGATTTCCATGCCGCCCCCGTCTAGCGGCGGCATTGCCCTGCTGCAGTTGCTGCAGATGGTGGAGCCGTATGATCTGTCCAAATGGGGCTGGCAACAACCCAACACCGTACATGTCATGACCGAAGCCCAGCGCCGCGTCTACGCCGACAGGGCCACCTACCTGGGAGACCCTGATTTCGTGAAAGTGCCGGTTTCCTCCTTATTGAGCCCGGCTTACCTGAAAAACCGAATGGCCACCCTGGATATGGAACGGGCCACTCCCTCCAGCCAGGTACAGGCTGGTCAGTTACTGGCCCGGGAAAGCGACCAGACTACCCATTACTCCATCGTAGACCAGTGGGGGAACGCCGCCTCCATCACCACCACCCTCAACGGTGGATACGGCTCTAAAGTAGTCGTGGAAGGGGCCGGATTTATCCTGAACAACGAGATGGATGATTTTAGCGCCAAGCCCGGCGTTCCCAACATGTTTGGATTAATCGGGGGAGAGGCCAACGCCATCGCGCCGGGCAAACGCATGTTGAGTTCCATGACGCCTACCATCCTGGAGAAAGACGGAAAGCTGTTCATGGTGGTAGGTACGCCCGGCGGCTCCACCATCATCACCTCCGTTTTCCAGGCAATTCTGAATGTGGTGGACCATGGCATGGGCATGCAGCAAGCCGTTGCCGCCCCGCGTTTTCACCACCAATGGCTCCCCGACAGAATTGAGCCGGAAGCGGCTGCCCTTTCCCCTGAAGTCAGGGAAGTATTGCAGAAAAGAGGCCATACGCTGCAGGAAAGAGGCCGATACGGAGCCGTAGACGGAATCCTGAAGCGGAAAGATGGTCGTTGGGAAGGAGGGGCGGACCCCCGGGGAGATGATACGGCTCTTGGTTACTAAGTTCCATTCATGTTGGTAGGAAAGCCATTTGGAAGAGATTTGTATTAAGTTTCGGAAGCGTACTGCGGTGTTTATCGCTTGTTTTTGACAAAGGAGGCCCAAAACGGCAACTTTCCCTTCTACAGGATAGAAGAGGAGGTTGCCGGATTGGGCCTCTTCATTTTAGAAAAATCCTATTCGTTTAATTTCTTCCAGCGAAGAACGCTTCAGTATGTGTCTGCTTAGAAAGACCTGTATTTTTGCGAGGTAGTGAGCGTTGAAAAAAAATCACAAAAATAAAATTGAATTAAATCGGGTAAATGGCTCTGTTTGTGCACTTTTTGGTTTTACATTTGTGAAAACAAATATAGAAGGTTACAATTCTATGAACTTTATTTTGAAGGGTGAAGTTGTCTCAGCATCAGCAGCAAAGTCACTTATTTCATATCTGATACTCAACCGCTACTTTTAATACAATTAAACCAAGTTTCTTAATTACCCTTCATCAATGAATCTGAAGCAACTCCTTGCTTTTAGCTTGCTTTTGCTGGCTGCTAGCGTTTCCAAGGCCCAGGTTACTCCGCAACGCATGGTGATCCCGCGCCTTTACCAACAAAACTATTTTTACCTTAACCCGGCTTTTGCGGGGGCAGAGAGAAGAAAAGAGCTGGGCGTGAACGGTCACCTCAATTCCCTCAACGGAAGAGGTTCTTCCGCTCCTTTATCCGTGATTGCGCACTACCAGGGATATGTGAGCAATGAAAACCCGAACGGAATAGGCATGGTGGCCGTGTATGATCAATTTGGACCCTACTGGTTAGGCAAACTCGGGTTTTCTTACACCAAGCGTTTCCGGTTGGGCGAACAGAGTAGCCTCGCCTTCGGGGCGCAGCTGGCCGCCGAGTACCTGAACGTGGACTTAGCCGAGATGACTCGCACCGAAGAACGGAAAATGGTAGGCCACGACAATGACTTACGTCCTGATGTAGACGCAGGGGTGTGGTTAAACGTGCGTAACTTCTACGCCGGTGCCACCTTTGCCAGCTTACTGGAGCCAACCTTTAACCTGGTAGAAGACGCTGAACACGAAGGCATCAGAGAATTGCTGGTGACCGCCGGGTACAAAGTTGCCTTCGCGCCTGAGTTTAGCCTCACGCCTTCGTTTCTGATGAGTCAGCCCCTGAAAGACGGAAAGCAGGAATATCAGTTCGGGACCATGGCAAACATCAAATTCCTGACCGCCGGAGTAAACTACCGGGGCCAGTTTGACAAAACAGCCCCCTGGAACGTAAGTGCCGGGGTCAACATCAAAGACAACGTGCAACTCATGACTACGTTTGACATCACCAAAGAAGCGAACGGCGTTGCCAAACCAGATCCACAGGTAGAAGCAAACCTGAGGGTTCGGTTCTAAGACCGGTGGTAACACCAAAGAAAAGGGCTTGCCAATGGGCAGGCCCTTTTTTTATGGGCTTCCAGTTGGGAGCCCTTTTGCCCGCAACAACTCTTTTGCAGGGGCGGGAGTAGAAGGAGAAAACCATTTTTTCTTGTATGGACCTCTCCTATATCCTGAACGAGCTGGGCGAAAACCGGGCCACTTATTTCAATGCCGTTGCCCCGCCCATCATCCAGACCAGCAACTTTGCGTGCCGAACCATTGACGAGATGCGGTACATGCTCCAGCATGAGGCGGAAGTGGATTTCTACACCCGGGGCAACAACCCTACGGTTGACATGCTGGAGAAGAAGCTGGCCGCCCTGGAAGGAACCGAGCACGCCATCGCGTTTGGGAGCGGCATTGCGGCGGTGTCAGCAGCGGTGCTGTCTCAGGTCAAAGCGGGCGATCACGTGGTCTGCATAAAGAAGCCCTACACCTGGACAAATAAACTGATGCGGTATTTTCTGCCGCGCTACGGCGTAGAAGTCACCATGGTAGACGGCTCTGATGCCCAAAACTTCGCCCAGGCCAGCAAGGAAAATACCGTCCTGTATTACCTGGAGAGCCCCAATTCCTTCACGTTTGAATTACAAGATATAGCCCAGGTGACCGCCATCGCGCGGGAGCGAAATATCTGCACCATCATTGACAACAGCTTTGCATCTCCCTTGTACCAGAATCCGGCGGCCATGGGCGTGGATCTGGTGGTGCATTCGGCTACCAAGTACATCGGGGGCCACAGTGATGTCATGGGCGGCATCATCTGCGGATCGCGGGAGCGCATCAACCGGATCTTCAGCGCGGAGTTTATGACGCTGGGTGCCGTGCTGTCGCCGCATGATGCCTGGCTTCTGCTGCGGGGGCTGCGGACCTTGCCCCTCCGGATGGACCGCATCGCGAAAACCACGCGGCAGGTGGTCGCCTATCTGCAGCAAAAGGAACAAGTAGCGGAGATCCTCTGGCCGTTCCTGCCCGAGCATCCGCAGTACTATCTGGCCAGGAAACAGATGCGGAACAATACCGGGCAGTTCACCATCCGGCTGAACACCGATACCATCAAGGAGGTGGACAGGTTCTGTGACAGCCTGCAGCACTTTCTCATGGCCGCTTCCTGGGGTGGGCACGAGTCGTTAATTTATCCGGCGGCGGCGTCTTACAAAGAAGGAAACTATAGATCGTCGTTGCCGTTCACGCTCATCCGGTTCTACATCGGGTTGGAAGACCCGGAGTATCTGATCAAGGATTTGGAGCAGGCATTTCTGAAGATGAAAGGCTAAGTCGTTTAGGGCAGTTTTCAGGAAAAGGCATAAAAAACGCCGCTACTTTTGGTAGCGGCGTTTTTGTTTGGAGTGGCAAAGATTATAAAGCGTCTTTCAATACTGAAACGGCTTCCTGGATGTACAGGTCTTTCTTCGCGTTGCGGGTGAAAGCCTGGAAGCGGGCCGAAGCGGCTGTGTCACCAACTAACTTGGTCACGTCTGGCTTCAGTCCGGCCACATCCAGTTGCGGGATGTTCTTGCGCAGGTTCTCCAGTTTCTTAGACTCTTCCTGTGCCCGACGCTCTTCGGCTAAGTACGTGCTTAACTTCAGGGAGCGGGTAGACGTCTCGGTTCTGTCTTTCAGGCGCATGGCGCTTTGGTTGATCAAAGAGAAGGTTGGGCTGGCCGCTACTCTGGATTTGGAAGAGGCTTTCAACTTCTCGATAGAGAAATTAGGGCTGTTCCAGGTGTTAAACTTGGCAGACTGAATCTCGTCAAACGGAAGCGCGTATTCCTGCTCTTTCTCGCCGTACTTCAGGTACGTGTAGGTGTCTGGCAGCACGATGTCTGGGGTAACGCCCCGCAGCTGTACCGTCTTTCCGCTGATGCGGTAGTACTTCTGCGTTGTCAGTTTCAAGTGGCCCAGTGGTTTCACCGCGTCAAAAGAAGCGGGTAATACCTGGTCAAGGTCGAAGAACTGCTGCACGGTACCTTTCCCGTAGGTGGAGCTTCCCACAATCACCCCGCGTTTGTAATCCTGAATGGCGGCGGCCATGATCTCAGACGCTGAGGCGCTGTTCTCATTCACCAATACCACCAACGGACCACCAAACTGAACCTGCGGATCACGGTCTTCCAGCACGGCGGCTGGGCCATTGGCTGATTTCACCTGCACCACGGGGCCAGACTTGATGAAAAGACCCACCATGTCTACCACGTCCTGCAAAGAACCACCACCGTTGTTTCTCAAGTCCAGAATGATGCCCTGGGCGTTTTCCTGCTTCAGTTTCTGAATTTCCGCCGCCACGTCTTTGCCGCTGTTACGGCCACCGGCGTTTTTGAAATCGGCATAGAAAGCGGGCAGGTGAATGTACCCGATGGGTTTCGCTCCTTTTATCATCAACGATTTGGCGTAGCCTTCTTCGCGCACCACCACGTCTCTAATGATGGAGATCACTTTCATGGTGCCATCTACCTTTTTCACGTGTAGCCGAACCTCGGTGCCTTTTTTCCCTCTGATCATGGAAACGGCTTTGTCCAGGCGCATGCCTTGCACATCTACTGGTTCCTGATTTCCCTGGGCCACTTTTAGGATGGCATCGCCCGGTTTCAGCTCGCCCTGTAAGTAGGAGGGGCTACCGGGAGTGATGTCAGATACCTTGATGTTGCCGTCTTTTTCGGTTAAGGTGGCGCCAATCCCTTCTAAACGTCCGGAGAACTCAAAGTCAAAGTCCTCTTTCTCTTTAGGGGCATAATACTCGGTATGCGGATCGTAGATGTTGGCGAAGGAGTTCAGGTAGGAAGAACGGTAGTCTTCGTTCTCCAGCTGCACCATGCGTTTGAACAGATCGTCATAGTTCTCGCGCAGCTTTTTACGGGCATCGGCCTCAATCTCAGGCATGCTCTTCTTGGCTTCTTTAGAACCGGCGGAATCTGCTTTCTGCTGGCTGTCCAGGGCGTCGGCTACCCTGATGAGGGCCTGGTACTTGAGGTATTTGCGCCATTCTTCTTTCAAGGCGGCCGGCGAGGTGGCAAACTTCAGCTTCTCTGGTTTCACCTCAATGGTTTCCTCTCTCTCAAACTCAAACGGCTTGTCCAGAATCTCCTTGTAATAGCTTTCAGCCTCTTTCAGCCTTTTCTGGAAAAGGGTCATGGAAAGGTCAAAGAACTTAAAGGAACCGTTCTTGAACTCATCGTCCAGTTGGGTCTGGTAGGTAGCCAATTGGTCTACGTCTGACTGCAACAAGAATTTTTTATTATAGTCTAAGCGCTCTAAGTAGAGATTAAAGGCCTTTTTTGAAAATTCATCATCTAAACGCTCTGGCTTATAGTGGGCCGAGCTCAGCCCCTGCATGAGTACTTTGGTGAGTACTTCATTTTTCTGATCGCGCGCGGTGCCATCTGTCTCCAGCAGCCTGTAGGAGGCAATGCCAAACACCACTGAGGCGGCCGTGCCGTACGCAACCAGCTTGTTTTTAAGTGAAAACATATAGGATTCTCTAAGAAATGTCTGTTAGTGTATATACAAAAGTAGTGCCTGTTTTTGACGATGCAGTACTGTTACGTTAAACGTAGGCAAGCGTCAGAAAGGTGTGCCCGTAATAAGATTATTTACGAATGCATCGCAAGTAAGCAGAACGTAGCAGTAGTTGTTCTTTTTGGTCTTCTTTTTTTTAACAATCCGCCCGCCGGATTTGTTTCTCCCTGAAAATCAAATGCGAAGAAAATAGCCGGTTTCCTATATATTATTTAGAAAGAAGCCCGATATGGAATCTAGGCGGGAATTGCATCATGAGGGAAATGACACCTAAACTTCCACCTTAACTAACAACCTCATGGAAACGAATCCCGCTTACGCCGCCACCCTGGATGACATGATTTTTGAAGGCCGTAACAAAGCCTATGGTGCCTATGTGCTGCGCAGGCTGTACCACCGGCACATCAGCCAGGCCGCACTTTACGCCATTGCCTTATTCTTAATCGGGTTCTCCTTGCCCACGCTCGCCAATAAGTTTCTCAGAAAGATTGACGTCCCTGTTGTTAAACCTAAAGACAATGGGGAATGGGTGGATGTGGTCATTCCCCAACTGGAGGAGATAAAAGAAATAAAAGCGGTTGATCCCGCGGCGGCCAAAGCCACCGGACCCACCGTGAAGTACGTAGCCCCTAAAGTAGTGGAGGAAACCAAACAAGTCACCGAAGAGGTGCCCACGCAAGAACAACTCAAAACGGCCAACTCAGGCTATGTGACCTCAGAGGGACCCGGAGACGGAAACCTGAACAACCCGGAACCTGGCAACGGACCTGGTGCGGGCACCGGCACCGGCACTGACCCAGCAGCGACACCAGCGGCGGGCTATTTCCTGAGTGTGGAGCACATGCCCCAGTTTGAGGGCGGACTGGCTAAACTGATGGAGTTTGTGGGCAAGAACCTTCGGTACCCCAGGGCGGCCCAGGCCAGTGGCATTGAAGGAACCGTGGTGGTGAGCTTTGTGGTAGCCGCCACCGGCGATGTCACCGACATTCAGGTGTTGAAAGGATTGGGTTACGGAACCGAGGAGGAAGTGATCAGGGTGATGAAAAAGCTGTCCCGCTGGCAACCCGGGAACCAGAACGGAAGAGCGGTGCCCGTGCGCATGACGCTGCCTGTGCGGCTAGAATTGAAATAAGTAAATAAAGCTTCTAATTCATGTTTAATGCTTGCCTTGTTTTAGGGCCTTTTTCAAGAAATAAGCCTCAAAATAGTAACAATAATTAAGCTTGCTTGCTGGAAATATTTGCAACAAAAAATGCCCCGACTCAGAAAAGAGCCGGGGCATTTTTATAGGATTATTTCTCCCGATTAACGGTAGATGTGCTCACCACGGTTGGTGCGCCACTCTTGCTCAAAATATTCGGCGTCTTCGTGTGAACGAGGAGTTACGCCCATCACAATGTTGCCTTCTTTGATGCCAGACTCATATACTTTGGCCCGGTCTTCAGGAATACCTGAACCTACCAGTGCACCCAGTAAACCACCAGTCAGACCACCGGCTCCGGCTCCCGCCAGACCAGCTGCCAACGGACCTGCAATTACCAATCCAAGTCCTGGCAGCGCGATAGAAGTACCGATAGCGGCAATGGCTCCTACAATAGCACCTAATGTACCACCAATGGCAGAACCGGCTCCGGCACCTTCCAGAGCTTTGCTACCCAGTTCTGTGTCGTTGTTATCGCTGTCAGAGAAATGGCGCTTGCGGGCGTCATCGCTCATGATCACGTTGATATCGTCTTTGCTGTAGCCGCGGCTATGTAATGAATTATAGGCGCGCTCTGCGCTGTCTCGGTCTCTGAACATACCCGTCATCATGCTGCCGGAAGTATGGGTGTTACCAGTGCGATTTTCCATAGTTCGTTGTTTAATATTTAGTAGATGTAACATAGTGGTAATTACTAGGCCAGTCGCGAAACTGGCAACTGGCAATTAGATTATGCTTAACGCAAACAATACGTATAAGTTACATCTGGCCCCAGCACAAAAAGCAAAAACGCCAGTGCAGAGCACTGGCGTTTTTAGGTCATTTTTACAAAATAAGCCGCTAAATAAAGAGGTAATTGCTTAGTTATAGACCTTTACCATGTAAACGAAATCCTGCAGTTTTTTCAGCTGCTGCGGACGCGGATTTCCGGCCAGGTTATTTACTTTAGGCAAGGCAATGGGCTTGGGCAGGCGGTGCTCCGGTAATTGGTCCAGCAGGGTTAACAGGTACGCTGATTTCACCGCGAAGGCGGCTCCGTCAACTCCCAGCATTTTGCCGCTGATCACGCCAATCATGTTCCCGCGGTCATCCAGCAACGGCCCGCCGCTGTTCCCGGGGTTCAGCGGGATGGAGATCTGGTAAGAGGCGGTATCTCCGTAAACCCCGGACCGGGAGCTTAACGTTCCCTCCCCGAAAACTACGTCCTCTCTGGGATAACCCAGGGTGAAAACGCGCTCGCCCAGTTCACTTTCTTTCTGTTTAAAGGAGTAAGGCAGTTTCCCGAAGCCGGTGAACGCAGTATCGGTTACCCGTAACAGGGCCAGGTCACGCACCTGGTCTGAATAGATTTCCTCTACCTTGTACCGGGTGCCTTTCTTGTTCTCGATCATGAGCGAATCAGCGCCCTCAATCACGTGGTAACTGGTCACGAAATACCCGTCTGAGGTAAGCACAAAACCGGTGCCCGAGAATTGGCCGGGATTCAAGGCAGAGGTTTTAGGAGCCACGGGGTTGGTGTTGAGCAGGGCGTCCTGTTTCCGTTTCAGGTCATCCACCTCGCGGCGCAGCTCTACGTAACGGGCTGTTTGCTGCTTGGTGGCCGAGCGCCACATCTCCATGCCCAGCAAGCTGCTGAATACCGTGACAATGGCCACGGTGGCGGCCACGCCCATGGTGGCGGCGTAGCGGCGCATAAAGATCTGCATGGGCGTGCGTTTGCGCAGCACCGGAACAGTGGCCGGAGTGGCTTTCTGGTTTTCTTCCTGCCAGGCCTGATGGTGCCGGTTCAGGCGGTCGCGCAGCGTTTGCTGGCGCCCGTGGTTCTGCAAGGCGCCGGTGAACAGCTCCGTCTCCCGCACACGCTGGGCGAAGACCGGGTCAGCGGCCATGCGTTCCTGCAGCGCGCGGCGCTCAGCAGACGTCACCTGGTGCTGGTGGAAGCGTTCTAATAATTCAAGTAATTCCCTCTCACTCATATATAGGATGCATCCGGTGTCGGATGTCTGTTTTATACGTTTCCTTTGCTCAGGAAGGAACCTGGTAGTCTAAGAAGAAAAGCTTCTTGAGGCGCATCAGGCACTTGTACTTCTGGTTCTTGGCCGAGTCTACGTTGGTGTAGCCAAACTTCTCGGTGATCTCGGGCATGCCCATGCTTCTGAGGTAGAAATCCTCCAGCAGGGTTTTGCAGGGTTCGCCCAGTTGGGCCAGGGCATTGCCCATGGCTTCAAACTTGAGTTCGTTCTGCTCGGCCTGTTCGGCGTCGCCGTCTGCCTGGGGAGCCAGCTCAGACTCGGTGTCCTCGATCATGCCATGGCTGAACCGGCTGCTTCTGGACAGCCTCTTCAGCCAAAGCCGACGGCAGATGGAGTACAGGTAGGTTTTGATCTGGCAGTTCAGCTCCAGCTGGCCGGCCTTGATCTTCTCGTAGAAGACGATCACCGCTTCCTGGAAAATATCCTTGGCGTCATCGTCCGTCCCGTTGTTGCTCTGGACAAAGAACAAGACCATGGGAAAGTGGAGTTTGTATAACCTACTCAGTGCCGCATCGTCGTCCTGCAGAATCCCTTCTATGATGGCCGCATCGGTCACTAGCGCCTTACTAATCATGCTTGTCAATTAATACAGTTTCAGTCCATTAGTAACCCACAGAAAAAAAATAAAAAATTTCTGAAAATGATGGGTTACCTGCCGGGGGGTAGTGGTATAAAGGTTGAAATTAACGCTAAAACCCTTAAAAAAAATCACCATGAAAAAGGTATTTTCTCTTGCCCTAGTTGCTGGTATGTTCGTTTTCGCTTCTTGCGAGTCTAAAACTGCTGAATCTACTGAAACAACTACTGAAACTACAACTGATGCTGCTGCTACTGACGCTGCTGCAACTGATGCAACTGTAGGTGACACTACTTCAACTACTACCACTACTACTGATTCTGCTGCTACTACCACTACTGGTACTACAACTGCTCAGTAATTTGACGGTGTGCCTTGGCGCACCTTTAGATTAGGACAAGATAAAAGCGTCTCTTACGGTTTGCGTGAGAGACGCTTTTTCTTTTTAAGATAAAAATAAAGAAGAGCCGTTTGGGGGCCGTTTGTCTAAGACAAGCCCTAAACGGCTCTTCTTTTGCCAATGATCACGATTTGCGTTTGCGGCGCTCCAGTTCTTTCTTCACCAGTGAGAACTCACGGCTGCTTTGCCCGGCAATAGCAGTGTTTTCATCGGCGCGGCGCAACAGGTACGGCATCACGGCCTCTACAGGACCATAAGGAACATATTTGGCCACGTTGTACCCGGCGTGGGCCAGGTTATAAGAGAGATTGTCGCTCATGCCCAGCAGCTGCGCGAAATAGATGCGCTCATCTGAAGGTTGGATGTTGAACTCGTCCATCAGCTGCATGAGGTGGTAGGAGCTTTGCTCGTTATGCGTGCCGGCGCAGATGGCAATGCGGTCAATGTGCTCCACGCAGAAACGCAGCGCCTCATCATACAGGGCATCGGTGGCTTGTTTGGTGGGGTTGATGGGGTTGTTGATGCCGCGCTGCTGGGCCACCCGGCCTTCTTTCTCCATGTACGCGCCGCGCACCAGTTTGCCGCCCAGGTAGAAACCCAGTTTCTTGGCCCGCTCATAGTCGCGCTTGATCACATCCAGGCGGTCATGGCGGTAGAGTTGGTAGGTGTTGTAGACAATGGGGCGCTCCTGGTTGTAGAGTTCCATCATCTCCAGGCACAGCTGGTCAATGGTTTCCTGCATCCAGCTTTCCTCGGCGTCAATGAAGACGCGCACGCCCTGTTCAAACGCCCGCTGGCAGATGGTTTTCACCCGGGTGCGAGCCCGGCCAAACGCCGCTTTCTCGGCCTGGGTGAGTTCCTGGGTGGTTTGGGCCTTGGTGAGTAAGTCTGAATCTGCCACGCCGGTTACCTTGAACACGCTGAACGGGATGTGGTTGGAGTTGGCCGCCATGTCAATGGTGGAGATGATCTCCTGCACCGTGTGGTCAAAGCTGGCCTCGTTGCTTTCGCCTTCCACGGAGTAATCCAGAATGGTCCCGATCCCCGATCTGCCCAACCGCTCAATGGTGGGTTTGCATTCCTGGATGGTTTCGCCACCGCAGAACTGTTCAAAAATGCTTTTCTTGATCAGAAACTTGACGGGCAGGTTCCAGCTCAAAGCCTTCTTCATCATCCCGCCGCCCATTTTCACCATGGAGTTGTTGTTCATGGCCGCAAACAGGAGGTAGGTTTTGTAGAGTTCTGCATCTGATTTATCAGCAAACGCAATGGCGGTATTCTCAAAGGAAATGGTTGGTGCAGGGTTCATATTTAGTTGCTACAAATACACAATACAAAGATAACGTAAAAACGGATGTTAGTTGTTTTTAAGGCTCGTTTGGAAAAAACAGCCCGTAAACACAATGGTTGCTAACGGCTGCTCAAGTTATGGGGCAAACCGGCTGTCTGTTTGGGTCATACGCTCAGGGTTGCTCCTGATAGACGAATCCGTTTCTTGCTATAGGGCCACAATTTCACCCAAGAAAGAACTCCATTGTGTCTTGGAAAAAAGACCAGGCAAGTTCAGCTGGATCACAAGGGATAAGAGATGGCCAATTTTTCTTTGTTTTTTCTTTTGAACTGCCCCCAGCATTCCGTTCTTTAGCACCTCAACCCGTTTTGGGGCTCTTTTCTAGAAAACAGTCCCAAAACGCAATAAACACAGACAAGTTTGACCGAAGAGATTTTCATAGGCCCCAATGCCGTGGGGCAGCTCAAGGAACTGCTGCACAGCCGGGCGTTCAAAAAGACGGTGGTGCTGGTAGACGAGAATACGCATTGGCACTGCTACCCGCTCCTGAAACCCTACCTGCCCGATGGTCACCACGTGGTGCAGATCCAGAGCGGCGAGGAACACAAGAACCTGGCTACCTGCGAGCACGTGTGGCGCGAACTCACCGAGCAGAGTCTGGACCGCTGGAGTTTGCTGGTGAACCTGGGCGGCGGTGTGTTAACCGACCTGGGCGGATTTTGTGCCAGCCTGTACAAACGCGGCATCCGGTTCGTGAACGTGCCCACTACGCTGCTGTCTCAGGTAGATGCCAGCGTGGGCGGCAAAACCGGGATCGATTTCATGGGGTTCAAAAACCACATCGGGGTGTTTCAGGAGCCGTTGGCGGTGCTGGTGAACCCGGCCTTTCTGCAGACACTGGACATGCGCCAGATGAAATCCGGCTACGCCGAGATCATCAAGCACTGGCTCATCATGGATGCCGACAAATTCTTTGAGCAGCGCTACGTGGGTATGTTCACCGAGGACTGGACCGATCTGATCCGGCATTCCATCCAGATAAAATCTAGGGTAGTGACTGCCGATCCGCTGGAGAACGGTTTGCGTAAAATCCTCAATTTTGGGCACACCATTGGCCACGCCGTAGAGAGTTTTTACCTGGAGAAGCCCGGCCAGGTGCTGCTGCACGGCGAAGCCATCGCCGTAGGCATGATCTGCGAAGCCTGGCTGTCGGTGCAGAAAGGGCTGCTGCCCCAGGAAGAACTGGACCAGATAGAAACATTTATGCTGTCTATCTACGAGAAGGTGAACCTGCCCCAGGAAGATGTCCAAGCCATCAGCCAGCTGTGCCTGCACGATAAAAAGAACGACGGCGCTACCATCAACTGTACTTTGCTGCAGAAGATCGGCGAAGCCGTCTATGACCAACCTATCACCCTGCCCGAGGTACAGAGTGCCTTGCGCTATTACCAATTACTATGATTTCAGCTGCTGCCGTGCGCGTATCGCACCCCACGGGCGTGTTGCGCGGACGCGTGACCTTGCCCGCCTCCAAAAGTGAAGCCAACCGCGCCCTCATCATCCGGGCCTTATCGGGGAAAGATTTCCCCATCCATAACCTGTCAGACGCCAATGACACCCAATTGCTGAACCGTTTGCTCTCCACGCCCGCGGGCGAAGAGGTAAGCGCCGAAGATGCCGGAACGGTCATGCGTTTTATAACGGCCTATTACGCGGCCACTGGCCAGCAACTCACCCTGACCGGAACGCCCCGCATGTGCCAGCGGCCCATTGGGGTACTGGTGGATGCCCTCAGAAAACTGGGTGCCCAGATTGAGTATGTAGGGGAGGAAGGTTACCCGCCGCTTCAGATGAAGGGCTTTGATTTCTCGGGAACGAACCAGTTGACGGTGCGTTCCGACATCAGCAGCCAGTACATCTCGGCGCTGCTCATGATTGCGCCGCTGCTGCCGCAAGGCCTGGAACTGACCTTGGAAGGGAAAATCAGCTCGGAGCCGTACATCCGGATGACCCTGGCGCAAATGGCGTATTTTGGCGTGCAGGCCACGTTTGAAGGCCAGAAAATTTCGGTGGCGAAACAAGAGTACCAGGCCCGGGAGTACACCGTGGAGTCAGACTGGAGTGCGGCCAGCTATTGGTACAGCATCGCGGCGCTGGCCCGGGAAGCCGAATTGCTTCTGCCCGCGCTTCGGAAAGATTCGCTCCAGGGCGACAGCGTGCTGCCAACCTTGATGGCTCCTTTCGGGGTGCAGACCGTCTTCACCCCCGAGGGCGTGCAGCTAACCAAGCAGCCCATCACCCAGCCACTGGCCCGCATTGATTTCTTCGCTTGTCCAGATCTGGCTCAGACGGTGGCCGCACTGGCGGCGGGGCTGGAGGTGGAAGTGGAGATGACCGGTCTGGAGAGCCTCCGCATCAAGGAAACCGACCGTATTGCCGCCCTGCAGGCCGAGCTGGTGAAACTGGGGGCAGAACTCCGCGAGACGGAACCAGCTGTTTTTAAGGTCTTTTTGGTAAACCAGCCCCAAAACGAGGCTAGCATTCATACCTATGAAGACCACCGCATGGCTATGGCCTTCGCGCCGCTGGGCCTGAAGCAGCCCCTGGTGGTGGAAGAGCACCGCGTCGTGCGCAAATCTTACCCCAAATACTGGGAGGAACTGCAGAAAGCGGGGTTTGCGGTAGACGAAATCCAGTAGATTTCAGATCATTTGGCACAAAAAAGTCCTTCAGTTGTCTGGAGGACTTTTTTGTGTCATTCCATTTTAGGTTGATCAAAGTAGCCCGGCTGCCAGACAGGGTTACTGCGGCTGTTGTTCAATTTTCCTTTGCAGCGTTAACGCGCTTGTTGAGTAAGGTTGTATTTGAAAATCAATAGATTGTAACAGTCAGTTTTGCCTAAGTTTTCCTGAAGTAAGCGATAAACGGGATTAGTTAAATATAATAATAGTAAGTAGTTGTTTGGAATATTGATAGTATGGCAAGGATGAATCTGAACTATTACAACAAATGAATCATTCTTGCGTTTATCTGGTTATAATATCAGGAAATTCTAATAAATACGACTATGAAAAAATTCAATGTTTGGATGCTCGCCTCGTCAATGGTGATGAGCGGCATGACATTGGTTTCTTGCAATAAAGTAGATAAAGAAGCTACCGCAGCAGACCATGTTAAAGTTGAACAGTTCCTGAAGCAGGCGGCTACCACTGATAACTTTCAGTTGATGGCCGGTATGATGGCCGAAGACCAAAGCGAAAAAGGATCGGTTGGTGCGCTGGGACAGAAAATCTACCACGTACACTCCAGAACCACGCCTGTTCTGGCCGAGATAGCGAAGAAAAAAGACGTTCAGCTGCCTGCTCAAATGGGAAGTGAGAAGAAAGCCCTGGTAGACAGCCTGGAGAATAAGAAAGGGGAGGAGTTTGACCAAACCTTTGCCAATCTGGAAGTTGAAGCCCATGAAGAGGCCATCGCCTTTTATGAGAAAGCCGACAAAGAGGTAAACGACCCGGATGTGCAGCAATTCATTGATCAGATCTTACCAGTTCTGAAAGAGCACTTAGCCGAAGCCCAGGAGTTGAAGAACGCCGTGGCGCAGGTAGACAAAACCAGCAAGCCGTAAGCTTTACCTTTTCTACACAGAAAGGCCCTTTGCAACTACTGCAAAGGGCCTTTTCTTTTCTGGAGGGAAAGGTTCGCTTCCAGGCAAGCCTGCCATTAACCCATGACCGCCTGTTGCAATTCCTGCAGATAAGGCACCGAATGCAGCAGTCGGCTGCCATACCAGCTGAACAGTTCCCCGTCTACTACTTTGATCTGCGCCTCGGGACAAATGGCCCGGAACTCAGCGATGTGCTTTTCTTTAAACGGATAGGGCTCTGAAGACAGCAGAATCAAGCGGGGATTTGCCGATCGCAATTGTTCAGCAGAAACCTCAGGGTACCTGGGCAGATGCCCCAGTACGTTCTCAAAACCGCAACGCGTGAGCAAATGGTCTATAAAGTTCTGGTTCCCGATGCCCATATACGGGTTCCGCCAGATGAAATAGGCCGTGGGGATGGCCGGAACCACCGGCTGAAGCTGGGCAAACTGTTGCTTAAGCTCAGAAACCAGTGCTTCGGCCGGTAGTAGGGCGTCCGTTAAATGGCCCACGGCTTGCATCATCTCCCAAGAATCATCCAGCGAGTAGATGTCGCTCATCCAGACGGGGTATTTCTGCTGCAGCTGTTCAATGCCCGCTTGGTAGTTTTCTTCCTTGTTGCCAATAATCAGATCCGGCTGCAGCTGGTCAATGACCTCGAAGTTGAAGTTTTTAGTGCCCCCTATCTTCGTTTTGGCTTTCACCTGCTCCTTGGGGTGAATACAGAATTTAGTCACGCCTACTATCTTATCGCCCAAGCCCAAGTGGAACAATAACTCCGTCTGGGATGGCACCAGCGACACAATCCGGCGGGGCGGCTGTGGCAAAGAAACTTGGCGGTTCATCTGATCTAGGAAAAGCACTTGGTTCTGGGTAACGTTTAGGTAATTGGTGAATGCGGGTTTTGCGTGGGAAGAAGGTCGATTTCTAAGTAGTCGGAAAGGCGTTTTCGGCTGCTTGGTTGATGAGAACACTAACAAGGACGGCGGATTTAGATGGATGCCATTTCAAGCTTTTTTTCAGAAAACGGGCAGAAAACGGAGTGCGTTCCCATTCTTATTTTCTGATGCTCACTTCTTCATTTCCAACTGATTTCTCCATTCATAGTCCAGAAGGGCATAGATGTAAGAATCGCACCAGGAGCCTTTGATGAAGATGTTCTCCCGGAAGTGGGCCTCGCGGCGCATACCCAGCTTCTCCATGACGCGGTAAGAACCAATGTTGCGCGGATCACAGTCGGCCCAGATGCGGTGGAGGTGCAGTTCCTCAAATCCGAAACGCATGAGCGCGGCGGCGGCCTCAGAGGTGTAGCCTTTGTTCCAGTAGGTCTGGTTGAGGATGTACCACAAAACGGCTTCCTCTGCATCGTGATCCACTTTCATGCCCACCCGCCCGATGAGCATATCGGTCGTTTTCAGCACAATGGCCAGGTCAAACAAGGTGCGCGGCTCTTCTTTGGCTTCCTCCAGGCAGTGCAGCAGGTAGTCCAGGCTTTCTTTGCTGGTGCGCACCTGGCTGGTCTGGTACCGCATCACCTCCTCGTTGGATTCGTACAGGTTGGTGAAATGCCAGTCATCTTCTTTGAATTCGCGCAGGAGCAAACGGGAAGTGCTTAATTCCATGGTGTGGCAGGTGAGTACTGCGGGTGAAGATAGGGAATTATCGTGTTCTGTAGTAGTATCCTGCCAGAACTGAACCCCGGCTTGCCAACCTGTCGGCCTCTCTGCTGACTTTCAAGGTAAGCGCCGCACCGCTGTTTTGTGCCTCTTTTCCGGAAAACGGCTCTAAAACAGAAAGACCTGTGAGGTTTCGGAAACCCCACAGGTCTGTACCTGTAACATGCGTTTTGGGCCGGTTTTCTGAAAAACGGCCGCTAAACGACTATTTCAGATAGCGGAAATCATGGCCGCTTTGCAGCTGGGTCAGGAAGTGGTAGTACAGCTTGATGATGCTGTCCACGTCATCTTTGTGCACGGTTTCCACGGTGGTGTGCATGTATTTTAACGGCAGTGAGATAAGCGCGGAGGCTACACCTTCAGAAGAATACGCAAAGGCATCGGTATCGGTGCCGGTGGCGCGGGTGGCGGCGGCCCGCTGGAAAGGAATCTCATTTTTCTGCGCCACCTCAATGAGCATGTCCAGCACGTTGTTCTGTACCGCCGGGCCGTAGGTTAACACCGGTCCTTTGCCGCAGTGCAGATCGCCGTTGGTTTTCTTCTCGTACATGGGCGACTGCGTGTCATGCGTCACATCGGTGATGATGGCCAGGTCTGGCTTGATGCGGTGCGCGATCATCTCGGCGCCGCGCAGACCAATCTCTTCCTGTACCGCGTTGACGATGTATAACCCGAAAGGAAGCGTGTTTCCGTTCTCCTTCAGCATACGCGCCACCTCCGCGATCATGAACCCCCCGATACGGTTGTCTAGCGCCCGGCCCACGTAGAACTTCTCGTTCATGGTCCAGAACTCATCATCGAAGGTGATCACGCAGCCTACGTGAATGCCCATTTCCTCTACTTCCTGCTTGTTGGCCGCACCGCAATCCAGGAAAATGGTTTCTACGGTGGGCGCTTTGTCCTGATCTGGCTTGCGCACATGGATGGCCGGATACCCGAACACCGCTTTCACCAAGCCCTTCTTGGTGTGGATGTTCACCCGTTTGGACGGCGCGATCACGGCATCAGAACCACCGTTCCGGCGTACGTAGATAAAGCCCTCGGGCGTGATGTAGTTCACAAACCAGGCAATTTCATCGGCGTGGGCCTCAATGACTACCTTGTACTCGGCCTCGGGGTTGATGACGCCCACCACGGTGCCGTACGTGTCCACGAAATACTCGTCTACATACGGTCTGATGTAGTCTAACCACAGTTTCTGGCCTGATGACTCAAAGCCGGTTGGTGCGGCGTTGTTGAGGTAGGTCTGCAGGAATTCAAAGCTTTCTTCTCTCATAGCTTTCTGTTTAGGTGGAGCAAAGCACTCTCCGGAAGTTGTTAGTCTGATGAAGTAGTAATTGGCTGGGGTGCTTTGTCATCACCAGCCAAGGGCGCAATTGAATATTGGATAATAGATTCTAACTGTTAGATGCTGGACTCTGGATGTTAGAACTTCTTCCCGTTGCCTCTGGGGTCAATTGTCTGCAGTTCAGTGTCTTGCATCTTTTACTTATAATGGAATATTCCCGTGCTTTTTCTTGGGTAGCTGGTCTACTTTGTTTTCCAGCATCTTAAACGCTCTGATCAGCTTGGCGCGGGTTTCCGAAGGATAAATTACCTCGTCTACGAAACCGCGGTGGGCTGCGCGGTACGGCGTCGCGAATTTGGACTGATATTCCGCTACTTTCTCCGCGAGTTTGGCTTCTGGATCCTCGGCGGCGGCAATCTCACGTTTGAAGATGATCTCAGCGGCTCCTTTGGCGCCCATCACGGCAATCTCGGCGGTTGGCCAAGCGTAGTTCAGGTCCGCGCCAATGTGCTTGGAGTTCATCACGTCATAAGCCCCGCCATACGCTTTGCGGGTGATCACGGTAACACGCGGCACCGTGGCCTCGCAGAAAGCATACAGCAATTTAGCGCCGTTGGTGATGATACCGCGCCACTCCTGATCGGTGCCGGGCAGGAAACCGGGTACGTCTTCCAACACCAGCAACGGAATATTGAAGGAATCACAGAAGCGCACGAAACGGGCTGCTTTGGTAGATGCGTTGATGTCCAGAACCCCGGCTAGGACAGCCGGCTGGTTCCCTACAATCCCGATGCTGCGACCTGCCAATCTGGCAAAGCCCACCACAATGTTTTCCCCGAAGTTCTTGTGCACCTCCAAAAAGGAGTCAGCATCAATTATGCCTTCAATTACTTCCCGGATGTCATACGGCTGGTTGGGATTCTCCGGCACAATGGAATTCAGGACTTCACGGGTTTCGTCAGCTTGGGCTTCATAGGGCAGGGAAGGAGGGAGTTCCTCGCAGTTCTGCGGCATGTAGCTCAACAACTGTTTAATATTCTGGATGCAGACTACCTCATTGGCGCAGGAGAAATGCGTCACGCCGCTTTTAGTGCTGTGGGTGCTGGCGCCGCCTAACTCCTCTGAAGTCACTGTTTCATGCGTCACCGTTTTCACCACGTTCGGGCCGGTCACAAACATATAGGACGTGTCTTCCACCATCAGGATGAAATCAGTGATGGCGGGGGAATATACCGCCCCACCGGCACAAGGTCCCATAATACCCGACAATTGCGGTACAACGCCGGAAGCTAAGGTGTTTTTGTAGAAAATATCGGCGTAGCCGCCCAGAGACACCACGCCTTCCTGAATGCGGGCTCCGCCGGAGTCATTGAGGCCAATCACGGGAGCGCCGTTCTTCATGGCCAAATCCATGATTTTTACAATCTTCTCGGCGTGGGTTTCAGAGAGGGAACCGCCAAAAACGGTGAAGTCCTGGGAGAAAACGTAAACTAGTCGGCCGTTCACGGTTCCGTAACCGGTCACCACGCCATCGCCTAGGTAGTATTCTTTGTCCAGCCCGAAGTCTTTGGAGCGGTGCATCACAAACTTGCCGATCTCCTCAAAAGAACCTTCGTCCAGAAGTAAGTCAATGCGTTCGCGGGCAGTGAGTTTGCCTTTTTTATGTTGCGCATCAATGCGGGCCTGTCCACCTCCTAAGAGGGCCTCGGCATTTTTGCGGTCTAATGTTTCAAATTTGCTGTCCAGCTTATTTCCGTCTGACATTGAAGCAGTTTGATGTTGGTACAAGAAATCAAATTTAGGAAAGAATAGGGCAGTGTAAAATTTTTGTTACACTTTTCTGAATTCTTACTTAAAAACAAAAAGGCTGACAGTTTGTCTGTCAGCCTTTCCAAATATAAAATTTCAATTAGTCTTTCTTCTTGCCATCAGTAGGCGTGGTTTCTTCCTCTTCAGAAGAAGACGCTTCCGGAAGATCATCTGAAGTGTCTGGCACGGCATCCTCGTTCTTGCGGTTGGAGAAGGTCAGTTCTTCTTTGCCTTCTTCGTAGTCAATCACGATGGTGTCTCCCTGCGCCAGCTCGGCTTTCAGAATTTCCTCGGCAATCGGGTCTTCCATGTACTTGGTGATGGCACGGTTCAACGGACGGGCACCATATTTAGAGTCATATCCTTTCTCGGCCACAAAGTCTTTGGCTTTGTCAGTGATCTCAATGGTGTAGCCTAACGTTTTCACGCGTGTCAACAGTTTAGCAAGCGAGATATCAATGATTTTATGGATATCTTCTTTCACCAGCGAGTTGAACACGATCACGTCATCCAAACGGTTCAGGAACTCAGGCGAGAACGTTTTCTTCAAGGCAGAAGCAATGGTGCCTTTCATGATGTCGTCCATGTTCTCCTGACGGGTTTTGGTCGCGAAACCAACCCCAGCCCCGAAGTCCTGCAAGTCACGAGCTCCAATGTTGGAGGTCATGATGATGATGGTGTTTCTGAAGTCAACTTTACGGCCTAAACCATCAGTCAACACACCGTCATCCAGCACTTGCAGCAACAGGTTGTATACGTCTGGGTGCGCTTTCTCAATCTCATCCAGCAATACCACAGAGTAAGGCTTACGACGGATTTTCTCCGTCAGCTGACCACCTTCTTCGTAACCCACGTAGCCGGGAGGCGCTCCCACCAAGCGAGATACGCTGAATTTCTCCATGTACTCACTCATGTCAATGCGCACCAAAGAATCTTCCTTGTCAAACAGGTAGGTGGAAAGAACTTTGGCCAGCTCGGTTTTACCAACCCCGGTAGGGCCCAGGAATACGAACGAACCGATGGGGCGTTTCGGATCTTTCAGACCAACGCGGGTCCGCTGAATGGCTTTCACCAACTGCGTAATCGCTTTTTCCTGACCAATCACTTTGCCTTTCAGCTCTTCGCCCATGTTCAAAAGCTTGAGGCTTTCTTTCTGCGCGATACGTTTCACCGGAATACCTGTCATCATGGCGATTACCTCGGCCACGTTTTCTTCTTTCACAGCGTAACGCTTCTTCTTGGTTTCCTCTTCCCAGCTCTTTTTAGCGGAGTCAAGTTGGTCCAGAAGTTTTTTCTCTTTGTCACGCAGTTGAGCCGCCTCTTCGTACTTCTGGCTTTTCACCACACGGTTTTTCTCGTCCTTGATGTTCTCAATCTGTTGCTCCAGATTCAGGATATCTTCAGGCACCACAATGTTGTTGATGTGCACGCGGGCACCCGCCTCATCCAGAATGTCAATGGCTTTGTCTGGCAGGAAACGGTCGCTCATGTAGCGGTCGCTCAACTTCACACAGGCCTCAATGGCTTTGTCTGAATAGGTCACGTGGTGGTGATCCTGGTATTTGTCTTTGATGTTGTGCAGGATCTCAATGGTTTCCTCTGGGGTGGTAGGGTCTACCATCACAATCTGGAAACGACGAGCCAAAGCACCATCTTTCTCAATGTACTGACGGTATTCGTCTAACGTAGTAGCACCAATGCATTGGATTTCACCGCGGGCCAGCGCAGGTTTGAACATGTTGGAGGCATCCAGAGATCCGGAGGCTCCACCAGCACCCACAATGGTGTGCAACTCATCAATGAAGAGAATCACGTCCGGAGATTTCTCCAGTTCGTTCATCACGGCTTTCATACGCTCTTCAAACTGACCGCGGTATTTAGTACCGGCTACCAATGAAGCCAGGTCTAAGGTTACCACGCGTTTTCCGAAAAGCACCCGAGAAACCTTCTTCTGGATGATACGCAGGGCCAGACCTTCAGCAATGGCGGTTTTACCCACACCAGGCTCCCCAATCAGAATCGGGTTGTTTTTCTTACGACGGCTCAATACCTGAGCCACGCGTTCGATTTCTTTTTCACGACCCACAATAGGGTCCAGTTTGCCTTCCTCGGCCAACTTGGTCAGATCACGGCCGAAGTTGTCCAGCACCGGCGTGCGGGATTTCTCGGCACCCTTCTTGGCGGCAGAGCCAGCGCCTCCTTTAGAGGAAGAGCCGAAGAGTTTGTCGTTATCGTCGTTATCGTCGGTATCTGAAGAGGCGAGAGGGTTGTTAGCATGATAGTCTAACGAATCCCGAATAGCTTCGTAGTTCACGTTGAATTTGGCTAAGGTTTGCGATGAAATATTATCCTCGTCCCGCAAAATAGACAGCAACAGGTGTTCTGTACCTATGATGTCAGATTTGAAGATTTTAGCCTCCAAATACGTTATTTTCAGGACCTTCTCCGTCTGTTTGGTAAGCGGGATACTTCCGGTAATATTTGTATTAGGGCTGGCGGTATTCTTGGTGGCCTGCTCAAGCGCGTACTTGAGCTCCTCCATGGGTACTCCCAGCTTTTTAAGCAAAGCGATTGCGGTGCCTTCTCCTTCGCGGATCATACCCAGAAGCAGGTGCTCGGTGCCGATGTAATCATGCCCCAAACGGATGGCTTCCTCGCGACTGAGAGAGATCACCTCTTTCACTCTATTTGAGAATTTGGCTTCCATGTAAGTTCTTGTCTAGTAAATTGTTGTTGTGCGTGTTACTGCAAAGTGCTGCCGAGGCTACGCATTTAAATTAACAAAATGAGTGGGGCAAATGTTCAACAGAAAGCCGCAGGATTCCGTAAATAAGTAGATGCCTCTGGGCCAAGGTTAAACAACAGATCCAGTATACTCAGGTTCATTGCAAATTGTTTGCCAAACACCTGCCGGTATGTCATCAAGCGCAAATTGTCAGGCTCCTTCTTGGGATGAAGTTCCCCGCGCCAATCCAACACCGGTGCCTCGTATGTAATCCCATACGTTTGAGTTAGGCCAATTGGTTGCTTTAGCTTCAGGAATTTAGCGAAAAGTTTCATTAAATCCATGTTCAGCTGGAAAAGCAGGGCCGGGCGGCGGTCATAGATGTCCTTCAGGTAATCGGCGTAATACTCAAAAAAAGGCGCGTTACCATAGGCGCTCCGGATGGTGCGCCAATGGATGTCCACCCAGCGCTGGCTGTAATCAATCTCCAGGTCGGTGATGATGGTTTTGCTGTTGCCCTTCACTACCGGCACGCTGAGCGGCACCACGCCCTGCGCCGTGAGAATGTGGCAGCGGTTGCGGTAGCTCTGCTTCTGGTAATGCTCATGGGCCTCAAACAGTAATTCATGGGCTTCAAAAGCCTTCTGAAAATAAAGAATACACGGGTTGTACTGGATCTCAGTTAGTAACTGCATGCAAGGGTAAAGTTGAATAAGTGCAAGTAAAGGAAATTTTGCAGACTTGCACCCAAACCAGTAGTGGCTTGGAAGAAACCTGGTTCAGGCAAGCAACCGCTGCGTCGTGAAACCATCACCGGCAGTTGTGCATGTGCCCTCCGTCAGGAACCAGTGAATTGGATTATTGCCTCATTCCTGAAAACGGAGGATAATCTGGAAAACTAGAATTGGATACGCGCTCTTTGGGGATTATCGCCTTTGGGTATAAGGCTTTATGATTAGAAATCTCCTGCTTTATGATTAGAAATCTCCTTTGGGGTTTACCTTTTGGTAACAAGCAGGCAGGGGTGAGTAGTTCCTGATTTTCCTGTTTCGCTGGGTGTATGGAGCTTGTTTAGCGTTTTAAGGGCATTTTCCGGAAAAGGGCGACGAAACGCCTGGATGGTATCCTGGAAGTAACGGGGGCAGAGCCCAAGTGCAGAACTTTCTACCTGTACTTTTGCCTTTTAGAAGATCAGCCGTAAAAAGAGCTGACAATAAAGATTCACATGATGGCTACTAAAAAACTAACCGATATACCCGTTTCCGTTCTGGACCTCGTTCCCATTTTGAACGGCAAAACCGCCGCCGATTCCTTCCAGAATACCGTTGATCTGGCGCAGCGCGTAGAAAGCCTGGGGTACAAACGCTACTGGATGGCCGAGCACCACAACATGGCCGGCATTGCCAGTTCGGCCACCGTGGTGCTGATTGGCCACGTGGCCGGTGCCACCACCAAACTGCGCGTGGGTTCTGGCGGTATCATGTTGCCCAACCACGCGCCGCTGGTGGTGGCCGAGCAGTTTGGCACCTTGGCCACGTTGTACCCCAACCGCATAGACCTGGGACTGGGTCGCGCCCCGGGAACGGATCAGATGACGGCCCACGCCCTGCGCCGCGATTTGCGGGGTTCCGTAGATGAATTTCCGCAGAACGTGGTGGAATTGAAAAATTACCTGGGGCCGATTGACCCCACCGCCCGGGTGCGGGCCGTACCCGGCGAGGGTTCTAACGTGCCCATCTGGATTCTGGGTTCCAGTACCTTTGGGGCGCAACTGGCCGGTATTCTGGGCATGCCGTACGCCTTCGCCAGCCACTTTGCGCCTTCGCAACTGCATGCCGCCTTGAAAGTGTACCGTGAGAGTTTCCAGCCGGTAGGCGATCTCAAGGAGCCTTATGCCATGGCCTGCGTGAACGTGATTGCCGCCAATACCGATGAAGAAGCCATTTTCCAATCCACCTCGCTCTACCAGTCTTTCCTGAACGTGGTGCGCGGCACGGCCAAGCCCATGCAGGCACCCGTGAAAAGCATGGACGGTCTCTGGGATGCCTCTGAGCGGTACGCGGTGCAGCAGATGTTGCGGTACTCCTTCATTGGCGGACCTAAAACCGTACAGGACGAACTCCAGGCTTTTCTGGACGAGACTGGCGTAGACGAGATCATGGTCGGGTCTAACATCTTTGAGCAGGCGGACCGGGTGCATTCCTACGAGATCATCTCAGAGTTTTTCCAGAAATCGGTTTAAGGGCCGTTTTAGGAAAAGAAGCCTGAAACAGCCGCGCCGCCGGCGGAAGGAGGATTTCTCTTTCCGCCGGTGGCGCGGCTGTTTTCCTCTGGGGTGCCGCTCCTGAGCAGCTTTCGGGAGAGAAACAGAACGGGTAAAAGGAAATCAGTATTTGCGCGTTATCTTTGCTCAGGGCGGGAGAGGCCTTTCCTGTTTTTGCCCTGTTTTCAGAAAATGCACCATAAACCGTCCACCAATCCGTACAGCCGTCCTGAGTTGAAGGCCAGCCAGCTTCCCCTCTGGTGGTTGCTGAAGGGGATTTCGCTGCTGCCGTTCCCGGTGCTGTACGCCATCTCCACCTTTCTCTATTGGGTTCTGTACTACGTTATCGGGTACCGCAAGAAAGTGGTGCGGCAGAACCTGGAGCGCTCCTTTCCGCGGAAAAGCAAAGCAGAACGCCTGAAAATTGAGAAGCAGTTTTTCCTGAACCTCACCGACATCATGGTGGAATCGCTTAAACTGATTTCGCTGTCTCCCGCCGAGCTGAGGAAACGGGTTTATTCCAAAGGCAAGGAAAAGGTGGAGGCGCAACTGGCCCAGGGCACCTCGGTGCTGGTGCTGGGCGCGCACTTGGGCAACTGGGAGTATATGTCGGCGGCGGGCAATACCATTTTCTCGGACCCCATTGACGGGGTGTACAAACCGTTGGCCAATTCCTTTTTTGAGGAGTTTATGAAGTTCATGCGCGGGCGGTTCGGGATCAATCTGGTGCGCATGAAAGACACGCTCCGGCACCTGATCCGGCACAAAGCCGAGAACCGCATCTTCACCCTGCTCTCAGACCAGGTGCCTCCGTACGGCGAGATCCAGTACTGGACCACCTTCCTGCAGCAAGACACGCCCTTCTATGTAGGCGCCGAGAAACTAAGGAGTTCTTTCAAGTACCCTTCTTTCTTTATTGGCATGCGGCACCTGAGGCGCGGCTATTATGAAATAGAATTCCAGGAGCTCTTGCCGCCGCCCGCCCAGGGCGTGAAAGAGGAAGGCCATCCGCTCACCGAAGCCTTCGCCCAGCGACTGGAAGCCTTTGTGGAACAATATCCCGCTGAATACCTGTGGTCGCATAAGCGCTGGAAGCATCAGCGTCCGAAGGCCGATAATCCTGAGTCCTGAGTTCAGAGTCCTGAGTCTTGAGTTTAGAGTAAGGGAGTGTTCTCGGGGTGAAAACGCTTTCAGATGGATGAGCAACCAGAAAAGCAGAGCGGCTGACAAGTTTCAACTTGCCAGCCGCTCTGCTTTGGGACCAGTTTTTCCAAAACAAGGCCAAAATGCCGTCTTAAATTCAACTCAGAACTCAAGACTAAGGACTCAGAACTGAAGAATCAGGACTGAGGATTTCTACAGAAATTCTTCAATATCGCCGGCGCCCTGGCGGAGGACCTCAAATTCATCGTTCTCGCAGTTGACCACCGTAGAGGCGATGTTGTTGCCAAAGCCGCCGTCAATGACTAGGTCCACGTGGTTGCGGTATTTCTCATAGATCAGCTCCGGGTCAGTTGTGTATTCAATTACCTCGTCCTCGTCATGGATGGAGGTAGACACAATGGGGTTGCCCAGCTCCCGGACAAGCGTCAGGGAAATGTTGTTATCCGGAATCCGGATGCCCACGGTGTCTTTCCGTTTGCCGCCTAACTTAGGCACTTTGCTGCTGGCTTCCAGCACAAAGGTGAACGGACCCGGCAGCGCCTTTTTCATCACCTTGTAGGTTTGGGTGGAGATTTTGGCGTAGTCTGAGATGTGGGTCAGGTCATGGCAGATAAAGGAAAGATGCGCCTTGGCCGGATTGATGCCCCGCAACTGGCAGAGCCGTTCCACGGCCCGGGCATTGTGCAGGTCGCAGCCTAAGCCATAAATAGTATCGGTGGGGTAGATGACCAACCCGCCTTTCCGGAGGATGTCCACTGCCTGGGCAATGCTTTTCGCTTGAGGGTTGTCTGGGTGAATCCGAAGAAAAGTAGCCTGTGCCATGGGTTTAATGTGCTAATGAGTTAATGTGCTGATGTGATAATTTGGGATTTGGCCTACAAACCTCCATTGAAGTTGGTAGGCCAAATGTCTAAGTATATAGTTTAGCTTCAAGAAGTATTTTCTTCTAACGTTTCAGTGCATACGCTTAAACCCAAATTTCCGTTTTTAAGTCGATTTTCAGAAAACAGCCCTAAAGCAGAATGCCTGGATCTCAGGGGTTGAAACCTTGGGCAGGTGGAGAGGTTTCAAAGAACTGATTAGCACATCAGCACATTTACTCATTAGCACATTAAATTCTTACCTTTGCGGTCTATGTCAGAACAAAACATACCTGTCACGCGGGGTCCCAGAGGATCGCGCAAGCCCCGGAAGACCAGCAAGTGGACCTATGTCCTGGTGGTTTTGATGTTCCTTTTCGTGTGCTTCTCCTACTACGCCTACCAGATTGTCTATACGCCCAACGTGGAGAACAAAGGCGAGCCGGTGTACGTGCTCATTCCCAACGGCGCCACCTATGAGCAGGCCATGGATTCCATCGATTCCAAAAAAGTGATCATTGACCGCCTGTCGCTCCGGTTCATGGCCAAGCTGATGGACTACCCTGAGCTGGTGAAACCCGGCCGCTACGAGCTGAAGGATGGCATGACCAACTACAAACTCATCGCCAAGCTGCGCTCCGGTGACCAGGACCCCGTAAAGCTGACGTACACCAACGTGCGCCTCAAAAAAGACCTGGCCCAGAAGCTGAGCACCTTCATCAACGCCTCGCCCGCCAAGATAGATTCCTTGCTCAACAGCCCCGCCTACACCCAGAAGCTGGGCTTTGACACCACCACCATCCTCACCATGTTCATCCCCAACACCTATGAGATGTACTGGACCACCTCCGCTGAGGACATGATGGAGCGCATGAAAAAGGAATACGACAACTTCTGGACCGAGGAGCGCAAAGCCAAAGCGCAGGACGTTGGGCTTTCCCAGAAGGAAGTCTCTATTCTGGCCTCCATCGTGCAGGCCGAGCAGAGCGTGCACGCCGATGAGCGGCCACGTATTGCCGGTGTTTACCTGAACCGCCTTAAGCGCAACATGGCCCTGCAAGCCGACCCAACCGTGGTGTTCGCCACCGGTGACTTCACCATCCGCCGGGTGCTCAACGTGCACCTGAAGACCAACTCGCCGTACAACACGTACCTGAACAAAGGCTTGCCGCCCGGCCCCATCAACCTGCCGTCCATCACTTCCATCAACGCCGTCCTGAACCCCGAGGAGCACGAGTACCTGTATTTCTGCGCCAAGGAGGATTTCTCCGGTTACCACGCGTTTGCGGTGACCGAGGCCGAGCACCGGCGGAACGCCCAGCGCTTCCACGCGGCCATGAACCAGCGCAACATCATGCGGTAGTCCGTTTCAGGGCCGTTTTTTAGTAAATGGGCCTGAAACGCCCGGCAGCTTACGCTTGTAAAAACTTCTGAATATGGGAAAAGCTTTCTCTTCGGTTATTCTTTTCTTTTGTGTTGCGATGACCGCCTGCGGGCAGACGGAGCAGAGAACGTCTGCCTCTATTCCGTATGATTCGCTGCGCACGGAGTTGGAGAAAATCTATGACACAGACCAGGCAGTACGCGAAGGATTTGACAACGTGAAGGAAGAAGACCAGAATGCTTTTTTCCGGAAGATGCAGCAGGTAGACTCCGTAAACCAGATCCAGGTACTAACGATTTTGCAGCAATACGGCTGGCTGCCTAAAAGTAAGATAGGGGAGAAGGCCGCCGATGGCTTGTTTCTGGTGGTGCAGCATGCTCCGGCCTCTGTCATTAGAAAGTACCTTCCTGCTTTGAAACGCATGGCCCAGCAAGGGGAAGCAAGCACCACCGATGCTGCCATGATGGAAGACCAGATGCTTATGTTTGATGCGAAGAAGCAAATCTATGGAACACAGGCTACTTCCATGGGGCGGGAAGACGGGAGAATGGTCATCTGGCCTATTGAAGACAGTAAGCACGTGAATGAGCGTCGCAAAGCTGCCGGTTTCCCAGACACCGTAGAAGAGAACGCCAAACGCCTGAACGCCATCTATCACCCAGAGGAAGCACTGCCCAAGAAAAAGCATGTGTTTCACTAAACCTGAAAATCTGGTCCTGCGAACGTGTTGCTTTCCAGGCTAGGTAAACTTCACTCCATCATCCGTTTAAGCGGCATTTTCTGAAAAACAGGCTGTAAACGGAAGATGCTTAACCAAGAAGAACTGTGTTTACATCAGAAGTACAGATACGCGTGCGCTACGCCGAGACCGACCAAATGGGCTACGTCTACTACGGAAACTACGGGGCCTACTATGAAGTGGCCCGTACCGAGACATTCCGGCAGTTGGGCATCAATTACAAAGAGATGGAGGCCGAAGGTGTGATGATGCCCGTGCTGGAACTGCGGTGCAAGTACATCCGGCCGGCCCGCTATGATGATCTGCTCACCGTGAGACTGCTCTTGAAAACCAAGCCGCAGGGTGCCCGCATCAAATTTGAGTACGAGGTCTACAACGAGGCCCAGGAGCTCCTGAACATCGGGGAGACCATCATGGTGTTTGTAGACATGAAAAGCAGCCGACCCACGGCAATTCCTGCGTATATTCATGCCAAACTAGACCCGTACTACACGGCATGAACCTCTACGAACGCCTGTCCCACTATAGATGGTACCGGAGACTCATCGTCTTCCTGAAACGGCTCCGTTTCGGGGAGGAGCAGGTGTCTGTCTACCACGTGCTCAAGGTCATGATGGAGGAGCTGAAGATGGACTCCCTCACCAAGCGTTCTTCGTACATGGCCTTCAACTTCACGCTGGCTATTTTCCCTACCATCATCTTCCTGTTCACGCTCATCCCGTACATCCCCGTCGGGCATTTGGACCGCGACATCCTGACCCTGTTGGGCGACATCATGCCGCCCGAGATCTACGTGGCCGCCGCCGATACCATTGAAGACATCGTGAACAAGCCGCGCGGCGGATTGCTGTCCTTCGGTTTTCTGTTTGCGGTGGTGCTGTCCACCAACGGCATCATGAGCCTCATGGATGCCTTTGACAAGAAGTACAAGACGTTCCGGCGCAGAACCTACCTGCGCAAGCGGATGATCGCCACGCTGCTCACCGTTGCCCTGGCGTTGATCTTGTTTCTGGCCATTGGCGCCATCTTCTTCGGGACGTATATTCTGGATGCGCTGGTGTTCTACGAGGTGGTGACCGAGGCGTTTACCTACGGGCTCATTGTCTCTGTGAAGTACGTGGCGGTGGTGCTGCTGTTCTTTCTGGCCACGTCCATGATTTACTACTACGTGCCGGCGGTGCATGACAAATGGCCCTTCGTCTCGGCTGGATCGGTGGTGGCCACGGTGCTCATCTTCCTGGTGTCCTGGCTGTTCTCGCTCTACATCGGCAAATTTGACTCTTATAATAAGTTCTACGGGTCCATCGGGGCCTTGATTGGTTTGATGGTGTGGCTGGATTTCGTGTGCATGAGCCTGATCGTGGGTTTTGAAGTCAACATCAGCATAGACGCCTTGACCAAGCGTTTGGTGCGCGGAAAGGTCTGACCTGTTTTAAGCCTCTTTCCCGAAAACATGTCCAAAACCGAAACTGCCTTCTTAATGCGGTAGGAAGGAAAAATTTCTAAAATATTTTTGACGGGTAGTGGCGTGATTTTCAGGAATTAAGCTTCTGAGGAGTGAAAAATCGGCTAAATTTTTAGAAAAATGCGGCGCGGCACTTGACAGGTACACTTCCAACCATTACTTTTGTGTCACATTTAGAGAGATGGCAGAGTGGTCGATTGCGGCGGTCTTGAAAACCGTTGACCTTTGCGGGTCCGGGGGTTCGAATCCCTCTCTCTCTGCTTGACAGAAGAAAAAGCTTCATAACGAAAGTTGTGGAGCTTTTTTATGCTCTTTAGCGTCTAGTTTAATGACCTATCCAGTGACCTTGGTAATTATAGACGATGAGGTCACTAGATTATTCAAAACACACTGATAAGTAATAACTTATAGCTTAGTATCTATGGTAGTGGTCGCCTTCAAAGACCATGAAATCAACACACACTTTCACAGTATCTTCTATAATTAGGAAGAGCAAAGCAAACAAACAGGGTGAAGTACCTATCTATGTAAGGATAACAGTAGATGGGGAATCGCTGGAAATCTCAACCAAGCACTTCGTTAAACCAACTCAATGGGACAGTAGGAGAGGTAGGGTAAAGGGTAAGGGCGATTTAGCTAAAGCTGTTAACGAAACGATTGAGCTTCTTCAGATTAAAGCTAAACAGGAGTATAATAACCTTGTTTCTCTAGGAAAGCCTATTACCTCAAGTTCTATAAAGAATGGTGTTCTAGGAATTGAAGAAGAAGGATACACTTTATTACAGCTCTTTGATAAGATGTTGGATGATGTGAAGGCTAAAATAGGGGTGGACCTCAACAAAGACACCTATAAGAGCTATATATCTTCCCAGAAGCATATCTATGCCTACGTAAAAGAACATCTGGGGCTAGTGGACATTAAGCTGAAAGATGTGAACTACAAGTTTGTCAGTGGTTATGAGCTGTACCTTAAAACGAAAGGAGGGTGTGGTCAGAATGGTACTGTTAAGCATATCGTCAAGCTGAAGAAGGTAATTACTATGGCACTTCGCTATGACTATATCAACAGGGACCCATTCAGCGAATACTCAATCCATCTGAAGAAGAAGATAGTGAAGCCACTACTGGATTCAGAGCTTATTCTTATTGAATCAAAAGAGTTCTCTTCTGAACGACTGAACGTGGTTAAGGATATGTTCTTATTCACGTGTTATACTGGTCTGGCGTTTACTGATGTAAAGCAGCTCACCAAAGATAATTTAGGTATAGGGGTAGATGGGAAAGAGTGGATATTCAGGGACAGGCAGAAGACAGATGTCAATTCATGCATTCCATTACTTGTTCCAGCCAAGCGTATTCTTCAACAATATGAAAACCATCCAAAGGTTCTAAAGTCTGGTTGTCTGTTGCCAGTGCCATCTAACCAGAAGTTCAATGCTTATTTGAAGGAGATAGCTGACCTCTGTGGCATCACAAAGAACCTTACAGTCCATTTAGGTAGACATACCTTTGCTACTACTGTAGCCCTCCAAAATGGTGTTCCTTTGGAGACTGTTTCGAAGATGCTGGGTCACACTAGCATTAAAACAACACAGATATATGCTAAGGTATTGGATACAAAGGTGAGTAGGGATATGGCTAATTTGGTTGATACATATAAGGTTGAGGTCCCTTAAGGTATTGCATCACCTTTAGAGCAGGAGAAGCAATGGTCTTTTCCTGCTCACATACCCTATAACCATATAGGTTCTGATTGTTTGCAATACATAAGTATGACTTACCATATTTTTACTATATTTAGTATCATTAATGTATCTGCAAGTAACAGATGAGGAAACAGCTACTTATACTATTAATGGCGCTATTGCCAGTACTTAGCATAGCCCAGAGTACACAGACCACTCAAAAGAAATCACCCACCAAGAAGGCAGCTACCAGAACAACCCCTAAAGTTTATATCTGTGAAGGAGGGAGCGCTTATGCCTACCATAGTTCCTCCTCATGTAGTGGACTAAACAGGTGCACACACACCATCTCAGCAGTAACACGTTCAGATGCAGAGAATAATTTCAGTAGACGACCTTGTAAGAAGTGCTACTAGAGTGTGCCTACTACTCTCAGTTTCTAAAAACATGACCAAGCACCTTTCTCTGTTCATCCTTTTCCTGATTGTACTTACAGGTTGTAATCCTAACGCTAGAAAACTAGCTTCTAACAGCTCTCCCTTAGATGCTTTTAAGGGCAAGAAGCCTTTGATATTCCTAAATGGCAGACCTACACCCCAAGATTCGTTGAAACACTATGTAAACCAGGAAGATGTAGAATCTGTAGAGCTTGTTGAGAACAGCAAAGAGAATAACGATTATCTCATTATGACTTATGGTGAAGCTGCGAAAGATGGTGTCATAAAGGTCACCACCAATAGCCAGAAAGCTAAACTGAAGCAGCAGCTCTTCAACTCTCTGCTTGATAGGCTGAAAGCTTATGAGCAAGCCCCATCGACGTATCTATTCGTGAAGGATGGTTTTCTGGTTGTCGAGGAAGAAATTGCCAAGCTCAAAAATCTACACCCATCAGACTTGGTGGATGTGGTAGTGCTGAAGGAGGAGGCTGCAAAGGCAATCTATGGGAGCGCAGCTAAGGAAAACACAGTGCTGATAAACACTAACAGAACCAGTAAGAACTAGCTCCTCAATGTAGCTACAATTAATCTAAGTACCTTCCAGTTGACCCACATGAAGATACATCTTCTTTCAGCCTTTATATTCCTGTTCGCCTTTAGCTCCCTAGCCCAAACTTCAAAGGCAAAGCAACCCATTATACTAACCACTGATACCATGTTCTTTGATCAAGATTGGGAGGAGACAGAGTTGAAGGAAGACATCAAATACGCACGTATCATAAAGCGTACAGCTCTAGGTGTTCCTTATGGGACAGTAAGGGACTTCTATTATCCTTCCTGGAAGAAGCAGTGGGAAGGGAAGCTCTCAAGGGAAGCTCCTGACGTTCCTACAGGACTTTGTACCTATTGGTACTCAAATGGGAAGGTCCAGTCTATCGCCACTTACAAAGATGGAGTAGCGCAAGAGGACATGCGCATGTGGCACGAGAATGGAACCCAAGTGGTCTGTAAGTATAAGTTTGTCGAAACCCTACCCCTAACCAGGGCAAAGCTCCTACCATACTTTGACTCAGGGAGCTCAAGGACAGTCCAAACCATCAGCATACCAGAAAACTCATATGGGTTAGTCTACAAGCTGGACATAAGGGATGAGGGCCAACCTCCTGTAACATGGGCTACTGTTGCAACACTGGCCTCTATTCCAGCAACATTAGGTACCAGCCAGATGCTTTTAGCAGGTGCCAGCGCAATGAGACAGGCCCAAAACTCAAAAGCTCCAGTAGTAAGCACTAAATGCCATTATTTCATTACCACGAGCAAAGAGAATGCAGAATACTTCCTTCAGACGAAAGGGTCGATACTTGAAAAAGAGTCTATTGTATGGTATGCGAGCAACACGCCTCAGGATACTCGTCATCTCGCTATACCCAAAGGCATAAATACACTTTACTTCTGCATTAACAATGACAACTATCAAACATCAGCAGAGGCAACATTAAGCGTGAGTGTATTACAGAAACAATGCAAGTAACCTCCAGCTAGATGCTTTAAAGCAGGAGTAATAAATTATTACAGCCAAAGGTGTTAGACACAAAGGTTAGCAGTGATATGACTAAACTGGTTGTAACCTACAAAGTAGAGAGATTAACTTGATGAAGTATCTTTGGGATAAAAGTGTTCCATTTCAACTTAGTGTTTATACCCCTTCCTACTCTCTATGAATCCTATCACTAACTTAATTTACTTACTTTCAGAAGATGGAATCGAAGATTTGAGGAGTAGGTTTGGCCCTCCCCAACATGCTTTCTCTGTTGAACATGACCAGGTAAAGGATACTTATAATTATAGCTTCTTGACTTATCCTGATAACAAGGAGGTAGAGCACGTTATATCTTTTCCTGTGTTTCTTAGGTCTCATATTGAAGCCCTGTTAAAGAATGCATCAACGTATATGGACGAAAGAGTTCTATCAATGGACTCAGCCTCTGACAGGAAGGAGTTTACCCAAATCGTACTCAACAAATTAGATTCTGCTATAAATCATTGGTTCAGCCTTCCTTCTACCTCCTCGCAATACGTAGATACCATAATAGTTTTAGAGTCTTTTAAGGCTCAAATCCAAAATCAACTAGCTCCCTTCTTAGATACTAATCCTGCTCAAGAGAAGAATAAGATAGAAGGTAGAATTCAAAACCTTCCTGAAGGCTTCAAATTAAGAGACCATAATTTAAAAGCAGGTCGTCTAAACTTTAGACAAACAGCTCTTTTGTTTGACTATCTGAGAGAATATGGGGCTATAATTGATTATGGTGATAAGCCCTTAGCAGAATTTATTCATTTGCTTACAGGTCACTCATCTCAAAGCCTTAGAGGAAATGGCTTTGGAAAGATTGGCTATATTAAGGATGGTTTAAATGAAGAAGGTGAACCAAAGAAAGAACGAAACAAAGAACTACACTCCTTGACACAACTGCTTCAGTCTATAATTGAAGATTTAAACAAAGAAATGGCTGAAAATACCAAACAGTCAAAGTAACCCCCCTGTAACCCCTTACACCAAATTCCATTCGTGACATTTGCATTACCAACCAGCAGTAAGTGCCTCTGCTAGGTTGGGCAGGCACACTATTGTCAACTTTTTAAGTACACAAAATGTCAAGCATACAGAGTGAAAATAACTTCCTTTCTAAAGTAGAGATATTGGAAATATTAGATATAGCAAAACTAATCGTCGAAAAGAATGAGGGACCCAATATTCCTGGTCAAAGGTCTTTTTCAATTGGGTTAGAGAATGAACCTGACTTTGAAGGATATCAGATTAAGATTCTAAGAGGGGATTTTGATATCTCCATTAAAAAGAGAGTAGTGTTAAAATAGCACTTTCTCCCATTTCTATTCAGAAAGGTGGCTTCCTGCACAAATCATGCTTACCAAAGCAGCGAGCAGGAGGCCTCTTTCGAAAACCTTATTATATCCTTTGGTCAAATAATAGCCATAGTTCTGAACCCTGAACATTATTGACCAGAGAATAAACCCCTACACAATGGATTTAAACAATTTAGATACATCGCAATTCATGGAGGAGCTTTCACTTCACAGCAAGAGCCAGCTTCCAGAAAAACCCTCCTCAAGCAATAACACTGCTATGATTGAGGAATACCTTAACAAAAGATATGACTTCAGGCATAACGTTGTCACAGGTCAGCTGGAGTTTAAAGGAAAGAAAGACAACAAGTTTATATCCTTGCAAGATCGTGACGAGAATAGCCTTTGGAGGGAGATCCAAAAGAATAGTGATTTAGAGTATGCTAAAGCTACCTGCAGCCTCTCATCCTTAAGAGCAATACTCCACTCAAACTTCAGCAAGGAGTTTGACCCCCTAAAGGATTACTTTACCACTTTACCTAAATGGGACCAGAAAACAGATCATATTGCAGACCTAGCAAACACAGTAAAAACTGACAATGATGCATTGTTTCAGCGTCTGCTGAAGAAGTGGTTAGTTGGTATAGTTGGCTCTGCCATACCACCCCATGCTGTAAACCAAACAGCCCTTATATTTTCAGGAAAACAAGGAGTTGGTAAAACCACTTGGATACTTAACCTAATGCCAAAGCAACTGAGAACCTACACTTATACTGGTACAATCAATCCTACAAACAAGGACACATTCATTTACCTGTCAAACTGCATGATTATAAATCTAGATGAACTAGAGAATCTGAACAGCAGTGAGGTTGGTGCTTTGAAGGAGCTTATCACTAAACCACAGATAAAGCTTCGTCGCCCATATGGAAGAAACTCAGAAGATCTGCCAAGGAGGGCATCATTCGCAGGTTCTGTAAACTCAAGCCAATTCCTTAATGACAGTACAGGTTCACGTAGATTTCTCTGCTTTGAGGCATTAGAGTTCGATTACCAACACAAGGTTGACATGGATAAGGTGTATGCCCAAGCATACTCACTGTTCAATCAGGGCTTTAAGCATTGGCTAGACAAAGAAGAGATCAAAGAGCTAGAAAAGAATAACAGTAAATTTCAGCGCTCAACAGTTGAAGAAGACCTTGTGTTAGAGGAGTTGTTACCTGCAAAAGAAGGAGATTCAGGATGTTTGTTTTACACGACCACCCAAATAGCTAGCCTTTTAGCTACTAAGGTGAGCAGCTTGGCAGTAAACTCAGCAACCATTCAACGCCTAGGTAGGGCGTTGAAGAAACATGGGTATAAAGCATATAAGAAGGGAGGTTTGCAGAAGTATGCTGTATCCTTGAAACAACCAGATCGTGATTCTAACTCAGGATCTATACCAGGGTAGGCAGGGTAGCCTAATATGGGTAAAACACCATAGAATGTATGGAAACTATAGGGCTCACTATACTAGTGGGCCCTATTTATTATGTTTCTAATTAGATTATTGTTTAAGTAGTTACCCTGCCTACCTATTCTCATTTTTAATCTCATAGGTGCAAATGAATTTTATATGAACTCAAATTTATTTGTAGTAAATCTATTTATGAAACAAGTTGTTAAAATTCATTTATATGACAGGAATCTTCAATCCTTTATTATAAACCTCAAGTGGCAAGTCATTATTTACTGAGGTTAGTGAAAATACATAGTCATTTTCATCTATTGGGTTTAATTTAAGTTCAAATTCAAATGGTATATTATTGTTATATAGAATTTTTTGTTTTACTTCAACAGGGTTGTTAGAGGTTTCATTTGAATTCAATAATGTAATTGTGGCTTCGTAATTAAAATGCACTCTACATTCAATTACTGCCTTGTCTTTATCTATATATTTAATAGTGTATGTATTAAAGTCTGAGACTCTTTCTTTAGTGTTTTCAAAACCTATTGAATCGATATATAAGCCAGGATTGGATTCATCGTATCTTAACTCTTCTGTTTTGTATAATAACTCATCATAGGCTAACTGTCCTAAATACGAGTCAAATTGATCATGCATCTCAATTTTGCGATACTTAAACAGGTATTCAACCTTTTGTTCGTTATTTAAATTTATAAATGTAGTAAAATTAAATTCTTTCCGCTTTTGACTTAAAGCTTGGTTTATATACTGTATAGTAGTGTATTCAATAGAAGCATCCAGGTATTTGTTAGAGTTCGAAATAAATTGAGATAAGTTATACATCCAAAAATTCACTTTAGAATGATCACGTATCTCTTTTATAAGTTCCTCTCTAGGACTAATTATTTCATTATTTTTTTTATTAGTATAACACCAATCTTCATCTTTAGCAACATCATTAGTAATGAATATGATAGATGATCCTTTTTCCTTTGAAAACTCTAGTATCTGTTTCCAAATAATAAGATCTCCAAAAATTTGTGTGCCTTTCTTCTCTGTTGAATACAAGTCACCATATCCTGGTGGTATCTTGAACTCATATCTATGTTTTCCTTCAAGTGAAATGCTGATTATTTCTTCAAAGGAATACTCCCTCCCAACTTCGAAATTTGCTTCAAGGGCATTAAGGACATCATCATTGTCTTTAGTACTTGATACTTCATCTGACACAGCTTTAATTTGTTTAAGAAGGTTTATTTTAAATCTTTCTAAATCCTTTATAAACTTGTCTAAAATATGATCAAACTCATTGAAATAAACTTGATCTAGGTGTGGATGTATATTAGAATCTCTTGTGCCTTCTTTGATTATATTGAAAGTTCTTAATATTTCTGAATCAGCCTTATGCTTTAATGATCTGACAGTAGATTTCAAAGGAGCGTACTTCTCCTCAATGGGTTTTCCTATAGACTTTATTCTATTTTTAGAATATTCAAACTTAACATGATCTGGAACCCATAGCCTCTTTGCTAACTTTGGGAAAACATCATTATAGATGGCCTCTCTCTGTGTTTTTGTCAATAAATAAAAATCAAGGATAGCTGAGGTGTCAAATACAAAAATAGCTTCTTTCCACAATTCATCTATTTGTTCTTCAGACAATCTTAGGTTATTTTTAAATTTCATCTTAATTATTATCTTCTATTTACAGTAATTATAGACAGCTGATTATGGTTAAATGCATTAATATATTTCATTTGCCATTAAATACATCATAACCATATCTCTTGTTAAAATAAAGACAAAATACAATTGTGATAATTTAAATAAACTTGCTTAAGCAAGTTCTCAAGGGTGGCTTAAATCTTAAAGAAAACTTCTTAGTTAGCTTTAGCTACAATCTTCACATTGTATTAATATAGCTTTCATCTAAACCGCCTCTTAACGTCATGTTGAATATAGAGAATATAAAATAGTAGTGCAATAGGGCTAGCCCATGCAACGCGTAATCCTTTATGGGGTTCGATTGAACATTGCTAATTCATAAATCCCTAATGGGTAACTGTTATTCAAGGAGCTTAATTTGATGGTTTCATATCTAATGCTATGCTCAGATTTGGTATAAACAATTAAGGTTACTGGAATTGCCTTAGAATAAACAATTGATTTTTGGTAATTCGTATTATCACTGCTAAACCAAGAATTATGCTCAGGGTCATATAAAGCTTTATTGTTATAAAAGAAGGAAAGTTCAGCAGTAAATGAAATGGTAGTTTTACTTGTAACGACAGCGCCCTTTTCGTCTAACTGTGTAATCAAAAACTCCTCAAAACCAGTATTAGAAACATTAGTCACTTTCCTCGAGACTAAAAAATAATCAGGAGAGTTAACTAATTCATTTTCTATATACCATTCTATGTCAAGTTCAAGGTCCTTAAGCAATGAATCTTTATTAACCTTGAAGAGCTGCTCAATGCTATCTATAAGCTCTTGGTCGTGAAGATTGCTACTCGTTCTATTAACAGTATCAAGTAAAAGCCCCCCATCTGCAACAACAATTAATGTTTTCGAGGTCTTACTTTGGAGGTCTTTGTCAGGCGATATCACATATGTACTTTCCCCTTTTTTTGAAAAGTAGTCTTCTAGACCCTTTAAAGTAAATGCATCTGGAAATTCATGTTTCTTTTCACCTTCTCTGAAAGGAGGATTATTAGAAAAGTAATCATTGAATACATCCCCAATTGTTAAATGAGCTGTATTGATTATTGTGATTCTTGAAACTTTTATCCAATTCTCAAACTGTGCCTGAAAGTCTTGCAGAAGAGATTCTGTGTCATAATTAGGCAAGTTGAAAAGTGCATCATAAGTATTAAAGTTCTTTAATATGAACCCTGCACTTTTTAAAGTATTGAGTGGCTTCTTTATTTTTTCTTCTAGTTGGAGCAGATTCTTTCTAAATCTAGCATGCACCTCTTTTAAAGTAATATCAGTCATGTAAATGCTGATTCTTTTCTCTCTGCCAAACTTACCAAGCTCTTTAATAATATTCCCATTAATGAAATTTTGAGCTTCTATGAAACTTGTGTCCAGGGAAATATTCTTTGTCTTAAGGTTACCACTCATCTTATCTAGATACTTTTTAAGGTCAATCAGACTATTCACAATAGTAGAAATAATCAAGCTAAGTATGCATGATAGGCTTCTTGAATATATCAATTGGCTCAAATTTTTTATTTTTTTCTACCCCACCCCATACGCGAGATACTATATAAGTCGCCCCCCTCACTTGATTTTGTGTTGGCAGGGTGCCTTCGCATATGTATAACTTTTTATTCATACTACTATGGTAACGATTATTGGCTTTAAAACTCGAACAAAAGATGACCAACAATTTAATGTCCTTGTCCTCCAGGGAGATGTTGAAATGGTACAGTCTCAATCGACTGGAAGGTATTATGCAACAGCCAGGACTACTACTATTTCCTGTACTTTCAACGAGGTAATTTGTCAGGGATTGATTGGAAAGACCTTACCAGGAAGCATTGAGAAGATGGAGTGCGACCCCTATGAGTACGCCATACCATCTACTGGAGAGGTAATTACCTTAACACATGCCTACTACTATAACCCAACTGAGCGCACCATGGAGCAAGAGGTTTTCTCCATGAGAGCAGCATAAGCATGAAGGGGTAGCCACTGGCTGCCCTTTTTTTATTTGACCATAAACAATGACAACAAACAATGCAGGAGGTATCAACCTATGGAGAATATGTCGATGATGAAGGAAGCTGTCTATTTCTGACCAAGTACAAACTGGTAAGGGTTACCTGCCCTTTCAAAGTGGTCTGTATTGAAGCTGTGGGTGATTTAAAAGTTGGTGATTCTGTAGATGTCGAAGAGGTTTTACGAGGTGCTTCTAATACTATTACCTACTGCATCAAAGATAGATACTACCCACATTCACACTTCAGTTACAAGCCACCTACTAATCTGGTCATTACCAGACTTAAAAGAAGTTAGCTGCTAGGCTAACAGGAGTTATGCTGTATTTCTTAGGCCATAGTTCTTTGAGATGGTCTCTCCTTTAACAAAAAACCACTGAAAGAAACGTAGCCAGAATCATGAGTCGCAACTGGATGATGTAAGGGTAGCCTATCTGTATCAGCAGGTGGCTACCCTTTTTATGTTATTGCTCAATTCACAACTCACCAATAAACCCTCTCAATGGACTTGATAAACCAATTAGAAGCCATCAGTAAGCGATTCAACAACTGCTTGGCTTTTGTTCCACTTAACCAGCTTTCAGAAATTACCTCAGTCTTATGTCTGCTGATACACCATACTAGGCATCAGGAGGAAGAGAAGTTCTCTGAACTCAACAGTAGGTTTATACACATCATCGAGATAGTGGAAGACCTGATGCTGGTGTACAGAAGTACTCCAATACCTGAAGCTGAAGAGTTACAATTCTAGCTGCTTGGACAAGTTTAATCCTAATTTAACGAAAAACTTACATGGAAAACGAACTAATGAGGCTGCACACACAGCCAGAAACAAGGCTCACAGTAACCAGAAACCCAGAGGTAGACCAGCAATCTACCTCTTCTGCTTTTATAGAGGCTAATACACTATCTGTTTCTCTTTCTGAGCTTCAGCAGGACCATATCATTCCTGTCTACGTCAAAGACAATGAGCCACTAGTTAGTCAGTATGAGTTTATTGAAACTACTAATGCTATAGTATCATCTATCTTCAAAGGGGAGCAGATACTTAGTCCTTCTATTCGTTGTAGCCATCCCATCAAGGGCAGGATTCCAGATGCGAAGGACAAGCCTGCTAACCAACTACAGGATTGGGAGAAAACCCTCTACTATGAACGAATGATGTTTGTGATTGAGATACCTTCCATTTATGATACCATAGAAGGCAATAAGCTGAACCTAACCATTGGAGGAGTAAAGGCCTATAACTTAGACAACCTCTACAACAAAAAGGGGGCTGCTGAGCATTTCAAAGTGTTTATTGGGTTCCAGAACACAGTTTGCACTAATCTTTGTGTAAGGACTGATGGTTTTCTGGGAGACTTAAGGGTTAGCTCCTCTGAGCAGCTACACTCTGCCATTTACCAGCTGCTGGGTTCTTATGACCAACATCTTCATCTAAGCCATATGCAATCACTTGCAGAGCATTCCATCTCAGAGCAGCAGTTCGCTCAGCTGTTGGGGCGATGTAGAATGTACCCACACTTACCATCTGCACAAAAGAAGCAGATACCTGAGTTGCTGTATGGTGATTCACAGCTTACATCAGTTTGTAGGGACTACTACAAGGACGTGAACTTCTGCAGGCAAGAGGATGGCAGGATAAACCTCTGGAAGTTATATAACCTGTTTACTGGGGCTAACAAGTCAACTTACATAGACCAGTTCCTTGATAGGTCTGTAAATGCCTTAGACTTTTCCTGTCAAATGCTAGATGCAGTGAAGCAAGCCTCTACTATGTGGTATCTAGGATAACTGCGATTTTGTTAACTTAGTAGAAAAAAGAAGATGCTTAGGTATATAATAACCAATATACCTAAGCATCTTAAGTATTAGATATTATGTCTATCTTAAAGCAATCAATCTACATCTTATTACATATTGAATTTAAATGGATATTCTAAAACCAGACTCTTTTGATAAACTAATTCGAAAGGGTACTAATATGGATGCTTTCTTAAAGGAGGTGAAGAAAGAAGTAGCTGTTAATGGTACGAAAGCAAAAGTACATTGTTATTTGATAAACTTTGATGGAGATCACTCCCCAAGAGTTGCTGATTTTGCAGCTTTCATCTCACATAGACTTTTAGATTATTGTATACCCAGAAGTGAAATTCAAAAAGCTAAAGATTTAGACAGCAAGAATAATACTACTTCATCAGTTGTAAAGCTCAACAAAATAGCAAGGGATTTACTAAGCTCCTTAGATAAATCAGGTGAGGGTGGAGAACTTATGTTATATCTTTTAACACAAGAATATCTTAAAATGCCACAGCTACTATGTAAGATGCCTCTTAAAACAAGTAGTGAAATGCATATTCACGGTGTTGATGGTATTCATGTGAAGTATGATGACACAAGTGGAGGTTTGGCACTTTATTGGGGTGAGTCAAAAATGCATAAATCGATTACAAGTGCTGTCAGCGATTGTTTTAAAAGCGTAGGTAAGTATTTGGTTTCAACAGGAGGAAGTGGAACACCATATCAAAGGGAGATACAACTAATCACTTCTAATTTAGACTTAATAGACGAAGAACTAGAGGAAGCTATTCTAGACTATTTAAATAAAGATAGCACTAATTATAATAAGGTAAAAAATTGCGCTGTGTGCATGTTGGGATTTGATTATGACATGTATCCTTCTGGCCCAAATATAAAACAAATAGGTGATTTACTTAAAGAAGCATCTTTGGCTATAAACTCTTGGGTGGAGAGTATTAGTAAGAAATTAATAAAGAGCCCACCTTTGCATTCATTCGATATTGAGCTGTTTCTTATCCCCTTTCCAAAAGTAGATGAATTTAGAAAAGTGTTTTTAAAAGAAATAGGGCTTAAATAATGAAATCAGGACTCGCAGAAAAAGTGTTCGCTTTGCCTAGCTTTCAAAGACAACATATGTCTATTTTGAAAGAGTCAATAGTTAATCAGTTTAATGTATTATATAATCTTTATGATGATGATAATGATGTGGATTGGAATAACATGCTGTCTTGCGCCAGTGTTTTAGCTTATTCTGAAAATCAGAACTGCTTAGATGCAGCCTTGAGGATTGCTCAGCATAGTTTAGTAAATAAAGGTTCGACTGAAGTTCAAAGAACAACTGCAGGTATTATTCTTAACTGTTTAACTAATAAACAAGCTATATCGCTTGCTATTGAAAGGAATCTCCTTCCAAAAGAATATGAAAGCCAAATTCCAATCACATTAAGGCTAGAAGGAGTTAAACGAGATATTGAAAATAGTTTTATTACTTCTGATGATATTATATTCTCTATTAATAAGTTTCAAAAAGCAGTATATGATGCAACACAGGAGTCAAAGGTAATTAGCATTTCAGCTCCTACATCAGCAGGTAAATCGTTTATTTTATCAAGGATTGTGTTGGATGAGTTGATGAATCCAGACACTAAAATTAATACTGTTTATCTAGTTCCAACAAGAGCACTTGTAAGTCAAGTAGAAGAAGAGTTTCAAGAATTACTTTCTAAGACTAATAGAAGAGATGTTTTCATAAGTTCTGTACCTAAGCTTGTGCATGACACAAGTAGGTATAGATCTAACTTATTCGTATTTACTCAGGAGCGACTACATTGGTTTAAGTCTAACCATCCTTATTTTAAGTTTGATACACTTATTGTTGATGAAGCTCAAAAGATAGGTGATGGGTATAGAGGGATTCTTCTGCAGCAGAAGATAGAGGATCTAGTAAAAGAATCTCCTGGATTGAAAGTATATTTTTCAAGTCCCTTCACATCAAATCCTGAGATTCTCTTTGATGTAGTCAAAAACAATGCTACAAGAACCCCAGTCAAGAAAGACTACGTCTCTGTTAATCAAAACTTACTTTTTGTTTCTCAAAAGAAAGGTAAACCTCAGGAGTATAATATGTCCCTGTGCCTAAATGATACGTTATTTCATTTGGGGGATTTCAAACTTCCTGAAAGGCCAAGTCCACCATCTAAAGTTCTTCCTTTCGTTGCTTATAGCTTATCTAGTAAGTTGGGAGGAAGTTTGATCTATGCTAATGGTCAAGCTGACGCTGAAAAGTTTGCTTTGCAGCTTTATGATTTAGCAGATGATATCATCCTTTCTGAACATTTGAAGCAGCTTATTGCTCTTGTAAATAAAGTCGTACATCCTCAATATAAATTAGCTGTCACTTTGAGAAGAAGGATTGCATTTCATTATGGGAATATGCCTTTGTTGGTAAAACAAGAAATAGAAAGGCTTTTTACTATAGGTGAGATTCATTTCTTGGTATGCACATCAACACTCCTAGAAGGTGTAAATCTACCAGCAAGATCAATATTCATATTGAAACCAACTAGGGGCCAAAATGAACCAATGAGTGAAAATGATTTTTGGAACTTAGCTGGAAGAGCAGGGCGATTAGGCAAAGAGTTTCAGGGTAATATTATTTGTATCGATGCTCATAAATGGGAGAACGTTCCTTCAACAAATAGAAATAAACAAATAATATATAAGGCAATTGATAGGATTCAAACTAGGGAACTTATAAATTATATTGAGTCTAATTCTCCAAGAGAGTCTAATGGAAGTAAACAGAATCTTGAATATGCTTTTACATACTATCTAGCCAAACTTCTTGAGGGCGATCTTGATCAAGCGTTAGATCAAGATGATCCTATGTCATCAGAATTAAAAAATGAACTTATAAGAGCTAAGAATATCATAGAGGTTCCTGAAAGTATCCTTCTAAGGAATCCTGGTGTTAGTGCTTTAGCTCAGCAGAATCTTTTAGAATATTTTAAAAGGTGTAGCGATAAAGAAGTATTGATACCAGTAGCTCCAGAAAGTGATGATGCTGTTTATAACTCTTATGAGCCTATTATAAATGCAATAAGTACATATCTAACAGGGGACTCTTTGAAGATGTCAATAACATTTGCAATTCTTGTAGTTAATTGGATGAGAGGAATGCCACTTCCTATAATGATCAATAAGAGTTATGAATATTGGAAAAGAAAAGATCAAACCAAGAGCATTGATGTTGTAATCAGGAATACGCTGGATTTGATAGAGAATTATGCTAGATTCAAATTCGCTAAATATTCTACTTGTTATCTTGATATTCTTAACTACCATTTAACAAATATAAATAGGAGTGAGTTGGTTGATGAAATGCCAGATTTAAATAGTTGGTTAGAATATGGAGTTTCAATGAAGACACAGGTATCACTTATTGATCTTGGCCTGAGTCGTCCAACTACTTTAGCACTTTCAGAATTCATTACTAAGGCTAACTTAACAAGAGAAGATTGTATTGAGTGGGTTAAGAACAATGACATTGAAATACTTGGTCTGCCAGAAGCAATGGTAAATGAAATTAAGCGTGTTTTTTCTCTCCAGTTAAACTTTTAGTAAGGGAGTTTTAAAATGTGTGGAAGATATAGTGTAGTTAAGAAAGTTTCTAATGGGCATAGATTAGCCTTAAAGGACACTAGCGTAACTAATGACCCAGCTTATAACGCTGCTCCCAGTCAGAGACTACCAGTGATTACCAATGAGCATCCAGAGAAGGTACAGCTGTATCAGTGGGGTTTGATTCCATTCTGGGCTAAGGATTTAAAGTCATTGAGGAATAAGCCTATCAATGCTAGGGCAGAGACTCTAGCTGAGAAGCAGTCCTTCAAAAAACTCCTTCAATCAAAGCGCTGCCTTGTCTTGGCTGATGGGTTTTATGAATGGCAGATGTCAGATTCCCATAAAACCCCCTATAGGATATTACTAAAGAGTGAGGAACTGTTCACCTTCGCTGGGCTTTGGGACGAATGGGTTGATAAGTCAACTGGTGAGATTAAGCATACTTACACAATTATCACTACAGAAGCCAACGAGCTTGTGAAACCAATCCATGAGCGTATGCCTGTCATTCTCTCCCCTGAGGCAGAGGAGGTTTGGCTGAACAACCACCAGAAACAATTTGAATACATAGACCTCCTTAAACCTTATGATCCAGGTCTGATGAAAGCCTATCCTGTTTCTCCATTGGTCAACTCTCCCATCAATAACGTTCCAGAGGTTTTGAACTCATTATAACATGAGTTGCTAACATTTTTGGGGTTATCAACACTACTTACCAACAATATTAGAAATATTACCTATATAGTTAGCTTATATATTCTATTTCTTCGTAATTGCTAACATTATTAGTATTAATGTAGATACTAACGAAGTTGATATGAGCGAAGAAACACCAGAACTCACCAGCCAGAACATCCTGGAGCCTCTATCTCTAGAGTCCTTTGAAGGCATCCTACTCCCACTGTACTCCTCCTACGTCACAGCAGGCTTCCCCTCCCCAGCAGATGATTATCTGGAGGACATGATAAACCTGAAGGAGCACCTGATCAGAAATCCAGGAACAACCTTCATGATGAGGGTTAGAGGTAACTCCATGCAGGACGCGAAGATAAACGATGGCGACCTGCTGATCATTGACTCCAAACTGAAGCCAAAGGATGGCTACCCTATCATCTGCTCCATAGATGGTGAGTTCACCACTAAAACCTTCAGACAGAAGGGAGACAGGCTGTTCCTGGAGCCAGCTAACTCTAATTACAAAACCATAGAGATCACTGGTGAGATGGAGCTCAGGTCTTGGGGGGTGATTACCTGGATCATCCACAAACCCATTAGGCTGTGACTACGCTCTTCGCACTTTGTGACTGCAACAACTTCTACGCTTCCTGCGAACGTGTTTTCCAGCCTAGCTTGAATGGAAAGCCCTTAGTAGTGCTTTCAAACAACGATGGCTGCGTAATTGCCAGAAGCAATGAAGCCAAGGCACTAGGTATACAGATGGGAACTCCTTTTTTCCAAATTAGGGACTTAGTGGAGATTGGAGATCTACATGCTTTCTCCTCCAACTATGTATTATATGGGGATATGTCCCACAGGGTTATGCAAGCCCTTGGTGAATTTGCTCCAAGCATTGAGGTCTATTCAATTGACGAGAGTTTTCTTGACCTTACCAATCTACTTGGAAGGGATTTGAACGCTTACTGTTGGGAGATAAAGAGAAGCGTCATGCAGTGGACTAAGATTCCAATTAGCCTAGGTGTTGCTCCTACGAAAGCCCTCGCTAAAGTGGCTAATAGGCTAGCTAAGAAGTCTCAGAAAGCAAAAGGGGTTCTTGTCCTCACTGATCCCTATCATATCTCAGAAGCATTGAAAGCTACCAAGATTGAAGATGTTTGGGGAGTAGGGAGGCAGTATACAAAGCTGCTGAGAAAGCATGGCGTTGAGACAGCTTACGACTTCACACTTAGACCAGACTCATGGGTAAAGAAGCATATGGCAGTGGTTGGCCTGAGATTAGTAAAGGAGTTGAGGGGGGAGAGCTGCTTGGAGTTGGACGAGATTGCACCTCCTAAGAAGGGAATCTGCACTTCTAGGAGCTTTGGGGAACGTTTGACTGAGTACTCACAGATTGAGGAAGCCACAGCAAACTATGCAGCCAAATGTGCTAAGAAACTCAGGAAACAAAGGAGCTGTGCAAGGGTCATATCTGTATTCATCCAGACGAACCACTTCTCAGAGAATGACCTACAATACAGCAACAGCAAAACTATTACATTGCCTGTAGCCACCAATTCAGACTTGGAACTAATACATTATGCTTCTCTTTGCCTGAAGTCTATCTATAGGCCAGGATATAGGTATAAGAAGACTGGTGTGATTTTAACTGAGATTGTACCTGACCATCAGATTCAGTATGATCTGTTAGACACAGTCGATAGGCAGAAGCATGCAAGTCTGATGAAGTCCCTCGATAAACTCACCTCAAGGTATGGTAGGGACATCGTGAAGGTGGCCACCCAAGGCTATGACCAATCATGGCAACTAAAATGTGAGAGAAGGTCACCCTGTTATACGACTAGGCTCTCTGACTTGCCCATTGTATGTAATGAACGATAAACCCTCTTCTCCATACCATTCTTGATTAGGTTTATTGGAAAGCTTCTACCAACTATAATCTATATTATTGAACATAACAAATTATTGATAGAGGCTTCTTTGTCAGTTAACCCTCTTAGAAACTAAGAGTTCAGGACTAAGATTAAGGAAGATACAGTGTGAGATCAGATTGAAATTAAAGTCTAAGGAAGGGATTTGATGTTTGGAAAGGAGCTGATAAGCATGTTTATACTGTATCTTATTATTGACCTTCTAGTCTAAGCCTAGTAAAGACAAGACAGACTCTGGTAGCACTTTTTTCGCCCCTAAAGGCCCTGCAAAGAAATGAAAAATTAACCACAAAGTCAAGATATATCTTGTTTAATATCAACTGTTTATTGACAATTTGTGGCTTTTAATAAACATCAAGTATTAATTACCCTAAGTACTTGCAAAGGTTAATATTCCCAGTAAATTCATATCAATATTATACAAATAAAACTATTATATATTCTATGCCTTATTATTCCAAAATCCAAGACAAAAGAACAGCAGAAGGGCTACTCAGACTTAAACAAGGTTTATCTGAAGCTAAGGTCCCCAAGAGAAATGTATCTGACTCTATTCTACTGGCGACATGGAACATCAGAGAGTTTGGTGACTCAAAGCAAGGCCTCAGAACTGACGAGCCATTGTACTATATAGCAGAGATAATAAATGCCTTTGACCTTGTGGCTGTCCAGGAGGTTAGGTCCAACCTTAAGCTCCTGAACAAGCTTATGAGTATTCTGGGAGGTTGGTGGAAAGTAGTATACACAGATGTAACCTTAGGAATGAGGGGCAATGACGAAAGGCTCACATTCCTGTATGACAGCAGGAAGATTAGCTTTGGGGGGCTGGCAGGGGAAATAGTTATTCCTCCTAAAAGGACAAAGGAAAAGGTGCTTACCCCAGCCAATCAACTTGCGCGAACTCCCTATTTAGCTGGTTTCAGATCTGGTTGGTTTAAGTTTACCTTGTGCGTAAACCATATATTGTATGGCAAGGGAATCAGTGTAGACCCTAATAGACTTGAGGAGATACAGGTAATAGCTAATACGCTGGCTGATATGACCAAGGATAAACACGCTTGGGCCAAGAACATGATTCTTCTTGGGGACTTTAACATATTCAACCCAAAGGATGTGACCATGAAGGCTATAATAGACGCTGGGTTCATAGTTCCCAAGAAACTCCAGTCTGTAACTTCCAATATCGCAGACGACCCTAAGAAGGGTAAACACTATGACCAGATAGCGTTCATTTCGCCTGACCAGAAAGACAAACTGGAACTGTGCGAATCTGGGGTATTCAACTTCTTCAAATACGTCTACAGGATGGAGGATGAAGAAGAATATGCTGAGGCAATGGGCAGTAAGTATTCAGACAAAGATATTGAAGAACGTACCAAGCATTACAAAACCTGGCGTACATTCCAGATGTCAGATCACCTTCCTATGTGGATAGAGCTAGGAATAGATTACAGCAAGAGTTATCTTGAGAGGAAGGCATCAACAACTATAACTGTTGATCCAGAAACATCTACTCAGCCCTGATTACCTATACCTGTGGAACAACTTCAGTCCTACGATAATATACTACCAGTATTTGAAAAACATCTTTGAAGAGGTTTTCTGGAAAGCTTGGTTGAGGTCTTTAAGCTTTTCAGAAAACTCTTCTTCCTGTACATTTAATATTTATACTGCTTATACTTAGAGGCTTTAGTACAGATAGTATATATATATATATATATATAT
>NZ_JACOAF010000041.1:209085-401077 GCF_014269285.1 Rufibacter sediminis
CCTATTAACTGGTCATCATTAGTCCACCCTAACAAATAAGCATCTATTCTTGTCTGACCAATTCTGTATGCCTTGACATCTTTCAATTGCCTTGAAAGTAATTCTACCAATTCTTGGAAACGCTTGGCCTCCTGAATCTTCTCCTCACTGGCTCCTTCACGAGCTTTAGTCATGTTTCGAAAGAAGTACGTGACCTCCTGCGTTTCAATAGCTGTGTCAGGGGGTAAGCTCAATACTTGGAGTAAATTATTAGTGCTAAATCCAGCTTGCTCCACCTTCCCTAGGTCAACTATTTCAAGAGCTGCATCTGTTTCACTAATTACCCAGAGCCCACTCGCTGCCATCTGTAATTGATCTAGGATATCTGACATAGTTTAAACTTGAAAGTAGATTTATTTCCTCTTGAAGGTGATGTAGAATAATGTCTTAGCTGAAGGAACCATACCAGAACCATTATAATAGTGCTGGTTATATGACTCCTTCATCCATACCATCTCAGTTTCATTTACAATATGGAGCAAGAACGTTGAGGAGGATGCATCTTCCTCGTGGTCAATGTAGATATACTTGGCACCAGCGATGTCAGAGATTGAGTAGAAACCTGAATTCAATGTACCTGTAGAATGGTTTTGTTTGAAGTGCCTATTTGTTATAAATGCTTCCCCATGATTCGTTATGCCACCTCCTTCGTGAATCTTCTGATTGGATGAGTTATAGTGTTCGTACTTTTCGTTCACTATAAACCAATCACCCTGGATTAATTCTTCAACTGTTTTTGGTAACTCAGGGGCTGGCTCAACCTCCTCCACTTTACAACCAATAACAAAAAAGGTGGCTAGAAGCAGCAGCACGTAAATTCTCATGATATTCAATGATTAACCTAATACAAAGATATTAAGAGAATCACTGGGTTGGGCCATTATCAGTCTTGGCTTCCAATACAGCTTCTATTTGATCTGTGAGTTGAGATAATAAGTCATAACTAGTAGCAGCTTCTATCGCATCAACAGTTGTTCTGTATGTGCCCCAAGAAGAGCTGATGGTATTGATGTTTGGGGTATTTACTGCTATTACCCTAGTACTGTTTGTTACTCTGCTTACATCATCATTGCCTTCTGGTAATATGACAATTACCTTCCAAATCTGGCTTGGTACTGTTACCCTGCCATTATCAAGAGAGTTTCTCGTTCCACTACTTCCTATGCCTCCAACTCCATAGCTCCCCATGATCACATAGACTTCGTCCCCATCCTGAACAAGGTTGCGTGTGTAATCCTCCAGTCTAGCCCAAGTCTGCTGGTTGTTATTTGGAGCCTGGGGTATCATGTTGATCATCAGGAAAGTGGCTGAATTGTCTGCCACTGTCTTTGTCCTGTCAGCAGAAGGCGTGTTATGACCTCTGTCAAAGCCACTCCCTCTATAGCTGTCCTCATTGACTCTGTACCATCCTGTAGGTAAGGAGGTGTCTTCCCTGAAATCATCCTGACGAGGAGCAGAACCAAGCCAATCCTTGGTGATATGCCAGCTTACCCAGTTTGGTGTCCCTCTGTCCTTGCTATATGACAATGAGTACTGGGGTTTCTCTATCAAGTAGTTGTTTGCATTATTAACGTCAGTGGTAGCGTTGCTTGGGTTGCCAAACGTCAGATGCTCACTGAGCAGAAGGTCTGGGCTCTTCTGAGGAGTTATCTCTGTTTCTTTACAGCCAAGGACAAGGAAGCTTAGTATTGCTAGATAGGTAAGGCGTTTCATCATAGGAGGCAGCTAAAAGTTAAACCTCACATGTTTACTATGATTGACTTATAGGGTTTTCTGGGTACTGGTCTAGAATCCTTCAGAGAAGAACTCCTGTATTGTCATGTTATGAATTGAAAGCACCTTCAATAGAGATTTCATAGTAAGGTTTGCCTCTCCTTTCTCTAATCTCCAGTACTGCATTCTACCCAGGTCATGGTCCAAAGCAAAAGCTTCATAGCTTGTGTAGCCTTTCTGGATGCGAATAGCCTTTAATCTTTCACCTATAGCTTTTAGTACTTCAGCTTCACTCATCATGAGCGAAAGTTGAATGTTATAAGAGTTTAATATTACATCACATAATTTTACACCATATATGATGCAAGGCTATTTCCTAGTTCATACCTTCGACAATAGATTAGTGTAAAGCTTTATAATAGCAATAGAACTAACCTAAAATATTATACCAAAACTATAAGCTAATGAACCTCATTCAACCACAATTAAGGGTCTTTGGACTTGATAATCGATTCCCTGTAGATAACGAGCCATATTATTTCACCATATGCACTATCGATGGCCTAACACCTGGCAAGTCTCAAGCAATTTTCTTCCATCGCGATGATTTCAGTAGGGTTTCTTACGAAACGCACAACAATCTTGATGAAGATTTTTTAAAGGAGTATTATGATGCTGGGGGCTGTATTGAATATGAGGCAAGTGGTTTTGAATTTAAAGATTTTGTCATCGTTGAAAATATTGATGGCGTTGATTTATATGTTGGTGATGAATATGCATTGTTCAGGAACTTAGGCTCTGAACCTATTAAAAGAGGGGAATACAGAGAGCCCCCTAGAGGAAGAGACATGGATACAGGCTGGGGTGGATGAATTAGCAACCTTAGCATTGAGGCTTATCTATTAGTTCAGACTTGCTTTAAGAATCAACTATAGCTTACTGACATTAGAAGAAACCCTCAAGTAAGTATATTAGAGGGTTTTATATTATATATCAAATCCTCTGTCAGGCATTTCAGAGTCATTTACCTGCACATCACACCAATATTTAGTATGAACGACTTCCTTCCTTTTCCTTAACTTAAAACTAATCTAGATGAAGAAGAATCAATTTATATTAGTAGCTGTCTACATTTTGACAGCTAGCTGTGTTGACCCTAATTACAAACAGGGAAGTACCAATGGGACAATTGAGGAAAATCAATATTCTACTGAAGAACAACTTGGAAACGAAAACCAGGGCGAACCCCAGAAACAAGGTAAGCCTATGAAAGTGGAGGAGTTTAAAAGGTTTTATGGTAGCGTAGACCCTGATAAGCTTATATCACTTGAAGAGTCCAGAACTGTTTATGATGCTGACTTCAATGCTACAGTAAAGATTAAAGTAAAGAACAATACTAAGGAATCAATTAAAGCGTATGAAGTTTATGCAGAAGAGCTAGGCTTCTCAAAGAAAATAAAGGCTAAAATTAATGGTGGTGTTACACATTCTGCTTCATTCAGAATAACTAACCAAGAGACTTCAGGAAGTATATACTTTGTTATCAGTAAAGTTATCTTTAGCGATGGTACCATGGTGAATCTTAGTCATTAACCACTTAATTTTGAGTATCGAGTTTAAACTTATAACCAATAGACACACGCCATAGATTAAGTTGTAGTGAACTAATCAGTGACCTGATAAGAGTGGAGTTTGTAAGACGCTGATATTTAGAGGGTTTTATGGGGGTTCGAATCCCTCTCTCTCTGCTTGAGAAGTAGAAAAAGCTCCATAACGAAAGTTGTGGAGCTTTTTTGTTTTCGTCAATCAGGTTAGATGCTGGCGTCCATCAACCCCTGCAAACCTAATTCAGCTTTCATTTTCAAGCGGATTGAAATAGACTTCAGCCTTATGGAAGTCTGTACACAGCTGAATTGAACTGGCGGCTGACGTAGGTTTAAAGCATTGAAAACTGCTTTTGGGGCCTTTTGGCAAAAAGGCACAGGAAAAGCCCTGCAACAAAAGTGGATTGGCTTATCCTGCTATAAGATCAGACAATAAGCTTGTTTAGTAAAGCAGAAAGGAGGCGAGACTAGCCGCCATTGTTGGTGTTCTCACCAACCGTCAAAGCACAGGAGCCCTCCTACTTGCTGGTGAGAGCACATAGCAAGGGTAAAAGCTAATCGCTGTTTCTTTGCTAAACAGGTTCAATGGGAAAGGAAAGTTAGGGGCCAAGCTTCGCTAGGAGTCTATTCCCGTAGGTTATGACTTGAAGTCTACCAGTATCTGAACGGTTTCAGCGTGGGGTTCGGTCATGCGGGTGACCTTCACTCTGTCCTCCTCGCGGTAGTATTTGGCAATGCCCCGGATGATGCCCACCGCCACGCCCGCCATGCGGCGCTTGGAGTAGTATTCGATAATCAGCCGTTGGTTGCTCTGCCGGGTCACCACTAACTTGGGGGGAGAAGTTCTTGGGTCTTCCTTTTTGACTGCCCCGTGCATGGCTTCCTCGGTGTGGAGAAGCATTTCGTAGGTGCGCCACTCCGGGCGGATGTACCGCCTGTAGCCCATCAGCAAGTCGGGCACGAGAAACTCGCCGTATTGCTCCATGAAGTCATAGGGCGAAATGCCCGCATCCTCCGCGGCTTGGCCTACTAGGGCGAACAGTTCGTCCGTGGAATACATCTCCTGCATCTGGTAGGGAGCATGGTCAATGCCAATTTTCTCCAGTAATCTCGTCCAGGCACCGGCGCCACCGGTGCTTTCCACAAAGTGCTCCAGCAGCACGAACATGGAGCCGTGCATCTTATCCTGCGTAGTTGTCTCTGCTTCCATTGGGCCGGAGTTATTTCGTTATCAAAATAAACGTTTTTCCGCGAATAAAAAACACCCGGTTTCCGGAGGGTGCGCCCCGGCAAATGCTTCATCCATAAAGGCATAAAGCGGAACGAGGTAGTGGAAGCAGATTCGAAAGAACAGATGGGCAAACGCTCAGATAGCTAGGCTTTCCTGGAGAGAAATGAGCGGGGCAAGCTTGCCAGATTGATCACAAAGTTGTTCTGCATTTGGGTATCACTTGTGATTGGGTCTTGAGCCATCCATTCTCTGTGAAACTTTCCCGGAAGTAGAAACTGCCGATGAAAAAATCACCGCTGCAACCTCCTTTTCCAGACTAGATATTGTTCCCGCAGCTGCGGCTTGTAAGCTCAGTTTGTAACGAAGACCCTGCAAGTAGCGTTTGCTATCACAGCCAAACCACTTCGTCCATGATCATTTACAATAGCGGATTTCTTATACTGGATTACGATCCCGGGACAGACATTCTGACGGTCAGCCTGCCGCCCATGGAAGATATCCTGATTCCGGAGATCAGCCGGTCGTTTGGCATCATCGTGGAGAATGCAAGAAACTATGACATCAAAAGGCTGCTCTTCAACGCCAGCGATGCCCAGGCCGAGGTGCAGGAAGAGGCGTTTGTGCCGGTCATCTCAGAATTCGTCAAGAACTTGTGCTCTACCCGGGTTCAGAAGATTGCCCGGGTGACGTCTTCCAGCTTTTTCAGGGAGCACGTCGTGAAGAAGGTGTTCAAGGAGAGCCCCAGCTCCATCCAGTTTCAGAGCTTCACCGAGGTGGAGCCGGCCCTTGAGTGGCTGAAAGAAGAACTATCCTGATAAAAGGCCATCAGTAGCCATCCTGCCCCACTAGGGCAAAGTTCTCTCTTTGCGTTTCCCCCATTTCCCATCCGTTTTTTCTCCTTTCGGGGTCTTCTCCTTTTAATAAGCTGCGGGAGCAGAAGAAAACCAGCCTGCGGTAACCACCGTTCTGTCTTGTAAGGATTTACAGTATTTCAAGCGCTTCCTTGGTTTGAGCGGAATTAACCAATTGAACAATTTTCGTCTCTCCAGCCCGGAGAGGATGCGCAGGAATGTTGTTTTTGGCTTAATTTTAGGAAGAAGAGCGTAAAACAAGGCGTGTCCGGTAGGTTTTTAACCGGATGTTAAAACAAGAGGAATATGAGGAAAGAGCCAACGCGGCTGTTTGATTGCCTTGCCTACCAGCTGGAGAATTATCCGCTGGAAGACATGCTGGCCGCCAAAGAAAACGGGGAGTGGCGCAAATACAGCACTGGTGAAGTCCAGGAGAAAGTAAACCAACTCAGTGCCGGTCTGCTGGCCGTGGGAATCTCCCGGGGCGATGGCAGCCTTGAAGGGAGAGACAAGGTAACGATCATCAGCCAGAACTGCCCCGAGTGGATGCTGGTGGATCTGGCCATTCAGCAGGTGGGCGCCGTTTCAGTACCGGTTTACCCAAACATCAACCAAAACGAGCTGCAGTTTATCCTGCAGGATGCCGGCATAAAGATGGCTTTTGTGGGAGACGCGGCGCTGTATGAGAAACTGAAAAGCCTGCAGCCCCAACTCCCCGAGCTAAAGGCCATCTACACCTTCCAACCCGTGGAGGGAGCATCGCATTGGTCTGAACTGCCGCTAGCCGTAGATGCCGCCAGCCAAGAGCAAATTGAAAGCTGCCGCGAGCTGGTGCAAGAGACGGACCTGGCCACCATTCTGTATACCTCGGGCACAACCGGCACTCCCAAGGGCGTCATGCTGTCGCACCGCAACATTGTGAGCAACGTGTTCGGCAGCGCCGATATCATCCAGGAGATTGGCGTGCAAGGCAAGCGCGCCCTCAGCTTCCTCCCGCTTAACCACGCCTTTGAACGAATGGCGACGTACTGCCTCATCTACTCGGGCATGGCCATCTACTACGCAGAGAGCCAGGAAAAAATAGCCCTGAACCTGCGCGAGGTAAAGCCGACGCTCTTTACCACCGTGCCGCGCCTGCTGGAGAAAGTCTATGAGGGCATTCTGGCCAAGGGCCGGGAACTGACCAGTATCAAGCGGTCCCTGTTTTTCTGGTCCCTCCAGCTCGCTGAGCGCTACGAAATCAACCAGCCGCTCTCTCTGAGTTACCGCCTGCAACTGGCCCTGGCAGACAAACTGATCTTCAGTAAGTGGCGCGAGGCGCTGGGCGGCGAGGTGAAAGCGATTATCACCGGGGCGGCTGCCTGCCAGATACGGTTGCTGAAGGTGTTTACCGCCGCCGGAATTGTCATCCAGGAGGGCTATGGCCTCACCGAGGCATCGCCCATCATCAGCGGGAACCGCTATCCCGAGCAGAACCGGATGTTCGGGACCGTGGGCCCCTTGCTGAAAGGAGTGGCGGTCCGGATTGCCCCGGATGGCGAGATCCTCTGCCAGGGAGACAATGTGATGCTGGGGTACTACAAACGCCCGGACCTGACCGCCGAGGTGATGGACGGAGAATGGCTGCGCACCGGTGATATCGGGACGCTGGTGGATGGCAAGTTCCTCAAGATCACCGACCGCAAGAAAGAGCTCCTGAAAACCAGCGGCGGCAAGTACGTGGCTCCGCAGCCCATTGAAAACAAGATGGTGGAAAGCGACTGGATTGAGCAGATCATGGTGGTGGGCGAGCAGCAGAAGTTTGTGGGTGCCCTGGTGGTGCCCGCTTTCCAGGCGTTGCAGGAGTGGTACACCAGCCAGGGAAAGCCGTACCCCGGCGACCAGGCCATCACGCAGGACAAGCAGATCAGAGCCCTCATTGGGGAAGCCATCAGCCAGCATAACAAGAACTTCAACCCGGTGGAGCAGGTGAAGAAATTCGTGCTGATGCCTTGCCGCTGGACCATTGAAAACGGGGAGCTCACGCCCACCCTCAAGCTGAAGCGCAAAGCAATTATCGAGAAGTACAAAGAGCTCATCGGGACGATGTACAAGGAGGTGAATTCTTCGTTTCTAAAGCCTTCTTAGAAAACGGGCCTTTTCTGAAAACCAGGCTGAAAACGCCTGGTGCCCTGAACGTAGCGCGTCTTCCTGGGGAAGTAAGTTCGGCACCGAAGGAAAGGGGAGTAAGCCGGACATCGGCCGTTAGCAAGACATTGGGAGGTAGGGCGAAGCGGGCTCAATTCTAGTTGCGAAAATTTTTTTGAGAAAAAGTGAAGCCTCGCGCAACCTCTTGAAAAGTAGGGCGTAAAATCATCTCAAGTAGCATTTAAAAAGTCTTCAAGCTGATGCATCTTTATCCGCTTGCGCTCTGAAGAGTGAATGTTTGAAGCGTTTCCGGGAAAACAGCCCCCAACTGTCCCCGGGCTAAAAACCGCCTACCTTTTAAAGGTAAGCGGTTTTTTTTTGCTTTCTCTCTGTCAGAAAGGGCTGTTATGATCTAAAACTATAGCTGGTTTAAGTTTCCAACTTATCTCCAATATGAGCTGAGGTTTGCCACTTCAGTGAACCGTCAGGTTGAAGATAGGCAGCAAAGACATTGTCTTACTGAAGGATTCAGACCATTGAAATAAAACTCAACGGCTCTGCTCTCTGCCAGAGGATAGCTCCTGTATAAGCCGTAGATCTTTTAACTGGTGCCGTTTCCATTGAAATGGTCCAACTTCTCAATGCGGAAATAAACGAATGGATTTTTATATCACTATTATGTATAAAAATCTCTATTGAAATTTATAAAACATATTGTGTTGTAGTAATTTTCTTGTATATTCATGAATCTAAAAAGGATGTCATGCAATTAAAACTACAAACTCCACCATTTGAAAAGTCTCAAATCAGAAAGGTTGAAAGCCGCTGTAACTGGGAAAAGATGGCGGAGTTGTCCTTAGACCTGTTTTGTACCCTGGATGCGGATGGTTTTTACACCTTCGCGAGTGAGGCTTGTGCCGGTATGTTGGGGTATAAAGCCTGGGAACTGGAAGGGCGGCATTACACAGAATTACTGCATCCGCAGGATCTGACTGAAACCCAGATGGCGCTGCGGGTTGTCTCCAGTGGTTTCCGGCGGCGCGATCTGGAGAACCGGTTTATCCATAAAGACGGTTCGGAGGTGCGTATCCTGTGGTCGGCGGCCTGGTGTGCGGATGAGGGGCTGATGTTCTGTGTGGGGCGTGACATTACGGGCCTTTCCAACTACGGGCGCAGAACTGCGGGCAGTGAGCAGAAGCCGGCAGAAACCTCCCGTGAAGCATTCCCGGAAAGAACCGGCGCTGCTGAGCTGCCAAAGGGAACGGAGGCGGACAAAACCGAAATGGAGTTTTCTGAACTAACTAAGGACCTGCACCGCAAAAACAGCGACCTGCAGCAGTTCACCTATATCGTGTCGCATAACCTGCGCAGCCCCATCGCCAATGCGATAGGTTTGGCGAGCATGCTCTCCACCGCTGACCGGAACTCGACCGCCTTTGACCGATCGCTCTCGTACCTCCGGCTGAGCCTTTACCGGATGGATGCGGTGCTGAAAGACATGAACACCATTCTGAGCATCAGGGACCGGCACAGTAACGTGGGGCGGGAAAAGGTGGAAATCAAGGAAGTAATCCTGCAGGCCATGTCGGCTTTGGAAGAGCAACTCCGGGAGGTGGGCGCCACCGTCAACATTGACATCCCCAACGGCCTGACGGTACACGTCAACAAAGCGTACCTGTACAGCATCTTTTCCAACCTACTGTCTAATTCCATCAAGTACCGGGCCGAGGGGCGTCGGCTGGAAGTGGGCATCACGTGCCGGAAAGAAACTGCCTCTGATACCGCCATCCTCTTTTTGGACAACGGGTCTGGCTTTGATATGGAGAAGAACCGCAACAACGTGTTCAAGCTGTACAAACGCTTCCATGCCCACTCGGAAGGCCGCGGCATGGGGCTGTTCCTGGTGAAGTCGCACCTGGATTCCATGGGCGGACGCATAGACGTCAACAGTCAGATTGGCAAAGGCACCCGTTTTCTGATCCACCTCTCTGGAGAATAGCCAAAAGTGCTTCCCTAAAGCTTCTCTCTTTCCGTTGGATTCTATCCGCCTGAGTAAGATTCGGGGTTAATCCTGCGAAAGCTATTGCTTGCGGGTAAGCCATGACTGCCGCTGTCAAACACTTTTAGCATATCGCCGGAAGGATGCGCAACAGGGCAGTCCTAAAACTGTTTTGGGCCTGTTTTCATGAAACCAGGCCCAAAACCTGAATCATTGGAAGAAAGGCCAGAGCGCCAGGTTTATCTATTGCGCCACGTTCCAGCCACCATTTTTCCTCCGCAACGGCCTGCAAAGCTTGCCCACTCGGGTGCGGCTGCCACAAAGCTTCTGGCTTTTGAACTAACTTTCTCCTTTGCCTATCAAGATGTTGACTCCAGCTTCAGCAATAGCTTCTGGTGGACAGCTGCGGCTTCTTCTCAGATTATGTGTCACATAAAGGACTTATTCGTAATATTACCGCTAGACAGGCGTGTTGCGGTTGCGTACTCGTGTCGTTCTTCGGGCTTTTTATGGCAGGTAAGCGGGTGTTTCGGGAGATAAACGCAATGTGCACAGGACGATGGCACAGGAAAGAACGCAGTACTGACGGTCCAAAACCAGCAATTTCCGGTGCATCGTATTTTCACCCGGTGAGCAGAAAGTTCCGAGACGTGACGGAAATCCAGACCTGCGTAAATCTAAGAAATGCCTGTTCCCAATAGTGAGCAAACCATTAACTCGCTCAAACGGGAAGTTGTTGAAAAGAGCAGGCCTGCCTTAAATATTCGCCATTGGATGAATTGTGCCGTATTCAGTCAGAACGCTCCCCAAAAGAGCAAATAAATAGATCTACCTCATATTCATTGAAAATAGAATGGCTTCAGGACTTCTTGCGTTATTGGATGATATAGCTGCCTTGGTGAAAGTAAGCGCGGCAACCTTGGATGATGTGCCGGCCCAGGTGGCCAAGACCACGGGCAAAGTATCTGGCATCGTGATTGATGACACCGCCGTGACGCCCAAATACGTGGTGGGGCTGGACCCCTCGCGGGAGCTTTCCATCATTTACCAGATCGCCAAGAAATCACTCATCAACAAAGTGCTGCTCTTAAGTCCGGCGGCCCTGCTGCTCGGGTTTTTCGCGCCCTGGGCCATTACTCCTATTCTGATGATGGGCGGGGCGTACCTGTGCTATGAAGGATATGAAAAAGTCCATTCCATGTTCAGCAAGCACGAGGAGGACGCCCACGGCGCCGATGAGGTGAAAGTCATCACCCCCGAGGAACTGGAGAAGGAAAGAGTCCAGGGAGCCGTGCGTACCGACATGATCCTTTCTTCGGAAATCGTGGCCATCACGTACTCCACGGTGGCAGACAGTGCCCTGACCAACCAGATTGTGGTGATGTTTAGCGTGGCGGTTTTCATCACGGTGGCGGTGTACGGCTTTGTGGGATTGGTGGTGAAAGCCGATGACATAGGCGTGCACCTAGCCAAAGAGAAACAACATCCGCAGGTCCGGAAAATGGGCCGAGGCATTGTCACCTTCATGCCGCACTTCCTCAAGATACTCGGGTATGTGGGCACGGCGGCCATGTTGTGGGTAGGGGCGGAAATCATCGCCCACGGAATCCCGTTCACGAGCCACGCCCTCCACGACCTGGAGCATGCGTTAGCCAATATCCCCGCGCTGGCCTGGCTGGCGAAAGCCGTGGCCTGTGGCATTGGTGGGTTGGCTCTGGGCGCGGTGATCGATCAGATCGTGCGCTTGGTGCGCAGATTCATCAAAGGCTAGGGCCGAAGAACGACGCAGTTTTGCGGCCTTTTGGCTAAACGACGCTATATTCTCCTCAGAGGAAATCCTCTGGTTCTCTCCAGGAAGAAAGCCACCTTATTACTACTTGAGGCGGCTTTCTTTCTGAATTAGCACCTTCAGCAAGCTGTTTCCGCTGGACACCGTCCCGGTTGTAAAACAAAGCGGGTTTTCCCGATGCACGTTTTAGGGCTTGTTTCTGGAAAAGAGGTCCTAAACAGTTTTCTTTACGATGTCCGTTCTGGCGGTCGTTTCAGCAAAACAGGTTTAAATCAGCTTTATAATGCCACTCATGCCCTTCATTTCCTACTTCGCTGGAGAAAGAGAAGTTCCTGGCCAGGATCTAAACCGTGCCCGTTGCCAACCTGAAAGGGGACCATCCAGATCGTGACCTCCAGCGGCCCCTGGAAACGGAAACTGTTCAATGGCCTCGCCCAGATCATCCTCCAATCTACCAAAGAAGCCGGCGAGGTCACCCTCAAGGCCACAGCCAAGGGCCTGAAACCAGCGGTCCTGAAAGTGAAAACTACAGCCGTCCAAGCCAGACCTTCGGTGGACTAATCTTTAACCTGTTTATGATGCGATTTTCCAAAAACATTGCCAAAACGGCCCTTCTCCTTTTCCTGCTAGGGGCTTCTTTCTCGTCAGCGCTCGCGCAAAAAGGTCTGATTTCGAACCCGATCATGAAAGGCTATTTCGCGGACCCCAGCCTGGTGAAGGAGAAAGACACCTACTACATCTATGCCACCATTGACCCATGGGGTGGGGAGGAACTGGCGGTGTTTGAGACCAAAGACTTCAAGACGTTCACCCAGCGGCACCTGAACTGGCCCACTAAGAAAGCCTGCACCAGCCCCACCTCCAGTGGAGCCATGGTCTGGGCACCTGCCGTCAGGAAAGCGCCCAATGGCAAGTACTACATGTATGTCTCGGTGGGCAGCGAAATCTGGGCCGGGGTGAGCAACTCGCCGCTGGGGCCCTGGAAAAACGCCAAAGCAGATAACACGCCCCTGGTTGCCGCCAAAGATTTCCCGCAGGTTCACAACATTGATGCGGATCTGTTTATTGACGAGGACGGCAGCGCCTACCTGTACTGGGGATCGGGCTTCAACTGGGTGAACGGGCACTGCATGGCGGTGAAACTCAAGAAAGACATGGTGACTTTTGACGGCACGCCCAAAGACGTCACGCCGCCGCATTACTTTGAGGGCCCGCACATGATCAAGCGGAATGGGAAATACTACCTCATGTTCTCGGAGGGAAAAGCCATTGACGCAACGTACCGGGTGGGCTACGCCGTAGGTAACACGCCGTTCGGGCCGTTCACGCCCGGGGAGAATAGCCCCATCCTGACTACCTCATCCGACAGCACCACCTACGGGCCGGGGCACCACACCGTGTTTCGGGAAAAAGGCCAGGACTACATTCTTTATCACCGCATCTTCCCGCAGAAAGCGGAATACGTCCTTCGGCAGCTGTGCCTGGATAGCCTCAACTACAGCCCCACGGGTGCCCTGCTGAAAATAAACCCAACGGGCGTGGCGCCTTTCACCCAATCCAAGGCGCAGAAGAGCCGGTAACCAGTCGCGTTTGCACTTGCTTGCCAGGCTGGTAAGAACTTGCTGCTGGGCCGCGCCTGAGTTCTTGATTTTCCGTTTTAGGGCTCTTTTCTGAATTTAAGGTCAGAAACGCATCGTCAAGACAGGTCAATAATTATTTATGGAAACAGCTAAAAACCAGCTACGGTAGCACAGGCCGTAGCTGGTTTTTTTATGGCCCGCAAAGATGGGCTATGCGGTTGGGGCGGAGCTGTTCGCAGGAAGGAAGCGGATTTTCTTCCCGCGGAATTGGTGCTTCATCCTTATCAATATTATGCTCCGGCACTTTGCTCCAGAGAAAAAACTGCCTCTGCTCTACATTTCTCCATCCGGAGATTGATCTGGAAGAACGGCGAAGCGGGAGTGCAGCAACCTGGGCGTTGTAGACGCGCAAAAACGCAACCCAGTCATTCAAGCCTTTCAGGTGCTTAGAGAAAGCTGATTTTTTGCTAAACTTTTAAAAACTGTCTTTAAAACATTTTTTAATTTAATGATAATCTCGGTTATTGAATAAATTAATTAAAATTGTGAAATGCCCCGAGGAGCGCTGCTTGCCTTTCCCGAGAGGTCGCTAATCGTTTCACCAACTGTCATCCCAAACCAAGAGTAGTGTGAGAACACGCCTGATGCCGAAATCGCTGAAATCAAAACCTACCTGGGGGGCTATGGCCTGTTCCCTGATGGCTTGTCTGGTGTTCTCGGGGAGCACCCAGAGCCAAAGCCGGGATCTCTCGCTTCAAGATCTTTCTTCTTTCCAGAACCCAAGCAAAAGCTGGCAAGTAGCTGCCAACGTTGGCGCAAGCCTCTCGGAGGAGAATAAGTTTACCACCAGCGCCGGCGGAGGAATTCTGGTGAACCAGCCTACCAGGAAAAACAAAGGGCAGGATCTGCTCACCAATTTTGAGCACGGCGACCTGGACCTGGAACTGGATTACATGATGGCCAAGGGTTCTAACTCCGGTATTTACCTGCAAGGCCGCTACGAGCTGCAACTAGCCGACAATTGGGGAACCACTGAACGTACGGCAGCCAGCAACGGGGGCGTGTACGAGCGTTGGGACGAAAGTCGCCCTGAAGGGCAGAAAGGCTACCAGGGCTACGCGCCCCGCCAGAACGCCGGCCGCGCCCCGGGCCTGTGGCAACACCTGAAGATCTCTTTCCAGGCACCTCGCTTTGACGCCAGCGGAAATAAAATAGAGAACGCCAGACTGCTGCTGGTGGAACTGAACGGCGTCACTATTCAGGAAGATGTGGAGTTGTTCGGACCCACCCGGGGCGCGATCAGCAACGACGAGAAAGCCACCGGTCCGCTTCGGCTGCAGGGTGACCACGGCGCGGTGGCTTTCCGCAACATACAAGTAAGCCACTACAGCAAACCCCGCCCAGAACTGAAAGGCTTAACCTACCGCGTTTTCAAGGGGAAATTCGAAAAAGAGCCCAAATACGACAGCCTGCCACCTGAGGCCGAAGGTCCGCAGGGGCCGTCCAATCTTCTCACCTCCACGCTGGACAATGACGCCAAGCAGTTCCTGCTGCGCTACACTGGAACCTTGGTGGTGAAGGAGCCCGGCGAATACACGTTCAACCTGAACACCCCCGCTGGGGCAGGCCTCATCCGGGTTAACAAGCAGGAAATCCTGCCCATGAAAACCTGGAACGGGAGAGGAACCGCGGTGCTGCCCGCCGGCGAGGTGCCGTTTGAGCTGCTCTATTCCAAAACCATGGACTGGGGAACTCCGGCCTTGGGTTTGAAAATAGCGGGCCCGGGCGTGCGGGAATTCCTCATAAGTGAGGAAATTTTATCAGAGAACATCGATCCCATTTTGGTGGATGTAAAGGAGAGGCCAATCCTGAGAAGCTTCATTGACCTGCCCGGCAACCATCGGGTCACGCATGCGGTGTCAGTGGGGAGTCCCAGCCAGCTGCATTATACCTATGACCTGGATAACGGAACGATTGTGCAGCTCTGGCGCGGCGGTTTCCTGGATGCCACGCCCATGTGGCACGAGCGTGGCGACGGTTCTTCCAAGGCCATCGGCTCGCTCCAGTACTTCGGGAAACCCACCACCACTCTGGCCCGCCTCGCCTCTGACCAGACCGCTTGGATTAAAGATACCACCGGTACTGCTTTCCGTCCGAAAGGCTACCAGTTAGATCAGAATTCCGAGCCTACTTTCCTGTACCATATCTACGGAACCTCGGTGAAGGATGCCATCCGGATCATCGAAAACGGAAAAGGACTGCGGCGTGAGTTGAGCGTGCAGAACCCCGCGGCGGGTTTAGTGGCCCGTTTGGTGGAAGGTGCCAAAATTGAGGAGATAGGCAAGGGGCTGTACCTGGTAGACGATAGAGCTTACTACGTACGGGTAGACGATGCCGCCGGCGCCAAGCCGATGGTGCGCACCGTAGCGGGCCGCCAGGAACTGGTGGTGCCGGTGCAAAGCAAGCTGGCTTATTCCATTCTTTTTTGATTTTCTAGCGAGCCCTATCAATGATGAAAAGACATAAGAAGCTTTTTTTACCGATTCTCCTGGCTGGTGCCTTGTGCCTGGGCTGGCCCGCGGCGGTACATGCTCAGGAGTCGCCTATGGAAGAAGACTTTTTCAAGATCATGCGGGTGCCCTCGCCCGAAGGCACGTTGCTGGAAGTGGGTGGTTTGGTGATCCTGCCCAATGGTGACTTGGGGATTTCCACCCGCCGGGGAGACATCTTCATTGTGGAGAATCCCACCAGCCCTAAACCGCACTTCCGCAAGTTCGCCTCCGGGCTGCACGAGGTGCTGGGGCTGGCCTACAAAGACGGCTCCCTGTACTGCGCCCAGCGCGGCGAACTCACCAAACTCACGGACACCAACCAAGACGGCAAAGCCGATCTGTTCGAGACCGTGTACGCCTGGCCCTTGTCCGGAAATTACCATGAATACAGTTTCGGGCCCAAAGTCGCCAAAGACGGGTCATTCTTCGTGACCACCAACCTGGGCTTCCCAGATCCTTGGTGGCACGCGACCAGCCTGGTGCCGTGGCGGGGCTGGATGCTGCACATCTCCCCGGAAGGCAAAATGGAGCCCTGGGCCACCGGTATGCGCTCCCCCGCGGGCATTGGCTTGGTTAACGACGAAATGTTCTACACCGAAAACCAGGGCGATTGGGTGGGCTCCGGCGGGGTGTGGCACGTGAAAAAAGGAGCCTTTACGGTGCACCCGGGCGGTCTGCGCTGGGCGAACCAACCTGCTTCACCGGTGAAAATGAGCCAGGAACAAGTATATGCCAAAATAAACCCGCGTTTTGAGAAAGACGCCAGCGGCGGACACGTGAAACCGGAGAACAAGGTGAACGAGCCCTACCAGACCATGTTCGACATGAAAAAGCAGTTCCCAGCCATGCAGTTACCGGCCGTCTGGCTGCCCCACGGCATTTTGGGCATCTCTAACTCAGAGCCGCTTCAGATTCCCCAAGGGCATTTCGGGCCGTTTGAGGGGCAATTGCTGGTGGGTGACCAGGGGCAGAGCAAAATCATGCGGGTGGTGCTGGAGAAAGTGAAAGGCGAGTACCAGGGCGTGGCCTTTGATTTCCGGAGCGGTTTCCAGTCGGGGGTGTTGCGCATGGCCTGGGCGAAAGACAAGTCCTTGTTTGTGGGCGAAACCGCCCGCGGGTGGGGAGCCGCCGGCGAGGCCATGGAAGGCCTGCAACGCCTCATCTGGAACAACAAAGTGCCCTTTGAAATGCGCACCGTGAGCGCCAAGCCCGACGGCTTTGAGGTGGAGTTTACCGCGCCAGTAGATAGAAAATCAGCCGAAGATCTGGCTTCCTACTCCGTGGAGAGCTACATCTACAAATACCATCCCGTGTACGGCAGCCCGCCCGTGAATACAAAGCAGCTGGCCATTAAGGGCGTAAAGCTGTCAGACGATGGCCTGAAAGCCCGTTTACTCGTGGATAATCTGCGCGAAGGTTACATTCACCTGCTCAAACTGGACGGCGTGCGCGCGAAGGAGAATTACTATACCCTGGTGCATCCGGCCGCTTACTATACCTTGAACGCCATTCCGGAAGGGGAGAAGCTGGCTTTGAAAGAAGTGAGCACCAAGAACTCGGCCGTGGCCGCCAAAAAAACGGTGACCAAACCGGCAGCTAAAACCAACGCTGGCGCTGAAAAAACTGGCGCTGCTAATTCAGCTAAAAAAGCCACTGCCACGGCGACTAAGCCTGCCTCGAAAGCCAATGCCGCCCCCGTGGTGCTGACGTTCAATGAGGTGAAACCGCTGCTGGCCAAGAACACCTGTCTGGCCTGCCATACCACCGAGAAGAAACAGGTGGGCCCGGGGTTCCGGGAAATCGCGAAGCGGAAGTACACGAACCAGCGCATTGTAGAGCTCATCCATAACCCCAAGCCGGAAAACTGGCCCACTTACGCCACGCCCATGCCGCCCATGCCGCAGGTGCCCAAAGGCGAAGCGCTCAAGATTGCCGCTTGGATTAATACCTTAAGATAGTCACCCACCTGACGGGGCGTTTTGGCCTTCGTTTTCAGAAAAAGCCTTTAAAATGAAATCAATCGTTATGTCCGCTTCTTTTACTTCTAAGTTTTCTTTCGCCTTTCTTTCCATCGGGATATTGGTTGGCTTTCAGGCAAATGCCCAGGAAACGCCCAAACCGCCCAAGATGGTGCCCGAGATGACCGAGTTCTGGGAGCCCGAGCCGCGCAAAGTAACCCCGGGCGTGAACAATGCCGCTCCATCAGATGCCATCGTTCTGTTCAACGGGAAAGACCTTTCTGAGTGGAAAGCCAAAGGCGGCAGCGGAGACGCGAAATGGGAAGTGAAGAACGGGGCCTTCACGGTGGGCAAAGGCGACATCACCACCAAAAAGGAATTCGGGGATTTTCAGCTGCACGTGGAGTGGAGCGCACCGGACGAGGTAAAAGGCACGAGCCAGGGACGCGGCAACAGCGGCATCTTTTTGCAAGACCGCTACGAGGTGCAGGTGCTGGATTCCTACAACAACCGCACGTACTCCAACGGCCAGGCCGGCAGTATCTACAAGCAGTACCGGCCACTGGTAAACGCCATGAACAAGCCCACCGAGTGGAATGTGTATGACATCATCTACACCGCCCCCCGGTTCAAAGAAGACGGCTCGCTCTTTTCGCCGGCCCGCGTGACGGTGCTGCACAACGGGGTGCTGGTGCAGAACAACGTGGATCTGAAAGGCCCCACCGAGTACATCGGCTTGCCCGAATACAAGGCCCACGGCAAGGCACCCATCAGTCTGCAGGACCACGGCAACCCGGTCAGCTACCGCAATATCTGGATCAGGGAGCTGTAAGTAGGCCGGTGCCCTGCGCTTCTGTTTTAAGCCGAGTTTTAGAAAATAGGGCCTAAAACAGACGCTGAATAGGAGTTGGCACCAGGCCCACACCCTCGGATTTCAGATTTTCTATTTTTCTTTCGCTACACTCATTCGCTTCCAAAATGGCACACATCAAGTCAGCTTCGACTTCGGGAAAATCAAGTTTAACCCCCGTTCTTTTCACCCAGATTGCGGTTTTTCTGTCACGGCTGCGTTTCGGGGCGGTTTTGGGGAAATCAGGCCCAAAAGGGATTCGCGTTTCCGGGCTGTTTGCGTTCGTGGCTTTGGTGCTGCTTTCTTCCTGCGGCAAGCGGGACGGCGATCCCAGAATTCTGGTGTTCAGCAAAACCAGCGGCTATCACCATTCGGCCATTGACGAGGGCAACAAAGCCATTGTGGAGCTGGGACAGAAGAACGGTTTCGCGGTAGACACCACCACCAACGCCGCCTACATTCAGGAAGATTCACTCAAGAAATACGCCGCCGTGGTGTTCCTGAACACCACCGGCGATGTGCTGAACCATTACCAGGAAGCGGACTTTGAACGCTACATCCAGGCCGGGGGCGGGTTCGCGGGCGTGCATTCCTCCACAGACACCGAGTATGGCTGGGGCTGGTACGGCCGTCTGGTGGGAGCCTACTTCAACGGCCACCCTGAGCAGCAGGAAGCCATTGTGCGGGTAACCGACGAGCAAAACAAAGCCACCGAGCACTTGCCCAAGGAGTGGAAAAGAAAAGACGAGTGGTACAACTTCAAGAACCTGAGCAAAGACGTGAAGGTGCTGCTGACGCTTGACGAGAAGAGTTACAAAGGCGGTACCAATGGCGACAATCACCCGGTGGCCTGGTACCATGACTTTGAGGGCGGCCGCGCCTTCTACACTGCTTTGGGCCACACCGAGGAATCTTACCAGGACCAGCTGTTCCTGCAGCACCTGCTGGCCGGTTTGCAATACGCCATGGGCGACAACAAAGAACTGAATTACGAGAAAGCAACCGCCCTGCGCGTGCCCGAAGAGGACCGTTTCGTGAAACATGTGCTGACACAGGGCAAGTTTACGGAGCCTACCGAGATGGCCGTTCTGCCTAACCTGGATATTCTGATAGCCCAGCGCCGGGGCGAGCTCATGTTTTACAACCAGAGCAATGGCTCTTTGACACAGGCGGGCTTTCTGGATGTGTACCATACGTCCAGCTCAGACGCTAACGCGGAGGAGGGCTTGATGGGGCTGGCCAAAGATCCGGACTTTGCCAAAAACAACTTTATCTACCTGTACTACAGCCCGGCAGATACATCGGTGAACCGGCTTTCCCGCTTCGTTTTCAGGAATGGCAAACTGGATATGGCCTCTGAGAAGATCGTACTGGAACTGTATTCGCAGCGCCAGATCTGTTGCCACACGGGCGGCTCCATTGCCTTTGGGCCAGACAAATTATTGTACCTGTCTACCGGAGACAACAGCACGCCCTTTGATGAAAAAGGCCAGACCTATACCAATAAGGGCTACGCGCCTTTAGATGATCGGGAGGGCCATTTGCAGTATGATGCCCGGAGAACCTCCGGTAACACCAATGATTTACGCGGCAAGGTGATCAGGATCAAGGTGAATGAGGACGGAACTTACAGTATCCCGAAGGGCAACCTGTTTCCTGGAAAACAGGCGAAAACCAGACCCGAAATCTATACCATGGGCCACCGCAACCCGTACCGCATCTCGGTGGATCAGAAAACCGGGTTCCTGTACTGGGGCGAGGTAGGACCAGATGCCAAAACCGATAGCCTGGCCACCAGAGGCCCCAAAGGGTACGATGAAGTAAACCAGGCCCGTAAAGCAGGAAACTACGGCTGGCCGCTTTTCGTGGCGGATAATTATGCTTACCGCAGATACAACTACGGCACCGGGGCTTCTGCGGAGGCTTTCAACCCGGCGAAACCGGTGAATGACTCCCGCAATAACACCGGGATCGTGAATTTGCCACCGGCCCAGCCGGCGTTTATCTGGTACCCGTACGATGCTTCCCCGGAATTCCCGCAGGTAGGCACGGGTGGGCGTAACGCCATGGCCGGTCCGGTTTATTACACCGATCTGTTCCCGGAAAACAGCCGGTATGCCCAATATTACCACGGCAAGCTCTTTATCTATGACTGGATCAGAGACTGGATCAAAGTAATTACCATGAAGGAAAATGGCGACTTTGATAAAATGGAGCCCTTCATGGAAAACGAGAAGTTCGCGGCCATCATGGACATGGAAGTGGGGCCTGACGGAAAGCTGTACATTCTGGAATATGGCAAAGGATGGTTCACCGGCAACCCAGACGCGGCCCTCTCCAGAGTGGATTACCTTTCCGGGAACCGGCCTCCCAAAATCACGAACCTAACGGTAGACCGGCAAAGCGGTTTGCTTCCTTTCACGGTTACCGCTACCGTAGAAGTGGCCGATCCGGAGAAAGATAACCTGAAATACCTCTGGACCATTAACGGGCTAAGGAAACTGACCGATACCCCGCAACTTGAACACACCTTCACCCGGGCCGGCGACTATGACATCATGGTAGAAGTCACCGACCCGGAGAAAGCGACCTCCGGCAGAAAAGCCGTCACGGTGTACGCCGGTAATGAGCAGCCCGATGTCTTGGTGGCTTTGCCGGGCAACCGCAGCTTCTATTTTGAGGGAACGCCTATCCGGTACCAGGTGCACGTCAACACGCCGGGAGGGCAGGTGAAGCCTCAAAACCTTTACGTGTCGGCTGAATACGTGGAAGGCAAAGACTTAGCCGGCGCCTCCATGGGGCACCAGGTGGCCTCCGCTACCCTGGTAGGCAGAACGCTCATGGAAAACTCAGACTGCAAAGGCTGCCACAAAATAGACGAGAAATCCATTGGGCCGGCTTACGTAGACGTCTCCAAACGTTATCTGAAAGATCCCAAGGCCACTTCGCACCTCACCAACAAGATCATCAAAGGCGGTGGTGGCGTGTGGGGCGAGAATGCCATGCCCGCGCACCCAGACATGTCAGAGTCCGATGCCCGGCAGATCGTCTCCTGGATTCTTTCGCTGGCTAGCCCGACCAGCACCAAACCTTCGCTTCCGGCCAAGGGAGAGGTTGTGCCTAGGGTAGAAGAGCAGAAGAAAGAAAACACCGTCCTGAAGCTCACCGCCACTTATACCCATGAGGGCGGCACCGGCTTGAAACCGTTGATGGGCTCCAACTTCGTGCAACTGAGAAGCAACCGGATGGATGTGTCTGAATTCAAGCAAGTGAAGGGCTTTACCAGTAAAGACTCCGCAGGAAGCAAATACCTGGTGTTCCCGGCCAGCGATGGCTGGATCAAAGAAAACCTGGATTTAACCGACATCGGCTCTATTGAGCTGTCTGCGGTGAACAGTGGGTACCTGGGCACCTATGTCGTGGAAGTCAGAATTGGGCAGGTAAACGGGCAGAAAATAGGCAGTGGCCGGATGGCCTTCGGGATAAAAGGGCAGATCGTGAGCACTAGTATTCCCATTCAGGTTCCCATGAATTTGCGCACGACAGACGTGTACATCCTCTGTAAGGAAGTGACTGCCGGTGGAAACAATAGGCCACTTTTGAAAACGGTCACCTTTACGCCGCAGGGTAGAAGTGCGGGCTCCTCTTTAACAGCTAACAAAGTGAAATAGAGCCATTCTTCTTACTTTCAATAAGGAAACCCTTCGGAATAAACCTTATCTTCATACAATGTCTCACCAAAGGTACTGCCCATGACACAAGTGACTGCCACTAAGCCTGTGACCACTGCTGGATATCAGGCGGAAAGTAAACCTGCTTTCACGGAGAAGAAGTACCTGGTCACGTTTGTGTTTGTGACGTCGTTGTTCATGCTCTGGGGCATCGCCATCACCATGGGCGACGTGCTGAACACCCACTTTCAGGAGGTGCTCAAGGTCTCCAAGGCGCAGTCTGGTTTGGTGCAGTTTTCCATTTTTGGGGCGTATTTCCTGATGGGCATTCCGGCGGGGCTGTTCATGAAACGGTTCGGGTACAAGATGGGCGTGTTGCTGGGTTTGGGCCTGTACTCCCTTGGTGCATTTTTGTTTGTGCCCGCGGCGGCCGCCGAGTCCTTTAATTTCTTCCGGGCGGCGCTCTTCATTCTGGGGTGCGGATTGGCAACGTTAGAAGCGGTTGCGCACCCATTCATCGCTTCGCTGGGCGATCAGCGCACCAGTGACCAGCGCCTGAACTTCGCGCAGGCGTTCAATGGGCTGGGAGCGATCATAGGGCCCGTCATTGGCGGCTATTTTCTGTTGCGCACCGGTACGCCGGGCGAGTTGGATTCCGTGGAACTGCTGTACACCATCATCGGGTCGGTCATTTTGCTGTTGGCCATCGCGTTTGCGTTCGTGAAAGTACCGGCGCTGGTAGATCCGCATGAAAGCCCCGCCGAAGCCGGGTATGCTGAAAATGGCCTGTTTTCAGAAAACAAGCCCAAAAGCCTGTTTCAGCACCGGCATTTCGTGTGGGCCTGCATTGCGCAGTTCTTCAACGTGGCGGCACAGGGCGGCACCTGGGCGTTCTTCATCACCTACGGGAAAGAAAAAATGGGACTTCCGGCCGAGATGGCTTCTTACTATTTCTCTTTGAGCATGGTCATGATGATGGTGGGGCGTTTCTCCGGGGCTTTCCTGATGCGGTACATTGCTCCCCACAAACTGCTGGCAACCTACGCCCTGGCGAACATCTTAATGTGTGTGTTGGTGGCGCAGAGTTGGGGAACCGTTTCGTTTGTGGCCTTGCTGCTGATTAATTTCTTCTTCAGCATCATGTTTCCTACCATCTTCAGTCTGGGGCTGAAAGAAATGGAGTCTAAAACCCAGCAGGCTTCTTCCTTCATCATCATGGGCGTAGTGGGAGGAGCCGTATTTCCGCCCATCATGGGCTTGGTGGCCGACCATGACGTGGCCACCGCCTATTATCTGCCCATTCCCTGCTACGCGGTCATCTTCCTGTTCGGCTATAAATTCTACAAGACCAGGACATCTTCCCCGGGGTAAACCGAGGGGCGTTTCAGGCCTGTTTCTGAGAAAGTAGGGCTAAAACAGGAAGGAAGTTTATATTAGAAGCGATTCATACACAACCTAACACATAAAACGAATGACAGACCAGAGACTCAGACTGGGAATGATAGGTGGCGGACAAGGCGCGTTTATCGGCGCGGTCCACCGCATTGCAGCCCGAATAGACGGGGAATACGAGTTGGTTTGCGGCGCGTTCAGCAGCAATCCAGAGAAATCGAAAGCCAGCGGCCAGCTGCTGGGCATCTCCCCGGACAGAGTATATGGATCCTACCAGGAGCTTTACGAAAAAGAGCAGCAACTCCCCGAAGACCAGCGCGTGCAGGTCATCAGCATTGTCACGCCCAACCACGTGCACTTTGAGCCTACCAAACTGGCGCTGGAGAGTGGTTTCCACGTGATCCTGGACAAGCCCATGACCTTCTCTTTGGAGGAGGCGCTGCAACTGCGGGAAGTGGTGGAAAGAACCGGCAACTTGTTCTGCCTCACGCACACCTACACCGGCTACCCCATGGTGAAAGAAGCCCGCCAACTGGTGGCCTCTGGGAAACTGGGCAAAATTAGAAAAGTGTACGTGGAGTATCCGCAGGGCTGGCTGAGCACCTTTGAGGAAGGCGGCGACAACAAACAGGCCGCCTGGCGCACCGACCCCAAACAAAGCGGCATCGCCGGGGCCATGGGCGACATCGGGACGCACGCGTTCAACTTAGCCGAGTACGTGTCTGGCCTGGAGGTAACCCAGATCTGCGCTGATATCAACGTGGTGGTGGAAGGTCGTCAATTGGACGATGACGGTGCGGCGCTGCTCAAATTCAACAACGGCGCCAGCGGCGTGCTGTTCGCCACTCAGATTGCGGCCGGCGAGGAGAACAACGTGAGAATACGCGTATACGGCGAGAAAGGCGGCCTGGACTGGCAGCAGGACATCGCCAACACCTTGCTGGTGAAATGGCTGGACCGCCCCGCCGAGATTTACCGCACCGGTGGCGGAAACGTGAGCTCTTACGCCCAGCACAACACCCGCACGCCCGGCGGTCACCCCGAGGGTTACCTGGAAGCCTTCGCCAACCTGTACCGCAACTTCGCGCTGTGCGTGAAAGCCCGCCTCACCGGCGAAGAGGCGCCCGCCGAGGCGCAGGATTACCCCGGCATTGAGGAAGGCGTGCGCGGCATGGCCTTTATTGAGCAAGTGATTGCCTCGGGGCAGTCAGAAAATAAATGGATTGAATTCACCATCTAGCAGAGATATGACCACTATACAAGGACCCGCAATTTTCCTGGCGCAGTTTCTGGGAGAGAATCCCCCGTTCAATGATTTAGAATCCATCTGTAAATGGGCCAAAAGCCTAGGCTTTGAAGGCGTGCAGATTCCTACCTGGGCCACCAGTTACTTCGATTTACAGAAAGCCGCCGAAAGCAAAACCTACGCCGATGAAATCAAGGGCCTGGTGGAAAGCCACGGCCTTAAAATCACCGAGCTGTCCACGCACTTGCAAGGACAGTTGGTCGCCGTGAACCCAGCCTATGACCAGCTGTTTGACGGCTTCGCGCCGGAAGCGTATCGCAACAACCCCAAAGCCCGTACCGAGTGGGCCGTGCAGCAGTTAACCTATGCCGCGCAGGCTTCCCGCAACCTGGGTCTGAATGCGAGTGCCTCCTTTAGTGGCGCGCTGTTGTGGCACACCGTGTACCCGTGGCCGCAGCGCCCGGCGGGTCTGGTGGAAGCCGGTTTCACCGAGCTAGCCAAGCGCTGGACGCCCATTCTGAATACCTATGACGAGCACGGGGTGGACCTGTGCTACGAAATCCATCCGGGCGAAGACCTGCACGACGGCATTTCCTATGAGATGTTCCTGGAGAAGGTGAACAATCACCCGCGGGCGTGCTTGCTGTATGACCCCTCGCACTTCGTGTTGCAGTGCCTGGATTATCTGGCCTACATTGACCACTACCACGAGCGCATCAAGATGTTCCATGTGAAAGACGCTGAGTTCAATCCTACTGGAAAGCAGGGCGTGTACGGCGGCTACCAAAGCTGGATAGACCGCGCCGGCCGCTTCCGTTCACTGGGCGATGGTCAGGTTGATTTCAAGGGCATTTTCAGCAAACTAGCCGCCTACGACTTCAAAGGTTGGGCGGTGATGGAATGGGAGTGCGCCATCAAACACCCCGAGGACGGAGCCCGCGAAGGAGCTATCTTCATCAAAGACCACATCATCCGGGTCACCGAGAAAGCCTTTGATGACTTTGCGGCCTCGGGCGTGGATGAAGCCTTGAACAAGCAGATTCTGGGCTTGTCCTAGATTTGAGTTGATTTCCGGAAAGTAGTCTTAAAATAGGACTGCTTTCCGTAGGCGGCTCCCATTCAAGTAGCATCAAGAAAGATAAACGGCACTCGTGTGAAATGTAGGATGGTTAAAGAGCGGCCTTTTGGTAGAGACGCAACACCTTGCGTCTGGCGTTCACGTGCGTTCCTTGGAGCCGAGACGCAAGGTGTTGCGTCTCTACATTTGCTGTATAATCTTCACACCACTGTTATATATGCTTCCTGTATTGTACACTTTTTAACGAACAAGCAAACCTTCTAACAAACTCTGTTTTATGCAAAACATTCAACGATCAAAGCTCTTTTGGGCCAGCTGTCTGGCTTTATTGGTGACATCGCTGTCCTTCGGGATCAGGGCCGGAATTCTGAACCAGTTGGGGGTAGACTTTCAACTGAACGCCTCTGAACTGGGTACCATCACCGCCACGGCGTTTTGGGGTTTCCCTTTGGCCATTATTATTGGAGGCTTTGTGGTGGATGTGATTGGCATGAAACGCTTGTTGGTGGCCGCCTTTGTCCTGCACCTGGTCGGGATTCTGCTCACCATCTTCGCCCAGGGTTATTGGACTTTGTTCCTGTCTACCCTGTGCGTGGGCTTGGCCAACGGAACGGTAGAAGCGGCTTGTAACCCACTGGTGGCTACGCTGTACCCGGAAAACAAAACCACCCGCCTAAACTATTTCCACTTGTGGTTTCCCGGTGGGGCGGTGATTGGCACCTTGCTGGTGTTCTTCCTGACCAATTTAGAGGTAAGCTGGCAACTGCAGGTAGCGGTGATGTTGATTCCGACCCTCATTTACGGGTTCCTGTTCTCCAAACTTGATTTCCCGGTGACCGAGCGTGTGGCCTCGGGTTATACCACCGCCGATATGTATAAAGCGGTGTTGTCGCCGCTGTTCCTCTTCATGTTCATCTGCATGTTCGGAACGGCCATCACCGAGTTGTTTACCGGCCAATGGATTGACGTTCTCCTGAAAAACGTAACCGACAACGCCCTTTTGATCTTAACGCTCACGGCCGGTGTGCAGGTATTGGGGAGAGCCTTTGCCGAACCCGTAGTCCATAAACTGAGCCCTTCCGGGGTATTATGTGTCTCCGCCATCCTTTCAGCGTTGGGCCTTTATTTGTTGAGCACCTTAACCGGTAATTCCATCTTCTTTGCCGCTATTATCTTCGGTTTGGGCGTGACGTATTTCTGGCCGACCATGATTGGCTTTGTGGCCGAAAACATCCCCAAATCGGGTGCGTTGGGCTTGAACCTGATGGGCGGGGCCGGTATGTTCGCAGTTTCCATCTACACTATCTTCATGGGTAATTTCTACGACGGAATCCTGGCCGATCGTTTGCCCGCCGGTGCTAATCTGGAGGAATACGCGAAAGCGGCTCCGGGCACCGAGATGGCGGACGCCCTGAACAACGCCCGGAACCTGGCGGGCCCCGAGGTGCTTCAGGCTACCTTGATTATTCCCATTATTCTGGCGGTCGCTTTTGCGGGGCTGTTCCTGTACATGCGGTCCAGAAGAAACAAGAACGTGCAAGATTCAAAATACGCGGCGGCTTAGTTATGAAATTCAGGAGCTTCTCGCTTGCAGCTTGACAACTTCTTTCTTCGGTTTTCTATGATGGAATAGGCTGAAGTAATTTGAAGAAAATGCACGGAAGCGTTTTGCGCCTGTTTTCTGAAAAAGAGCTTAAAACTAAATCAAAGACAGATAGAGAGCAGCTTGATCAGGTTCATCCTGGTGAAGCTGCTGCTTTCTTTTACTCACCTTCTGGATGTATTCCAGAGCATCGCTTTTTATGAAATTCAAAGTAGTTATTCCCCTGTTCGTTTTCGTTCTTTTAAGTATTTCCTTCGGGTACGGTCAAACCTCCGGTTCCTTGCGCGGAACGGTGCAGGACCGCAACGCAACCGGCCTCACCGGAGCCAGTATTCGGGTATTGAATACCCACCTGAGTGCCGTTTCTGATCAGCAGGGTCAGTTTCTTTTTACCAGCCTACCGGCGGGCAACTATACGGTGCAAGTAAGCGCGCTTGGGTATGCCGCTGCCACCCAAACCGTTCAGGTGCAGGCAAGCCAAACCGATATGGTGGTTCAGTTAGCCCCGGCTACCGAGCGCTTAGATGAAGTAGTGGTAAGCGCTCAGAAAGTAGAGGAAGATGTACAGCGGGTACCCGCCAGCATCACGGCGCTTTCCGGCCGCCAAGTGCAGGAGTACCGCCTCTGGAATACCCGCGACATCACCGCCATCATTCCCAACCTGTATAGCTCAGACCCCGGCGACAACCGGAACGTGACCTCCATCCGGGGTATTTCCACTACCTCGTATGATCCGGCCGTGGCCACCTACATTGACGGGGTCAACCAATTCACCCTGGATACTTACCTGCCCGAGTTGCTGGACGTGGAGCGCATAGAGGTGCTGCGCGGTCCGCAGGGCACTCTGTACGGCCGAAACGCCATGGGCGGGGTCATCAACATCATCACGCGGCAACCCAGCAATACCACCAGCGGTTTTGCCTCGCTTGATTTCGGGAATTACGGGCAGCAGCGCTACAGTTTGGGGGTGAGAACGCCGTTGATCCAAGACAAGCTGTTTTTGGGGGCCTCGGGCCTGTTCAGAAAGCAGGACGGGTTCTACACCAACACCTTCAATGACACCAAATTTGACGAGCAGCACGTGTTTGTAGGCAACTATTACCTCAAGTTCCTGCTTAACTCCCGGTGGAATTTTACTCTGAACGCCAAACACAGCGCCAATCGGAACCGCGGCGCTTTCACCCTGGCCTCCAGCATTGACGAAGCCCTGGCGCATCCGTTTGAGGTGAACCAGAACTCCACCGGAAAAATGATTGACAATACGTTCAACGGGTCTTTAATCGTGAACCACATCGGCAGCGCTTTCAACTTTACTTCCCAGACGGCTTACCAATCCAATTCCCGCGTCTATGACCAACCGCTGGACGGCGACTTCTCGCCCATTGACGGCGTGGGAGTGGTAAATAACTATGGCGGCGGCTGGAACAAAGTACAAGTGCTCACCCAGGAAATTCGGTTTTCTTCCCCGGCTTCTTCTACTTCTGCTTTGCAGTGGGTAGCCGGGGCCTACGGCTTCTTCCATGACAACCCCGTGAAACAGGGCACGCACTTTGGGGAAGATGGCGAACTGGTGGGCGCGCCTTTCCCTAATTTCACCAGCATCAACATCAACGAAGGCCAAAGCTACGGAACCGCATTCTTCGGGCAGGGAACTTACCAACTGACGCCTAAACTGGAACTCACCGCCGGTCTGCGCTACGACTATGAGCACCGCAAACAAGCCATTAGGGGCGAGATGCAAATGGATGGCGAGGAATCCATGGTCATACTTCCCGATACTTCTTCCAAAGCCAGTTTCAAGGCTTTCTCGCCCAAGGCCAGTCTGGCGTACCACCTCTCAGACGATTACCACGTGTACGGCTCCTACAGCCGCGGTTTCCGGACGGGCGGCATCTCGCAGCTCTCCTCAGATCCGTCGCAGCCGCCGTTGTTCGCCTATGACCCAGAATACAGCAACAACTTCGAAATCGGGTTGAAAACGGCTTTCCTCCAGAACCGGGTGACGGCGAACATCTCAGCGTTCTACACCCAGGTAACCGATGCCCAGGTGCCCACTTTGGTGTTGCCCGACGCTATTGTCATTACCCGCAACGTAGGCGAGTTGGAAAGCAAAGGTGTTGAGTTGGAACTGAACGCCACCCCGGCCAAAGGCCTGGAAGCCAGCTACAGCTTCGGGTACACAGATGCCCAGTACACCCGCCTTATGGCCACCTCAGACGGCGAAGAAGTGAACCTGGAAGGAAACAAACAGATTTTCACGCCAGATGTCACGTCCATGCTGGCCCTGCAGTACGGCTACGGCCTGGGTAGAAATCAGAACTTGCGCCTAGTGGTACGGGGCGAGTGGCGGTACTTAGGGCAGCAATACTTTGACGTGGCCAACCAACTCACGCAGGAGGGATTCAGCACGTTCAACGCCCGGGTTGGCGTGCAAGCCAAACGGTACGAGGTCTTTTTCTGGGGCCGAAACCTTACGGACGAGAAGTACATTGACTACGCCTACAACTTCGGGGCGGCCCGGTTGGGCAATCCGGCTACCTACGGCGTTTCCCTGCGGGCAAACTTCTAACAAGGCCTGAACCTCATTTTCCGTTTCGAGGCTGTTTTTCTTAAATCAGCCCCGAAACGGAAATCTGATAAGGACCTGTCAACCGATACCCCCACTTGCTTTAATTAACTGGTAAAGTAGCGGTTGTCACGGGGGCGGGGAGGTTGATTTCCAAATTCATGTGTAATTCTTAACCTAAGTGCGTTCAACTGTTTTGGGGGCGTTTTTAGAAAAACACCATGAAAACAGAACCTACTTCCTGTCACGGTGAAAGGAACTTGCGGGCAAACTGGAATGACCATTTTCCCCTCCTTCTGCCGTTAACTCCCAATTACTATTCAGCTTGTAAAAAGGTAATTCTAAAAAGTAGCTGAGTGAAAACTACCCAGATGCTCCATTCCATTTCAGGGGCTTTTTCTGAAAACAGGCCCTAAAACGGAGGCAGAAGATGAGGCACAGAAAAAGGCCCAGGCTCAGCGACATGGCTGGACCTGGGCCTTTTCTGTATACTGCTTGCCTGCTTAATTCCGGACCCGGTTTTGCTCACTTTCAGAACCTCCGGTATCGCGGCTGGGCTGATTCTGGGCCGTTTTCCCGAAACGGTACGAAAAAGAGAGCGTGACTACCCTTGAGTCGCCGGCGTTGCGCCACCAGGCTTCGGTGTTGACGAGATTGTTGATGACCCCGTTAGTGATTCTGGTGTAGAAGAGATCGGCGACGTTTAGGCGCAGCGTGGCTTTCTCTTGCAGGAAGCGTTTCTGCACCCCGGCGTTCGCCTGCCAATATCCCCCGATTTTGAACTGGGTGTAGATAAGGTCGGTGCGGTACAGCCCGCTTACCTCGGCGCTCCAGCCGTTTTTAAAAGTAATCTGGTTGTTAAGCGAGGCATAGAAGAAGTTTCCGCTGGTCTTGAGATAGGTGTCATACAACTTGCTGTCGAAGCGGTTATGGCTAAGCTCCGTGTATAGCGTGGACCGAAGCCATTTCGCCGGATTATGGGTGGCATTGAGGGAAACCGTAAATGACTCGCCCAAGCCAATGTTGCCGGGACGGCTGTAGTAGCGGTTCACCAGCTGCCCATCGTTTTCCCGTTCTTTCACAATCTCAATGGTCTCGTTGATTAGGTCAGTGGAGCGGCTGTAACTGGCCGAAGCCGTCACCAGGTTATGCGTGTATGCCACCTCCAGATTATGCGAAATGGTGGGCAGCAGGAAAGGGTTGCCCGCGTAATAGGTGAGCTTGTCCAGCGGCGACAGGAATGGGTTCAGGTCCTGGAACACGGGTCGCTCAATGCGTCTGCCGTAGGAGAAGGTCAGGCTTTTCGCGCCGGTGGTATCCAGTTTGTACTGCACGTACAGCGTGGGGAACAGGTGCGTGTAGTCTCGGGTGAAAGACGAGTCTTTTTTCTCCGCGTTGCCCAGCTGGTTGCCCTTGGAAACGGTGTTCTCCAGCCGTAGCCCGGCCTGCAGCGCCCACTGCTTGAAGTCTTTGTTCAGGTTGAGGTACCCGGCATTGATGTTCTCCCGGTACTTGAAGTGGTTGCTTAGGTTGTAATCAGGAGCGGTAATGCCGTTCTGAGTGGTGAGATAATCGGCGATGTTGTCTGTCCGGATATAGCTGGCCTTGGCTCCCAGCTCCAGTTTTACCCCGTTCTGGAACGGATGGCTGTAATCGGTTTTGGCGGTGTAGATATCAATCTGGGCGGGTAGGGAACCATTTAACTGGTCCTGGCTGGAGAGCTCGCCGCCGGGTTGGTAGAGGAAGTTTTGGTAGAACTGAGACGCATCGGTTCGATACGCCAGAAAGTCCACGTCGGCACCCAGGGAACGACCGGTTTTCCCGAACTCGTGCCGCAGGTTCAGATTGACGCTGCCGTTCTGGAATTCATTCCGGCTCACGTTGTCGGCCACCAGGGTGGAGGTGAGCTGCCCCTTCGCATCCAGGAGGCGGCTGGTATTGTCAGTGCTGTTGTCTGAGGGGTTGAGTAGGCCGTTCACCACAATGCCCAGCGTAGTAGCAGGAGTCGCGTAGAAATCAAGGCCCAGTTTGCCGGCGTAAGATTCAAAGCCCCGCACCAGATAGGAGTACTGACTGAACATGGATTCCAACTGGCCGCCCTCGGTTTTGTACCGGCGCTCAATGTTCAGGTCAGTGAAGTTGTTTTGGGCCGTTTGCGAGAAAGTAGCAAATACATTCAGCTTCTGGTTGCGGTAGTTCAAGTTGAGGCTGTTGCTGGTTCTGCCCATCTTGCCCCTGCCGTAGCTCAGGTTCAGGTTTCCGTTGAACGCCTTCACTGTCAGCTTCTTGGTTCTGATGTTGATGACCCCGGCATTGCCGGCTGCGTCATATTTGGCCGGTGGGTTGGTCATAATCTCAATCTGCTCCAGCGTCTCCGAAGGCAGCGAGCGGAGGTAGTTTTCCAGGTCGGAGCCCGCCAGGTACGTGGGTTTGTCGTCAATGAACACCACCACGCCGGCTTTGCCTTTCAGGCTGATGGCTCCGTTCTCGCCCACCAACACGCCCGGCGATTTCTCCAGTACTTCCAGGGCGCTGGTGCCGGCATTGGAGAGCAGGGCACCCACGTTCACCACCGTGCGGTCAATCTTCTGCTCCACAAACAACTTCTGACTGGTCACCGTCACTTCCTGAAGCACCTTGCCACCATCAGCCTGTAACTGAATAGTGGGCAGCGCCAGCGAGGGGGTAGAAGCCTCCAGCGTGACTACTGAACTCTGGTAGATTTTGTGCCCCATTGCGTTCACCGCCACCAGATAGTTGCCCGGTTTCAGGTTTTCTAGTTCAAATTTCCCATCCGCTTCTGAAATGCTGATTTTGACCAAACTGCTGTCCTGTGCCTTCAGCAAGGAGACCGTGGCGGCTTCTAGCGGTTTGCGGTCCGGGCTTTGCACGGTGCCGGTGATTCTGCCAGTTTGCTGCGCCCAAGCAAGCTGCTGCAGCAGGAGGAAGAGGAGGAATGCAATCGTTTTTTTCATGGTTTTAGGTTCAAGGAAGAGAAATGAATGGCAAAAAGGGCAGGGGAATTCTGGAATGGAAAAGACACACCAAGGGCAGGCACCCCTTTTTCAAGGGGGCGAAAGGGGGGCTTCAGCAAGTCAGAAGAGTGAGGGTGCCGCTTTAAATGGCAGGGAGCAGATAGTGGCTGTCAGGCTTTGGTTGGAGCGATTCTTTGTTCCGGTAAGTCTTGCTTCTGGGGAGGTACGTGTACTGGTGATCCTGAAAATCAGACGTTGAAAAAGGCACCAACCCGGTGGCGGGCCGTTCAGGAGCACGGGCCAGCTGCTCAACGGCTTTAGCGGATAACTCGGCGTACACCCTATCTGCTTCGGCTTCCTGTATCAGATCCTGAATGAGGGCCAAGTAGTTCTGCAGTTTGTCCTCAGCTATCACTTCCTCGTTTATTTTGAACTGCACCGTCTTGTGGTTCTTTACCTTCACCACGTATTCACTACTGTCATGGGTGGTGATGATGGTGCCGTTTCTGATGAACCCCACCATGATAGGGTTGGCGGGTTCGGTTTCCACGTCCGGCACTTCCCCGTTGACCACAATCCTGAAGGCGCCTTGCTGGTACTGCTGCATCAGGCTTTTCATGGAGTTCTTGTACTGTTGCACCTGCGCCTGACTCGCCTGTTCCCCGTCAATTGTCAAGGTAAGCACGTCAAGGCTGTCTTTCTCAATCTCGTAAAGAATCCCGTTCCGCTCAAAGCTATATCGCTGGAGAATGCCGTCATATGATTTGTTGGCAATTCCTACTGTGCTGAATTCCTGAGGAGTGGTCTGCTTTGAATGGGCTTTCTGAGGGGCACGTCTGGTCAGTACTTTTTGATTTCGCGGTGCGGAAGTCTGTGCCGGAAGACCTGGCGTGGAGCTGTGCAAAGGCGATTTTCCAGGCCGCGGAACCTCCAGTGCCTGCGCTGGCAGTTCCGCTGAGAGTGCCGGGGTGTTTTGGGGCCCTAATTCCAAAAACAGCACCGAAACGAGCAGCAGGCAAATGCCGGTAAAGAGCTTTTCAGTGCGTTGCAGCGGCACGTTGTCCTGGGAGATGATTCGGTTGACCCGGTCTGTCAAGGACGTGCGTTTGTCTGCGAAACCGGTGACTAGGCGGACATGGCGTAAGTTGAATTCCTCAAACGTGACCAGCGCCTGCAGGAAGTTCGTTTTGCTTTGCAGCGCCTGAATGGCCATGTCATCACAGCAATGCTCGCGCTCCTGCCGCAGGTACCCCGACAGCCACAGTACCCCCGGGTTGAAGAAATAGAGCACCTCGGCAACCGTTTGCAGCAGATTCACCAGATAGTCGCGCCGGCGGATGTGGGCCAGCTCGTGCAGCAGAATGGCTTCTATCTGATCGGGTGGCAACTGCGCCAACATACCCGTGGGCACCAGCACCAGAGGCTTCAGAAACCCGATGGCCACAGGCACGTTCACCAAACCAGATTCCAGTAAAGAAACCGGCACCCGGACCTGCAGCCGTTCGCACAGTTCCGCTAGCCGGGTGAGCCAGAAAGAAGGAACCGGGCTCACCTGTTCTTTCCGGAGGCGGTTCACGTAATGCATCCCGCCCGCCAGCCGGAGGCTTTTGTAAGCGAAAACCAGAAACCACACCAGTACAATGCCGGATGCGTGGGTAGTGCAGAACTGGGCAAAGGCAGCCGGCCAGGAAAGAGAACTTCCGGAGGAAAGCAAAACCGGGGGAATGTCTGTCCAGGTTGGGACGCGGACTATCTCAGAAGAACCCGTTATGGCCGGCGTTGTAGCAGACGAAGTTCCTAGTGCCAGCCAGAAGGTGAGACCGCTGGAAACCAGAAATACCCCTAAAAGACTGGCCAGCAGATTGTACCTCAGGGCCGGCGACGCCTTGCGGGTGAGTTGCACCACCAGCCCGGCCGCCATGGCCAGTAGCAAGCCTTGCCAAAGGGAGTGCACCAAAGTCCAGCACAGGGCCTGGACAAGTGGGGAAGGAAGTTTAAGAGCGACCAGCAGTTGCATATCCGTTCTGGTGAAAGGTTAGTCTTTCGTCATGTTTTTAAGCATCTCCTTGATGGCTTCCAGCTCTTCTTTGGAAGTCTTTTGGTTGCCCAGCAGTTGCATGACCAATTTACCCGCCGAACCTTTGTACATGGTGTCAATGAAACGGTTCAGGAGGTGGTCCTTGGTTTTCTCTTCGGCCTCCGCTGCCCGGTAAATGTGCTTCATGCTGCTCTCGTCACGGGTGAGCAGGCCTTTCTCTACCATGATCTGCATGAGTTTGAGGGTAGAGGTGTAGTTCACCGGCCGCTGCAGATTCAGTTCGTCGTTCACGAAACGCACCGTGCTGGGGCCGTGCTGCCATAGTACCTGCAAAATTTCCAGCTCGGCCTTGGTGGGCTCCGGTAACTTGCCTTTAGATAGATTGGTCGTATTCATGAGCTAAAGGTAGGAAAGATTTCGTAGCATGCAAGTGGTAGGTGGTCTTTTCGTACGAAACTTTTCCTACCTATAGGTTCGTCTAGTTGCAACTCTTCCCATAAGGAGGTTTTTCTAGGCTGAAAACAGCCTTTCCATCTGGGGTAGCTTTGAAAACTGAAGCAGCTAGAAAGGTATTTCCGGAGTTGTGAAAAGCGGCGAGGGTGGATTTGGGCTTGTTTTGGGAAAATATGCGCTAAACGAGGCAACAGGAGAAAAACGGAACCTGCATAGCAGCGGGAACTCTAATCTCTCAGACTCCATGAATCTTTTCCGGGGCTTTGCCCGTCTTTTCCAGTCAGCGCAGGAGAGGAAGTCGCTTTCGGTTTAGCCACTGTTTTTAGCCTTGTATGTGGAAATCGGGCTAAAAACCATGTACCTTTGCGACTTGTTTGCTAATAAAAATAGCGTTTGCGGAGTTCGCATCACGAAGGAGAATGAAAGAAGTAGCCACCGGTACTGATCCTAAAGAGTTCTTTAAGCAGAAAAGAAGCACCGCCGAACTAAAGGAGGAGATCTTCCTCAAGTTTTTTCCCCTTTGGTGCGAAACCCTTTTCTACAGACAAGAGGCCGTGGAGAAAGTCCTGTACCTGGATACCAGCGCCGGTTTGGGTGCTGAGGAAGATGGGGAGATGCCGGTTTCCTTCAAGGTGCTGAAAAGCATTTTCGCCCGCACGGGCGGCCGCCAGGACCTGAACAAAGTGGTGCAGCCGTTTCTGTACGAAGGAAACAAGGCCCTAGCCGCTACGTTGCCCCAAGCCGCTGAGGCGTTGCCTTTTTATGCCGAGCTCCACCAGAAGCCGCTTTTCCTGAACCTTCCCGAGCATGTAGAAATGCTCCAGGCGCAGGAGCCGGAAGCCACCGCGGCTTTGCTGTTGGTAGATCCGTTCGGAAACAAATTCTCCCAGGAACTCTGGACCCGCTCCCTCGCGCATGAGAAAACCGATTCTTTCCTGCTGTTTGACTACAAGCGAATGACCGCGGCCCTCAGGGAGCAGAAAAGTCCCACCAGTTTGCAAACTTTATTAGGCGACAGACTTCCTGAACTGCGTAGCTATTTTGCGAAAACCACCAGTGCCGCCAAAAAGGAAACCTACGCCCTGAAAGCGTTTTCCGCGTGTTTACAGGAAAAGGGCCTACAAACGTCAAGGTTCAGGATCAATGTGCCCGGCAAAGAGCAGAGCAGCCACCATGTCTGGTTTGTCTCAAGAAATGAACTGGCCCATACCAAGTTCAAGGAACTGCTGCTGCCGTACTGCGAGGTGCAGGAAGACGGCGTGCCGGTGTTTGGCGCGAACTTAAAGACGGTGCGGTTGCTGGTGCCGGAGTATTCCAGGTACCTGGAGTTTTCGCTCGTGAACCTGATGGAGGACCTGGTGCAGCATGCGTCCGTCTACAACAGCATGATGTTGGAGAAGATTTACCAAAAGCACAGCGTGGGCAAGCCGTACAGCCGCGAGAACTACCAGACCGCCATCGAGAAACTGAAGGAACAAGGAAAAATCACCCTCCTCAACCCCAAAACCGGGCAGGTCGTCTACAAATTGACGTACGCCTGCCGCATCAAATTCAAGGGATAAGCGCGTTGCCACATATTCCACCAGTGAATGGAAGTACACCAACAGAGATCATTCTTGTTGTTGGCTTTCTATTGTACATGGTTCAAGTTTTAACTTGGACCTAAAATGATCGGGAGTTTAAAACTTCCGGGAGGCGACCGCCTCAAAACGCCTGCTAATGCATTCTGACATTTAAAACGTATTCTGCTGCACAAGTAACCATCTCCAACTCCCTTCAGAGCAAGTATAATTTCTTCTGTGCCCAAGCTGTTCTACTTTGCAGAAGATAGTGGGAGAGAACCTCTTTGCAGTTGCAAACTGTAGCCCAAGTAGGTCCAGGTTGCCAACTTGAACCATGTTGTTTTTTGGGAGGCAGAAGTTTTGCTTCCAAAGAGAAAGCAAGGCGCAGGAATTCCTGGCTTTTTGAAGTAGAAGGTGTTTTAGGCCCGTTTTTCAGAAAACAGCCCTAAAACGCAAATGCCGCAGCCACGTGAAAACCACCGTGATGCGGTACTTTTTAATTTTATTTAGAAATCCGCTTGTGGGCTTTCTATCTTTGCTTAATTAAGACTGAAATATGAGTTCTGCCCCAACCAATACTGCCTTTGCTGAACTGGAAGCCGCCCTTACCGGCGAGTTGTTTTACAAGGCAGAGTCCTCCCTGCACCAGGCGCAGCGGCGGGTGTATGCCACAGATGCCTCGGTGTACCAGGAGATGCCTACCGCCGTGGCAATTCCCAAGACCAAGGATGACCTGAAAGCGTTGATCCGCTTCGCGAATGAGCATCAGATTACCTTGATTCCCCGGGCCGCCGGTACGTCCCTGGCCGGGCAGGTGGTAGGCAACGGATTGGTGGTGGATATCTCCAAATACTTCACCCAGGTGCTGGAAGTGAAGCCCGAGGAGCAGTGGGTGCGCGTGCAGCCCGGCGTGATACGCGATGATCTGAATGCGGTGCTCCGTCCGCACGGTTTGTTGTTCGGGCCGGAGACTTCCACCGCCAGCCGGGCCATGGTGGGCGGCATGATCGGGAACAACTCCTGCGGCCTGCACTCCATCGTTTGGGGCGATACCAGAGCCCATTTGCTTTCCGCGAAGGTGTTGCTGAGCGATGGTTCCGAGGCCGAGTTCAAGCCGTTGACGCACCAGGAACTGCAGCAGAAACTCACGCTTCAGAACTTGGAAGGCGAGATTTACCGCAAAACCTACGGCCTCATCAGCAGCCCAGAGAACCGTGCGCTCATTCAGCAAAACTACCCCAAGAAAACCCTGACCCGCCGCAACACCGGCTACGCCCTGGACTTTCTGGTAGACGAAGGAGCCGATCCCGAAGGGCAGACCACCCTGGATCTTTGTAAACTCTTGGCCGGTTCAGAGGGAACGCTGGCCTTTGTCACCGAAGCCAAACTGAACCTGCTGCCCTTGCCACCCAAAGAGGAAGGTCTGGTGTGCGTGCATTTCAACTCCCTCATGGAAGCCCTGGAGGCGAACATCATCATCCTGAAGCACCACCCCATGTCCTCTGAACTGGTGGACAAGTACATCATGGACTTCACCAAAGGGCACCGCACCTATGACGCCAACCGCTTCTTCATTGAAGGCGATCCGGCGGCCCTGCTCATGGTTGAGTTCATGGCCGACAGCCAGGACATCATCACCGCCAAAGCCGAAGCCATGATCGCTGACCTGAAAGCCGCCGGCCTGGGCTACGCCTACCCGGTGGTGCGCGGTGCTCTGACCAAACCCGTATGGGACGTGCGCAAAGCGGGCCTCGGGCTGATCCGAAACCTACCCGGTGACACCCAGCCCGTAAACCTCATTGAAGACTGCGCCGTGTCTCCTGAGGATTTGCCCGCTTACGTCGCTGATTTGCAAAAAGTACTGGAAAAACACCAACTGCAAGCCTCTTACTACGCCCACGCCGGAGCCGGTGAACTGCACATTGAACCCATGATCAACCTCAAAACGAACGAGGGCAAACGGATTTTCCGGGAGGTGCTCGCCGAGACTACGGTTCTGGTGAAAAAATACAACGGCTCCCTCAGCGGCGAACATGGCGATGGTCGTTTGCGCGGCGAGTTCATCCCGCTGGCCCTGGGCGAGGAGGTGTATGAACTGCTGAAGGAAGTAAAACACATCTTCGACCCCAGGCACATTTTCAACGCGGGCAAGATTGTGGACACGCCACCCATGAACGAGTTCCTGCGCTACGAGGAGCGTCCGGCTCAGCAAATTATCCCGGTGGAGACGCTCTTTGACTTCACCCGCCAGGAAGGAATCCTTAGGCTCGCCGAAAAATGCTCCGGCTCCGGCGATTGCCGCAAGACGCACGTGAGCGGCGGCACCATGTGCCCCAGCTACATGGCTACACGTCAGGAAAAAGACACTACCCGCGCCCGCGCCAACATCCTGCGCCAGTTTCTCACCAACTCAGACAAAGTCAACAAGTTTGACCACAAGGAAATCAAGGAAGTGATGGACCTGTGCCTCAGCTGCAAAGCCTGCAAAAGCGAGTGCCCCAGCAGCGTGGACGTGGCCAAGATGAAAGCCGAGTTCCTGCAACATTACCATGACGCCAACGGCATTCCGCTGCGCACGCGCATGGTGGGCAACTTCACCAAGATGCAGCAACTGGCCAGCGTGGTGCCCGGCGTCTACAACTTCATGATCAGCAACCCGATGACCAGCAAGCTGATCAAGAAAACCGTAGGCTTCGCCGTGAACCGCTCGTTACCGGAAGTTGGGAAAGTCACGCTCAAAAGCTGGTTCAGGAAATGGCAGAAAGAGAACGCCAGCGCGGCCAAAACCGGTAAGCCTGTCTATCTCTTCTGCGACGAGTTCACCAATTACAATGACCTAGAAATTGGTCAGACCACGGTGAAATTGCTGTCAGCCTTGGGTTATTCCGTGCAGATACCGGAGCACCTGGAAAGTGGCCGTACCTACCTGTCCAAAGGCCTGGTGCGCGACGCGAAAGAAATCGCCATCAAAAACGTGCAGCTCCTGAGCAAAGCCATGGCCAACGGAACGCCCATCCTCGGCATTGAACCTTCGGCGATCTTAACGCTGCGCGATGAATACCTGGATTTAGTGACCGCCGATCTGGTGCCCGCTGCTCAACACGTAGCGGCTAACTCGTACCTTTTAGAGGAGTTTTTGCAAAAAGAGGCTGAAAACGGACATATCACCGCCGATGCGTTCACGCAGGAGAAGAAGCACATCAAACTGCACGGCCACTGTTACCAGAAAGCCTTGCAGGTGCTCACGCCTACCCAGAAAATCCTGTCGCTGCCCCAGAACTACGAGGTGGAGATGATTCCCTCGGGGTGCTGCGGCATGGCCGGCTCGTTCGGTTATGAGGCCGAGCATTACGATGTCTCCATGCAGATAGGCGAACTGGTGCTGTTCCCCGCCGTCCGGAACGCCGCCCCGGAAACCATCATCGCCGCCGCCGGTACCAGCTGCCGCCACCAGATCAAAGACGGCACTGCCAAAAAAGCCCTGCATCCCGCCGAGATCCTCTGGCAGGCGCTTAAGAAGTAAGCCCTCTTATCCAAAACAGCAAAGCCTCTCCAACTGGAGAGGCTTTGCTGTTTTAGGCCTGTTTTCAGGAAATAGGGCCTAAAACAGTTGGTCACTTCTATCGGTTGCTGAATGTTTCTAGTTGCTGGTTGTTTCTGGCGCGAGTCTCCAGACTCGTGACACCCGGTGCGTGGAGTCTCCAGACTCCCTTTCGTAAATTTACCATCCGTGGTTCCCGGCGAGTCTGGAGACTCGCTGCATCCCAAGTCACGAGTCTGGAGACTCGCGCCAGCCGTTTTCTTGGTTCCAGTTTGAAAACTGCTCCTATGACCTCGTTGTGTCTGGAAGACCTACGAGGGGCTTTAGGCTTCTTTTCTGGAAATCAGCCTTTAAAACAGAAATCTCAGCTTCTACGCATTATCCGCCGCATACCACTCCGCAAAGGCGTTCTCCGTCTCCCAGAGTTTGAGGCTGTGCAGGTCCACCGGCTCGGGCAGGTGCGGCAGCAATTGGTCTTTGATGTACAGCAGCATGTTCTCACAGGTGGGCTGGAAACGGGTGAGCAGTAGCTTATGGCCTTCCTGTTGCAGCACCGTGAGCAAAGCCGCGGAGCTGTCTTCGCGTAGCAGCAGGGCGTGGTCCAAGGGCTGTAGCACGTGCGTGTGCACGAGGTTTTTCAAGTCCCCGAAATCCAGCACCATGCCGTCTTTGGGGTGTTCAGAGTGGGTGAGCGGAATGCCGATGACGGTGACTTCCAGTTTGTAGGAGTGCCCGTGAATATGGCGGCAAAGGCCGTCATAGTGGGTTAAAGCGTGGGCGGCTTCAAAGGTGAAGCGCCGGGTTAAGCGGATGCGGTTCATTTCAGAAAGGAAGGGCGCAGGCGGTGCTTGCGCTGGTACGTTTAGGGGCCGTTTTCCTATAAACGGCCCCTAAACAGGTGTTCTAATCAAGAAGCGGTTCTGTTACGGACGTAAGCATGCGTGTGCTGGTGTTTACACATAACTGGACTGCGGTTCGTGCGGACTCAGGCGGACGCTAGCTCCCGTAAACAAGGCAGTGGTTGGCGGAAGTTCTTCGGGGGAAGGGCCTACGCTTTGACGCGCACGAGAGCGGCATCCAGCAACTGGTCTTCGGCTTGCAGCAGTTCTTCCAGCATGATGACTCTCTTCTCCAGTTCCTCAGTGGAGAACAGCGTGGGCAGCAGCTCTTTGTAGTAACTGATGCCCGCTTGCAGGTTCTGCCAGAAGTTTTGCAGGTACTTTTCCTGTTTGTCAGTGAGGGTTTCCAGCTGCTCGGCCTTCTTGTTTTTCCAATAATCGATGTAGAGTTTCAGTTCGTTGATGAACACGTGCGGCCGGTAGGTCTGGTTCAGGGCGTTGAAACGGCCGTAGATGTGGTCCACCATTTCCTGTAGCTTGAAGATGCCCGAGAAGAACGCCAGGTTGGGTCCGGGGCAGATGGCCACCGGCTTACTCAGGGCTTTCTTGCCCAGGTGGTACACCAGCGAGGCCGTGTTCGCCAGCCCTTCGCAGAGGCACTCTTTGGCCAAAAGTTTTGATTCTTCAGCTTTGTAGGCTTCCGGGGAAAGGTCCTGGTGCTGCAGTTGCTCCAGTTTGCGGCGCTGGAATTTACGCGAGGCGGTGCATAGCGGCTCCTCTGAGAACTCGGTGCTGGACACCAAGTGCTTTTTCACGCAGGGGCTGCCGGGTTTGCCTTTTTCAATGCGCGCGTGGGTGAGCTGTTCGCTGGTGGTGCCGCGCAGGGCGTTGAACGGAACCCCCAGCGGCGAAATCGGGCTCAGGTACAGATCCTCGGCTTTCGCTTTCGATAACTGGGTCAAGGTATCGGCGTCTACGGTGCTGGCCTCGGGCACCAGCAGGAAAGGCGTTCCCCAGCCGGTGGCCTCGCAGCCGTAATGCTCCCGCAGAAAGTTGTGCTCCGCCGCCGTACCAATGCCGCCCTGCACCGTTAGCCGCTGCGCCGGGGCCGAGGCCGGTATTTCTATTCCCTTGGTGTTCAGAGCTTGTTGGTACATAACCCAGAGTTCGGTTTTCAGGGCGATGCGGTTGGCTTTGAAATCCTCCAGGATAGGTCCCAGCAGGATGCCGTCGGTGGCGAAGGCGTGGCCGCCGCAGTTCAGTCCAGACTCCACCCGGAACTCGGAAACCCAGACGCCCTTCTTGGCCAGAATCTTGCCCTGCACCGCCGCCGACCGGTAATCGCTTACTTTGATGATGACCTGTTTCTGGAATTCGCCCTGGGCATCGGGCAGGAAGCACGGGAACTGCTCCAGGTAACTGAACAGCCGCGGGTTCATGCCCGCCGAGAACACGATGGAAGATTTCACGGTGCTTTGGGCAAATCCGCGGAGCGCAGCCAGAGCATCGGAATATTCCTGGGGCAGGGGCGAACCGTCTGCCGCGTAGTTGGTTTTGTCCAGCTTGGTCATGATGTTCACGTCAATGCTGCCTGGCACGATGGCTTCGCGCAGTTGGGCTTGTAAGAACTGGCGGTAAGGTTCATCTGGGGTCTGGAGCATCTGCTGGTACAGAATCCGCAAAGGAGAGTCATCGGGCAGCAGCTCGAAGTACTTGGTCAGCTGGGTGCCGGGGGCAAACTCCTCCTGCCGTACCTTCTCCATCTGCTCCTGCACCAGCTCGTCCACCAGATTGAGGTAGGCCGTCACCCGCTGGGCGCGGTAATCTTCCTGTTTCTCAGAGATGGGGGCAAACGGCCGTTGGTACAACGAGGCGTAATAGAGCCGCATTTCCTCCAGCAGGCGGTCATCGGCGAGGGAGAGCACCGAGGAGATGCCGTACCGGGCTACTTTCAGGGGCGAATCAATGGAAAAGGCTAATCCCATTACCGGGATGTGGAAGGTATGGAGAGAAGGAAAGGACATGGTGTTCACTAAAATTAATTGAATTTCCTGCTAAGATGGAAGGAGTGCACAAGGTAGGCACCCATGGGGCGTCACGCAGATGAGCAGCCGCAACCCCGCAGATGATGCTGGTCATTGTTATATAGCGTCTTTTTTATATAACCCCGATGATCGCGTTGCTTCCCGCGAAAGGCAGACGCGGGTTTTATGGCCGTTTTGGGAAAACAGGCGCAAAAAGCCTGGGCGGGAAAGAACCCGCCCAGGCTAGAAAGTAACCTCTGAAGAAAAGGAGGATAAAAGGAGGCGTTTACAGGGCGGCCAGCATGGTTTCGCCGGAGAGGAGCAGACCAGCCAGCGCGGCGGCTTGCTGCCTGATCTCCCGCAGCGCGGTAGATTCATAGAACTCACTTTTAAGCGGCGGACCCAGGGTGTAGAGATTCTCAACGGGAAAGCCATCAGAGCTGAGCAGGTTGCCGGATGGGGCCGCGGAAAGCCCCATCCGGAGGGCATCTGGGCAGATTAGCCCTTGACTGAGCAGGTTTTTCACCAGCGGTTCGTGGCTTTTGGTGTAGTCGCAGAGCGGGCCGGTGCAGTTGATGACCAGGTCCACCTCCAGGGTTTGCAGTTGGTGGGTTCGGCGTTCCCTGAGTTGGACCTGGGCTTTAGTGCCGTTTTCCTGCATATTCACCAGGGCGGCCGCCCTGACGTCCAGTTGCCCTTTCTGCTGTAAGGCCTGCAGTAACTGCGCGGAGGTGTGGGGCATGCGGTGCCGGTGCACCTCCCAGTACGGTCGTACATGGCGCAGGAATTGCTTTTTCTCTGCCAGGGTAAAATTCTGCCAGAGCACGGGAATGGATTCCCGCAGGGCATCTACCACGCTGTGCCAGGTATAGCCCTCGGCGGTCGCTTTCCTGATTTCCTGGCGCACGGCGCGCAGCACCTCCAGCGGGGTGAGATGGCCCTGCCGCTGCAACGGTTGGATGGGATACGGTTGAGTTCCCAGATAGTGCGCCCGGGGCACCATGCCGTGCCGCGAGATCACGTGTAGCGGACCTGTATGTCCTTTCGCGGCGAGGCTGCCCACCAGGTCCACCATGGTCAGGCTGGAGCCGATGAGCAATACCGACGCTTCCCGCGGCAATGTCTCCAGCACCTCCGTCGCCCACGGCGTGGCTTGGTAGTGGCGGCTCTGGTAAAAGGATTGGTTGGGGATGGGCACGTTGGTGGGAGCCAGGTTCCCGAAGGCCAGAACCACTTTCTGCGCTTCCAGTTGGCTGCCGTCTTGCAGGGTCACTAAAAAATCTGACGAGCCGGGGCACTGTTGTAGGGCAACTGCTTCTTTCGGCACCCGCACCAGGCGCACGTTTCGGGAGGCGCCAGCCTCAGCGTGTAAAAGCTGGTCCGCGACATAATCCCCGAAGATGTGCCGCGGGATGAAATCATCTGGGGTGACGGGCTGGGGCAAGGCCTTTGGGTAGCGGTGCCGATTTTCCTGGAGCCATTCTACGAAATCATGGGGCTGGTCCAGGAAGAGGCTCATGCGGTAGGCGGGCACGTTCAGCGGCTGGAAAGGGAGGCTGCTGCTATAGGCCACGCCCCTGTTCATTTTGCCGGCGTCCTTCTCCAGAAGGTAAACCGTGGTTTTTTCCCGGGCTGCTTTCAGTAGGTGAATGGCCGTCAGGGTGCCGCTCAGGCCGCCCCCCACAAGGACAATACGTGTATGCTCCATGGTCACAAGTTTCGGGTATCGTAGAAAAAGAGAACGTGTCAAGGCAGGCTCTAACCCAGAATACTGCGGGATGTTAGAGGGGGCGCAGCGAATCTGTACCTATACGGAAGCGTGTTCGGGCGGTTAAGCCGTTGGGGTTGCGACTGCCAACTTTTTCCAACGCCGTGCAGCCAGCAGGCAATACACCTGTTTCGTTTTGCAATTGCAGTGCTGGCCCCGGCACAAGCGGCGGTCGGGACCGCTGTTTTCGAGGTACTTTCGTAAAATAGTCCGAAAACAGAAGCCGGATTCCTCTCTTATTGGTGAAAGTGGATGCCCAATCCAGTGGGTTTTTCAAATCAAATCCGTTCAATATAGAGAAAGCAGGTATCCCGGGCAAGGTGGCTTTTTGGGTTTGGTGGTCATTTTCGCAAAACCTATCGGAAAATCAGTTTATGACCTGTTTTCAGAAAACAAGCCTAAAACCGAAACCTCGGAACCTGTATCTTTAGCGGGCTGATTTCTACCTGATTCCTGCTTTTACACCAGAGCCCATGAAATGGATCACCCGTGAGCGCCCCAAGATTGACCGGCTGGCCTGTCCCTGGCTCATCCGGCGGTTCATTGATTCCTCCGCGGAGATTCTCTACGTGCCCGAGCATCAGGTGCTGGACCAGGCCAAGGAATTGGACGCCATTCCGTTTGACATTCCGGGCGTGGAGTACTCGCATTACCAGGACCACTGCACCTTTGATTATTTCCTGAAGAAATTCGATTTGCAGGACCCCGCGTTGCAGACCATGGCGGTGATTGTGCGCGGTGCTGATACCGATGACCACACGTTGGCGGCGCAGTCGGCGGGGCTGTGGGCGATCTCGCACGGCATGGCGTTCAATATCTTAGATGACCACGAGCTGCTGGACAAAGCCATGGTGCTGTATGACGGGCTGTACAGTTGGGCCAAACACCTGCAGCACCAGAAACACACCACGCATCCTTCTGAGAAGCTTTTTCTGGAGGTGTACCAAAAATACCTCCAGGAGAAAAAAGAATCGGCGCAGAAAGTGCCCGCGTGGGCGCAGCACCTGAAGGAGATTATCCAGGACCAGATAGACACCAACCTGAGCCTGAACCTAAAGGAAATCTCGGAAGCGCTGGATGTGCACCCGGCCTACGTTTCCCGGGCGTTTTCCAGGTATTTTGATAATCTGTCGTTTGGGGAGTACATCCGGAAACTGCGCATAGAGAAAGCCCTGAACCTGCTGCATACCTCGGGCTACACCCTGGCCGAGGTGGCTTACCTCACCGGTTTCTCAGACCAGAGTCACTTCACCCGCATCTTTCGGCAGCATCTGGGGCAAAGCCCGTCTGCGTACCAGAAAAGTTTAAAGAAAGGTAAACCAGATTCCAAAGGTTAACGCTGTTCTAGCTTGCGTAGAAGGAGAAGCGTACCCTTGCATATAAATTCAGGACGACCATGGAAACCAAGATGCCAGACACTGCTTCTTCGCCAAAAGAGAGACTCGCCGCGCCAGAGAAACCTTCGTTCAAGGAAGCGTTTCTGTTCTGGCTGAAGCTGGGTTTTATCAGTTTCGGGGGACCGGCGGGGCAGATCGCCATCATGCACGCCTTTGTGGTGGAGCAGAAGCGGTGGGTCTCAGATTCCCGGTTTCTGCACGCGCTCAACTACTGCATGCTATTGCCCGGCCCCGAGGCCCAGCAATTGGCCACGTACCTGGGCTGGCTCATGCACGGCGTGCGCGGCGGTCTGGTGGCGGGCATTTTCTTTGTGCTGCCCTCGGTGTTCATCTTGCTGGGCCTGAGTGCGGCGTACGTGAGTTACGGGACCATTCCGTGGGTGGCCGCGCTGTTTTACGGCCTCAAGCCGGCAGTGGTGGCCATTGTGGCGCTGGCGCTGTTGAAGATTGCCGGCAAATCGCTGAAGACCTGGTTCCACTACGGGTTGGCGCTGCTCAGTTTCGTGGCCATTTTCTTCCTGAAGATTCCGTTTCCGCTGATCATCCTGGCCGCCATCGTTTTGGCGATAGTTTTGCGAAAAGTGACTCCAAACCTGTTTCAGGAAAAAGAGACCACTCCGCAACAGGCTCAGGACGAGGAAAGCTATTACCTGCACGCGGGCAGCGAAGTGGTAGGAACTGGGTTCTCCTGGGGGAAAACGCTGGCGCGATTGGGTACTACGCTGCTGCTGTGGGCGGTGCCGTTGTGCCTTTTTTACCTGCTCACCCGGGAGTTCACGTTCTGGAGCCACCTGGTGGTCTTTTTCACCAAAGCCGCGCTAGTCACGTTTGGCGGGGCGTATGCGGTGCTGCCGTACGTGGCGCAGGTGGCCGTGGAGAAATTTGACTGGCTCTCGCGCTACGAGATGATAGACGGCCTGGCCCTGGGCGAGACCACGCCCGGACCCCTGATCATGGTGCTAGCCTTTGTGGGCTTCATGGCTGGCTTTAACCACTATGAAGGTTCTCTGGCCATGGGCGCGCTGGGGCTGCTCACCACCACCTTTTACACCTTTCTGCCCTGCTTTTTATTTATTCTGGCGGGTGCGCCCCTCATTGAACGTACCCGCGGGAACGCCGCCGTGAAATTCATTCTGGGTGTAGTGACGGCCGCCGTGGTGGGCGTGGTCCTCAACCTGACGGTGTATTTTGGAGTGGCGGTGCTGTTCCCCGAGGGGCTTTCCCTGCGCGGCCTTGACGCTTTCGCTCTGGTCTGGCTAGTGGTATCGTTTCTGGCCATGTACCGCTTCAAAGTGGGCATGATGCCCTGGATTGGCCTTAGTGCCGTTGCGGGCTTGCTGCGTTATCTTCTGTTTTTCGCTTAGTTTACCGGAACAGTGCCCAAAACGGAAGGCAGTAGCTGTGCTGCTAACGAACACTTGCTTAGTAGCTTGAGAAAATAAATCTGAAATTTTGGAAGAAAAAGTTTGGCGGTCTCATGCAAAAGTTTTCTATTTGTCTACTACATCTATAGAGATTAAGAGTATCTAAGTAGTTGCTCCTCCCTGACGCGTAAGCCAAGGGTCTATCTAGGCAAGAGAAATGGGGAGCTGCTACCCAGAGGTAGAGAAGAAAAAATAGGTCGTGTGGCTGAGAGGCAAGGCAAAGACCAGCAAAGTCTTTTACGGCGGTTCGATTCCGCCCGTGACCGCAGGAGAAATCTGTAGGAATAATCCTCCGGCCTACGTAGGTGTCGCTCTGTAGGGAGGATTGTTTTAGGGCGATTTTTGGAAAAGTACCCCAGAAACTCCGGTGGTTTGGGCCTGATTCGGGGAGAGAGCGGGGCAAGGGTAAGGGCTTGTCTCTGCTCTTTTCCCGGAGCTGCTTCTGCCTGAAGCGGGAATTTACCCGCAGGTAACACAAATTCTTTAGGAAGTGGCTTCCTTGAATGGATCCGCTACCAGCCGCCTCAACCAACCAGATGTATGAGACCAGATGTTTTAAAAGTAATCCAGAGAAGAAACCAAATGTGCTGCTTCCTTCCGCTTCACCCCAGTTGTTGTTGCCGCTAACCGCTTGCAGCATCCGTTTTTCTTGTCTTTTACTTTTTTACCATCGTTATGAAATTCAGACGTTTACTTCTCTTTCTTCTGCTTACGTTACCGGTTTTTACCCTGCACGCCCAGGAAACGAACCTGATTGAAATCAACGGCCGGGTGACCGAGCAAGGCTCCCAGGAGCCGCTGCCGGGCGTGAGCGTATACGTGCGCGGCACAGTGACCGGAACCGCCACCAACGCCTCCGGCCAGTTCACCCTGAAAACCAAACTGAAGTTTCCGTTTTATCTGGTGGTGTCCATGGTGGGCTACCAGCCGCAGGAATTTGAAATCACGGAGCCCGGTGCGCGGCTGGACATCTCGCTGGTGACCCAAACCTTGCTGGGCAAGGAAGTGGTGGTGACCGCCTCCCGCGTAGAGGAAAGCATCCTGAAATCGCCGGTGGCGATTGAGAAACTGGACATCCGAGCCATTAAGGAAACGCCCGCGCCCAGCTTCTATGACGCGCTGGAAAACGTGAAAGGCGTGCAGATGACCACCAGCAGCCTCACCTTCAAAGTGCCCAATACCCGGGGCTTCAACATTCCCAACAACTTCCGGTTCATGCAGCTGGTAGACGGCGTAGACATGCAGGCCGCCACACTGGGCGTACCGCTGGGCAACGCCATTGGGCCTACGGAGCTGGACATTGAAAGCGTGGAGATCACCCCGGGCGCGGCCTCGGCGCTGTATGGCATGAACGCCATCAACGGCATGGCCAACCTCATCACCAAAAGTTCTTTCCTGTACCAGGGACTGAGCGTTTACCAGAAAACCGGTATCAACCACGTAGACCGCATTGACACCGAGCCCAGCATTCTGTCTGAGTTCGCCGTGAGGTACGCCAAAGCCTTCCAAGACAACTGGGCCTTCAAGGTCAACGCCAGTTACATGGACGGCACCGATTGGCGCTCCAATTCCCCCGATGACCAGAACCCCAACACCCTGAACACCGCCAACCCCTCTTTCCCGGAGCTAAACGGAGCCAACAACCCCGCCTATGATGCCTGGAACAAGTACGGCGATGAGAACAACAATGCCGTGACCATTAGCGGCGTGCAATACGGCGGCAAAAACCAGACGTTTCTGGTGCGCAGAACCGGATACTGGGAGAAAGACGTGGTGAGCCCGCGCGTAGACAACCTCAAATTTGATGCTGCCCTGCACTACCGCCTCGGCGATAACGCCGAAGTTTCCTATGGCTACCGCATCGGGAAGATGGACGGGGTGTTCCAGCGGGGCAACAAGATTCAGCTGGACAATGTGGTGGTGCAGAACCACCGTGTGGAGTTGAAAGGCGCCAATTACTTTGTGCGGTCGTACGTGTCCATTGAAAATACCGGCGACTCCTACAACGTGAAACCCATGGTAGACAACCTGGATATCACCAGCGGCGGCTCCAACAGCGAGTGGGGCGCCAAATTCAAGACGGCGCTGCAAACCCAGTTGAACGCCGGCACTGATCTGGTCACGGCCATGCAGCAGGCCCGGCAAGCCGCCGATGCCGGTAGGGTAGAGCCGGGCACTCCGGAGTTCAACGCCTTGAAGAGCACCATCAGGGACATCAACAACTGGGATCACGGCAAAGTGGTGGCCGGCGCTCCGGCCACCGGCGGCGCGTGGCTCTCCCAGAAAAGCCGCCTCTACCACACCGATGCCCAGTGGGATTTCACTGATCATATCAAGTTCGCCAACTTGTTGGTAGGGGCCGATGCGCGGGTGTACGAGGTCATTCCGGACGGGAACAACTTCGTGGATTTCACCCGGCCCATTGAGGAGCGTACGCTGCCCGGCGGCAACAACGTGTACTACAAGAAATTTGGCGCCTTCGCGCAGCTGACCAGAACTCTGCTGGGCGACCGACTGAAGCTGTTCGGTTCACTGCGGATGGATTACAACCCGGAGTTCGACCCGAAGCTGAACCCCAGAATCGCAGCGGTGTACACCGTGTCGGAGAAGCACAACTTCCGGGCCTCGTACCAAAACGGATTCCGGTTTCCGGCGCTGTTTGAGGCCGTTTCTTACGTGAACAACGGAAACGTGCGCCGCGTGGGTGGTTTGCCGTACATCAACGAAGGCCTGGGCTATCTGGACAACTCGTACACGCTGGCCTCGGTGAATGACTTCAACGCCGCCGTGAACAGAGACGTGACCTCCGGCCTGACTACGAACGAAGCCGCCCTGAAAAACCGCCAGGTGCTGCAGATCACCCGCCTCTCGGCCACTAGGCCGGAGCAGATCAACTCGTTTGAAGTGGGCTACAAGAGTGTGTTGTTCGGGAGCAAACTGGTGGTGGACATCGATGCCTATACCAACGTGTATGACGGATTTCTGGGCCAGGTGGAAGTAGCGGTGCCCAAAGGCAACAGCGTGCAGGTGGGCACCGATGAAGCGGTGCTGGCCATGCTGGCCGCCAACCGGAACGGGCAGCAGACCCGCTACCGCGTGTACACCAACGCCAGGAACAAGTACAACAACTACGGCTCGTCGCTGGGGCTTACCTACAACTTCTACCAGAAATTCACCCTCTCGGGGAACGTGAATTACAACGCCATCAAAACCAATGAGGAGAAAGACATTTTCGTGACGGCCTTCAACACACCCAACTGGATCACCAACGTCTCGCTGGGGAACCGCGAAGTGCTGAAGAACCTGGGCTTTAACGTGGTATGGCGCTGGCAGGACTCATTCCTGTGGGAGAGTCCGCTGGCCAACGGCACCGTTCCGGCTTACAGCACCGTAGATGCCCAGGTGACACTTCGGGTGCCCGAAAGCAAAATCACCATCAAAGCTGGAGGGACCAACCTCTTCAACCAGCGCTACATCCAATACGCCGCGGGGCCTACCATTGGCGGGCTGTACTACGTGGCTCTTACTCTAGACGGATTGCTTTCCAAGTAGATTGAAAGGGTGGTTTCTCCACCCTTTTTTCTTTCCAGAACTCCGCAGCCGTTGCCCGGTTTTTGATTCCTGATTTGAAGGTGTTTTTCAGAAATCGGGCCTAAAACGGCTTTGGGGTAGAAGTATCTGGGCAACTGAATTCTCAGCTGAGGCAGGGGCAAAGCCCCGTTCGTTTTAGGGCCGTTTTTAGGAAAACAGGTCAAAAACAGTAAGCGGTTTTCTTCCGGAAGAACACAAGCTAAGGGGGTGTTCTGGCGGAAAACCGCTTTTTTCATTTCCGTCACTTTTCGAAACGAACCCAAGGGCAAAATTCTTTGGCGAAAAGGTTAGGTTGCAATAAACCAATTGGTTTATTTTGAGCCATGAAACCAGCCCAGATCACCAAAGCCGAGCGGACCCGTCAACTGATCATTGAGAAATCAGCGGTGCTTTTCAACGTGAAAGGCTTTGCGGGAACGTCTTACCAGGATCTGATCGAAGCCACGGGAGTGACCAAAGGCTGCCTCTACGGACATTTCGCGAGCAAGGAAGAACTGGCCGTGGCCGCTTTTGAGTTTGCCGCGCAGACGTTGATTGAGCGGGTGGGCAACGCCATGGCACCGTACGAGAAAGCCGGTGATCGACTACGCGCTTTACTGGACTTTTACCGCGCCTATCTCTCTAACCCCATCATTGCCGGAGGTTGCCCCTTGATGAATACCGCCGTGGAAGCCGATGACAACCAGCCTGCCCTGCAGGAGCGGGTCATCCGGGTACTGAATCGGCTGCACAAAGGCGTGCGCAACCTGGTCGAGCTAGGCAAAGAGCAGGGCCAATTTCGGGCTTCCGCCGATACCGCTGCAGTCGCCACGTTCTTCATCTCCACGGTAGAAGGCGGCATTCTGCTGGCCAAAGCGTATGGCGACGAAAAGCCGCTGCACACCGTGTTAAACCAACTGGAACGCTGGCTGCACCTGGAGCTGGGCTCGTTTTAATCTCTTTTCAGAAAATTGCTCCTAAAACATACTTGAAACTATGATCCCCACTACTTCCTCTCCCAAACCCACCGTGCTGGAAAGCCAGACCCGCATCCGTTTCGATCACTGTGACCCGTTCGGGCATTTGAACAACAGCGCCTTTCTGAACTACTTCCAGAACGAGCGCGAAGATCAGGTGGAAGCCGCCTACGGGCTGGACATCCACGCGTTCTTCCGGAAGACGGGCCGCGCCTGGGTCGTGGGCCAAAACCAGATTGTGTACCTGAACCCGGCGGTGGTGCGGGAACTGGTGACCATCCAAACCAGCATCCGGCACGTCACCGATTCCAGTATGCTGGTGGAGCATATCATGCTGGACGAGAAAAAGGAAAAGCTCAAAGCGGTGCTCTGGACGAAGTTCGTGTACATTGACGTGCGCAAAACCGCCCGCGCCACCCATGAACCCGAACTGATGGCCTTGTTTGAGGAAGTAGTGGTGAAAGAAGAAACCCCGGCGCTGTTTGAAGACCGCGTCAAGCAACTCCGTGACCAGATGAAGGCGGTGAGCGCCCAATAATCCTCGGGAGGGACTGTCTCCATTCTGCTGGCCTTCGGCTGTGAGTTTTCGCCCGGATGGTAAGTTTTCGCCTTTCTTTTGGAAAACTGCCCCTAAACGGAACTCCATTTAGATCATGATCTGCATGGCCAAGCACTTATCATAACCTACCACAGCAAGACTTTATCCACAGGACAACAACTCCTCGGGCATTCTGGTAGATTCCTCTTCCTAAGGCATAAAAAAGCGTTTGGGGCCTGTTTTCCAGAAAACAGGCCCCAAACGCTTCTTCGTTTGCGTGTAAATCACAGGTTCAGCGTGCCGGCAATTTCCTTTAAGGTGACTTCACTCACCTTGGCCAGGTATTGGGCATTGCTGTAGCGTACGGTGGCGTTCACGTAGTTCAGCTGTGCGTCGCGCACCTCCACCGTGGTGATGCTGCCTAACCTGAATTTCTCCATGGTGATGTCCAGGTTCTGACGGGCAATGCGCTGGTTGTTTTCTTCCAGTCTCACCAGACTAAGGTTGGTCTGGTATGTCTGAAACGCCGAGGCTAACTGCGCATTGATGTTCTGATTGACCTGCTCAAACTGCAACCGGGCGCTGTTGATGAGGATGTTGGCGTTCTGCTCATTTCTACGTTGGTTAAACCCTGTGAAGATAGGGACAGAGGCCGTGACCCCATACGTTAATCCGTTACCAGAAGAAATGGAGGTGAATCCTAAGGGTGATAAAGCATTTTGGTTTTTAGAAAAGTTATACCCCGTATTCACCCCAATGACCGGCAACCGATTGGCTCTAATTATTTTGGCGTCCAGTTCTGCAATCCGGCGGTTCAGCACCGCAGATTTCAAAGATGGGTTGAGTTTGGCCGCCTGCGCAGAAAGGGCCTCTAGGGTAAGCTGGTCATCAATCAGGATGTCGTCTGGAACGGTGAACCGGATGTTGACATCGCGCACCAATAACTCGTTCATGGTAATCTGGGTGTTACGGTATAACTCCTGTTGGCGCAAGAAGTTAGTGGTATCGGTATTATAGTCTACTTGGGCATTCAGCACCTCTAAGCGGGCTGCCTTTCCAATCTCGAACCGGTTTTGGGCGGTGGTCACCCGCAGGCGTGAAAGAGAGATGGCCGTATCATAGGCCCGGAGTTGCTGCTGTTGCTGCACCAGGTCATAAAACGTGCTCATGACATCGCCCACGCGCGAAAGCACCGTCAGCTGGAAGTTAGACTCGCCCAGTTTCTGCAGTTCCTGCAATTGCTCATAGCGGATGAACATGGCAAACCCGTTGAAAACGGTCCAGTTCAGGCCTACGCCATAATTAAGGTTTGAGCTCTTTCCCCAACTTACTTCATTAACAGGCCTGCCATCACCGCGGTCTTGGGTGCTATTCTGAAGCGAGCCATTATTATTCAGCGTTGCACTTACTGTGGGCAACATGCCCGCATTGCCGCGGCTTACGTTGTTTTCCGCGATGCGGCGGTCATTGGCCGAGAGCTTGATGTCATAGTTTCTCTCCAGCGCAATCCGGACGGCATCTTCCAGGGTCAGTAGTTCCTGAGCCTTCGCCTCACTTGCCCCTAAAAGCATGCTGAGGAAGAAGAGACTCAGGAAACCAAATGTATATTTTAACATAAAAGGGTTTCTTCGATCAATGAATTAGTGGGCAACCGCTTTCTCGTACTCTTCAATGTGGTCAAACTCGGGGTGGTGTTTCCGTTCCTTAGACCACATGGAGTAGATGGCCGGGATAATGAACAGGGTCAGCACCAAGGAGAAAATGGTGCCGCCCACAATCACCACGCCCATGCCCATACGGCTTTGGGCGGCCGCTCCTAAAGCCAGCGCAATAGGCAAGGCGCCCAGGGCGATGGCCAAACTGGTCATGAGGATAGGCCGAAGGCGCGCCTCCGAGGCTTCCATGATGGCTTCCATCCGGGACTTGCCTTCCTCCCGCAGCTGGTTCGCAAATTCCACGATCAGGATACCGTTCTTGGTTACCAGCCCGATAAGCATGATGGTCCCTATCTGGCTGAAGATGTTCCAGGTCTGCCCGAACAGCCACAGCGACAGCATGGCCCCGGCTACCGCCATAGGTACCGTCAGAATAATGATGAACGGATCAATGAAGCTCTCGAACTGGGCGGCCAGGATGAGGTAGATCAACAGCAAGGCCAACCCGAAGGCGAACATGGTGTTGGAACCACTTTCCACGAAGTCGCGGGATTCGCCGCCTAAGTCGGTGGAGAAGGTTTCGTCCAGTACTTTGTCACGGATGGCATCCATGGCTTCAATGCCGTCACCAATGCTTTTACCCGGAGCTAGTCCCGCCGATACCGTCGCAGATAAGTACCGGTTGTTGTGGTACAACTGCGGCGGACTGCTGCGTTCTTCCATGGTGACCAGGTTGTCCAGCTGAATCAACTGGCCGGTGGAGCTCCGCACGAACAGCGAGGTCAGGTCCATGGGGTCGTTGCGGTCTGGGCGGTCAAACTGGCCCATCACCTGGTATTGGCGGCCGTTCATCAAAAAGTACCCGAAACGCTGCCCGCTTAACGACAACTGCAAGGTCTGCGCCACGTCTATCACGGAGATTCCCAGACTCTGGGCTTTCTCGCGGTCAATGGTGATGTTGATCTCGGGTTTGTTGAATTTCAGGTTCACATCTGGCTGCATGAACGTAGGGTCGTTCGCAACGGCTTCCATGAACTGCGGGATCTTCTCCTGCAACTTCTGGAAGTTGGGGGCCTGAATGATGTACTGGATTGGCTGTCCTCCGCGGCGGTTCACCGAGATGGTGGGCTGCTGAATCACGTTTGTACGGGCTTCTGGGTACCGGCGGGTCAGTTTAGACAAATGGTCGGCCACTTCCTTCTGGGAGCGTTCCCGTTCTTCCTGCGGTTTCAGGGCCAGACGCATCATCCCGCTGTTCACGGAGCCGGAGCCCCCAAATCCAGGGGAAGTAATGACCAGGTTCACCTGCTTTTCGGGGATGGAGTCATCTACCAGGGCAGAAAGTTCGGTCATGAAACTGTCCATGTACTCATAGGAAGCGCCCTCTGGGGCGGTCGCCATCACGCGCAGCATGCCGCGGTCATCATAAGGGGCGGTCTCTTTCTGCAGGGTCATGTAGAACAACACAATCAAGCCCAGACAGGCGAAGATCACCGGGAAGCTCAGCCATTTGCGTTTCATGAAACCGGCCAGCGCCTCGGCGTAGCCGCTGTTCATCCGCTGGAACATGGGCTCCGTCCAGTTGTAGAACTTGGATTTCTTCTGCTCGCCGCCTTTCATCAGGTACGCGTTCAGCATGGGGGTTAAGGTCAGGGAAACGAAGGCCGAGATCAACACCGCTGCGCCAATCACCACCCCAAACTCGCGGAACAGCCTCCCCACGAACCCTTCTAAGAAGATAACCGGCAGGAACACCGCGGCCAACGTGATGGAGATGGAGATAACTGCCATGAAGATCTCATTGGAGCCTTTGATGGCCGCCTCAATAGGCGACATGCCTTCCTCTACTTTCTTGTAGATGTTCTCCGTGACCACAATCCCGTCATCCACCACCAGACCGGTGGCTAGTACAATGGCCAGCAGGGTCAAGACATTGATGGAGAAGCCCGCCAGGTACATGATGAAGAATGTGGCAATGAGCGAAACTGGAATATCAATCAACGGACGGAAGGCGATGCCCCAGTCCCGGAAGAACAGGTAAATGATGATGATCACCAGCACCAAAGCGATCAGGATGGTTTCAGCTACCTCGGTCACCGATTTCTTGATGAAGATGGTATTGTCCATCACAATGTCCAGTTGGATGTCTTTGGGAACATCGTTCTTGAGCTTCTCGAACTGGTCATAGAAGTTGCCGGCAATCTCCAAGTAGTTGGTACCCGGCTGCGGAATGATCGCCATCCCCACCATGGGCACGCCCGATTCCGTCATCTTGGTTTCCAGGTTCTCAGGACCAAGCTCAGCCCGGCCGATGTCACTGAAACGGGTGATGGTTTCACCTTCAGAAGAGATAATCAGGTCGTTGAACTGCTGTTCGTTGGAGAGGTTACCTAAGGTTCTTACCGTAAGTTCGGTGTTGCTACCGCTGACCTTACCGGTTGGCAACTCCACGTTCTGGCGGTTGAGGGCGGTGCGTACGTCTCCTACGGTTAAGCCGTACGAGGCCAGTTTCATAGGATCAAGCCATAAACGCATGGCGTACCGTTTCTGGCCCCAGATCTGCACGCTACTTACCCCGGGTATGGTTTGCAGGCGCTGCGAGATCACGTTCTCGGCGTAGTCAGAGAGTTGCAGGGCGTCCCGGTTGGCGCTGCGCACCGTCATGGTGATGATGGGTTCCGAGTCGGCATCGGCTTTTGAAACTACGGGTGGCGCGTCAATGTCCTCGGGCAGGCTTCTTACGGCCTGTGATACTTTGTCGCGCACGTCGTTGGCGGCTTCCTCCAGGTTTTTCTCCAGGTTGAACTCGATGTTGATGTTGCTGCGGCCCTGGTTACTGGACGAGGAAATGTTCCGGATACCGTCAATGGAGTTGATGGCTTTCTCCAGCGGCTCCGTGATCTGCGACTCAATGATGTCTGAGTTCGCGCCCGAGTAACTGGTACTCACTGACACGATGGCCGGGTCAATGGACGGATATTCCCGTACGCCCAGGAACGTGTACCCAATCACCCCAAACAGCATGAGGAGCAGGTTAAGCACGATCGTGAAGACGGGCCGTTTTATGCTTGTGGTGGATAAACTCATGTTAAATCAGAAAATTATAATTGCTTCGCCAAGGCTACTTTCACCGGGCTTCCGGCCTTCAAAGACATCACACCCGTGGTTAACACGGTATCGCCGGCGCTCAGGCCGGAAGTCACCAACAGATCATTCTCAGTGCGGGTGCTGGTTTCAATCATCACTTCCTTGGCTTTGCCGTTCTGGGTGATGAAGACTTTCTTCCCGTTCTGGACCGGCACTACCGCTTGCGTGGGAATCAGGAGGGCGTTCTGGATAACCGCCAAAGGCAACTGAATGTTAGCAAAAGAACCCGGCATCAGTTCTCCTTTGGAATTGTCGGCGCGGGCGCGTAGCTGAAGCGTGCGAGTAGCGGCGGCAATGCTGGGCTCAATGGCGTATACCTTGGCGGTGAACTTCTCGTTAGAACCGGCCACGGTAAAGGTCAGTTCCGTATTCAGTTTAACCTGACTGGCATATTTTTCCGGCACGGCAAACGTGATTTTGATGGGGTTGATGCTCACCAGATTGGTGACTACCGTCTCAGGGGAGAGGTAGCTGCCGGAGGAAACTGCCCGTAGACCTACTTTTCCGGAAAACGGTGCCGTAATGGAGGTTTTGGCCAGCTGCGCCCGAACCAACTGAATCTGGGCCTGGGCCGTTTTGAGCTCGGCGCGGGCCACATCGTATTCCTCGCGGCTGATGGCTTCCTTCTCTAAAAGCAAGCGGGCCCGGCGCTCATTCTCGGCGGTGAGCGATTGGCGGGTTTGGGCCTGGGCCAGTTGGGCGCGCAGCTCAGAGTCGTCAATCTTGACCAGCACCTGGCCTTTGCGCACGTTGCTGCCCTCCTCAAAGAAGATGCCGCGCACCAGACCAGACACCTGGCCCCGTACCTCAATCTGCTCATTGGCTTCAATGGAACCCGTCACTGACAATGAATTGGCGAACTCCTTTGGGGTGGCCACTACGCCACTTACCCGCATGGCCGGAGCGCCTCCTGGTCCGCCGGGTCCACCCGGGCCTCTACCTGCGCCACCGCCGCCCGGACCTCCGCCGGCCCCGGCTGCTTCTTTGTTGCTGGTGATGCGGTAATACACTAAAGCCCCGAAACCAAGGATGAGCAGCGCATAGACAATGTGTTTTATCTTCATAGAATTGGTAATACTAAACTCTTGCGGTTGTAGTGAGAAGAGTGGTGACTGTGGTTTTGTTTAAAGTAAATGGCTGCAAAGACAGCTAAGATAACCCAGGGAGATAGCCGGTAGGTTCCTGGGCAGGAAAAGAACTGGAAACTGCTGGTGCTAACTACCCATTGCCCAGAGAAGGATGGAGCGGTTGGGAGAGCAAGCCAGACCCGCTTTGGCGCGCGTGTGAGGCCTGGGTTGGGGATAATTCACCGCCGGGCGGGGTGAGAGCTGATGAGACAAGCACGTTCTTCATTCTGAGGGTTGGGGGTGATCTACATGGCAAATAGCCGCCGGGTAGAAAGCAAAAGCTTCTTACCACCACAGCAGCAGGTAAATTTATCGCGTTTTTTGGCTATTTTTAGAAATTAGACCTAAAAACAGAAAGAAGGTTTAAGCAAGGTCAGAAAAAATATCGGCCTTTCTTCTTTCCAGCCTCTTATTTCAAAACCAGCCGTAAATCAAGCACATGGCCAAACCCGATGCCGCCCAGAAAAGAACTAATTTCTTCCAGGATGTCTATGAAGTTGTGAAACTGATTCCGCCAGGGCGGGTCACCTCGTACGGGGCCATTGCCGCGTACCTGGGCGCGAAAGGCTCGGCCAGAATGGTGGGCTGGGCGCTCATTGCGTCGCATTCTCAGCAGGGGATTCCGGCCTACCGCGTGGTGAACCGAAACGGCATGCTCACCGGCAAGCAGCATTTTGAGTCGTATGACGCCATGCAGGCGCACCTTGAAGGCGAAGGCATTAAGATAAAGGATGATCAGGTGCAGGATTTTGAGCAACTTTTCTGGGACCCGGCCAAAGAACTGCTGTAAGATGAACCCATCCGTAGACTTGAACAACATCTCCAAGAAGAAACAGCACTACCCGGTCACCGAGCGGCTGCAACGGTACCTGCGCGACTATGACCGCGAAGCCCCGCTGGCCATCACCTACCAGGACCTGCTGCATTTCACCGATACCTACCCGCTCTATGACCGCTGGGGCCAGGACACGCTTTGGCAGACCGTGGTCTACGACCAGAGCCAGATGCACGAAATCTACGAAGGGCTCACCCGCATTTACGTGCAGCTGAAATCGGGTGGGAACGAGAGCCTGATGGAGCAGCTCTCCGTGCAGCGGGTGGATTACTGCACCTTCGGGAATTCCAACCCCTTCCGGATCAGGATCGTGAATTTGCTCAATGACAACTATGACTACTTCTACTTTAAGAAAGCCGATGCCTCGCGCATCTACGGCCTGGAGTTGGAGCACGTCTTGTCGCCTAACCGCATCAACTACCTGGTGCACGGCGCCTCACTCATAGAGGAGCACATTGCGGGCATCCCGGGCGATGAGTTCATCAAGCATTACCTGAGTCGGCCCAACCTGAACCGGGTGCGGCTGGCCAAGGAGTTCGTGAAGTTCAACGAGCGGTGCTTTGCCCTGCTGCTGGGCGACATGCGCTCCTATAATTACGTGGTGGTGGTCACGCCCGACTTTGAGGAGGAGCAGTACCGGGTGCGGCCCATTGACTTTGACCAGCAGAGCTACGAGGGCCGCAAAACCATGTACCTGCCCCAGTTTTTCAAAGACAACAACCCCATTGTGGCGCTCTGCACCCAGTTGCTGCACCCCGAGACCATGAAGCAGTACCAGAACGAGGAACGCACGCTGCTCTTTAGGCGCATCCGGGCGGCCCGCTACCGCCTGAAGGACCTGGTAGACTGCATGCGCAAAGACACCATCTCGTCACAAGAGAAAGTGACGCAACTGCGCGAGGAACTGGCCCGGCACCACAAGGTGGAGGAGTTCCGGCATTGCCATTCCATGGGTGACCTTGTGCGGCTGCAGCTCAAGCTGATGGTGCGGCATTTGTGAGTTTTCGGTTTCTTTTCTTAAAATCGGCCTTAAAACGGCTTTTTACGTATTGGGCCTGATGATCGCTTTTATGCCCTCCCAACTTCTCCCCAGAGTGTCGCCGGTGCTGCGGCTTTTCAAAGATGCGTTTGAACTGTTCAGGCAAAATGATCCGCTGCGGCTGGCCTCGTCAGTGGCGTTTTTTACCTTGTTCGCGCTGCCGCCCATCCTCATTCTGGTGATCTCGTTGTTGGGTGTCCTCTTCAACGATGCCCTGATTACCGGGGAGCTTTTCAACAAACTCACCAGCTTGGTGGGCGAAGACATTGCCGGCCAGATTGAGCTTATTCTGACCAATTTCCTGGATCTGCAGGGGAACGGCTGGGCGGCCGTGCTCAGTTTCCTGTTCCTGACGTTCGTCTCCACTACCTTGTTTACCGTGGTGCAGAATTCCGTGAACCAACTCTGGAGCATCAAGGTACGGGGGCAGCAGCACCTGAAAGGCGCGTTGCGGAACCGGTTCCGGGCGCTGCTCATCATTTTCACCAGCGGTATCCTGTTCCTGGGTTTTCTGGTCATTGACGCCTCGCTGGCTTTTCTGAACGACCATTATGTGTTGGTAGACGAACAGTTTCAACTGCAGCTGCTGCGCGTGCTCAACCGCCTGTTGGGTTTGGTGGTGGAGACTGCCTGGTTTGCCATTATCTTCCGGTTTTTGCCGTTTGCCCACATGCCGCCGCGGGCAGTGTGGGTAGGAGCGGCGGTGACGGCGCTGCTCTTTCTGCTGGGCAAAATGGTGCTTGCCCGGGTACTTATTAACAGTGACCTGAGCTCGCTGTACGCCACCTCGGGTTCCATCGTCATTTTGCTGCTGTTCATCTTCTACTCGGCCATGATCTTTTTCTTCGGTGCCTGCTTCACGCTGGTGTACGCCCGCTACAAACACATGCCGCTGCACCCTAAGTCCTTTGCCACGTTCTACGAGTGGCGCGAGACCGACCACTCTCCCCTGGAAGAAGTATAGCCCAATCCTGTTTTCGGCCCTCTTTCCTGAAATCGGCCTTAAAACGGAAGTGTTTCTGCTAAATATCTGGTTCTCCGTGACCTTTGCGGCAGATTTTACAAACGCTTGTTTGTTTTATTTGCTTTACGCAGGCACCCGTTATATATTGCTGATCAATTGAATTGCTTTAGAGGCAACTCGTTGTTAATCAAAGACCTATTATGAAGAAGAGAAACTTATTATGGCTGGCCACTGCCTTTGGGGGGGTGGTAGCCACCGGCTGCTCCAAACCCGCCGTGCAGCAGACTTCCTCCACGGAGACTGCGGCCGTAAGCCAGTCTGAGCCGGAGGTGAAAGGCGTGGGGCTGAACATGGCCAACCTGGACCGCAGCGTGTCACCGTGCGAGGATTTCAATTTGTTCGCCAACGGCGGATGGTTGAAGAACAACCCGATTCCCGCTTCGGAGAGCCGCTGGGGAAGCTTCAATGAACTAGCCGACAACAACAACAAAACCCTGCGCGCGGTGGTAGACGCCGCCGTGCGCCAGACCAATGCCTCAAAAGGATCTTCCACGCAGTTGGTAGGCGATTTCTACGCCGCCGGCATGGACTCCGCTGCCATTGAGAAAGCTGGTCTCACACCCCTGAAACCCGAGCTGGACAGAATCAACGCCATCAAAGACCGTAACAGTCTCTTGCAGAGCATGGCGCGTCTGAAGGTGCTGGGCCGGGGCGGAATTTTCAGCTTCTACGTAGGCCAGGACGATAAAATCAGCACGCAGTACATCGTGAACATCGGGCAAAGCGGCCTGGGATTACCGGACCGCGATTACTACACCAAAACCGATGCCCGCTCCAAAAGCGTGAAAGAGGAGTACCAGAAGCACGTGGCCAACATGTTCCAGCTGCTGGGCGACAACGAGGCGACTGCCCGGAAAAACGCCGCGAAGGTAGTGGAAATGGAGACCCGCCTGGCCAACGCTTCCATGACCCGCGTGCAGCAGCGCGATCCGCACGCCACCTACAACAAAATGACCGTGGCCGATCTGCAGAAACTGGCGCCTAACTTCAACTGGCCTACGCTCCTGAAAAACATGAACGTGACCGGGGCCAAAGAAGTGATTGTGGGGCAGCCCAACTTCCTGAAAGAAGCCAACACCATGCTCACCGCCGTACCGGTCTCTGACTGGAAAACGTATCTGCGTTGGCACCTGGCCCGTACCTCGGCGGCCTACCTGCCCCAGGCGTTTGTACAGGAGAGCTTCAACTTCAATAGTAAATTCCTGAGCGGCGCCAAAGAAATGCAACCCCGCTGGAAACGCGTGCTGCGCATGACCGATGGCACCATCGGCGAAGCCCTGGGCCAGGAGTACGTAGACAAAGCCTTCTCGCCGCAGGCCAAAGCCAAGGCGCTGGAGATGGTGAACAACCTGCGCTCCGCGTTCCAGGAGCACGTGAAAAACCTGGACTGGATGAGCGAAGCCACCAAACAGCAGGCGCTGGGCAAACTGAACGCCTTCGCCGTGAAAATCGGGTACCCCGAGAAATGGGAAACCTATGCTGGTTTAACCGTGAGCCGTACGTCTTACCTGCAAAATGTGCTGCAGGCTTCTGAGTGGGGCTTCAAAGACAACGTGAGCAAACTGGGCAAACCCGTAGACCGCTCTGAGTGGGGCATGACGCCGCCCACGGTGAACGCCTACTACAACCCCAGCATGAACGAGATCGTGTTCCCGGCCGGAATCCTGCAGCCTCCGTTCTTCGACCCGAACGCCGATGACGCCGTGAACTACGGCGGAATGGGCGCGGTGATCGGCCACGAACTGACCCACGGCTTTGACGACCAAGGCAGCCAGTACGATCCGGAAGGAAACCTGCGCGACTGGTGGACCGCCGAAGACAAAGCCAAGTTCAAGGAGCGCACCGACATGGTAGACCGCCAGTACAGCGCCTATCAGCCGTTGGACAGCGTGAACGTGAACGGAAAACTGACCATGGGCGAGAACATCGCGGACATCGGCGGCTTGAACATCGCCTTCACCGCCCTGCAGAAAGCCATCGCCAACAAGAACGTGGGCAAGATTGACGAGTTCACGCCTGAGCAGCGCTTCTTCCTGGCCTGGGCGCAAATCTGGCGGAACAACTCCACGCCGGCCGCCCTGCGTCAGCAAGTCTTGACCGATCCGCACTCCCCGGCCATGTTCCGGATCAACGGACCGTTGTCTAACATGCCCCAGTTCTACAAAGCATTCAACTGCGGCCCGGGCAACAAAATGTACCGCCCAGACGCCGAGCGCGTGCACATCTGGTAATATCCGTTTAAAGGCCATTTTCGTCAAATCACCCCAAAAACGCACCTCCGCCACGAGGTGCGTTTTTGCATTTATAAGCCACCCCCGTCCGAGAGGACAATGCAGGCATTGCAACGGCTCCAAGCCTTTACAGCAACCTGCGCTCTCTCGGAGCTGGGCCGCATGCGTAGCCCAGCTCCGAGGCAGCGCAAGCAGTACCGTTCCCAGCAGCAGAGGCCTACGTTTGCTATGGAACAGAAGGTTTTCACCAGGTGTCATAATTACTGAAGAAAAGACTGTCTGAGCGTCAGCGAGTTTCTTTTCTTCATGATTCTTTTGGTTACTTTTCTCATCCAGGAGAAAAGTGACAAACGCGGGCAGACCGCATCTGCAGCCTAAAGGCTTGACAGGACAGAGGTAGAGAGCAAAAGCGGATAGCTAATTAGAGAGGCAGTCATGGTCTTTGGTGAGAACACCAACAACGGCGGGCGGCATTACTATCACTGCCTAGTTTTGAGGCTAACGCCTCACTGCAGTTGCAAACTGCAGACCATGGTAGGTCCAAGTCACAGACTTGAACCAGCTATATTTATAGAACGATACGGCAACGTTACGGCTCTACCTTCAAAAGGGGAATCTCTGCTTAAGGGCAGTTGACTTGGACGATAGTGAGAACACCAACAACGGCGGGACGGCGGGCTTTGCTGGTGGCTTAAAGGTTGATAAAGAAGAAAGAAAGGCACGGAAGTAACTTCCGCGCCATAGTGGGGAAGTAAATCCGGGCCATAGAAGGCAGATCTTACAGATCATCGCTGTTTTGGGCCTGTTTTCCTAAAACCACACAAAAAACGCATCCCAGAAACAAGATGCGTTTTTAACAGAAAGGAGTTTGTCAAATCACTTCCATTACCTGATCACCCGCACCTTCATCCCGACATCCTTCACCGGCCATTTGGTCTGGTCCACCGGCACGGCGGCAATGCTGTCAACCACCTCCATACCTTCTATAACCTCGCCAAACACCGTGAAGGTTTGATCCAGGTTGGGAGCGCCGCCAATGGTGCGGTAGGCCTGTTTCTGGGCCGGGGTGAGGTTCAGTTTGAATTCCTTGATGTTCGCCTGCAATTCGTAGTCGGGCAGTTTGTGGCCCTGCACGATGTAGAAGTCTTTGTTTGATGACATGCGCTCCGGGTTCTCCTCGTCGCCGTAGCGCGCCATGCCCACCGCGCCGCGCTTGTGGAAGTAGTGGGGCTTGATCTCCGGCGGAATCTTGTAGGAGCCAATCTTCATGGTCTGGAAATCGGACCGCCCGCCCTGGATCATGAAGTCCTTCTCTACCCTGAAAAACACGGTTTTGTCAAAGAACCCGTAATTGGCCAGCCGCACGAAATTGCCCCGGTGCAGGGGCGTGTCTTTGTATAACCTGATCTTGATGTCGCCTTTGGGCGTGCTGATGAGCACCAAGGTGTCATTGGGGTGAGCCTGCGCGTACGCTTGCAGGGTGTCTTCTACCAACTCCTGGGTAAGGATGGTGGGGGTCGGTGGGGAAACTGGAGTAGTATTGGCGGTGACAGGAGCTTTCTTCTCGCCACAAGCGCCTACAAGGGCCAGGCACAGGAAAAAGGAAAGCTTAATGGACGGCAAAAATCTGATCATGAACAGTAACTTTTTAAGATAGCACGTCAAGGTGAGACAGGTAAAGCTAGAAGTTGAGAGCCAAATTCACAAAAAAGCCTGTCCTATAAAAGGTGAGCGGTTCTGTAAAACGCTATTTTTAGGTGGAGGAGGTATGAGTTAGAATATAGTAAATTTCTATATAAAACGGCTCTATACGAGTAAATAAATTGAAAGATTCACAGATTTGGCGTTGCGAGATAAATTTCTTCTCTCTATATTCGTCAACATTCAGTGTTTATTTTCCCCAATCCCAACCTAACAAACAAAACCATTTTCTTATGTTGAACAAGTACGTTTCTATCCCCCGGTTTAAATTCTTGATTGGAGCTGCCGTGGTAGTCTCCTCGTGTACCTTCCAGAGCTGCGAGCAGGTGGAAGAAGCCGCCCAGCCAGAAGAAGTGGTGGGCATTTCTGACAGTGGGTCGCTCATTGCCGGGAAATACATTGTCGTGCTGAAGAACGGAAGCAACCTGCGGCTTGCGGAAAGTGCTTCTTACCCGGAGCGGCTGCGCCAGGTGAAAAACTTCGGGCAGGAGATTCTGCGGGAGCGCGGCATCAACCCCGAAGCCATTGGACAGTCCTACGGAAAAGCGCTTCAGGGCTTTGAAGTTGACTTAACGGAGGCCGAAGCCGCCAAACTGGGCCGCGATAGCCGCGTGGCGTATGTAGAACAAGACAAAATCATCAGTTTAGGGAAACCCTCCGGCGGCGGATCTACGCCATCAGGCCAGGTGACTCCGTACGGCATCACGCGGGTAGGTTTCGGCGATGGAACCGGTAAAACCGCCTGGGTGATTGATACCGGCATTGATTTAGACCATCCAGATCTGAACGTGGACGCGGCCCGCAGCATGTCTGTGTTCACCTCAGGCAGAGACGCCGGTACGGCAGATGACGGAAACGGCCACGGAACCCACGTAGCTGGTACCATTGCCGCTAAAAATAACTCGATTGGCGTAATAGGTGTGGCGGCCAACGCCACCGTGGTAGCCGTGAAAGTACTGGATTCACGCGGCAGTGGCTCTACCTCCGGCGTGATAGCGGGGATTGATTACGTTGCCGCGAACGGAAAACCGGGTGACGTAGCGAACATGAGTTTAGGGGGCGGGGTTTCCACGGCATTAGACAATGCGGTGATAGAGGCGGCGAAAGGCGGCGTGATCTTCTGTCTGGCTTCGGGCAACGAAACCGATAACGCCAACAACCATTCCCCCGCCCGGGCCAACGGATTGAACGTGTACACCATCTCGGCCATGAACAACACCGATACCTGGGCCTCGTTCTCTAACTATGGCAACCCTCCGGTAGACTATTGCGCACCTGGGGTAAGCATCCAGTCCACCTGGAAAGATGGTGGCTACAACACCATCAGCGGTACTTCTATGGCTACGCCGCACGCCGCTGGGGTGATGCTGATGACCGGTGGCAAGCCAACTACCAGTGGTTTAGTGAAGAATGACCCAGATGGCAACGCTGATCCAATTATTCACTTATAATCATACGCTCTTATAAACAGGAAGGCCGCCTTTGGATTCAGAGGCGGCCTTCCTGTTTATAAGGAGTTTTGCGAAAAGCAGGCGTAAAATAACCGAGAGTTACTCCGCATATTTTGTGCAGAAAGGAGCAATCAACCCTTCTCGCCAGCCGATGTATCTTCCCCCACGGCGATGGGTCTGTTGCTGCGGCACCACTCACTCCAAGAACCCACGTACAGTTTAGCGCCTTTCAGTCCGGCGCTTTCCAGCGCCAATAAGGTATGGCAAGCAGTTACTCCGGAACCGCAGTGTACAATCACGTTCTCAGGGTCCACATCTTTGAGAACAGCTTTGTATTTCTGCTTGAGGTCATCGGGGGAGAGAAAACAACCCTCAGGGCCTAGGTTTCCGGTGAGCGGAACATTGACGGCGCCGGGGATGTGGCCTGCCACGGGGTCAATGGGTTCGCTTTCGCCCAGGTACCGGTACGCGTCCCGCACGTCTATGACCAGGTGGTTTTTGTCACCCGCGGCCTGCGCCACTTCTTCGCTATCTGCCGTGGGACTTTGCCAGGAGGTAGCCGGATATGGAGCGACCTCCGTAGGGTTGGATACACCGCTGCTGGTTTGGGCTCCAGCTTCTAAGGCTGCTTTCAGTCCGCCGTTCAGTACCTGCACGTGTTGGTGCCCCACGGCTTTCAGCATCCACCAGAACCGTGCTGCGGCATTAGCCCCGCTCTTATCGTCGTAAATGACCACGTGGCTGGCAGGGGTGATGCCTAGTTTCCCTAAGAAAGCCCCAAACTGCTCCGGAGAAGGAAGCGGGTGCCGTCCGCCGTGCGCCGCATTGTTGGGAACGGCCGCCAGATCGGTTTCCAGGTCTACATGAAGCGCGCCGGCCAGGTGTTCGTGCTGGTATTCCTCCAGCGCCTTGGGGCCTTGCCGGGCATCGATCAGGATCAGCTCTTTTTCTTTGGCCAGGGAAATAAAATCGTTGGGCTCCAGAAGGGGTTGGATCATGGCGTGGAAGACGTTAGTGTGAGGGATGTTTGAAACAGACAGGCAATTAAACAGATTAAAAGAGAATTTCCTGTTTCAAGCTGATTTTCTTTAAAACTGGCCCGAAACAGGAAACACACTTATTCGGCTTTGGGGTCTTCGCAGTTGATGTCGCGGAAAACCTGGCTGATGGCATCCTCGGCGTTCCGGAGTTTCTGCTTGCACAGCTTGAGGAGTTCTGAGGAGCGCTGCACCTTCTGGGTCAGTTCGTCCACGTCTACGTCATCGTTCTCAATGGCTTTCAAAATGGCCTCTAGTTCCTGGGTGGCTTGTTTATAGGTGATGTTGCTCATAGCGATCTAAGATGTAATGTAAAATGGGGGTATGATTTGACGCGGCGGTTTTCCGCCTGTTTTCTGGTTTTTAGGTCTGAAACGGAATCAATCGAAAAGGTCTGGTTCTTTGGTTTTGGTCACCTTACTGATCACCGAGCCGGCCAGCAGGCGGGTCTGCAGGACATCGCCGGAGGTGACTTGGTCCAGGGACCGCAGCAGCTTGCCGTTCACGTAGGTGAGGGTGTAGCCGCGCATGAGCATGATCTCCGGGTCATGGGATTTCACGTCCATCTCCATGAGTTGTAGTTGGTGTCCTTTGATCTGCAACTGGTCCTTGGCGCCGTAGAGCAGGCGCTGCTGGTTTTTCTGGAAGTGCATCTGGGCGTTCTGCAGCCGTTGCTTGGCAGATAATTGCAGGCAGTGTTCTACGTGCGTCACCTTGCGCTGGCCGGTCTCCAGTTTTTTGAGGGTATTGGTTTCCAGGTGCAGCAGGTAGTTCTGCTGTTTGGTGCCTTTGGCCCGCAGCAACTGTTCCACGGAATGGGTGAGGCGCAGTTCCTCGCACATGACATGGCGCTGCTCCTCAGTCAAAAACTTCTGGGGCTTGTCGGACAAGGTGCGGGTCTGGCATTCCAGCTGGAACTGGCGGCGGTGCAGAAACTGGTTCGTGCCCTGCTGCACCTGCGCGGCGAGTAAAGCCACGCGGCGTTCAGCGGCTACGGCCAGCGCAGTGGCGGCGTCTTTGATCTGCAGGAAAACGTCGTCCATGCCCGCCTCAAACTCGGCCAGCCGGTCAATGAGGAAAGCGGCCACGGCGGTAGGGGTTTTCAGCGGGGTGTGCGCCACCAGATCAGTGATGGATTCGTCGCGCTCGTGCCCGATTCCGGTCAGCACCGGCAGCGACATCTGGGCCACCGCCGAGGCCAGCTCGTAATGGTCAAAGCACAACAGATCGGTTTGCGAGCCGCCCCCCCTGATGATCACCACCGCGTCAAAGGCCTGCCGCTGCAGCGTCACTCTGGACAAGGCCGCTTTGATGGACGAAACCGCTTCCATGCCCTGCACGCTCGCCTCAAACAAAGTCAGCTGGAAATGGTACCCGAAGGGATTGTTCCCCAGTTGCGCCACAAAATCCTGGTAACCGGCGGCGGTAGGCGAGGAGATGATGGCCAGCCGTTGCGGTACCTCGGGCAAAACCTGTTTCTGGTTCAGCTTCAGGAGACCCTCGGTTTCTAGGCGGGCAATGGTTTCCTGCCGCTGGCGGGCCAAATCGCCTAACGTATAGGTCGGGTCGATGTCGTGGATGTCCAGGCTGAACCCGTAAAGCTCATGGAACCGCGGGCTGGCGTTGAACAGAATCTTGAGACCGGCCCTGAGCGGGTGCCCGGTCTGGGCCTCAAAGTATTGCGCAATCTCCTGGTACTGCCGTTTCCAGACGGTGCCGCGGGCCTGAGCCGTGAGCGTGCTTTTGGAGCCGGGTTCTTTGTCAGTGAGGGTGAGGTAACAGTGGCCGCTTTGGTGGTGCACCCGCGCCTCCGAGATCTCGGCGATGATCCAGTAGCGGTGGGGCAGCGCGTTCTCTATCTCTTCGCGCAGGCGGCGGTTAAACTCATAGAGCGTGAACGGCCTATTGGTGTTGATGGTAAACGAAACTTCTTCGCTACTACTCTGAAAAAATGTCCCCATGCCGTGCGCTCCTCTTGATTTCAGTCTGTTAAAATTACGGTTTTTCTAAATGCAGTCCACCAATTTGCTAAAAATTTAAGCAATTCACCAGCGAGGCGAAGAACTCACGTGCTTGCAGGTCAATCGGTTAGGTTCTTTCTTCAAGTAAAGAAATTTTACGCACTTCTGCGTACTTCCCGCGCTTCGCTTTCTATCTCTATCGTAAGTTTGTTTCCGGCGCTCCGCGGCGGGGCTAAAAACCTGCTTCCCGAAGGGCTGTTATAAGCTCGTTTTCCGGAAAGGAAGGCCAAAACACAAAATCAGGCCTCGCGCCATCAGCGGGTAAATGCCGTATTTCAAGCCGAAAGGATATACGCGGGTTGAGAAATGTCCAGAGAAAAGGCTAATTTCCAACTTCCAAGGCAATCCAGAGTGATAAAACGGGAAAACGCCCTCGATCTTGTGAAATTGTTACAAAAGTGCAAATCCTTGAGGCGTCTCTTCGCGTTCTAAGAATCATTCCTACCTTTGGCTATAGCAATGGTGCGGGAAAGCCACGCACATCAGTAGAACCGTATGTCAACACTTGTACTCAGCGAAATTTTCATTTACCCTATCAAATCTTTAAGCGGCATCTCCCTCACCTCGGCGCAGGTAGAGGAACGGGGGCTGCAATATGACCGTCGCTGGATGCTGATTGACGACAGTGGCATTTTCCTGACCCAGCGCAAACTGGCCGAGATGGCGCTGCTGCAGGTGGCGCTCTCGCCCGAGGGGCTGGTGGTGACGCACAAAACCAAAGACCTGGCCCCGCTGCTGGTGCCCTATGAAACCAACAGCACCCGCTCCACGCTGGTCACCGTCTGGGACGATATCTGCTTTGCGTTCATCGTGAGCCCCGAGGCGAACGCCTGGTTTTCTGAGGCGCTGGGCCTTAGTTGCCGCCTCGTGTACATGCCCGATAACTCCATCCGGCTCATTGACCCCAATTACGCCAAGCACAACGAGAAAGTAAGTTTCTCGGACGGCTACCCGTTCCTGATCATCGGGCAGGAGTCATTGAACGACCTGAATGGCCGGTTAGAGGAAGAGGTGCCCATGAATCGGTTCAGGCCCAATTTCGTCTTTACTGGCGGACAGCCTTACGCAGAGGAGAAATGGAAGACCTTTAAGATGGGCGATGTCCTGTTTTACGGGGCCAAGCCCTGCGGCCGCTGCAACGTGACCACCATAGACCAGGACACCGCCCAGGCTGGTGCTGAGCCCCTGAAAACGCTTTCCACGTACCAGAAGAAAGGCAGTAAAGTGATCTTCGGGATGAACCTGATTGGTTTGTCTACCGGAACTGTCAACGTAGGTGACCGCATCACGGTGATGGAGACCGGCAGCTCGTCTGGTGGGGAATAGGCTTTTGCCGTATCTTCGCCGGTAGAAGGAAGGAGTTAGCCTACCTGTATCGCTATTGGGTTTTAGGCCGGTTTTCTGAAAAAGAGCCCCAAAGCTCCGCCTTCTACGTACATTTACTTTAAAACACGCGCGCCATGACGCAACACAGCCGCTATCTAGTCACTGCCTCTGGGGGAGAGGAAATTGACCTCACGTACGCCAAGGAGTTACGCAGCAATAACTTGTTTCCCTTCGGGCTGCACAACTACGCCATTTACCAGACCCCGGAAGGGCAGTTTGTGAAAGGCACCAACACCGGCAACCTGAACCTCATGCTGGACCGGTACGAGGTAATTGAAGAAACCGCCGCCCGCGGGTACGCCCATCCGCACCAGCGCGTGGAAGAAGAATAAAAGAACGTATCACCCAGCAGGAACTCCTGCGTACAATAACCCGATCATCCTCTCAGAACCTTCTGGGGGGTGATCGGGTTATTGTTTTTTAACTAGTTGATTCCAATGCGATTTACGATATATTCTTCCCGGGTGCGTTTCCTGTTTTTCCTTTTTCTCTTTGGCGGGCTGATTTTCACTTCCTGTAGCCCGCAGAACACGTTGCGCGGGGTTTTCAAAAAGCAGTCTCCTTACGAGAAATACCAGGCCAGCCTGAAGGCGGCGAAGTTAGACGAGACGGCCCTGGGCCAGCAATGGATAGCGGCCGGCGAGCAGGCCTTGCAGAAAGCGGTACCCGTTAGCCTTCCCTTCAAAGAAACCGGCTATTTCCCCGCTGATAAACCCTTGGCCGCCAGTTACCGGTTCACAGTGAAACAGGGGCAGAAAGTAGCGGTGAAAGTTCAGACCCAAGGCCAGCAGGTGCCCCAGGTGTTCATTGATTTGTTTGAGGCCAATCCAGACAATGCAGGCCAACCCAAGCAGGTCTCCTACGCCGATACCACCGCCCAGAGCCTGGAGTATGAGATTGAGGAAGAACTGCCGCACGTGTTGCGGGTACAGCCCGAGTTGTTGCGGAGTGGTCAGTACACCGTCACCATTGAGACTTTGCCGCAATTGGCTTTCCCGGTGCAAGGCAAAGACAGCCGGGCTGTGCAGAGTTTCTGGGGCCAGGACCGCGACGCCGGGGCCAGAAGACACGAGGGCATCGATATTTTCGCTCCCCGCAACACGCCCGTGGTAGCCGCCGTGGAAGGTACGGTGACCCGGGTGAACGTGACGCCCATTGGCGGTAAAGTGGTGTGGCTCTCGGATGCAAAACGGCAGCAAAGCCTGTATTACGCGCACCTGGACAGCCAACTGGTGCAGCCCGGGCAGCGGGTATCCATTGGAGACACGTTAGGGTTGCTGGGCAATACCGGCAATGCCATCACCACCGCGCCGCACCTGCATTTCGGGATTTACCGGTTTGGCCAGGGAGCGGTGGATCCTTTCCCGTACGTGCACCATGACCGAACCAAGCCTGCCTCCCTGCAAGCCGATGAGAAGAAGCTGGGCAACTGGGTGCGTACGGCCAGGTCCAACGCCAATCTGCGGTTAGCGCCGGCAGCCTCGGCCACGTCGCTGCAAACGCTTTCGCAGTACACGCCGCTGCAAGTGCTGGCCGGTTCGGGCACCTGGTACCGGGTGATGCTGCCCGATGGGCAGCAAGGCTACGTAGCTTCGTCCATGGTGGAGACGCTGGACAAACCAATCCAGGCGGTGAAGCTCACCCGCGAAGCCCCTTTGCTGGAGGCTTCCTCATCAGGGGCGGCTCCGCAGAAGAACCTCTCCGCCGATTCTACTGTGCGCGTTCTGGCCAAACAGGACGCCTATTGGCTGGTGAAAGATCCCCAGGGAACTACCGGTTGGATTCCTGCCGAAATGGCCCGCTAAATGGACGAGGGCTGAACATTCCCATCTTTTCGGCCGTATTTCTGAAAGACAAACAACATTTCTTACCTCAAACGACAAAGAGAGCTATGTTAACGTGAGAAGCATATGGCCGACGTATGGGCAGTCACCAGCGCGCACTCTTATATTTCGCTGAAATATGAGGATGAGCGGGACTGGTTTTATATCAAGTGGAACGGGCACATCAATTCAGATGATGTGATTGCTACTGCCAAATATTACCTGCAGCAGCAAGAAGAGAGGCGGTGCCCCAAACTTTTAAGCGATAAAAGCGAGGTGACCGGCGAGTGGGAAGAAGCCAATGACTGGCTGCAGTATGAATGGATGCCGCAGGTGGAACAAACCGGCTTGAAGTATCTGGCCATGGTCCTCTCCCGGGACATGCATGATCTGTCCACGGCGCAGGATCTCAAGCGCAGAATTTCCCCGGCCTGTAAGGTGGCCCTGTTCTATGATATCGCTTCTGCCATCCGCTGGTTGTCTGCCCCTGAGCCATCCAAATAGCCCAAGGGCAGAAGCTGCTTACTGCTTGATCTCTTTTGCCAGGTCTTTGGCGTCTTTGGTGGTTTCCAGGGTGAGGTATTCGGCCTGCAGGGCTTTGATCTTGAGTTTGTCCTGCCCTGAGAGCTGATCTTCCACCAGGTCTTTCTTCTGGTTCAGGCGGCTGTAGATTTCGTCTACGTAGTCCCAGTCGGCGGCGGTCCAGTTGGCTCGGCGGGCGCGGACGTTCTGCAGGAACTGCACATAGGTGTCGCGCATCTGGTTGGCGGGCATCTGTACCTCCAGCGCATTGGGTGTCCCGAAGAATTCGGTTTCAAACCGCCGCAGCGTCTCCTGTTGTAAGGGCATCTGGCTTCTTTGCTGGTTGCGGGCTTCCCAGTTCTCGTATTTTCTCCTCAGCTCTTTGTACTCAGCCTTTGACTTTTCTGAAAGGCTGTCCATTCTGGTATCCAGCTGGGCGGTTTTCTCCTTGAATTCCTCTTTCACCTGCGGCCATCTTCTGGACGAGGCAGTATCTGCTTCCCGGCCGGTGCTGTCGGTTTTGTCTTTCATCCACTCGCGCAGCTCGGCCAGATCTTCTTCGGCGCGGGTTCTGGGTGGGTTGCCGGGGTCGTTGTTATTGGGCGAGGTGCGTTCACAGGCGGTGCCACCCAGCAAGCTGATCACGAGCGCACCGGCGGCCAGTAAGTTGGTATACAGAGGTCTCATATTGCTTTTTTGCTATCTATACGCAGAAATCTGAGCAGGGATTGTTATCGTCCAGGACGCGTTTGCTTCCCTGAGTCAGTAGGGCGGAGGATTCGACTGAAGGTAAGGATATAGGCAGGAAAGAGAAAAGGGTGTGTTTTGAGCCAGTTTTACGTAAAACAGGCTCAAAACACACCCTTCCTTCAAGAAGTGATGACAGAGTGCCGATGGGTTTAAAACAAACCGAAAAGCTCTATGTTGATCCGGTCAATGATGTTGCCCAGGTCTTCCGGGTTCTGTACGAAGTCAATCTGATTGGCATCAATGACCAGGAGCTTGCCTTGCTTGTAGTTCGCAATCCATTGGTCATAGTGCTCGTTCAGGTTCTTCAGGTACGCCAGCGAGATGTTGTCTTCGTAATCACGGCCGCGTTTCTGAATCTGGCCAATCAGTTTGGGAAGATCAGATTTCAGGTAGACGAGCAGATCCGGGGCTTTCACCATCTTGGTCATCGACTCAAAGAGGTTGAAGTAGTTCTGGTAATCGCGGTCGCTCATCATGCCGGAGTGGTGCAGGTTCTTGGCGAAGATGTACGCGTCTTCGTAGATGGTGCGGTCCTGGATGACGCCGCTGGTGCGCTCGTTGATCTGTAATACCTGGTTGAAGCGGCTGTTCAGGAAGAAGACCTGCAGGTGGAACGCCCACCGGGGCATGTCTTCATAAAAGTCTTTGAGGTACGGGTTATTGTCTACGGCCTCCAGAAAAACCTCCCATTTATAATGCTGGGCCAGTTTGGTGGCCAGGGTTGTTTTGCCGGCCCCAATGTTGCCTACAATTGCAATGTGCATGTGTCTCTACTGTTGTTAAACGCGGACGGCAAAAGTACGGGTTAAACAGCAGATTTTTGGCACATTATCTCAAAGCAAGGCAAAAAACGGGTACGGCGTGAGCACGTTAGCCCAGGGTGGTGCCTATCCACTCCACCACATCCATCAGGGAAATCCTGATCTTTGTCAAAAGCAGATCCTTTTCCTGCAAAGTGCCTTTTTTCCAGGCTTTCTGTTCCTGCTTGAGCTGTTTGTCCTCGGCTTTGGTGCGCGGGGTGGCCAGTAGCTGTGACAGGTCTGGTTTGCCGCCGTCTACCCAGCAGGTGTACCAGAAGGAGGCCGTTTTCTCGGCCGAGGCACGCATCCGGTCCTGCACCATGGTGCCCAAGGCCTGGTTGTAAGCACTGGCGAAGGCATCTGAGTAGCTTCTGCGGGAACGGCCGTTGCGTTCGGTGACGGTGTATTTGGTGGCCTCGGTGAAATTCTGGCTTACCTGTTTCTCAATGGCCAACAGCTGCGGGACCAGCGCGTGGGAGGCGCGTACCACTTCCCAGATCTCCTGCTCGGCGCTTTTGAAGTACTGCGCTTTCTGGTGCTTTAAGTTGTAGGAAGAAAGGTTCTGCTCCGGCAGTTTAGATTCCCAGAGGCTGTGCATGCCGGTTTGGCCGGTCAGGTGGCCGTCGTGGTTCAGGCTGGTGTGCAGGGGAACGTGGGCGTCCTGGAGGTAGTGCGCCAGATCTGCCGAGTAGAACAGGATGCTGTCTTTGTCTTTTTTGTAAAAGGCCTGGGTTAACCGCTCCTTCAGTTTGATGACCTGCCACGGCACCAAGCCATATTTCTGCAAGGTGTCTACGCTGTATTTGGCCGCGGCTGCGTCCCAGGCGTGGGGCATGTTTTCCAAGGGATGCTCGCCAAACGCCTCCAAATCTATGAAGTGCCGCGGCGCCTCGTTGGGGTCTGAACTGCGGCGCTCATCGGGCCGTACCGAGGTCTCCACCAGAAGCGTCATGTTCCGGTGGTAGAACTTCTGCATGTCTTTGGGCAAGCCGTAGATGGCCAGTTGCTGAATCACCTTATGCCCGAAGAATCCCCAGGAATGTCCAGAAATAGAAGTGCTCAGAATGATTCCAAGTATTAATATAAATTTACTAATACGGTTGTAAAACATAGTGCTTTTATGTGACGATATTTTAGAAGGTAGGCAGGTGTTTTTGCCTGACCATCGGTTTGCCGGAATCAACTGGTCTCTAAGAGATTCAGTTCCAAAATGTAGTCATTTAGTGTGAATTGGGCAAAAGGGATGTCTATAATTTTGGTGATTTTGAAACCAGACTTGAAATAGAAATGCTGGGCGGGGTTGTTGCGGTGTACGTTCAGTTCCAATTTCTCCGCCCCCAGGGCCTTGGTGCAAAGTATCACTTCTTGCAGAAGCCGTTTCCCGGCCCCCCGGCCCTGATAGGTCGGATGAATGTAGAGTTTGTTCAATTTGTACCGACGCTCAGCGGCATTAGAGAGGGAGTAGGAAGCAAAGGCCGCCGGGGTGCCGCCATAGGAGAGAAGCAGAAACGTTTGGCCTTCGGCCATCTGTCTCCGCAATGCCTCCAATGAATAGATTTCTGTTAGCATGAAGTCAATCTGTTCCCCTGAGAGGATGCTTCCATAGGTGGGGTACCAGGTGGCGTGGGCAATTTCCCGGATGATCCCGGCGTCTGTAGTTGGGTGGATGGTGATGGAGTCTGAAGTCTGCACAGCCATAAAGAATAAAGTAAAGTAGCGGGGCCGGTAAACAAATGCGCAGCGGCATTCTAATGTTATTAGCCTCTGACGTTTCAGGAACCTGATGCGCCGCCCGCTGCTAAAGCCAAGACAAAGGTAATGGCCGCAACCCCTACAAACACGAAAAAACTTGAGACGTTGGTAAGGCCCTGTAGTTGAACAAGAAACAAAATTGCAAGAATTGGGAGAAGGGGTGAAGTCTGACTGGCGCGGTGCGTTTCAGGGCCGTTTTCAGGAAAATGGCCCTGAAATAGATTTCGTAAATCCTCAATAATTTTGGCGAAGCGGAAAGGGGGAGATGCTAAAAAGCCAGGTTTTCTTTCCGCTGACAGCAGGAAAGAAAACTTGGCTTTTCAGGAGAATAATAGCTGGCGGAACTCTATCTGAGACGTACGCCCAGGGAAAGTTGAAAGACGTTGTTGGTATGGTCCAGCCCTTTGTCGCTGTCATCGCGGGTGTCAGAGATGCCCAGGTTGTAGCGGGCCGAGACCTGCAGGTTAGACACGTCATAACCCAAGCCCAGGGCAATGGCTCCGTCGTAGCGGTTGCGGGTATCGGTAATGTCCAGGGAGTTTCGGCCCTGTTTCCGGTGAGCGGCCAGCAAAATGCCAAATTGCGGACCTACCTGCGCGTGCAGTCCGCCGGAGATGGTTCCTTTGAAGATGAGCGGGATGTTGAGGTAGTTGAAGGTATACTCATAGTCCCGGGTATCCACGCCTTGCTGCGAGTACAGCACCTCGGGCTGCAGGGCAAACCGGCTGGAGATAGGCGTGGAAGCGTAACCCCCCACGTGGAAACCAATGCGCGGGTCCAGTTCGGTGCCGGGTATTCTGATGGTGGAGACGTTAAGTCCGCCCTTCAACCCCAGGCTGGTCTGGGCCTCGGCCTCCAGAAAACCACACCATACAAAAGCCACTAAGAATAAGATCTTCTTCATAAAACTGAAAACGTAAGAAATAAAGTAAGAGTGATACGGCAACCAGAAGCGGAAGATATGACCAGGCACTCCGCTTTGGGCTGCAATATCCCTGCAAAGGTATCGGAAGGAACGGTTATTGCGAAAAGAAGCCCGGAGTTCTCCGGTTTTTTACGGCGGAAAGGAACTGAGGCAGGCCGATTGAAACCAACCAACTGGCCCCTAGAGCCGAGGTTCACTAATTATTACCCGCCAGAAATAAAGGTGGTAGAAATTGATGAGGAAATCTAAACCAACTAAAACCCTGCGGATTAACAAACGTTAAAGACAGAAAGCATGATTGGTTAAATGATGTCCTGAACCAGATGTCGTAAAAGCTGAGCCGAATCGCTGACGTTAAAACTTAAATAAAATGGATCTTATGGTCTAGCTTTTTAAGGGATACGACAGTAGTACGCTTGGTCACACAAAGGCGAAAGCCACATCAGAAGTAGAGACGAAGTTATTTAACCAATACAGGGAAGCCTTCTCAAGAGAGAAGGCTTCTCGCGTTTACGTCCTCTCCATTTTAAGCCTCTTTTCCGGAAAATGCCCCTAAAGCAGCATGCCGCTGCCTCGTCTTGAAACGAAACAGCGGCATGTTATTCTTGAAAGGCAGAACCTATTCCTGTACTCTCTGAAAGCGTTTCCCGAACAGAAAATACACCGGAATACCTACGCCCACCAGAATGAGGCCGGGCCAGGAATAGTTGGGTTTGTAGATCAGGAGCACGATGCAGATAAAAGACGCCATGAGAATGTACAGCGCCGGCAGCACCGGGTAACCGATGGCTTTGTACGGCCGGGGCGCATCTGGCATGGTGCGGCGCAGAATGAAGATGCCCGCAATGGTGAGAATGTAAAACAGAAGCACCGCAAAGATCACGTAGTCCAGCAAATCTGAGTAACGACCCGATAAACACAGCACGCAGGCCCACACGCACTGGATTGCCAAGGCGGCGCCGGGCACGCCGTTCTTGTTCAGTTTGGCCATGTTCGGGAAAAACAGGCCGTCTTTGGCCATGGCGTAGTACACCCGCGGGGCAGAAAGAATCACGCCGTTGTTGCAGCCAAAGGTAGAGATCATAATCAGGATGGCGATGGCGATGGTCGCGGGCGCACCGCCAATGACTTCAGCCACGGCCGTTCCCACCCGGTCATTGCTGGCGAACTGAAGCCCGCGGCTCAGGGCGTCTGTCGCGCCCGGGTCTCCCTGCAAAGGCAGAATGGTGAGGTACACCACGTTGATCAGGATGTACAGGATGGTCACCAACGCCGTCCCGATGGCCATGCTCAGCACAATGGTGCGCTTGGGATTCACGATCTCATCGCCGGAGAACCCGATGTTGTTCCAGGAATCTGAGGAGAAAAGCGACCCGATCATGGCCGTGCTGATGCCCACCAACAAGGCCCAACCCGACAGCGTGGTGCGGGTGATGGCCCCGCTTTCCTTGTCCAGCACCACCGACTGCGCATCCCAGAGATTAGAGAAGTTCAGGTCGATGACATCCGGATTGGTGCCCAGAAGCAAGCCGAAGCCCAGCAGCGCAAACAATGCGATCAGCTTGGTACTCCCGAAGATATTCTGAATGATGGTCCCGTTCCTGACGCCTTGCTGGTTGATCAAGGTCAGCAGTACAATGGAGGCGATGGCCAGCAACTGCACCGTGTTGAACTGCAAAAAGCCCAGATCCAGGAGCACGTTCTCTTCCGAAAACCAGGGTGCCAGCACGCCGGTAAACCGCGCAAACGCCACGCCCACCGCCGCAATGGTGCCGCTCTGGATGACCAGGAAAAGTGTCCACCCGTAGAGGAAAGCCACCAGCGGCCCGTAAGACTCCCGCAGGTACACGTATTGCCCGCCCGCGCGGGGCATGAGGCTGGTCAGTTCGCCGTAGCTCAGGGCGCCGGCCAGGGTCATCAGGCCCGTAAGGCCCCACACCAAAAGCAGGTAACCGGTGCTGCCCACCGATCGGCCGATGTCCGCACTGACAATAAAAATACCGGACCCAATCATGGAACCGGCCACCAACATGACGGCATCAAATAATTTGATCTCGCGCTTAAATCCCGTAGAGGTTTCAGACATAGAAACTAGTGACGAAAGAAGATGGAAGCAATTGTGAAGGGAAGGAGGAAGAAATGAGCAGAGACAGGTTCTCCGCTCATTTCCGGTGTGAGTCCTGATTCAGAACTCGGAACTAACTGTCCTGTTTATACTTTGCGCGGCGGCAACTCAAAGGCCACGGCGTTGTGCTCAAAATGACCTTTGTGCGAACCGTCACAGAAAGGCTTGTTCTGGGATAAACCGCAGCGGCAGATAGACACCACTTCGCGGCCCTGTAGGTTGTACTCGTTGCCCTGCGGATCTACTATGATAAACTCGCCTTCAATTTTAAGCGAGCCGTTGTTGTTCACGGTAAGTTTTGTTTTCATGCTGTTTTTAAGAAAATAGGGGTAAAAGGTAAAGAAACGGTGAGGCGGAAGAATCTGTCTGCTCCGGTGCTGTCACCGGAAAACAGGACAGCCTCGATCCAAAGATAGTATTTTTGCCCAAAGCTTTACATTTGGCTTTGGGATTCTGCGCAAAACCTTGTCCGCGCCTGGCAGCTGGAAAGGAGCTTTGACCAATGGTGAAAGGGCGAAAAGAGCGGCAGAACCAGGCTCCAGATTTGCATGCTGCCCAAAATTTTCGGTGTTTTAACCTTGGAGGCAGGGCTGCGTACGTATAAATACGTTAGCTTGTGCGACTTCTAAAGCGTAAAATTTAAGTTATTCTATGAAAAAAAACTTCTTGACCCCTGTGTTGCCCGCCGTTCTGGCGTTAGGCCTGTTAGGATCTTGTGTGTCATCCAAAAAATATGAGGCCGCCTTGGCGGAGAACCGTTCCCTGGTAGTGTTGCAGGACGAACTGACCCGCCAGAAAGCCGAGCTGGAAAGCGAGCGGGCCCGTCTGCAGCAAGACAAAGAGCGCCTAAACCAGGAGAAAGCCGATCTGGCCAGCGAAAAAGCCTCCACCGAGGCTTCCCTCAGAACCAACCTGAACTCCAAAAACCAGCAGGTAGATAAACTCTCCGCCGATCTGCAGGCCCGCGAAGCCCGCCTGGCCGAGATGCAACGCATCTTAGACGAGAAAGACCGCGCCGTGAACAACCTTCGGCAGGTGGTGAGCAAAGCCCTGCTGGGTTTCAAAGCCTCAGACTTAACGGTAGACGTGCGCAACGGGAAAGTATATGTCTCGCTCTCCAACCAGCTGCTGTTCAAGTCCGGCTCTACCAAAGTAGACGCGCAGGGCCAGGAAGCCTTGAAGAAACTGGCCGGAGCCCTGCAGAACCAGCAAGACGTGAACGTGGTGGTAGAAGGCCACACCGATGATGTGCCCGTGGCCAGAGGCACCGCCGGCATGCAGGACAACTGGGACCTGAGCGTGCTGCGCGCCACCGAGATCACCCGTATCCTCACCGAGTCCGGGGTGGCCCCGCAGCGGGTAACGCCATCGGGCCGTTCCAAGTACGTGCCGGTTGACCCCGCCACCACCGCCGATGCCCGCCAGAAAAACCGCCGAACCGAGATCATCCTCACCCCGAAACTGGATGAGCTTTTCCAGATTCTGGAGAAAAACTAAACTGGTGCGGTGCTCTTATAGGCACTAGAAGATTGGCATCAATCCCTTGAAAGGCCCTGCCCGGAGCATCTCCGGCGGGGCCTTCGTTTTTGGGCCGTTTTTGGAAAATCAGCTTAAAAACGCAGCGCCTGCCAGATACGGTGTTCCACCGTTTTGGCGTTGTTCTTGCTATAGAGAAAGCAGGCCTTTCAGGAAAATTTTTACCTTTGATTTGGCATCCGACAAACCCTTTACAAGACAACTATGCAAAAAGGAACGATTCTGGGACTGGTTCTGGGCGTGACAACCGTGTTCTCCTCCCCGGCCTGGGCGCAGGAAACCGAGAAGAAGGAAACCCTACCCGCCACAGAAACCCAGGAGTCTGCCGTAGAGCAGGACCTGCGGAGCTTCAAGGAATGGGTGAAGCTTCAGTCTGACAAAGTTTCCACTACCACCCGCGCCGAGTGGCCAACTATTAAGAGCGACTTCGCGCGGCAGGCCAATAAGATTGAGAGCAGCTTTCAGGGCCTCTCTGAAACTTCCAAGCGCGATTTTCTGGAGCTGAAAACCAGGTTCCAGGAACTGGAGGCCAGGCCCATGGCCGATGAGGTACCGCTTCAGGCCGAGGAAGTGCGGCTGCGCGAAAAAGAACTGTTGGGCTCCTTCGGGAATGTGCAGAACATCAGCGCCATCCACATGCGCGAAGCCTACATCCGGTTTATGCAGAACGTGCGCGTGAAACGCCAGAACTGGACCTCCCGCGACTGGGACTACGCCCAGTACATCCTCCAGAACCTGGGCAAGCGCAAAGCAGCCGTGGAAGACGAGCTTACTCCCTTAGACGAACTTAAGATCCGGACCCTGATTGGCGAATTCCATACCCTGCGTTCTGGTCAGGAGTTCAAGGAGCAGAAGAAAGCCAAGAAGCAGTAACCACCGGCACCAGGAAACCAGCTTCCCGGTTGCGGTTCTCCCATTATACACCGAGGCCGTTTAGGGCCAGTTTTTGAAAAACTGGCCCTAAACGGCCTCGGTGGTTTTAAGCAGTAAACCCGATTACAGGCTGTCTTTCAGCACCTGGTTCTGGGTGGTGTTGGAGTTGGAGTTGTTGGATTCTCCCCGGGTTTCAGAATTGCCCACGCGGGTTTGCGTTTTCTCGGTGGCCGCGGCCCCGGTGGTGTCATCGGTAGGCGCATTCACAATGCTGCTGTTATTATTGGGGTTGCTGGAATTCTGCGCCGCGTCTGTTCCCGCCGAGTTGGTGTTTCCGCCGGTCTGGGAATCACAGGCCACAAAACTGGTGCTACCAGCCACGGCCAATATCATGAGTAGTTTTTTCATAGTGTAGGTGTTTTTAAGCTCTGTTTCACATACTCTAAACTGGCAAAGCCGCAAAAAAGTTATGGGGCTCCTATGGGCCGAGGATCGCATCAGAAAACACCAGTGAAAAAGGCCTAAAGCAGGATCTAAAAACAAAGGCAGGAGCTAAGTGTTCAAACCTGTTTTCGGCCTTCTTTCCTGAAAACGGGCCTGAAACGGCAGGGGCGGCAACACAGGGCCAGGGAAGAAAATATAGGTCGCAGCGCGGCGGTAATTCAGCTTTCTACTGACGGCACTTCCTGTAAAATTCCATAGCTTTACCGGAGGATGCTTCTGGCTGAACCAGTACAGGCTTCCTTTTAGATCATCTGACCTCTTGAACGTAGACATGACTTCTGTACGTGTTGTAGTGGCCTCCCTGCTTCTGGCTTGCGGGGCCTCCTCCCCCTCCCTCGCGCAAGCGCCTAAAAAGCCAGACGCCGCCGATATCAGGCTGGCGCTGGATAAACTCAACGTGCTGGGCAGCGTTCTGTACTTTGCGGCCCACCCCGATGACGAGAATACCCGCCTGATTGCCTACCTGGCCAACGAACGCAAACTTCGGACCGGCTACCTGTCCCTCACCCGTGGCGATGGCGGCCAGAACCTCATTGGCTCAGAGATCAGGGAAGAGCTGGGCATCATCCGGACGCAGGAACTACTGCAAGCCCGCCGGGTAGACGGCGGCGAACAGTTTTTCAGCCGGGCCAACGACTTCGGGTTTTCCAAAAATCCCGCCGAAACGTTCACCATCTGGAACAAAGAGCAAGTGCTGGCCGATGCCGTCTGGACCATCCGGAAATTCCGGCCCGATGTCATCATCACCCGTTTCTCGCCGGAGCCCAGCGGCACCCACGGCCACCACACCGCCTCGGCCATGATCGCGGTGGAAGCCTTTGATGCCGCCGCCGATCCCAAGCGTTTCCCCGAGCAGCTGAAAACCGTGGAGCCCTGGCAAGCCAAACGCCTGCTCTGGAACACCTCCTCGTTTTTCTACAGCCAGAACCAGAAATTTGACACCTCAGACAAACTGGTGCTGGATGCGGGTGTCTACAACCCCTTGCTGGGAAGGTCCTACAACGAAATTGCCGCCCAGAGCCGCAGCATGCACAAAAGCCAGGGTTTCGGGAGCAGCGGAACCCGAGGCGAGGCCGTGGAATATTTCGAGTTCCTGAAAGGCGCGCCCGCCAAGACCGATGTGCTGGAAGGCGTGTCTACGTCCTGGAGCCGGGTGCCCGGCAGCAAAGACGTGGCCCAGCTGTTAGGCGAAGCGTTGAAGTCGTATAATCCGGCTAATCCGGCCGCGTCTGTGCCCGTTTTGTTGAAAGCCCACGCGGCGCTAACCAAATTGCCGGCCTCTTACTGGAAAACGGTGAAGCAGCAGGAACTGCAGGAGGTACTCAAAGCCTGCCTGGGCCTGTATCTGGAAGCGTCGTCGGTGAGGGACTATTCGGTTTCGCCGGGTGAGCAGGTGGCGTTGTCGCTGGAGGCCGTGAACCGTTCTGCCGTTCCGGTGACCCTCACCAAAGTAGAGTACCTGTTCGCTCATCAGGATACCACGTTGCAGCAGAAACTGGAGATGAACAAGCCGTTGTTTCTCAAGACTTCTAAAACGGTTCCGGCGGCCATGCCTTATTCTCAGCCCTACTGGTTGCAGGTGCCCGGTTCCGTCGGCATGTTCCGGGTAGATGATCCGGCCTTGATTGGTCTGGCCCAGAACCCCGCCGCGGCGCAGGTAAACCTCCATCTGACGGTGCAGGGGCAACCGTTCACCTTTGCCGTGCCGGTGGTGTACAAGCGCACCGATCCCGTGGAGGGCGAGCAGTACCGTCCGTTTGAGATTGCGCCGCCGGTTTTCGTGAACATCACCGAGAAAGTCTACGTCTTCGCCGATGCCCAACCCAAACCCGTGACCGTGCGGGTGCGCGCTGGAAAAGACCAGGTAGAGGGCCAAGTCTCATTGCGTCTGCCGGAAGGCTGGCGTTCTGAACCGGCCAATCATTCCATCAAACTAAGCCAGAAAGACGAGGAGCAGACGTTTACGTTCCAGGTGTACCCGGGGGCAGCTCAGACGGAGAGCGCCATCAGCGCGGTGGTCACCTCCAAGGGCAAAACGTATTCCCAAAGCCTCAGAACCATCCAGTACGCGCACATTCCTACCCAAACCCTTTTCCCCGAGGCCGTAGCCAAAGCGGTGAAACTGGACCTGAAGCGGAAAGGGCAGGTGATTGGCTACCTGATGGGAGCCGGTGATGAAGTACCCGCAAGTTTGCAGCAGATTGGCTACGCCGTGGAGCAGTTACGCGTAGAGAACCTGTCGGCGGCGGCCTTGCAGAAATACGATGCCGTGGTGGTGGGCGTGCGGGCGTACAATACCATGGAACGCCTCAAATTTCAGCAGCCTCAGCTTCTGCAGTATGTGCAGAATGGCGGAACGCTGGTGGTGCAGTACAATGTGAGCAACGGATTGGTCACTCCCAACCTGGGGCCTTACGCCCTGAAGCTGTCCAACGACCGCGTGACGGTGGAGGATTCTGACGTGCGGTTCCTGAAACCCAATCATCCGGTCCTGAATACCCCTAACAAGATCACCGAGCAGGATTTCCGGGGATGGGTGCAGGAACGTGGATTGTATTTTCCCAATCAGTGGGCCCCGGAGTACGAGGCCATCCTTTCTGCCAATGACCCGGGAGAATCGCCCAAAGACAGTGGTTTGCTGGTGGCCAAGTACGGCAAAGGCTACTATGTGTATACCGGGTATTCGTTTTTCAGGGAATTACCGGCCGGCGTGCCCGGCGCATATCGGTTGTTCGTGAACATGCTTTCGTTAGGGAAATAGCGTTTCAGGGCTGATTTTCTAAAATCGGCCCCAAAACGGAGATTCGTACCAGTAATCCTTGCCAGATGAACTACCAGTTTTATGCGGATGGATCAAATCATTCTTAGGTAAGACCGTTCATCAATAAGAAGCAAGAACCACCTAAACGCTACACCGGGCAGATGTGCCCTCCACCTCATCCCAGACACCATGACCAAAGGAGATATAGACCCGCCGCCCTTCTTTAAGAGTTGGACCTCCATGTACTGGTTGGTGCTGGGCGTGCTGGCGGTCCTAATCCTGTTGTTTTACCTCATTACCGAAGCCTACAAATGAGCGGATTGGATTGGGGAGTGCTGGTAGGCACCATTGCGTTCATAGTGCTGTACGGCGTCTGGAAAACCCGCAAGGCGCAGCACATGTCCGGGTACCTGCGGGCCGATAACACCGAGCGCTGGTGGATGATGGGGCTTTCCATCATGGCGACCCAGGCCAGCGCCATCACGTTTCTCTCCACCCCTGGGCAGGCCTTTGATGATGGCATGCGCTTCATCCAGTTCTACTTCGGGTTACCTTTGGCCATGGTGGTGCTGTCCATCACGGCCATTCCCATTTATTACCGGCTCAAAGTCTTTACCGCCTATGAGTACCTGGAGACCCGGTTCAATCTGAAGACCCGTTCTTTGGCGGCGCTTTTGTTTCTGCTGCAGCGGGGGCTTTCCACGGGAATCACCATTTACGCCCCGGCCATCATCCTGTCCGCTATTCTGGGCTGGAACCTGACCGCTACAATCCTTTTCATTGGGGTGGTGGTGACGTTTTACACGGTGGTGGGCGGCACCAAAGCCGTAAGCCAGACCCAGCGCCTGCAGATGGCGGTGATGTTGGGCGGCATGCTGGCGGCGGCCATTGTGGTGGTGCGGCTATTGCCGGAAAACGTGGGTTTCTCGGAAGCCATGGCGGTGGCCGGCACGGCGGGCAAACTGAATTTGGTAGACCTGAGCTTTAACCCCAATGACCGCTACAACCTCTGGTCGGGCCTGATTGGCGGCTTCTTTCTGTCCTTGTCTTACTTCGGGACCGATCAATCACAGGTGGGGCGTTACCTGGGCGGCGAGACCATCGCCCAAAGCCGGTTGGGCCTCCTGATGAACGGGCTGGTAAAGGTGCCCATGCAGTTTCTGATTCTCCTGGTGGGCGTACTGGTGTTCGTGTTTTACCAGTTCTACGCGCCACCGCTCTACTTCAATCAACAACAGGCCGCCAATGTACTGGCATCCTCTGCGGCTCCGGCCTGGCAGAAACTGGAATCAGAAAGTCAGGTGGCGTTTCAGGAGAAGAAAGCCGCGACGCTGGCCCTGGTGCAGGCGCATCAGACCCAGGATCAAGCGGGGAAAGACCAGGCCGCCCTCAAAATGCAACAGGCCGAAGAGAAAAGGAAAGACCTCCGAAGTCAGGCCCAGGAGTTGGTGAAAACCTATAATCAGGATACTGACCTGAAAGACACCGATTATGTGTTCCTCACGTTTGTGACCCAGCAATTGCCCCGCGGTTTGGTTGGGCTGCTGCTGGCGGTGGTATTGTGCGCGGCCATGGGCAGTACGGCCTCCGCCTTTAACTCGCTGGCTTCTACCTCGGTGGTGGATGTCTACAAACGCTCGCTGCGGCGCAACGCCTCTGATGAACATTATGTGCGTGCTTCCAGGTGGCTGACGGTAGGGTGGGGAGCAGTTTCCATTTTCTTTGCCCTTTTCGCCTCCCAGCTCGAAAACCTCATTCAGGCGGTCAACATTCTAGGCTCGCTTTTTTACGGGACCGTGCTGGGAATCTTTATCGCCGCCTTCTACTTTAAGCGACTGGCCGGAAATGCGGTGTTTTGGGCCGCCCTGCTTACGCAGTTGCTCATCTTCCTGCTATACTACTACACTGCTATTGCGTATCTCTGGTACAACCTGATTGGAACAGTGCTGGTAGTGGGCTTTGCTTATCTGTTGCAGCCGATGCTGCCCAAGCAGAGGCTGCCTTCACCGGCTCCCTGATTTTTCTTTTTTACCGTTAGCTATGAATCCGTCTTTCCTGACCTTGCAGCACATCATCCAGAGCCGCAGAACCACCAAACCGCCCCGGATGAACGGCCGGTACATCCCCGATGACCAAATGAAGGAGTTGCTCTCACTCGCGGACTGGGCGCCCACGCACGGCCACACCGAGCCTTGGCGGTTTGTGGTGTATGCCCGGGAGAAGGTGAACGATTTCTGCCGCACCCATGCCGAGCTTTACCGGTCGCATACCTCGCCCGACAAGTTCCTGGAGATGAAGTACGAGAAGCTGTTGCACATGGGAGACCACGCCTCGCACGTGATCGTGGCCTACATGCAGCGCGGCGAATTGCCCAAGATCCCGGCGCTGGAAGAAATTGCCGCCACTTCCTGCGCCATTCAGAACCTGTTGCTAGGCGCTACCGCCCTGGGTATTTCCAGTTACTGGGGCTCGGGCGGAATGGCCTACCATCCGGTCATGAAGGAACTGCTGCAGCTTCGCGAGGAAGATACCGTGCTGGGCATTCTGTACCTGGGGTATGCTGACACGCCGGAACCAACGGGGAAACGCATAACGCCGCTGGAAGAGAAAGTGCGCTGGATGTAACACCACCAGAAAACCGCTTGCATAGAAACACAGAACCCCGCTGCAGAAGCTTCCGCAGCGGGGTTCTGTTTTGAGGCCGTTTTTAGAAAAGTAGCCCTAAAGTATTATTTCTTGTTTTTAATCTCGGCCAGAAGCTTCTCGTTCAGCGCCACGTAGTCGGCGTTGTTTTCTTTCTTGGCTAGTTCAATGGACTTCTGGGCAGTGGTAGTGGCGCCTTTGAAATCGTTTAACTTGGCTTGCATTTTGGCTTGTTGGTGCAGCGTCCAGAACTTAGGTTCTTTCTCGTTGGCCATTTTCATCCAGGTCAGGGCCTGCTTCATGTCTTTGTTGTTATCGGCGTAGTAAGACGCAGCCGTCGCATATAAAGCCGGGGGAACGTTGGTGCCGTTGATCACTTTCTCCTTGATCTGGGCCATAACTTTGGAATCCACATCGGTGGTGATTTTTACGGGAACAATGGTGTTTTCCCACATGATCTGCATCACGCCGCCGTTGTTGGTCAGGTCGCTGAACCCGATGGTGAAGGTCTCTATCTTCTGTGCGGATTTCTCAGGGGTTACTTTGAACCGCACAGCGTCTTCCTCGGTCTTGTAATCGTTGCCGCCGTCTCCCCAGTGCTTGGTGTTCTTGTGGATGATGATGGTCCATTCCTTTTCACCCGGAATGGTGTACAGCGCGTACTGACCCGCCGGCACCTTGTTGCCCTCCAGCATCACTTCATCAGAGAACGTCAGTTTAGTAGAGGCGTTGGCCCCGGTGCGCCACAGTCTTCCGTAAGGAGCCAGATCCCCGAAGATTTTCCGGCCTTTCGTGCTGGGGCGGGAGTAGTCTACGGTGATGTCAGTTAAACCAACCGTTTGTTTCAAGGTGGCAGCCGGACTTGCCGCCGGGGTCTTGATCTGGGCAACGGCCGCATTGCCGAAAAGGAACATAGCCAGGGCAAATGCCCACACCAGATTCATGTGTACTATCTTTTTCATGTCTTAGGGTTTTAGCAGGAATAAATATGCCTGTAATATTAGCGAAAAGCTGGCAGTATGCCTAAAGCCGGGGTGGTGGAAAAGGGCATATCTAAGTTAGTGGCAAAGGCAAAGAACTCACATAGACCTTTGCAGGAATCATGTTTATGACATCATTGCATGTAGCTTAGTTTTGATGTCATATCTGTTAGCTTAAACCTGATACTTTGCCAATTTAATAATAGGATGCAAGTGTGTTAGAATTAAACTTCCTTTTCAGAAGAATAGCCTGAGGCCAGTTATCTATTTTCTTAGGTAGATACATGTAAATTTAAAAAGTCTCTTATGTTTGGTTAATTGATTGATTATTAGTAGCTTAAAAGGTGGTATAGGTGGTGATTTTCTTATAAAGTTGGCGAATGACTAGTCAAGCCTAGGGCAGGCCTCTTGTAATATAATTTCGATCTCTTATCTTATGTAAATGTTACACACCAATTAACAAACTATTAAAACAAACCAAATGAAAAAACTTTTACTCTTGTTCTTGTTTTTGCTCAATGTGCTAAGTTTTAGCACGATGGCGCAAAATAGAACCATCACCGGGAGGGTTACTTCGGCGGCTGATGGTTCGGCGCTTCCTGGCGTGAGCGTGGTGGTGAAGGGCACCACCATCGGCGCGAGCACGGATGTAGAGGGCCGGTATCAAATCAGTGTGACTGGTTCGCCTACCTTGGTTTTCACGTTCATCGGGTTTACTCCCCGGGAAGAAGCGGTAGGTACCAGATCTACCGTGGACGTCCGGTTGGCAGTGGACACCAAAACCATTGAAGAGGTGGTGGTGGTGGGCTATGGTAGCCAGGAAAAACGGGAGGTAACTGGTTCCATTGCTTCCATCAAAGCGGAGGATATCCAGAATACGCCTACCCCCAGTTTTGAGAATGCCTTGCAGGGAAGAACTGCTGGGGTGCTTGTTGAACAGCAGAATGGTAAAGTTGGCCAAGGCATCAAAGTGCGGGTGCGCGGATCTTCTTCCGTAAGTGCCGGTAACGAACCCTTGTATGTGTTGGATGGGGTGCCATTGACCACCAGTGTTCCAAATGCAAATGGTGCGCCCACCAATCCTTTGGCAGACTTGAACCCGAATGACATTGCTTCTATTGAGGTATTGAAAGATGCAGCTGCCGCGGCAATCTATGGCTCAAGAGCGGCAAATGGGGTAGTGCTGATCACTACGAAAAGAGGAAATTCCGGAGACACTAAAATCAACGTGAGTTATTTCACTGGTTTTAGCAAACCAACCCGTAAACGTGAATTCCTGAATTCTGCTGAATATGTAGAACTCTTTAGAGAGGCTGCTGCTAACTCAGAAGAGCGGTATGGTTCTGACTATGGGCCGGCGTTCTTAGAAACTCGTTTACGGCGCTATGCTGCCGGAGCCACAGACCCATTGACTTATGATACTGACTGGCAAGATGAGGTATTCCAAGACGCCTCAGTCAATCAGATGGACGTGAGTGTTGCCGGTGGTACGGAGAAAACCAGATTCTTTACGGGGCTTTCTTATAGCAATCAGGAAGGAATCCTGATTGAGAACCGGTTTGAGAAAATGAGTGGCCGTTTGAACCTGGACCATCAAGCAACAGAAAGGCTTTCTGTGGGTATGAACTTTAGTTTAACCCGTACCAAGAACTATCGTCTGAGCAATGACAACGCCTTCAGTACGCCAATGCAGATTGTAGCGTTGCCGCCTATCACCCCGGCTATTGACCCTAGAACGAAGCTAGTCAGTGGTGTCCTTGATCCCGCTACCGGTCGTCCTAACACGAACTACCCGCTGTACTACAACCCCTTGCTCAATGCTATTGATGCAGACTTCCTGACGACGGTATACCGTAATTTCACCAACGTCTATGCCAGCTATAAGATCTTCAATGGCTTGACCTTTCGGTCTGAATTTGGCCTGGATTTGTTAAACCAGAACGAAAACGCTTACTACGGTAGATTAACTGCCAGAAATACGGGTACGCCTAACGGTACCGGAATTAGTGCCATTTCCCAGATTGCTAATTACAATACCAACAACTTCTTCAACTATAACACCAACATTGCGGATGTTCATTCTATAGATGTGGTGCTGGGTATGAGCTATCAGGAATCTAACCAGACTACGAATTATGTGGAAGGGCAACAGTTCCCAAGTAATGCTTACCGGACAATTGCCAGTGCGGCTGACATTACTGAAGGTTCTTCCTCTGGAACAGACTATTCGTTTCTGTCTTACTTCACCAGAGTGAACTACAAGTTCAGAGACAGATACTTACTGGGTTTAAGCGGCCGTGTTGATGGTTCTTCCCGTTTCGGGAATGATAGCAAATACGGCTTTTTCCCTGCAGCCTCTCTGGGCTGGATTCTTAGTGAGGAGTCTTTCCTGGCAAACTCAAACCTTATTAACTACCTGAAACTAAGAGGTAGCTATGGTATCACTGGTAACGCTGAAATCCCTAACGCGGCCTCTTTGGGCTTGTACTCAGGAGATGCCGGTTACGGTGGAACTCCAGGGCAAAGACCAACCCAGATTGAGAACCCAGACTTGAAGTGGGAAGAAACGGCTCAGCTGGATTTTGGTTTGGAATACGGCTTCTGGAACGGCAGACTTTCAGGGGAGATTGATTATTATATCAAGAAAACAGATGACCTGTTGCTAAACGTGAACGTTCCAGGCACCAGTGGTTACAGAACTCAGTTGAAAAACGTGGGTAAACTGGAGAACAAAGGATTTGAGTTCAGCTTGAACTCAGACAATTTGGTGGGTGATTTCAAATGGTCTACTAACTTCAACTACTCCAGAAACCGCAACAAGATCACTGACCTGCAAGGTCAAATCATTGAAGGTGGCTACCTGAACCGTGCAGTGGAAGGACAGCCTATTGGCGTGTTCTTCGGGGTGGAATATGCTGGTGTTGACCCCGCTAACGGTGACGCCATTTACTATTTGAATACCCTGAATCCAGATGGTAGCAGGAACAGAGAAACCACCAGTGACTACAGCTCTGCCGAAAGAGTGGTTATCGGTAATCCCAATCCAGACTATACCCTTGGCTTGACGAATAACTTCTCCTTTAAAGGCTTTGATTTGAGTGTTCTCTTCCAGGGAGTAGTAGGCAATGAAATCTACAATGGTGCAGGAAGTTACATGAGTGCCAGTGCTAGCTGGTTTGATAACCAAACCAGAGACCAGTTGAGAAGATGGCAAAAACCTAATGATATCACAGACGTGCCAAGAGCATACCTGGGATACGCCAACGGAACAGATCCGTCCTCACGCTACATTTCTGATGGTTCCTATGTGCGATTGAAAAACCTGACGGTGGGTTACACTTTGCCAACCTCCTTCACCCAGAAATTTCACTTAGATAAGGTGCGGATTTATGCCATTGGCTTGAACCTGTTGACCTTTACTGATTATGAAGGTTGGGATCCAGAAGTAAACACTGACTACCTAGCTGGTAACATCTCTCAGGGAAACGATTTCTATGGTGCCCCTCAGGCCAAAACCTTCACTTTCGGGATTAACATCGGTTTCTAAGCAGAAGCACTGAAACACGTAAAAGAACATGTCATGAAAAGAAAAAATATAAAAGCATACGTTGTCATCTTGGGTTTTGCCAGCCTTCTGTTTAGCTGCAATGACCAACTAGACATTGATCCGCAGCAGTCAGTAGAGACTGGGCAGGCACTAGCCACCTCTTCTGACGTAGAGGCAGCCCTGGTGGGAGCATATGATGCTGCCGGAGACGCTGATGTCTATGGTGGAGACATTCAGTTTTTATCAGACTTATTGGCTAATAATGGTGATATAGCCTTCGTGGGCACTTTCGCTCAGCCAGGTCAGGTGTATGATAAAGTGATTTTGGAGAACAACTCCTTTATTGCCAATACTTGGTTAGATAGCTACCGCGTCATAAACATCGCAAACAGTGTGCTGGCTAATATAAGTAAAGTGGATGAGGCGAAGAAAGCCAGGGTAGAAGGAGAAGCTAAGTTCTTAAGAGGATCCATCTATTTTGAACTGATCAAGTTGTACGGCAAGGCTTGGGTGGATGGAAATCCAGCTACCAACCCCGGGGTTCCTTTGGTTCTGGAGCCTACCAATATCATCAATGAGGCTTCTTTTGTCAGCAGGAACTCCGTTGCTGAGATTTATGCACAAATTTTGAAAGACTTGACCGAAGCAGAAGCTTTATTGCCTCCTACCAACGGTTTCTTCGCCACTAAGGGGGCCGCCGCCGGCATGTTATCCCGGGTGTTCTTACAACAGGAAAAGTTCTTGGATGCAGGTGACGCCGCAGACCGGGTAATTAAGTCAGGTAGATACAGACTTACTGATACGTATGCGCAGGCGTTCAATAACACTGGCAATAGTTCTGAAGACATCTTCGCTATTCAGGTAACCTCACAGGATGGTATTAACGAGTTAAACACTTATTACTCCCAACTTCAGCGTGGTGATGTTGAAATTCAGGATAAACTGATCAATCAGTACGAAGCTGGAGATGAACGGCTCGGTATCTATGAGGACGAATACACCAATAAGTTTGATGAGCAGTTCGCTGTTGTTCCAGTTCTGCGCCTTGCTGAAATGTATCTTACCCGTGCAGAAGCTAGCTTGAGAACTGGTACCAACATTGGTGGTGTTAGCGCCGTCGCCGACATCAATACCATTAGAGAGCGTGCTGGCTTAGAACCCGTGACTACAGTAACGTTGCCACAAGTATTGCAGGAGCGGAAACTTGAACTCATTTTTGAAGGACAGCTTCTCCATGACATCAAACGTACCAAAGGTGCAGTGGGTACTTTCCCTTACAATGCGAACAATTTAGTGTTCCCTGTTCCTCAGCGCGAGAGAGATGCAAACCCAAATCTAACTCAGAACCCCGGATACTTAGGAGGCTAATTTGATTTATCATTAAAAGAAAAGGGGAGGCTATAGCCTCCCCTTTTCTTTTAATGATATTCAGTTCCTGGTTGCCAATGAGTCAATGTTGTCTGAACCTTATTTCTTTTCTAAAACCCAGGTCTAGTTATTTTAAGTATGAGGTTTTTTTTTTACATAGCTTTTCTAAAAAGCTATAATTTTCCTGCCTTACGGCAAGAGCAACGAGCTGTCTCCGTAGCTCAGGAAACGGTAGCCGTTAGCCAGGGCGTGCCGGTACACCTTTTGCCAGGAAGGACCAATCAAAGCCGAAACTAAGAGCAACAAGGTGCTTTGCGGTTGATGGAAGTTGGTGACCAGACCAGTGCAGATCTTAAACTGATAACCGGGGGCAATGAGAATGCGCGTGGTGGCGTGTAAATGGGTTAACCGGCGGCTGTCCAGGTGGTAGAGGACTGCTTCCAGGGCCTCTTGTACCGAAAGCGTGGTGCGTACCTCATACGGGAACCATTGGGGCACCAGCAGTTCCTCACTTTCACCGGGAAGAATGCCCAGGGAAAGACCGGTTCCCAGCCAGTATAAGCTTTCCAGCGTGCGCATGGAGGTAGTCCCCACGGCGATGACGGGGTGCGGACCATGGTACAGCAACTGCTCCACAAAAGCCCGGCTCACGGATAGCTGCTCGCCGTGCATGTAGTGGTATTCCATCAACTCTGCTTTCACCGGCTTAAAAGTCCCGGCCCCCACGTGCAGGGTCACAAAGGCCTGTTGATGACCTCTAGCGTTGATCTGTTCCAGAACCTCCGGCGTAAAGTGTAAACCGGCCGTGGGGGCCGCTACCGCGCCTGCTTCTGAGGCATACACGGTTTGGTAGCGATCCTGGTCGGCTTCCTCTACATCTCGGTTCATGTAAGGAGGCAAGGGAAGAAGACCGGCCATGTCCAGTATCTCGGCAAAGGTGCGGTGACCGGGCGACCAGGTGAAGTGAATGGCAAATCCTTCCTCGGCGGGTGCCAGGCGTTCAGCCCAGAGGGAACCGTCAGAAGGGAAGGGGCCCAAGGGCATTTCCAGGCGGCCATCGCGCCAGCGTTTGTTGTTTCCTACCAGACACTTCCACACTACGGAGTACGTCTGTTGCATGGCTTGCTGCACTTCCCGCACCGGCTCCAGGGGCTCCAGGCAGAATAACTCAATCATGCCGCCGGTTGGCTTCTGGAAACGCAGCCGCGCCTGCACTACTTTGGTATCGTTAAAAACCAGGAGCGAATTGAACGGCAAAGCCGCGGGAAGGTCTTTGAACTGGGCATCAGCGATGCGGCCATTCCGGTACAGCAGGAGCTTAGACTGGTCCCGGTTCTCCAAAGGGAACTGAGCAATCCGGTCCTCGGGTAACGTGTAGGTGAAATCAGTGATGGAAAGTTGGCGCGGATGAGGTGTTGGCATGTAGGTCAATCACAATAAAAAACAAAGGTATGAAGCCGAGGCTAGCAACAATAATTATAACGTATTTTCATGCTCCTCAACTGAAGTTCTGAGGAAACAAATCATAAGAAAATGTGGCTTTTTAGGAGCGTATACGATTTTCCAGAGGAGTGGCAGAGTTGGAGGTGCTTTTCGGCGGAGGAGGCGAGCGTTTTGGAAGCGAAACCAGCGTGACACGGAAAGATCGAATCAGAACCAAGTTACTCCAGGAAACTTGAAAGGGGGGAAGTTCAGCCTTCAGAACATCGGGAAACCTGAATAGTTGACAGGCTGCGTTTTAAGTCTGTTTTCTGAAAACCGGCCTCTAAACTGGAAGCTGGGCTGTTTCAGGTTACCGGATGAATGGGGGCGATGTCCTCGTCCTGCTCCAGGTCACTTAGTTCCAGTTCCAGGGCTTTTACGGAGATCTGGATTTCCCAGAGCGATAAGGCCATGGAGACCATCAGTAAGACCAGGCTTACCCCAAACACAATCTTACCGGCTGTTTGTAAGCCGGCGTAGAGCATGAACATGCACAAAACGCAGGAAAACATGCTGGCAATCCCGAAGGCCTGCATGTTGCGGATGAGGACCAGCCGGAGCCGGAGGTTCTGGATCTGGCCGTAGACCAGATGACTGTGGCTAGTTTTGTAGATGGGTTTTAAATCCCTGATCAGTTTCGCTAAGGACAGGAACCGGTTGGTAAACGCCAGCAGCAGCAGAGAGAGCGCCGGAAACAGCAGGGCAGGAGTGGTGAGCGTTATTTCCATGGCAGCACGTACGCGGCGGCAGATAAGCTGACGAAGCTATTCTTCCGGGGTGTCATCTTCCTCAGACTGAAACTCCAGGTCCTCCGCAATCTCCAGGGCGCTGGCAATAAGATCATCGGTTTCCTCTTTGGAAGAAGCATTCAGGGTCTCCTCAAACAGGGCCAGGATGTGTTCCGCATCGGCATTCACAAACAGATCGGTGTAGAGTTCTTCAAACAGATGGCTCTGGTTCTGGATCACCTTGTCAATGCCCTGCACATTGGTGGCCTGGAGGGCCTCCTGCAGCAGATCCCGCACTTGGGCGCTTTCTTCGTCCCCGCCCAGATCGGTGAGCAACTGTAATAACGAGATGCCCAATCCCAACCGCAGGCGCTCAAACCTGAAACTCACTTCCTCCTGGCTTTTCCGGCCCGGACGTGCTTCCTGGAGCGCCGTCTCCAGCTCACGGTACAAAGGAGTGATTTCGGTCTTGAGGGGGGCTGGCTCCAAGCCAAACACCTGCTCCAGTAATTGTTGGTAAAGAGAATCGCTCATGGACAGCTACTAAAATATAAAAATCAACAAGAGGTTTCAGACCTGAAAAATATAGGTACTGAACCGGCGGCAAGTTAGGAAAAGAACCAATGCGTTTACGGGCTATTTTTCTAAAAACCACCCCAAAACGGAGAGCAAAGCCTTAGAGGGCTGCACCGGCGTACCAAAACAGGTCTACCGCTTTGGTTACGCAAACAGGGCAGAGGCAGTTCCTGCCGCAAAACGGAATGCAATCCTGACCAGTCAAATCTTACCAAAACAAAGCAGCGGTCGCGGCATTTAGCTTGTGCTTTAGTATGAAAATTTAGAGATAAAGAATCATTTGGAAGGGTTTACTTTCCTGCGGATTTTAGTTAACTTACTAAGACTGAATAAACCACGTATGGGGGCCGCGCTGCTGAAGACTTTATTCCCGGGTTTCTGGATCTTTGTGCTTTTCTGCGCAATGATAGGAGCTCCCATGGCGCTGCTGGGGCAGGAATTGTCTCTGGAAGACGATGGCTTGAAGTTTCTCTACAACCGCAAACGCGCCAGAATTCCTTTTACGCTGGTGCACAACCTCATCATCATTCCCATCAAGATCAATAATTCCAGTCCGCTCAATTTTGTGGTGGACACCGGGGTAGACAGAACCCTGCTCCTGGAAATAGGACAATTTGATACCATCACCTTGAACAATGTGGAGAAGCTTTTCCTACGCGGCCTGGGGAGCGGCGAGGGCATCAAGGCGATGTTGTCCTCGGGGAACAGCATCAATTTCTCAGGGGTGGAATCCAAGAACCAGAAGGTGTTGCTCTTGGAGCAGAATATTTTCAATCTCTCCTCGCGGGTAGGCATGGAGGTGCACGGGATCATCGGGTACCCTCTGTTCAAGGATTTCGTGGTGGAGATTGATTATGAGAGCAAGGTCATGACGCTGTACAAGCCTGGCACGTATCCCCGCAAAAAAGCCCTGAAGAGTTCGGTCATCCCCTTGGAGATTGAAGCCTCCAAGCCGTACGTGCAGGTGCAGGCAAACTTCCCGGACGGCAAAAAGCACTCGCTGCGGCTGGTGGTGGACAGCGGGATGAGTACGTCCATGCTGCTGTACCCGCCTACCATCCCCGAGGTCAAAATCCCGGACAAACGCATTGAAGCCTACCTGGGCCGAGGGCTGAACGGCGACATTCATGGGGAGATTGCGCGTCTGGAAACCATTGAGATTGGGCAATTCACCCTAAAGAAGCCGCCCGCCTGTTTCCCGGATTCCATTTCCATTAGGCACGCGCTGGGCCTCAACAACCGGAACGGCAACCTGGGCGCCGATGTGCTGCAGCGGTTCAAGGTGGTGTTTGATTACGCCAACTCCAGAATGCTCCTGCAGCCCAGCCGCAAATACAAAATGCCGTTTTACTACAACCTAAGCGGCTTAGAACTGCTCAGTCCTATTCCCGGCTTCAACTTCTACACCATTGCCCAGGTAATGCCCAATTCACCAGCCCAGCGGGCCGGCCTGGAACCCGGCGACGCCATTCTCAGCATCAACGGCGTGGAGTGCATTGACCAAACCTTGGGCGAGATACTGGAGATGTTTCAGAAGTACCCCAAGCGCCGGTTACAGTTGAAAGTAAGCCGCGAGCTGAAATCCTTTAATACCACCATCCACTTGCAGGACCTGATCTAAGTTTTTGTGTTTCGGGCCGATTTTCAGCAAAACCGGCCCGAAACGCAATAGCTATTTTGGATTCACGAACTGGTACACAGCGGAGAAGTCTTCCTGCGCCAAGCCGGCTTGCTTGGCCTGCGCGAAAAGCTCTTTGACGGTGGCCAGCGTAGGTAGTGCGATGCCTTGCTCATACGCGGTCACCCCAGCCAGGTGCAGATCTTTGTGCATCCATTCCAGCGGAAACTCGGCGGAGAAATCCCGGGAGAGCAGCTTGTTTTCCTTCAGTTTGAGGAAAGGCGCCCCACCCGGACCGTTCAGCAGGGTTTGACACAGCATTTCTTCGGTGATGCCCAGCGAAGTACCCAGGCGCAAGGCCTCCGAGAAAGCCGCCATGATCTGCCCGAAGAGCATGTTATTCACCATTTTCATGCTGGCGCCCTGCCCGTGCGCGCCAATGTGCAGCACCGCTTTGCCCATGGTATCCAGCAACGGTCGCACCTCGTCCACATCCTTGGACTCGCCGCCTACCAGAAACACCAGCTGCCCCGTCTCGGCGGGAACAAGCGAGCCGGAAACCGGAGCGTCTAGAAACCGATGCCCCATCTTATGGGCGGCCTGGGCCATCCGGAGGCTGAAGGAAGGGTTCACCGTGCTGGCATCTACCCAGAGGGAGTTGCCGGGCAGTTCTTTTAGGAAACCGTGTTGGCCCAGCGCCGCTTCCTCCACCGCTTCCGGCGTAGCCAACATGGTGAATACCACCCGGCATTGCTTGCCAACTTCCTCCGGGGTTTTGGCCAGAATGGCGCCGCTGTTGACCAAAGCCTCGGCCTTCTCGGGAGTGCGGTTGTGCACCACCAGCGTGTGGCCGGCTTTCTGCAGATTGGCGGCCATGCGGCTGCCCATGATGCCCAATCCTATAAATCCTACGTTCATGTGTTTCTCTTTAAAGTATGCACGAATGTAAGGATGTACGCACCGGCCACGCAAGGGGTGCCCTGGCATTCCTGTTTTAGGGCCGTTTTGCTTAAAACAGCCTTAAAACAGAAGTGAAGCCTGCTTCGGGAATTTGGGAAGGAGGTACGCGCCGGCCATACAAGTGGTGCTGCTTCCTACTCGTTTCGGGCCTGTTTTGCTGAAAACGGGCCCGAAACAGAACTTAAACTTCTTTGGGGAATTGGAAGGTGAACGTGGTGCCTTCGCCCGGCACCGAGGAAACCGACAAGTCGATGCCGTGGAAAGTGGCGATGGTTTTCACGATGGTCAGGCCCAAGCCGTGGCTTTCGCCGTCTGGGGCATGCAGGCGCTTGAACCGGCTGAAGATGTGCGGCAGTTGCTCTTCCTGAATGCCCACGCCGGTATCTTTCACGGTCAGTTCATAACCAGCGGCAACTGGTTGCCCTCTGAGGCAGATGCTTCCCTCGGGTTTGTTGTATTTGATGGCGTTGTTTACCACGTTGAAGAGCATGGTGAACAGCAGCGACTGATTTCCGGCCAACGTGTACTCTCCCGTAACGTCCACCTTCAGCTCTACTTCGCGGGCCTCGGCGCGCTCCTTTATTTCCTCGGCCACCTCCTCTGCCAGCTGCGGAATATCCACGGCCTCGTTGCGCACGTATTGCTCGTTCTCGATGCGGGAGATGAGCAGGAGCGCCTGGATGATGTTCTTGAGCCGGTGCAGCGTCCGGAGGTTGTCTACCAGTTTCTCCAGCATGCTTTCGGGCGTGTCCGGGTCGGAGAGCAGGTTCTCCAGCCGGGTCTGGAGAATGGAAACCGGCGTCAGCAGCTCATGCGACACATTCCCGATAAACTCTTTTTCTTTCTGAAACGCCTCTTGAATCTGCCCCATCATGGCATTGATGGTATTGTTGAGGTACAGGAAGTCTGAGGTGGACGTCTTGATCTTCTGCGGCGTAAACGTGCTGGGGTGCTCCACCCGCTGCAGGCGTTTGATGATGAGCGTGAGGGGCCGTAGCAGCACTTTGCTGAAGGCCAGATCGGTGAACACGGTCAGGAGCACCACCGCCGCCAAAAAATACAACGCGTAGGTTTGCAGCGTTTTGCTGTTGTTGTGGATGGTAGCCAGCGAGCGGCCGATCTCCAGCAGGTACCGTTTGCCGCCCAGGTCAAACGTGGACGACAGCACCCGGTAGTTCACCACCTGATTGTCTACCTTGCGCAGGCTGTTCTCAATGCTGTTGATGACCTTGCCTGAGGAGATCTCTTCCAGGGAGATAAACTCCTCCCGGAAGAGGTTGTAGCTCCCGTACGCGCCAGATTCGCTCGTCAGGAAAGACTCAATGCCTTGTTCCTCGATGATCTGGTACATCTTGTCTTCCTTCTGCATCAGGCGCGCATCGGCGTTGATAAGCGCCACCTTGTTGACCAACCACGGAAGCCCGGCCACCAAAAGCAGCAGGATGATGATCTTAGAGGCCGCACTGAAAAGGGCTAATTTAGACTGAAGCCGCATGGGTGGTAATGTGCTAATTGGTAAATGTGCTGATGTGCTGATTTTAAATCACTACCACATTTTAATATAATTAACCAGAAAGATAGTGATGAAATAATCTTCAATCCAAAATCAGATGGGTTCAGAAGCATTGGTAAGTGTTGCCACCAAAGTAGCAGACTGTCACCAGAGTCGTCGTGATGACTTATATTTAAATGATAATTGTATTATAATTGCTTCAAATTTAATAAATTGAAAATTTATTTATGGCTTGCATTGCCCACCTCTCTCTATTTGTTTTCGTCTGCGTTATATGAAGCTACTCTTCTTTTTTATTATAAGTGCCACCTTTGTCTTAGGCAGCTGCAATAAAAACAAAGGCGACCAGCTTTTTCATTTACTGTCGCCGGACGAGACAGGTATAGTTTTTAGCAATACCCTGCCAGAGAACGACACACTCAACGCCATTGAGTACGATTACCTCTATAACGGAGCGGGAGTGGGCATCGGAGACATCAACAACGATGGGCTGGAGGATATCTTTTTCGGCGGCAACATGGTGTCCAGTAAATTATACCTGAACAAGGGCAACATGCAGTTCGAGGACATTACCGAAAAAGCAGGTGTCTCTACTGACCGCTGGGTAACAGGCATATCCATGGTTGATATTAACAGCGATGGTTTTATGGATCTCTATGTTTGTGTGGCCGGGCCAAATAAAACAGCTGAGAAGCCCAACATGCTGTTTATCAATAACGGCGATAACACTTTTACTGAATCGGCCGGGGCGTATGGTCTGGCAGATTCTGGATATAGCACCCAAGCAGCCTTCTTTGATTATGATAAGGACGGTGACCTGGACATGTACCTGCTTACAAATGCGTTGGAGAGTTTCCCGCGCAACAACGCCCGGCCTAAGAAAGTAGATGGCCAGGGCCTGAGTACAGACAGGCTGTACCGCAACAACGGCGACAATACCTTTTCTGATGTTTCCAGGGAAGCCGGCATCCTGATAGAAGGATATGGGTTGGGCTTGGGTATTGCGGATATCAACAATGACGGGTGGCCGGATATTTATGCGGCAAACGACTTTATCACCAACGACCTGCTATACATTAACAATGGTGACGGCACTTTCACAGATCACTCAAAGCAATACCTGAAACACCAGAGCTGGAATGCCATGGGCACGGACATCGCCGACTTTAACAACGATGGCCTGCTCGATATTATAACTGTTGACATGTTGCCGCCAGATAACCTGCGGGAAAAAACCATGATAGCGGCTCCTAACTACGACCGCTACAAACGCAATCTTTCGTTGGGATACCAGCCACAGTACATCCGGAACACCTTACAGCTAAACAACGGCAACGGTACGTTCAGCGAGATAGGCCAGTTGGCCGGCATTCACCGCACAGACTGGAGCTGGGCACCTTTGTTTGCTGATTACGATAACGATGGACTTCGTGACCTCCTGATCACGAACGGTTACCGCAAAGATGTCACCAACCTGGATTTTATTATTTACAAGCGCCAGGAAAGCCAGTTTGGAGGTAACGAGCACCAGGTTAAAACAATGGCGAAACTACTGAAGGATCTCCCTGGGGTAAAAGTGCACAACTATATCTATCAGAACACCGGCAACCTTTCCTTCGCAGATAAATCAATAGAGTGGGGACTGGATGCGCCCTCCTACACCAACGGAACTGCCTATGCTGACCTGGACAATGACGGTGACCTGGACCTTATCATGAATAACATTGATGAGCCTGCCTTTCTCTACAGAAACGATGCAGACAAGCTGCCCGACCGCCATTACCTGCGCGTTAAACTGGAAGGCGATGCTAAAAACAAAGCTGGGCTCGGCGTTAAACTTACTTTGAAGTATGGTGGTCAGCAGCTGTATCATGACCATTCGGTATACCGCGGATACAAATCTACAGTAGAAAGTGTCGCTCACTTTGGCCTGGGCAAAGCAACTCAGGTAGATGTACTGGAGGTGGTATGGCCGGATGGCAGACAGCAAACGCTGCAAAGTGTAAAGACCGACCAGGTTTTGACTGTACGTTATTCGGATGCTAAAGCCCCGAACGCGGCACCTGCCTCAACAATTACTGCCATGCTATTCCAAAGGGTTGACAGTACTGAAACCGGCATCCGTTACCAGCACCAGGAAAATGACTTTGTCGATTTCAAGCTACAGCCTTTGCTCATGCAGAAGTACTCACAGGGTGGCCCGGGCATTGCTGTGGGCGACTTGAACGGGGACGACCTGGAAGATTTTTACGTGGGAGGCTCCTCCGATGTCTCCGGAAAACTTTACCTGCAACTATCGGGGGGCAAATTTAAAGAAGCGGCTTTTCCTGATGCAGTGAAGCACGGAGATGACATGGGTGCTTTGTTCTTTGATGCAGACGGTGACGGAGACTTGGACCTGTACGTGGTGAGCGGGGGCAGCGAGTTTAAGGAAGGATCTGCGGAGTACCAGGACCGGCTTTACAAAAACAATGGCAAAGGAGCCTTTGCCTTAGATGCAGTTGCTTTGCCTACCCTCAGGGCAAGTGGCTCCTGTGTAATATCAGCCGATTATGACCAGGATGGCGATCTGGACTTGTTTGTGGGAGGAAGATTGGTGCCACAGCGTTATCCTTTACCGGCCAGAAGCTATATCCTTCGGAACGATGGGGGCAAGTTTACAGACGTGACAGTCAAAATATGTCCGGAACTGAAGGAAATGGGCCTTATTACCGCTGCGCTCTGGACAGACATTGACCAGGACGGACAGGTGGACCTGATGCTGGCCGGCGAATGGATGCCTGTTACCTTGTTCAAAAACAACAAAGGCCTGTTTAAAAACGCTACAAAAAATTCTGGTTTGCAGAATGCCATTGGTTGGTGGAATAGCCTGACGGCTGGTGATTTCGACAACGACGGCGACATAGATTACATTGGAGGCAACTTCGGCCTTAATTCTGACTACAAAGCGACTGCGGAACAACCTATTACAATTACGGCAAAAGACTTTGATAACAATGGAAGTATCGACCCGGTGTTAGGTCGTTACCTGATGCACAAAAACTACCCGGCCCACCCGCGCGATGCCATGACAGATCAGATGGTTTCGATGCGCAGGAAGTTCCGGTCTTTTGAATCGTATGCCAGCATAGGCTACGGTGATCTTTTCTCGAAAGAAGAGTTAGCAGGAGCCATCGTAGCAAAAAGCACCCATTTACAAAGCAGCTATATTGAGAACCTGGGGAACGGTAAATTTAAAGTTAGCCCACTACCGGTGCAGGCGCAGGTAGCACCAGCTTTTGGTCTGCTTGTAAACGACTATAACGGTGACGGAAATTTAGACTTGTTGCTGACAGGCAACAATCACGGCACAGAAATACAGGCAGGTTGGTACGATGCCTCCATTGGCATATACCTGCAGGGCAACGGGAAAGGCGGTTTTGCATGTGTCCCTGTTACCAGAAGTGGTTTTTTTGTAGATACGGATGCAAAAGGCATTGCTGAGCTTACGCTACCAAATGGCAAAAGCATGGTGCTCTCCGCCTCAAACCAAGGACCGGTGAAAACCTTTACCTATGTGCAGCAGAAAGAAGTGATACAGTTGAACCCTACTGATGCATGGGCCACAATAACGCTTCAGGATGGCAGAAAAGTGCGGCAGGAGTTTTACTACGGCTCAGCTTACCTGTCACAGTCGTCCAGAGTATTGGTTGTACCGGCAGGAGCGCAAACAATTACTATCTACGACTTTACAGGAAAGAGCAGGCAGTTGGCGCCTGAGGCAAACAGGTTAGCAGGGCGTCCATAAGTCACGGCACATGCTGTTCTCTTTGTGTTTCCAGCCACTTCTAAGGGGAAAGGTTTTTCCGGTAGTTAATTAGGATATAAAGAAGCCGATGTAGGAACTTGTTTTATAAGTAAGTAATTAGTTTATTACTATACAATTGCAGTTTGGGTGCCATAAGCATGTATTGCAGGGGTATAAAACCAATTACAGTATCTAAGTATCCCATTAAAATCATGAGAAGAATTAAAATACTGTTCCTTTCACTGGTTATTCCTATCCTATTTGGTTGTGAAGAAAAACATGATCTACCTGGCTTAGACAAATTCTCACAGTCGCAACTGATTGTGTGGAACAGGCACTTGAGTGAAATTATCATTAAAGATATCTTCAGTCCGCCTGTTGCCAGCCGTATTTACTCTTACCCAAACATTGCGGCATACGAAGCCCTGGCTCCAGCCTATCCTGCTTACAAATCTCTTTCAAGCCAGTATAATGGCTTATCAGAAATTCCTCAGCCCGATACAACTAAAGAGATATATTACCCGGTATCGAGCATCATCGCCTTCTCCACAGTGGGTAAAAAGCTTATCCTGGATGAGTTGAAGATGGAAGAATATGAGGCAGAGTATCTGGCGGAGCTAAAAAGAATCGGTATTAGGGAAGAAGTACTGAACAACTCCATTGCGTATGGCCGAGAGGTGGGAGGACATATACTGGCTTGGGCAAAGAAAGACGGTTATGTGGAAACACGGGCACTTACCAGGCATGTTATTTCTGCCAAGCCAAATACATGGCAACCCACTGCACCTGACTACATGCCTGCTGTAGAACCTCATTGGAATAAAATAAGGCCATTTGTCATGGATTCTGCATCGCATTTCAAGCCTCAGCTGGCAACGGCCTTTGACTCTTCGGCTACATCTGGTTTTTACAAAGAGGCGATGGAAGTTTACAGCATTGTAAAGAATATCGACAAGGAGAAACTTCTTATTGCCCGTTTCTGGGACGATAACCCAAATATATCCTACACCAAAGGGCATGTTACCTATTTCCAGCAGAAGTTAACTCCTCCCGGCCACTGGATTTCCATCACCAGTTCAGCTATCCGAAAGAATAAGCTGGACATGATGGAGGCCGCCGAAACCTATGTGATGGTTACAGCTGCGCTCGCCGATGGCTTTATTTCCTGCTGGGATGCCAAGTTTGCCTATAACTCTATTCGTCCGGATACTTATATAGAGCGCTACATTGACCCGGACTGGGACCCTATACTGCAGACGCCTCCTTTTCCGGAGTTCCCGAGTGGCCATAGTGTTATATCAGCGGCGGCAGCCACTGTGCTTACACATAAATTCGGTGACTCTTATGCTTTTATTGATTCTACGCAGCTGGCCATAGGCTTGCCAGTACGCAAATTCAACTCTTTCAACGAGGCGGCTTTCGAAGTGGGGGAGAGCCGGATCTACGGAGGCATTCACTTCCGCGCTGCCTGTGACCTTGGAGCTGAGCAGGGAAAGGCTATAGGTAACCATATCGTTTCTAAATTACGAACCCGCAAGGCAGAACAAACAGCTAAACTTTAGCCGGTCATGCTTTGCCTTGGATGTATAATTCTTTTAAAAGCAGTCTGCATTGGTTAACAACCAGCAAACTGCTTTTTTAATTTTAAAACTCATGTTCGCATTATTTAAAGCCTGTCCACTGTACAAGCTAAGTGCTGTATCATTTGCAACGATCCTTTTTCTTGCCGGCTGCAACACCGATCAGGGAAAAGAAGGCCAGAAGGAAAATACATCAGCAGCGGCAGAGACAGCTGCTGTACCTGTGTTATTTGAAAGCCTCTCTTCAACAGCGACAGGTATCACCTTTTCGAACACGCTTACAGAAACTGAAACCCTCAACGTGCTGGAGTTTGAGTACTTCTATAATGGCGGCGGTGTGGCGGTAGGTGACTTTAACAACGACGGTCTGCAGGATATTTTCTTTTCCGGCAATATGGTGCCCAGCAGGCTATACCTGAACAAAGGAAATCTAAAGTTTGAAGACATTACCGAACAAGCTGGCATTAATACTTCCGGTCGCTGGGCAAGCGGTGTAGCCGTAGCAGATATAAACAACGATGGCTACCAAGACATCTATGTGTGTGTAACAGGCAAAGCAAACCCGCAGCAGCGCACAAACCTGCTCTACATCAACAACCAGGATAATTCCTTTACAGAGTCGGCCCAGCAGTACGGGCTTGCAGACAACAGCTATTCCACGCATGCCGCTTTCTTTGATTATGACAAAGATGGTGACCTGGACCTTTACCTGCTCAACCATACCTTGGAAGAAACAAACCCTAACCTGCTGAGGCCCCAGTTACGGAATGGCTCAGGGAAAAATACAGACAAGCTTTACCGGAACAACGGGAATAACACTTTTACAGATGTCTCGAAAGCAGCTGGTATATTGGTGGAAGGCCACGGCCTGGGGGTAGCCATCAGCGACATCAACCAGGATGGTTGGCCGGATGTATACGTATCAAATGACTACCTATCGAACGATATCCTATACCTGAACAACGGCAACGGCACCTTCACTGACAAAGCCGCGGCTTATTTCAAACATCAGAGCCAGTCGGCTATGGGCAACGATGTAGCCGACTTTAATAACGACGGGCTGGTGGATATTATCACGGTAGATATGCTACCCGAAGACAACCTCCGGAGTAAGCTGATGTTCGCGGGCATGAACTACGACCGGTTTATGTCCGAAATTTACAACGGTTATGTTCCGCAGTACATGCGGAATACCCTTCAACTTAACAACGGTAATGCCTCTTTTAGTGAAATAGGGCAACTGGCGGGAGTACACAGCACAGACTGGAGCTGGAGCCCCCTGCTGGCCGACTTTGACAACGACGGCTACAAAGACCTGCATATCACCAACGGATTTCCGAAGGACATCACCAACCGTGACTTTATCATGTACCGCATGCAGGGCCTTAACAGCAATGTGCCAACAGAGGTGCTGAACAAGCAATTTATGAAAGTCATAGACCAGCTGCCCAGTGCCAAGAAGTCGAACTACATGTACCGGAACGAGGGTAACTTTACCTTTAGTAACCAAACCAAAGCCTGGGGACTGGAGGTGCCATCTTTCTCAAACGGAGCAGCCTATGCCGATCTGGATGGGGACGGTGACCTGGATCTCGTGACGAACAACATAAATGGGAAAGCCTTTGTATATCGTAATAACGCAGAAAAATACATTGGGAACAATTTCCTTAGGATAAAGCTGCAGGGAAACAAAGCAAACGCAGCTGGCTACGGTACCAAAGTCAGGGTGTTTCAGAACAATCAGGAGCAGTTTCAGGAGTATTCACCTTACCGTGGTTTTATGTCCACGGTGGAGCCTTTTCTACATTTTGGTCTAGGTCAAGCTTCTGAAGTAGCAGCTGTAGAAGTAACCTGGCCTGACGGCAAAGTACAGCGCCTCGAAAATGTGAAAGCCAACCAGGTGCTTACGCTGGCTCATAAAAATGCCGTGGCCACTAAGGTGCTACAGCAGAAGGCTGCACCCCAACTGTTCCAAAGCGCCAACGCCAGGTATAAGATAAACTATACCCATAAGGAGGAACCTTACATTGATTTTAAGGTACAGCCGCTGCTGCCGCACAAGTATTCGCAGAACGGACCAGGTATAGCAGTGGGCGATGTGAACGGCGATGGCCTAGAGGATTTTTATGTGGGAGGAGCCTTTAAGTACCCAGGCAGAATCTTTCTGCAGTCAAAGAACGGCACCTTTACAAGCGCTGCTATCACCGACCAGACGAAGTTTGAAGAAGACATGGGCAGTTTGTTTTTCGATGCGGACGGTGACGGTGACCTGGACCTGTATGTAGTCAGTGGGGGAAATGAATTCCCGGTCAATTCGCCCTACTTTCAGGATAAACTTTACAAAAACGATGGCAAGGGCAACTTTACCCTGGATGTGCAGGCGCTGCCCAACACAACCTCCAGCGGGTCATTTGTAACAGCGGCAGACCTGGACGGCGACGGAGACCTGGACTTATTTGTGGGCGGCAGAATGCGCCCGCAAAGCTATCCCGCTCCTGCCGAGAGTTACATCCTGCTGAATGAGGGCGGCAAATTCCGAAACGCTACAGCACAGGTATGCCCGACCTTACAAAATCTGGGGATGCTCACCGCCGCCCTCTGGACGGATTTTGATAATGACCACGCCGTAGATCTGATTGTGACAGGAGAAGGCATGCCAATAACGTTCTTCCGGAATGTGAACGGTACACTGCAGAACGTAACGGCTGCTACCAGCTTGCCTAATACCAGTGGCTGGTGGAATAGCCTGGTGGCAGGAGATTTCAACAATGACGGCGATATAGATTACATAGCGGGCAACCTGGGGCTGAATACCAAGCTTAAAGCGTCAGTCAAGGAGCCTGTAACAGTGTATGCCGCTGACTATGACCACAACGGAAGCATGGACGCTATAGTAGCACACTACGTGATGGGTAAGAACGTGCCGGCACGACCACGGGATGACATCTTTGACCAGATAGTATCGATGCGTAGGCGCTTTGCCAGTTACAACAGCTATGCCCGCGCCTCTGTTACAGAAGTACTTACTGCGGCAGAACTGAACGAATCTTATGTGCTGAAAAGTGTAAACATGCATACCAGCTACCTAGAGAACATGGGCAAGGGCAAGTTCAAAATCACATCTTTGCCGATGCAGGCACAGTTTGCGCCTGTGTATGGCATGACCGTGAACGACTATGATGGTGACGGAAACCTGGACGTGCTGCTGACCGGTAATTCTCAGGCTCCGGAGGTACTTAGTGGAGCCTATGATGCTTTCAAAGGTTTATTTTTGAAAGGAAACGGGAAGGGGGGCTTTCAGCCAGTGACGCTGCAGCAAAGTGGCTTCCTTGTAGATGGCGATGCAAAAGGAATGGCTGAACTGACCCTTTTTAATGGAAAGCCGCTGTTGCTTATAGCCAACAACGATGGTCCTCTGCAGGCATATACTACCAGCTCCGGAAGCCCGGCAAAGGTAATAAAGGTCAACCCATCTGACGCAAGGGTAGAGATAACCTTGGACACAGGTAAAAAGATAATAAAAGAGCTATATTATGGTTCTGGTTATCTCTCACAATCTACCAGAAGCATTGCCCTGCCTCAGAATACCGTCTCTGCTGTGGCTTACGACTATAACGGAAAGAGCAGAAAGATTAAATAGTAAAAGCCGCAAAAGGTATAAAAGTTAATTAAAGAAGATGCTTACGCTGCATAGAAAATACTTTAGGGCTGTTTCCTGCTCCCTTCTTTTCTTTATCCTAATGCTGGTTTCCTGTACTGGGGAAAAACAGGAGGACGGACACAGAAGTATGGTCACGCTACTCGAAGAGGTTGCCCAAAAATTTTATGTTGTAGACAGCAGGTTTGCCAATCATGCACGTGTAGATTACTTTGATTCACTGGCGAACCAAGCCACCGGAAGGAAAAAATTTGACTACGAATACCAGAAAGCAATAGAGTTACTTCGCGCAGGAGAACCGGCAGAGGCTGCCAAACTGTTTGAGAAGCTTCAACAGGAGTTGCCTCAGCTAGCGCATAGTTTCACCCCGAAAGATAGAGACCTGGCAGACAAACTGCAAGCGGATATAGCCCAATCGTACCTTCGCCTGGGCGAGCAGGAAAACTGCCTGATCAACCATACATCGGCTTCCTGCATCTTCCCGATTTCCAGCACCGGGGTGCATCAGCTACCACAGGGATCCCGAAAAGCGATTGAGCATTATACAGCGCTACTAAGCCGGAATCCTGATGCCTTGCATTACCGGTGGCTGCTAAACATCGCTTACATGACGCTCGGTGAGTATCCGGATGGGGTACCGGAAAAATGGCTGATCCCATTAGAAAAGCAGTCAGAACATCCTGTCGCTCGTTTTGAGGAAATTGCAGGAGCGTTAGGCGTTGATGTAAATGATATATCCGGAGGCTCCATCATAGAAGATTTTGACAATGACGACTTCTTAGATATTATGGCCTCTTCCTATGGCCTACGGGACCAGATTCACTTTTTTCATAATAACGGCGACGGCTCCTTCTCAGACCATACTGAGAAAGCGGGTCTGAAGGGAATCACTAACAGCCTGAACATGATGCAGGCAGACTATAACAACGATGGCTTTATTGATGTGCTCGTGCTGCGCGGTGCCTGGTTTGAACAGCAGGGCAGGCAGCCTAACTCCTTGCTGCGAAACAACAGTGACGGCACCTTTACAGATGTTACGGCAGAGGCTGGTCTGCTCTCTTTTTACCCAACCCAGACAGCCACCTGGAGCGATTTCAACAACGATGGTTGGCTCGACCTTTTCATTGGCAATGAAACAGCCCACAGGTTTAGCCCTAATCCTTGCGAGTTGTATATTAACCGCCGCGGCAGGTTTCATAATATCACCAAGGAGGCTGGGGTTGAACTCGCGCAATATGTTAAAGGTGTAACTTCCGGTGACTTCGACAATGACGGCTGGCAGGACATTTACATCTCCACGCTGTACGGCCAGAACTATTTGTTCCGCAACCTCGGCTTAGGGAAAAACGAGCAGCTAAAGTTTGAAGATGTAACTGAAAAGGCTGGCCTGCAGGAACCGATGATGTCGTTCCCTACTTGGTTTTATGACTATGACAACGATGGCTGGCTTGATATTTTTGTATCGGGATTTAAATTCAGCACGGAGCCCGGTGTTTCTTACAACGTGGCAGCCGAGTATTTGGGCCTGCCAAACAACGCCGAGAAAGCACGACTCTACCGTAATAACGGAAATGGCACTTTTACAGATGTGTCAGAAAAAGTGGGTATAAGTAAATCGCTGTATACCATGGGCAGTAATTTCCTGGATATCGATAATGACGGCTGGCTGGACATGTACCTGGGCACGGGAGACCCAAGCTTTGAATCACTTATCCCTAACAAGCTGTTCCGCAACAATACCGGCAAAAGCTTTCAGGATGTAACCACTTCTGCGGGAGTAGGCCACCTGCAGAAAGGCCATGCCGTTTCTGCAGGTGATATAGACAACGACGGAGATCAGGATATTTATACCGTGATGGGCGGCGCTTTTGAAGGCGATAATTACAGGAATGCGCTCTTCAAAAACACCTACCAGGAAAGCACTTCTGCTGGCAATAACTGGATCAAAATTAAATTTGAGGGAGCAAAAGCTAACAAAGCGGCCATCGGCACACGTCTGAAAGTGACATTTACAGATGCTGGCAGGCAAAGAACGATTTACCGGGATGTAAACTCCGGCGGAAGCTTTGGAGCCTCTACCCTGAGAGCTGAGTTAGGTTTGGGGCAGGCAACTAAAATCGACAAACTGGAAATAAAATGGGCAGGTTCCAACAGAACACAAGTATTCGAAAACATTTTAGCCAATCAGTTTGTGCAGATAAGGGAGGGCGACAGTGAGGTAAAGAAACAGGATCTTAAAAAGCTTAACCTGCAAAAGAAAAAAGGTGGGCATGATCTACATCATGCCCACCTTTCAGATCATCAATAATGGAATTAACGCTTTATTCCTCCGGGGATAGTAGCCAGGTTTGCTTGCCTGCTGCCGGTTAGTTCTGTCCGCACCTTGCCGGCCTTATCAACTACCTGCACAGACTTTGTGCCTGCTGGCAGCCACAGCGTTCGGGAAGACTGGGAGAGGTATCCGGAGCCAAAGTAGAATTCCTGCTTTCTTTTTTTTCCGTTCGCCAGCGTAATGCTAGCATAAGCATCAGAAGGCAGAATAGAAACTGCTTGTAAAGCTGCAGCATGCGCTGCACTGCTGTAAGCCTTTAAACTATCGTTATAAGAAGCAACCAACAGCAACGGAGTTCCATTTGCAGTATTGATTTCGGCCATACCTTTGGCATCAGAATCTACTATAAAGCCGCTCCTGTTCACATTCACGGGCGAGAACTGCCCTTGTCCATTGCCTTTCAGGTATAGGCCTGTAAAGGCATCGTAACGGCCCACCACGACCTCGGTAGCATAAGAGTTGCCGACCAGCAGCATGTCCAAATTTCCGTCACCGTCGTAGTCGTTTACCGTAATACCACACACGGGTGCGAATTGCGCGCGCATGGGTAAGGCCGTGATCTTAAATTTTCCATTCCCCTGGTTCTCAATATAGCTACTGCTGAAGTGCTCGCTTTTAGCAGCGTAAGCCCCCTCTAGCCTTTCTGCTGTAAATATTTCATCAAACGATTTACTGGCGTAGTCGTCGTAGCTCCTGAACTCCCGGCGCATCGATACCATCTGATCTGTCATGTTATCGCGGCCATGCACCAGTTGCTTTTTTCCCTGGATATAGTGCGTCATGATGGCGTCGGTTGTTCCGCTCTTGTCGAAATCCTTGGCATATACCTGAACAGGCTGCTCCTTCGATGCCTTGAATTTAGAGTTGAGGCCTAAATTGCCAAGCACAAAGTCAATGTCGCCGTCGTTGTCAAAGTCGCCGGCGGCCATGCTGTTCCACCAGCCATGTGTACCGCTGAGCCCTGTGCCGGCGGTAACATCCTGCAGCTTGCCCTTTACGTTCTTCAGAAATGTTACAGGCATCCATTCCCCTACAAGCACCAAGTCTACTGTGTTGTCGTTGTCAAAATCAGTCCAAAGCGCGGAGGTAACCATGCCTATATTGGAGAGCATGGGGGCAACGGTACTGGTCAGGTCTTTAAACTTGCCGCCATTGTTCTGCAGGATATAGCTCTGTGCCGGTAACGGGAATTTTCTCGGATCCACTCTGCCTCCTATAAACAAATCCAGGTCGCCGTCGTTGTCGTAATCGGCTGCTACTACGCAGGACCCACTAGCAGTTGTCAGTGGCAGTGCTTTGGAATCAAGCGTAAAATTGCCCTTGCCATCGTTTAGGTATAGTCGGTCCTGGTAGGCCTTGTCTCCTGTGGCATGCGTACTTCCGCCGCTCACCATGTATAGGTCCAGGTCGCCGTCACCATCCACATCAAAGAACAGGCTACCCATGCCTTCTGCCTTTGTGCCTTCCAAGGGTAGCGCTTTAGATGTAAACCTGCCGTCTTTGCCCTGCAAAAACAACATACCGCTATGGGTGGCATTGCCGCTCACATAGAAATCTTCCAGCCCATCACCGTTTACATCGCCAACCGAAATACCTGGGCCATTCTGGGAGTACTTGTGAGGTAGGAGAGGCTGCAGCTTAAAATCCACATACTCCTGGTGCTGGTCTTTATAGGCTATGCCCACAGCTGCTGTAACCTCTTTAAAGAATGGATCCTGGCTTTTTGCTGGTTCCTGCTGTATCTTTTTCCTTGCATGCTTATAGCTAACTGTGAGCACCTGGTTTGGCTTTACGTTTTGCAGTACCTGATACCTTCCATCAGGCCATGTAATCTCCAGCACATCTACCTGTTCAACTGCTCCTAAGCCGAAGTGCAATGTATTTTCCACTGTCGATTGAAATCCCCTAAAAGGATATTGCTCGCCCACCTGCAGCTTACCGCCATAATGCAGCACAGCCTTAGCGCCTATACCTGTCCTGTTTGCAGGCGCACCCTCAAACTTTACCCGAAGATAATTTCTGCTCTCTGCACCCTCTTTCTTTTTCTGCTCCTGCTCGGTTACCATATTCTGGTACACAAAAGGCTCCTCATCCACGTTGTTGATCACAATATCAAGGTCTCCGTCGTTGTCAAGGTCAGCATAAGCGGCCCCGCTAGAGAAGGACTCCTGTCCCAGACCCCAGTTCACCGATTCATCTGTAAAGGTTAAATCCCCGTTGTTGCGGTACAGGAAGTTGTGCTTTTTAACGCCCTCCATTGTTTCGGCCACTTTCACCAGGTGGGTTTCAGTACCTTTATTTCCGAAGCTGGATCTTGCCTGCGTAACATAGTAGGTGGCAAAATCGAGATGGGTAATATCCTTTCGTATACCATTTGTTATAAGAAGATCCCGGGTTCCGTCATTGTCGAAATCAGCAAACAAAGGGCTCCAGCTCCAATCGGTATAATGTATTCCGGCTAACTGGCTGATCTCGCTGAAAGAGCCGTTGCCGTTGTTTAACTGCAGCGTGTTTCGGACATACTGCGGCATATACCCCCGCTGTAGTGCCAGCTGAAACCCATCGTAATTTTTCACGCCATTCATGAGCTTCTGTCGCCTGCTGTCATCGGGCATCATGTCTACACTAATAATATCCGGTAAACCATCGTTGTTGAAGTCTGCTATGTCCGTGCCCATTGCAAAGTGGCTCGTATGTTTCAGGTAACTGCGGATGCTCTCGGTAAAGGTGCCGTCCTGGTTATTGATGTACAGCAGGTCATCGTAAATAAAATCATTCGTAACATAGATGTCAGGCCAGCCGTCCTGGTTCAGGTCACCAATTCCCACACCCAGTCCATACCCTTCTTTGACAATGCCGGCTTCTTCGGCCACGTTTGTAAAGGTGCCGTTCCCGTTGTTCCGGTATAGCCGGTCTGTGCTTGAGTTTTCGCCCTGGCGAGGCTTTGTGGAAATTACGTTCGGATTAATATCAGAGCGATTTACGGTGGCGATGTATACATCTAGGTGCCCATCGAGGTCATAATCAAAGAAGGTAGCCTGGGTGCTAAACCCTGTGTCGGCAAGTCCATATTTTTCCGCCTCCTCCTCAAACAGCGGCATGTTGTCGGCACGAAGGCCTTTGTTTATATACAGCAGGTTCTTCCGGCGTTGCGGGTCTTTGTATCCGGACATGCAAATGTAAATATCCAGCAGTCCATCGTTGTTAATATCTACCATGGATACTCCTGTGGCCCAGTTGGTAGTTTCCACGCCTGCCTGCTGTGTCACGTCCTCAAACTTTAGGTCGCCTTTGTTCAGGTAAAGCTTGCCAGACACCATATTGCCTGTAAAGAAAATATCCTGCAGTCCATCGTTGTTTACATCGCCAACGGCTACGCCTCCCCCGTTATAGAAGTACTCGAAATTGAGAAGATTAATGGAGTCGTTGGAGGTAAGCTTATTCTGAAAAGTGATACCGGTGTCAGCTGAAGATTTTAACTCAAACATCTTTTCTTCCTGACTACAGCTGGCAAAGCTTAGCGCGGCGAGAGAAAGCAGCAAAGCTTTGAGAAGTGCGGGAATGAAGGGAGTGGTCGAAATCATGTCAGGTGCAACTTGTAAACGGATTGACCTCTTTCAGAAGTTAATGTGCGTGCTGGTACAAATGTATACCGGCAATGAAGGCTATTATGGCTTAAGTGCCTCTCGGTTCAAAAAATTAACAATTCAGGCAGTGCTTAAAAGGTAATATTCTGGATTTTGCCGGCAACCACTGTATAAGTGGTTTCGCCTGAAGCAGACATACTGAATGCGAAATTGCCTGTTACTTTATAGTTAGCGGCATCGAACTGTGTAACCTGCAGTTCTCCATTGGTAATGCCGCCATTGTATTTCTTCTTCGTTTCCTGTAGTGCTGCTGCCGAAAGCCCCCGTACAAAATAAGCCTTTCCGTCGCCAGTGGCATTACTTCTAAATCTGTAAGTGCCCACTCTGTCGGTTCTAAGCTTTACAGAAAGCACAATGGCTGTTGTGTCAGAGCCCTGCACCTGCACCCCCATTACAGTCAGCGTATCACCGGATCCGACAAAGGCACTTGCACCGTTGTTGATGACACGTGTTCCTAACCTGTATGTGCCAGGTGTCGCTTTCCAGTCAGTTCCGTTCACCACGGCAGTTATATCAGATGGGGTATTGTTTACTAAATCAGGTAACTCTTTCTCTTCACAGCCAGCTAGCATCGGGCCAAAAATAGAAGCCAAACCCATTAAAAGATTTCTGCAAAATGTATTTTCCATAAGCTGGTATTCATCAATTACCTAAAAATAAGAATAAGGATCACAACCTGCGATCCTTATTCTTATTTACTATGGCTGAACCTAATGTAAGTTCGCCTAAAAATTCACTTAATTAAAAACCAGGATTCTGATCTCCCTGCAGGGCAGGGTTCCTGTCGATTTCTGCCTGAGGGATAGGCAGCAACTCGTTTATACCTTTCTTAAACGGCCTTCCCATCGGAATCAGCACATCAGCCGCCCGGCAGGTTCTAACAAGGTCGTAAAAACGGTGCCCTTCAAAAGCAAGTTCCTTGCGGCGCTCCTGCATGATAAGCTCGCGAAGCTCGGTCTGGCTTGATGCGGTAAGCGGCTGTGGGCAGGTGGCTCCTACTCTGCTTTCGCGCGCGCGCCTTCTAACTTCATTCAATGGCACTAGTGCCTCTGTTGTTCTGCCTAACTCATTCAGTGCTTCCGCGTTCCACAGCAGCACATCAGCATAGCGGATAAGCGTTATGTCGAGAGGGGAGTTTGCAGTTCCCGTTAACTCAGATTCCGGTATTAGAAACTTCCGGATGCTGTAACCGGAGCGCGCCCAGGTCGCGTCGTATTTCAGGCCGTTAATTACATCTCCCGGCTCTAAGATAGACTGCTTCAAACGAGGATCGCACGGTTCAAAAGCCTGGTAGATGTTGTTCACTCTGATGTTTGGGTTACCGCTGTAGTTATTGGGCGTGTTAGGCCCAATAGGCGTGCTGAAACCCCAACCAGAGGTTTGACTTGTACGAGGTGTAAGCCACTGGTTAAGGGCTAATCCATCGTTTTCGTTGTTCCAGCCACCTGTGCCTCCTATGCCCTGTATGGAGAACACAATTTCTGCACTATTCTCCCCTTCCAGACGAAACAAACTTTCGAAATTTTGTAACAGCCTGTAATTACCTGAATTGATTAGGGCACTGGTCAGGTCGGCCACCTCCTGGTACTTGTCTGCTGTAGCCCAGGGAGTTTCCGTACATCCGCCAGGGGTAGACTGCCAAAGCAGGGATTTAGCCAGAAGTGCCTGCGCAGCACCCTTGGTTGCTCTACCTACGTCAGCTCCTGAGTATGTTGCCGGCAGTACTTCAATGGCCTCTCTTAAATCCCGTTCTATCTGAGCCCAGTTCTCTGTAATAGACTTGGGACGAGGAACGAAAACTTCATCAGGGTTAAGCACATTCGTGATAAGGGGAACACGTCCGAAAGCTTTCACCAGGTCAAAGTAATACTGTGCTCTCAGGAACTTGGCTTCACCCAGGATTCTGGCTTTAAGTGTTTCGTCCATTTGAATAGGTGGCACACGCTCCAGCACTAGGTTAGTTCGGTACACACCGTCATACGACTGGCTCCACCACTCCCCTAATTGCTCGAAGTTTGCTGTGTGCGTAAAGTACTGGAGTTGGCGGATGTAAATTTCATCCCCGTCATCGGTACTTCCTTTGTCCGTATCACCACCTACCACATCACCCATAATCCAATCCATACGGGAGTGTACATCCCATTGAATGGGGTCATAAGCAGCATTTAAGGCAGCCAGTGCGTCTTCAGCTGAGGTATAAAAGTTTGCCGTTGTTAAGTCTGCAAGCGGCTTTCTGTCCAGGAAATCGTCTTTACAGGCCTGCAATGTCAGGCCCCCGGCTATTAACCCACCAGCCATCAGGGACAGGTAGATTGTTCTTCGTATATTTACCATTTTAAATTTGTGTTAATGCAATTAGTTAAAAACCAACGTTTACCCCAAGCATGAATGTTCTAGCCTGCGGATACACCCCGCGGTCAACACCTATTTCAAGTACGCTGTTGTTTTGGCCTGCTAGGTTCCTGGAAGAACCAATTTCCGGATCAAATCCATCATCGTATTTTGTCCACGTGAACAGGTTAGCAGCACTCACATATACTCTCATTCGCTTTATGTAGGCTTTGTTAGAAAAATCTGCTGGCACATTATATCCAAGCTGAAGGTTCTTCAGTCGTACAAAAGAACCATCTCTTATCCATCTGTCTGTGTCTTCCCTGAGGTTGTTATTAGGGTCACTGATTATCAATCTTGGATATTCTGCATTCGGGTTTTGCGGTGTCCAGGTATTGTTGATCATGGAAGAAAACTTATTACCAGCTACTGAACCATAACCGAAGCGTCCAACAGCATTTAATATGTCGTTGCCGAAGCTGCTGTTGAACAGGAAGTTCAGGTCGAAGTTCTTATAGGTGAACTCTCCTGTTAAACCAGCCGTGAAATCCGGAAGCGGGTTACCGATAAAGGTTCTGTCATCACCGTCTATCTGGCCGTCTCCATCACGGTCAACATAGATGATGTCTCCTAACCCGGCATCCGGCTGCACTGCTCTTACGACATCCAGCTGTTCCTGCGTTCTGATAATGCCGGCCGTCTGGAAACCAATGAATTGGGCAATAGGCATACCTTCCTGAGTACGGTTGAAAGGTTGCGTTAGTACTAAGCCGTTAAGATCCAGCACCTCGTTATTGATCTTGGTAAAGTTTACACCAAAACCATAGCCAAAGGCTTTGTCCATGTTACGGTAGCCAAGCGCCAATTCTAAGCCCTTATTCCGAATGGATCCGGCATTAGTAAAGGCAGCGGTGGCGCCGGTACTCTCCGGAATAGGAAGCTGCAGCAGCAGGTCTTTTGTGGTTTTTACAAAGTAATCTGCTGAGAAAGTGAGCTTATTGTTCAGGAAACCGGACTCTATACCAAAGTTCAGCTGCTCAGTTGCTTCCCATCTGATGTCTGAGTTAACCTGGGTACCCTGGAAAAAGCCTGGAACCTGAACACCGCCCAGTGCATACCGGCCACCACCCTGGATTACACCATAGGTTGGGTAATTGCTAAAGATGTTCTGGTTACCTGTCTGTCCCCAGCTGGCTCTTAGCTTCAGATTATTCACAAAACTTATGTTATCCTGAAAGAATGATTCTTCTGACAGTCTCCAGCCAATGGAGGCTGAAGGGAAAACACCATAGCGGTTGTTGGCAAATTTAGAAGATCCGTCTCTTCTGATAGAAGCGGTAACCAGGTACCTGCTTCCAAAGCCATAGTTTACCCTGGCTAACTGAGAGAAGATGGCAAATTCGCTGGCACCACCACTTACAAAGTAGTTAGTGGTGGCCTGGTTTAAGAACTGGATATCTGAATTTTTGAGAAACCCACCACCCCTGGCAAGTGCATTCTGAAAATAGTTGTCCTGCGCTTCTATACCCGCCAGTATGTTCAGGTCGTGCTCCCCGAAGGTTTTGGTATAGGTAAAGAGGTTGGCCCACTGCCATGATCTGTTCGTGTTGTTCTCTACACTCAGTTGGTTGGCAGCACTATTTCTGTTACCAATAGCAAAGGCAGGGTCAAAATTCTGATTTCTGAAGTAATTGAAATCCAAGCTAAAGCTGGATCGGAAAGACAAGCCATCCAGAATTTCTACCTCCCCGTAAACAGAGCCTAGCATACGGTAGTTTCGGTTTGTATTGAAAGACTCTAACGCCAACCATACCGGGTTTTCAGCTTCTCCTTCAAAGTTACCCGAAGGGCCTGCGAAAGAGCCATCCGGGTTACGAACTGGCACTGTAGGCAATTGGCGTACACCACGTGCAAGCACATCGGTGTTCAGGTTCTCGTTGTTAGGGATAAGCGACTCCTGCGTAGAACTTAACTGCAGGGTATTCCCGATCTTTACTCTGCCCCCAATCTTATGGTCTGTATTGAGACGGAAGGTAAATCGCTCAAAATCAGTGCCTATGATGATGCCATCCTGCTGGAAATAGCCGCCTGATACATAAAGGGTCGAATTGTCGCTACCACCTGACCAGGATAACTGATAATTGGAGATAGGAGCTGTTCGGAATATTTCCTTCTGCCAATCAGTTCCTTCTCCTAAAGACTCAGGATTCGCCCAGGCAGGATTTGTTTCAGCTCCTGCAGCCTGCCTGGACAGGTTATCAAGCCGGGCATATTCTGAGGCATTTGTCAGATCCAGCGTGCGCCAGGCCGTTTGTATACCTGTGTAAGCAGAGAGATTAACCTCGGACGTACCCGCTCTTCCTTTCTTGGTGGTTACAACCACCACCCCGTTCGCCGCTCTTGAACCATAAATGGCAGTGGCAGAGGCATCTTTCAATATTTCAATGGAGGCAATGTCATTACTGTTTAGGTAGTTGATATTTCCTTCCACCTGAACACCATCCACCACGTAGAGCGGGTCGTTGTTACCAATGGTGCCGGCACCACGGATGCGTATGCTTGATCCAGCGCCCGGAGAACCAGAGTTAGAAGTTACTTGCACACCTGGTGTCTGTCCCTGCAAAGCCTGGGCTAAAGTTGGCGTAGGAATTCTCTCAAGAGCTTCCCCCTGCACCGAAGAAATGGCGCCTGTTACGTCAGCGCGCTCCTGCGTACCATATCCGACTACAACAATTTCACGTAACGTTTTAGTATCTGTCACGAGAGTAATGTTAATCGTAGATTGGTTATTTATCGGAACTTCCTGTGTGGTATAACCAATAAAAGAAACAACCAGGGTGCCGGTACCGCTTGGCGCATCTAATGTATAGTTGCCACTTTCGTTTGTGGAAGTAGCTACTGAGGTTCCTTTTACCAAAACAGTAGCGCCCGGTATGCCTTCACCATTGTCGCCTACAACCCTTCCGCTTATAGGCACTGTTTGCATAAACACATCATTTGTAGCCAGTGTGTTGCCAAAAATGTTGGACCCGGTAAAATTGCTCTCTGCCAACACAGGGCTTTGTGATAAACAAGCCGCCGCCAGCAGCATAGCTAACACTTTTTTCTGGTATGGCGTTTTCTTATGACTGCTGTTCGTGAGCAGCCACATATTAAAGTAGTTTTTTTTCATATAGTAATTTGTTATTGTTTACAGTTTTGTTTGCATTCTATTGATTTTGCTTAAGCTAATATGAGGTTTCCATATGCAAGAGTTCTAAGAAAATTTTAGAGTCAAAGAATCGTACTATATAAGAATTAGAGCTATTGTTTTATAATGCTCCTAATTCTTAGTTACTCAAATGCATACAAGAAGAAGGATAAATCTTCTTGCATTTTCTGATCAATTTATTAGAGGAATTAGTGCATTACATCCTACTCTTCTGCACGGTAACATGCTGAAGCATTTAAGAGATATGTAGTTTGCAGGAACTATTGACTACATATCTCTTAAATATGCCAACGTTGGCATAATCATTCATGTTTTTTGATCTGCCTACGTTAGCATATTTAGTTATCTTTTTTAAAATTCGCAAATATTCGTTCGATTATTTTTAATTTCACAAATGTTCGTTCATTTTTTCTCTTCTTGCTCTGAATTTAAAATTTTCTTGACCAGAGTTCCTCCAACTTATACACGGCGTTATAATTTATCAGAATCCAAAATTGTATCACTTGTCCCGTCTTGGAATAGGTTGACAGGATTAATTTAAGATTATAACTTTATTTGAAGCCTCCACAGTGCGCACTTTGGAGGCTTTGTTTCTATGTTGCCATTTTCACTTTTCTCTGCTCATGCATTTGCTTGGTGTCAGCAAATTGCAGCTCTGGTGGGGCCTGAGGCTTCCCTAAAACAAGTGAAATCTGCCTCGGTGGCCGGGCGGTTCACGGCATGGCGCTCCACGCGGACGTGATCAGAACGCAGGCGCAGGTGCTCTTCCATCGGCCGCTCCACAATTCTGCTGCGCAGACGGGCCCCGCCAGTCTCTATTTCACGTTTGCCTACTTGCAGGTTTTCCTCTATAATTAGATTAGAGGTAGAGGCGGTGAGGTCGTTGCGGGTAGTGTCTGTGGTGGAACCAGTGTAATCTGACGTTGAATTAGAAAGTATAGTATTGCGGGAGCTTCCTGTATAGGTTTCATCTACGCCGCCAGGGTAGGTGCCGGTGCCTGACGTAGCGTCTGAACCTCCGGTCAAGCCTGTGCCGCTGCCATAAGTAGAGCCTATGCTACCGGTCTTTTGTTGAGTTTTTGCCTTTCCTTATTTCATTTAAACGATCGTATAAATGAAAAATCCGATCGTACCTAGATACCTCCGCGCCCCCCCTCGGTTTTCCCTTTCAGGATTGCCTTTTGTTTAAACAAATTTCATGTCTTGGGACTTTATTGAGTTTCTTGAAAAATGGCAAAGATAGGGTACGCACGCGTCTCCACGGTAGACCAAAAGTTAGACCGGCAGGTAGACGCCCTGGAGAAATACGGCTGTTAGCAGATCTTCCAGGAGAAGGTCACCGGGCGCTAGGCAGACTGGCCCGAGCTGACCCATCTGCTTAAAGTACTCCGGAAGGGGAACCAGCTGGTCATCTACAAACTCAACCGTTTGGGGAGGAACTTCAACCACCTCATCAAGCTGATGGGGGAGCTGGAGGAAAGGGGCATTGACCTGGTCAGTTTGACGGACGCCATCGACACCAGCTCCAGCATGGGACGCTTCATTTTCCGCATGTTCGCCTCCCTGGCCGAGCTGCAGGCCGACTGGATCAAGGAGGACACCTCCCTAGGCCTCGGCCCGGGCCCGGGGGAGAAAAGGGGGGGCGTACCCCCGGCTTGTCAGAGAAGGCCAAAAGGAAAACCTCCAGCGCGTCCAAGCTCTACACTTTCCTTTTAGAGAAGCAGGTAGTTTTCCTCACGAGCCTTCTGTTCCTTGCCCTCAAGCAGGTATTTACCCCCTCTCTATTCTTTGCGTAAGCTTTGCCGACCCTGTGCCTATCTTGCGGTGTCACTTGGGCAAAAGCTTTTCAATGGTCGGTGCAGTATTCCCCAATGTCCACTTCCTCCAGCTTTTTGAGCAGTTCCCCTACCGTTTCGGCGCTCCTGCCGCCGCAACGGTAGGCCAATACTCCATGTGTCTCAGGGCAGTAGGCATACAGCAGCCAATATTCGCCCTTCTTGCGCCTGCCCCCGAAGCTCCACAGCTCATCGATCTGCACCGATCTATAAGCCTTGAGCCCAGGGCTGATCCTGGCCCTGCCCGCCTGTCGGCACAAGTTGTCCAAGACACATTCCCTGCTCACCCCCAGCAGCGCCTCGATGTCGCGCATGCCGTCGTTGCGCTCCGAAAGCCGCGATATCATCTGCTTTGGGCAGGATGAGCACCCTTGTAACTCTAGGAGGCCTGGAACTGCTTTTTTCAGGATCGGCACAGCAGGTTCTGCGAGCCGTTCTTTTTCTTCCCGTTTTTCACAACCTTACTACTCTGGCAGCGGGGACAGTTTACTTTGATGAGGACTTCGAACATTCCATCATTTTAAACACTCCGCTGCCAGCTTTTATCCCATCATACTTTATAAACCACTACCAAATTAATAAATGAGGAATGGTTTTGAGTTAGTGCCTACCCACTGGCAAAAGCGATTTTGTTTTGGAGCAATTTTTATGAAAACGGCCCATAAACGAAAGCCTCCGATTCCTATGTGTGTGAATATGACTGTGTGCGGTGCTTGCCAGAATAGCGCATCAGCACATTAACTCATTAGCACATTAAATAGTTAACCGATACCCTACGCCGCGGACGGTTTCCAGCCAGTCAGTGGTGGCGAAGGAGGAGAGTTTCTTGCGGAGGTTTTTGATGTGCACATCAATGTAGTTGGAGTCATAGTCATCTTCCAGGATGTTGCCCCAGATGTGCTCGGTGAGTTGCAGGCGCGTTAAGATGCGGTTCTTGTGCAGCAGCAGGTAATGCAGAATGTCAAACTCTTTCTTGGTGAGCACAATCTCCTGCGCGCCAAACGTGACCCGGCGCGTGCTGCTGTCTATCTCAAACCCGTGAAAAGCCACGCTAGACGATTTCAGCTTGAATTTGCGGCGCAGCACGGCTTGCATGCGGGCCTGCAATTCCAGTAGAGAGAACGGCTTGGGTAAATAATCATCGGCCCCCAGCCCTAAGCCTTTGATGCGGTCTTCCAGGGCACCGCGCGCGGTCAGGATGATAATGGCCGGATCATGGTCAATGGCTTTGATTTCCTTGAGCAGGTCCAGGCCGTCATAGTCGGGGAGGCCCAGGTCCAGCAGGATGAAGTCATAGCGGTTCACGGCAATTTTCTCGGAAGCTTCGCGTCCGTTGGAAGCCCAGTCGCAGATGTAGTGTTCCTGCGCCAGAAAGTGCATCAGCTCCGTAGCCAGACTGGTTTCGTCCTCTACAATCAGGATGTGCATAGGGTGGGGTGGTTTTGTAGCGGGTTAAAAGGTATAGCCGAGGTTAAGCGACACAAAGGATTGGGCTTTGGACTCATCGCCCTCCAGCCGGTTCACCGGCAGCGAAAAGCGGTAAGCAGGCTCAATGTCCACGTTGTACAGGCTGAACACCAGCGGCACCGTAATGGAATAATTGAGCACTTTGAACCGTCGGTTGATCTCGGTGGTGGTCGTGGTAGTGGTGCCGCCGTTTCCTTTTCCGTTCCCGTTGCCTTTTCCGTTGCCGGGTTTTAAAGGGTCCAACACCGTTCCCAGGCCGTTTTTCTTTTTCTGGGTCTCTACGGTGTAGGTCTCGGCAAACTCCTGGGTACCGGCAATGATGCTGAATTTAGGGTCTATGCCCACCGGGTTCTTGCCTTTCCAGAGGTTTTGCAGCGGAATATAGCGCGAGTTGTCCAGCACGGTGAAAAGGTCGCTGCTGCCCCCGAAGATGTAACTGGCGGTGAGGCCAGTCAGGAGGTATTTCCAGTCCAGGGAGCCCGAGGCGGTGAGCGCATTGGAAGTCACGGATTTCACCATGGGCGTGTTGGGGCCGAAAAAGAACCGCGAATAACTCACCAGGCCGTTGAACCGTTCGCCTACGTTGAAACTGTAGCCTGCCGTGACATCGGTCTCGTCAATGAAGTCTTCGGTGTCAAACAACTGGTAAGACATGGCCGAGATGAATAGCCCCGAGGTGTGGGTATAGGTCAGGGAGGCGGCCACGTACGGGTACTGGGTAGCGGTATTTCGCCCGAAAAAGGAAGCGTTATTGGCCGTTTCCAGCCCTACCGTCCAGAGGCCTTGCCGGGCCGTATCCTGGGCGGCTGCGGGAGAGGGCTCCAGATGGGTGGCGAAGGCAGCCGGAGCAATCCAGATAAGCAGCAGAAAACAGAATCCAAGCGGTTTTTTCATCTGAGTGGAGAGATAACGTAGAGTAGCGAATTTGTTTATCTGGCACTAGGACAGAAAACAAAAATAGGTACTTTCTGGGAAGGCTACGCCATTAGTGCTTGCCTACTTTGATGCGACCGGCGTTCACTTTTACCGGCTTGGCGGCTTTCATGGCTTTGGCAGCATTGCCACTGGCTTTCACGGCACTGCCAGCAGCTCCTCTGACCGGGCGGGCAGCACTCTGCGGCCGGGCGGCGGAAGCCCGGGAGTGGGTCACGTCCAGATCTGCCCGGTCAGCAGACACCTTCCGGGGTTTTTCCTGGCGACGGGCGGTCGCTACTTCTTTTACCTCCTGCTTTCCTTTTTTAGGCTGGGCATCGCTTTCGCCTTTCTTCGCCTTCCGGGGTCTGTCCTGCCCGAAGAGGTCAAGGTTTTCCGGCGCAGCCGTGGTTGATTCTAACGGTTCCACAGACATCGGAACGGCCAGATTCTTTTCTGACGAAGCCGCTGCTGTCAGGTAAAGGCCAGTCTCGCTGCCTGAAACGGTGTTCAGGTTTTGAATTGAAAGCGGTTTGGCGTATGCCGCTGCGGTGAAGAAGGTGGCCGCAATGCTTAAGAGAATTATTTTCATATAAAGTTAGCGCAATCCGGATAAAGATACTTCAAAGCTACTATGCAAAGAGGAAGTGTGGGGTAATAATTCCCGTGCTGTTCCAACTATTGTAGTAGACAGGGATTTCCTTTGATGGTTTAGGAGTGTTTCGCAAAAAAGAGGCCAAAAACAGTACTGCTTTGAAAGCCTCGGGTGTTTTCAGGAAACAAGGTTAGGTTACTGGACCGAACAGGCAAAAGTGCCTCCCTGCGGCTGACGGAGGGCCGTGCCATAGGCGGGGGAAGAGGAAGCCAGTAAACCATTGAAGACAAAGCAAAGGCTGATGAATACTTTCATGGTGATGTGTGTGTTAGGTGAGGAAAAGTTCAGCGGCCGCTGCCTGCACAGCGGCCGCTGAGGTAGAATTGGATTGGAATATTATTTACCTGCTTTCAGGTTGGCTCCGGCGTTCACTTTCACGGGTTTCACTCCTTTGGCGGAAGCTCCGGTGGTGACTTTGGTGTGACGGCGGGCACTGGAGGTACGGGTTTTGGCAGTTACGCTGGTTTCGGTCTCAATTCTGCCGGCGCGCTGGCGTTTCTCAGAGGCGGCTTGTTTGACCAACTGGCCTTTCTCTTGGCCGGTAACCTCGGTTTCCTTCGCCACGGTGCTGACGGTTTCGCCGTGGTTATCATGGTCCGGGCGGGCGGCTTTCAGGTTTGCGTTGGATTTTACTTTCGCTTCTGCCTCGGTCTGCGTCACTTTTTTGCGGGCTTTAGCCTTCTGTTCGGCTCTCTTTTGAGCGGCGGCCTCCAAACCTTCCTGTGTCTGGGATTTCGCTGCGGCTTTGCGGGTTTTGGTTTCCTCTTTCCTGGTGAGGGCGGCCTCCCGCTGCGAGGTTTCCTCGTCTTTCAGCGATTTGGTGGTTTTCTCTTTCTTCTCCTTGGTTTTCTCAACTTTCGCCTTGGCTACTTCGCGTACGGTTTCTCCTTTGCCGGAGGCATCGGCGGTGAGCTCGGTGTGGGCCGTGCTGCTGACGGTGGTGCCGTGGGTGGTTTGGGTTTTAGGTTCCTGAGAGGTAGAAGTGGTCTGGGCGAAAGAAGTGCCGGCTACTAAAAAAGCGGCAACTATGAAGGCTAGTTTTTTCATGTCAGTAGGGCGTTATTAATGGTTACTGCGTCAAAACTATTTTGTCAAGATGAAGAGAAGATGAAGAAATGCCTTCAGAAAAAATTTTTTTCAAATTTTTTCTGAAAAGCCGGTATCCGGCGTTTAGTGGCTGTTTTGGGTAAATCATGCTGAAAACCGAAGTTGTGTCTCTTCTGACTATTGGTGAACTTTAGACGTTTATCTATTTGCTGCTTTCGTCTATATGAAGATAATCCCCCGCTTCCTTTTGCTGTTGATGGCCGTTTGCACCTGGCTTATGTTTGGTTGCGACCAAGAAGAGGACGATCCCGCCTCCGATCTTGCCTTGCTGTATGGCAAATGGAAAGTGGTGCGGCACGAAGGAAAACCTCTCCTGACCGCCGGGCGACCAGCTCCTGTTGGCCCTTTCTATAAGCAGCCGTTTCAGATTGAAGGGGGAGACAGCCTGTTCTGGCAGTTTCACCAAGACAATCTGTTAACTGTCACCGATCCGTACATGCCTCTGATTACCGCACAAATGGGGGTGGGAGAGATCGTGAATAGCGACAGCGTTTCCTTTGACATGCGTGAACGGCCTTTTCAATGGACTTATAACCATGGCCTTCTGGAATTGCAGGAGCGTTCGCCCAGGTCCAGGTTTGTGGTAGGAGGGCAGTATAAAATAGAGCAACTGACCAATGACTCTCTGGTGCTGGAACATTACTCAGCCCTACATAATAACAACGGAACTGTGCTGCCTTACCCCGTCCGGCAAAAGACCTTTACGTACAAAGTGCGGTTGGCGCGCCTCCGCTAGGTGCTACTTTAGACCGGTTTTTCGAAAAACAGGCCCAAAACAGAAAAGCCGCTCTTTGGTAGAAGAGCGGCTTTTCTGTTTGGAGAGTAATCCCTTACAATACCTTCACTTTCAGATAAGAAGGTTGCTGGGCATTGTGGTACACGCGGTGCGTGGCTTTCTGAAAATCCTCGTCTTTGGCTTCGTAGATATTAGGCACAAACTTCTGCGGATTGCGGTCTACGAGCGGGAACCACGTGCTCTGCACCTGCACCATGATGCGGTGGCCTTTCTTGAAGGTATGCAGCACATCCTGCAGGGGCACGTTTACGGTGGTCACCTGGTTGGGGGTGAACGGCTCGGGTTTCTCGTAGCTGTTTCTAAAGCGGCCACGCAACACCTCGCTGCGCACCATCTGCTGGTAACCGCCCATTTTCACGCTGGCCGGGTTGTGCGCATTTTGGCGGGCGGTGTCTGGGTACACGTCAATCAGTTTCACCACCCAGTCAGCGTCTGAGCCGGTGGTGGAGATGTTCAAGGCCGATAGGATTTCGCCCGCCAGGGTGATGTCTTCGGTCAGGACATCGGTTTGGTACACCAGCACATCCGGCCGACGGCTGGCGAACCGCTGGTCATCGGTCATGTACTCGCGGGTCATGCCGGTGGTGGTTTCCTCAGAGAAGGGAACCGGTTTGGCGGGGTCACTGATGAACTCGTCAAAGCCGGAGCCGCCCGCAGCCGGTTTCTCGAAGCTGAGTTTACCGTTCGCCCCGAAGTACAACAGCCGCTCCTGGGTGTTTTTAGGCGGCCAGGCGGCAAACTCCCGCCACTGGTTTGCGCCGGTGTTAAACATGTAAGCCTCTGGTAAAGCCGGTTTGCCTTTGCCATTTTCTTTGAGGTAGTGGCGGAAGAACTTGGCTTCAATGTTAGGCCGATAGAACTCAGACGTGTTCTGCCGGAAAGAAACCTTCCCCAGGTTTTCGCCCGCAGAACGCGACCAGCCACCGTGGAACCAAGGCCCCATCACGAGGGTGTTGTACGCATTGGGGTTGTTTTTCTCAATGGTCTTGTACGTTTCCAGTGCCCCGAACAGGTTTTCGGCGTCAAACCAGCCCCCTACCACCATCACAGCGGGTTTGATGTTCTTGAGGTGCGGCCGGATGTTCATGGCTTGCCAGAAGGCGTCATAGTTGGGGTGCTGCACCATGTCGTTCCAGAACGACACGTTGTTTTTCAGGTACTTCGCGTTGGCGTTGGGCAAGGCTCCCATGCGCAGGAAGAAATCATAGCCGTCTGGGGTGCCGTGGTCAAAGCGCGGGGCTCCCGTGGGCGAGGGCTGCGGCCGAGGTTGCCCGAAAGAGGCCAGGAAGTTGAAGGCGTGCGGCAAAAAGAACGCACCGTGGTGGTGGAAATCGTCCCAGAACCAATCGGTGACCGGAGCCTGGGGCGAGGCGGCTTTCAGGGCCGGGTGATTGCTGAGCAAGCCCACCGTGGTGTAGTAACCGGGATAAGAGATGCCCCACTGGCCCACGCGACCGTTGTTGTTGGGCACGTTCTTCACGAGCCAGGCAATGGCGTCATAGGTATCGGTGCTCTCGTCCACGTCCTTCTTGCCCTTTTTGGCGATGATGGGCTTCATGTTGATGAACTCGCCTTCGCTCATGTACTTACCGCGCACATCCTGGTAGGCGAAAATGTACCCCTCGCGCAGCATGTCTGAAGACGGCCCGATGCTGGTTTTGTACTTGTCCGCCCCGTACGGTCCTACCGAGTAGGGCGTGCGGCTGAGCATGATGGGGTACTTCTGGCTTTTGTCTTTGGGCGCATACACCACGGTAAACAGCTTGGTGCCGTCCCGCATGGCAATCTGGTGTTCCGTTTTGGTGTAGTTTTCCCGAATGTAGGCTGAATCTGAAAGGGTTTGGGCAGCGGCAAGCGAGGGCCAGAGCAGAACCAGCAAGAGCCATTGCCAGAGGTTTGATTTCATAAGTAGTGTGTTTGTATCGTTTGGAGCAAGCAAAATAGAGAATTCAGCGCCAGCAGACAACCTTTGTTTCGGGGCTGCTTTTCAGAAAAGAGCCTTAAAACAGAGATTGTAGGCGCGGCGAGGTCCACGGCAAGATAGAGAGGGAAGCCAGGAAGATCTCTGCGTTTTTAGCCTGCTTTCAGGAAAGGCACACAAAAAAGGCCTGGAAAGCCAGGCCTTTTAGAGTTAGACGAACAGTGTGCTTGTTATTGGCAGGCATACTCCACATTGGAAACGGTGGTGGTGCCGCTTTTCGTTTTGCTGGTGATCTTGGTAGGATATCCGCTGGAGTTGTACTCATACGTATTGGTGTAGGATTCCTCCTGATTCACGGTGCTCCCGGTTTTAGCCTCGGCGGTCAGCACGTTGTTGGTGCTGGGCGGGGCAATAAACAAGCCGGTTAACAGCGACTGAAAGGAAGCCGCCATGTTCTTCTTGTCATCATAAGTGTAGGTAGTGGTGGAAGACGGCGTGGTGGCGTTAGGCAGGAATTCTTTCTCGGAGATCACGTTGCCTTTGCTGTCGTACTCAAACTTGGCGGTACCCATTGGCAGCACCAAAGGCGAACCCTCAGGCTCTTCTGAAGGCATCACCACAAAGCGCTCTGCGGAGATCACTTTCTTGGCAGAGTTATATTCATAGGTGATCAGCATGGCGGCTCCTTCTACGCCGGCTTCTCCGCTGATGTCCTCAGACTGCATGTACATGCCATCTGGTAATTTGCTTGTGTTGCCATCTTCGTACACGTACTCAATGGAGCCTTCCGGGAACTCCAGCGCCGTAGGTTGGCCGTTGGAACCATAGGTGACCGTGATCTGGCCCAGTTCTTCATCCGTGAAGGAGGCGATGCGGTCATTGGCGTACGTGAAGGTAGAAGTGCCCTCCGTGCCGGTAATTTTAGTGATTCTGCAGTCAGAGGCAATGGGGGTTGGATCAGATTCATCGTCCTCAGAGCAGGAGGCGAATACCAGTAAAGAAAGAGCGAAGAAGATAGTGGGTAATTTAATGAATTTCATGATGCGGTAGAATAAGTTGATACTTCGGTTCAAGTGAAAGATGGAATGCAAAGCGCTTTTGTGCATTTTCAAAAGTATAGACACAGGTACCTCGCTTTACCCCTAATCCAACCCCAACTTTTTTTAATGATATTTTTCTGTAGCTACATGTTCTGCTGAGAGGACATCCCGGAAACTGAAAAGGAAAGCACTGATAATCTGCTTGCCAGCATCAGTTTCACCAGGCACCCGCAGTACAGAGGGCTTTCTGGTGAGTTTGGTGTCTCTGTCCGGAAAAGAAGGGGTATTTTTTTAGGTGCTTTTTGAAAAAGCAGGCAGAAAACGTATGGGAACCGTCTTATTCTTTCGGCATTTTTTTTAAACTTTGGAAATCGCTTAACTCCCTTGTTAAGCTTATACAAGCCTATCTTTATGCTGAAAATTTTCTTGAAGCAGGTCGTTCTTTGGGTCCTGCTTTTGGGTGGAATGTCTGTAGGGCACGCCCAAACCACCACTGCCGCTTTGCAGACGCCGGAGCAGTTCCTGGGCTACCGGTTAGGGGAGCAGTTCACGTATCACGGTCGTCTGGTGGACTATGTCCGGTACCTGGCTGGCCAGAACCCCAACAAGATGCAACTGCAGACCTACGGCCACACCTATGAGAAAAGGCCCTTGCTGCTGGCTACCATCTCCTCGCCGGCCAACATGCAGCGCTTGGAGGAAATCAGAACGAACAACCTCAAGAGCACGGGTTTGATGAGCGGTCAGCCTACGGGTGGGAAGCAACCGGCCATTGTGTGGCTCAGCTACAACATCCACGGAAACGAATCTGTGTCTTCCGAGGCGGTGCTGCAGGTGTTGTATGACCTGTTAGACCCCAACAATGCCCAAACCCAGAAATGGCTGGAGAACACGGTGGTGATGATTGACCCCTGCGTAAACCCCGATGGCCGCGAGCGCTACACGCAGTGGTACAACCGGGCCCGCAACCAGGTGCCCAACGCCTCGCCGTACGCCTGGGAGCATAATGAGCCCTGGCCGGGCGGACGCCCCAACCACTATTACTTTGACCTGAACCGTGACTGGGCTTGGCAAACGCAGATAGAATCCAAGCAGCGTGCCGTGGTCTACAACCAATGGATGCCGCAGCTCCACGCCGATTTCCATGAGCAGGCCGTTGACAACCCGTATTACTTTGCACCTTCGGCGAAGCCCTACCACGATGCCATTACCCCTTGGCAGCGCGAGTTCCAGGGCATCATTGGCGATTACAACCGCAAGTACTTTGACAAAAACAACTGGCTGTACTTCACCCGCGAGAGCTTTGACCTGTTCTACCCCAGCTACGGCGATACCTGGCCCACGTACCAGGGTGCCATTGCCATGACTTACGAGCAAGGCGGCTCGGGACGCGCCGGGGTGGTCATCCAGAAATCCGACGGTGATAGCCTGACCTTGAGCCAGCGCATTGCCCACCACCACGCCGCCAGTTTGGCTACCGTAGAAGCCATCTCAGACAAAACCGACCAGGTGGTGAAGGAATTCCGGAAGTTCTACACCGATGCCCAAGCCAAACCCTTCGGGCAGTACCGCAGCTACGTGTTCAAGGTGAAAGGCGAGGAAGGCCGCATCAAGGAACTCACCGAGTACCTGGACCGCCAGCAGATCCGCTACGGGTACGCCAAAGCCGGAGGCAGCAGCAAAGGTTTCAACTACCAATCGGGGAAAACGGAATCCGTGAAGTACGAAAGCGGCGATCTGGTCATCAGTGCCTATCAGCCTAAATCCACCTTGCTGAACGTGTTGCTGGAGCCATCGGCCCGGCTGGAAGACTCGGTGACCTATGACATCACTGCCTGGTCTTTGCCGTACGCCTATGGCTTGCGCGGTGCCGCGTTTACGGGCCGGATTTCCATGAACGAAGCCAAACCAGCTGCTACCGTTACCAACGCTGCCGCTCCGGCCGCTTACGCCTACATCGCCCGCTGGAATGGCGTGCAAGACCTAAAGTTCTTGGCATCCCTGCTTAAGTCCAAGGTGCGCGTGCGCTATTCTGAGGTTCCTTTTGAGCAAAACAAGGAAAAGTACGCGCCCGGTACCCTCATCATCACCCGCACCGGCAATGAGAGCTTAGGCGCGAAATTTGACCAGATTGTGACCCGCGCCGCCGATTCTTTGGGCATCCAACTGGCATCCACCACCACCGGTTTTGTGACGTCTGGCTCAGATTTCGGGTCGCGCAGCGTGCGGTACGTGAAAGCGCCGCGCGTGGCCTTACTGACCGGCGAGGGAGTTTCTCCGTACGGTTTCGGGGAGATCTGGCACTACTTTGAGCAGCAGATTGGCTACCCGGTTACCGTGCTGGGCGGCGACTATTTCGGCAATGTGCCGTTGAACGAGTTTGATGTGCTCATCCTGCCCACCGGCTCGTACGGCCGTATTCTGGACGAGAAAAACCTGACCAAAGTGAAAGACTGGGTCCGCGCCGGGGGTAAACTGATTGCCCTGGAAAGCGCAGTTACCTTCCTAGCTGACAAGCCGGACTTTGCCGTGAAAAAGAAGACTGCAGATACTACCACCTCCAAGAAAGCGCCTTCGGCCGATGATCTGAAGAAGTACGCCAACCGCGAGCGCGAATCCATCTCTGAGGAGGTGCAGGGCAGCGTCTTCCGGATCAACCTGGACAACACGCATCCGCTGGCCTTCGGCTACGGCACTACGTATCCGGCCCTGATCAGAACCAATACGCTGCCCCAATTCATGAAAGACGCCTGGAATGTGGGCGTGGTGAAAGGCGAGGCCCCGGCCACTGGTTTTGTGGGTTCCAAAGCGAAAGCCGATCTGCAAAACGGCATGGTGCTGGGCGTGCAGGACCTGGGCCGCGGCCAAGTGGTGTACCTGGTAGACAATCCGCTGTTCAGAGCGTTCTGGCAAGGCGGGAAGCTGCTGTTCGGGAACGCCGTCTTTTTAGTGGGGCAATAAACGAGCACAACTTCAATAGAAAACAGGAACGCCCGCTGCATGCGGGCGTTCCTGTTTTAGGCAGTTTTTCAGGAAAATAGCCACAAAACGCGTCGCTTCGTATGTGAGTGCAAAGTGATCGTGAATCTGAATAGAAGTATTACTTAACCGGATATCCTCATGCGTTCTGTCCTGATTGTTTCAGCGCTACTGGTGGGCCTCAGCGGCTGTGTGAAATCAAATTCCTCTAACACTACTTCGGCAAGTCTGGCGCAGGTGAGCGAGCAGGCCTTGTCAGCGGCGGAGGTCACCAACGCCCGGGCGAACTACACCAACTATTGCGGCGGCTGCCACGGCCGTGAGCTGGAGACGTTTGTGAACCGCAAATGGCAGCACGGCGATTCGCCCGAAGCCTTGTTCAAGGGCATCAAACACGGCTACCCAGAGCAGGGAATGCCCGCCTACGCTACCACATTCTCAGACCCGGAGATCACCCAACTGGTCAGTTTCATCCGGCAGGGCATTGTAGCGCAGAAAGAGAAACCAAGCACCAAATCCAACGCCACGGTACATCGCTCAGAGAAGCTGAACTTTGAACTGGAGAAGGTCGTGACCGGACTGGATGTGCCCTGGGCGATGGCGTTCCTGCCCAACGGCGACATGCTCATCACTGAGCGCGAAGGCACGCTCTACCGCTTCACCCAGAACAAGGAACTGCAGAAAATTACCGGCGTACCCGAGGTGCTGGCGCAAGGCCAGGGCGGCCTGATGGACGTGAAACTGCACCCTGATTTCTCTAAGAACAATGTACTCTTCCTCTCTTATTCGGCTTTCAAGAAAGAGGGCGGGCAGACACTTTCCACCACCGCCATCATGCGCTCGCGCCTGGAGGGCAACACGCTCACAGACCAGAAGCAGATCTTTGAGGCGCAGCCCTACGCCAGAACCCGCCACCACTACGGCAGCCGTATAGAGTTCGGCCGAGACGGGTACCTGTACTTCTCCATGGGCGACCGGGGCGGCACCCGCGAGAATCCGCAGAACCTGACCGTGCACGCCGGTAAAACCCACCGCATCAAAGAAGATGGGACTATTCCGGCAGATAATCCGTTCGTGAACCGCGCGGGCGCGATGCCCTCCATCTTCACCTTCGGGAACAGAAATCCGCAGGGAATGGCCCTGAACCCCGAAACTGGTCAATTGTGGCTCCATGAGCACGGGCCCAAAGGCGGCGATGAAGTCAACATCATGCAGAAAGGCGCGAACTACGGCTGGGCCGATGTCACCTACGGCATTGACTACAACGGCTCCAAGATCTCGGACCTGAAGCAGAAAGCCGGCATCACGGACCCTATTAAAATCTGGGTGCCGTCCATCGCGCCCTCGGGGATGGCTTTTGTGACCGGCGATAAGTTCAAGAACTGGAAAGGGGATCTGTTGGTGGGTTCGCTCAGCTTTAAATTCCTGAGCCGCTTAGAGGTAGACGGAAACAAGATTGTGAAAGAAGAGCGCCTCTTGCAGGACATTGGTCGGGTGCGGGACGTGCGTGTGAGCCCAGATGGTTACGTGTACGTGGCCGTAGAGAACCCGGGCGTGATTTACCGGCTGGTACCCGTCAATTGAGAGTAACTCGCTGCAAACCCGCTAAACAGCCGTTATCCGTTTCTGGGCCGTTTTACAGAAAAGCGGCCCAAAACGCATCTACCCCAGAGATCGGAATGAATACCTTTTACTCTGGTAACTGCACGTACACGCCATCTTCCCGCACCTCCAGCGCATACCGCACCAGCGGACGGGTGCGGCCCTTGCACTCCTCCCCGGAAATCAGGTGGAAACGGTAACTGTGCCAGGGGCAGATGATCTCGTTCAGGTAATTGGTGGTTCCGCGGCTGAGGGCATCGCCTAAGTGCGGGCACAGGTTTTCTACCGCAAAAAGGCCCGAGGGCGTATGCGCGATGCAGATTTCCTGCCCGGCCGCCACTACGGCTTTGGAGCGGGTGACCGGAATCTGGCTTTTGGCCTGCGCTTCGCTTTCAAAAAGTTTAATCCATGGCATAGGAGTGGGTACGAAGAAAGCGCGAACCTGTTTTAGGCCTGGTTTTCGGAAAACAAGAGGAAAACGGAAGCGGAGGAGATTAGAATGGGCCGGAAATGAAAAAGCCCGGAAAAACCGGGCCCCTTACACCAAACTAACAAACAAAACTTTAAACCTAATTGAAGACCAACCGATCCCTTGAAAAGCAGCCAGCTGAGAGGGATTCAGGGGCTGTGATCTCGGTTAGTGATACAAAGATGCAGTCCTTTAGCCCCCACCACAACCCAAATGAGAGGAAACAGCCTTTTTCCTGTCTGAACCCCGATAAAGCCGGAGTGAAGTGGAATATGGGGGTGTGAACCCGCCTAAACCCGTACTGAACTGGAAAGCCAAAAATCCGGTTGTCCAGCTTATTTGTTGAAAAAAATGGCGGATGTTGCTCCTAAAATGTATTCTCGCTTTTAGCTGAAAGGCATTTTTACGCGATGTTGGCTGAAAAATAGAGAAGTTTTCTGGCAGACTATCATTTTCAATTCCGCGCTTTTTAAGCTACCAGACAGGATATCACGCGGTTGAATCTGCACCAGCGTTGGAGCCAGAAAGTATGCAGAACGGGTTTACAGGGTGCTTTTCTGAAACCAGCCTGAAAACAGAACCGCCAGCTGAAACACGGGGTGTACCTAAAATGAAAAAGCCCGGAAAAACCGGGCCCCTTACACCAAACTAACAAACAAAACCTAAATTCAAATGAAAGGCCGGCCGGAGCCAGCGAAGTACCAACCTCCTCTGGAAAGCTTTGGAATCTGAGACAGATCAGGGTTTCCGGGCTGATTGGTGATACAAAGATGCATCGGGTTTTAGCGGACCGCAACGGAAACTAGAAGAAGCGGGCCTTTTCCTGGGTGAAGCCCGAAAAAGAGGGAGTGAACCTGCCAAGCGTGACCAGAACCGCAGGTGGCGCATACAGATAGTTACATTTACGCGCATAAAAAAAGCCACTCCGGGCAGAATGGCTAAAACCTATTTCCTTTAAAAAAAGTGCTTAAAAGTAGTCTATTACCAGAGCGCAAGCGGATAGAACAAGACTACTTTTAAGCTGAAATAGAGTGTGAATGTATGTTTTTTACGGGGCTAAAACCTTAAGGTTTAAGAGAGTAGAAAGAAATTGTAGATTTTTTTTCTAAAACCTCTCTAGGCTGCTCCAGGAGCAATATTTTAATTGTTTTTTCTCCCGTGTTCCAGTTCTTGAATTGGGTAAGGTCAGTCCACAGGCGGTCGCCGGCTTTAACATTTACAATTTTCTCCTCCCCGTCTGGGGTCACCATCCGGAGGGTTCCGTCAGAACCGGCGTAGGCTTCCTGCTCCGGCGACGCGTGGAAATCAAGGTGTTCACCCGGTTTCAAATCCAGTGACATGATGCGGAGGTGATCGGTTTTCAAGACATGCTTGAAGACTTTGGTGGTGCGGCTGGTTGGTCCGGCAGCGGGAGTAGTTCCGGCGAAGGCGGGAACCAGGCTGAACAGGAAACAAACGGATAAAATGGCGGAGGTAACTTTGGTTTTCATGATGTTTATAGGTTAAATTTTTTAAACTTATGTAGAAGGGTTTGCCTTTTCTGAAGTAGCCCTTTTGATTATATAGATGCAAAGTTGAGTAAAACGTTGCTTGCTTGTATGTTAAAGGTTTGTTAAAAGCCTTAAAATCAGGATGAAGCCGAAGAAAGAGAAGATGAGGCTGATATTTTCGAGGATGAAGATACCGTTGTTTTTTTAGTCTTTTTCCAGAAACAAGCCCAAAACCGATTCTGCCTGTCCAAATCTGTTTTGAACGTGCCAGCAAAGCCGCTTTGATGCGTGGGATTTCTCAGCTAGGGAAACTGCTGCAAGACGATCTGTCTCGCCAGCAAGAGCGTGTCTGCGGACGAGCAAATAAAAAATCCGCTTTGGGGCTGATTTCTGGAAACTAGCTCCAAAGCGGAAGCAATGGTAAAAACAGCGAGGAGGAACTAGGAGGGATCTACGTCAATGACCACCCGAAGCTGTTTGAAGTCTTTGTTTTGCAGCAGCGCCTGCACCGCTTCCTGCACATGGAACTTGGATTCGCGCAGGTTGCCGCTCTCGCGGTCCAGTTTCACGTGAATTTCCTGTAGAAACTGATTCCTGATCTTAAAGATATGCGGTGCCTCTGGGCCCAGCACGCCGGTTCGGCCTAAGCGGTCTACCAGTTCCTTAGCCAGCAAAATGGCAGCGCCTTCGCAGGGCTTGGCTTCAGGGTGTTTCACCGTGAGCCGGATCATGCGCACAAAAGGTGGATACCGGAACTTCTGCCGCTCGGCGATCTCCTGTTCGTACAGGCCCTGGTAATCGTTATTGATCACCCGCTGGAAAATAGGCTGGTTGGGGTTGGCTGTCTGGATCAATACCTTGCCTTTGTTGCCCTTCCGGCCGGCGCGGCCACTCACCTGCACAAACAACTGGTACGCCCGCTCATGCGCCCTGAAATCGGGGAAATGGATGATGCTGTCGGCGCTCAGGATGCCCACCAAGCTTACGTGCTCGAAGTCCAGACCTTTGGTCACCATTTGCGTGCCCACCAGCACATTGGTGCGCTGGTTTTCGAAGTCTTCAATGATCTGTTGGTGGCTGTTCTTGCGTTTGGTGGTGTCCAGGTCCATGCGCTGGATGCGGGCCTCGGGCATGATCAGTTTCAGCTCGTCTTCTATTTTCTCGGTCCCAAAACCCACGGTTTTCAGCATAGTGGAGCCGCAGGCGGGGCAATCGTTGGGTTTGCGTTCGGTGTAGCCGCAGTAATGGCACCGCAGTTCATTGGAGAACTTGTGGTACGAGAGGCTGACGGCGCAGTTACGGCATTTGGGAATCCAGGCGCAGTCGTTGCAGTCAATGAAAGGCGCGTAGCCCCGCCGGTTCTGAAACAAAATCACCTGCTCGTTCCGGAACAGCGCGTCCTGGATGTCGTGCACCAACCGGTTGGAGAAATGGCTCATCATGTTCTTGCGCAGGCTCTCCTGGCGCGTATCCACCAGTTCCACCTGCGGCAACGTGGCTTCTCCGTAGCGCTCGTGCAAATTCACCAGACCCCAGCGGCCGCTCTGGCAGTGGTAATAGGATTCAATGGACGGCGTGGCCGAGCCCAGCAGGGTCTTAGCCCCCTGAAACTGCGCCATCATGAAGGCCACCTCGCGGGCATTGTAGCGCGGAGCGGGTTCGTGCTGCTTGTAGGAGGGTTCGTGCTCTTCATCCACGATGATGAGCGAAAGTGAATGGAACGGCAGAAAAATGGAGGAACGCACGCCCACCACCACCTGGAACCGGCCCGAGAGAATGCCATTCCAGACTTCCACGCGCTCGTTGTCCGAGAACTTGGAGTGGTACACGCCCAGCCGGTCCCCGAACACACGTTTCAGGCGGGTCACAATCTGGGCCGTTAACGCAATTTCAGGCAGCAGATACAGCACCTGTCCGCCCGCTTCCACGGCTTTCTGGATCAGGTCAATGTAGATCTCGGTTTTGCCGCTGCCCGTGATGCCGTGCAGGAGCACGGTGCTTTTCTCCCCGAACATCTCCAGCACCTGGTCGCGGGCGGTGGTTTGGGCCGGGGACAGCTCAGAGGAAAGGTAAGGGCCGCGACCTTCGGCCATCGGGAAGCGGCTCACCACCACGTCAAACTGCTCCAGCACGCCGTGTTTGAGCAAGGTGTTAATCGCTGACAAAGACAGGTGCGGGTTGGAGGTGAGCACGTTTTTCTCCAGGCCTTCCTCGTTCATCCGCAGGTTCTGCAGAATGGGCGTGAGCTGCACGTACTTGAGCAGCACATCCAGTTGCTTGGGTTTGGGAGCCAGTTGGTTGAACAGCTCTTCTAGGGTTTCCTCATCCGTCACGAAAGAGGAGGCCAGGCGCACCTTCTTCACCACCTTGGGCGCGTATTTCTCCGCGATTTCCTCATAGATGATGATGACATCTTTGAGCAAAAGCGATTTAATGATCTTATGAAAACTGGTCAGTTTCAGGAGCTGACCTACCTCCGTGAAGGTGAGGTGCTGCTTCTGGCGCAGCGCGAAAATGATCTTCTCTTCGTGGCCGGTGAGGGGCCACTCGTTGGTTTCTACGTTGAATTGCGGGTGGAGCTGGATCTTGGACTCACTGCTGAGCTTCAACGCCGAAGGCAAGGCTGCGTTGATGACTTCGCCCAGCGTGCAGAGGTAATATTCGGCCATCCAGAGGAACAGGCGCAGCTGCGGTCCCGTCACCACTGGTTTTTCATCAATGACTTCCAGCAGGTACTTGGCCTGGTATTCTTTGGGCGGCTGGTCATGCACGCGCGCTACCACGCAGCTGAGTACTTTCTTTGACCCGAACTGCACCAGTACGCGGGCGCCTACCAGCACCTCATCGCTCATTTGATAAGGAACCCGGTAGGTATAAAGTTTGGGAAGCGGTAAAGGCAAAATGACGTCCGCGAACAGGGTAATCCGTTCAGGGACGTCATCAGCAGGAATATGAAATTCTAATTCTGGTGTCAAAGCGTCCGGTTTGGGCAAAGTTCGGAAAAACAGCCCGGAAACGGAAACTTTCCTTATTTCACCTGATATTCTTCTACGAGTAAGATCACGGGTTTTGCAGCAGAATCTTTGTCTTGCAGCACCGCGGTGTACAACAGAACCGGCTCATCTTCGCGCACTTCTATTTCCATCTGCTCCACCAGGGTAGATTTCACTGGCAGCCACACTTCTTTGTTTGCAGCGGTGAACAGCATTTCCTTACGGTACTCCCGGATGTTGCTTGGTTTAAAGCCGTTCTCTTTCATTAATTGGATATTCTCCATGGTGATGTTGCGGGTTTTGCCTTCATACACCATAGATAAGCGGCAGGCCGGTACCTCAACTTGGCCCGAGGGAGCCTGAGAAACGGCCGGGGCGTGGGTCTGCAGCGCATCAAGGGTAGTTTCTGGGTGAGTTTTCTGTAAACGCTTCCAATATCCGTCTCCGTTCTGGGAAAAGGCAGTAGCGGTACAGGCTAGCCAAAGGCCGCCCAAAATAAATAACTTCTTCACGTAATGACTTGGGTTTAGTTCTTACCCCCGCAACAGCAACATCCCCGGTCAAGTTCTGCGCACGTAGAAAAAAGATGATTTTATCAGCAGAGCTACACCTTTGCCTGTTAAAATACTATTCCGCTTTACTGCAAAAGGGTCCTGTTAGCCGGAAGAGCCTTTTTACTGTAAAGCGAAACAAATTATGTCATATATGGCTGACCTGGTCCAGTGCTTCGGCCACGGAGGTGACGGGCAGTTGGCAGGCATGGTTGTAGCAGACGTAGATGGTGGTTTGCCCGTTGGGCGCGGTACGGTCTTCCAGCAGGGGCAGGGTGGAGGAGTTTTCCTCTTTGGTGCCTACCAGCAAGGCATTGGGCATAAAATGCTGCTGCAACAGGTTTCGGAAGGAATGTGCCTCCGGGCCTACCAGAGCGATCTCCGCGGTAGGTTTAAGCTTGAGAGAATACAGCGAGGCCCAGTTGGCCAGATGCGAGGGTTCCTGCACCACCAAGTCGCGCACTTTGGACAGCATCTTGTCTGAGAGGCTGGAATAGCGCTCTTTTCCTAAAAACAGGCCCAAAAAGTGCAGGTTCATGGCCATCACTGAGTTGGAGGCGGGCACCACGTTGTCAAAGATCTCTTTCTTGCGGGCAATCAGTTGCTCTCCGGCGGTGCTGGTGAAGTAGAACAGGTCTTCTTCGGGATCAAAGAAATGGGTGAGCGTATATTCCGTGAGCTTCCGCGCTTCTTTGAGCCACGTCTCGTCAAAGGTGATCTGGTACATGCCTAGCAGGGCCTGGATCAGGAGCGCGTAATCTTCCAGGAAACCGTCAATGGTGGCTTTGCCTTCTTTGTAGTTGTGGAAGAGTTGGTTTCCCTGTTTTAGGTGCGAGATCAGGAAACGGGCGTTAGAACAGGCCAGTTCCAGGATTTTGGGTTCCCCGAAGGCCCGGTAGGCGTCTACCAGCCCAGTGAGCATGAGCGCGTTCCAGGAGGTGAGGATCTTGTCATCCAAACCGGGCCTGATGCGCTGGGCTCTTGCCTGCAACAGCGTGTCTTTCCAGTGCTGGGCGTGGGCCTGCACTTCTTCCAGCGTCATCCCCTGATCGGCGGCGAAGGCTTCATCAGTCTGATGACGGTGCAGGATGTTCACGCCGTGCTCCCAGTTACCGGCCTCCGTGGTATTGTAGTAGCTGGCAGCCAAAGCCGCTTCCTCGCCCAGGAGTTCCGTCAGTTCTGCCTGCGTGAAGACGTAGAATTTGCCTTCCACGCCCTCGCTGTCGGCATCCAGCGAGGAATAGAAGCCGCCTTCGGGGCTGGTGAGTTCCCGTTCCACGAAGGCAATGGTTTCCATGGCTATCTGCTGGTACAGTTCGTTGCGGGTCACCTGGTAGGCCTCAGCGTACAGGCTGAGGAGTTGCCCGTTGTCATACAGCATCTTCTCGAAGTGCGGCACCAGCCATTCTTCATCGGTGGAGTAGCGGGCAAAGCCGCCGCCTACCTGGTCATAGATCCCCCCGAAAGCCATTTCCTCCAGCGTCAGGTTCACCTGTTCCAGGGCCGCTGGATTCTGGCTGTGGTGGTAGTACCGCAGCAGAAAGCGCCAGATGCTGGGCATGGGGAATTTGGGAGCGCCACCGGTTCCGCCGCGTTTCAGGTCAAAGCGGCGGCTCAGGCTGGCGAACATCTGCTCGAAGCCCTCTGGGGTAAAAGTCGCGTTGGCCTGCTGGAGTCCGTATTTGGCTAGTTCACTCTGTTGCAGGTGCTGCACGAACTGATCGGCGGAGGAATCTAGTTCAGCGCGGCTTTTGGTATAGGCATCGGCGATGCTCTGGAGTAGCTGGACCCAGTTTTGGGGCGGAAAATACGTGCCTCCGTAAAATGGCTTTGCGTCTGAGTTCAGGAAGACGTTGAGCGGCCAACCGCCCTGCACTCCCATCGCGTGCAGCGCATCCATGTACACCTGGTCTACATCGGGGCGCTCCTCGCGGTCTACTTTGATGCAGACGAAGTGCTGGTTCATGATCTGGGCGATGTCCTCTTTCTCAAAGGATTGATGTTCCATGACGTGGCACCAGTGGCAGGCGGCGTACCCAATGCTCACCAGAATAGGCTTCTGCTCGGCTTTGGCTTTCTGCAGCGCCTCCGGTCCCCAGGGAAACCAATCCACGGGGTTATAGGCGTGCTGCAACAAATACGGGCTGGATTCCTGGGCGAGACGATTGGGCTTTTTTTCCATGGTTTTACAGGTAAAGGTGGGGTAGCGTTTTGAGCCTCTTTTCTGAAAATAGGCCCTAAACAGAACTAGTGCATACGCAATTGACGCTGAACCGTGTCAATTTCCGACTGGACATCGGTTTCCAGGGAGAGTTCCTGCAGTTTTTGGAGCAGCTTCTGGAGGAACTGCTGGTGCGCCGGACTCTCGGGGTGGAAAGGTTTGTGCGCCAACTCCCGTTGAAGCTCGGTCCAGCGTTCTATAAAGCTGGTGAAGGCGTTGTCGGCGTACGACTGGATGAATTTTTCCCAAATGTAGTGCTCCGCCATTTCAGAGGGATGCAGCAGATCCGGGGCGTAAAACCGGTAATCGCGCAGGTCATCCAGCAGCAGTTCGTAGGCCGGGAAGTAGGAAATTCTAGGGTGTTGCTCCATGGCCAGGTGGGCAGCTACCCGCAGCAGGCTTTTGCTCACGCTGTTCAGCGGGAGCGTGTCCTTCAGATGCCGCACCGGACTCACCGTGACAATCACCTGCAGGCTGGGGCAGTGAGCGTGCAGGAGGTCCAGCGTTTGCCGGGTATCCTGCACGAGTTCCTCTACGGTGAGCAGGCGCTTGGTGAATTCCTTTTGGGGTACTTTATGGCAATTGGCCACCAAAACGCCCGTTTCTATCCGTTCATAAACGTACGCCGTGCCCCAGGTGAGCATAAGCGCCTGGGCTTGTAGCAGGAAGGTGTGCGCCTCTTCTATTTTCTGCTGTAAGGTCTGCAACAGCACCTCGCGTTGCGGGTGTGAGAACGAAGAGTGGAAATCGTAATGAAACCAGATGCCGCCCTGCTCCACCAGCCCTTCCTCTAACCAGTGGATGTCTTTTTCCAGCACCGCCCGCACCAGTTTGTGAATGGACAAAGGGTTGAAAATTGTTCCAAACGGATTCACCAGCGTATTGGCCTTCACCTGGTGTAATTTCCGGCCCATGACCTCGGCAAAGCAGGACCCGATGGTGAAGATTCCTTTGGTACGGGAGAACCGGGCGGGGGCGGTAGGAACGTTTAATTCAGTACGAAACTGCATAGGCAGGAGAGACGGGAAGCCCCGCATAGTATAAATACTTGTTTTACGCGTCCGGCAGCACAATAGGATACAGTTGCGCCAAAGATTGAATGGTGTGGGTAGGCGCCTGGGCTAAACAGAGTGCCTCGGCCCCGTAGCCGTAAGCGGCCCAGCAGGAGGGAAGGCCGGCATTGTTGGCGAACTGCAAGTCAGCGTGCGTATCGCCCACCATCAGAATCTGGGAAGCGTTCAACTGCGGATAATGTGGTTTAATCTCCTGCTCGTACGCCATGGGGTCTGGCTTCTTTCTGAGCGGCAGCTTGGGGTTGTCGCCGATGACTAGGTCAAAGTAATGGTCCAGCCGGAAACGCTTCAGGGAATCTTCAATCGCCCGCTGGCCCTTGTTGCTGATGACCACGCACGCAATCTCGTGCGCCGTCAACTGCCGCAGCAGTTCGTCTACGCCCGGGAACAGCGTGGTGAGTTTCCCGCCATCAGTGTCATAGATGTGCCGGTAGTGGAGCACCCACTCGGCCAGTTCCTCTTCTTTGTGTTCGCTCTGTAACGGCGGATAGATAAGTGGCAGCATTTCGGCCAGATTGCCCCCGGTTCCAATTCCCTGTTTGATGCGCTCAGGAGAGGGCGGTGTGATGCCTTTCTGCTCAAAAGCCTGCTGGAAGGTATACTGTATGGCGTTTTCTGTGTCGCAGAGGGTGCCGTCGAAATCAAAGATGACTACCGGGTACGGGTTCATGGGAGAAGGTTAAGGAATAAAGATAGCCATCAACTTACTTACTGCCGTTCCGGCTCCTGAAAAAATGCGAATCTTCTGTCTTGCCCATCAATTCGTCTACGGTTTTCTGTTTTAGGGTTGTTTTCTGAAAACGGCCTTAAAACGGTTTCATCGGTTACAATCTGATGGGAGAGAAGCAGTGACATTGCAGGGCGGGATGAATGGAACCGGATAGCCCTAAAAACAAAACATCCTGCCGGAGTGCGGCAGGATGTTTTAAATCTATGAGAAGCTGCTAAAACTAAGCGGCCACTACATTGAAACGGATCTGGTGTTTCACTTCTTTGTGCAGGTTCAAGGTAGCAGTGTACTCGCCCAGTGATTTCACCTCTTGGTCGAAATCAACACGCTTGCGGTCTACCTCGTATCCTAAGGCTTTCAGAGCCTCAGAAACTTGCAACGTAGTGACAGCACCGAAGATTTTGCCGCTCTCGCCTGCTTTGGCAGGGATTTCCAACAAAGTGTCACCAATGCGGTTCGCTAAGTCTTGTGCGTCTTTCTGGATTTTCTCTGCTTTGTGCGCCGCCTGACGGGTGTTCTCCGCTACAACTTTACGGGCAGAAGGGGTAGCCATTTCAGCTAAACCTTGTGGGATCAAATAATTACGGCCGAAACCTGGCTTAACAACAACGATATCGTTTTTATAGCCAACGCCTTTTACGTCATCTTTAAGAATAACTTCCATCTCTTTTTACCTCCTTATTTTAAAGAATCTGTTACGTAAGGCAAAATAGCCAAGTGGCGTGCTCTGGCAACCGCCTGAGATACACGACGCTGGAACTTTAAGCTGGTTCCAGTTAAACGACGAGGTAACAGTTTACCTTGCTCGTTCACGAACTTCAGTAAGAAGTTACCGTCTTTGTAGTCGATGTACTGGATTCCGTTCTTCTTGAAACGGCAGTATTTCTTGCGCGTGTCTTGCTTGTGGATTTTTTCGTTAACTAAACTCATGACGCTTGGGCCTCCTTCTCTTTTTTAGATGATTTGAATTCACCGTTTCTGCGGCGCTCGTTGTAAGCAACAGCGTGCTTATCCAGGGCAGTGGTCAAGAAGCGGATGATTTTCTCATCGCGACGGAAAGCCAGTTCTAATTGATCAACAATTGTTGCTGGACCTTGGAATTCCACGAGGTGATAGAAACCAGTGTTTTTCTTCTGGATCGGGTAAGCCAGTTTTTTTAGGCCCCAGTTCTCCTCATGAATAATGTCGGCGCCATTTTCCTTAAGCACCTGTCTGAACTTCTCGACCGTCTCTGTCATCTGAGCCTCGTTCAACAACGGGGTCATGATGTAGAGTACTTCGTAATTTTTTAAAGTCATTTGAAAAAATGATTTTGGTTCGAAGGGGCAAAGGTACACGAAACTCTGACAGAAACCAAGAATCATAAAAGATAAAGTCCAAAGACTTATGTGGTTCTGAGTGGTTTCCTATTTTAAGGCTGTTTTCCGGAAAGCAGCCTTAAAACAAAGCGAAGGAAAACACAGTGTCTGGATAGGAGGGATGCAGACCAGAAGGAAAGCGCACCTGTTTCTAATTACCCAGGCTAGCAGCACAGAACGCAATTTTACTCTATTATATATAGTGTGCAGAAAAGAGGAGAAAGTGAGTTGTTAAAGCCGATGTTCAAATCCATGTGGGTGAATGGCTGAGGAAAGGGCATGTGGTGCCGGAATCCTGCTAACGAAGAGACTGCTGCGGCTAAACTGAGAAGAAGTTGAATAAAACCTACTGCTTGTCTGGGACACGAGCAATCTGGAGCCAGGCGATAGTAATTTGTAAGTAGTGGATGAAAGGGTGCGTTTTTAGCTTGGTTAAACAAAAAGAGGCTAAAAACAACTTTCCGCTAGTCTGTGAATCTATTCTGAAAGTTGTCAGAAATGAAAAGAAACGCAGAATAGAACGTTGAAAATGCGGCTTTGGAGCTGGTTTATGATTATTCTGAGTAGATTTAAAGTGGATTGATAGAAACATTTCAAGCAGGAAGTCGGCTGAAGATATCTTTATTAAGGATAAAAGGGAGTGTTTTGTTGAAGATGCTTCAAAAAGTTGGGCAGAAGTTCGCTTGGTAGGTTTATATACTAGTAGGAGAAAAGTATTAATACGATGCGCGGCAGAATCTATCGAAATTGGATTGTAACAATAAATGCGTACGCTGAAGGTAAGGAAATTCACTGAGTCAGGCGCTGGCGAGAAGCACCGGGCGGGAAGTGGTCTATATACAGAGGTTAATTTATAAAGCTTCTAAATAATGCCTAAACAGGCTCAAATAAAGGGTTTAAGGCGAAAAAATACGGGTAAAAGAGGGGGTAAACACCCTCTAAAAATAAGGAATATTGTGTTTGATTAATGGTGCTCGGGTAGTAGATTTGTGGCCGTAATGTACTTTCACTATTCTTAACACTACAATTAAGCTATGATTAGCTGTAAAAAGAGAGCAAAATATACTTTCCTACTCCCTTTTCTCTTTATCTTCTTTGTCTTCTCGTCTGCCTTTGCACAGGCGCCGCAAGAAATGGGGGTTGAAGGGAAAGCTGGTGTAACCCCGGCGGCGCCAGCGGCTGGTGCAGGAGACGGTGCTGACGCAGGCGTTATTGACAACGGCATGACTCTTTTCAAAAACAACTGTACCCAGTGTCACTCAGTGGGGGCAGATGTTGTGGTTGGGCCTGGTTTGCAGGATGTGCACAAGAGAAGATCAGAAGCCTGGTTGCTGAAATGGATCAAGAACTCAAGTGCTCTTATCCAAAGTGGAGACAAAGATGCGGTAGCGGTATTTAACCAATACGCAAAGCAGCAGATGCCATCTTTCGCCTTCTCTGACGATGAGCTGAAGTCTATCATCGCTTACATTAAAAAAGAAAGTGAGAGTCCTACCGCAGCAGCTGCGCCGTCAGCTGGTCCAGAAGGTGCTACAGCCGGTGAAAAGGTTGGAGAGAACGCCATCGGGAACGTAGGTGGTACAGTTGACTTGTTGTTGATTGTATTAGTAGTGGTGTTGATAGTGTTGGTAATCACCCTGTTGATTATCGCCTCCGTTCTTAAAAACTACCTGAAAGGCAAAGGTGACTTGACCGGTGCTGAGCAGGAGATGCTGGAGCGCAGAACCAACTTCGCTAATATCTATAAATCTAAAGCGGTTCGAATCATCGTGGGGTTGATCTTCGTGGTGGTGTTGGTGGATATCTCCATTGATAAAGTAATGGGCATTGGTATTCACCAGGGCTACGCGCCAAGACAACCTATCGCTTTCTCGCACAAATTGCACGCCGGTGATCACCAGATCAACTGTAACTATTGCCACACCTCTGTTTATAAGAGCTCCAGTGCCAATATTCCGTCGGCTAACATCTGTATGAACTGCCACAGCCAGATCAAGAAAGAGTCTCCTGAGATTCAGAAAATCTACCGTGCTATTGAAAACAACAAGCCTATTGAGTGGGTGCGGGTGCACAACCTGCCTGACCTGGCTTACTTCAACCACTCTCAGCACACAAAAGTGGGTGGCGTAGAGTGCCAGACCTGCCACGGTCCAATTGAAACTATGGAAGTAGTAGCACAATACTCTCCATTGACCATGGGCTGGTGTATTGATTGCCACAGAAATACCCCTCTTAATACTGAAGGCAATGCTTACTATGACAACTTGGTGAAGTTGCATGAGAAGCAATCTAAAGGCGCGTTCATTGTTGCGTCAAACGGTGGTACTGAGTGTTCTAAGTGCCACTACTAATCAATTCCATATCCTGAATTTGAGTTTTTGAGATATATGCAAGAAACAATTAAATACTGGAGAGGGGTAGAGGAGTTAAACAATACTCCGGAATTCCAGAAGAATGCTCATAACGAGTTTCCTGAGTTCCTGCCAGTAAGTGAAGCTAATGGCGGAGAGGCTTCCTCCCAAGTGGCTCCCAGACGTGATTTCTTAAAGTTATTAGGCTTTGGGGTGGCCGCTGCCACACTAGCCTCCTGCGAGACCCCGGTACGGAAAGCCATTCCTTACCTGAACAAGCCGGAAGAAGTAGAGCCTGGTGTGCCTAACTGGTATGCTTCTACTTACTTCATGGGGGATATCTACAACCCGGTGTTGGTGAAAACCCGTGAAGGTCGTCCTATCAAGATAGAGGGCAACGCGCTTTCTCCTGTCACCTTGGGCGGAACGCACGCGCGGGCGCAGGCCTCTTTGTTGAGCCTGTATGATAACAACCGCTTAAAAGGACCGGTTGCCAAAGGGAAAGAAACTTCCTGGCAAACCATTGACCAGGAAATCCGGACCCGGCTGACAGGCGTGCAGGGAAGAGTGGTGTTAGTGTCTAACACCATCATTAGCCCAAGCACGAAATCAGTTATCCGTGATTTCGGTGCCCAGTTCCCTGCGTTTGAGCACGTAACGTATGATGCAAAATCTGCTTCTGCGTTGCTGAGAGCAAATGGCGGTCTGGTACCTGGTTATGATTTCAGCAAAGCCCGAGTGATTGTCTCTATCGGGGCAGATTTCCTGGGAACCTGGATTTCGCCAGTAGAGTACTCTAAACAATACATCACCAACCGGAAAGTAACGGCTGATAAGCCTACCATGTCTCGTCACTACCAGTTTGAGACATTTATGTCCATGACAGGTGCTAACGCAGACGTACGTGTTCCGGTGAAACCATCTGAGTATGGTGCCGTAGTTGCGGCCTTATATAATAGAGTTGCTGGTGGTACTGGCGGAGCCGCTATTCAAGCGCCTTCTTCCAGAGTAGCCAAGCAAATTGATGCTGCCGCTAAAGAGTTATTAGCGAACAGAGGCGGTGCCTTAGTCGTTTCTGACTCCAATGATCCGGCTGTACAAACGTTGGTGACCGCCATTAACGGTGCCTTAGGTGCTAACGGAACTACCATCAATACCGCTGCTCCTTCTTACGTACGTCAGGGAGATGACGCCCGCATGCTGCGCCTCATCAATGACATGAACAACGGTGCGGTTGGAGCGGTAATTTTCTACGGAGCTAACCCAGCCTACGATCACCCACTTAGCCAGCAGGTTGTGAGTGGTCTGAAGAAAGTTGGCGTTAAGATCTCGTTTGCAGACAGAATAGATGAAACGGCTGCGCTGGTAGACTACGTTTGCCCAGACAACCACTTCCTAGAGTCCTGGAACGATTATGAGCCGAAGAGAGGCTTCCTTAGCTTGGCTCAGCCAACCATCACTACTATCTACAATACAAGACAGGCCCAGGAATCACTGCTGAAATGGACTGGTTCTACTTCTGATTTCTATACCGTAATCCAGCGTACCTGGTCAGGTATAGTAGGAGGCGGTGCCGGTTGGGATAAAGCAGCGCACGATGGTGTTGCCACTGGATCTACTGGTGCCAACGAGCCTACTGCCCCTGCTGCCCCAATGACCTTGGCTGCGGCTGCGGTAAGCATCAATAAAGCCGGTCGTGCCGCTGCAGGAAACAACCTGGAGCTGGAGATCTATGAGAAAGTAGCCATTGGTGCCGGACAACATTCCAACAACCCATGGTTGCAGGAAATGTCTGACCCAACCACCAAAGCTACCTGGGATAACTATGTGGCCATCTCTACTACTACTGCCAAACGCTTAGAGCTTGAGCAGAATGATGTAGTACGCGTTGCCGCTAAAGGAAAATCCATTGAGCTTCCGGTTCTTATCCAACCAGGTCAGGCTGCTGATACCATTGCTATCGCGATTGGTTACGGCCGCACCCACGCTGGTCAGGCTGCCAACAATGTAGGAGCAAATGTGTATCCTCTGGTATCGGTTGCCGGTGATGGTTTACAGTTCGTAAACACCGTAACCCTTGAAAAAGTAGGAGCCGATAAGCCAATTGCCCAAACCCAGACACACCATACCGTAATGGGACGTATCGTGGTGCAGGAGAACACGCTGGCCAACTACCAGAAAGATCCTAAGAGCGTTACTGAGTACGTGCGTATTGCTACGCCAGACGGACCGCAGAAACCACAGAAAGTATCTTTGTGGCAGGATTATGAGTACAAGAACCACCACTGGGGTATGGTCATTGACCTGAACTCTTGTATTGGTTGCGGATCTTGTACCATCAGCTGCCAGGTAGAGAACAACGTACCGGTAGTAGGGAAGCAAGAGGTGTTGAACCGTCGTGAAATGCACTGGTTGCGGATTGACCGCTACTATAGCAGCGATGCCACCCGTGAAGACGGTGGATTTGAGAAGATGGAGAATCCGTCTGAGAATCCTTCGGTGATCTTCCAGCCAATGCTTTGCCAGCACTGTAACCACGCTCCATGTGAAACAGTATGCCCAGTAGCCGCTACCATGCACAGCACCGAAGGTTTGAACCAGATGGTGTACAACCGTTGCGTAGGTACCCGCTATTGCGCCAACAACTGTCCGTACAAAGTGCGTCGTTTCAACTGGTTCAACTATGCCAACAACGAGAAGTTCGACTACCAAATGAACAACGACCTCGGCAAGATGGTGTTGAACCCAGATGTTACCGTTCGTTCACGTGGGGTAATGGAGAAATGCTCTTTCTGCGTACAGCGTATCCAATATGGTAAACTGGAAGCGAAGAAAGACGGCCGCCGTCCGGTAGATGGAGAGATTGTCACTGCGTGTGCCCAGGCTTGCCCTACTAACGCGATCATTTTCGGGGATATGCTGGACCAAAACAGCCAGATTTCACAAATCCTGAAGAGAGAGCAAGGAGAGCGTGCTTTCCACGTACTGGAAGAGTTAAACACTCAGCCAAACGTGACTTACTTAACCAAAATCAGAAACCAAGCTTAATTTAACACGAAAGATATATGCAGCACGTATCTCCGATAAGAGAGCCCTTAGTAACTGGGGGTAAAACTTATGCAGACATCACGGAAGACGTATGTCGGCAGGTGGAAGCCAAGCCGAATGTCCGTTGGATGATGGGCCTGGGAGTTTCTCTGGTTCTTCTAGGCGTCTTTATTTACTCGGTGTACCGTACCTTATGGTTTGGTATTGGAGAGTGGGGACTAAATAAAACAGTAGGTTGGGCATGGGATATCACCAACTTCGTATGGTGGGTAGGTATTGGCCACGCCGGTACGCTTATCTCCGCGATCTTGTTGTTGTTCCGCCAGAAATGGAGAACCTCCATCAACCGTGCCGCCGAGGCGATGACCATTTTCGCGGTAATCTGTGCGGCCATGTTCCCGGTTCTTCACATGGGCCGTCCTTGGTTAGCCTACTGGGTACTTCCCCTGCCTAACACGTTCGGTTCTCTTTGGGTGAACTTTAACTCCCCACTTCTTTGGGACGTGTTCGCGATCAGTACTTATTTCTCCGTGTCACTGGTTTTCTGGTACATCGGTCTGATTCCTGACTTTGCCACTATCCGAGACAGAGCTACCGGACCAATTGCTCGCAGAGCTTACGCCATTCTGAGTATGAACTGGACTGGTTCTGCCAAACACTGGTCACGTTATGAGACCGTTTCCCTGATCTTGGCCGGTTTGGCAACGCCGCTGGTACTTTCGGTACACACCATTGTATCCATGGACTTTGCAACTTCCGTGATCCCAGGATGGCACACCACCATCTTCCCTCCTTATTTCGTGGCAGGTGCGATCTTCTCTGGTTTCGCGATGGTATTGACTTTGATGATCATCACCCGCAAGACCTTCAAACTGGAAGATTACATCACGCTTGAGCACGTAGAATCCATGAACAAAGTAATCACTTTGACAGGTTCTATTGTAGGGGTGGCGTATATCACTGAGTTCTTCATCGCCTGGTATTCAGGAGTAGAGTATGAGCAGTATGCCTTCATCAACCGGGCAACTGGTCCTTACTGGTGGGCTTACTGGTCTATGATGACCTGTAACGTAATCACGCCGCAGCTTTTCTGGTTCCGTTCAATCCGCCGGAGCTTAACGGCTACGTTCATCATCTCCATCTTCGTGAACATTGGTATGTGGTTCGAGCGATTCGTGATCATCGTGACGTCTCTGCACCGTGACTTCTTACCATCTAGCTGGGTAATGTTCTCACCAACCAGCATTGATGTTGGGATCTATGTTGGAACCATCGGTTTGTTCTTCACCTTGTTCCTGCTTTTCGCCAAGTTTTTCCCAGTGGTAAACATGGCCGAAGTAAAATCAATTTTGAAATCGTCTTCTGGGGTAAGCCATACCCTCAACCCAGGCGCATCTTTGCATGGCACAGCACCTAACAACTCTCACAAACATGACTAGTAAGAAATATATACTCGGGGTCTTCAACGACGAGGATGTGCTGCTGAACGCCATTGAAAAGACAAGAGCGGCAGGCACTAAGATCTACGATGTGTTCTCTCCTTATCCAATCCACGGGATTGATGATGTGCTGGGAATCCAACGTTCCAGATTGCCTATCGTGGCTTTCTTCTGCGGTCTTTGCGGTACTTCATTCGCGCTCTGGATGCAGATTTACATGTTAGGATTTGACTGGCCAATGATCATTGGTGGTAAACCGCACATCGCACTGCCCAGCTTTATTCCGGTAACGTTTGAGTTAACCGTATTATTTGCGGCCTTCGGGATGGTGATTACGTTCTTTATCATCAGTGGCCTGCGTCCAACCCTGAAAGTTCCGGTGATGGATGTTCGCTCCACAGACGATAAATATGTAATGGCCATCGAATTGAAAGAGGGCACTGATATTTCAAAGTTGAATGATCTTCTCCGTTCAAACGGGGCTATTGAAGTTAACGAGAAGGAGGTAGTTAAATAATGAACAATTTCTTTAGAACAGGGGCAAAGGCCTCCTTGATTCTTTTCTCTTCTGCTCTCCTTGCTTCTTGTGGTAGAAGTGATCAGGAACAAGCACTGGAATATGCACCAGATATGTATTATCCGGTTGCTTATGAGCCATTGAAGCAGTTAGCGGACAATAAGAACGCCATTAACCCCGGCGGACTGAACATGCGGGTTCCTGCTTCGCACACCATTGCCAGAGGTAAACTTGGGTTTTATACCCATATTTCCAAAGACAGTGCTGAAGTAGCGGGTCGTGAATTAGTGAATCCACTTACCAGAAGTACTGTTAATCTGGAAGAAGGCAAAGTTCTGTACCTGCGTTTCTGCTCTCCTTGCCACGGCGAGACAGGACAGGGAGATGGTCTGGTGGGAGCGAAATTCAAAGGGGTTCCTAACTACACCCAAGGGCGTTATGCTACCTTGCCGGTAGGCCACATCTATCACGTGATTGTCAACGGCCGCGGCCGTATGATGCCCCACGGTACACAGGTGAACCCTCAGGAGCGCTGGAAAATTGCCATGTATGTGCAGCAACTGCAGAAAGGCATCACCGATGCCACCGGTGCTGACGCAGCTGACACCGGCTCTCAATCTACTGATGCCCCAGCAGGCGCAAGTGAAGACCAGAATACAAACCCAGTAACAGGTACTAGTGCAGATCCCACCAAGGTCACGCAGAACTAACCTATAAAAGGTATTTTAGAAATGATAACGGAAGAAAGACTAACTATCCCTGCAAGCGCCACCAAACGGTTCTTCTACATGATAGCTATTGGCCTGGTGCTTTTAGTAGCAGGCCTGATCATCGCTGCCAATTTCAGCGGTGGGCATGGAGAAGCACATGGGGCAGAAGCAGGGCATCATGCAGCTGGCTGGGGACAGCGTTTACTTGCTAACCTCTGGATGAACAATGTGTACTTCAGCGGTATTGCCGTGGTAGGTATCTTGTTTGTCGCTATTCAATATGTAGCGTATGCCGGCTGGTCAGTACTCATCAAGCGTGTGCCTGAAGCTTTGGGAAGCTACTTATTAGTGGGTGGTGTGATCATGTTACTGGTGTTTTTAGTGCCAATTATCTTCACTGGCCACAATACGCTGCTGCACTGGACAGATCATTCCCTACATGAAGTAGGAAGCCCTAACTATGACCCCATCATCGCTGGTAAAAGCGGTTACCTGAACATCACCTTCTACACCATTAGAATGGTGGCTTATTTCACCCTTTGGTTCCTTTTCTTCAAATGGTTGAGAAGAGAGTCATTGGCAGAAGATCTTAACGGAGGTTTGGATCATTATAACAAGAGCATCCGGTTAGGGGCTACTTTCCTGGTGGTATTTGGAGTTACTTCCTCTATGTCTGCTTGGGATTGGGTACTTTCCATTGACACGCACTGGTTCAGTACCATGTTTGGATGGTATGTATTTGCCAGCTGGTGGGTATCTGGGCTTGCTGCCACTACCTTAACCATCATCATCCTGAAGCAAATGGGCTACATGAAGATGGTTACTTCCAACCACTTGCATGATCTTGGCAAGTTCCTGTTCGGATTCAGCATTTTCTGGACCTATATCTGGTTCTCTCAATTCATGCTGTACTGGTATGCCAACATCCCGGAAGAGGTGATCTATTTCCAGGAGCGTTTAGGAGGAAACAACAATCATTACACTTGGATCTTCTTCTTTAACCTTTTCATAAACTTTGCTTTCCCTTTCCTTGTTCTCATGACAAGAGATGCGAAACGTCAAATGATCATGTTGAAGATTGTATGTATTGCAATTCTGATTGGTCACTGGTTTGACTTCTACATGATGATTATGCCGGGTACAATGGGAGGCGAGAGTGGATTTGGACTGATTGAAATTGGTACCGCATTAACTTTCTTGGGAATCTTCCTGCTTAGATTCACGAAAGAATTGAGCAAGGCTTCTTTGGTTCCGGTGAACCATCCGTTCTTGGAAGAAAGTATCCACCACCACGTTTAAGCATAAAATTTAAAGAAACGGATAATGATTACACTTGCAGTAGCACTATCAATCCTCCTCTTACTGGTCGTTCTTTACCTTTTGTTTAGAATCCAGGTACTGGCTTCTATTTTCAAGGGGAGTTACAGACGTGACATTGGAACGAGCAATAAAGTAAACGCCGCTCTGTTGATTGCTTTCTTCTTTGTAATGGGAGCCCTGTTTATCTGGTCTTTCATGGATTCGAAAGAAGAAATGACGCTTCCACTTGCCTCTGAGCACGGCATCGCCATTGACAGCATGTTCTGGCTCACCATGGCGGTAATCGGGTTTGTATTTGTATTGACGCACATCCTGTTGTTCTTCTACTCTTACAAGTACCAGCACCAAGAAGGCAAGCGCGCTTACTACTACCCGCACAACAACAAAATCGAGATTATCTGGACGGTGATTCCGGCTGTGGTAATGGCTTTGTTGGTATTCTCAGGTTGGAAAACCTGGGCAAAGATCACCAGCCCTGCTCCAGACAACGCTGTTGTGGTAGAGGTAATGGGGAAACAGTTTAACTGGCTGATCCGCTACCCTGGCGCTGACAATAAATTAGGCCACGTGAAGCACACCCTGATTGATGCGACTAATGAGTTCGGTATCGATCTGAATGATAAGAACGCTCAGGATGATTTCCCTGGCGAGACAAGCTCTTTTCACGTACCTAAAGGAGTTCCGGTTCTGTTGAAAATCAGATCCAGAGATGTCATCCACAGCGTGTTCCTGCCTCACTTCCGGGTGAAGATGGATGCGGTACCAGGTATGCCTACTTCGTTTTGGTTCATTCCTACCAAAACCACCTCAGAAATGCAAACCGAGACAGGTAACCCAGAATTCCAGTATGAGTTAGCTTGTACGGAAGTGTGTGGCCGTGGTCACTTTGCAATGAAGATGACCATGGTGGTAGATGAACCAGAAGAATACCAGAAATGGTTGGCTACCCAGCAGACAAAAACCTTCGTTACTCAGCTACAAGCTGCTCCGGCAGATAGTGCTGCCGCAGTTGCGGTGAATTCTACGTCAGTTGCTGCAGGTGCTGTTGCTGCTGCCTCTAACTAATAGTTAACTCTTTTAATAGTATTGTATGTCTAGTACGGATATTTCATTACATAAAGATGTGCACCTAGAGCACGATGATCATCATGATGACCATCATGATCAAAGCTTCATTGAGAAGTACATCTTTAGTCAGGACCATAAGACTATTGCGAAGCAGTTCTTGTTCGCTGGTATTTTCTGGGCCATCATAGGAGGTACCCTCTCCAGTTTGTTCCGCTTGCAGTTAGGTTTTCCAGAGGCTACTTTCACTTTCCTGGAGCCTTTGCTCGGGAAATGGGTAGACGGCGGTAAACTTAACCCGGAGTTCTATCTGGCGTTGGTGACCATGCACGGGACCATCATGGTGTTCTTCGTGTTAACGGCCGGTTTGAGTGGTACCTTCAGTAACTTCCTGATTCCGCTTCAGATCGGTGCCCGTGATATGGCATCCGGTTTCATGAATATGCTGTCGTTCTGGTTCTTCTTCCTGGCCAGCGTAATCATGTTCTACTCTATCTTCTTGGAGACAGGTCCTGCTGCCGGTGGTTGGACGGTATATCCTCCACTGAGTGCCTTGCCACAAGCTATTTCTGGTTCTGGTGCAGGTATGACCATGTGGTTGGTGAGTATGGCCTTCTTCATTGTATCTCAGTTATTGGGTGGGGTGAACTACATCACTACCGTAATCAACATGCGGACGCGTGGTCTTTCCATGACGAAGCTTCCTTTGACTATCTGGGCATTCTTCCTGACGGCGGTGTTAGGTCTTTTGGCCTTCCCGGTTCTGTTCTCAGCTGCCTTGTTATTGATCTTTGACCGCTCATTTGGTACCAGCTTCTTCTTGTCTGATATCTACGTAGCTGGTGAGGCGTTAACGCACACTGGCGGTAGCCCGGTATTGTTCCAGCACTTGTTCTGGTTCCTGGGTCACCCTGAGGTATACATCGTGATCTTGCCTACTTTTGGTATTGTTTCTGAAATTATTGCTACAAACTCCCGTAAGCCAATCTTCGGATATCGTGCCATGATTGGTTCTATGTTGGGGATCTCTCTGTTATCCTTCATCGTTTGGGCTCACCACATGTTCGTGTCCGGTATGAACCCTTTCTTAGGATCTGTGTTCATGTTCCTGACTCTGATTATTGCGGTACCTTCTGCGGTGAAAGTGTTTAATTGGATTGCCACTCTGTGGAGAGGTAACATCAATTTCACACCGGCCATGTTATTCTCGGTTGCCTTCGTTTCTCTCTTCATCTCTGGAGGGGTAACGGGTATCATCCTGGGTAACTCGGCATTGGACATTCAATTGCACGACACGTACTTTGTGGTTGCTCACTTCCACTTAGTAATGGGTAGCGCCGCTTTCTTTGGTCTGTTTGCCGGGGTATACCACTGGTTCCCTAAGTTCTTCGGCCGCATGATTGATGAGAAATTAGGATATGTCCATTTCTGGATCACTTTCGCTGGGGTGTACCTGATCTTCATGCCGATGCACTACATTGGTATCGCTGGTTTCCCAAGAAGATATTATACCTGGACTGGTTTTGATACTTTCAACAAGTTCATGGACATGAACACGTTCATCACTGTTGCCGCGATCGTTGCCTTTGCAGCTCAGTTCATCTTCTTGTTCAACTTTTTCTACAGCATTTTCAGAGGAAGAAGAGCCACTGAGAACCCTTGGAAATCTACTACACTTGAGTGGACAACGCCTGTTAACCCAGGTCACGGCAACTGGCCAGGCCCGCTTCCAGTGGTTTACAGATGGCCTTACGACTATAGCAAGCCGGGTGCTCCGCAGGATTTCATCCCGCAGAACGTACCTTACTCTCAGACGCAGTCTTCTAACCTGCCTCACGAGAGAGATACTGAGTAACGAATGAGAGATAAATCTTTTATTGTTAAAAGGTTTAAAAGGATAGCAGTACTTACTATTGCTTCTGTCTATATATTAATCTTAGTAGGGGGGATCGTTCGTAGCACAGGTTCCGGTATGGGATGCCCAGACTGGCCGAAGTGTTTCGGATCGTGGGTCCCCCCCACTAGTTTAGAGCAGTTACCTTCTGATTATCTGGAGGTGTACAAAGAGAAACGGATTCAGAAGAATGAACGCATTGGCCGAGTTCTTCAGGGAATTGGTTTCACAGAAGTGGCCCAGGAGATTTTTGCACATCCGTCTCAGTACATCGAAACGGAATTCAATGTCACCAAAACGTGGATTGAATATGTGAATAGATTGGTAGGAGTGGTGATAGGGCTTTTGATTTTTCTAACGGTTCTTTACGCTTTTCCTTTCTTGAAATCAGACCCAAAGGTTTTCTGGGGGGCAGTTGCTTCTTTGCTATTGGTGCTGTTTCAAGGATGGTTGGGTTCGCTGGTGGTCTCCACCAATCTTCTGCCAGAAATGGTGACGTTGCACATGGCTTTGGCCTTGGTACTGCTGGCTTTCCTGATCTATATTGTTATTAGGGTACAGCGGGAGAAACTGATTGGTGAATTTGCCTTAGCCTCCGGGAAATTGAAGTTTCTGTTAGTGGCGGTGCTCTTGCTGACGTTTTTACAAGTGATTCTAGGAACGCAAGTGAGGGAGCAGGTAGATTTAGTGGCCTTTGACTTAAACAACCAAGGTCGTGAAACTTGGATTGAGCAGCTCGGGACTTCTTTCTATGTGCACCGCTCTCTTTCAATACTGCTGGTGCTACTGAATGTAGGGCTGTATTTCTCCTTGAAGAAGCTTGGGAAAGCCAATCTTTTGAACATTGCCAAAGCTGTACTGGTGGTCATTGCGGCCGAGATCTTCTTAGGAATGATTCTCGCTTACCTGGCCTTGCCTGCGTTTGCGCAGCCGTTGCACTTACTTTTTGGGACCCTCTTGTTTGGGCTTCAGTTTTTGTTGCTCATCATGTATTATTACGCTCAGAAACATCAATATCAACCTTCACCCGAATTGGTGGCATAAACACGTTTATGTACGTACAAGACGTAACATCCAGTGCCCAGACATCATCGGCCATGAGTAAAGCATCCGCTTATTTTCAGTTATTAAAGTTCCGGCTTTCCGCCACGGTCGCTTTCTCCAGTGCAATCGGTTTTCTGCTAGGTAGACCCAACGCGCCTTGGGTTGAAACTGCTCTGGTCATGTTGGGAGGGTTATTGGTGACTGGATCAGCGAATATTATTAACCAGGTTTTAGAAAAAGACCTGGATAAACTGATGAAGCGGACGGCAAAACGGCCGCTCCCTACGGGCACGGTGTCTGTACAGGAAGCGGTTGTTTATTGTATCCTGCTTTGTTTGGCCGGAGTATGCCTCCTGGGATTTTATTTCAACTGGCTGGCGGCTGCTTTGTCGTTCTTGTCTCTGCTTCTCTACGGTTTCTTCTACACGCCTTTGAAGAGACTTTCTCCAATCTGTGTTTTCGTGGGAGCAATCCCCGGCGGCTTACCGCCCCTGATTGGATGGGTAGCCGGAACGGGATACATAGGAGTGGAAGCTTGGGTACTTTTTGGAATACAGTTTATCTGGCAGTTTCCGCATTTCTGGGCAATTGCCTGGGTGTTGGATGATGACTACAAGAAAGCTGGTTTTAAGATGTTGCCGATGGCGGGTGGCAGAAACCTGAAGACAGCCATCCAGATCATGATGTATACGTTACTGTTGATTCCTTTGGGCTTACTGCCCATGCAATTTGGAATGGCAGGGAAGACTTCCGCCTTTATAGCGGTTGTGTGTGGGGTGTTATTTTTAATGCAGACGTTCTATTTAATGCATACCTGCTCTAAAAGGGCAGCCATGAACATCATGTTTGGATCGTTCTTGTACTTGCCTATTGTGCAGATTGCGTTTGTGGTAGATAGCTTATAAGGAGTTAGTAATGATAATGAATCCTGAAATACAAGTGGAACAGCGGCGGGTGAACCCTCTCAAGTTCATGCTTATTTTATTGATTGTAAGCATTGTGATGATGTTTGCCGCCTTCACCAGTGCCTACATCGTGCGCCGGGAAGAAGGTAACTGGTTGGAGTTTGACCTTCCATCCGTATTATTGATCAACACCATCGTGCTGGTGTTGAGTAGTATTTTCATGCAGTGGGCGTATGTGTCGGCTAGGCGTGATAACATGAAGAACCTGAAACTGTCCTTGATTCTTACCATTGTGGCAGGTACCGCGTTTTTGGTAGGGCAGTGGCAAGGCTGGGGCGAACTGGTCCAGAACAATGTCTTCTTCGGGGGCAGTACGGCTAACCCTTCCGGTTCTTTTCTGTATGTTTTAACCGGTGTTCACGCATTTCACCTGATCACGGGGTTAATTTTTCTAATTATTGTAGTAATTTCGGCACTCAAGTACAGAGTACATTCCAGAAACCTGACCCGTATTGAACTGTGCACCATTTATTGGCACTTCTTAGGGGCCCTTTGGATCTACTTATACGTATTCCTAGTTTTGAACCATTAATAATTTCTGTAACACATATGTCGCAAACAACAACCTTTGAGCAGCCTAACACCGGCACCTGGGATGGGGGGAACGAGCCTTTCAAGGTAAGTTATGGTAAACTGATGATGTGGTTTTTCCTCTTATCAGATGCTTTCACCTTTGCTGCTTTCTTAACTACTTACGGATTAGCCCGTCATCGGCACAAAGCCTATGAAGGAACAAGTGAAGCCTTTACTTTCTCCACGGAGTGGTGGCCAATCCCTGATAAAGTTTTCAATGCATTTCCAGGTTTCCATGGGGTAGACTGGCCACTTGCGTTTGTGGCGTTGATGACCATGATTCTGATTCTTTCTTCGGTAACCATGGTGTTGGCCGTGGAAGCAGGACACAGAATGGACAAAAACGATGTGCAGAAATGGTTGTTGTGGACCATCCTTTTCGGATCTATGTTCTTAGGTTGCCAGGCGTGGGAGTGGACTCACTTTATCTCTGGTACTGATGAGGGCATGAAACTAGCCGACGGAAGCGTTATTCATGGGGCCAACCTCATCGTAAACCAATACGGACCGCCCTTGTTCGCGGACTTGTTCTTCTTCATCACCGGTTTCCACGGTACCCACGTATTCAGTGGGGTTGTATTGTTGATCATGATCTTCATTAACACCGTAAACGGAGTATACCACAGAAGAGGACACTACGAAATGGTGGAAAAGGTAGGTCTTTACTGGCACTTTGTAGACTTAGTATGGGTGTTCGTGTTCACCTTCTTCTACCTGGTGTAATTGTTTGACTCGATAAAATAGAAACTGATATGGCATCACACGCGCATCATTCTGACGAATTTGACCCAACGGCCGATATTCCGAAGCCGCAGACCAAGGTCATCTGGAAGACGTTCTTTATTCTTGTTGCGATAACCGCAGTTGAATTTGCCTTCGCTTTCATGATGGACCCAGGTACTTTGCGGAACGCAATTTTCATTGGATTAACCATCCTTAAAGCATTTTACATTGTAGCAGAATTCATGCACTTAAAGCATGAAACCAAAGGCCTGATCTGGGCGGTTTTGGTTCCTACAGTTTTGCTGATTTGGCTATTGGTAGCCCTATTAGTAGAAGGTACTTTCTACGGAGAGTCTGTCTTCAATTACTTTAACTAATGAGTCCAAAAAAGGCACTAGTATTGGGTACCCTGCTGTTGGTACCCGTACTAGTGTTTTTGTTTTTGAAAATGTTCGGAGTGAATAGATTTTCACTCCGAACTTATTTTCCGACCGCTGTAGATTCTACCCTGGTAGATGGGCAGTGGCGGTATGACACCACCTATCAACAGGTTCCTGACTTCCGGCTCATCTCCCAGAGCGGATCTCCGTTCACGCAGAATGATCTGGAAGGCAAGATTTACGTTGCCAACTTCTTCTACACCTCCTGTGCGGCCAACTGCAAGCAGACGAGCACGCAACTCTCCCGGGTGCAGGATGCCTTCAGACTCAAACCTGATGTGAAAATACTCACCATCTCCGTGCGTCCAGAGGAAGACAGTCCTGAGATGCTCCAGCAGTATGCCACCAGCTTCAGGGCCAATCCAGATAAATGGATCTTTCTAACGGGTGCTCCCGCAGAAATTCAGCGTTTGGCACAAGCCTATCAGTTTTCTATACAGGACTCTACAGCTTCTGGAACAAAAAGTGAGCCGAGTAAAAGCTTCTTCCTGGTAGACCAACAACGCCATGTGCGCGGCATATATGACGGTACAAACGCCGCCGATGTGGACCGATTAATCACAGAAATAAACGTACTCCTTTCTGAGTATCAACTTGACAATGGAAAACAAAGCACTAGGTAACCCTAACGACACCCGTTACCTGATTATAATTGCCATTCTTTCAGTAGTAGTACCCCTGTTGGTGGCGTTTCTGCTGTTCATGCCTCAGACCGGTAAATTAGGTGATCTGGATGTCTCGTTCCTGCCTAAGTTACACGCTGTCCTGAATTCCCTAACTGCCATTGCATTAATCATTGGATATTACCAGATCAAGAAGCAGAACCGCCGGTTACATCGTTTTGCCATGACCACGGCATTTGTACTTTCGGCCTTTTTCCTGATTTCCTATGTGACCTATCATTACCAGGCAGCACCTACGCCGTTTGGGGGAGAGGGAACCATCAAACTGATCTACTATTTCATCCTGATCACGCACATTATCCTGGCGGCCGTTATTGTACCATTGGTGCTGCTGTCGGTGTATTTTGCGGTTTCGCAGCAATTTGCCCGGCACCGGAAAGTCTCCCGCTGGACCTTCCCGTTGTGGCTGTATGTGGCCATTACCGGCGTAGTGGTGTACCTGATGATCTCGCCGTACTATAGTTGAAACTTTACTGGAGCCATGGTGTTCCTATAAGAGAGAAAGGACAAGAGAGATGAAGAAGAATGTAATTTTTTGGGTAAGTGCGCTACTGCTGGTCGTGTTCTTCACATTGCAGCCCGAAACGGTGGAGGCGCAATGTGCCATGTGTACCGCTTCGGTGGAGTCATCCAGCAATGAGTCTGGGGACAGCATTGCCAATGGGTTGAACAAAGGTATTCTCTACCTGATGGCGGTTCCGTATGTGATTGCCGGTTGCGTGGGGTTCTTCTGGTACAAGTACAGCCGTAAAAAGTAATGGGCATGTGGGCGCACATCAAAGCCGGGCTGGAGATGAAATGTCCGCGCTGTCACCAAGGCCCTATGTTTACCCATTCTGCGCTGAACCTGCGCAAATTTGACCATATGCCGGAAAAATGTCCGGTGTGTGGTTTCCGGTATGAGATTGAACTCGGCTTTTACTGGGGAGCCATGTATATGAGCTATGGCCTCTCGGTCCTGATTGTTCTGGTAGTAGGAGTGAGTTTGTACTTCTTAGCCAATGATCCGCCTACCTGGGTGTATCTGACCACGGTGGCCACCACCGTCATTGTGTTGACGCCGCTTCTCTTCCGCTATGCCCGAGTCATGATGCTCTATTTCTTTGGGAGTGTCTCCTATGATCCTAAATACCAACGGCAATTATAAGCAACCGCTTCTGAGTGAGTTTTCTTCTTTTGCCTCTCAGATCAAACAGTAGCCTTTCTGTTTTAAGGCTTGTTTTCGTAAAATCGGCTTAAAACAAATGATTTAATCCCGCCTGCGTACTTTTTAGCGTACTGGCGGGATTTTTGTGCGTATTATGGCTAGATTCGTAAAAAAACAGAATTGAAGTACAGGTACACGCTTCCCCTCTTTTTCTTTCTTTTATCCCTGCTCCTGGGAGGAGTGGCTGCTTTTCTGCAGGTGAGTGTCCAACGTGATTTGCTGGAGGCTCCTGAGAAGCAGATGGTGGAGGAAGTGCAGGAGCGGCTCCATGGGTTGCTGAAAAAGTCCCGCCAGGAAATGGAACTGGTGACCGCTGACTTACCCCTGGATTCTGCCTTCTTTTCAGAAAACCTGCCCAAAACGACTACCCCTCTTTTCGTCTATAAACAGAACAAGCTGGTCTTCTGGTCAGAGCATTCTCTGCGCCCGGAGCTTGAGCCCCGCTACCTGACGAAGATGCAGCAGGTGGTGGAGAACCGATTCGGGCGTTTTGTGGTCCTGCGCCATCAGCCTAGCCCTGAGTACTCCGTGCTGGCCGTGGTGCCGCTGGAGGTGAAGTACGGCATCAACAATGCTTATCTGCGCAGCGGGCTTAATCCGGAGATTTTCGAAGACCACGTGGCCACCGTGCAGTTGGAGGGCGGTAACGGAGCTATCCCCATCGCGGATGAGAACGGGAATTACCTTTTCTCGCTTCGGGTACTGGAACCGGGGCAATGGCTGCACGCCGACAAATTCACTTTATCGCTTTACTTGCTTTCCTTTCTGTCCGCAGTGGTGGCGCTGGTGACCTTGTACCAAAGACTGAGACGCAATGGGCGAGTGGCAACTGCCTTGTGGACGGTGCTGCTGGGTTTGTTGTTCGTGAGGGCGGTGATGTTGCTGTCCCGGTTCCCGAGCAACGTGCAGGAACTGGAGCTGTTTAGTCCGCGCGTGTATGCGGCTTCGTGGTGGTCGCCTTCATTGGGAGATTTGCTGCTGAATGAGATCTGCTTTCTGGTGATGGCGTTGCTGGTGTATCGGTTCTCCAGGCCGCTGCGTTTTACGTCTGTTTTCTACAAAACAACCCAAAAGAAGCTATGGAGCTGTATTGTGATTGGCGTCATCATCACGGTGCTGATCATCAGTTGGTACGAAACCTACCGCAGCCTTTTCATTAATTCCCAACCGCACCTGGACATCACCCAGAATATCCAGATAGGGGTGGAGAAACTCTTGCTGTACCTGGTGATGATTCTGCATACGCTGGCCATGAGCTGGATTCTGCGCCTGTTGCTGAATGCGTTGCCTTTCACGGCTCAGGGAAAATTGCCCTTTGCTTATTCCTGGATGACGGTGCTGGTACTGGCTCTGGGCTGGGCTTTCTGGCGCGATGCACCCAGCGGGAACTGGGTAGTGTTGTTTGCCAGCGCCGCCTTAGTGGGTTGGGAACAGCTTCACCGCAACCTGGGGCAGCGGGCGGGCATTTACTCCAGTATTTTCATGCTGAATATCCTGAGCGCCAGCTTGGGGGCCGCCGCGCTGTATGACCTGTACACCGTGCAGCTCAGGAGCGACAAGCAACGTCTGGCTTCCCAGTTGCTCAAAGACCGCGATGACCTCACGGAATACCTGTTGGCCCAGGCCGCCGATGACATCAGCCAGGATTTCTTGATTCAGCAGGTTTTCAACTCTCCGTGGGGCAAACTGAACACCGTGGAGCAGAAAATCCTCCGGCATCATCTGCGCGCCATCACGGAGAACTACGCGGTGACGGTGCGCATCTTTGACTTTACCGGTGAAAGCTTCAATGATTTAGACAGTCTTTCTACCCTGGAAGCTTATGCCCAGCGATGGGGGCCTCGTTCCAAAAGCACCAACCAGCGGGGACAGTTGTTGGTGGCCTCTGAGCCAGACCCCGGCAAATTCATGTACCTGCAGGAGATCAAGATACCGGTGGCGTTTGAGCAGTGGGTGACGGTGGTGCTGGAGGTAAGCCCCAAGCTGACGGCTCCCAACAGCGTGCTACCTGAACTACTCGTAGAACGGAAAACCACTCCGGTCAATACCATTCCGTCTAGTAGCTATGCCCTGCGCAAAGGCAACCGCTGGCTTAAGACCGAAGGCTATTTTGAATACGGCCAGCATTTTTCGCCGCGTCTGTTTGATATTCCGCAGTTGTACACCCAGGGCCTGTCCCTCGCCGATTACCACCACCAGGGAGCGCGCGCCAACAACGGCACGGTAGCCTTGGTCAGTACGCCATCGTACGGAGCGGGGTCCTGGTTATCGAACTTCTCTTTCCTGTTTTTGCTGCATACGTTCTCGCTTTTCTCGTTGCTGCTGCTGGTGATGCTGTACCGGGGCCACCTGATCGAGTCCATTCTCTCCACCTTCGGGACTAAGATTCAGCTTTTCCTGAATTTGGGCGTGTTGGTGCCGCTGGTGTTGGTGAGCATTACCATCGGGAGCTTGGTGACCGATTCGTACCGGCAGGATCTGATCAGGGGCTACACTGACCAGGGCGAGTTCGTGCGGCAAAACATCCTGACCAGCAACTGGGGAGCCAACCTATTCAAAGGCCGCCCAGATTCGCTTTCGCGCCGGATCAACCGTCTGGCGGTGGTGGCCCAGGCCGAGCTCAACATCTATAACGCCGATGGCCAACTGCGGCTCTCCAGCCAACCCGCCTTGTTTGAGGCCGGGGTGCTCTCTACCAGACTCAATCCGCAGGCGTTTGAGGCGCTCAAGGAACAGGGGCTCAACCGAATTCTGCTGGAGGAAAAGGCCGGTACCCTGCCGTACAGTACCATTTACGTTCCCTTGCGTGTGAGCCCAAACACTCCACCTAAAGGGTATTTAGCCATTCCGTTCTTTGATTCAGAGAAAGAGTTGAACAACAAGCTCATCCAGCTGATCACCACCATCCTGAATATCTTTTCGGTGCTTTTCCTGTTGTTCGTCTTGATGAGTTACATGGCCACCCGCGCCTTAACGGTGCCTTTGCAACTCTTAACCGAGCGCCTGAAGAGAACTTCGCTCACGGGCAACAATGAGAAACTGGTGTACCAGTCCCGCGATGAAATTGGCTTGCTGGTGCATGAGTACAACCAGATGCTGCAGAAACTGGAGGAAAGCAAGCAGGAACTGACTCTGCGCGAAAAAGAAGCGGCCTGGAAGGAAATGGCCCGGCAGGTGGCCCACGAGATCAAGAACCCACTTACACCCATGAAGCTTTCTCTGCAGTACCTCCGCAAAGCCATGCAGGACGGGCGTAGTAATCTGGAGGAACTGGTGGAGAAAATCTCCAATACCATGATCACCCAGATTGATGTACTAAGCGATATTGCCACCTCGTTCTCCAATTTCACGGCCATGCCGGAACTGAAACTAGAGATTCTGGAGTTGAACAGCTTGATACGCAGAACCACTGATTTGCACCTCAATCCGCAGCAGCACCGGGTAGACGTCCTTTTGCCAGAGGAAACTGTGTATGTGAAAGCCGATGAAAACCAACTCATCCGGATTTTCAATAACCTGTTGCTAAACGCCCTGCAAGCCGTGCCCTCTGCGCAAACTCCTGAGATAAAAGTGACCCTGCAACTGGACGGTACGCCGTGGGCGCTGGTGAGCATTCAGGACAACGGAACGGGGATTCCCGCGGATGTCCAGCCCAAGATCTTTATTCCCAACTTCAGTACCAAATACTCCGGCTCCGGCATCGGGCTGGCCGTGGTGAAGAAAGGCGTGGAGGCGATTGGCGGTTCCATTTGGTTTGAGACGCAGGAGAATGTAGGAACTACCTTTTTCCTGAAACTGCCGGTAGTGCCCTCATGAGGTACTGGGGCTTCATATTTATTTTTCTAGGGGTTCTTCTTTGGTCAGGGCAGACCCGGGGGCAAGGCTTGTCGAACCGCCGTTGCCAGTGGGTGAAGCTGCAGCCCGGTCCCTTCCAGCTGGATTCCCTCACCATTGCTGAAAATACCATTGAAATCCTGGATCGGCGGCAAATACGCCAGCCGTTGAGCTTTCACTATGATCCGGTGACTAATCTGTTTCAGTTCATTGGTGTGCCGGAGCCCGCACCTGCGCCCACCTTACAGCCTGATAGCCTGGTGCGGGACAGCACCGGCGCGTTTTCGCCCTATTTTCGTAAAAGCACGCCTAAAACAGATTCGGTGCTGGTCTGCTACCGGGTACTGCCGCTCAACGTGGCTTCGCCTAGTTTCAAGCGCGACATTCGTACCTGGGATTCCACCTCGTTTGAACGTTCTTACGTCCTGAACCCGGTGGCTCCGCGCGAGGAGCTTTTCAAAACGCCGGGCCTGAACAAAACCGGCAGCATCTCGCGCGGGGTATCGGTGGGGAATGCCCAGAACGTCTTCGTGAACTCGGCCTTGAACCTACAGCTGGAGGGAAAACTGACCGATGAGATCAACATCACCGCTTCCATCACCGACCAGAACATTCCCTTTCAGCCCGAAGGGAATACCCAGCAGTTGCAGGAGTTTGACCGGGTTTTTATCACCCTGCAACACCGGCTCTGGACAGTCACCGGCGGCGACGTGGTCCTGCGCAACCGGCCGGCGTCGCATTTCCTGAAATTCTATAAAAACGTGCAGGGCGGGGCGCTGGAAGTGAACCGAGGGAAGCCCGGCTGGGAAAGTGCCACCTCCATTGCGGCCTCGGTGGCCAAGGGGAAATTTGCTTCGGAAACCATTTCGCCCCTGGAGAGTGTGCAGGGGCCTTACCGCCTGCGCGGACCCAACGGCGAGCGCTACATCATTGTGCTGGCCAACTCAGAACGTGTTTACCTGGACGGCAAGCTGCTCACGCGTGGCTTTGACTACGACTACGTCATTGACTACAACCAGGCGGAGATCACGTTCACGCCCAAGTGGATTATCACCCGCAACTCCCGCATCAGGGTAGATTTTGAGTACTCAGACCAGAACTACACCCGCAGCGTGGTACATGCCAGCCATTACCAGAAAATGGGCAAATTCAACGTGTACGGCAACTTCTACAACGAGGCAGACAACCCCAACAATCCGCTTACGCTCTCGCTGAGCACCGATGAAAGACGCCTGCTTTCGCAGATCGGGGATGATCCGGCTCTGGCGGTGGCTCCCAGCGGTGACTCGGTGCGCTTTGACCGAAACCAGGTCTTGTACCTCCGGAAAGACACCGTCACCACCAGCGGCAGCACGTTCAGTATTTATGAATATTCCACCGACTCTACGCGGGCCTACTATGCGGTCAGCTTTACCGAGGTAGCCACCGGCGGGAATTACGTTCTGCAGAACACCACCGTGAACGGGCGGGTCTACCAGTGGGTGGAGCCGGTGAACGGCGTGCCCCAGGGCCGCTATGAACCCATCCGGATTCTGCCCACGCCCATCCAGAAACAGATGATGACCCTAGGCGGAAGCTGGACGCTGGACGAGAAAACCAACGTCTTTCTGGAAGTAGCGGGCTCTAAAAACGACCTCAACCGCTATTCCAATGTGGATTCCGGCGATGACCAGGGCAAGGGCATCCGGGTGGGCTACCAGCTGAACGACCGCCCGATTAAATTCCTAGGCGACTACAAGCTGCGGAGCGCCATGACCTATGAGTACACAGATCCCAACTTCTCGCCCATAGACCGCTACCGCGATGTAGAGTTTGACCGGGACTGGAGCAGCCCTACCAACACCACCTCAGCAAGGCAGTCCAGGATTCAGGACCACATTTTCACCTTCGCCGTCGGCGGAACCAAAGATGCCCAACATTTCATCAATTATCGCGTGAGCCGCCGCTACCGCCCCACCGAGGTAGATGGCATCCAGCACTACCTGGAACTGGCGCAGAAAGTTCAGGCCCTGGAGCTGCGCGGAAACTTGTTCCTGCTCAAAAACGAACTCACCGAAAGCACCTCTGATTGGGTGCGCGGCGAAGTGGGCGTGCAGTACCGGACCCGCTTCTTCACGCCCGGCTACGTCTACCGTTTTGACAAGAACCGCATCACCTCTAAGCTGAATGAAACGCTGGTAGGGTCCGCGAATTACTTTGACGACCACCTGTTCTACCTGGAAAGCCGCGATACCGCCCGGGTCAAGTACCGCGCTGAGTATAGCCGCCGGGTGGATTTTACGCCCGAAAACGGAGAAATGGGCAATAAACAGGTGGCCAACACCTTTAACGTCAGTACCAGTGCGCTCATCAGGAAAACGCAGCAGCTCACGGCGGTGATCACGCTGCGCAAGTTGCAGGCCAAAGACAGCCTCACGGAAACTACCGTCCTGTCCAAGATCAACTGGAACGGCGATTTCCTGGACCGGCACCTGCGTTCTGAGATGACGTACGCCATTGGCAACGGCCGCGAGCTGAAACGTGAATACCGGTTCGTGGAAACCGTGCCGGGGCAGGGGACCCACTATTTCGAGGATCTGAACCAGGACGGGCGGCAAGACCTGAACGAGTTTTTTGAGTCGCAGGAATCTGATCCGCCGTACCGGCGCAACTTCATCAAGGTGTTCATCGCCACCGATGAATACGTGCTGGCCTACACCAACACCTTCACGTATCGCCTGAACAGCAGCCTGCCGCGGGCCTGGCAAAACGCCGAGACCAAGTGGAAACGGATTGCTTCCAAGTTTTCGGCTCTCTCCTTCGTGACCATAGACAAGCGCATCACTGAGGATGATCTGGGCAGCCGCCTGAATCCGTTCAGTCTGAATTTCGCCGATTCCACTTTGCTTTCGCTCACGCGGTCTTACCGGAACACGCTGTATTTTAACCGGAGCAATCCCAAATACGGCGTAGAGTGGACGGTGCAGCAGGGGCTACAGAAAACGCTGCTCACCAACGGTACCGATGTCCGGAACAACGCCAGCCAGCAGGTGCTGGTGCGGGTGAATCTTACTGAGGTCTTCTCCAGCCAGTTGAACGTGACCCGCTCCAAACGCGAAAGCGCCTCCAATTACCTCTCCACCAAAAACTTCCTGATCAGGTCCTGGGAAGCCATGCCCGAGCTCTCGTACCAACCCAATCCCACTATCCGGTTCACGGGTACCTACCAGTGGATGAACAAGGAAAATGAGCAGGACGCGCAGGAAAAGGCCCTGTTTCATGAATTGGGCGCCGAAACACGTTTAAGCCAGGTGGGCAAGCGGACGGTGACCGGCATCATGAAATACATCAACATCAAGTACACCGGCCTGGACACCTCTCCGGTGGCCTATGAAATGCTGAACGGCTTCAGGGCCGGCAACAACCTCACCTGGAACCTAGCCCTGCAGCAGCGCCTCAGCAGCGGCCTCAACATCACCGTGGACTATGACGGTCGCAAACCGCAAGGCGTACGCACCATCCACACCGGCCGCATGCAGGTATCGGTGCTGTTTTAGTGAGTGGAGTTCTGGATTGTCCCTCTTGTTTCGGGGCCGTTTTCCAGAAAACAGGGCAGAAACGGGGAAGACACTCGCAGGAGCTGCGCACGCTACGAGGTCAAAAGAAGAGTTCTGAATTCTGAGTCTTGAGTTCTGAGTCTAACTAAATGAAAGCAACTGGCGCGAGACTTCAGTCTCGTGACAAAGGATGATGCGAGTCTCCAGACTCGCCGGGAATCACCAGCAAGATTTTACGATGACGCGGGTTTATATCCGGGGCCGGTAGAATCCCATAAAGCCCGGTTTCGCTGCTACCGCAGCGAGGGAGTCGGAGACTCCCAGCATCAGAAGGCACGAGTCTGGAGACTCGCGCCAGGGTATCGCTTAAGATGCTTTATTTCTTTTGATTTATGTGGTGGTGTAATGCCGCCGGAGCCAGGCACTGATGCCGCTGAGGCCGGGGAAGAGCACCCGCTCGGTGATGTTGGCCTGGTCCAGTTTGTCTCTGATCTCCCATTTCAGTTTAGCCGGAATAATGAGGCGGTAGTACAGGTCCGGGTGATCTTGCAGCCACTCGCAGAGCATGGCATCTGGGGTGGACATCATGGAGAAAAGCGCGTACTGGTGCACAATGCGCTCATCCAGGGAGGGAGGCTCCATGAACAGCACAAACGGCTTCTCCTGAAATTCGCTTAGGCTGTTGAGAGAAGTGGCCACCGGCTCTAGCACTTCGGGCGTGAACACGTTGGAGCCTTCCTTCCGGATGACTTTTTGCAGCACCTCGGGGAGGTAATCAGTGGATTTGACGTAGTTCACGCACCAGATCACGCCATCCTCATGGAAGTTGTTGAGGTCTGAGGTGGCGAAATGCAGCGCCACGTATGGCGAGTAGGTCCAGTCCATGAGGCGGGTGGGGAGCCCGTGGTGTTGGGCCACGGCCAGCCAGTTCCAGAAAGACTCGCCAATCTCCATGGTGCCGCCCATGCTTCCCCGCGAATATTTGCGAAAGTTGCGGAGCAGATGCGGTTCCAGTTTGGGGAAGTCGCCGCCAATGCGCATGAGGCTGGTCTTGAGGTTGTAGCCTTTGTTCCATAAACCTCTGAAGACGTAGGGCGATCGGTACCGGTTCAGTTTGTCATCCCAGGAATCCCGAAAAAGTTCTCGCTGCAATTCTTCCCAGGTCTCCACGCGTAAGTCATTGGCCATGGCCAACGAAGTAGATGAATCTTCTGCACTCATGTCGTTTTCTACGATGGAGAAGGCCATAGGAGTTCTGGTGGGGAAACAGATTACGGGTTAATTCAGGAGTTTAGGTAGTAATACGAAAAAAGGGGGGCGGTTTGTTTACCCTGCTGCAAATGAGCTAAATCAAGAGTGTGTTTTGAGGGCGTTTCCGGGAAAAAGAGCTTAAAACAGAAGAGCAGACTACCGGTCTGCTCTTCTGTTTTGCTGCTAATAATGGGAACCCATCATGAGGTAATTCTGGACGTAGTCTTGAATGCCTTCCTCCAGCGTATGGAACGGTTGGTCATAGCCAATGCTGCGGAGTTTGGCCATGTTGGCCTGGGTGTAGTACTGGTATTTGTCCCGGATGTCCTCCGGCGTGTCTTTAAAATCGATGTTGATGTCCGCGCCCATGGCGGTGAAGGTGTTGAAGGCCAGGTCCAGGAACGTGCGGGCCTCGCCGCTGCCCAGGTTGTAAATGCCCGAGTTCTTGCGGTGGTGCATAAGCCAGTAGAGCACGTCTACCACGTCTTTCACGTACACGAAATCGCGCATCTGCTTGCCGTCTTCGTAGTCGGGGTTGTGGGAGCGGAACAAAGTGAGCCGGCCGTTGTCTTTGATGGAGTTGAAGGCATGCATCACTACGGAGCCCATGCGGCCTTTGTGGTACTCATTGGGGCCGTACACGTTGAAGAACTTGAGCCCCACCCAGAAGAATGGCTTGGCGGTTTGCTCCAGCGCCCATTTATCAAATTCGTTTTTGGAATCGCCGTAGGCATTGAGCGGACGGAGCAGGGAGATGATGGATTCGTCATCGTCATAGCCCAGCGTGCCGGAACCGTACGTCGCCGCCGAGGAAGCGTACACCAGCGGGATCTGGTACTCGCAGCAGGCATTCCACACGTTTTTGGAGTAGTCCAGGTTCAGGAGATCAAGTACCTCCAGGTTAGTTTCAGTCGTATCGGTGCGAGCACCCAGGTGGAAGATGAACTCCACGTCCTCGTAATGCTTATCCAGCCAGGTGAAGAAATCGTGGCGGTCTACAAACTCCTTTATTTTTTTCCCTTCTACGTTGGGCAGCTTTTTCGCCACAGAAAAGTTGTCTACCACCACTATGTCATTGAAATTGGCGGCATTGAGACGGGAAACAAGGCAGCTGGCAATGAATCCGGCCGCTCCGGTGACTACGATCATGGAAATTGAGGTTAAGTTCTGTGCAAAGCTACCCAAAGGTACGAAAGTTTTGCTCAGACGATTTGCCTGCGTTTTGGGCCTGTTTTCCAGAAAGTGGCCTTAAAATAACTTTAAACGGAAGCCGCAGCTTTGTTTTTAGCCTGTTTTCCGGAAAAGGCACGTAAAACAGCCACGCAAGGGGAGGGGAGCAGACGTTTCGGCTTTGCCTAAATCCTGTATCTTTGGCCGTATTTTATGGTAAAGCTATTCTCGGTGACAAAAACAGGTGCTTCAGGATTGGGTTCTACGTTTCGCTTCTGGCTGGGCTTCATCTGCCTCCTCAGCTTTTGGGCCTGTGAGTCTAAAAAAACATCGGCTCCGGCTTCCTCGGCGTTCCGGACCGTTACCGATGATCTGGGCCGAACTGTCAACCTACCGGTGCTGCCGAAACGCGTGATGGCCCTGACGCCTTCCCTGACCGAGATGCTTTTCGCCGTCGCGGATACCGCTTCCATCATCGCCCGTACCCAGAACTGCGATTTTCCGGCTGCGGCGCTCACCAAACCGGTGCTCAACAACTACCCCATGGATTATGAGCGCCTCCTGGCCCTGAAACCCGACGTTGTTTTTGCCACAGATGGTATTATCTCCATGGAAGTTGCCGCACAGGTGCAGAAATTGGGCATTCCCATTTACTTCCAGACCTATGACAGCGTAGCCGATATCATCCGGGGCATCCGGAGCCTGGGCGTTCTCCTGCACCGTGAGACCCAAGCCAATGCCGTGGCCGATTCCCTGCAAACCCAGCTGAACCAGTTGGCCGCTGATACCGCTGGCCCAAACCGTCCCCGCGTGCTGGCCATTACCTGGCAAGACCCCATTTACGTGTACGGCCGCAACACTGTCTTCTCTGACAAACTGCGGTATGCCGGTGGGCAGAACGCCGTTACTGAGGTTTTCGCGCAGCCGTACCCCGCCCTCACCCGGGAATATATCCTGAAAATGAACCCCGAGGTCATCATCGGGAGCGATTTCGCCAAGATGGAGAAGACGTTTTTCTCGCTTTACCCAGAACTGCGCCGCATCAAAGCGTATCAGAACAAACGGATCTATCAGGTGACCGATGATCTGATGTCCCGCCCCAGTCCGCGCGTGGTGGAAGGCATTGCTGAGCTTAAAGCCGTTCTCCGGTGAAAAAAGCCTTCGTCCTGCTATTACTGCTGTTGCTGCTTTTAACCCTGGGGTTTCTCCTGGGGCTGAAGATAGGAAGTCTGCCCACTTCTTACGCGACCGTTTTTGCGGCCCTTTTTGAATATGATGCCCAAAACGCCACCCATTACAGCATTGTGAACTTGCGCTTGCCCCGGCTGCTGCTGGCATTCCTAACGGGTGCTTCGCTGGCTTTTTCGGGGTACCTCATGCAGGCCCTGGTGAACAACGCTTTAGCGGATCCTTTTCTACTTGGCACGGCCTCGGGCGCTTCTCTGGGGGCCTCGTTCAGTTTCTTCCTCTTCGCCGATCTCACCTTGATGGGCTTGTACCTGCCGCCGTTTTTCGCGCTGCTGGGTTCTTTCGCCGTGACGTTGGTGGTGGTACTGCTGGGTTCGCGGCGCGGACAGTTGATTCCCAGCCAGATGTTGCTGGTGGGCGTGGCGCTCAGTTCTTTGCTCACTGCCCTGGTGAGCTTGCTCATGTTTCTCTCTGACTCCGAAAGCCAGTTAAAGTCGGTGGTGTTCTGGAGCATGGGCGGGTTTGAGAAAGCCGATTGGGCTACCCTGGGCTATCCGGCCGTGGCGCTGGCCAGCGGATTGGTTTTGTTTTTCTTTTTGCAGCGGCATCTGAGTGTGCTGCTGTTGGGCGCGGAACGCGCCGAGACGTTGGGAGTAGACGTTCGGTTTATCCGGTGGGTGATGCTGGTGACGGTGTCGGTGGTGACGGGATTTGCGGTGGCCTTCTCGGGGCCGGTGGGGTTTGTGGGGCTCATGGTGCCGCACCTCACGCGCGCCCTGCTGGGAACCACCAACCGGTTCAACTTACTGGCCTGTGCCCTGGCCGGCGGATTGTTTCTGGTGGTTTGTGATTTGATTTCCAGATGGATTTATCCGCCGGCCGGTATGCCGGTTGGTATCGTGACATCGTTCTTTGGTGTGCCTTTCTTCGTATATTTGCTGCGAAGAAAGAACTACCGATTCAGTTAATGGTATACGTAAGCAGATTAGAGCATTTCAATGCGGCGCACAAGCTGCATAACCCCAATTGGTCGCTGGCTAAAAACAAGGAAGTTTTTGGGCCCTGCGCAAATACCAACTGGCACGGACATAACTATGAACTGATTGTAACGGTGAAGGGCAAGCCAGATCCTGATACCGGTTTCGTGATCGATCTCAAGAAATTGAGCACGCTTATCCGGGAGCACATCATCAAGAAAGTAGACCACAAGAACCTCAACATGGATGTCGCCTTCATGGAAGGCAAACTGGCCAGCACAGAAAACCTGGTCATGGAGTTTTGGAACATCCTAAACCCCCTCATTCCTCGTATATCAGGAGCACAGCTGCACAGCCTGAAGCTATATGAGACCCCCCGTAACTTTGTGGAATATTTTGGCGAGTAGAGTTCTAGTAAACCTGTAACAAAAGAAAACAAGGCAAGATAATTTATTTAAAGCTTACAATATAAGTTGATTGAATGCGTTCTGGCACAAACATTGTGTGAAGGGGTACCATCGGCTTTTCATTGTAAGAGCCCTGTTACTTCAGCACCCATTCAATGAAATATTACATTATTGCCGGAGAACGCTCTGGAGACCTGCACGCCTCCAACCTAATCAAGCAGCTGCACCTACAGGATCCTGAGGCCCACATCCGCTGCTGGGGCGGCGACATGATGGAAGCGGCCGGGGCAGAATTGGTCAAGCACTACCAGGAAATGGCCTTCATGGGTTTTCTGGAAGCCGCCAAGAACCTGTTCAAAATCAAGCGTTTTCTGAAAGAGTGCCAGGACGATCTGTTGGCGTATAAACCCGATGTGGTGATTTTGGTAGACTACGCCGGGTTCAACATGCGCATCGCTAAGGTCGCGAAGGAACACGGGCTCAAAGTCTTCTACTACATTTCCCCAAAAATCTGGGCTTGGAATCAGGGGCGCGTGCATACCATCAAAAAGCTGGTGGACAAGATGTTCGTCATCATGCCCTTCGAGAAAGACTTCTACCAGAAGTTTGACTACAAAACCGACTATATTGGCAATCCGGTGTCAGATGCGGTGTCGGCCCACCAACTCAACCCCAATTTCCGGCAAGACAATGAACTGGATGACCGGCCGATCATAGCCGTGTTGCCCGGCAGCCGCCAACAAGAGATAGAGAACATCCTCTATATCATGCTCAGCATTCTGCCGCCTTTCCAGGATTACCAGTTTGTGGTGGCCGCGGTGAGTAATTTCTCCAAAGAGTACTACGAGCACTTCAACCGGAAGCCGTTCATCAAGATTGTCTACGACCAAACGTATGACATCCTGGCCAACGCCGAGGCCGCTTTGGTGACTTCTGGTACGGCCACGCTGGAAACAGCCATGTTTAACGTGCCGCAAGTGGTTTGCTATAGAACCAGCGCCGTTTCTTACTGGATTGGCCGCGCCGTGATCAAAGTGCCGTTTATCTCCCTGGTAAACCTGATTGCCGGCAAGAAGATTGTCCCGGAACTGATCCAGGGCGACATGAACGCGCAGAACCTGGTGAAAGAACTGAAAAATATTTTACAGAACCCCGCAGGCAGAAACGCCCAGCTGGACGGGTACAAGCGGGTGCGGGAACTGATCGGGGATTTTAACACGTCTGAAACCGCCGCCAAGCTGATGGTGCAGTACCTGCGCGAGGACAAAGGAGCCCCGGCCACCAACAAGCCCTTGCAGAACGTCGCCTTTTAAGGCTTCTTTTTAAAAAGTAGCCCCTAAACGGAATATCTCTAAAAGCGAAGGCCTCCCTTACCAAATGTAGGGGAGGCCTTCGCTTTTATGGTTTCTTGAAAGAGGCTAAGCTACTTTCAGTTTCTTAATCGCAGATTTCTCAAATTTCTCCCGGGCGTATTCCAGGGTGATCACCAAATCAGTGGTGCCGTCCTGCTCTTCAGACGGAAGGTCAAACATAGCATCGGTCATGATGCCTTCGCAGATGGAACGGAGACCACGGGCGCCCAGTTTGTACTCGGCGGCTTTCTCCACGATGTACTCCAGCGTGTCCTCGGCAAACTCCAGGTTGATGTTCTCCATCTCAAACAGGCGCTTGTACTGTTTCACCAGCGAGTTCTTGGGTTCGGTGAGAATCAGGCGGAGGGTTTCGCTGTCCAGTGGGTTCAGGTGCGTCACTACCGGCAGACGGCCAATCAGCTCAGGAATCAAACCGAAAGATTTCAGGTCCTGGGAGGTGATGTAGCGCAGGAAGTTCTCGGTGTCCACTTTCTCGTCCAGATTGGTAGAGGAGAAACCGATGGGTTTGGTGTTCAGACGGCTCTTGATGAGGCGGTCAATGCCTACAAAGGCGCCACCGCAAATGAAAAGAATGTTCTCGGTGTTCACGGAGATCATTTTTTGCTCGGGGTGCTTACGCCCGCCCTGCGGTGGCACGTTCACCGATGTTCCCTCCAGGAGCTTCAATAACGCCTGCTGTACGCCTTCGCCGCTCACATCACGCGTGATGGACGGGTTGTCGCTTTTACGGGCGATTTTGTCAATCTCGTCAATATACACGATGCCGCGCTCGGCCGCTTCCACGTTGTAGTCGGCAGCTTGTAATAAACGGGTCAAAATGCTTTCCACGTCTTCGCCTACGTATCCGGCCTCCGTCAGCACGGTGGCATCAGCGATGCAGAACGGAACCTGCAGCACGCCGGCCAGCATACGGGCCAGGAAGGTTTTACCGGTACCGGTTTCGCCCACCATGATGATGTTGGATTTCTCGATCACCACATCATCGGTTTTCGGTTTCTGCATGAGGCGCTTGTAGTGGTTGTAGACCGCTACAGACATGACCTTTTTCGCTTCGTCCTGTCCAACCACAAACTGATCAAGGTAGGTTTTCATTTCCCGGGGTTTGATCAGGTTGAATTTAGGTGCGCGGTTGGTGGCACGTAACCTATTCTCCTCATTTAAAATCTGTTGCGCCTGTCCAATGCAGCGCTCACAAATGTGTGCGTTGATGCCTGAGATCATCACAGACACCTCTTTCTTGTTTTTTCCGCAAAAGGAGCACGTAATTTCTGCCATATACCGAAGAGTGGGATGTACTTTTCCGTCCCTAAGATGGGGCGGTTACGACAAAGTTACAAAATTGGTTAGGCACTACGCCAAAATATTTTTGCACAAGGCTATGAACAGCTGCTCTGAAGTGGTTGGAAGCGAGAGAATTATAAAATATAGCCTATTTTGTATCTGATTGAAGCAGAACCTGCTGGATGGTACTTCTACGGACGCGAGCTCCTAAACTTCCTTCAAAAAAAATTAAGCGGCGGTGCTGAAAGCGAACCTCCAATGTCCTTCTCTTTGAACTTGAGGCAACTAGAGCGGTCTGATGGCGGGCTGCAGGGCAGAGACAAAAGGCGCTGAATTCTTGTACACGTAGCCGCGGGGAGGTATGTTTGGGAACAACAGATCCTTACCCCCAACCTTACCGCTCTATGAAAAAACACAGACCTTGTTTGTTCCTCCTCTTACTATGGCTGTTTACCTTCCAACTACAGGCCCAACCCACTGCCCCGGCCTGGATCAGAATCAACCAGATGGGCTACGCGCCCGCCGGCGTGAAAGTAGCCGTTTGGGCCACCAAAAGCCCTGAGGCAACCATAAGCCGCTTTGAGCTGGTAGAAGCCAAAAGCGGAAAAACCGTTCTGAAAAAAAACGCTGGCCAAGGCTTTGGGGCCTATGGTCCGTTCACGCAAACGTACCGGCTAGATTTCTCAGACTTCTCTAAACCGGGCAACTATTACCTCCGGGTAGGGCCGGTGCGCTCCCCGGAATTCAAAATCTCGGAGGTTGCTTACAAAGGGGCCGCTGATTTTGCGCTGCGCTACCTGCGGCAACAGCGCAGCAATTTCAACCCGTACCTCAAAGACTCCTGCCATACCCATGATGGATACACCGTTTACGGACCCATGCCTCAGCACACGCGGATAGATGTATCGGGTGGTTGGCATGACGCCAGCGATTACCTGCAGTATTCCACCACCTCGGCCAATGCCACGTACCATTTGTTGGCCGCTTACCGCGAATTCTCCGGCGTCTTCACTGATCAACATGCGGCCAATGGCCTGGCAGGGCAAAACGGCGTGGCCGATGTGCTGGACGAAGCCAAGTGGGGTCTGGACTGGCTCCTGAAAATGCACCCGCGCCCCGATTGGATGTTCAACCAGATAGCTGATGACCGTGACCATGCCGGCTACCGTTTGCCCACCAAAGATTCCGTGGATTACGGTTTCGGGAAAGGCACGGGGCGGCCGGTCTATTTCCTGACGGGCGAGCCGCAAGGGTTGGGGAAATTCAAGAATAAAGCTACCGGCACCGCCTCAACGGCTGGGAAGTTTGCGAGCGCATTTGCCTTGGCGGCCCAGATTTACCAACCCGTAGACAAAGCGCTGGCCCAAACGTTCCGGACCCGATCTTTGTCAGCTTATAACTATGGCCTTGAGAAACCAGGAGTGGGGCAGACGGCATCGGTGAAAGCACCTTACATCTACGCCGAGGGAAACTGGGTAGATGACATGCAGCTGGGCGCCGCCGCTTTGTACCAACTCACCAATGACCGTAAATACTTTGAGCAGGCGTTTCAGTACGGGCAGCAGGAGAAAGTGACCCCCTGGCTGGGCGCTGATACCGCCAATCATTATGAGTGGTACCCTTTCCACAACTTCGGGCATTATGAACTGGCCCAGAAAGCCGATGCTACCTCAAAAGCCGCTCTCATCAGTTACTACAAAGACGGAATTGACCGGGTTTGGCAGAAATCCAAAGGAAACGCTTTTTACCGGGGCATCCCATTCATCTGGTGCTCCAACAACCTGACTACTTCCTTCGCCATCCAGTGCTACCTTTACCGCCAGCTCAGCGGTGACCAGACCTACGCCCCGCTGGAGCAGGCCTGCTTTGACTGGCTGTTCGGGCTCAATCCATGGGGCACCAGTATGGTGTATGGCTTGCCCGCCCACGGTGACACCCCGGTAGATACACACTCGTCTTTCACGGTGCTGCACAATTATTCGCTAGACGGCGGGTTAGTAGACGGACCCGTGTACGGCAGCATCTTCGGGAGCCTAATTGGGTTGAGTTTGCGGGAAGCCGATGAATACGCCGAGTTTCAGTCGCGCCTGGCCGTGTACCATGACGATGCCTCTGACTATAGCACCAATGAGCCCACCATGGACGGTACCGCTTCTTTGGTCTATCTCCTGGCCGCGAAAGAACATGAGTCGGCGCAGCCGCTGAAGGCAAAGAAGAACAAAGGCAAGTAAGGCTTAGAAGTTGTGAATCAGGTTCCTGTTTAGGGGCCTTTTTTCTGAAAAGGGGCCCAAAACGGATTTCCCCATCAACAAGAAAGCCCGCTCATGAGCGGGCTTTCTTGTTGATGGGGAAATGAAAAATTATGCTTTATGACGCGTCAGAACTTCGTCAATCAGACCATATTCTTTGGCTTCCTGCGCGATCATCCAATAGTCACGGTCAGAGTCTTTGTCAACCTGCTCCACGGATTTGCCGCTGTGGCTGGAGATGATTTCATACAACTCTTTCTTCAGCTTCAGGATTTCACGGGCCGTGATCTCAATGTCTGAGGCCTGTCCTTGAGTACCACCCATGGGTTGGTGAATCATAACCCGGGCGTGTGGCAGGGCAGAGCGCTTGTCTTTGGCTCCACCACACAGTAATACCGCACCCATAGAAGCGGCCAAACCGGTACAGATGGTGGCTACATCGGGCTGCACGTACTGCATGGTATCATAGATGCCTAGACCGGCATATACTGAACCACCCGGACTGTTGATGTACAGCAGGATGTCTTTCTTGGCGTCTACGCTTTCCAGGAACAGCAACTGCGCAGTAATAATGTTGGCGATATAATCATCTACCTGGGTGCCCAGGAAAATGATACGGTCTACCATCAGGCGGGAGAATACGTCAATCTCGCGGAAGTTGGTAGGTCTTTCCTCAATCACGGAACGCGTCATGCTGGTAGGGTGCATGTTCGTCTTGCTTTCCAGGTGGGTGAGGTATTGGTCAACGCCCAAGCCACTCATGCCTAGGCCTTGTACGGCAAATTTTCTGAATTCGTCTTTGGTGTACATAAGGGTTCTGTTTAGATGCCTTAACTTAAAAAGAAACGCGATGGTTACAAGAATAACCAGAGGGGCAAACGGAGTTCACCGGTTTCTGGGTTAGTTTTCTAAAATCAGGCCAAAAACGGATAATGGAATTTTACTGCCATTATGGCTGAAAAGGTAGCAAGTATCGCGTATCAGGTCTCAAGATAGGAGATATTTTGTAACGCCCGCTAGGCTTTCAGGAAAACTGCGGGAAGCAAATTTTTGAAAATCTTGCTACTTGCTACCCACTACGTGATACTTGCCCTGCTTGGTTTAAAACAGAAAAGCCTTTGCCGTACGGCAAAGGCTTTTCTGTTTTAAACCAAGCAGGGGATTAAGCACCTACTTTATTGCGGAATTCTTCAGCCGTCACGGTGTTTTCTGTGATGGTGATTTTCTCTTTCACAAACTCCAGCACTTTCTCAGCAACCAGGGCCTCGTACTCATTCACGAAGTTACGGCCGTTGTTTTGCTTCAAGTGGTTGTCCAGGAAGTTGTTGAAAGTGGCTTCCATTTCTTCCGGCACCTCTGGCATGTTGAACTGAGCCATCATTTTCTGACGCGCGCTGTTCACCACATCCTCGTTGCTCACTTTCAGGTCGTTCTCTTCCACCACTTTGTTGCGGATCATAGACCACTTCAGTTCTTTCACATACTGGTCGTAGAATTCCTCAATCTGCTCAGCAGTGATTTTGCCTTCGTTGGTCACGGCTAACCAGCGCTTGAAGAACTCAGTTGGAATCTCAATAGAAGATTTCTCCACCAGTTGGTCAATCACGTCGCGGTCCAGCACGTTCACGGCCTCACGGTCATAGTTTTCTTTGATCACCTCGCGTACTTTGGCGTCAAATTCTTCCTGCGTGGTCACGTTGCCTTGTCCGAAGATCTTGTCGAAGAACTCCTGGTTCATCTCGGCTGGCTCCGTGCGGTTGATTTTCTCTACCACAAAGGTGAATTGGCCGTTCAGGTCTTTGGTTACTTCTTTGCTCAGGCCGGTTACGTGCGCCAAAGCGGCATCGTCACCAAACGCTTCGCGGATGTCAAAGGTGATGGTGTCACCTGGTTTCACGCCCACAAACTTGTCTGCGCCAGCAATCACTTTGTTTAAAGGGAGCAGGGTTTTGGTCTCGAACTCACCTTCTACTTGTTTCAGGTCGCCGTACAGGTAATCGTTGGCCTCAGAAACCTCTGGGTTAGTGGTCTGCCCGAACTGGCGCTGCATCTGCTCATAGGCTTCGTCAACGGTGGTTTGGTCTACTTCAATGTCATATTTCTGCACAGAAACGTCATTCAAGGGCAGCTCAAATTCTGGCAACAAACCAACGGCGTAGCTGAATTCAAACTCTTTCTGGTTGTCCCAGTCAATGGCGTTCTCATCCTGACGCTCCGGAAGCGGCTCGCCCAGGATGCGCAGTTTGTTTTCTTTGATGTAGTTGTTCACAGACTCGTGCAGCAACTGGTTGATAGATTCCACCAAGATGCCTTTACCGTACATCTTACGGATCAAACCAGCCGGAACCTTACCAGGGCGGAAGCCTTTGATGCTGGCTTTCTTGCTGTATTCTTTGATTTGCTCGTCTACACGGGCGGCGTAGTCGGCCTCTTGCAGGCTAACTTTTAGGCTGGCATTCTGGCCATCGGTTTGATTCAGGGTGATATTCAAAGCTATCAGGTTTTAATTGTGCTACGGTTAAATTGAAAAAACCCCCAACCCCGGTTGGGATTGAGGGTTTGACTTTTGTGCGGATGGAGGGACTCGAACCCCCATGCCTCGCAGCGCTAGATCCTAAGTCTAGTGCGTCTACCAATTTCGCCACATCCGCATCAATGTGTTTTTGTATTTGGTGATGCAAATGTAGCAAACACTTTTTTGTTTATGCAACTCTCTTTCGTTTTTTTTGTTGAAATTTATAAAAAAGAGGTCAAAAACGCTTTGGCGCTTGCCAGACCACGGATTTTGATGTACCTACCCGTATGATTGACCACGAAGCAGAACGGAAAGAGATCCTGCGCCATTACAGAAAGTTGCTGCGTCATGCCAAGCCTTTTCTGAAGGACAACGACGCCAAGATCATAAAGAAGGCTTTTAACACTTCCTTAGAAGCCCACAAAGACATGCGCCGGAAATCTGGCGAGCCGTACATTTTACACCCCTTGGCGGTAGCCCAGATTGCCGTGGAGGAAATTGGCCTGGGCACCACCTCCATTGTGGCCGCCCTGCTGCACGACGTAGTAGAAGATACCGACCTGGAGATTGCCGATATTGAGCGCGACTTCGGCCCCCGGGTGGCCCGCATCATTGAAGGCCTTACCAAAATCTCCGGCGTATTTGAGTACGGTACCTCTCAGCAGGCCGAGAACTTTAGGAAAATGCTGCTCACGCTCTCTGATGACGTGCGCGTGATCCTGATCAAACTGGCCGACCGCCTGCACAACATGCGCACACTGGGCAGCATGGCCCGCGACAAGCAGCTCAAGATCGCCTCGGAGACCATGTACCTGTACGCCCCGCTGGCGCACCGCCTGGGTTTGTATGCCATTAAGTCTGAACTGGAAGACCTGCACCTCAAGTACACCGATACCGAGACGTACAAGTTCATCTCCAACAAGATCAGGCAGACCAAGGCGGCTCGGAACAAGTTCATCGCTGATTTCATTGGTCCGGTGGAGGAGGAGCTGCGGCGCCAGGGCTTCACTGATTTTGAGGTGAAAGGACGGCCTAAGTCCATTTACTCCATCCTCAAGAAGATGAAGAAGCAGAACGTCACCTTCGAGGAAATCTATGACCTGTTCGCCATCCGGATCATTCTCAATGTGCCTTATGAGCAGGAAAAGCCCGTCTGCTGGCGCGTCTATTCCATCGTGACCGATTTCTACCAGCCCAACCCAGACCGTTTGCGCGACTGGATCAGCACGCCCAAGGCCAACGGGTATGAGGCGCTGCATACCACCGTGATGAGCAAAACCGGCCAGTGGGTGGAGGTGCAGATCAGGACCAAACGCATGGACGATATTGCCGAGCGCGGGTATGCCGCCCACTGGAAATACAAAACTGGCAGCACCGGCCCCTCTGAGTCTGGCCTGGACAACTGGATCAACAAGGTGCGTGACATGCTGGACGTGAACAACACCAATGCCATCGAGTTCCTGGACGAGTTCCGGACCAATCTGTTTGTGGAGGAGGTGTTTGTCTTCACGCCCAAAGGCGAACTCATTATTCTGCCTGACCGTGCCACTGCGCTGGATTTCGCCTTTGAGATCCATACGCACATCGGGTACCAGAGCCTGGGCGCCAAGGTGAACCAGAAGCTGGTGCCGCTGAGTTACCGCCTGCACAACGGCGACCAGGTGGAGATTTTGACCTCGCAGAAACAGAAACCGACTGGTGAGTGGCTCAAGTTTGTGACTACCTCCAAGGCCCGTTCCAAGATCAAGGAGTTCCTGCGCGAAGAACGCAAAGGAAAAGCCGAGGAAGGGAAACAGCAGGTGGTAGAGCGGCTGGAGCTTCTGTCCATTGAACCATCGGCGGCGAACCTGAACCGGCTGGCGGCTTATTTCAACGCCTCGTCGTTGCAGGACTTCTATTATAGAGTGGCGGTGAATCTGATTGACCTGAAGGAGATCAAAGAATACATCTTCAATCCGCAGAGCGAGAAATACCGTCCGGCCTCATTGCTGGAAGGCTCCTCGTTCGACAAGGAGGTGGAGAAGATCAGGGGCGTGAACTCGCAGTTGCTGGTGATTGGCGGCGGCACCGATAAGATTGACTACGAGCTGGCCAATTGCTGCAACCCCATTCCCGGCGATGATGTGTTCGGTTTCCAGACGGTAGACCACGGCATCACCATCCACCGGACCACTTGCCCCAAAGCCGTGGAGCTGATGTCTAACTACGGGCACCGCATTGTGAAAGCGAAATGGACCGGGCAGCAGGAGCTGTCGTTCCTGGCGGGTATTGCCATCAAAGGAACCGATAGGGTAGGGCTGGTGAATGATGTGACCAAGATCATCTCCAACTCCCTGAAAGTAAACATGCGCTCCATCACCATCGACTCGCATGACGGCGTGTTTGAAGGCCGCCTGATGGTGTTCGTGAACGACACTGCCCAACTGGAGAAACTCATCCAGAAGATGATGAAAGTAAACGGGGTGCTCAGCGTAGACCGCTTCGATTCTTAAACAGGAGAATTTCTCTTATATATAATAGTAAACACAGCAAAGCCCGACCATTAGGTTGGGCTTTGCTGTGTAAGTAAAGATATGGGAGTGAATGAATCGCTAGAGAAGAAGCTTCCTGTTTTAAGGCCGATTTCCGGAAACCAGGCCCAAAACTAAGAACTGAACCAGGAAGCGTTTTCCTACGGCGATGCTTAGAACTTATAGTTCAACCCGATGGTGATGTGAGACATGGGGCCGCTCTCCAGTTCCAGGTGGGCACCTACGTTGGGGGTGAAGAAATAGCGGGCGCCGGCCAGTACGCCAAGTTTCACTTCTCCTTCTGAAGCATCACCGGCATAATAGGAATCCCAGTTCACTTTGGTTCTGGCGTAGCCCAAGGTTAAACCGGCGTAGGTGTCCAGCTTCTCGTTTTTGGCCAGATCTACGTGGTAAGCGCCCTTGGCCGCGATATACATCACGGTCCATTTGTAATCGCCTTCTCCCCATTTATAATGAGAGTAAGAGAAAACCCCGCCCACGCCAATGGTGCCGGGACCGGCGGCCACGTTCAGCCCTCTTTCATAGGAGACAGTTAAAGGCATGAGGGTACTTCCGCCGTTGGGGTAATCCAGGTTGTTCACCAGCCCAAGCCCGAAACCAATGACGTTGGTTCCGCCGGTAAAGGCGGCGTAGGTCTGCTTCTGCACTTCCGCGGTATTCGTTTCCGGGGTTAAAACTGCTTCGGTCGTTACGGTTTCGGCGGGCTTGGTTTCGGGAGCCGCGGGAGTTGCCGCTTTAACCGGAGCTTTTTTGGCGGTGGAGGAAGGAGCGGCCGTCGTTTTTTTGGCGGTTGAGGCTGCGGTATATTTTTTGGGGCTGGCAGAAACCGTGGTGGCGGGCTTCGCTTTCACTTGAGTAGAAGCGACCGAAGTGGTTTTCGCTTTGGTTTGTCCAGCTGCGGCGCTGGTAGACGTTTTGGGTTTGGTCTGCGCCGAAGCTGCCACCGAAGCGAAACATACCAGGCCTGTTAAGGCAAGCGTGCGCATGCCCCGTGAAAAGGATAACTTTTTCATAAGAGTAATTTTTCAGAAAGGGTTATAATGAATGTGTACTTATGAGAATGTTGGAAAGGCCTTTCGTCACAATTCTTATTCGTGTTATTGCTTCTTAGACACAGTGTTTTGCCATTACCCCTATCGGGACCAGAAAAATTTAGATAGGAAGGAAATCGGTTGAATGGCTGCTGGCGCGCGTTTTTGCTAGGAGAAGCTTCTGAACTCTCGGTTTAGCCCGGAGAAAGCAGGTCGTGTTTTTAAGTCATTTTTCGGAAATCAGCCCTAAAACGAACAGGGGAGACCTCTGGCCGGGGAAGAGCTGCAGGAGCCTGGAAACGCTTTCTGACGAGTGTTCGCTTGAGCTGATGTCTTTGTATTTGTCTCTGGTACAAGCCGGGGAACAACGCCGGTGACTTTCGCTGTTTTCCTTTTTGGGGGCGTTTTTAGCTTTCCCACATAAAACCTGTTAAGTTTGCAGCAGAAGAAGGCGTATGGCACTAGACGAAGCGAAATTCCTGGAGGTGAAGAAGATTTTCACCGCCTACTTAGAAAGCAAAGGTCTCCGGAAGACTCCTGAGCGCTATGCTATCTTAGAAGAGATTTATTCCCGTAACGGTCATTTTGATGTAGAGTCGCTTTACATCAGCATGAAGAACAAGAACTATCAGGTGAGCCGGGCCACCGTATACAATACCCTGGACCTGCTGGTAGAAAACGATCTGGTGAGTAAACACCAGTTCGGGCGTAACCTGGCGCAGTATGAGAAATCGTACGGCCGGCGGCAGCATGACCACGTGATCTGTACCGAGTGCCACAAAGTGGTGGAGTTCTGTGACCCGCGGGTCCATAACATCCAGACCATGGTGGGGGAGTTGCTGAATTTTAATATTCTGCACCACTCCCTAAATTTGTACGGCATTTGTGGCGACTGCCAGGCTAAACTAAACGCACCTTTCCATGAAAATTGATCACACGCTAGAGAACAACATCCTGCTCATCCGGTTAGAGGGCGACATGATTGGCGGGCCCGAAACCCAACGCCTCATGGACCTGGCCAACGCCACCATTGATGACTCTATGCTGCTGTCTGCGGTTGATCTTTCCAACGTGCGGTTCATCAACAGCACCGGCATAGGTGTACTGGTTTCCCTTTTGACCAAATTCAGAAACAGAGGCGGAGAACTTATCCTCATCAATCCGTCAGAGCACATCCGTAAGTTATTAATCATCACAAAACTGAACGCCATCTTTACCATTGCCGAGGATGACACCAATGCCGTTCAGCTTCTTAAAGAATCAGTTTAAATGCCAGTTGACATTTTAGTAGGCCTCCAGTGGGGCGACGAAGGAAAAGGTAAGATCGTTGATGTACTTGCTCCTCAATATGATGTGGTAGCCCGTTTCCAGGGTGGCCCCAATGCCGGACACACCCTTGAGTTTGAAGGCACCAAGCACGTGTTGCACCAAATCCCGTCCGGTATTTTCCATGAGCACATCACCAACATCATCGGGAACGGGGTGGTGCTGGATCCCATCGTATTCCGGACCGAGGTGGAGAAACTGACCGCCCGGGGCGTAGACGCTACCCGTAACCTTTTCATCTCTAAAAAGGCGCAGCTGATTCTTCCGTCCCACAAAAGCCTGGACAGAATCTCTGAAGAAGCCCTGGGAACCTCTAAGATCGGCTCCACCCAGAAGGGAATCGGGCCGGCTTACCAGGACAAGATCGGCCGGAGCGGTTTGCGCGTGGGAGACATCCTGCTGCCTGATTTCCAGGAGCGTTACAAAGCCACGGTTGAGAAGCACCAGAAAATAGCCTCTTTTTACCAAAAGGGCCTTGAAATAGACGAGTTGGAGCAGCAGTTCTTCAGCGCTATTGAATTCCTGAGAACCTTCACCCTGGTTGACTCTGAGTACATGATCAACCAGGCGCTCAAAGACGGTAAGAAAATTCTGGCCGAAGGTGCTCAAGGATCTCTCCTGGACATCGACTTTGGTACCTATCCGTTCGTGACCTCTTCCAACACGCTGGTGGCCGGGGCTTGTACCGGTTTAGGAATCGCCCCTCGTCACATTGGGGAAGTCTATGGTATCTTCAAAGCCTACTGTACCCGCGTGGGAAGCGGACCTTTCCCCACTGAGTTGCACGATGAGGTAGGAGAGCAGATTCGTCAGGCGGGCCGGGAGTTCGGTTCTACCACGGGCCGTCCGCGCCGCTGCGGCTGGATTGACCTGCCTACCCTTAAGTATGCCATCATGCTGAACGGCGTAACCCAACTCAACATGATGAAAGCCGATGTGTTGGATGAATTCGATGAGATCAGCGTCTGCACCCACTATCAAATGGCCGATGGCACTGTGACTGATCAGGTACCCCATGACCTAGATAAAGCGGATATCACGCCTATCTACATCACTATGAAAGGCTGGGGCGAGGAACTCCGGAAATACGAGTCTTATAATGCGCTTCCGAAAGCTGTTCTGGAATACGTTGCTTTCCTGGAGGAGCAGTTAGAAGTAAGCGTGAATATCATTAGCGTTGGACCAGATAGAAAGAGCACCTTGGTTAAGTAAGCTATAGGTGAAGAACAATAAGAAAGAGGCAGTGCGGGAACGTACTGCCTCTTTCTTATTATAGACGATCTGTCTTCCGAGCGTTTGATTATCGAATGGATCAATTTTTTTGCCGTTTTGGACCTCTTTTCGCCAAAACACGGACAAAACGTTCTCTGTGCAATCACCTATTCCCAGGTACTTCCCAGTCCCCGAATACGGTTCTTCCCCAGTCTTGATCCTGGAGACGAGCTCTAGAGAGCCGCCTTGGGAATAAGTTGAAAAATTTTTCCGTTTGGGAACTCCCTCATCCTGAACACAGTTACCTATCAGCCTACGGCAAGGAGCGCATGAATTCCTTCCATCCCAGCAGACGGCGCTTGTTTCTTGGGGAAAGATCCTTACCTTTGCAGCCCGCTCAACAGGAGAGGGAGAAGGAACTTAGTGTAGACGGAAAGTTAAAGAAAAAGTTTTCCCCTGCCCCTTGCGGGTTCGGAAGTTCTTCTTACCTTTGCACTCCCTTCCAGAAAGGGTCCCAACGCACCGACCGGGTGCTGAGGGAAAGGAAAAAAGTTTTGCCGATTGCTTGCGAAGAGAGAAGTTCTTCTTACCTTTGCAGCCCGCTTCAACGGAAAGCCTTCGGGCCTGGGAACGGAAGCGCTTCTTGGTTAGTTGAGCCGAGAGAATCAGAAAAAAAAAGTTTTTCGAAAGTGTTGCAGAGAGGAAAAAAGTTCTTACCTTTGCACCCGCTTCCAGAGAGAAGCCAAGGAAAACAAGCTCAGCCGACAGGGTTGGGAAGAGAAAAAAAAGAAAAAAAAGCTGCTCAGGCTTGCGGAATCGAAGAAAGTCCCTACCTTTGCAGCCCCTACCGGAAGGGAGGGAAACGGAAGCCGAGAGGGTTCCGCCAGTCACCGGCGACAGGCCGGTGGGAAGTTCTTTGAGTGAATGGGAAGATAGGAAAAGAGGACATACAGTAATGTTTGTCCAGGAAAAACGAAGCGTATCGGCGGTCG
>NZ_JACOAF010000042.1:0-42769 GCF_014269285.1 Rufibacter sediminis
GATCTCATAACGACGCATAGGCTTTTTGATACTCTAACAACTGCCAGGAAAAATAATTCTACAATTGTCAACGCGCCCTAAAACAAGCAACGTGCTGATTTAAATAGCGCTTGGTTATTTCTTGGTTTGTTCTTTGGTTTTGAGTCCGGCGGCTTTCAGGTCTTTGTAGGCTCCCACGTTGTAGACCTTGGTAAAGCCGGCCTCCTGCATTAATTTCAGGGCTTGTCCGCTGCGGTTGCCCGAGGCGCAGTACAGGTAGTACGTTTTGTTTTTGTCCCACTGCTGGAAGTCCTGGCTGAACTGCCCTCCCCTGAAATCTGAGTTCACCGCTTTTTTGAGGTGGCCGCTCTGGAATTCCTCCGGGGTACGCACATCCACCAAAACGCCTTTCTCTTTCCGGCTGATTTCCTTGTATTCTGAAGGAGCAAGCAGGTGGGCGGGTTTCTCCTGCGCCCAAAGAGGCTGCGCACAAAACAAAGCGACGGCTAATAAGAATGTTTTCATAGCTCAAAGATGAGACGATTGTCTCTTTAAACCAACAACTGCCGCGCTGCCCGGTTGGTTCCTCCCCTGTTTTAGGCCTGCTTTCCAGAAAACAGCCCTAAAACGATTCCTCCACTTTTTTCAAAAGTTTTTAAACCGATTTCAGAATAGAGTAAACGATTAATTGCGCTGATTTTGAAGACTTTACCTGAATAAAAAGGAGCTGATTACTGAAAGTATTCGCAACTGCTTATATTTACTTAACTTTTTTTCTGGAGCCCGGGCAACCGATTTTACCGGTGGTGCATCTATCCATACAAACAGGCAAACTTTATATCGCTTAAACTTCTACAACCCGTGAATGAGACAGATCTGGTACTAGCACTGCAGCAAGGCGATGCCAAAGCCCAGCGACTCTTGTACGACCGCTACGCCGGCCCCATGATGGGAGTTTGCCTGCGGTACCTCAAGAATGAGATGGATGCCGAGGAAGTCCTCATTAACGGGTTCATGAAAGTGTACCAGCACGTGGGTCGGTTTGAGCAGAAAGGGAGCTTTGAGGGCTGGGTGCGCCGCATCATGGTGAACGAGGCGCTGCAGCAGTTACGCAAGCAGGAGCCCATGCACCTGGCCATTGAAAAAGAACACAACTACCTGGCCTCTGAGGATGCCTCGGCGGACAGCGACATGAGTGCCGGCGAGATGATGGAATTACTCCAGGAACTTCCGGCCGGTTACCGGGCAGTCTTCAACTTATACGCCATTGAAGGCTACTCGCACAAGGAAATCGCCGATATGCTCCAGATCAGCGAAGGCACTTCCAAATCACAGTTAAGTAAAGCGCGGGCCATGCTGCAACGCATGCTGGCCCAGCAAGGAGTAACAATCGCCCTCTAAACAGACAAAGACGATGAGCGCAGAAGATTTAGATAAACTATTCAGAGATAAGCTGAAAAACAACCCTGTAACACCCGGCAACGATGTGTGGGAACGGATGCAGGCGCGCATGCAGCAAAACAGCCAGTCGCAAGTACCCAATCTGTTTGTGGTGCCGGTGGCCGAAGAGCAGAAAGAGGAACGCAGCCCCATCCGGATGTGGTACTACTCGGCCGCCGCGGCCGTGACCATGCTGCTGAGTGTGGGTCTCTGGGTAAACCGCGAGAACATAGATCCGCTGCAGCCCTCGGGAACGGTAGCCACGGTGCAGGAGACCAAACCAACTGCCCCGCAAAGCGTCTCTCCTTCAAGTGAAATGGTGACAACTCCTGCGGCCCCTGAAAACGAGAGCACCGCTGAGTACCCAACTAATACGGCGGTAACGCCCGCCCCCAACCAAGCCCTAGCGGCAGTGGAAGCTAATTCAGCTGCTCCTGCTGTAAACGGAAACGTGAAAGCCACCCCGTCGGCAATTAAGAGAAACGAAGTTCGGGAGATGGAGGCACCTAAGGCGGTTTCTGCGCCAGAGCCCGCCGCTATGATGGCGGTGGCTACCCCCGCCAAAGTACAGGAACCTAACCAAGCCTCGGCAGATGCGGCCCCCGCTTTGGAAATAATTGTAAAATTAGACAATGCTCAGGCAACCACCTCCCTCGCCTCGGCATCTACTAAAGAAACGGACCCACCGCAGGGAGAGGAACCAGCTGGGACAGGACGCGTTCTGAAAGGCATCCTGAAGCAAGTGAAGAACCTCAAAGACGGTGAGAAAGTGAATCTTTCAGAACTAGGTATTACCAAACACACCTACGCCTTAGAAACCCGCATAGGCAACAAAAAAATCACAAAGTCAATAGAACTCTAAAATCCCATTTCAATGAAACGTATGTACGCCCTGCTTACGGCCATCATGATGGCTGCAGCTATCGCCTTGCCTTCTCACGCCAGTTCAAAAAGCCCTAAACCGGCTGCAATCCAGGATACGCTCATCATGAAGCTCAGAAACGAAGCCCGGTTGCTGATTGTAGTGAAAGACGTCAAGGATTTGAAAAGTCTTAAATCACAGAGCATTGACTCCATCATGCTGCTGGTAGAAAAATACGCCGACCAGATAGAAGCCGCCGGCAAAAAAGGCGATGAGGTCACCGTCACCATTGACAAATCCAGCGCCAACACCGCCGATGACGTGAACATCACCATCACCCAGCACGGACCAGAGGGAACCGAAGTCACCATCAAAGAGAAAAACCGCATCCGGATCACCGACAAGATCGGCATCGACATTGACCGTGACGAGGACAACAACTCCACCAAGGTAAAGGTGAACGTAGGCCAGGGAGACTCCACTGAGATAAGAGAAAGAGACGAGAAACGCTACAAGAACCGCAACCCCAGACAGGAATTTGATTTTCAGATAGACCTCGGCGTTTCGCACTGGATGAACAAAGAGGAACAGGCGGGCAGCCCCGTGCAGGACATCAAGCTTAGACCGCTGGCCTCGCGCTACATCAGCCTCAACAGCAAATGGCACTACCGCTTGGGTGGTGAAGCCAGCCCGCTGCGCCTGATCACCGGTTTTACTTTTGACTTCCACAACTACATGTTTGATGACAACATCATCATCTCCCAATCCGATGAAGGAACCCAGTTCTCCAAAGCAGTGGACATGAACATAGACAAAAGCAAACTGGCCACTACCTCCTTCAACGTGCCCCTGGAACTTGGCTTGGACTTCAAGAACCGGAAAGGGAAGACCAACTTCAAAATAGGCGGCGGCGGTTTCGTGGGCTACATGCTCAGCAGCCACTCCAAACTGAAGTACTCTCAGGACGGTGAAAACCACAAGAGCAAAACCAAAGATGATTTCTTCCTGAACGATTTCCAGTACGGAGTCTCTGGCTTCATTGGAGTGAGAAGCCTAGAGTTCTTCGTGAAGTACAACCTCAACGAGGTATTCGAGGAGAACAAAGGTCCGCAGGCCAATGCCATCGCCGCCGGCGTCCGGATCATGAAATTCTAATCCTTCACCTTTCTGCATAAAAACAAAAGAGGAGCGGCTTCGCTCCTCTTTTGTTTTTCTGGGAATTCTATCATGCACGTTTCAAAGCTCTTTTTCTGAAAACAGCCATAAAACGCCTAAGCGCACACTAGAGCAAAGTCTCTGATATTATCGAAAGCACCATTTCCCTTCTATGGCTCGGAACTTCTATGGCGCGGAAGTTACTTCCGTGACTAAAAAACAAAACCTATTAGTCACGGAAGTAACTTCCGCGCCATAGAGGGAGCTTCAGCCCTAAAGGGATGCAACTAAACCGTTCAAGCTTCAAAGATTTATGGCACAACCGGACGCTTGCGCCAGTACCGCCCGTTTTGAAGCTCCTTTTCTGAAAACTGCCTCAAAATGTCTTTAGCCTAACATCAACTGAAAGAGTACAACGCGAATGGTTAGATGTTCCGGAAGAAGTTATCCAGGAGAATGGCCGTGGCAGTACCTACGTTCAAGGACTCGGCGCCGCCTCTGCCGGGAATGTGCAGGGGCTTTGTCACCAGTTGCATGATCTCTGGCCGGATGCCGTGCGACTCGTTGCCCATCACCAGCACGCCTTCGGGTTGTAAGCTTAAGCGGTGGACATTCTCGCCTTCCAGGGCCGCGCCAAACACCGGCACGTTTTGGGGCCGGTTTTTCATAAACGCGGCTAAATCAACGTACTGCGGGGTGATGCGGGTAAAGGAACCCATGGTGGCCGCAATGACTTTCTGGTTGTAGAAATCGGCGGAGGTCTCGGAGAGGATGATGGAGGTGAGGCCGTACCAGTCGGCAATCCGGATGATGGTGCCCAGGTTTCCGGGGTCTCGCACCTCGTCCAGGGCCAGCACAAACGGGTGGTCTGGCCAGGAGAACTCGGGCACGGGGCGCATCTTGGCAATGGCCAGCGCGGCGTTGTTGGTTTCCATGGAACCGGCTTTCCCCAGCTCGTCTTCCCCTACCGTGATCACCTCAAAACCTTTCCTGAGCAGATGGGTATGTCTGGAAAGAAATTTATCCGTGGCCAGCACCGTTTCCAGTTCAAAGTCTGATTGCAGCAGTTCGGCCACACTCTTTTCACCTTCCACCGTGAAAGCTTGGTGAAGCAACCGATATTTCTTTATTTGCAGTGACCTAATGTACTTCAAAAGCCCCTTTGAGATCATAATCCTTCTACGTTTGAAGCTACGATGTTACGTATTCGGCGCGGTATTCACAATGCTGGGCTTGTCCATGGGCTGCACGCCCACCCGTCACTTAGCTCCAAATGAGCGGCTCCTCTGGAAAATAAAACTGGAGGGAGTGAAACAGGCAGACAAATCTGCCATCTCGCAGCTGTACCAGCAGAAACCCAACCGCCGGGTCTTAGGCGCGCCTATCTACCTGAACCTTTATTACTTAGGCAAAAGCTTCTATGACCCGGAGCGCATTCAGCAGGACATAGACAAAGAGACGGTTGACTTCAATAGCCGTATTCAGCGGGCCGGCAGTGATTCCGTCAAAGTAGACAAGCTGATCGAAAAAAAGGAGAATCATTTAACCAAACTGCAGAACAAGAAAGAGAACGGCAACTGGCTCATGCGCACCGTGGGTGAGCCGCCGGCCATCTTTGACTCCCTGAAACTGGTGCAAACCGAGGAGCAGGTGGGCATTTACTTAAGCTCCAAAGGCTTCTTCCGGAACAAGGTGTCTTCCGTAACCGAGGTGAAAAACAAAAAGGTGTTTGTCACGCTGCAGGTACAGGAAGACAAGCCATACGTGGTCACCAACCACACCTATCAGGTGCAGGACACCACCATTCAGCGGCTGCTGAATCAAAGCCAGGCGGCCAGCCTCATCAAGGTAAACCAGAACTTTGACGAGGCCCTGCTCACCCAGGAACGCACCCGCATAGAGCAACTCCTCAAGAACAACGGCTTCTATGATTTCCGGCAGCAGTTTATCACCGTAGAGGCAGATACCAGCTATGAGGCCTACACCGTTCGGCTGAACACGCTGGTGGCAAACCCCACTGACTCTACCGAGCACAAAGTCTACTCCATCCATGAGGTGTACTTCACCTCAGACGCCAACATCAACCGGTTTGGCCGCACCAGAGATACGGTAGACCTGAACAACATCCACTTTCTGGCCTATGAGCAGCGCGTGAAACCGCGCATCCTGAACCGGAAAGTGATCATTAGAAGAGGTCAGACCTATTCCGCGAACCGAACGTTGAACAACCAGCGCATCATCAGCAACCTGGATGTCTTCAAGTACACCACCATCAGCTACACGAAGGTAGACACGGCCCAGACCGATCCGCACTATGGCTGGCTGAACGCCCACATCAACACCGCGCTGCTGCCCCGGTTTCAGGAAACCACCGAGGTGGGCGGAACCTTTACGGAGCAGGTGCCCGGCCCTTACGCCAGTATCCGGTTCCGGATCAGGAACATCTTTGGCGGAGCCGAAATTTTCGACATCGGGGTACGGGCGGGCGTAGAAGGCCAGCTCCGCCGAAACGTGGCCACCGTGGGCCGCCGAACCGAGATTGGTGCTGACATGGGCGTGACCTTCCCGCAGATTCTGGTTCCCTTCCGGACCAATGACATTCTCATCCGGTTTAACCCGCGCACACGGTTGAGTACCGGCTATACCTATGTAGACCGCAATGAGTACACCAGAACCAACCTGGACTTCTCGTTTGACTACATCTGGCAGCGCCTGAACATTCACCAGTTCAGTTTCTCGCCGCTGGACATCAGCGTAATCAGCACCCCCAGAATTGACCCTACGTTTGAGCAGTACCTGGTGACGCTGGAACAGTCCGGCAACCCGTTGCGGGAGAGTTTCAGGAACGCCTTTGTCTCGTCCATTAATTTCACCAGCCTGTACAACACCGCCAACTACAACCAGTCCAATGACGCCAAACTGTTCCGGATTTTCGTGGAGACGGGCGGGCTCCTCTGGAATTATGTGGCGGAGCAGGTCAAGGATTTCAATACTTATCGGTTTGCCAAACTGAACCTGGATTACCGGCGGTACCACGTGTTGGGCAACAATACATCCTTCGTGTACCGCGCGAACGGCGGGGTGGCTAAACCGCTGGGCAGTTCCAAAGCGCTGCCCTATGATAAATACTTCTTCGCCGGTGGATCTTCCAGCGTGCGGGCCTGGTTGCCGCGCCGTCTGGGACCCGGTTCCAGCTCCCTCATCAGCAAAGAAACCGGCGAGACGGACTATCTGTTCGAGCAAACCGGCGAGATTCTGCTGGAGCTGAACACCGAGTATCGGTTCCGGATGTTCCGTTTCGGGAACACCAATGTCAACGGAGCCTTGTTTATGGACGCCGGGAACATCTGGTTATTCAACGAGCGGAATACTAACCCCAATCCAGATCTGTACGTGGCCCAATCTGGGGCCAAGTTTGAGTTTGACCGGTTTTACAAAGAATTCGCCGTGGGTACCGGTTTCGGGCTCCGGTTCGATTTCACCTTCGCCATCTTCCGGTTTGACATCGCCACCAGAGTGTATGACCCCGCTTTGCCCGAAGGCAGCCGGTTTGTCATCAACAAGTTCCGGAGCGATAGAATCTTTGGCAACAACACCCAAACCACTTTCAACCTGGGAATCGGCTATCCGTTCTAAGAAAGTAGCTGTTGATCGGTACATCATCGGAAACAAAGAAACCGCCTTCGTTTTGCGCTCAGTTTTTAGAAAACTGGCTTAAAACGAAGGCGGTTTCTGTTTAGATCTACCGAGCTAGTGCTGGTTAAAGACGTTAATATGCCAGCAACTCAGTTAAAGCAGCCAGAACCTTATCGGCGTTAGGTAACATCATCTTCTCCAGCTCCACGTTCAGCGGCACGGCAGGCAGGTTCTCGGCACCTAAGGTGAGAACCGGGGCATCCAGGTGTTGGAAGCAGGTTTTACCAATGCGGCCGGCCAGAGACTCGGCGAAGGAATTCATCAGCGGTTCCTCAGTCAACACCAGCACCTTACCGTGACGCTTCACCGAGGCTTCCACTGCTTCATAATCCAGCGGGTTCAGCGTTCTCAGATCCACGATCTCCACGCTACCAGTTAAGTGCTTACTTGCGGATTTCGCCCAGTAAACGCCCATGCCGTAGGTGATCACCGTGACGCTGTTCCCCTGGCGCACCTGCTCTTCCGCAGCGTGCTGGACCACGTTGGCTTTTCCCAGCGGCAGTACATAATCTGCGGCTGGCTCGGTAGTTTTTGCGTCTTCGGTGCCCGGCACTTTAGACCAGTACAGGCCTTTGTGTTCCAGCATCACCACGGGGTTCGGGTCCAGGAACGCGGCTTTCATGAGCCCTTTCATATCGGCCGCGTTGCTGGGGTACACCACTTTGATGCCCCGGATGTTCAGCAAGGTAGACTCAATGCTCCCGGAATGGTAGGGTCCGCCACCGCCGTAAGCACCAATGGGCACCCGGATCAAGCTTTGGATGGGGAACTTGCCCATGCTCAGGTAGCAGCTTTTGGAAAGCTCTTCCACCAACTGGTTGATGCCCGGCCAGATGTAATCCGCAAACTGAATCTCCACGATGGGTTTGGCCCCCACCGCTGACATGCCCGCTGTAGACCCCACAATGTACGCTTCCTGGATGGGCGTGTTGAAGACCCGGTTATCGCCGTATTTCTTGGCCAGCAGAGCCGCCTCGCGGAACACGCCACCTAATTCGCCGCCTACATCCTGGCCGTAGAACAGCGCCTCTGGGTATTGCTTCAGGAGATCATCCACGGCGTGGAGTGCGGCATCTACCATGGTGGTTTTCTCCCCTTTTTCCGGGGTTCTGGTGCCGCTTTCCTCGGTCACGGGCGTGGGCGCGAACTCATGCAGGTGAAACGTGGCGGGGTCTGGATCTGCGGCTGCCAACGCTTTCTGGTATTGTTCCTGCACCTCCTGCTTCACCTCCTGAGCAATGGAAATGAGGGCATCGGCGGTAATGCCTTGCTCCAACAGATACGTTCCCAGTTTCGGCAGCGGGTCCAGTAAACTATGCTCGGTTAAGTTGTCGCCCCGGTACCATTCCCGGCGAACGCCCGAGGTATGATGGCCCAGCAACGGGCACTTGGCGTGCACCAGCACCGGACGGCGTTCCTGGCGGGCAATCCGGAAAGCCTCGGTTAGGCCGGTATACGAATCAATGAAATCAGCCCCGTCTACGCGCATTCTTTCCAGACCTTTGAACCCGGCCGCGTACTCGTAGGCATCCATGGCCCGCATCTCCGTTCCTTTCGCCGAGATTCCCCAGTCGTTGTCCTGCACCAGGTAAATGATGGGCAGCTTTTTCAAGACCGCCATCTGGAAGGCCTCGGCCACTTCGCCTTCGGTCACGGAGCCATCGCCCAGGGAGCAAACCACCACGCGCCCTTCAGCAGCCTCCATGATGTTCTGTGACTCCAGGTAAGCCAAGGCGTGCGCCATGCCGGTGGCCGGAATGGCCTGCATGCCCGTGGCGGAGCTTTGGTGCGGAATTACGGGAAAGCCTTCCCGCCGGAGCGACGGATGGCCGTAATAGGTTCTGCCGCCGCTGAACGGATCATCGCGTTTGGCCATGAGCTGGAGCATGAGCTCGTACGGCGACAAACCCAAGCCCAGCAAAATGGACTCGTCTCGGTAGTAAACGGATAAAAAATCTTTCTCAGTGAGATGAAACGCCGTGGCCAACTGAATGGCTTCATGGCCGCGGGAGGTGCTATGGACGTATTTGCTGCAAATGGCCTTGTTTTCTTCGTATGTATCGGCCAGCGCTTTGGCGGTGAGCATCAGGCGGTAGGCTTTAAGCAGAAGGTCCAACTCCACTTGGGGTGCGGCTTCAACAGAAGTCTGGTTCATAAGCTAACATTTGTTCGGTTTTCTAAGTTAGGGCTTCTGCCGTAGAAAGCAAAATCAGGAAAGTATGGGCCTCTGCCATTTATCGCCTATTTTTGCCAAAACGCCTGTAAAACAGAAAAGAATCTACCATGAGAGATACGATACAAAAATGGTTTAAGTCATTTCAGGAACGCCTTTGCCAGGATCTGGAAACCTGTGACGGCGTGGCCCACTTCCAGGAAGACCATTGGGAGCGGCCTGGCGGCGGCGGCGGTGCGGCTCGCGTGATCCAGAATGGCGCTGTTTTTGAAAAAGGAGGCGTTAATTTCTCCGCCGTGGAAGGGGTTTTGCCGCCCAAAGGAGCCGCCGCGCTGCATTTGCCCGACCCGCATTTCTTCGCCACCGGCGTATCGGTGGTCATGCACCCAGGTAATCCGCATGTACCCATTACGCACATGAACGTGCGCTATTTTGAGGCGGGCAACGGCGAGGCTTGGTTTGGCGGCGGCATAGACCTCACGCCCATTTACGTGAACAAGGCGCAGGTAAAATTCTTCCACCAGCAACTGAAAAACACCTGTGACCGGTTCCAGCCGGCTTACTACCCGGAATTCAAGAAGTGGGCCGATGACTATTTCTACATTCCGCACCGCGAGGAAACCCGCGGCGTGGGCGGTATTTTCTTTGACCGGCTCAGCGCCACCCCCGAGATTTCCATCGAAGAACGGTTTGCCTTTGTGCAGGCTGTGGCAGATACCTTCGCGCCCACGTATACAGCCATTGTAAACGAGAATAAAACTCGCGATTTCAGCCCGCAGGAGAAAGAATGGCAGCTGATCCGGCGCGGACGCTACGTGGAGTTTAATCTGGTCAACGACAGGGGCACCAAATTCGGGTTGGAGACAAACGGTAGAACCGAATCCATTTTGATGAGCCTGCCCCCGCTGGCCAGCTGGCACTACAGCCACGCCCCTGCTGAAGGATCGGCGGAAGCCGAAGCTTTAGCTTGCTTCCGGAAAGACATAGATTGGGTCAATTCCCTATAACCATGGACGAGATCATCGCATTTGACCAGGCCCTTTTTCTGGAGCTGAACAGCCACCAGTCCCCCTTCTGGGATGCCGCCATGGTGCTCATCTCCAACAAGTACGTGTGGTTTCCTTTTTACGGGGTGCTGGTGGGCCTGTTCATCTACTTCTACAAACGGAAAGGCTGGCTGATGGTCCTTTCGCTGGGTGCCAGCGTGGGCCTCGCGGATTTTATTTCCTCCGGAATTCTGAAGCCCACGGTCGCCCGCCTGCGGCCCTGCCATGATGCTATGTTAGGTACCGTGAACGCCATTGACGGCTGCGGCGGCCAATACGGGTTTGTCTCTTCACACGCCGCCAACGCCTTTGCCGTGGCTATTTTCGTGATTCTGCTGCTGCCTAAAAAGCAGTGGCTCTTCAAGATTCTGCTGTTGGTCTGGGCGCTGGCTATTTCCTACAGCAGGGTGTACCTGGGCGTGCATTACCCCGGAGATATCACCGCCGGAGCTTTGATTGGCATAGCCACCGCCTGGCTGAGCATGTACTTCTACCGGAAAGCCTCAGAACGCTTTCTTTTCTGGCAACGCTAAGCTTCTGCAGAAAATCTGTTTTGGGCCTCTTTTCCCAAAAAAAGGCCTAAAACAATTATGTTACTTTTGCAGCAAGCGGGCCACGTATTTCCCGATGATATCAAATTCTAGGTTCACCTGATCTCCTGGTTTCACCGCGTGCAGGTTGGTGAACTCATAGGTATACGGGATGATGGCCACGGAAAAAAAGTTCTCCCCAGATTCCACCACCGTAAGGCTGATGCCGTTCACGCAGATGGAGCCTTTCTCCACGGTCACGTTCCCCGCCGCCTGCGGTTGATAGGAAAACCGGAAAAGCCAGCTTCCCTGTTGGTCTCTCACCTCTTCACAGATGCCCACCTGGTCCACGTGCCCCTGCACAATGTGTCCATCGTAGCGGCTGTTGGCCAGCAGGCAACGCTCCAGGTTCACCTTGTCCCCCTCCTTCAGCTGCCCCAAATTGGTCCGGGACAACGTCTCGGCAATGGCCGTCACGGTATACGTATCTCCCTCTAGAGCCACCACGGTGAGGCAAACACCGTTATGGGCGACACTCTGGTCAATCTTCAGCTCATGGGTGAACGGACAGCTCAGCGTGAAATGACGGTTCGCCTGCTCATCTCTAATGGCCTTCACCTGGGCCTGCGCTTCTATGATTCCTGTAAACATGGTTTCTAATGTGCTAATTAGGTAATGTGCTGATGTGCTATCTTCTAGTTTGCTACTTAGGGAATGTGCTTATTAGTTCTGAATTTTTTGATGTACATGTGTGATACTCATAGCAATGTACGTATGTGATACAATTAGCACATCAGCACATTAACCAATTAGCACATTCCCTACTTCCCTCTTCCCTGAATAATGATCTTGATGGTGTAGAGCAGTACCCGGAAGTCCATGACCAGGGACATGTTCTCAATGTAGAGGATGTCGTATTTCAGGCGGCGGACCATTTCGGGCACGTTCTGCGCGTATCCAAACTTCACCTGCCCCAGGGACGTGATGCCGGGCCTCACCCGCTGCAGGTGTTTGTAGTGGGGAGCCTGCTCGGTGATCAGATCGATAAAATGTTGCCGCTCCGGCCGCGGCCCTACCAGACTCATCTCCCCGATCAAGACATTGTAGAACTGCGGAATCTCATCCAGCCGTACTTTTCGCATGAATCTACCTAGTTTGGTCACCCGAGGGTCATCGTCCGAGGAAAGCGCCGGACCGAATTTCTCGGCATCCTGGTACATGCTTCTGAATTTAAGGATGTTGAACGGCTTGCCGTGCTGCCCGATCCGCTCCTGCCGGAATAGCACGGGCCCCGGGGAGGACGTTTTCACCAAAATAGCCAGTAAAGCGTACAGAGGCGAGAGAATGGTCAAGACCAGAATAGCGGTGACCAGATCCAGTACCCTTTTGAGCAGTTGTTGCCAAACGGGCATCAAATCGCGTTTCACTTCTATCAGCGGCGTCCCGAACAGGTGCGATACCCTTACGGAACCCAGCAGAATCTGGTAGACATCGGGCAGAATACTGATCCGGACATCCTCTCCTTCCAGGTACGTCAGAATCTGCTGAATGAGTTGGTGTTCTGAAGGCTCAATAGCGATAATCACTTCCTGCACCTGCTGCTCTTTGATCACCTCGGGCAGCTTATGGAAAGAACCCAGTGAGGGAATCTCCTCCTGAAACGCATGCGGTTGCGAGGGCTGGCTCTGCACAAAGCCGATGATCCGGAGGCCCAGGTGCCGGTTGTTGTTCACCAATTCATTGTACACCTCCCGGGCATTGCCGCTGGAACCCACCACCACCGTCCGGAAATACACCTCTCCGTTGTAGACCAGCTTTTTAAGATGGCTCAATACATAGGTCTTGATGAACACCGAAAAGAAGAAATGCAGCAGAAAGTACATTCCAATGGGCTTGGAATACACATGGAATTTGATCAGCTCAGGGTCATCATAGATAAACGCCAGGTAAATGGCCGTGGCTCCCCCCAGCGAGATACTGGCCAGGAGAACAACTTCCCGGAACCGCGACAACCGGAAGATGTCCCGGTAGCGGCCCAGCAAGGCGTAGAGCACCACCCAGGAGCTGGCAATGACAAAAGAGCGGCTTAGAAAAGCCAGATTGAGAATATCGGGGAAGCCGACAAAAGCATAGTTATTAGAAAGATAGAAGACAGACCAGGCCAGGAAGGCTGCCAAAAAATCTCCGAGAATAAGTTTGTAGATATGTCTGGTACGGGTGAACAGCATGGATTCTCACATGAACAGAGCAGCGGAAAATGGCTCCATCGGGCCACAAAGCTACACGAATTTCAGAACGCAAGGTTAAAAATTAAATTTCGTGTCTATGAACACCTAATTGCTAATTTCGCGACGTTGTTTCTTCAGATTCGGCAGCTAAACGTATAAAAGTAATTTACCTGACCCATTTATGCTGATAGATAATTACCGACACAAAGGCATGCGCAAGAGTTTGGTGCGTACTGTTCAGGAAAAAGGAATCAAAGACCCAAGGGTGTTGCAGGCGCTGGAGAAGGTGCCCCGGCACTTCTTCTTTGAGAAAGCCTTCCTGGAGCAGGCGTATCAAGACAAAGCGTTCCCCATTGGCGAAGGACAGACTATTTCTCAGCCCTACACCGTTGCCTACCAGACCGAGCTGCTGGAAGTGCAACCCACTGACAAAGTGCTGGAGATTGGCACCGGCTCTGGATACCAGTGCAGTGTGCTGTTGCAACTTACCCCGCAGGTGTACACCATTGAGTACAACGAAGTGCTCTTCCAGAAGGCCAACCGCCAGTTTCAGCTGATGGGCCTGGCTCCTTTCACCTTTCTGGGCGACGGCTCTGAAGGCTTGCCGCAACACGCCCCGTACCACAAAATACTGGTCACCGCCGGTGCCCCCATCATCCCCAAAACCCTGCTCCGTCAACTCACCATCGGGGGGAAACTCGTGATTCCGGTGGGCGATACCGGGGTACAGAAAATGCTGCGCATCACGCGGGTGGGCGAAGGGGAATTCACCAAGGAGGAGTTTGGCGACTTTAAGTTTGTGCCGCTTCTGGGTAAGCAGGGCTGGCAATAACTCGGCTGTTTTAGCCTTCCTTTTTCAGAAACACCCCTAAAACGCTGCGCGAGGGCAGCGGCTCTGCAGGCAAAAAAGTAACGAGCTTTGGGGTTTCCGGTGTATCTTTACCAACTCAATTACACCTCTTCTATTATATGCGTAAGCAAAAATCTGTTAAAGAATCCTATGTAAGGATGACAGAACTCGTTCTGCCCAATGATACCAATACCCTAAACAACCTCATGGGGGGCAGAATGATGCATTGGATGGACATTGTTTCGGCCATTTCGGCCCAGAAACACTCCAACCGCATTGTCGTGACCGCGTCCGTAGACAATGTCTCTTTCCGGGAAAGCATTAAACTGGGCAACGTGATCACGCTGGAAGCGCAGGTTACGCGGGCTTTCAGCACGTCTATGGAAGTGCACATCACCGTGTGGGCCGAAGACATTCCTTCCGGCACCAAGGTAAAGTCCAATGAAGCCTATTTCACCTTTGTGGCGCTGGATGAGAATGGACAGGCGGTCACCGTGCCAGAAGCCCTCCCCGAGTCTGATGAGGAAAAAGAGCAATATGCCGGAGCCCTGCGCCGCCGTCAGCTTCGCCTCATTCTGGGTGGCCGCATGAAACCGCATGACGCAAACGAACTCAAAGCCATCTTTGACTTAGCAGATTAATTCACAGCGTTTTAAATCACGTCACCAACTCTATGTCTTCAACTGCCAACGACCTCTTGTTTCTACAGAACCTGTACGGACAAGACACGCTGTATGTGATCCCTGAACCGGCAAACGAAGAAGCCATCTCCTTCACCCAGGCAGCGACCGTCACTCCGGAACCAGTGCAGGTGGAAGTTCCGTTAGCCACGACAGCTCCTCTTCTGGATAAGATTTCGGTGCCGGAGGAAGTGCAACCAGAACCAGCTCCTGCTCCTATTTCGACGCCAGCCGCCGTAGCGCCGACGGAAATCCAGTGGCTGGGAGAAGCTGAGCGCGGTACGTATCTGTTGTTTGAAGTAGCAGATGACGTGTTCCGGAAATTGCCGCAGCACCAATTCCTGCAGAAGGTTATGGCGGCAGTGGGCTTAACCACGGCGCAGATCAAGTTCGGGAATATGTCCCGGGAGCTGACGCATGACGTGAAACAGATTGCCGCTCAGAATGCCGCCAGACACATCATCCTGTTCGGGCAGGGCTTGCCGGTGGCTAACTTGTCCCGCATGGAGTTCTACCGGATGTACAAGTTTGAGGAATCGCGCTTTGTATTGGTAGACTCGCTGGAGGACATTGAGCAAAGTGTGGAGTTGAAGAAGAAGCTCTGGGAGGTATTGCAGAAGATATTTTTGCAGCAGAATTAAAAAAACGGCCCTAAAACGGAAACGGCTGCCATTGAGGAATGGCAGCCGTTTCTGTTTTAGGGTACTTAATAAATTATTGCAGCAGGGAAGCGAGTTTCTCCTCCAGGGCAGCGCCCCGTAGGTTTTTCGCGATGATCTTACCTTCCTTGTCCAGCAGCACGGTTTGCGGAATGGCGGTGATGCCATACAGGGCAGCGGCAGAACTTTCCCAGCCTTTCAGGTCAGACACATGCGGCCAGGTAAGTTTATCGTTTTCGATGGCTTTCAACCATTTGCCGCGATCCTGGTCCAGACTCACCCCGAATATCTCGAAGCCTTTGTCTTTGTATTTGTTGTACATGCGCACCACGTTGGGGTTCTCCTGGCGGCAAGGTCCGCACCAGCTCGCCCAGAAATCAATCAAAACATACTTGCCCCGCAGTGAGGTCAACGCGATCTCAGGACCCGACGGAGACGGAAGTTTGATATCCGGCGCGGCACTGCCCATGGCGGTGCTACGCATTTTGCTCAGGCGCTCTTCCAGCGATTTGGTGTACTTGGAGTTGGGCAAAGCCGCTTTGAACGAAGTAGCCATGCTGTCCACGAAGGTGTAGTGCTCATCCAGGTTCAGGATGTTGCCCGCCGTGTACACCGATACCACCGAGTTTGGATTCGCTTTCACGAAGGCCTTTAGCTGGCTCTGGTTTTCCTGCTGCAAGGCCATGAATTTCTCCTGCAGTCGTTTCACCTCGTCCTGGTTTCCGGCGTTCGCCGCTTCCTGGAACTGCTGGTTCAGGGCCGTGGCGTTCTGCTGCATGCCCTGCATGATGTTGTTCAACTGCTGGATCAGCTCAGAATCCTTAGAACCCTTCACAGTATACGACTGGGCCACCTTGCCGGAGTCAGCGGTCACTTCAATGGCGTTGTTCTCTACCACCAGCATGATGCCTTCCTGGTTCTCGAACCCGAGTTTGTAGATGGCGGGCTCAGCCACGGTGCCTTCCAGCACAAAGGTGCCGTCTTTGTTGATGGTGGCGGTGTCAAAAGGAACAAACGCCTGTTCGCCCAGCTCGTCCAGGTAGACTTTGCCGGTGGTCATGTTGTTGATCTTGCCCGAGATCCGATAGCTTTTATCGGTATCAGTGGTCGCCACTCCTTTCTTTTGGCAGGCACCCATCACCAGAAGCATGGAGGCGGCCAGTAGTATGTTCTTCTTCATCTTTTTATAGAATTGAGCTTATCTTTCCAGACTCTCCTTCAGTAACTTATTCGCCAGTTTAGGATCGGCTTTGCCTTTGGTTTGCTTCATGAGATCGCCCATGAACATGCCCAGCAACGACGCTTTCCCGGCTTTGTATTCAGCCACTTTCTGCGGATTGGAGGCCAGCACCTGGTCAATCATTTGTTGCAAAGCACCCTCGTCTGACTCCTGCACCAGGTTCTGCTCCGTGGCTACCTGCTGCGCCGTTTTAGCGGGGTTTTCCAGTAAATACGGGAAAATCTGCTTGGCTGCCACGCTGTAGCTTACTTTGTTGCTGTCCACCAAGTCAATGAGTCCGGCAAGTTGCTCCGGCTTCAGCGGGAAAGCATCCATGGACAGCGTGAGTTCGTTCAGGTACGATTTCACCGGACCGCTCATCCAGTTGGCAGCGGCTTTGTAGTTTTTGGTTTGCTGGCAAAGCGCGTCAAAGTACAGCGCGATGTCTTTGTCATCGGTGAGTACGCCGGCATCATAGTCAGACAGGCCGTACTCCTGCGTGAAGCGGTTGTAGAGCACCTGCGGCAGCGCGGGCATGCTTTCCTGCACAGACTGGAGCCACTCCTCGGAGATGATCACCGGCGGAAGGTCGGGCTCCGGGAAGTACCGATAATCGTTCATGGTTTCCTTGGAGCGCATGCCGGTGGTGGTGCCGGAGTTGGCGTCAAAGTTCCGGGTCTCGGAGTCAATGGTGCCGCCGTTCTCCAGAATCTCGATCTGCCGCTCAATCTCGTGCTCAATGGCGCGCTGCACGTTCCGGAAGGAGTTCATGTTCTTCACCTCCACCTTGGTGCCCCACTTGCTGGCGCCTTTCTTCATCACGGAGATGTTGGCATCGCAGCGCAGCGAGCCTTCCTCCATGTTGCCGTCGCAGATCTCCAGGTACTGCACCAGTTTCTTGATCTGGGTCAGGTAGGCGTAGGCTTCCTCCGAATCCCGAATATCGGGCTCCGATACAATCTCGATCAGCGGCGTTCCGGCGCGGTTCAAATCCACCAGCGTCTCGGTCTCGCCGGCCAAGTGCATGGATTTCCCGGCATCCTCTTCCATGTGGATGCGGGTAATGCCAATACGTTTCTCGCCGCCTTCTTTGGTTTTGATGTCCAGATGCCCTTGGGTGCAGATGGGCGTTTTGTCCTGCGTGATCTGGTAGCCCTTGGGAAGGTCTGGGTAGAAGTAGTTTTTGCGGGCGTAATAGTTGTTGCGCGTGATCTGGCAGTCAGTGGCCAGGCCCATTTTCATGGCCATCTCCACTACTTTCTTGTTCACGCGCGGTAACGTACCCGGGTGGCCTAGGGTAATCACGCTCAGGTTGGTGTTCGGCAGCATGCCGAACTCCGTGGAATCTGAGGAATACGCCTTGCTCTCGGTGAGCAGCTGGGCGTGCACCTCCAGACCGATGATGGCTTGGTATTGGGAACGGATCTCTTCGTTCATGTTTTTAGGGGCACGTGTCACGTTTGGCACGCAACACGATTTCTGTTTTAGGTCTATTTTTCAGAAAACAGCCATAAAGTGGCTCTTGTTTCTCTCTTCTACAACTCTCTGGCTCACTCTGGCGCGAGTCTCAGACTCGTGCCGAAGGATGAGTGGAGTCTCCAGACTCCTTTTTCAATATGTTTCAACGGCGGTCTGGAGACTCGCCTCATCCCCAGGTCACGCGTCTGAAGACTCGCGCCAGAAATGGCTGATTCAGCGTTAAACCAGTGAGGTTGTGAAAACTTCACAGGTTTCTACTTTGGGGCCGTTTTCCGGAAAATGGCCCCAAACTAGACTTATTTGGAGAGTTCCTGCTGAACGAATCCTTCGGCTTTGGCGAGGGCGGCTTCTAAACCGGCTACTTCTTTGCCGCCGGCCGTGGCGTAGAACGGTTGTCCGCCGCCGCCGCCTTTGATCTCTTTGGCGAGTTCCTTCACCATCTGCACGGCGTTTAGTCCTTTGCCAGCCACCACCTCATCTGAGAGCATAACGGCCAGTTGCGGTTTTCCGTCTACATCGGCGGCCAGTACCAGCACCAGGTTGTTAACCACGCTGCGCAGGTCGAAGGCGAGTTTCTTCAGGTAATCGGCGGAGCTCACGTCTACGCGGGCAGCCAGGAAGTTGAGACCCTGCACGTCGCGTACCTGCGCAGCCAGTTTCTCTTTCTGGGCAGTGACCTGCTTCAGTTCGAAGGCTTCCAGTTGCTTGCGGAGCGCGGTATTCTCGTCCTGTAGTTTTTCAATGGCTTTCCCGAATTCCTTCTGCACGCCCAGGAGCTGCTTTACTTCCTCAAACTGAGTGATCTGCTCGTCCACGAACTGCTCGGCCACATCGGCGGTCACGGCTTCAATGCGGCGTACGCCTGCGGCCACCGAGCTTTCGCTCACAATCTTGAAGAACCCGATGTTGCCGGTGTTGGCCACGTGGGTACCGCCGCACAGTTCAACGGAGTACTCTTTATTGAAGGTGATGACACGCACAAACTCGCCGTATTTCTCCCCGAACAGAGCGGTCGCGCCAAAGGCTTTGGCTTCCTCGATGGGCACATTGCGGCGCTCGTCTTTCTCAATGGACTCCCGGATGCGCTCATTTACGATCTGCTCCACCTCGCGGAGTTGCTCCTCGGTTACTTTGGTGAAGTGCGAGAAGTCAAAGCGCAGCAGTTTGTCGCTCACCAGTGAGCCTTTCTGGTTCACGTGATCGCCCAACACCTGCTTCAAGGCCGCGTGCAGCAAGTGGGTGGCCGAGTGGTTCTTCTGAATCAGGGCGCGGCGCTTGCGGTCAATTCTGGCTGTTACCGGCGCTTCCAAATCTTTGGGTAGCTCGGCGGTGATATGCAGAATCAGGTCGTTTTCTTTCTTGGTGTCCAGCACTTTTACGTTGCCGGACGCAGATTCCAGCACGCCGGTGTCGCCTACCTGTCCGCCGCTCTCGGCGTAGAACGGCGTGCGGTCCAGCACCACATGGTATTCCTTTTTGTTTTTGGTGGTCACCTGCCGATACCGCACAAGGCGGGTTTGTACTTCCTCGGCATCGTAGGCCACCCATTCGGTCTCCACATCGGGTTGCAGCACCACCCAGTCGCTCTGCTCCGACTGCGCCGCGTTGCGGGAGCGGTTTTTCTGCTGCTCCATTTCAACGGTGAAGTCCGCCTCGTCAATGGTGAAGCCGTTCTCTTTGGCGATCAGGGCCGTTAAGTCCAGCGGAAACCCGAAGGTGTCATATAATTCAAAAGCGGTTTTGCCGTCAATGGTATTGCCGTTCGCTTTGAAGGTATCTTGTAAAGTATCCAGCCGTTTCAGGCCGTTCTCCAGCGTGCGAAGGAAGGCGTTTTCCTCTTCCTCAATCACGCGCTGCACAAAGGCTTGCTGGGCTTTCAGTTCCGGAAACACGTTCGCCAACTGATCTGCTAAGACCGGCACGATGGTGTTCAGGAACGGTTTCTTGAAGTTCAGGTACGTAAAGGAGTAACGTACGGCGCGGCGCAGAATCCGGCGGATCACGTAACCGGCCTTGTTGTTGGACGGCAACTGCCCGTCCGCAATGGTAAAGGAAATGGCCCGGATGTGGTCTGCGATAACCCTAATGGCGATGTCCGTTTTCTCGTTTTCGCCGTAGATCACGCCCGCTTCCTTCGCGATGAACTGGATCATCGGCTGGAAAACGTCAGTGTCATAGTTGGACTGCTTGCCCTGGATGGCCATGCACAAACGCTCGAAGCCCATGCCCGTATCTACGTGTTGCGCAGGTAGTTTCACTAAAGATCCATCGGCCAAGCGGTTGAACTCCATGAACACGTTGTTCCAGATCTCCACCACCTGCGGGTGATCGTTGTTCACCAGGTCTTTACCCGGAATTTTGGCAATTTCCTCATCGGAGCGCAAATCCACGTGTATCTCGGAGCAGGGTCCGCAGGGGCCGGTATCGCCCATTTCCCAGAAGTTGTCTTTTTTGTTGCCCTGCAAGATGCGGTCTTCGGCAATCATGGTCTTCCAGATATCATACGCCTCCTGGTCCATGGGCAGGTTCTCAGAACCGTCTCCCTGGAAAACAGAAACGTACAATCTGTCTTTGGGCAGCTTGTAAACCTCGGTGAGCAATTCCCAGGACCATCTCAGCGCGTCCTGCTTGAAGTAGTCGCCAAATGACCAGTTACCCAGCATCTCAAACATGGTATGGTGGTAGGTATCATAGCCTACTTCCTCCAGGTCATTGTGCTTGCCCGACACGCGCAGACACTTCTGGGTATCGGCCACGCGCGGCGATGGCGCGGGTTTGTTGCCCAGGAAATAGTCCTTAAAAGGCGCCATGCCCGAGTTGATGAACATAAGGGTAGGATCATCTTTCACCACGATGGGTGCAGACGGAACAATCTGATGGCCTTTGGAGGCAAAGAAATCGAGGAACTGCTGGCGTATCTCGGCGGAGGTCATGTATCTAAATAATTGCTTTCTTAAACTGGGCGCAAGGGCTTGTAAATGCGAAAGAAAAAGCGAATTTTTGCCTTTTCGGTGCGCCCCGCAGTGTCTGCAAAAGTAAGCTTTTTTGGCAAACTGCGGTGGATGTGCCTGTGTTTTACGCCTGTTTTTCAGAAAACAAGCTTAAAAAGAGTCCTGAGTTCTGCCTCTTGAGTCCTGAGTCGATTCAAGATACTTCCCAGACTCAGCACTCAAGACTCAAGACTCTGAACTTACAAAAAGGTGCCTTACAAAGAACGAGATATAGAAAAGCAGTATTACAGCATTGGGGAAGTGGCGGCCATGTTTGAGGTAGCTCCTTCGCTGATCCGGTTTTGGGAGACGGAGTTTGACATCCTCAAGCCCAAGAAAAACAAAAAAGGAAACCGGCTGTTTTCACCAAAAGACATTGAAAACCTGCGGTTTGTGTACCATCTGGTGAAGGAGCGCGGCTACACCATCCAAGGAGCCCGCGAAATGCTGAAGACCCGCGGGGTGCAGGCCAGAGAGAAATTTGAGATGATTCAGAGCCTGGAGAAAGTAAAGGAGTTCTTGATCAGCATTAAATCACAGCTTCCTTAAAGAAGTCCTGAGTTCTGAGTCTTGGGTTCTGAGTCAAACCAGGATCTTATTTCCCGTATACTCCAACTCAGGACTTAGAACTTAAGACTCAGAACTCTCATCCTATGCTCCACGAAGTTGCTTTGCCTTTAATTCCGGGAATTGGCGGCGGAAACGCGCGGCTGCTGGTGAGTTACTGCGGATCAGCTAAGGACGTGTTTTCGTTCCCGAAGGACCGGTTGAAGAAAATTCCGGGCGTGGGCGAAATCCTGGCCAGTAGAATTGCCTCGTACCAGAAAGAGGTGCTACGGCAAGCCGAAGTGATACTGGAAAGGGCCGCGCGGGAAGAAGTGAAGCTTCTGTTCTACACCTCGCCGGAGTACCCCAGCCGACTCCGGAACCTGCCCGATTCCCCGCTCCTGCTCTACTACAAAGGAACCGCTGATCTGAATGCCTCCAAAGTCATCAGCGTTGTGGGCACGCGCAAAAGCACCGAGTACGGCCGGGTAGTCACCGAGCAGTTGGTGCAAGGGCTGGTCAAGCACCAGGCCCTGGTGGTGAGTGGACTGGCGTACGGGATTGACATCTTAGCCCATCGAGCAGCTTTGAAGGCGGGTTTACCCACGGTGGGCGTGATGGCCACCGGCATTGAAGCCGTGTACCCGGCAGTACATAAACCGTACGCCGAGAAGATGCTCCTGCAAGGCGGATTGCTGACCGAGTTTCCGTTCGAGACCAAACCAGACGCGCCCCGTTTCCCGGCCCGCAACCGGATCATTGCTGGCCTCGCTGATTGCACCATTGTCATTGAATCAACCCAGAAAGGCGGCTCGCTGATCTCAGCGGACATCGCGCACAGCTATGACCGCGAAGTGATGGCCGTGCCCGGCCCAATCACCTCCGAAACCTCGCAGGGCTGCAACCACCTGATCAAATCCCTGAAAGCGGTGCCCTTTACCCAGCTCAAAGACCTGGAAGAACTCCTGAACTGGGACAAAGCCCTGGCCTCCTCCAGCATTTCCGCAGCGCAGGAGGAGTTTGATGTGACGCAGTTTACCGAGGAAGAGCGCCGGGTCCTCCGCGCTTTAAAGGAAGCAGGCCCCACGCACATCGATGTCCTCAGCCGGTATACGCAACTTTCCATGAACCAGCTTTCCACGGTTTTGTTAACGCTGGAGTTTACCGGAAAGGTTAAAAGCCTGCCCGGTAAACAGTTCGCCTTACTTTAATCTTCTGTTTGTTGAACTTACTTCCACCTATCCTTTAGCTCCCACCCACGTGTTTCTGCTTTACAACGGCCAACTTCTTCCTGAAAACGAGCTCCAACTACCGCTCTCTAATCGGGCGTTCCAGTACAACGACGGCTTCTTTGAAACCATCATCCTGGAAAACGGCAAGCTGCGGTTTTGGCCGGAGCATCAGGAAAGAATCACAGAAGCCGCCGCCGTGCTGGGTCTTGAACTTCCGGAGGAAATCATGAACGAAACGTTCCAGGAGCGGGTGAAGGAATTGGCCCGTCGCAATGAAGGGTTGGGAAATGCCAGAATTAAATTGAAAGTCTGGCGGGCGGGCGAAGGGCTCTACACTCCACAAACTGATCAAGCCGATTGGCTCGTGACCACGAGTCCTGCACCGAAGGTTTCTGAAGAACCGCTACATGTAGGGATTGCCCAATCCGTATGCACCGTTCCTTCGGTCTTTTCCTCCTTCAAAGGCATCCATTCACCGGTGTACGTGTTAGCCAGCCGTGAAAAAGCAGCCCACGGGTTGGATGACGTGATCCTGCTGGACCCCAACGGAAATCTGGCCGAGTTGACCGCTTCTAACTTGTTTTGGCTGAAGGAAAAAACCTTGTACACCCCCGCCCTAACCACCGGCTGCCTGAACGGCATCATGCGCCGGAAACTTCTGCAATGGGCGAAGCAAAAAGTCTGGAAGGTGCAGGAAGGATTATATCATCCGGAAGAACTTGCCAGCGCGGCCGTGGTGTTTGCCGGAAATGTGACAGGTCTCCGCGGAATAGAAACCTTGAACCATGAGCCGATGAATCTCGATCCGGATCTTCTACAGCAAATCAGAAGCGAGATCTTTCAGTCTGGTTCTTAACTGATTTTTTACTTTGGGGCTGGCTTTGAGAAAACATGCTCTTAACGCTCTATTCGGCTACTTACTTTTTAGCCACGGCCGCAGGTGCGTTGGCTTCCAACACCCGGAGAAAGTTGCCGCCCAGAATCTTCATGATGTCTTTCTTTTTGTACCCGCGCTCCAACAGGGCTTTGGTGATCAAGGGATAGGTGCTCACATCCTCCAGTCCTAGGGGAGCGGAGCCGATGCCATCGTAATCGGAACCGAGGCCCACGTGGTCAATCCCGGCGAGTTTCACCACATGGTCAATGTGATCGATCAGCAGGGAAATGGGTGGTTCAATGCTTTTGGTTTCCTGGGGGTACTTCTGGTACAAGGCGTTTTTCAGGGCCATGCCATTCACGCCCTTCGCCTGGAGATCTTTGATTTCCTGCGAATGGGCCGCCATGAACGCATTGATGCGCTGGCTGTAGCCGGGGTCAAGAAATTCTGAGAAGAAGTTCAGGTGGATGACGCCGCCGTTCTTCCCGATGGCTTTGATTTGGTCATCGGTTAAGTTACGCGGGTGCGGACTCAGGGCGGCGGCACAGCTATGCGATACCAGCACTGGTTTGGTAGTAGTAGCCAGAGCATCCCAGAACGTCTGCTCCCCCACGTGCGACAAATCCACCAACATCCCCAGCTCGTTCATGCGGCGCACCACCTGCTTCCCGAATTCATTCAGGCCCTTCTTTCCGTTGAAGCCGGTGCCTTTGGTCTCATCGGCGGCCGAAGAGGCCCAGGAGGTACTGTTGTTCCAGGTGAGGGTAAGATACCGGACCCCGCGGTTATACAGGAGGTTCAGGTTGTCCAGGTTGTCTTCGATCATGTGTCCCCCTTCCACCCCGGTTAAGGCTGCAATTTTCTTCGCCTTGATGGCCGCCGGAATCTGACTTGGCGTATACACCAGTTGGAGTTGATCAGGGTTCCGTTTCACGATGGCTTCCAGGGTGTCAATCTGCTGGTTCGCAAACTTGAAGGCCCGGCCCGGACCGTAGGTTTCATCCGAGAAAACGGCAAACACCTGCACATCCATGCCGCCTTGCTTCATGCGGGCCAAGTCAGTGTGCGCTTTTCCGGTTAAATCCTGTTCCACCGACTGGCCTTCCATGATCACCTGGGAGAGAACGTCATTGTGCGTGTCTACCAAAATGGCTTTCTGATGAAGGGACTGGTACGAACTGGTGCAGGAAAACAGAAACCCGAGGGCGGTACAGGCAAGAAGAGACGCGGAGACTTTCATGAAGTAGATAAAGGCTAAACACAGATTTGCGTTTACAGTTTACACATTCCCGGCCAATCTGCCAAAGGTGTTTTAAGCCTCAAATCCTGAATCTTGCCCCAAAGCGACATCACCACTCAGAACTCAAGACTCAGAACTCAGGATTAACCAATGTATCGGCCTTCAATGTTCTCCATGTACTTCTGCCCCGATCCGGTATTCAGCAGCAAGACCTGCTCCTGCGGCTGAATCCAGCCCTGTTTGAGCAATTGGCGGGCGGCCATCCAAACAGCGGCTCCTTCCGGCGCGACAAACAGGCCTTCTTTACGGCTGAGTTCGCGCACGCCTTCCACCATGTCATCTTCAGAGATGGAAATAGCGGTTCCGCCTGACTGTTCCAGCACCTGCAACATGAGCGGTTCCCCCAGTGGGCGAGGCACCGCCAAGCCATTGGCCAGCGTGGGCAGGCCGTTGTAGTTTTGGGAATTGGCGTGTACGCCCTGGAACGTATCTACCAAGGGGCGGCAGTTTTCGGCTTGCACGGCCACCATCCGGGGCAAACGGATCTCTTTGTCCAACCACCCCAGCGCGATCATCTCCTGAAAAGCTTTCCAGATTCCAATGAGCCCGGTTCCGCCCCCTGCCGGGTATAAGATCACGTCAGGTACTTGCCATTGCAGCTGCTCAGCAATCTCGTAGCCCATGGTTTTCTTGCCTTCCAGCCGGTAAGGTTCTTTGAGCGTGGAGACATCCAGCAAGTGCCCGTCCTGGTTCAGTTTTCTCACTTCGGCGGCGCAGTCATGGATGAGGCCATCAATGAGATGGATCTCGGCCCCGTACCAGTAACACTCTTCTTTGAAGGCTTTGGGGGTATGCCGGGGCATGACCACGATGGCCGGCAAGTTGGCTTTGGCGCAATATGCCGCCATGGCCACACCGGCATTTCCGGCGGTAGGGATGATGCAGCCTTCGGTTCCCAGCTCCAGGGCTTTGGAAATGGCCATGCTCAGGCCGCGGGCTTTAAAGGAACCGGTGGGGTTCTGCCCTTCGTCTTTCAGCTTCAGGTTATCAAACCCGTACGCATCTGCCAGGTTCTTCAGGTCCAGCATCGGGGTGCAACCTTCGCCTAGAGACACTTTATAGGTTTCGTTCAGGACGGGCAGCACTTCGCGGTAGCGCCACATGGTGCCTTCCCGGTTTTGGAGGTCTTCTTTGGAAAACGGCCCTGAAACGTCATAGTGCGCCAGCAAGGGCATGGCGCAGCAGGAAGAAACACGTTGCAGGATTTCATAGTCGTGCTCTTTGCCGCATTTGGAGCAGGTAAGCACGGTGATGCTACTCAGGTTGGTTTCTACTTGGGGTGCCATCATCATTTTAATTAAGGCGGCAAGTAGTACAACTACTATGAGTGAATCAAATAGCAATTAGGCATAGACTATTCCATTCAGGAATACTGACGCTTCATGAACTGGATGAAGTTTTTATACGGGGCGTTGTTCTCGGTGCCTTTGCGCTGGATGAAGTTGAAGGTTCTTTGCACGTGGAGGTCTTTGATCTTGACTTCCACCAGCTCACCGGAGGCCAGTTCCTTCACTACCGCTTGGCGGGGCAGAAAGGCCAGACAGGTGTCTACGCGCACAAAGTTCTTCAGGGCTTCGGTTCCGCCTAACCGCACCCGCACCTGCAGTTGAGAGAGCTTGATGCCTTTCTGGAGGAAAGCCTCTTCCAGCACCGCCAAGGTGCCCGAGCCAGCCTCCCGCAACGCCAACGGCACCTGGTACAGGTCTTTCACTTCCAGATCGTGCTTTTTAAGGGGATTGCGGTGCGAGCAGACGGCAATCACCTCATCGGTGAGGAAGGGCGTGTACGTGACCTGGCTTACTTTATTGATACCCTCAATGATGCCCAGATCGATGTCATGGTCCAGCAAGGCTTTGAGGATGTTCTCGCTGTTTCGGTTCCGGAGGCTGAGTTCCACCTGGGGGTACTGCATGAGGTAAGCCGAAAGCACCGGCGGTAAGATGTACAGCGAGATGGTAGTGCTGGCGCCCAGCACCAGCTTGATCTGCGGCCTGAACTCCTGACTGAGCAGCGGGAGTTCCTGGTGTAAATCGTTCTGAATCTGCTGAACGGCCTCCAGCTTCTCAAACAGCAATTGCCCGGCCGGCGTGAGGCTGATGGTGTTGCCGTGCCGCTCAAAGAGCCCGGTTCGGTAATGGTCTTCCAGTGCTTTGATCTGCTTGCTGATGGCTGACTGGCTGATGTACAGAATCTGGCTGGCCTTGGTGAAACTCAGCTGGCGGGCCACCTCAAAAAAGACGACGTGTTTGTGCGAAATCACGAAAGATACATATGTGAAGCCGGGTCTTAGATATGGTCCAAGTGCAGGCGGGTACGATCGCTGTCATCGCGGTTGCCGGTGTTCAGGGTGGAAGCCGGTTCAAACAACAAGACACTCACCTCCTCCTCGGCCACGGGCCGGTGCTCCACTCCTTTCGGGACAATCAGAAACTCGCCCTCGCGCAGTTCTACGGTCCGGTCCCGGAACTCCATCTTAAACTGCCCCTGCACAACCAGAAATAATTCATCTTCGTGGTCATGGTGATGCCAGACAAATTCGCCTTTCAGCTTCGCCAGCTTCACGTGCTGACCGTTCAGTTCCCCCACAATTCTGGGGTTCCAGTGGTCGGAGAATAAGGTTAGTTTTTCGGCTAGATTGACTTTCTGCATACGTGGAAATTAAGCGGGTAAAGCGATCCGGTAGTTGTGTTCGCCGGGTGCTGTTTTGGGCCTGTTTTCTGGAAAGGTACATAAAACAAAAAAGCCTCTCAACAGGTGAAAGGCTTTTTCTGAGTTTGGGTACAGGTTATTTCATACGCACGTGTTTTTAGATAAGTGGATTTGTCATGCAGTTTTTCCGTTCAATTTCTGGCTTTTAAGTTCTCTGCGCTGTTTTTTCAACTGATCGGCTAGCACGTACACATCGCCGTATTCTTCAGAGAATTTCTCAGCGTCATACAAAACGGAGTCAATTTCAGGATCAGGCTGGGGGTTGTCATTGGTCATGAGCTTGTCCCAGAAGATGGAGAGGATGGAAACGAAACAACCGATCAACAGGTAGGCTAACACCCGCATGGCGGCAGTATCGGTGTCATTGGAGGTGAACGCGATCACAAAAGTACCCGCGAAGAATCCAACGGCAATCAGGGTAGATAATTGATCTTTTTTCATGAGTACATGGTTTAAAGTTCCCTATTGCAATGCACTTTCTGCTCATACTGTATAGAACAATATGTATGTACGTTTACGAACCGTTTTTCACATTGTTCTATTAAAACCTTTTATTTATCCAATTAATTTACAATTCAACAATCAACAGAGCTATTCTTTTGCATTCTTTGAAATGATCCATCAATTTATGGTAAATGCTTGCTGCTCCTTCTAAGGAGCACCTCCGTATGTTTTTTCCTGCTGAACTAGGTTTTTTCCGTAGGATTTTATCTGTTTGCCCTAAATATTTGGTGACTGCGCCTATGGATTTCTTTCCTTTTCCGTAATCCTGTAAAACTCAAGTCAAATTGCAGTATATGAACATCAGCCAACGTTACCAGCTTTCCCTCGCCCTACTCACCGACATGTACCAGCTCACCATGGCCCAAGGGTACTGGAAGAAAGGAATGGCGGAGCAGGAAGCGGTCTTTCACCTGTATTTCAGGAATAATCCTTTCAAAGGCGGGTACACCGTGTGCGCCGGCCTCGCCGATGCCATTGATCTGCTGCTGCACTTCCGGTTCACCGAGGAAGACCTGGCTTACCTGAGAAGCCTGAAAGGCAGCCAGAACCAGCAACTGTTTGAAGAAGGGTTTCTGGACCACCTGCGCCAGCTCTCCTTCAGCTGTGACGTGGATGCGGTGCCCGAAGGGACCGTCATTTTCCCCAATGAACCGCTGTTGCGCATCAAAGGCCCCATTCTGCAGTGCCAGCTCCTGGAAACGCCTTTGCTCACCATTTTGAATTTCCAGACCTTAATCGCCACAAAAGCTGCGCGCGTGGTGGATGCCGCCCAGGGCGATAACGTGCTGGAGTTTGGCATGCGGCGCGCTCAGGGACCGGATGGAGCGCTGAGCGCGGCCCGGGCGGCTTTTATTGGCGGCGTGGGCGCCACCTCCAACATGCTGGCCGGGCAGCTGTTCAACATTCCGGTGAAGGGAACCCACGCGCACAGCTGGGTGATGTCATTTGACCAGGAACAGGAAGCGTTTTCGGCGTACGCCGATGTGTTCCCCCATGACTCGGTTTTCCTGGTAGATACTTATAACACGCTGGAGGGAATTAGAAAGGCCATAGAGGTAGCCCAGAAAATGCGGGAGAACGGGCAGGAACTGAAAGGCATCCGGCTAGATTCCGGTGATCTGGCCTACCTCAGCATTGAAGGCCGCAAACTGCTGGACGAAGCCGGTTTCCCTCAGGTTTCCATTCTGGCCAGCAACGACCTGGACGAGCACCTCATCCAAAGCTTGAAACTGCAGGGTGCCCGCATTGATACCTGGGGCATTGGCACCAAACTGGTCACCGCCTACGACCAACCCGCTTTGGGCGGCGTCTACAAACTGGCCGCTTTCCGGCAAGCCGATGGCGAATGGGAGTACAAACTCAAGCTCTCTGAACAGCTGATCAAGGTCTCTACGCCGGGCATTCTGCAGGTGCGCCGTTTTTACAAAGGCGACGTGATGGTAGGCGACATGATCTATTCCGAGCCTTTGCAGATCAACGCCTCCTCTACCATGGTGCACCCCAATGACCCCACCCAGCGCAAAAGCTTCGCGCGGGACTGCGTGCAGGAAGACCTGCTGGTGCCAGTGTTCCGGAACGGCGAGGCGGTCTACACCTCTCCTGATTTACGCGCCATCCAGCAGCGCACCCGGGAGCAGGTAGGCCGTCTGCACGAAACTTACCGCCGATTCCTGAACCCCCACATCTACAAAGTTGGCCTGGAGGAACAGCTGCACGAAATGAAAATGAACCTGATCATTGCGCTCCGGAAAACCGAGCAAGCCAAAGAATCCTAACGAAAACGATTCTCCCGTTTTAAGTCAGTTTCAGGAAAACAGGCTCAAAACGGGAGAATGGGTTTTAACCTAAAAGACTGGCGCTTTGCAAGAAGGTGCCGCCTTTGGCCTGGACCTCGGCTTTGGCTTTCTGGTAGCCTTCTGAGCTGATAGCGCGAGTGGCGTCCTCAATAAAGTAGGTGGTGAAACCTTCTTTCAAGGCATCTAACGCGGTGAAGTAGACACAGAAATCGGCGGCAAGCCCTACCAGATACACCTCGGTTACTCCTTTTCCCTTCAGGTATTCTGCCAAGGCGGTGGATTTCAAATGACCGTTGTCAAAGAAGCCGCTGTAGGAGTCAATCTCCGGATCAGTGCCTTTCCGGAAGATGGCTTCTACCCGGTACATGTCCAGCTGGGCAGAAAACTCCGCCCCGGGCGTACCCTGCACACAATGGTCGGGCCAGAGGACCTGCTCCAAGCCATTCAGCTGTGTTGTTTCGAAGACCTGCTTGCCCGCATGCTGCGAGGCAAAGCTCTTGTGGTTTGCCGGGTGACAATCCTGGGTCGCCACCACTACGTCAAACTGCGGTTGCAGCGCATTGACGATGGGCAGAATAGCATCTCCCTCGGGCACCGCCAACGCGCCACCCGGAATAAAATCATTTTGTATATCGATCAGCAGAAGTGCTTTCATAGCTTTTATGGGTAAATCTGATGGTTAATGAAGGGGCTAACGGGTAAAGGATCAGGTAGAGTTATTCCCTTTACTCTTCACCTGTAAACTGAACCCTACATTTTGCCGCTGTTCACCATGGCTCTGAGTTCCGGCAAAAGCTGGTACAGGTCTTCGCCGGGGCAGGCGGTGGTGGCATTGTCTTTATGCCCGGAGATGTTGTCGCCGGAGATCTTCCAGCGTTTGGCTACGGACAGCATCAGAGTTTTCAGGCTTTTGAGCTGCGGCTCGGTCACTTTTTCATTGTTGAAATTGCCCTCCAGCACAATCAAGACATGGCCCGATGGATCATACGGGGTATTAGAGTCACCTACGTACTGCAGCTGTCGGCCTTCGCCAATAGACCCGTCAACCGAAATGTAGAAGTGGTAAGGCACATCGGCCCAGGGTTCTTTGATGCGTCCATCGGAAAGCGGGCTGCGCTCCACCGAAAATTTTTGCAGGGCCTTGAGCTTCTGTTCCAGGGTGCGGCTGGCGTTCTGCTTGGTTGCGGTGTGGTGGATGGTGATTTTCTGGGGAACGTGGGTCTTCATGGGGAGGACCGGTTCCAGGGCTTCCCACTGGGCACGGGTCACTATAGGAACACCTTCGGGCAACGAAACAGTTTTGGCAGAACGGCAAGCGCCCAGTAGCAGCAACAGAGCCAGGAAGCCCAGCGATTTGGTAGATTTGAACATGATAGGTGAAATGGTGAAGTGGAGCAAAAGTAGAACGAAAAGCCGCAAACAGGCAAGAAGTTAACTTCTCACTTGCCCGTTGCCGCGCACCAGCCATTTGTAGCTGGTGAGCTCCTCCAGCCCCATGGGCCCGCGGGCGTGCAGCTTTTGGGTACTGATGCCAATCTCGGCCCCCAGCCCAAACTGCGCCCCATCCGTGAAAGCTGTGGAAGCGTTGGCGTACACCGCGGCGGCATCCACGCTGTTCAGGAAGGTCTGCAGGCTTTCAGGATCCTCCGAGATGATGGCTTCGCTGTGTTTGGAACTGTACCGGTTGATGTGCTCCAGAGCGGCAGCTAGATCAGGAACGATTTTTACGGCCATTTTCAGGGAAAGGAATTCCGTCCCGAAGTGGTCTGGGGCGGCTACGTGCAGCAAGTCGGCGGGATAGGTGGGTTCCAGCGCCTCAAAGGTGTGCTCATCGGCGAAAATTTCCACCTTTGCCTCGGCCAAAGGTGCCGCTAAGGCGGGAAGATCTGTCAGGCGAGCCTGGTGCACCAGCAGGCAATCAAGGGCATTGCAGACGCTCACCCGGCGGGTTTTGGCGTTGAAGATGATCTTCTTCCCTTTCTCCAGATCGCCGGAATAGTCAAAGTACGTGTGCACGATACCGGCTCCGGTTTCAATGACCGGCACTTTGGCGTTCTGCCGCACGAAGTCAATCAGGGACTGACTACCGCGGGGAATCAGCACATCCACGTAACCAATGGCCTGCAACAGCGCTTCGGTGGCCTGGCGTTCGGGCGGCAGCAAAGTGATGAGATCAGGATTCAGACCGTGCCGCTGCAAGACTTGGTGAATGATGGAAACGATGGCCTGGTTAGAAGCATCGGCATCGCTGCCGCCTTTCAGCACACAGGCGTTGCCGGTCTTAAGGCAGAGCGCAAACACGTCAAAGGTCACATTGGGCCGCGCCTCATAGATGATCCCGATCACCCCCAGCGGCACCCGCACTTTGGAGAGCTGCAAGCCATTGGGCAGCTCCCTCTCCAGCAACACTTTCCCCAAAGGTGAGGTAAGCCCGGCAACGTTCTCCAGATCCTTCGTGATATCCTGGAGCCGAGACGGGGTCAGTTGCAAACGGTCATATTTAGGATCGTCCGGAGCCATGCGGGCCAGGTCTTTCCCGTTCTCAGCGAGTAGAAGGTCCTGCTGCGCGATTGCCTGGGCGGCTACTTCCAGCAGCACCGCCGTGATCTGGTCATCAGATAACCTTCCCAACGAGCGGCTGGCGGTCTGGGTCTTCTTGAAATAATCTGTGTACTCCATGCGTGAATGAACTTGAGGGATGCACCCATAACTTGCCAGCTGGGTGCGTTTTAGACCTGTTTTCCTGAAAGAAGGCTTGAAACGATCACGCCACCGGCTCGGGGTTCAGGAAGAGGTAATCATAGTGAACGAGCGGTTTCTGTTTCTGCTGGCCCAAGCGTTCCAGAGCTTTCTCGGAGCCGTACTCCGCAATCCCGAATCCCACCTGTTGGTGCTGTTCATCGATGAGCTTCACAATGTCGCCCTTCTGGAAATCGCCCTGAATCTGCAGCACGCCCACGGGCAGCAGACTTTTCGCGGTGAAGGAGCCGCACAGAGCGGCTTTGGCGCCTTCGTTGATTTGAATCACGCCTTTGGCAAACGTGCCCGAGTGCGCGATCCACTTTTTCTTGCCGGAAGCGGATTTATCCGGCAGAAAGCGGGTGTTCTCAACTTCGTTGTTGAACAGCTTCAGCAGCACGTTTTCGGTTTTCCCGTTGGCAATGTGCACGGCAATGCCCAACTGCGCCACTTTGCGGGCCATGTGGCATTTGGTGATCATGCCGCCCCGCCCGAACTGCGAACGTTGGGTGGTCACGAAGGAGGAGAAACCGGTGGTGGACGCGTCAATGTCTTTGATAACGGTATTGGCTGGATCTTTGGGGTCGCCGTTGTAGATGCCGTTCACGTTGCTCAAAATCAGGAGCGCATCGGCGTTGAGCATGGAGGCGATGAGGCCCGCCAGCTCGTCATTGTCGGTGAACATCAATTCAGTCACGGAGATCACGTCGTTCTCGTTCACCACCGGAATCACGTTGTTCTGCAACAGCACCTGGAAGCAGTTCTTCATGTTCAGGTAATGGCCCCGGTCCCGGAAATCTTCTTTGGTGACCAGCACCTGGGCGCAGACGAGTTGGTGCTGGCTGAACAGCTGCGAATAGGTATTAATGAGTTTCACCTGCCCCACCGAGGCCAGCAACTGCCGCGCACTCACGGCATCAGTCTTTTCTGAAAGTTGGATCAGGCTTCGGCCGGAGGCCACGGCCCCGGAGGAGACCACGATGACTTCCTTCCCCTCCTTCTTCAGAGTGGCGATCTGCTCCACCAGATGCCGGATACGAGCCTCGTCCGGCATGCCGTTCTCCTGCGTCAGCACGTTGGACCCAATCTTAACAATGATACGCTTATAGTGGAATGACATTCTACTGTTTTCTTCTACTGAGAAAGTAATTTTACATGTTTTTATTCATTTAGCCTATATTATATTAACTAAAATGCTTTTTACATGTAAAAGCGTTAATCCAGATCATTGTACCACAAGACCATCATCAAGGAGGTGCTCATCCTACATTACAACGTTTGTGTAGCAAATCAAACCTTGTTAGTAGGTTTAGTTTCATTTTGGGGCTCTTTTTCGGAAAACAGCCTCAAAAGGCAAAAATGTGCCTACCATTTGTTAGTTGCTTCACCGAAGCCACCCTTTATGCTCTAAGAGTAAGCTGCTTTTAAAAGAAGTATGCTGAAATTGAAGGTGTTACAATAGAGAAAATACCTAACCCTAAATAAACTATCGTCTCACTTAGCATCTATCCTAATTGCAATTATATACTTAACTACCAGGAACTCTTTTTAGAATTATTTCATTGAACACTCAACTTATACACGCCTTGAAGCTACATATAGTTGAATTAGATGAAGATAAAGCTTTACAATCCTCTATTAAAAATTATATTTTTTCTTTTACTTTATACAGGTTATTCCTCTTCGCTTAAAGCCCAAATTGGGAGTTGGGTTCCCGCTCAGGCAGATTTGAGCTACCCGCGTACGTTATTGAAAGCCTCGCAGGTGCCCAACGTGCAGCAGGCGATTTCCTCGGGAGTACGGTATACTCTCTACTCGGGAGTGTACAGCAACGTGACGGGCTCGGCCACCACCAACAACACTTCCTCCAATGACCGGAGGGCGAGGGCCGCTTTTGCCAAAAATGCCGCCTTTGTCGCACTCCTGAACCGTAAACCGAGTGGTGGCACCGTCCTGCAGCTTTCAGAAACAGAGCGCGCCGCCTTCGTTTCCAAATCGAAGAAGCTGCTGGAGGGCATCAACACCGCCGTGGAAGTATACGCCTCTTTCTCCGGGGGTACTTACACCGAGTGGCAATGGCGATCCAAGGAATTGATTGATTACATGGTGGCCTATGACTTGCTGCGGGGCGCGGGTGAACCAGTAGATTCTCTGATTACGGCCCGGGCCAAACTACAGGAATTTGCGGGGAACCTGTACAAACAGTCCATCACCCCTTTTTGGGGAACCACGTTTTATGGGACCATCAAGAACAACCACACCCTAATGACCGCCTCGGCCTTAGGCTTGGCGGCGGTGGTCCTGAACGACGTAGGCGGCACAGATGCCTGGCTGCAACCCAGCAACTGGATCAACACCGGCCTCTACCACATGGACAACGTACTCTGGCGTGATGCCAACCGTCAGTCGGACCCCAATGTGCTAACCGGCTACGCCGAAGGCCCCTACTATTTCAAGTACGCCTTCCTCAACTGTCTGCCCTTCATCCGATCCATGGGGAATTTTCTGCCCGATGTGGCCATGAATTACACCTACGGCACGACTACGCGCAGCATCCGGAATCCCTACTTTGACCCCAGCTATGACCTGCTGTATGACTGGATTTACGCCATTCAGATGCCCGACGGGCGGTTTCCGGCGCTGGAAGATTCATACGTAGACATGGGCATGCCCGAACTGGCCCTCACCGGCAAAAGCAAGTACCTGAACCCCATGGCCTTTACCAATTTTTCTACCAATCAGCTGAACTCTCTGGCAAAGCAGCTGAAAGATGGCACCGTGGACATGCGGGCGGCTTTTCTGGCATCTAACTTAGCTTTCTCCACTCCTGCCAACCCCTCTCTCACGGCGTTGCCACACAGCGGGAACCTGGTCTTCAGATCAGATAATGACACGCTGGCTAGCTACCTGCACGTGTACGGTAAAAACGGTTTGTCGCAGAAAGTCTCCGGCGGCCACAACAACGGCGATGCCAGTTCTTTCATCCTGCACGCCAAAGGGCAATTGCTGGCCCTGGACCCGGGTTACCTGAGCAGCGCCAACCGAGCCGCCGTGGGCGAAGGAGTGCACCACAACCTTATTCTAGTTGACGGAGCCGGTCCGGCTATGGGTACCGCGGGGGCCACCAATGACGCCGAGGGTTTTATCCAGAACACGTTCAGCAACAGCCGTCTCAGTTATGGCGAAGTGAAAACCACCTACCAGGGCACCGAAATCATCCGTAAAACGCTTCACGTACGGAACAACTACTTCCTGATCGCCGATGCCGTGAGTTCTACCTCTGCCCACACCTACACCTGGCAACTGCATGGCTACGGCTTGGAGGGCGGCACCGCCGCCACCGGCACGTTCACTGATAGCCTGGCGGCGCATGAAGGTATCTGGCAGAAAAACGGCATACGCCTGAAAGCCCACGTCACCGCCACCGATGGGGCCTCGGGCTATGTGAAAGCCACGAACGGACATGAGCTTGTCTACAACACCACCGAGAACCACACGACCATGCAAGTGCAAAAGACAGGGGTAGCGCAAACGCAGTTCCTGTCTCTGTTGCAACCTTATACCACTACTTCGGCCACCATCACCACGGAGAGCTCGCCACAGGTGGCGGCCCTTGCCTCCGATGAGGCAGAGTATCAGGATTTGGCTTTTGCCCAAGGTGATACCATCAGCGTGACCCAAATCAAATTAGCCGAGCCGGTTTCCTCAGATGCGCGCTTCACCTTCTTCTCCCTGAACAAGGCCGGCCATTTCTCTCAGGCGTTTCTGGAAAAGGGACGAGAACTGCAATATGGATCAAAAGTGCTGCTGCAATCCAGCCAACGGGTGAACAGCCAGTGGGAACGCCAAAGCGACTTCGCCTACACTGGCTACGTCAGCGATGCTACCGTGCTCACCTTGGCGATGGAGGCGGCTCATTCCTCGGTGACCGGGGACAAGGTGGAATTCTCCCGCTATGATCCCATTAAAAAGAACCTGATCGTTTCCTTAAGCGGTTCCTCGGCGTTTAATGTGACGCTCCCGGTAACCACCTTACCCGTAAAATTGACTCAATTCAGCGCGAAAAGAGGGCGGCAGCAGGTAGAGCTGCACTGGAGCACCGCCTCTGAAAAGCAGAACGCAGGGTTTGAGGTGTACCGGAAAACGGATTCGGAGCCGGAATTTAGAAAAATCGGGTTTGTACCGGGCAAAGGGAACTGCGCCACAGCCTCGCAGTACCTATTCCTGGATGAAGCAGCACCCACTGAGACGCTATATTACCAGCTGAAACAGGTAGACGAAGGCGGCGGGTTTGAATTATCTTCTGTAGTTGCGGTAAAAGGTAGTAAGGCACAAAAGGCGGATATCTCCGTGTTTCCGGTGCCTAGTAACGAAGTAGTGCAGGTGCAATGTGCCGGTGTAGCGGGCCAGGTAGAAGTGCGGCTGCTCAATAGTCAGGGACAGCTTTTGCACCGCCAGAAATTCACGGGGCAAACCCAAATCTCCACCCAAGCATTGGCCCCAGGCATGTATTACCTGCAAGTACTTGATCTGAACGGAAAACCCGTAACGGGCACTAAGAAAGTGCTGGTCCAACATTAACCATAGCGATTTATGCTTACCGTTTTGGGGAGTATTTTCAAAAAAGAGCCTCTAAACCTTCCTTAAGCAAATGCTAATAAAAAAGCCCCGCCTGTCTTGCACAAGCGGGGCTTTTAATTAAGTATCAGTTACTTTGACTTAAAACCCTGGATAAAGTTGCGGGTGAAGTCAGACAAGACCAGCGTACCGCTGATGCCGGCGCGTTGCAGCAGAAGCGTGTCCCAGTGTTCGGTGCCGGACCAGAAGACTTCCTTGAGCGCCGTCAACGCCTCGGGGCTGTAGCTGGCAAGTTGAAGGGCAAAGGCTTGCACGGCTTCATCCATCCCCTGAACAGAATCATACACCTCGGCGTACAGGCCCTTTTCTTTGGCCCATTCAGCGGAACGGAATTCGGTGGCATCCAGCGCCAGCTGAGAAAAAGCGGACAGCCCCATCTTCCGCTCCACGGCCGGACCAACCACAAACGGCCCGATGCCCACGGCTATTTCGCTCAGTTTCACCGCGGCGTTCTGGGTGGCGAAGCAGTAATCGGTTGCGGCGGCCACGCCCACTCCCCCGCCAATCGCTTTCCCTTGCACCCGCCCGATGATGATTTTGCCACAGGTACGGCAGGCGTTGATCACCTTCGCGAAACCGGAGAAGAATTCCAGCCCCTGTTCTTTGTTCTGAATGGCAATCAGTTCATCAAAGCTGGCCCCGGCGCAGAACGTGCGCTCTCCTTCACTTTTCAGCACAATCACTTTCACGTTGGCCTCATTCCCAGCTTGGGTAATGGTAGAGGCTAACTCATGTAAAATCTTACCCGGAAGTGAGTTATGCGACGGATGAAAAAAAGAAATGGTGCAGATTCCTGCTTTGTCAAGGGTGGAGTTTACGTGGCCTGTCTCGGTCATTTTTGCTTTATATTTCTAATCATTACTTAAAACTGGCGCGAGTCTCCAGACTCGTGCCAATGGATAAGGGATAGTCTCTGACTATCCTCGCTGCCCCAGCAGCGATCTCACGCATTGCGAAATGCACCTCCTACCTTTCCGGCGAGTCTGGAGACTCGCAACATCCCATGTCACGAGACTGGAGTCTCGCGCCAGAATCATTATTTCCTGATTAGCGGCTCTTTTTCTAAAAACAGCCGCTAATCAGGAATTCTAATCCATCCAGAATTTTCAAATTTTCAAATTTCCACATCTCCAAATTTCCCCATCTACAAATCTCAGCTCTGATCCCGCTTCTTCACCATCGTCATAATGGTGGCAATGGCGACGGTTTCGCCGGTTTCATCGGTGACATCCACGAGCCATTTCACAATGCCTTTGGCGACGTCTTCTGCGCTGCGTTTCTCCTGAGCCACTTTTTCTTTCACGGTTAGTTTCACCCCGATGGTCATGCCGGGGTATACAGGTTTGGTGAAGCGGCAGTTCTCCAGACCGTAGTTTAAGAGCACGGGGCCTTTCTTGGGGTCCACAAACATGCCGGCGGCTTTGGACAGGATGTAGTAGCCGTGGGCCACGCGTCCGGTAAACAAGGTGCCTTCCAGCGAGGTGGCATCCACGTGGGCGTAGAAATGGTCACCGGAGACGTTGGCGAAGTTGGTGATATCCGCTTCGGTTACGGTATGGCGGTGCGTCACCCAGGTTTCGGAGATCTCCAGTTCCTCGAAGTGCTTCCGGAAGGGATGTACGTCTTTTTCGATCTGCTTCGCCCCCTGCTGGTACACGCCCGTGATGGCCGTGATCATGGTGGGCGAGCCCTGGATGGCAGTGCGTTGCATGAAATGCTTCACGCCCCGGATGCCGCCCATCTCCTCGCCGCCGCCCGCTCTGCCCGGACCGCCGTGCGTGAGCATGGGCATGGGCGAACCGTGGCCGGTGCTTTCCTTCGCGCAGGCGTTGTCCAGCACCAGAATGCGCCCGTGATGCGTTGCCGCGCCAATCGCGAATTCCTGCGCGATCATCGGGTCCGCCGTGGCGATGGATGCCACCAGAGAGCCTTTGCCCATTTTGGTCAGTTCAATGGCCTCCTCCAAGTCTTTGTACGGCATGAGAGTGGCCACCGGGCCAAACGCCTCCACTTCGTGGGAATCGGTGAACCGAAACGGCTCGGGGTTCAGCATCACGATGGGCGATATAAACGCGCCTTTCTCCTGATTCGCGCCAATGAGGTTCACCTTGTCCAGATCGCCGTATACAATGGGCGTTTGCTTGGCGAGTTCCTTCACCTGCGCGCGCAGTTTCTGTAGTTGCTCGCGGCCCACGAGCGAGCCCATGCGCACCCCCTCGGCCTGCGGATTCCCGATGGCTGTTTTGGAGAGTTCCTTCCCTAACGCGATCTGCACGTCCTCCACCAGCTTCTCCGGCACAATGGCTCTCCGGATAGCGGTACACTTCTGCCCGGCCTTGGACGTGATTTCCTTCCGGATTTCCTTAATGAACAGATCAAACTCAGGAGTGCCCGGCACCGCATCTTCGCCCAATACGGAGCTGTTGAGCGAATCGGCTTCCATGGTAAACGGCACCGCTTCCTGGATGAGCCGCGGGTGCGCTTTGAGCAAACGCCCCGTGTGGGCCGAGCCCGTAAAGGTCACCACATCCTGATAGGTCACATGATCCAGAATGCCTTCGCCGGTGCCCGTCACCAGTTGCAGAGCGCCTTCAGGCAAAAGGTTAGAAGCGATGATTTCCCGCACCACGGCCTCCGTGAGGAAAGCGGTGATGGGCGCGGGTTTCACGATGGCCGGCATGCCCGCCAGCAGGTTCACCGCAATCTTCTCCAACATGCCCCACACCGGGAAGTTGTAGGCGTTGATGTGCACGGCCACGCCTTCTTTGGGAACAAGAATGTGGTGGCCCATGAACGTACCGCCCTTGGACAAGCCAATGGGTTCGTCCTCCACAAAGTAAGGCTTGTCCGGGAACTGCTTGCGCAGCGAGGCATAGGCAAACAGGTTCCCGATACCGCCTTCAATGTCCACCCAACTGTCGGCCCGGGTGGCTCCGGTGCGGTAGCTCAGCTGGTAGAAGCTTTCTTTCTTCTCCTGCAGGTGCAAGGCCAGCGCTTTGAGCATGCGGCCGCGTTCCTGGAAGGTCATCTTCCGGAGGGCGCGGTTTCCCTTGGCGCGGGCGTATTCCATCATGGCGTTGAAATCCAGACCGCCGCTGTAGGCCACGCAGATGAATTCTCCGGTGACGGCATCTACAATCTCGTTTTCTTTTCCAGAACCGGGGGTCCATTGCCCCATGGCGTAATTCTGCAATACTGCGTCCATATCTGTAGTTGTTAATTGCTGCTTGTTAGTCTTTGGATAATATCCTACCCATTTTAGTGTATCCTTTCACTCCTTTGTCGTCCTGGAAGGATCTTGTGGGCGAACTAGAAAAGCACCTAATACACGTTTTCCGCTTGCACCGAGATCCTTCTAAGATGACAAAGAGGGAGCAGCGCTCTAGCTCAAGGACTATTCTTCTGCTCGCTTTTTGTTAAGGATGAAGTGTATTTTAAAGCCGATTTTTTAAAAACGTGCTCAAAACACTATCCTCTACTCGCCTTTCCGCTCGTTCCAGGTCTGGTAACCGGCGGCTTGCTTTTGCCGGTCTTGCGGTACTTTCCGCAGCGGCTCGCAGGGTTTTAAAGAAGCGTGGCAATCCTGAGGAAGTTGCATGTACACCTGGGTGCCTTCGGTTTTCCAGGAGATCATCTCGTCGTTCACCTCTTTCACAATCTTATGCGGATTGCCTACCACTACGCTGCGGGGCGGAATCTTTTCATCGGCCCGCACGAAGCACAGGGCGCCCACAATGCTTTCATCACCAATCTCCACCCGGTCCATAATTACCGCGTTCATGCCCACCAGCACGTTACGCCCGATGGTTGCGCCGTGGATGATGGCTCCGTGCCCGATATGGGCCATTTCCTTCAGGTGTACGGTGGTGCCGGGGAACATATGAATGGTGCAGTTTTCCTGCACGTTGCAATTGTCTTCAATGATGATCTCGCCCCAATCGCCCCGGATGGCTGCTCCCGGCCCGATGTAGACGTTTTTCCCGATGATCACATTACCCGTGACGGTGGCCTGCGGGTGCACGAAGGCGCTCTCGTGGACGACCGGAATGTAGCCGTTGAACTCGTAGATCATACCCGTTCAATGATGGCGGCGTACCCTTGCCCTACGCCTACGCACATGGTCACCAGGGCGTACCGCTTGTTCTGTTTGTGCAGCTCAATGGCCGCCGAGTTCAAGATGCGGGCCCCACTCATGCCCAGCGGATGGCCCAACGCAATGGCTCCGCCGTTGGGGTTGATACGGGAATCCTGGTCATCAATACCCAAGGCGCGGGTGCAAGTCAGGACCTGCGAGGCGAAGGCTTCGTTGATTTCGATCAGGTCGATGTCGTTCAAGGTGAGGCCCGCTCTCTGGAGCGCCATCTGCGAAGCAGGAACCGGACCCATGCCCATGTACCTGGGCTCTACGCCGGCCGCTCCCATGGAGACATAGCGGGCTTTGGGCGTGAGGTTATACGTTTTTAGGGCTTCCTCCGAGGCAAATAAAAGCGCGGCGGCCCCATCGTTCAGCCCTGAGGCGTTGCCGGCGGTCACGGTTCCTTCTTTGTGGAAAGCGGGTCGCAGCTTGGAAAGAACCTCCAGGGTAGTAGTAGGCTTGATGAATTCATCCTGCGCAAACACCTTGGGCTCGCCTTTCTTCTGCGGAATGGAAACCGGTACAATCTCTTCGGCAAACCGTCCGGCGGCTTGCGCCTGGGTGGCTTTCTGCTGCGACCATAGCGCAAACGCATCCTGGTCCTCGCGGGTGATGTTCTCGCGGCGGGCCAGGTTTTCGGCGGTTTCTCCCATGCCATCGGTCCCGAACACCTCATGGATTTTCGGGTTTACGAAGCGCCAGCCGAAACTGGAATCGAACATCTGGGCATCGCGGCCGAAGGGCGTGCTGGTTTTGGAAATCACCCAAGGGCCGCGCGTCATGTTCTCCAGTCCACCGGCCACAAACAGATCGCCATCGCCGCTCTGAATCGCGCGCGCAGCCGCCACGGAGGCTGACAAACCTGAGGCGCACAGCCGGTTGATGGTCTCGCCGGGCACCGAAAACGGCAAACCCGCCAGCAGCAACGACATGCGTGCCACGTTGCGGTTGTCCTCGCCCGCTTGGTTCGCGCAGCCCATAATGACATCAGCGATGGCCGCCGGATCAACGCCGGGATTCCGTTTCAGTAACTCCTGGATCACGAGGGCTCCCAAATCATCGGGCCGGACAGACGCCAAGGCTCCGCCAAAGTTGCCAATGGGCGTACGGATGCCGTCTACTAGATATGCTTGCTTCATCTGTTTTCTGCTATTGGTTCAATGACTTGACGTCATTGTTGTACTTTGAATAAACTACGATTCGTTTTGAGCCTGTTTTAAGAAAAGAGCCCCAAAACGGATGATTTTATCTCTATGGCGCGGATTTACTTCCGTGACTAATGAATGGTAAGTCACGGAAGTAAATCC
>NZ_JACOAF010000042.1:42870-209706 GCF_014269285.1 Rufibacter sediminis
TTTAGAGCCTCTTTTTCAAAAACAAGCTCTAAACGGATCTCCTTCTTAAGGAAAGAACGTCTTGTTTTCGCGAACCATTTTCCGGAGGAGCGGGCTGGCGCGGTAACGGTCTTCGTGGTACTCTTTGTACAGGGCATCCAGATTGGCCAGCACGTGCTCCGCTCCCAGTTCATCGGCCCAGGCTAGCAATCCTTTGGGGTAATTCACGCCTTTGGTCATGGCCAGTTCCAGGTCTTCTTTGGAAGCGACGTTCATGGCCAGCGCTTCAATCGCCTCGTTGATGAGCATGACCAAGATGCGGTTGAGGATGTAGTTACCCAGTTCCTCGTCTTTGGTGGGTTCCGGCGGCACGGCCCCTTCCTGGTAATTGAAAAAGCCCCTGCCCGATTTCCGGCCGAAGTACCCGGCCTCAAAAAGGCGCTTCTGGGTGAACGAGGGCTTGTAGCGGGGATCGAAGAAGAACGAAGCGAACACCGATTCGGTAACGCGGTAATTGACATCGTGCCCGATGAAGTCCATCAAGGTGAACGGTCCCATTTTGAAGCCGCCCAGCTCGGTCATGGCCCAGTCAATGGTGGCGGGATCGGCGATGCCTTCTTCGTACATCCGGATGGCCTCGCCGTAGTACGGACGCGCGACGCGGTTCACGATGAAACCCGGCGTGTCTTTGGTGATGACCGGCACCTTGCCCCAGGACTGCACCATCTGCTTGATTTCCTCCGCCAGGCCCTCGCGGGTCTGCACCGCCGGGATGATCTCCACCAGCGGCATCAACGGGGCCGGATTGAAAAAGTGAATGCCGATGCATCGCTCGGGCTTCTCACAGGCCGCCGCAATAGAGGCAATGGAGAGCGAGGACGTGTTGGTAGCGAGAATACAGTCCTCCGTCACCATCAATTCCAACTCTTTGAATAACTGCTGTTTCACCTGCAGGTCTTCTACCACCGCTTCCAGTAGCAGGTCACAGTTCCCGAACTCCTGGTTGTTCTCGGTGAAGTTCAGGCGGTCCAGAATGTCAGCCGCTTCGTTTTCGGAGATCCTGCCTTTTGAGGCCATTTTCCGCAACGTGTCCTTAATGGATTTGGCGGCCCGTTCCAGCGCCTGCGTGTTATTGTCCAGCAGATGCACTTTGTGTCCCGCCGTGGCGATGACCTGCGCAATGCCCGAGCCCATGGCTCCGCTCCCGATGATTCCTACAATCATTGTCCCGTGAAATTAGGTTTCCGCTTCTGAATAAAGGCTTCTACACCTTCCTTGAAATCAGTTGTCTGGCCGGCTTGTTGCTGGTACACGGCCTCCTGATCCAGCTGCTCGGCCAGGGTATGCTGAAACGAGACGTTCAGCAGTTGTTTGGTGTACGCTAGTCCTTTGGTGGGCATCTGCGCCATTCTCTGGGCCAGGGCCGCTACTTCGGCTTGGAAGGAATCATCCGTGAAAGTTTTGTAGATCATGCCCATCTGCACGGCTTCAGCGGCGCTTACCTTGTCGCCGGTCATCATCAAGGCCGAGGCGCGTTGCAGGCCGATGAGCCGCGGCAGGAAGAACGTTCCCGCGCTATCTGGAATCAGGCCGATTTTGCTGAACGCCTGGATAAACGATGCCGATTCCTTGGCAACTACCAGGTCACAGGCAAGAGCCAGGTTGGCGCCGGCTCCGGCGGCTACGCCGTTCACGGCCGCAATCACGGGCTTGTTCAGCTCGCGCAGCAGCAGCACGATGGGGTTGTAATGCTCCACCACAATCCGGGAGATTTCCATGCTCTCGGGGGCGGTGGCTTCGGCCAGGTCCTGGCCGGCGCAGAAAGCTTTCCCCTCGCCGGTGAGCACCACTGCGCGTACTTCGTCATTCTGGGCGCAGGCCCGCAGGTGTTCCTGCAACGCCAGGGCCATCTCGCGGTTGAAGCTATTGAAAACGGAAGGACGGTTCAAAGTAAGCGTCGCGACGCCGTTTTCCAGCGAATAAGTGATGTAGGTCGTTTGGGTCATAGGTTTATTTGAGGCACTTGAAATAGTCAAACGGCTCCAGGCAGTTCTCGCACTGGTAATGCGCCTTGCAGGATGTGGACCCGAATTGGCTGATCAGTTTCGTGTTTTCAGAGGTACAGAGCGGGCAGCGCACCACGGTATCCCGCCCGAAAAGCGCGTGAATATCTCCTTCCGGTTCTACGGGCGGCGCAATGCCGTAATCCTCCAGCTTCCGCTTTCCCTCAGGCGTGAGCCAATCAGTGGTCCAGGCGGGGCTGAGCTGCAGATTGACGGCAACGTCAGGGTACCCTTCTGCCAGGAGCTTCAGCTTGATGTCAGCGGCAATGGTGTTCATGGCCGGACAACCCGAGTACGTGGGCGTGATGGTGACCTGCACCTTGCCGTTTTCCTGCACCTGCACCTTTTTGAGCACGCCCAGATCCAGGATGCTCAGCACCGGGATCTCCGGGTCAGAGACCTCTTCCAGCAGTTTCCAGATGTTTTCTTCGGCAGTCACTTTGGTAGTATCAAGTAGCACGTATCAGGTAGCAAGACGAAGGATATTCTTGTGCTTGTTTTAGTAAGTTCTTCTAATAGCCTCTCCCCTTCTTGTCATCTTGGAAAGATCTTGTGGGCGAACTAGATTGGCTTTCATTCACCGCACCTGCCGTTCGCCCCTAAGATCCTTTTAGGATGAAAAAACGAGTTGAATTCAGTAGCTGTTTTAAAGCCGATTTTAGAAAAACAAGCCCAAAACAACCAGTTAATTTACCACTCCAGCCCCGGATAAGCGCGTTGCAGGTACTGCAGTTCGGTTAAGAGATAGCCCAGGTGTTCCGTGTGACGGCCGGTTTTACCGCCTTGCTGCATGAACACGTTTTGCGGCACCTCCAGGGTCGCTTCGGCGAAGACCCGGGCGACGTGCGCGTCCCATTGCGGTTGTAGCGTCGCGTAATCCGGGATGAATTCGGACTGGGCCAACTGCTGCTCGGTCTGAGTCATGGTGTAGAGCTCGCCGGAGTAGCGCCATAGATTCGCCAAGGCTTTCTGGATGCGGCGTTTGCTCTCCTCAGTGCCGTCTCCTAAACGAATGATCCATTCCGAGCTCCACTTGAGGTGGTAGCTGGCTTCTTTGAAGGATTTGGCTGCGATGGCGGCCAAGCCCGGATCAGGGCTGTTCTGGAGCTCTTTTAGCAAAAAGAGGTGAAAACCATCAAAGAGAAACTGGCGCATGACCGTATCCCCGAAATCGCCGTTGGGGAGTTCCACCAGCAGCGGGTTCTTGTAGTCCACGGCCTCGCGCAGGTACGCCAGATCATCTTCAGAGTGGCCTTTCCCTTCCAGCTCGGCGGCGTATTGGTACAGGCTGCGGGTCTCGCCTATCAGATCAAGGGCGATGTTGGCCATGGCCAGGTCCTGTTCCAGAATGGGCCCGTGCCCGCACCACTCAGACAGCCGATGCCCCAGAATGAGGCTGGTGTCGGCGAGTTGCAGGGTGTAGCCAAACAGCAGCGCCCGGAGCTCCGGCGAGTACGTCTGGACGGCGGCCGTGGGGGTATGGTGTAGATCCATGGCACTTACATATTTTTGATTTCGGCAGGAACCTCGTAAAAGGTTGGGTGCCGGTACACTTTGTCGTTGGCGGGGTCAAAGAAAGCGGCGGCCTCGTCTGGATTGGACGCGTGCACGTTCCTGGACTCCACCACCCAGATGCTCACCCCTTCCATGCGGCGGGTGTACACATCACGGGCGTTCTGGATCGCCATTTCGGCATCGGCGGCGTGCAGGCTGCCTACGTGTTTATGGTCAAGGCCCTGCTTGCTTCGGATGAAGACTTCCCACAGTGGCCATTCTTTCTGCTGACTCATAGTTGGTATTTTGATGGGGTGAATGAAAGAATCGTTTAGTTTAACTGCCCTGCTTTTCAGCTTCGCGCTGGGCACGTTTTTGGGCGTGGGCCAGTGCGGCTTCGCGCACCCAGGCGCCTTCTTCGTGCGCTTTCACGCGGGTACTGATGCGGTCTTTGTTGCAAGGCCCGTTGCCTTTCACAACGTTCCAGAACTCCTCCCAGTCCACATCCCCAAAGTCATAGCCGTTTTTGGCTTCGTTCCATTTCAAGTCTTTGTCGGGCACGGTTAAGCCCAGGAACTCAGCTTGTGGCACCATCATGTCCACGAAGCGTTGGCGCAGCTCATCGTTGGTGAACCGCTTGATTTTCCAGCGCATGGACTGCTCAGTGTTGGGCGATTCCTCGTCCTTCGGCCCGAACATCATGAGTGTAGGCCACCACCAGCGGTTGAACGCCTCCTGGGCCATTTTCTTCTGCGCCGGAGCGCCGTTGCACAAGGTCATCATGATCTCGAAGCCCTGGCGCTGGTGGAAACTTTCCTCTTTGCAGACCCGCACCATGGCGCGCGCATACGGGCCGTAGGAGGTCCTGATTAAAGGCACCTGGTTCATGATGGCCGCGCCGTCCACAAGCCAGCCAATCGCCCCTATATCGGCCCAGGACAGGGTTGGGTAGTTGAAAATGCTGGAGTATTTGGCTTTGCCCGAGTGCAGGTCCGCGATCATCTGGTCGCGCGAGGTGCCCAGCGTTTCGGCGGCGCTATAGAGGTACAAGCCGTGCCCGGCCTCGTCCTGCACTTTGGAGAGCAGAATGGCTTTGCGCTTGAGCGATGGGGCGCGGGTGATCCAGTTGCCTTCGGGCAGCATGCCTACAATCTCAGAATGGGCGTGCTGCGAGATCTGGCGCACCAGCGTTTTGCGGTACTGCTCCGGCATCCAGTCTTTGGGCTCTATCCGGACCTCGTTCGCGATCTTCTCCTCAAATGCTTCTTCCAGTGATTTTTCTATGATCGTTTCCATACCCTTTTAACAGTTGTGCTGATACTTACGTTTCAAATTCGCCCTGCGGCCGATGTTTCTGTTTTTCGCCTATTTCCTGAAAAATGGCTCTAAAACAGATTATTCCTTTGTAGGGGCAATCCCTTGTGGTTGCCCTTTACGATGGTTAGCTGTATGAGGGCAACCACAAGGGATTGCCCCTACGGTTTACTGATCAAAATCTACCACCACCCGCTCAGATAATGGCCGGGCCTGGCAGGTGAGAATGTAGCCGGCGGCCACTTCCTCGGGTTCCAGGGAGTAGTTCACGTCCATTTCCACTTCGCCTTCCAGCACTTTGGCGCGACAGGTGCTGCACACGCCGCCTTTGCAGGAATAAGGCACATCGGCTCCGGTCTCGGCGGCGGCGTCCAGAATGGTGTTGCCGTAGTACGACATCTCCAGGTTGAGGTAATTGCCGTCTAGCCGCACCTGCACCTGGCTTTTTTTGTCTTCAGAACCAATGGTGTTTTCGGCCCGTTTTTGGGATTTCTGCCCCGAATCAGCGGTGGTGAAAAGCTCGAAATGGATGCGCTCGCGGGACACACCTGCCTCTTCCAGCGCTTCCTTGGCGCCGAAGATCATTTCCTCAGGTCCGCACAGGAAGCATTCATCCACTTCCTCGGCTTTGATAAGTTTCTGGAGGAATAACTGGGTTTTCGGCTTGTCAATGCGCCCGAAGAGCAGGTCGGTGTCGCCGTGCTCTCTGCTTAAGATGTGGTAGACGCTGAACCGATCTAGGAATTTGTTTTTGAGGCCTTCGATCTCCTCCTTGAACATGATGGAGTTGCGGCCTCGGTTCCCGTAGAGTAGCAGCACCTGGCTTTTAGGCTCGGCCAGCAGCACCGTTTTGATGATGGACAAAATGGGCGTGATGCCGCTTCCGGCCGCCACCATCACGTAGCTCTTCTGACGTTCCGGGTGCAGATCGGTATAGAATCTTCCCATGGGCGGCATGACTTCCAGTTCTTCGCCGGGCTGCAGAGCCTCGTTGGCGAAAGAGGAGAAACGTCCTTCGGGCACTTTCTTGATGGCCACCTTCCAGATGTTCTCCAGGGGGCTGGAGCAGATGGAATACGACCTTCTGAGCTCCTCGCCGTTGTGGTGCCGCCGGAACGTGAGGTACTGCCCCTGGGTGTAGCGAAAAGTGTCTTTCAACTCCTCGGGCACATCCAGGGTGACGGTCACGCTGTCGTGCGTTTCGCGGTGCACTTGCTTTATCTTTACTTTATGGAATCTGCTCATGGTTGTTTTTTCTCCAGACCATTAAAAAGGATCGTTAGGATGGTGTTTTCCAGTTCCTCCAGCGTGATGCCCCGGTTGGGTTTCCACCACAGCTCCACCCACCTCACCGCCGAAAGAAGCGTGAACAAGGCCACGGATCGGTTCACTTCCTGTAATTCGCCCGCCTGAATGCCTTCCTCTATGAGACTGGCAAACCGTTTCTCGTAGTGGCTACGCAGGTCTTTGAACTCCTGCAGGGCTTCGGGTGACAAGTATTTCCAGTCATTGTTGGCCACCGACACCTCCGCGCCTTTGGTGGTCATCAGGTGCAGATGCAGCCGGACCAGGGCCTTCAGTTTCTCTATATAAGAGCTATCGGAACTTTCAATCTCCCCCAGTTGGGTGATGTAGGTAGTAGCAATGCCAAAGCAGATGGTTTTCAGAATCTCGTCCTTGGAACTGATGTAGTGGTACATGGTAGCCGCATCCATCCCGACTTGCTCCGCCAGATCCCGCATAGACGTACCGCTAAAGCCTTTCTGTTTGAAAAGCTGGGCCGCTATTTCTATGATGTTCTCCCGCCGGAGGTCTTTCTTTTTCTTGGCCATTAAACCGATGTCATCACAATGGCGCTGCCTTGTAAGCTTTGCTTCTGGTGGGCAGCAGCCGTTCATTGGTAGATCAATCTAACAAGTATACGAAGCTTCAAAGAATTTATCAAATGTTTGTTTGACTTTTAGCAAAATTAGGAAGGCATAGAAAAGCCCTGTGTCTTCTACTTATCAGCAGAAGACACAGGGCTTTCTTAAATGATTTAAATTAATGATTAACGGCCAGAGGTCCGCTTAGTCATTCTTCACCAGGAACTCGTAGCGCTTGTTTTCTTTCTCGTCTAACACGCACACAAAGTCACCGGTTTTCAGGGGTTGGGCTAACACGAGTTTACCTGAGGTTTTAAAGCCGGAAACTCCCGCCACAATGGCTGGTGTCACCACTCCTTCTAATTTGGTTCTCATCTTCTCAGCACCGGAAGGATCTAACACCAGAATGGTGAAGAGCTTGGCATCGGCTGAAGCGGCCGTGTACCGGGAAATGTCAAACTGCAACACTCCGCCCGCGGGCACTTTGGCAAGTTCTTCTTTTTTCATCGCCTCGTTCCACTTTTTCGCAAACGCGTCTTTTTTAACGAGGGCCTGCAGTTCTTTGGGTGTATTGTAGACCACGGCGGTGGTTCGGTTAGAAGTCACATCCAGGATGTTCACGTCTTTGGTAGGCTGTGGCTGGTGGTGTTTCTTTACCTCCTGCGCAGCTACGAACAAGGGCATCAGGAAAGCAATGGTGAGTAGAGTTCTTTTCATAAAGGGTTGGTTTAGGCTGGGATTCAAAATAGTATAGTTTTCTCATTCAAAAATAAGCAATAAAGCAGATAACTACAATTTAATGCAATCAGAAAAGCTGCTTAAGATATAAATGTCAATAATTGCACTATAATACTATAGATCTTAAGCTTGCTGTAAACAAGTTTTATGAACTAGCCAAGTAATAAAGATCGATTTTGCTTGTTTGTAGAAAAAATGGAGCACTTTTATTTTAACTCACCTTAAGTATCTTAATATTCCTTACTCTTGGAAGTGGCAAGTTTAAATAAGATTAAATTTTCTTTCTTACAAATAGATAAGCAAAAGCACCTGTAATATATTATTATCCTTTGTTTTCAGCTTCATCAAAGTAACAAGCAAAGAGGTTAAAATTGGCTTAAAGCAAAGCCATCTCTCAGGTAGAATACTGCAACAATATCAGGTGCCATGAACGCCCAGAGAATTGAAAAGACGGGACCTAAATCTATAGTTAGAGCTTTGTCACGACTGAAGCACAAAGCAGCGCCCGCCGGACGCTGGAAGTGGCTTCGTTCAGAAGCGTTACCCACCTAAAATGAAGTGGTTAAGATCATTCTACGCCCCCTCTAAATTGGTAAAGCGCCCGCAGACAGCTTTTTACAAAGTACTGCCTCATTAATAAAAAATAATTTTTTCTTTTAATAGATACATTTGAACGATTTTTTTACTTACTTGGTAGTACCTGTATAATCAAAAAACAATATGAACAACGGTAAAGTAAAATTCTTTAACACCGAAAAAGGCTTCGGATTCATTAAAGACAGCAATTCAAACCAAGAGTATTTCGTGCACGTGTCTGGTCTGGTAGACGAAATCAGAGAGAACGACGAAGTTACTTTTGAACTCAAAGAAGGCAAAAAAGGGCTAAACGCAGTAAACGTTAGACTCGCTTAGTCTTTGTAATAAAGACTTTTTGAAAAAAAGCCTCACCGTTTGGTGGGGCTTTTTTTATGGTGTTCCATTATGTTTTCGGCCTACTTTCTTGAAAACGCCCCTAAAACACGTGAAAGCCTTCTCTCTACATACTAATCAATAAATCACACGCCCCGTCTTCTTACCTCTTTGATCACGGCTACCATCTATGGCGCAACTTTTACCTGGCACGTGTTCAAAAGGGCTACTTTCCAGTGATCTTGCCTACCTTTGCCTAACAATTTAAATTACGCATTACACCCACAACCAACGTGCAGCACACCAAAGACAAAGAAGGCCTTCTTCATCTCTACAACAAAATTCTGCCGCAGCTGGCCGAGCGGATTCACCAGAACCTCACCGAGGTTTTCCCCCTGTTTGATGATTACCAACTGGAAAAGGTAGCGGACACCTGGACAAAAGACCCGCACTCTTCCTCAGACAAAGAGATCAGCCTGGAGAACGGAAACGTGCAACAGTTGGGGCTTAAGTTAAGGCTCTCGGGCTTTCAACGGGCGGGCACCCAAACCTTCGACCTGAACAAAGATCTGGTGTGTGTGCTGGAATATACGTCTTATGCTGTTGGCCCTGACAAGAACACACCTTGGCTAGAAAAGGCCTATCTGGCCCCTTGGACCAACCAAGAACTGGAGCAAATAGCCGAGCGCTGGAGTGAAGATCTAATTGAGGAGATTACCATGAAGGTGCAAACCCTGGGAAAATAATTTTAAAATCGCTCTGATTTATAACTATTTATGGCTATCTTTTTGCCTGCAGATTGGTTTGTGCTGTTAATAGGCCGCTGAAGCGGTGCTAACTCGTTTTAGATTCCTGCTTTTGAGAAAGGCTTTATAAAGTCTGTTGCCGTGTTTGATTCACTAAAAGGATTATGTCAAGTAGCTGATCTTCATATAAATACAAATAACCTAAAAAAACCATCATCATTTCTTTGAATCCTTATCTTTAATTTAGTATTTTCCGTATTGAGAAAAAGTATAAAACCATCCCCCCTCTGGATTTTACTAGATCATGTATGGAGCACATTTATGGTAGCAATTTAAAGGCGCATCAGTACTTCGGACCCACAGAACAAATGTCGGTTGCCAACCTGGTGCTTGCCATGCGTTTGAAAAAAATGGGGTACACCCCAGATTATATCACAGATTTCGTGACCGGCTCGTGGAGTCCCATGCCTTCTACCTCTCAGATGCAGGCTCCCTGTCCCGAACTTACCTTACCGGCCCGGAATAAACCTTAACTCCTCCTTCGGGAGTGCATCCAGAAGCCATCTTAGCTCCTGTCCCAGGGCGCAGCAGGATGGCGTTCACTTTCATCGTAACGCATCGGCACTTTTACGGAAAGGGCGTTTTCAACGTGTTTCCGTAAAAGAGGGCAAAAACAGAAACGTCTGTCAACGAAGAACCTCAGAATGAAGAGGTATTTCTTTGTTCCGCTTCCTTCTTCATCCATAGATCAGGCGCTAATTTACCTCAATATTCCAGCAGATTCAGTCAGCTGTTATAAGACAGCCCCCTAGAGAAAGGCTAAATCTCTCAGTGCAAATAGGACCTGAAGATTGCCCTCGTTTCCTGATTCTTTGGTAGATTTACTAAAACGCAATCGCTTATGCTTCCTCCCGACGACGACGAAGGCTTCACGGTACCCGAAAAACTTCCGTTGTACCTCAAAGGACGGGAGGTGTTTACCCTGACCAAAAAGATAGCGGACCTGATTGACGAAGAAGACGAAATCCTGACGTCGCTGAAGGACTGTATGTTGTTGGACGCGGCGTTCCTGACCGTGAAAGTGGCCGGCGCGGAAGCCGCCGATTTGTATGATCTGCGCATGGAAAACGCGACCCTCATCCGGAAAGCGGCCCAGGACCTTCTCTCCCACTGCAAAAGCCTGGAGATGTTCGGCTACAAAGACGTGCAATACCTCAGGCTCCTGCGCGAAGCCATAGAAGAATACCGGTTTCTGTTCGTGGAATGGGTGCAGGGCTTCGATCCGTGGAACTTCGTGAATGACCGGTGGGGCTTGTTCAATCCGCCCGGCGTGCAGGCTCAGGAAGAAGATTCAGACTAACCTTTCTTGAACGCTGCCGAAACGCACTTGCTTGCCGTCTTTCTGCTTAGCTACATTCTGATCAACCTTCCTAAATGGTAGACTTCCATACAGCCACTTAGCTAGTTGATCTATCCTATAAGGGCGGTGAAAAGAAAATAGTTACGGCCACAGAAAGCCATGCAACCTTCGCGCGACTGGAGGGCTCTACCTAGTAAAGCACCCGTTGGCTTATTCTTGGTTGTTCCTTCACTTTAACGTACCCGTATGCAGAAAAAACGTTTACTCCAACAACAGCTGGCTTATCTATTCATGCTTGTACTCGCGGGGCTGTTTCTTGGCTCCTGCACAGATGACTGCCAGTCTACCATCACGTACACGACCTATGAACCGGTGTACATGACTAAAACCGAGCTAAGGAGCTCTGTGCAGGTTGAACCCGCCCGGGCGCTTCAAAAACCCGGCAAGATCTATTCGTACGGTCACTACCTTTTCGTGAACGAACAGCAAGCCGGCATCCACATCATTGACAACAGCAATCCGGCCGCTCCTCAGCGCCTCAGTTTCATCTCCATCCCCGGCAACGTAGACATGGCGGTGAAAGGAAACACGCTGTACGCCGACAATTACATTGACTTGTTGGTGCTGGACATCTCCAACCCAAAAGCCGTCACGCTGGTGAGACGGGTGGAAGATATCCTGTCCGTCAACAATACTCCGGCCGCCCTGCAAGCGGAGACGTTTATCGCCACGTATCAGGAGAAGGTAGTGACCGAACCGTATCAAGGAACTGATTGCGACGGAAATGCACAGCCCGTTTTGTTTGCGGACGGAATTGGAAACGGCGCTTTTCAGTCCAGTGCTGCCATGCCCCGGGGTGCCGCACCCAGCGGGAAAGGCGGCTCCATGGCCCGCTTCACCATCACCGAAGATCACCTCTACACCGTCAGCAACTCTTCCATGCAATTGTTTGACATTTCCCAGGAAACCAATCCGCAGAAAGGCGCGCTCATTCAGTTGGGCTGGGGCATTGAAACCATCTTCCCTTACCAGGACAAACTCTTCATCGGGTCAACCACCGGCATGCACATTTATGACAACCGCAACCCGGCTAACCCCGTCCGCTTATCAACCTATGCGCACGTGAGAAGCTGTGACCCGGTAGTGGTGGAAGGCAATTTAGCCTGGGTGACACTACGCTCGGGGAATGCCTGCGCCGGGTTTACAAACCAACTGGATGTCATTGACATCAGCAATCCCGCAAGTCCGCAACTGGTCAAAACCTACCCCATGCAGCACCCGCACGGGTTGGGCATAGACGCCTCCACGCTTTTCCTCTGCGAGGGAGCCTTCGGACTAAAGGTGTTTAACATCAAAGACCCGCTGAAAGTAGCGGATAACCTGTTGAAACACATCAAAGACATCCATGCCTATGACGTGATTCCGCTGGGCGACATTCTCCTGATGATTGGCGATGACGGGTTATACCAGTATGATTACTCCAACCCGGCGGCCCTGAAGTTAATCAGCAAAATTCCCGTTACCCCAGCGCAGACGTAGATGAAGAAATCGTTTACGCTGCTCTCGCTGTTGCTCATGGTTTCTTTGAGCGCCCTGGCCCAGGACAATTCCGCCCCTGGCAATACCGCGGCTGATGCGCCCGCCCGCGGGTACGTGGGTGCGGCAGAAATAGGCTATCTGTACCAGAGCAATAAAAACAGTGCCCTCAATGGCGCCGGCTCCTCTCCTACGTTGACGTTCTTCAACGGCTACCAATTGCACCGCCTCTTCAGTGTGGGCGCAACCATTGGCCTGGACTTTTACAGCCAGGTATTGGTGACGCCCCTGGCCCTGGGAATAAGAGGAACCCTGCTCAAGTCCCGCATCAGCCCCATCTACGGAGTAGACGCGGGTTACGGCAGCACTTTGTTAAGTGACGAGTCCAACAACAGAGAGAACGAAGGAGGTTGGATGATCAACCCGGCCGTGGGCATGCGGGTCAAAGCGGGGAACAACACTGCTTTCCTGATGAGTATAGGCTACAAGGTCCAGAAGGCCACCACCACCCAAACGCTCACCTGGAACAACAACAGCTTCATCACCCAGGAACACTCCTTTAAAAGACTCTCCGCCCGGCTCGGTTTCATGTTCTAGCAAACCAACCATTTCCCTCTATTAGACGTTTTCGTAACCCAGCCCGGAACAAGGCGGCGTTTTAAGGCGATTTTTCTAAAATCAGCTTTGAAACGCCGCCTTTCTTTTACTTGTATGTAACGATCTGTTTCCTCTATAAAGCTAATTGACTGCTCACTTGTCCGGTTGTGCTGTTTTAAGGCTGTTTTCGCCAAATCGATCCCAAATCAGTTTTACTATGATCTTAGACCGTTGACAGCCGTAATTTAAACAGGAGAAGAAACTAGGGAGACAGGAAAAGAGTAGAAGCGATATCTTCGTTCTGTCTTTGCAGAGGATCTGGCGATGATAGGTGTAAACAGCATTTATGAAAGAGATTCAGGATATCGTGCGGGCGTATAGCCGGCATACGGCGGAGGGGAAGCAAACGGCTCTGGCCACGGTGGTGCATGTGGAAGGCTCCTCGTACCGGAGACCCGGTGCGCGTATGTTGGTGTCAGAGGACGGGCAATTGACCGGCGCTATCAGCGGAGGCTGCCTGGAAGGCGATGCGCTACGCAAAGCCCGTTTGGCCATGAGCCAGGGAATTCCGGCCCTGGTCAAGTACGACACCATGGACGACGACGATGCCAAACTGGGCGTAGGGCTGGGCTGCAATGGCATCATCCACATCCTGATAGAACCCATCTCCCAGGACCAGGCCCAGCACCCGCTCACGTTTCTGCAAAAAATCATCAGTCGCCGTGAAGTAGCCGTGGTGGTGACCTTGTTTTGCCTCCAGGACCGGAAAGCGCCCCAGCCCGGCACCTGTCTGCTCTACCACGCCGATGAGGAAATTCTCACTCCCGCTTTGCCGGATGATTTTCTTGATCAAATCCAGGCAGATGTACGGGAGGCTAGACAAAATCAGGTTTCCAGCACCAAATCGTATAAACAGGCCGAAAACACCTACACCGCTTTTCTGGAAGTGATTCAGCCCGCCCCGGCGCTGGTCATCTGCGGAGCCGGCAATGACGTGATGCCCTTGGTAAACATGGCCGTTCTGCTGGGTTGGCCCACCACCGTTATAGACGGCCGAGGCAACTATGCCACCGTAGAGCGCTTTCCGCAGGCCCAGCAAGTGCTGGTAGCCAAGCCCGAACGGGTGCTGGAAAATCTCGCCGTGGACCAGAATACAATTTTCCTGCTCTTCACGCATAACTACAACTATGACCTGGCCATGCTGCGCCTGCTGTTGCCGTTGCCTTTGCCGTACGTGGGCGTTTTAGGGCCCAAAACGAAAATGGACCGCATGTTAGCCGAACTTCAGGAGGAAGGCTATCCACTCCCAGAAGCGCAACTGGAGAAAGTCTTCGGACCGGTAGGCTTGGATCTGGGCGGGGAAACCTCGGAGGAAATCGCGCTTTCGGTGTTGGCAGAAATCAAAGCGGTGTTGGCGCACCGGAACGCCGGTTTCCTGCGGGAAAAGCAAGACAGCATTCACGCCCACTCTCCCGCACCTGTCCCTGAAATCCTCTCAACTGAATAGACCGATGATCGGAATCATTCTACTGGCCGCCGGTTCCTCCAGCCGTTTAGGGCACGCCAAGCAGCAAGTCTACTTTCAGGGGCAGACCCTGCTGCAACGCGCTTTGCACGCCGCCGTCGCCTCGCAGGGGAATCCGGTAATAGTGGTGCTAGGGGCTAACGCCGAGGCCATACTTCCGCAGGTGGAGACCACCCCGGCGGAAATTGTGCTGAACGAGGCCTGGGCCGAGGGCATGGCTTCCTCCATCCGGGCGGGGTTAACGCACCTGCAAAAAACAGCTTCCGCTTGTACAGCGGCCCTGTTCATGCTCTGCGACCAACCATACGTAACCGCCGATCTCCTGAACCAGTTGATCCAAGCGCATGGAGCAGAGGACCAGCACATGGTGGCCTGCGCCTATGAAGACACGTTGGGGGCTCCGGTTCTTTTCCCGCGCAAATTCTTCCCAGCGCTACTGCAACTGCAAGGCCAGGAAGGTGCCAAAAAGCTGCTTTCCCGCTTTCCTGAGGAAGTTATTTCCATCCCTTTCCCCGCCGGTGCCATTGACATTGACACCCCCGCCGATGTGGCTGCCTTACAAGCAAACAAAACGTAGACAGCTCCAGTCTTCGGCTTTCCTTCTGGTTTTCACCTGAATACGTCCCCTGAATGTTCTGATGATATAGAAAGGTGATGTCAGGGCAGTGCTACGTTTTTGAGGTACTTTTCTGAAAAGAGGCTCAAAACAACGGTCCAGCGTTTCACTGGTTTCTTTTAACTTTTCTTTTTCTGCTAACGCAACAGCGTATAAACCGTAAGAAAGACAGTTAAACAGCTTACACGTTTTCTGCGGGGTTCTAGTGACGCGTGAAAACCCTTCAAGGGTTGAGCCGATTCCCTTCAGACGTGACCGGCACCGCTAAACGTATGTTCCACCCGTTCAACCAGAACCCATGCACACAGAAAATTCTCCCGGCACAGAGACGGCAGTTCGGCCCCTGTTGCCCGAGACCCGCACCGTCACCCTTCGGGTAAACGGCACCTCCCATCAACTCCAACTTGCCCCCTGGACCTCGGTGCTGGATGCGCTGCGGGAACACCTTCACTTAACCGGCACCAAGAAAGGCTGCGACCATGGCCAGTGCGGCGCCTGCACGGTGCTGCTGGACGGGAAACGAATCAACTCCTGCCTTACCCTGGCGGTGATGCAGGAAAACAAAGAAATCACTACCGTAGAGGGCCTCGCGCAAAACGGAGAACTGCACCCCGTGCAGCAGGCCTTCATTGACCATGACGCGTTTCAGTGCGGTTACTGCACGCCGGGCCAGATCTGCTCGGTGATTGGAATGGTGAACGAAGGCAAAGCCAAAACCCTGGACGACATCAAAGACCTCATGAGCGGGAATATCTGCCGGTGCGGGGCTTACGTGAACATTGTAAAAGTGGCGCAGGAGGCCCTGGAGAAAAACACCGGACTATGAGACCATTCACCTTTACCCAAGCCCAAAATGTAGACACCGCCGTGCGGGAAGTTTCCAGCGATGGTGCCAAGTTCATTGCCGGCGGCACCAATCTGCTGGATCTTATGAAAATAGATGTCATGCAACCCAGCCATTTGGTAGACATCACCCAGATTGCCCTGGACACCATTGAAGAAACCGAAGCGGGAGGCCTCCGGTTAGGAGCCCTGGTCAAAAATGCCGATACCGCGTATCATGAACTGGTGGAAACCCGCTACCCGCTGCTCTCGCACGCCATTCTGGCGGGAGCCACCGCGCAGCTGCGAAACATGGCCACCGACGGCGGCAACCTGCTGCAACGCACCCGCTGCTACTACTTCTATGACACCCACACGCCCTGCAACAAGCGGGAACCAGGCTCCGGCTGCTCGGCCATCAAAGGCTACAATCGTGATCTAGCCATTCTGGGCACCAGTGAACACTGCATCGCCACGCATCCTTCTGATATGTGTGTGGCCTTGGCCGCGCTGGAGGCAACCGTGCACGTCACCGGCAAGAGCGGCGAAAGAGCGATTCCGTTTGCTGATTTTCACCGGCTGCCCGGCGACACCCCGCACCTGGACTCGAACCTGCAACCCGATGAAATCATTACCTCCATTGAGTTGCCGGCCCAGGGCTTTGCCCGAAACTACACGTACCTGAAACTCCGGGACCGGGCTTCCTACGCATTTGCCCTGGTGTCTGTAGCCGCGGCGCTGGAGTTGGAAGGTAATACTGTCAAAGAAGCGCGTATTGCGTTAGGTGGCGTGGCGCACAAACCTTGGCGGGTGCCTGAGGCCGAGGCATTGCTGCAGGGGCAAACTGCCAGCCGGGAAAATTTCCAGAAAGTGGCTGAAGCGTACCTGCAAGGAGCCCAGGGTTTCGGGCACAATAATTTCAAGATAGAACTAGCCAAGCGGGCCATTGTGCGGGCGTTGGAAAAGGCTACTAAAATGGAGGCAACAGCATGAAAGAGCATTATACAGGCACGGCCACCAATCGGGTAGACGGTCGGGCCAAGGTTACCGGCGAGGCCAAGTATGCCGCTGAATTTGAAGTTCCTGATTTGCTGTATGGCGTGGTGGTGAACAGCGCCATCAGCAAAGGAAAGATCACGCGCATTGATACGTCCGCCGCCCTGGCTTTACCCGGCGTGCACCAGGTGTTCACGCACGAAAACCGCCCCGGCTACACCTGGCTGGACAGTCACTACCAGGACGAAGACTCACCGCCCGGCTCTCCTTTCCGGCCGCTGTACAACAATGAGATTAAGTTCAGCATGCAGCCCATCGCGTTGGTGGTGGCCGATACTTTTGAGCTGGCCCGCTACGCCGCCCTTCTGGTACACGCAGAATATGAAAGCCAGCCGCACGAGACCGATCTGGAGGCAAACTTACCCAAGGCCTACAAACCAAAAAAATACAAGTCGCCCCCACCCTCCGATCCGCGCGGTGATGCTCCGGGGGCTTTCGCGGCCGCCGAAGTGAAACTGGAGGAAGCGTACGCGCATCCGGCCCACCACCACAACCCCATGGAGATGCACGCCTCCATTGCCATCTGGCAGGAAAGCGGCAAGCTCACCATCTATGATAAGATTCAGGGTGTGCAGAACAGCCAGAAGTATATCTCCAACGCCTTCGGGGTACCCCAGGAAGACGTGCAGGTGATTTCTCCGTTCGTGGGCGGGGCGTTCGGCTCCGGACTTCGGCCGCAATACCAGTTATTCTTGGCGGTGTTAGCCGCGAAGGAACTCAAAAGAGCCGTAAAGGTGGTACTCACCCGGCAGCAGATGTTCTCCTTCGGCCACCGGCCGTTTACCATCCAACGGCTGGCCATTGGCGCTTCCGCTGATGGCAAACTAGAATCGATCAGCCACAACGCGTTTGCTGAAACCTCACGGTTCGAGGATTACAACGAGGATGTAGTGATCTGGCCCGGCGTGCTGTACAACTGCGAGAACGTGGAAGTGAGTCACCAGCTGGTGGGGCTGGATGTGTACACGCCGCTGGACATGCGGGCTCCCGGCGGAACCACCGGAACTTTCGCGCTAGAAATCGCCATGGATGAGATGGCCTATAAGCTGAACATGGACCCGGTGGAATTCCGCCTGAAGAACTACACAGACAAGGACCTGAACAAAGACAAGCCTCACTCCAGCAAGGAACTGAAGGAATGTTACCGGCAGGGAGCTGAGAGATTTGGCTGGGCCAAACGCAAAATGGAACCCCGCTCCATGAAAGAAGGCCACCAACTGATTGGCTGGGGAATGGCCCACGGGGCCTGGGAGGCGCAACAGCAGGAAGCTGCCGCCAAGGCGGTCTTGAGCCCAACCGGTAAACTGACCGTCTCCAGCGCCACCGCCGATATCGGGACGGGTACGTACACCGTCATGTCGCAGATTGCCGCCGAAACCATGGGCATTGCCCTGGAGGACGTGACCTTTGAACTGGGAGATTCTACCCAACCTAAATCTCCGCTGGAAGGCGGTTCCTGGACCGTTTCATCGGTGGGCTCGGCGGTAAAACTGGTGTGCGAGAAGCTCCAGGAACAGCTCCTGAAATTGGCCCAGAAAATGGAAAACAGCCCATTTTCAGACGCTAAAATAGAAGATGTTTCGTTTGAGAACGGACAGATGTTCCTGACCCAGGCTCCGGCCACTTCTATTTCCCTCCAAGCGATTCTAGCCCAAGATGAAGGCCAGCCGCTGGAAGCCGAAGCCTCTCAGAAACCCGATAAAAAGCAGAAGAACTACTCCAGCTACTCTCATTCAGCCACGTTTGTGGAGGTGAAGGTAGACGAAGACTTAGGCACGGTGAAAGTTACTCGCATTGTGAGCGCGGTGGCCGCCGGCCGGATCATCAACCCCAAAACCGGCCGCAGCCAGATTCTGGGCGGAGCCGTTTGGGGCATTGGGGTGGCCCTGGAGGAACATACCGTACTAGACCACACCATCGGTCGTTTTATGACCCATGACCTGGACAAGTACCACCTGCCCGTCAACGCCGATGTGCATGAGACCGACGTGATCTTTGTGGAGGAGAAAGACGAGATCGTGAACCCGCTGGGAGCCAAAGGGCTGGGCGAGATCGGGATTGTGAGTGTGGCCCCGGCCATTGCCAACGCCGTTTTCCATGCCACCGGCAAGAGAATACGGGAATTGCCCATCACCTTAGATAAACTGATGTAGTAGTTTTGGCCCTGTTTTAGGAAAACAGGGCCAAAACGTAATACCTATTTGGCCTTCGTCTATTTGTGACGTAAATTTAAAATCAAGGTCTATTACATTAGCAGACTGGCCTTGACCCAAATAAGATTAGAACCATGGAAATACTCCTTTTCGGGATTACCCGGGAGATAGTGGGAAGCGCAACGTTGAAAGTTCATCCCGAGCAGCCGATCCAGACGGTAGGTGCCCTGAAAGCTTGGCTGGCAAAACAATATCCGGCCATCGGCAAACTCAGTTCGCTGGCCGTAGCGGTAGACAGCGAGTACGCCGAGGATACCCAAGCCCTTGCCCCTGGTCAGGAAGTTGCCCTCATTCCGCCCGTGAGCGGAGGTTAATCTTTACCGTATGTTGATTAAGATAGTTGAAGAGGTGGACCTGCAGGAGGCCTACCATTACCTGCAAGACCCGGCTGCCGGCGGAATTGACCTTTTTGTGGGCACCGTTCGCAACAATGCCCAGGGAAAACACGTGGTAAAGCTGGTGTTTGAGGCGTATGCCCCCATGGCCCTGAAGGAGATGCAAAAATTGGCCGCCGCCGCCCAGCAGCAGTGGCCCATTGAGAAGTTGGTGATGCTGCACGCCGTGGGCGAGAAACTGGTGGGTGAACCGGTGGTGATCATCGGGGTAGCCTCGGCGCATAGAGAGGCCGCGTTTACTGCCTCCCGGTTCCTGATTGACGAACTGAAGAAAACGGTGCCCATCTGGAAGAAAGAATTTTACGAAGACAACAGCGTGTGGGTCAACGCCCATCCGTAACCTTGACATGAGCAAACCACTATTAATAGATAAATACGGGCGGCAACTAACCTACCTGCGGCTTTCGGTCACAGACCGGTGCAACTTCCGGTGCTACTACTGCATGCCGGAGGAAGGGATGGACTTTGCCGCCCGGAAGGAATTGCTGTCGTTTGAGGAGATGTACCAACTGTGCTCACTTTTCTGCGGCATGGGCGTGAACAAGATCCGGATTACCGGAGGCGAACCTTTCGTGCGGGCGGGCATCATCCCGTTCCTGCGCAAACTCAGCCAGATTCCGGGCCTGGAGGAAATCACCGTCACCAGCAACGGCTCCCTTACCCCGAAACAGATCGTGGCCTTGCAGGAAATCGGGATCCGGAAAATCAACATCAGCCTGGATTCTCTGGACCGAGAACGGTTTCACCGCATCACCCGGCGCGATCAGTTTGACAGCGTGTACGCCAGTATTTTTCAGCTGCTCACCTCGGGGTTTGAAGTGAAACTGAACTGCGTAGTGGCCGAGAACAAAAACATCCAAGACATTCTCCCCTTCGTGGAGCTCACCAAAGAGTATGACCTGGCGGTGCGCTTTCTGGAGGAAATGCCCTTTAATGGCAGCGATTCCTTTGAAACGCCGCTCTGGAGCCACCGCGAGATTTACCAGCACATCCAAGCCCATCATCCGGTTCTAGAGAAACTGCAGAGCGAACCCTCGTCCACCTCGGTGAATTATCAGGTGCCGGGCTACAAAGGAACGTTTGGGATCATCCCCTCCTTCAGCCGGACGTTCTGCGGCACCTGTAACCGCATCCGGTTAGGGGCCACTGGTGAACTTCGCACTTGCCTGTACGGCCCACCGGCCACCAACCTCCGCGACCTGATCCGGCTGGGCGCCTCTCCTACCCAGTTGGAGGAAGAAATTCTCTTCGCGGTAAGCACCCGGGAAAAGGACGGCTTTGCCGCCGAAGCCAGTTACTTCCACGCCAAACATGAATCCATGTCTGTATTGGGCGGGTAAACGGGGCTCGTGAAAGATAGACCGATACTCCCCTTGTTTTGAGAGCGTTTCACGAAAACAGGCTTAAAACGACTAAGTTCTGATTGCGATCAGCTTCTTGAATCTGACAGAAGAGCGATGGGTTTCTACCCAAGCCTCTATCGCTTTTTCAGTACATAACTAGATACCACGTCCGGAGCTGTTTTAAGGCTATTTTTCTGAAAACAGCCTTAAAACGACGAAAGCATAACCAATAACATGAGTTCACTTTCCCATATCGATGAGCAGGGGCAGCCCAGCATGGTAGATGTGTCCGCGAAAGCGGTGACGACCAGAACTGCCATTGCCGAGGGCTTTGTCCATTTCCCCGAGGCCGTATATGAGCAACTGGCGGGGCAGAATTTTCTCACCAAAAAAGGCGCGGTGTTCCAGACGGCGATCATTGCGGGCGTCATGGCGGCTAAAAAGACCTCGGATATCATTCCGCTGTGCCATCCGCTGGCGCTTTCTACCTGTAAGATTGACATTGAACCAGCCCCTGATTTTAGCCTAAAAGTCACCTGCCTGGTGCGGTGCGAAGGCAAAACCGGCGTGGAAATGGAGGCGTTGACCGGCGTGTCGGCTGCGGCCTTGACCATCTATGACATGTGCAAAGCGCTTACCCACGATATCTCCATCACAGACATCCGGCTGGTGCAGAAAACCGGCGGTAAATCAGACCAGTATGCAGCCCAGTAAAAACTTGTTCGGACTTGTGTTGAGCGGCGGGCAAAGCTCCCGCATGGGCCAGGACAAAGGCTTGCTTCAATACCACGGCGTAACGCAGCGGGCGCATCTGTACTCTTTGCTGCAGCAGGTGTGTGAGCGGGTGTATCTGAGTTTACGCCCCTGCCAGGAAGCCGAGTTGGAAGGAGATTTCCAGTACCTGCTGGACGAACTGGACGTGCGCGGTCCGTTGAACGGTATTTTAAGTGCCCTGCAGCAACACCCGCAGGCGGCTTGGTTGGTGGTGGCGTGTGACCTTCCGTTGGTCAACGCCAGTACTCTTGAAAAACTGGTGCGGGAACGCGACAGCTCTAAAATTGCAACGGCGTACGCCACCACCGGCTCCCATTTACCAGAACCCTTGGTAGCCATCTGGGAACCAGCGGCCTTTGCGCCCGCCCTGGCCTTCACAGAAACCGGCAAAACCTGCCCCCGTAAGTTTCTACTCCACACCGACATCAAACTGATCCATCCGGCCGACGATGAGGAACTGTACAATGCCAACAGCCCCGAGGAATTCGCTTACATCACCCAAAAACTACATCATGGACAACAGATATAGCCGCCAACTGCAACTCCCCGGTTTCGGGCCAGAGGCACAGCAAAAACTTCGGGCGGCCAGGGTGCTGGTCGTGGGCGCGGGCGGATTAGGCGTGCCGGTGCTACAGTATTTGGCTGGCATGGGCATAGGGACACTTGGCATCGTGGACGGTGACACCATCAGCCTGACCAACCTGCACCGCCAGGTTTTGTACGGTACAGCCGAAGTGGGGCAATTGAAAGTGACGGTGGCCGTTCAAAAGCTCTCTTTGCTCAACCCCGAGATCCGGTTAGTTCCTTATCCCACGCACCTCACCCCGCAGAACGCGCGGGAGATCCTGGAAAGCTACGACCTGGTCATTGACGCCACCGACAACTTTGAGGCGCGTTATCTCATCAACGATGCCTGTGTGCTGATGGGCAAACCGTTCGTGTATGGGGCGCTGCACCAGTTTGAGGGACAGGTGAGCGTCTTCAATTTTGCCGGCGGCCCCACCTACCGATGCCTCTATCCTACCCCTCCCTCGGCTCAGGAAATCCCGGACTGTAACACGGCGGGCGTGCTGGGCGTTGTGCCCGGTTTAATTGGCCTCCAGCAGGCGCTGGAGGCGGTGAAAGTGTTAACCGGCGTGGGCAAATCGCTCTCGGGGTACCTGCTCATGGTGGATTACCTGAACCAGACCCAACACAAAATAAAGCTGAAGGTTAATCCTGAAAACCAGCAGATCACCACCTTGCAGGGCTCCTATGCCGTGGCAAGTTGCACCAAGGTGCCGGAAGTAACGGCTACGGAGTTGTACGACTGGTTCAAGGAAGGCAAGAAAATGCTGCTGCTGGATGTCAGGGAACAGAATGAATACATGACGGGGCATTTGCAGAAATCGCTGCTCACGCCTTTGTCGGTGTTCAGGAAGCAGATGGATCAACTACCCCAGCACCTTCCCATCGTGACCATCTGCCAGAAGGGAAGCCGCAGCCTCAAAGCCGCTGAAATGCTCCTGGAGAAAGAAGCTTCCACGGAAGTCTACAGCCTGACAGGCGGCATGGAAGCCTGGCTCTCACAGTTGCCCAACAAACTGGTGGTGAAATAATACCCATGGACTGGAACTTCGTTTTGCTCATCCTCAGCTTCTTTGTGATTGCCACGCTGTATTCTTCGGTGGGTTTTGGCGGAGGCTCCAGTTACCTGGCGTTGCTCGCGCTTTTCCTGCCCAACTTTCTGGAGATCAAATCCACGGCCTTGCTGTGCAATCTGGTGGTGGTGAGCGGCGGCACGTACCTTTTCATCAAAGAAGGCTTATTCAATTTAAAGAAGTTTCTGCCGCTGGCCTTATGTAGCGTGCCCGCCGCCTTTCTGGGAGCCATGGTGCCCCTAAAGCAGGCTTCCTTTTTCATTTGCCTGGGCGGAGTCCTGGCCTTCTCGGGTTTTCTGCTGGTGCTGCAATTCTTCACGCAGCCGGTGGCCCAGCGAATCCAGTACGGCCATCACTCCCGTCTTTTCAACCTCCTGCTGGGAACCGGCTCCGGTTTTGTATCCGGTCTGGTGGGGATTGGCGGCGGCATTCTGCTTTCGCCGGTGCTGCACCTGCTGCGGTGGGCCGATGCCCGCACCATCGCCGCACTGGCCTCCTTTTTCATTCTGGTGAACTCCATAGCGGGTTTACTGGGGCAAGTGGCCGGCGGAAACTTCAAAGCAGACCTTTCCTTATTGGCTCCGCTCCTGCTGGCGGTGCTGGTGGGCGGACAGCTGGGTACGCGGATCAGCCTCCGGAGAATCAAACCGCAGGCGGTAAAAGGCCTCACCGGCGTCTTTGTGCTCTTCATCGGGCTGAAGCTGGTTTTTAGTTATCTTTAACGTTCCGAACTCCCCACTATGATCTCCGTTGCCCAAGCGTTACAGTTGGTGCTGCAGCACAAAATCAGCCCCCAGACAGAAGAAGTAGAGCTGCTTCAGTCGCTAGGGCGGACACTGGCGCAGGATGTCACCGCCGACCGTGACTTTCCGCCGTTTCACCGGGTCACCATGGATGGCATCGCGGTACGCGCCTCAGATTTTGTGGCGGGAATCAGGGCTTTTCCGATAGAAGAGATTCACGCGGCCGGTTCTCCCCAGAAGACGTTACATCACCCAGGGCATTGCCTGGAAGTCATGACCGGGGCCGTACTGCCACAGGGCACCGATGCGGTTGTTCCTTACGAGGAGTGTACGATGCACGAAAATGTGGCAACGGTACTGGCCGAAAAAGTAAGAGCCGGGCAGAACATCCATCCGCAAGGCTCCGATAAGAAAGCGGGCGAAGTGCTGCTCACCTCCGGGGTAAAGATTACGCCCGCCATTCTGGGTACATTGGCTTCGGTGGGATACGCGCAGGTCCCGGTGTTTCAGCTGCCAAGTGTGGCCATCTGCTCCACGGGAGATGAATTGGTGGAGGTGCAGCAACAGCCATTACCGCACCAGATCAGGCGCTCCAATGCCTACATGCTGGCCGGTGCCTTGCAACAGGAAAACATCCAGGCCAGCCTCTTTCACTTACCCGATGAACCCGCCATCATGCAAAAGCGCCTGGCCAAAATTCTGGAAGCACATGATGTTTTGCTGCTGTCGGGCGGGGTCTCAAAAGGCAAGTTCGACTTTCTGCCGCAGGTGTTGGAAGAACTGGGTTTTACGCCTGTTTTCCATAAAATAGCCCAAAAACCCGGCAAGCCCATGTTGTTTGGAACTCTGCCTGAGCAGAAGGTGGTGTTTGGCTTACCCGGAAACCCGGTCTCCACGTTTGTGTGTTACCAGCTCTTCTTCCGGCCTTGGTTACATGCCTCTTTGCACCAAGACCACCAGCCAGCCTCGGCTCAATTAACGCAAACCCTCACGTTCAAGCCAGCCCTCACCTACCATGTCCCGGTAAAACTGCACCAAGACCAAGGCATCCTAAAAGCCACTCCCATTCCCACCACCGGTTCCGGTGATTTAACCAGTATTCTGGAAGCCGATGGTTTGTTAAGTCTGCCGCCTGAACAAGAAAATTTCGCGGCCGGGGAGGCTTTTCCTTTGACCTTGTTCACCTGAACAACGCTCATAAGAGTAGACCGTTAGCCGACACGTTTTTAGCTTGTTTTAGTTAAAACGAAGCAAAAACGTCTACCCTTAGCTGCTTCATCTTGAAGCAATTCACGTATAGAAATACGCAACATTAACATTTATATCATGGAAAATACCGCCTGGAATGCAGAACGTTACCGCGAATTGAACGGCTATTTCAAGGAGAAAATCAGGCAACGGTTAAGCTCTGATCCAAATCTGCTCCAGCAGGTTGCCGAAGGAAAAAGCCTGGAGTTGCAAGATATTGTGGCGAGTTTATCTATGGAGGATCAGGCGTTATGGAAAGAATTCCTGCACCTGGATCAGCTTAAAATGCACCAAGACTTACAAAACCACCTGGAGGGCAAAGGGACACCGCTACACGATGGCTCGGGTTTTTACCGTCAACCAAACACTGAAAACGAGCACGACAATCCTCTTTGGTAGTGTTCACGGAACAGAAATCGCTTCTTGACGATATTGCGATGTAGGCAACATTGCCCAACTCTGTTTTGATCAGGTTTGCTTGCTTATTTGAGCGAATCGAAACTGTACTGGGCATCGCTCCAGAATTCGTCCAAGGCAATGATCCGGGGTTTGAAAAAGGAAATGAGGGCGGGCCAGTCTTCCCGATTGAACACGTTCACCGGTTTTATCTCTTTGAAGATGCGGCTGATGGTTTCGCCAAACTCGTTAGTGGTGTGCAGTTCCCAGATCCACTCCTCGCCCAGGGTATCATGCAGATAGGTTTTCAGCTCCAGAAACTGCTCAAAGAAAAGCTCCTGAATACCCGGATCTGGGTGGGTCATCTCAATCCCGATGGAGGCATATTTGGTCTCCGCGCGCATTCGGAAGTAAACATGTTTGAAGCCCGTCTTGTAATTGGACCAGTTGATCTTCAACCCCTCGGCCGAGGGATGCGGCGCGATGTATTGTCCGAACGTGGTCCAAAAGGCTTGTCTCAGTTGGGAAGCTTGTTCTCTGGTGTACATGTTCAATGCTCTTAAGTGAAAGCGGTAATCACCCTGATTTTCTGCCTGTTAAAAGGCTAAAGCCGATCAGAAGATTCAGCCGCTTTGAAACGTCAAGGGTAGCTAAATCTCCCTCTGGAAAGACTTTTCTGAGGGAGTAAACCTACCTCTGCGCCTCTGCTGTTCAAAAGAAATGATAAAGGTAAATACCTAGTTTTAGGTATTTTTTTCAAGTATAGAAAATCAGTAATTTGTTTTTAGATGAGGTGTTCACAAAGCCTCATCAAAGGGTTTTTTATTTTGTTTGAAAAGGGGGCATCGGGGGACGCCCCCTTTTCGCTTTTTGTCCTTTCAGATAAATGATACTTTCTGAAAAGAGGAAATTAAAGCCCAAAATTTAACTGGAAAATCGATTTCCTTACCACTGCTGGTGCACCGTAGGTTTGATGTACTGATCATAGACGGCTCTTACGCCTTCCATTTGCTCCGGCGTAAGGGCCGGTAGCGCGGCGGCGGCCAAATTGGAGGAAACCTGCTCGGGCCGGGATGCCCCCGGAATAACGGTACTTACCTCGGGGAACATGAGCACCCACCGCAGCGCCCAGGCCGCCAATGGCTCCTGACCCGGGAACAGCTTCTTCAGCTCCTCTACCGCGTCTAAACCCAGGTCAAAGTCCACGCCGGAGAAAGTCTCGCCTTTGTCAAAGGCTTCGCCGTGGCGGTTAAAAGCCCGGTGGTCTTCGGCGTTGAACGTGGTTTGGTGTGACATCTTGCCGGTCAGCAAGCCGCTGGCAAGGGGTACCCTCACAATGAGGCCCACGTTGTTTTCTTTAGCGGCGGTGAACAGCTGCTCACTGGGTTTCAACCGGAACATGTTGAAGATCACCTGCACCGTGGTCACGTTGGGGTACTTCATGGCCAGCAGGGCTTCGTCTACCAGTTCCACGCTCACGCCCAAGTTTCTGATTTTCCCTTGCTCTTTCAAACGGTCAAATACCTCAAAGATTTCGGGACGGGTGTACACCTCAGTGGGCGGACAATGCAGCTGCACCAGGTCCAGGGTTTCCAGCTTGGTATTCTTTAGACTCTGCTCCACGTAGCCGGCCAGTTTCTCGGGGGTATAGCCTTCAGGCGTGTGGGGCTGTATCTGGCGGCCGCATTTGGTGGCCACAAACACTTCCTCACTGCGGCTTTTCACCACTTTGGCGACGGCGGCTTCACTTAGCCCATCGCTGTAGACATCGGCGGTATCAATGAAATTCACCCCGGCATCAATGGCGGAATGGATGATGGTTTCAGCGGTTTTCTCGTTGAAAGGCTCTCCCCAGCGGCCACCTACCTGCCAGGTTCCCAAAGAAATTTCTGATACGTTGAAGCCGGTTTTACCTAAAACTCTATAGTTCATGTGTCAAGGGATTTTTTGTTACGCAATAAAGGTATGTACTCCCCAAGCCTTGAAAAGGATGGTGTTCCTTTTCGTTTTCGTGTCTTGGAAAGTTGATTTGCTGTTTTGAAGGCAGTTATACAGAAAGAAGCCGAAAACCCAAACAAGCAACCTGGACATTTCGCGCCATTCCTGTCTTCTCGCCTTAGCGGTGTTGTTCATATACCCCGGCCGGAATCTGCCGCTTCAACGCCTCCAACGTTTCCTTCTCCAGTTCCGGGGCCGAGGCTGCTTCTATCGCCTGTGTCAGATGCGCCTCCGTTCTGATACCGATTACCGCCGAGGCCACCGCCGGATGGTGTAACACGTACCGCACCGAGGTTTCCTGCGTGTGGTTCTCGCCGGCAATGGCTTTCAGGGCTTCGGCGGTTTGGGTCACCTCTACGGCGGAGTGGCTCAGGTACGGTTTGGGTGCCTTGCCCAGCAGCAGGCCCTGCGCCAAACTGCCCCGGGCCAAAACGCCAATCTGGTGCTGGTGCAACAAATCCAGCACCTGCTCTTCGGGCCGACGGTCCAATAGGCTGTACTGCATCATGACACTCACCATGGAAGATCGGTTGATGTACTCCCGGATCACGTTGGGCCGGATGGACGAGATGCCGTAGTGCCTGATTTTGCCCTGCTGTTTCAGGAGTTCGAAGGCTTCAATGGTCTCGTCCATGGGGTCTTCCAGGGTGCCGCCATGCAGTTGGTACAAATCAATATAATCGGTTTGCAACCGGCGGAGGCTTTGGTTTACGGCTTCCAGAAGGTAGCTTTTGGAGGGGTTCCAGTCCCAGCCGCTACCATCGGGGCGCCACTGGTTTCCTACTTTGGTGGCCAGTATCACCTGCTCCCGCTTACCCCGAAAAGCTTTGCCCACCGTTTCCTCATTCTGGCCTTTGTCGTAGAGATCGGCGGTGTCAAAGAAATTGATTCCGCGCTCCAGCGCCTGATGCAAGAGCTGGCTATTCTCCTGATCAGACCCGTTCAAGGACATGCACCCAAAACTCACCTCGCTCACGGATAAGTCTGAGCTTCCTAAAGTATTATATTTCATACGTTCATGTTCCGCTTAAGAGCAGGCAATCACCGCTCCCTTCAAAGATAACACGAAACGGGTTTTAAGCTTGGTTTCCTAAAAGTAACCCTAAAACCCAGCCGCACCTCAAGGTTCTTCTTCGCCGCAACCCGCTCCCGTTTTAGAGCCGATTTTTAGAAATCGAGGTAAAAACAGCAGTACATCAGAATGTGGCGAATAGCCGATTCCGGTCTACAATTTCGCCCACGGCCGAAGCCCTTCGGCTTTCATTCTGGAGTACAGCAACAGGAGGTACACCACATCCAGCACGAATATGCCGCAGTACAGCAAGATCAGCAGGTAAGAATTGGGGAAATACAGATAGAACAAAACCGAGGGGAAAACAGTCCCGATCAGTTTACTCAGGCCAATGTACAGCGACTGCCCCGCCGAACTGTTCCGCTTCAGCAACATCCGGACAAAGAGCACCGACATCATCAGGTTCTGCGCGAAAGCCGCGTAAATCCCGATGTAATCATTGAACTCCCGGGCCATGAACGCGATGGTGAGCGCGCAGTACACCAGCGTGAAGAGAAAGGTGCCATAGAAGAGCTTCGGCGGAAGTTGCGTGGGGAACTCGCCTCGTCCGTACCGGAGGTACTGCACCAGAATGCCCACATCGAACAACAGCCACAGGTAATCTATGAAGAGTTGGGGCTGCGGGTGCGGGTACACGAAAGCGAAGGTAAACTCCCAGGAAAGGTTCGCACACAGCGCCACCATGGGCATGCCGTAGAGTTTGTCTTTGTAGCCGCGGCGCAGAATGAGCAGGTAGGTGATGGTCCAGAAAACGCCGCTGCCAATCATGAGAAAATGGCTTAACGCGGTATCTAGGTGAACAGGATTTTGCAACATATTTTACGCTAACAGTAATCAACCTTTTTTGTTGGAGAACCCTCCTGAACAAGCGCCTTAAAATAATAAGCGGACGCTAATTTCTGGTATTTATTCCCTTTACCCTTTCCTTCCGTTGTCGTTAAGATTTGTATCACCTTAATAATCAATTTCATGCCTTGGAAAAAGAAAAGCATGGGGTGGATAGCAGGATGGGCGTGCCTGACGCTTGGCCCGGTGGTGAGTTTTGCCCAGGGACTAACCGCCGAAGTATTTGCCGGCACCTCCTGGAGTTTGCCGCTGCCGCTCCGCATCAAGCAACCCAATGAGGCCGACATCCGGTTCAAGGCCCGGTACACGACCCGCCCTTGGACGGGCTCTCCCTACTATGCCTACCGGGTGGGCTATAACGGCTGGAGTGCCGAGCTGGTACACCATAAAGTATACCTGGAGAACCCTCCTGCGGAGGTAGAGCATTTTGAAGTATCTCACGGGTATAACTTGGCCATGGTGAGCAGAACCCTTCCGTTCAGGGAGACGCCTGGTATTTTCCGGATTGGGTTGGGCATGGTGATTGGGCACCCCGAGGGCCGGATCAGAGGCAAGGCCATCAACCCGGTGAAAAGTTTATTGGGCGGCGGTTACCACATCTCGGGCATTTGCCTGCAAGCGGCCGTGGGCCCCAGACTGGACGTTGCCGATCATTGGTTTTTCCGGCCCGAAGCCAAACTGACGGCCGCCTGGGCCAGAATGCCCTTAGCCGGAGGTGGGTCAGTGACGGTGCCCAACATTGCCGTTCATACGTTATTTGGGTTCGGGTACCGGAGGCAGCGGTAGCGGCTTTGGGGTACTCATCGCTGTTTTTAGGCTTGTTTTCAGAAATCGGCGCTAAAACGCAGAACGGCTGGGTGGCCACTTGCCCTGCTCCTACTATCCAGAAATCAGATCGAGTAGATATAAAAAAAATCAGCCTCCAGAGGGAGGCTGATTGCAAGATTTAAGAAGGTGTTTCAGTTGAAGTAAGCTCCGGAACAGACTGGAAATTACCCAAAGAGACGATGTGCTCTTTGCTACCATCGGTCACCCAGGCGTCCAACTGAGCCGGGTCTTTCATCTGTTGCCCCCGGTTACGCGGCACGGCAATGTATCCGCATTTGATATCCGGCAGCGCCGACATGTCGCTCCAGAGTTTCTCAATCTGGGCCACCGGGTAAATGTCTTCCTGGCCGTGTCCCCAACGGTATTTCACGTCTTTGATGGTCACGTAGGTAGGCATCCGATGGGCCACGCTCCGCACGGCTTTGGCCAGCAGCGCCTCGTCTCCTTTCAGATCTGCCCGAGTTAGCCCAAACAAGGCCAATAACGGATCGATCTGAATCCAGGTGGTCATGGTGTTGTAGTAGCTCAGGTTCAGCTCGTCTTCTTCACGCGGCTGAGCCAATCCTTCCAGCAACCGGACTTTCCCGTTGACGCGAGCCAATCCGCCGCCCCGGTCCTCAATGCGGCGGGGTACCACTTCAAACGTCAGCACATTGCCGGACTCCAGGTGGTGGCCCAAAGCAGCTGGGTGAAGGTCAGCTCCCAGGGTATCAATGTTGTGCAGCATGATGGTCTCCAGTTGCGGATTCTCCTCCAGAATCTGGGCTAGCACGCCGTTACGCAGCATGTTGGAAACCTCGTACCAGTGCCCCAGCGGGGAAAACCGCTGCGATGCGATGTTGTCTACGTAATCAGAACCTTCGCCTTTGGACTTGGCCCAGTTGATCATGGTCCTTCTCCCCGACTCGCGTACTTTCTGCTTGTTCTCATCCAGCGTTTCCTGCGGCATTTCCTCCCACAGGAAACGAAGGTCGCGGGCCATAGGTACGTACCGCTGCCCTATGGAACGACCCGTGGACAGGTACACCGGGCCTTCGTAGCCGTACTTTTTGGTGAGTTCCAGATGCTTCCGGATGGGTTCGTGCGTGAGGTAACTGGTGGCCACAATGTGCGGCAGCAAGGCTCCGTATTTCGCGGAAACAGCTTTGGTTTTAGCCAGGTGGATCTCCAGAAAGCTGCGGTGGACTCCGTCAACCTCTACAAACGGATTCAGGGCTTTGATGACCCCGGCCCCTTTGGTCCAGCGGCTGCCCACGCCGGCGGCTAGGCTAAGCACGCCCACCTTCCCGGCCTTGAGGGCTTCCTCGCCGGTCTTCTCAGCATGAGCAAGGCTTTCCAGGGTGGCAAGGTCATTGGGCTGAACGTCTTCAATAGTGGTTTCATTGGGCAAGCGGTTGCGGGACAGACCGATGTAGCCTTTCTGCAGCTGTTCCCTGATTTCCTCGTGCTGGATGAAGTCAAACCCGTTCTCTTTCTTGATACGGTCGGCTTTCTCGTTCTCGTTGCTACGGCTGCCCTGCACCGATGGATCGGACACTTTGAACAGATTGCTCACGATGGTACGCAGCAGCGGATACGCCAGGTTGTTCTCGTCGCAGTGCGTGGTGAAGAAATCGATCTCGGCCCGGCGCACATAGGAAATGGTCTGCGGATCTTTCTTCACCAAATCCGATACATGGATGGCGTAATATTGCTCGGGCATCATGGCATCGGTTCCCTGGTGCAAGTACGACCAGGAGCCTTTGTTATTGATGCTCCAGTTATAGACCACCGGCTCCATGGCAAACGGAAGCGAGTCAGAAAGCTCGTTTTTGGTGGCCCTGAGAATCTCCAGCACCTTCAGTTTGTAGTCTTCGTACTGCTCAGGGTTCACGAACATGCCCATGCCACCGCCAGACATTCCGCCCAGCATCAGGAAACCCAGGTAATTCTCCCCGAACGCCTTCTTCGCCCGCCGGATGATTTCCTCCGTAAAGTGCGTGGAAGCCCAGGGAATAATCGTTTTGATGGGGTTTTCGAAATTATAGGCTGTATTCGCCGCCAGTTTGCGGATGTCTCCTTCTTTGAGGGCCGCTAAGATGTTGTCAAACACCTGGTTCGTTTGCTGACGCGCCTCCCACTCTTTCTCGCCTCTTAGCAGGTACTTTTCAGAAACCATCTCCAAAATAGGACCCACGTTGGAAGCCATGCCTCCGTGCATGAGCACCAGCGAGTTCATAAGTTTATCGGCCATCTGCGGATGGATCTCCTCGCCCTGCAACACCCGGTGCCTCGGCAACAACGTACCGCGGCTGATGCCGGCTTCCGGGTCACCCTCCTGCGCAAACGTGCCCTGAATGGCTTTGATGCCGGGCCAAACGCCACCGGAATCCTGCCAACCGCCGCCGGAGCCGCCAATCCACTCACCCAGAATTGCCCGGGAAGCAACCAGCCGGCGCTCGCTTTCCTCCAGGCCGCCCACCAGGTTTCTGGTCTGGCCCGTCGCCCGCATCAGCAAGCTGATGATAGAGCCCAACAGGTTGGTGGAAACGGCAAAGCGTGATCCCTTGGGAATGTCATTCACTTTGGTCACCAGCTCAATTCCCATGCCCGGGGCCACAATGCGGGCCAGAATCTCGGTTAAAGACTGGTTTGTGCCCTCAAAGGAAGGCGGTATCAACCCAGAGGCAATTACCCCGGCTTTGATCAGACTCAGGTAATCATTCCCGAAATTGAACAGGTCATCCAGCTCCGTAATGTCCTTGGAGGTATTTAAGTCGATGCTGGTCAGGCGCAGCACCGGTTCCGGAATGACCCGCACATACGACTGCAACGGCGGCCGAATGTCTTTGTCGCGGCCAAACACGCCCAGGTCAATGGAGATGTTAAGCACGCGGGCTCCCTCGGGGTAATCCATGCCCAGGAAGAAAATATCAGACCACCCGCTGTGGGTTAAGTCCATGCGCACGGAGGTCTGCTCTTCCAGTACCGGGTAAAACAGGGAGTTCTCCTGCCGTTGCAACAAAGCCGGGTGAATTTTGATGGGGTGTTCCTCCTGATGCCCTACCCGGAACATCCATTGGTTGCCCTTACTGGAGCGCACGCTTTTCCGGACCTGATCGGCTAGGATCTGGAAGGAAAGGTGGTGGTAACTCTCGGCCAGACCACTAAACAAAGCCGCATTGGGGCCATGGTTGTCACTTTCCTTCAGGAACGTGGTGATGGCTTGTTCGAATCTTCTGGATAGTAAGTCCTCAAACCCGGCGTAAGGGATCTTGCCCGTGGAAGGGGTCTCCGCGGCCTCCATCAGGAAGAAGCGGTACCCGGCAAACAGGAAGAGAATGGCCCGTACCTTGTCGTATAGACTGGGGGTTGTCTTCCGGAAATCATCCAGCTCCCGTAACGCCTGAAACAACTCCCTGGAAGACATCTTCCGGCTCATCTGGAAAAACGAGCGGTTCCGTTCTGCGGGATCAGTGGATGTAATGGTTTGTATAAAAATGTTCATTTGCCTCTTTCAATTCAAGCTGGAAAAACCTTCAACGAAGCTCATTAAAAGCCTACTTCGCTCTGCGCTGATTCGCTTCGGCCAGGAGTTCTACCATGGAAGTGAGCGTCTCATCATGCGCCTGACCAGCCAGCCCCAGGGCTATCTGGGCCTGCAGTAAGCCTTGCTTTTTGCTTAGGTCATAGCGGTTTCCTTTTACTTCCAGCGCCAGGTATTTCTCAGTGGAGGCAAGCTCCTGCAAAGCCGGGGTAAGCTGCACATTCTGGCTTCCGCTTTCAATCTGCTGTTGCAAGATCCAGAAAACGGAGGGTGTGAGCACGTGCATCCCGAAGAAGCAGAGGTAATAGCCCGCCCGCAGTCCAGGGGTTTGCAACTCCAACTCGGCAGAACTGAGCGATGGTTTTTCAATGATACGGTCAATCTGGTACACCCCTTTCTGGGAAGGTATGTGTTTCCCGGTGACGGTTCCATAGCGGTGAATCTGGTGCTCAATGGTTGGGTTTACCGCTGATACAGCGCAACCTTCCTGCGTGGCTAGATGGATCAGTTGGGTAGTACAACGTTGGCTTTCATGGCCCGAAACATACAAGTGATCTCCCAGTAATAGCAGGAAAGGCTCCTCTTTCACAAACTCACGGGCGCAGTACACCGCATGCCCAAAGCCAAGCGGCTCCTGCTGTTCAATGAATTGGATACGGGTCCGGAGGTTATCTACCTTCTCAGCTTCTTCCTTCGCCCAATCGGTGTTTTCAAACGACTCCAGCAGATTAGTACGTAAAGAGGTAAAAGCCTCCAAGTACCTTGGACCATCACCGGGGGCGCAGATCACGCAAATTTCTTCTATTCCGCTGGCGAAAGCTTCTTCCGCGATTATCTGGATGACAGGCTTAGGTAGTCCGTCCAGATCCACCACCGGAAGCATGGCTTTCTGTACCGTATCAGCAACCGGGTATAGCCTTTCTCCGCGGGCGGCAGCTGTGATGACTGCTTTTCTTATTTTCATAGCTCAGTTCAAAATCGGTGAGGTGTGATTTTTGCAAGATATTCCAAATGCTAAATAAGCATTTTAAAACCTAAAAGCATGCACTCAGGCCAGGATATAAGCGGTACTGCTGAAGATTTCTTTCCCGAGCTTCTAAAAAGAAATGATTAGATCATCGAAGGAAAGAAAACAAGCCGATTTAAGGCTTCTTTAAGAAAATTGGGCTAAAAACGACTGCATACGGTCATAGTGCGAGCCTTTCCAGTAGACGCGGTGACAGCTCTGGCATTGGTAGAAAACATGGAAGTACAGCCTGGTTTTAGGCGGCAGCAGCGGGAGCACCGTTTCTTTGGAGACCTCTCCTATTTCGCCGTTGCAGGCCATGCAGCGGGTAAAAGGCTGTAGTTGATCTTTCAGGCCATACCTGATCATGACTTCCCGAAGTTGTTCTTCCCACTGCTGGGATCTCAGCCAATATCCCCACTGGATGATTTTCTGCTTGAGCAAGCCTATATCCCGTGTGAGTACAATGCGTTGCCCTTGCTGGGCAAGCCGTGCGATGGTCTGGTCATCATAGCTGGTCTCGTAGAGGGTGTCAAAGCCCAGCAGCCGTAGGTACCGGGCTAGTTTTCCCAGATGCACATCCAGCACGAACGTAGGGGGAGTTGGTACCGATACTTGTAATGGACCAGGCGTTTGGCTCCCCTTTTCCGAAACCACCGGAAAAACCTCTACCTGGGCATGCCGCAGCAAGGCTTCCTGAAAGCCGGCTTCGCTCCCATTCTGACAAATACGCCCGATCTCGGGGTGGGGAACTCCTACTGCTTCCAGCGCATCTTTCAGAGCCGGAGCCCCGGTAAAGGAATATGCCTGCCATTTACCTTTCTCATGCCGAGGTAAAAAGTCATTGAGGGAGCCATGAAAAAAGATCTGAGCAACATTCTCCATTCTTCCACCTACTTATCTGCCGGCAAAAAGTTGAAGCTCAACTTAAGAGCTGAGTAGTCAGACACGGAAAAGTGTCTGCGCTAATGGAACATTCCCCGGCTTTTCCTGTTGCAAAGACTAGCAATCAATTTAACCTAGTCTATTCCCGTTGCAAGTTCCTATCGTCCTTTTCTGGTTCCGCCGTGATTTACGTCTCACGGATAATGCCGGGCTTTACCACGCCCTCACCTCGGGGTTCCCGGTTCTGCCCATCTTTCTGTATGATGAGGATATACTAACGCAACTTTCTTCCAAGCAGGACGGGCGGGTGCAATTCATTCATGGGTCGGTGACAGCTTTGGACACCCAGTTGCAAGAACTTCAATCCTCTCTCCTGGTTCGGTACGGCAAACCGCTGGAGGTGCTAGAGGAACTTGTTCAGCAGTATGCCGTGCAGGCGGTGTATGCCAACCATGACTACGAGCCAGCGGCCATGAAGCGCGACCAGGAGATTGCTGCCTTCCTGGAAACGAAGGGTATTCCGATGCACACGTTCAAAGACCAGGTCATCTTCGAGAAAAATGAAATAGTAAAAGAGGATGGCACGCCGTACCGGGTGTTTGGCGCCTATAAAAAGAAGTGGCTCGCAACGCTCTCCGATGCCTCTCGTGCTTCTTACCCGACTGCGCGTTTTCAGGATCATTTTCTTAAAACAGTCCCTTTTCGCAGCCTTTCTCTGGAGGAGATCGGTTTTGAAGCCAGCCAGACCGTTTCCTTTCCAGCTTCCCTGGTGCCGGAAGAAATTATCAAAACGTATGACCAGACCCGCGACTTACCTTTTTTAGCTGGAACCTCACGGCTGGGACTGCACCTGCGGTTCGGGACGGTAAGCGTGCGCCAACTGGTGCAACAGGCGCTGCAACTCAATGCGGTGTGGCTGGGGGAACTCATCTGGCGGGAGTTTTTCATGATGATCTTGTTTCACTTCCCGCACGTGGAGCACCGGCCTTTTCACCTGGAGTACGAGCACATGCCGTGGCTCAACAATGAAGACCATTTTGCGCGCTGGTGCGCCGGCACCACAGGTTACCCGCTGGTGGATGCCGGGATGCGGGAACTCAATGCCACGGGCTTCATGCACAACCGGGTCCGGATGGTGGCCGCCAGTTTTTTGGTCAAACACCTGCTTATTGATTACCGCTGGGGCGAGGCGTACTTTGCCCAAAAGCTCCTGGATTATGACCTGGCAGCCAACAACGGCAATTGGCAATGGTGTGCAGGTACAGGTTGCGATGCCGCCCCTTACTTCAGGGTATTTAATCCGGAGGCGCAGACTAAAAAGTTTGACAAGCAGCAGGAATATATCAGAAAGTGGGTTCCGGAGGTTGGTACTGCCAGCTATCCTGCTCCTCTGGTAGATCACGCCCTGGCGCGGGATCGAGCCTTGAAAACCTACAAAGCCGCCCTCAGCACGGCCCGAGGCATCACCAGTCGTTGAGCCTGTTTTGAGGCTGTTTGTGCAAAAAGTGCCTGAAAACAGAAGTGGTTTCCCGAAGGTAACAGCCTGGGAACAACTTCTTTTCAGGGATGCGTACATGTAAAATCATCCACTTGTAACCACCATGGCCGAGACACCAAAAACCTATACCCCCACCTTCAGCTTAGGAGCCGATTTAACCGTTAACCGAATGGGTTTCGGGGCGATGCGCATCACCGGCGACGGCATCTGGGGACCTCCCAGAGACCAGGAGGAAGCCATCAGAGTACTGCAAAGAACCGTGGAACTGGGCATCAACTTCATTGATACCGCAGATTCGTACGGGCCTAATATATCGGAGGAACTCATCGCGCAGGCGCTTTATCCTTACCCCAAAGACCTGGTGATTGGCACCAAAGGCGGTCTGTTGCGCACCGGTCCCAATCAATGGCCCATCAACGCCAAGCCAGACCATCTCAAAGAAGCCTTGGCCGGCAGTCTGGAGCGCCTGAAACTGGACCGAATCGATTTGTACCAGCTCCACCGCGTGGATCCCGAGATCCCGTTCGAACAGACGCTGGAGTTTTTACAGGACGCCCAGGAACAAGGCCTTATCAAACACATCGGGCTGTCTGAGGTGACGGTGGAGCAGATTCAGCAGGCCCAGAAGTACGTAGAGGTGGTATCGGTACAGAACATGTACAGCTTCGATAACCGCAAATGGGAAGCGGAACTCATGTACTGCGAAGACAACGCCATTGCGTTCATTCCGTGGTATCCGCTGGGAGGCGGCAACCTCAAAGCCCAGGAAACCCTGCAGCAGGTCAGCGAAAAGTACCAGGCCACGCCGCATCAGGTGGCGCTTAGCTGGCTCCTGCACCGCTCGCCAAACATCTTGCTTATTCCGGGTACCTCCAAAGTGAAGCACCTGGAGGAGAATTACCAAGCGGCCTCCATCCAACTCTCCGACGAAGATTACGACGCGTTGCATCAGATCGGCTCAGATTCGTTCACCAGTTAAGTAAGAGCGTTGACCTCATTCGAGCTGATTGATTCCAAGTATAACCGAGCGGCAACGGACCAGTGCCGTTTAGGGGGTATTTTAATGAAAATGCCTCTAAAACGGCCTCGTTGTCAAGCTTTCGATAAAGCAGAAAGAAACTGAATTCTACATTATCCAAAACAGAAAGAGGAGCCGCAAATGGCTCCTCTTTCTGTTTAACTCCTTAATTGAATCACTCCGTTCCGCAGTGACAATCCATCGATCTTCAGTCTTTCCAGAAGGAAATCGAAGCCGATGGTTAATTGTCTTTTCTCCAGTTTCTTTCCAGGAAACCGGCGCGGCCGGAACCCACGAAGTAGCGTCCATAGTGGCCGGGATGTTTCTTGTAATAATCCTGATGGTATTCTTCGGCTGGATAGAAAGTAACGGCCGGGAGAATGGGCGTCACAATGGGGCTTTCGAAAGGACCGTTTTGCTGGATCTCTGATTTAGATACCTCGGCTTGCGCTTTCTGCTGTTCTGAGTGGTAGAAAATGGCCGTTTTGTACGAGGAACCCCGATCACCGAATTGTCCGCCGGCATCGGTGGGGTCAATGGATTCCCAGAAAATGTTCAGGATCTGGGGGTAGGAAATGACCTTCGGGTCAAAGGTCACCTGCACCGCCTCGTAGTGGCCGGTGGTTTCGGAACAGACCTGCTCATAGGTGGGGTTGGGCACGTGTCCGCCGGTGTACCCCGAGACCACTTCTATCACTCCTTCGTATTTGTGAAAGGGCTTGACCATGCACCAAAAGCAGCCGCCCGCAAACGTGGCTATTTCATATTGCTGTTCATTCTGGGTCGTGTTTTCCATGCTATATCTACGTTTTGGAGAGGAATGCGTCTTCAAATAAACTCTTTCCAGTGGCTTTTGTTGCACACCTTGTTTTAAGGCGCTTTTCCGAAAAATAGGCATAAAACGGCTTCGATGCATCTTCCCTTTCTATTTCCGCTGAGAACCAATTGCCTGAGGAAAACATGAAACAGCAGCATCAGCGATTTTTTCTGCGATCCGTTAAAGGAAAAGCTTTTCACTTAAAAACGTCTATGCGCTACCTTTTACAGAACCAACTGGACACCCCCGCAACAGAATCGCCGCTCGGCGGAATAGAGGAAACCATCATCCAGGGCGTGCAGGCGCTGAAGCTGTTCATCGAAACCATTGGCGCTTTGATCATTGGCGTGGGCGTGCTGATTGCCCTCTTCTACATCATCAAGGGACTTATTCCGCCGCAGGTGGAAAGCTACAATAAAATTCGGTTGGTGCTGGCGCGGTACCTGGCCCTGGCGCTGGAATTCCAACTGGGCGCCGACATTCTTTCGACGGCCATTGCCCCTTCATGGGACCAGATCGGGAAGTTGGGCGCGATTGCGGTCATCAGAACGGCTTTAAACTACTTTTTGGCGCAGGAGATGAAAGAGGAAAGGAAAGCTGAAACCGAAGGGTCTATTGATAAAACGATGGTACCGGACGCGAACCACGTCCAAAAAACAGAATAACCGCAAACTACCAGTAAAAAAGAGGGGCAATCCATACAGATTGCCCCTCTTTTTTGAAAATCGCCCTTAAAACGTTTCCCTTAAAAAACACCTGAACTTACCTTGGTTTACTTGTTTAGCGCCGATGCTTTGTCTCCCTTGGATAGCGCGGTATAGATGGCGTCCAGAATGCGTTGCCGGGTTTTCAGGGAGATCAGTTTATTGGACACTTTGGGGTGAACCCGGTTCGAAAGGAAAACATACACCAGTTCATTTTTGGGATCTACCCACACGCAGGTGCCCGTGTACCCGGTGTGGCCGTAGGTTTCTGGGGTCGCGAATTTAGCCGGATACTGTTGGGTGGTATCGGGGTCCCAGCGGTCAAAACCCAGTCCGCGGCGGCTCAGCGGCGACTGCTTGGTGGTGAACAGCTGTACGGTTTCGGGGTTCAGGTATTTTTCTCCGCCGTAGGTTCCGCCGTTTAGCAGCATCTGGTACAGAATGGCCAGGTCATTGGCCGTCGCGAAAAGCCCGGCGTGGCCCGAAACGCCGCCCATGCGGGCCGCTCCACCGTCGTGCACATAGCCTCTCAGCAGGGCTTTCCGGAAAGAAGCATCAAACTCGGTGGGCACTATGCGGCTCTGCGGAAACCGGTTCAGGGGCAGGAAACCGGCGGTCTGCATGCCCAGGGGCCGGTAAAAAGTTTCGGCCACAAACGTATCCAGCGAGGTTTTGGCCTGATTTTCTACCACTTCTTTGAGGTAGTACATGCTCACATCGGCGTACACGTATTTGTCTTTCGGGCCCATTTTCGCGTTCAGCATCCGGGGCCAGATCACCTCCTGGAAGTAGTCCTTGCGCAGATAGGCGCTGTCTGACGCTTTCACGGTGTACTTGCCCGTAGGCACCGGACTCACATCCTGCGGCTGCAGCGGCAGATGCACCCCGGCGGGTAAACCCGATTGGTGCAGCAGCAACTTCCTGATTTTGATGCCGGCCTTATTGGTGTTCCGGGCCGAAGGAACATAAAAGCTGAAGGAAGAGTCAAGCGCCACTTTCCGCTGATCATACAGATTCATGACCGCCATAGTGGTGGCCGAAATCTTGGTTACCGAGGCGACATCGAAAATATCGGTGATATGGGTGGGTTGGGTATTGTCATAGGTGTGCGCGCCGTAGGCTTTCTGGAAAATCACTTTTCCGCTTTTCGCCACCAGCACCACGGCTCCCGGCGTGGCCTGCTCTTTGATGGCCTCGGCCACCAGCGCATCAATGGACTCCTGCAATTCAGAGGTTTTCACGCCCACTTCCTCGGGCACGCTGTACTTGAGCCGGATGGGCGCGGTCTTGAACCCCTCTCCTTTCCTGAACTTAGCCGAATAGTCTTTTGATAATGTTTCAGAAGTGCCTACCCCTCCAAAAACGAGCTGCGCCGCAAAGCTGGCCGCTCCCGCTGATTCTTTCTCACTCCAGATGATGGGCGCCTTGAGAGCATCGGCGAAAGCCAGCGACTCCGCTTTCCCGAATAACACCACTACCAGCTGCTTCTGCCGCTCCAAGTTCAGGAGGAAGTCCAGGTTCTGTTTCTCTGCCATTGCGGAAACGGACGCCTGCACGATCACCGTCTGAAAAGAGGCAAGATCATCCTGTAAATTCTTCAGGCCACCAGCCTGTGTATAAGATGCGGCCGGAAAAGCCGTCACGGCGGTGTATTTGTTCAGGAGGCTGTCAAAGGGGGCGGTATGTTCTACCTTGAAAGACACGCTGGCCATCTTCTGCTCCAGGTTCTTCAGGGGCACTATACCTGCCTGGTTGTTGAGCAACACCGTGTTTTTGGCGGCCTCGTTGTGCTGCTGCAGCCAGGTCTGGCTTTTCTTGTTTTCCTTCCGCTGCGCCGAGGTACCGCAGGAGAAACTGGTCACTAAGACTAAAACGAGCAGAAAACGGAAGCTGTAGTTTTTTAAAGCTGTTGAATACATAATTTTTGGGGGCGGGAGATTACGTTCTTACTTCTGCGCAACGGAAAACGCTACCGGTTGCCGAATTAGTTAAAATTTAAAAGGTACATTAAACACGGTGCTTGCCGGCCAATTGCCAAAAGTCTCATCCTTTTCTTCATGAAACAAGCAAAGCCCGTTCTTATTGGTCTGGCGCCTAAAAGTAAGTAGAAAGAACTAAACCCGTTTAACTCCTGCCCTGCTCCGCCTTTGCGGTCTTGCGCTAAATCTCATCGGCTTCCGTATATCTACTAGAATCAGTTTAAACCAAACCGAAGAAGATATGCAACTCACTCCTTCCACCACCAACCAGAAGGCCTTTGCGCTTGGGGCAATTGCCGGCATGCGCGCCATGACCGCTCCCGCCATTCTATCAGACTATTTATCCGATTCCAACTCTCTGTTCCTGGACGGCTCCCGATTGGGGTACCTGCAGAAATCTGGGGTGGCGACGGGCATGAAGATTCTGGCCGTGGCCGAGCTCATCGGGGACAAGTTACCGCAGACACCCAAGCGGATCAAACCCATTCAGTTGGCTCCACGCGTATTCTCCGGGGCTTTGGTGGGCGCCACCATCGCGGAGGCTAATGGCGACAGCAAAATCACCGGCGGCTTACTGGGCGTGGTGGGTGCGCTGGCCGGGTCCTATGCCTTTTATCACCTCCGGAAGAGACTCCGCAAGATGACGGGCTTACCTGATGCCACTTTCGCCTTGATGGAAGATGCTCTGGCGCTGAAGGCGGGCACCGCCATCATGAAGCTATAACCGGCAAGTAGCCGCATTCATTCACAAAAGAAAAGCTCAGCAGATCGTGTTCCTGGAACCGGGTTTGCTGAGCTATTCCTATTAGTGATACAACTTTATCGATGAGAGGTTCAGCCCAACCCGGCTTCTTTGGCCAGAACCACCAGATCAGCGACGTTGGACGTGCCCAGCCGGTTCTGGATGTTGCGCCGGTGCGTGTTGACGGTGTGAATGCTAAGGAACAGTTTCTCCGCGATGGCTTTGGAGCTATACCCCCGGCATACCCAGGTCAGAATCTCCGTTTCGCGCTTGCTTAAGGTTTTCAGCAGGAGCTGGTTTTTGTGTTTCAGGTTTTCCTGCAGGGCGGCGATCAGTTGCTTTTCGGTGTTCATGCGCGGACTCATGTCCACGTCTACGCAGAGGATCTGCTTCACCTGGCCTTCTTTCCGGTGCAAGAACGCCTTCGCCCAGCCAATAAACCAGTTGTATTCTTTGCGGGCTTTGTGTTTGGCCCGGAAAACGCCCCCGAACTCGGCGCCGGTAAATTCCTGGTAATGCGAAATGCTGTCATCGGGGATGTGCAGGTCCTCGGGGTGTACAATCTGCCGCAGGTACTCCAAACCTCCCATGTTCCGGATCTCCTCCAGGGTGAAGCCCAGGGTTTCCTCGTTCGTTTTGTTGCACCAGATCACGCCTTCTTCTAAATCAGATACGTAAATGTTGGCCGGCACCTCATGGATGATTCTTTCCAGAAAGGCACACTTTTCCTCCAGCGCTTTCAGCTTCATTGAAAGCTCCGTTTCTTCTGCCGTTCTGTTGCGGGTCTCCTCCATGGTTTGGGTAAGTAACAGGTGAATGATGGTGCTATACTGCCTCTTGCACGCCTTTAGCCCATAAGGCCTCCTCAGGAACCTCCAGCACCTCTCCGGAGGCCATTTGGCCCAACTGTATTCCCCCAATTCGCACCCGGATGAGCCGCAGCGTGGGAAACCCAACGGCTGCCGTCATTTTCCGGACCTGCCGGTTTTTGCCCTCGGTGAGGGTGATGGACACCCAGCTGGTGGGGCCGTGCCGGTCATCGCGCACCCGTCTGGACCTTTCGGGGAACTGCGGGGCGGGTTCCAGCAGATGGGCGGCGCAAGGCAAGGTGAAGTACGGCTGCTTTTCATGCGAAATTTCAATGCCGCCCTGCCGCAGGCGGTCCAGCGCCTCGGGCGTGATCAGGCCGTCTAGCTGGGCGTAGTATTCTTTCTCCACTTTCCGGCCGCGCACGAACTCACTCACTTTGCCGTTGGTGGTGAGCAAAAGCAACCCCTCGCTGTCCTGGTCCAGCCGACCGATGGCCATGGTTCCGGCCGGGAAATCATACAGATGCCCCAGCAACTTCTTGTTTTTCGGATTCCCGATGAACTGGCTTAGGTAGCCGAACGGCTTGTGCAAAATGAAGTGGCGGTGGCGGTTTTCTGAAACGTCCAAAGGGTAAAAGTCTGTTTTGGGGCCAATTTCAGGAAAACTGGGCAAAAACGCATATAGAAAGAAAGCAAATGCCGGCGCAGGTCATATTACTTTTTTGTTAAGTGCCATTACGTTGAAGAAAGTCACTTCCTCCTTCTCTGCTGAGCAGGAAGTAAACTGCGTTTCCTTAAGGAAGGAAAAGCGAACTGGGTGAGATGAGTTACAACCTGGCCAACCCTTACCCGTTTTAAGCTTCGTTTCTGGAAAACAGGCCAAAAGCAGCCATTTGTCTTTCATCCAAGATGAGCAGTAGCGTTACGGGGTTCCCAACTGGAATTCTTCCACCACCGTGTAGATGGGATGTGGTGAGGCCAACTGCGACTGCCAGAGCGCAATGGAAGATACCGGGAACAGGATTTCCTCTGACGGCGTGATGAGCGGCAGATCCCGGGGAACGGGTCCCTCCTTTTTAAAACGGCACAAAGTCACGTGCGGAATGAACTTCTCCTGTTTGGGGGGAACGGACGAGAGCACGTTCGTCAACTCCTGACTGAGTCTTGAAAATGCCTCGTTTTGCTGAAAACGGGCCCAAATCAGCCGCGGGGAAGACGGCTTGGGACCGGGCTCCAACCGGTCCAGCGTGAGGGTAAAGGTTTGGTGCTTCTGGGAGACCTGCGCCAGCGTCTGCCGGATGTACGTGTCTTCTGTGGCCGGTACGTTCCCGAGAAAGTACAGCGTGAGGTGCAGGTTCTGCTCGGGCACGGCCCGAATGGCGGGGTTTTCGTAGGCCTGACGGGCCTGTCCTAGATACGTCTTTACCTCATCGGGTAACTGGGCGGCAACAAATAATCGGAGGCTGTCTTTCATGGTGCAAGGGAGAAGAATCAGGCTGCTTTATTTTCCCTCATACGGCATCTTCCCAAAAGGGAGCGACTGAAGCTTCTCTTTTCTCCCTCTAACACGGACTGTCATTTCTATCAGGTGAAGCTTTTCTCAGGAAGTACCCTTATAAACAAGCGGCGTTTTGCGGGTGTTTTTCAGAAAAGGCAGGTAAATCAAAGGTGAGTTAACCCGATGCTCCGCTACTTAGCAAGTGGCATTGTTCTATCCTTTTCTGAAATTTAAGAAAGTAAGGAGCGTGAATAATCCTACTTACTTTCATCAAATATCAATTGCTACTCGCTATTGTTCTGGGATAAAATGCAAGCAGAAACACGGCTAGTAGTTCAAAACAAAGCATCGTCTATGTAAATATCATCTTTCTGGTTTTCTGCTGCTTTTTAAGAAGAGAGATATAATTCTGTTTTAGGCCTGTTTTCCGGAAACAGCAAGTAAATGTAAACTTTCAATTTGGGCCTCTACCTGGGAGGTAAAAACAAGATTAAAGGCTAGGCAAGAATTGTTATTTTCCTTTAAAATCATATTTTATATAAAAATGATTAAATAACTGAAATCCAGGCTTCTAGCGCTTGTCGTAGGTTTTTGGAGTCAAGCTTACTGAGTAGTAAGTGATTATCCATCACCTAACATTTCAAGCTTATGAAAATTTTTACCGGATTTCAACCTAAGATATGGGTGACCGGGCTGGCAGTTGCTGGCCTCTTTACCGTGGGGGTGACCAGCAATTACCTGGAATCTTCCAGCCACCGCGAAGCCCCGATCATTGCCAATGACCCGCTCGCCGACAACACCGATGTATATGCGTTCCGGAGCCCGACCAATCCGGAGAACATGGTGATCATCGCCAACTTCATTCCGTTCCAGCTGCCGCACGGCGGACCCAACTATTACAATTTCGGGGAAGATATCGCCTATGATATCCACGTGAAGAACAACGCCAGAACCACCCGCGATGACATCATCTATCGGTTCGAATTCAAGAAAGTGAACGAAGACCCCACCACTTTCTTTAAGATCCGGCTGGGTAAGGAAAACGAGAAAGCCACCTACACCGTCAAGAAAAGCCTGGACGGCGGTACCACCTGGGACATGATCCTGGGCAACGGCAAAGTGGCACCCTACAACGTGGGCCCTCGGTCCATTGAAGGCGCGGTGGGCTTAAACAAAAGCTACGATGCCCTGATGCGCGCCTCCATCATGAGTACTTCGGATAATTCCAAAGTTTTCTGCGGGCCGATAGACGATCCGTTCTTTGTAGACCCAGGCGGAATCTTTGATTTAGGCAACCTGCGGCCGCAGATGGCCCCAGATGGCTTGGCCAAACTGAACGTGCACACCATCGCCATGGAAATCCCCTCTTACCGGTTGGCAGACTACAAACGCAGCGTTAATCGGGCCTTTAACATCCTGGATTCGCGGTTCGTGATTGGGGTGTGGGCCTCGGCCAGCCGCAAGCAGATGACCGTACGCAACACCAACGGAACCGTGACCAGTTCAGGTCCCTACGTGCAGGTTTCGCGTTTAGGCATGCCGTTGACCAATGAAGTGGTAATTCCTATCGGGAGAAAAGATGAGTGGAACGCGACTCCGTCTACAATGGAGAACGGCAAGTACGATGAATATTTCGTGAACCCCGAGCTGGCCTTGTACATGGATGACTCTAAGTTTGGAGGTGCCGTACCGGGCTTGGCGCCTTTGCGCATCCAAACCAATTCACTGGGTACCTATGATTTCCGGAACGGAGCCCAAGGGTTGTATGGCCTGAAAGGAAATCCGGCGGTGCGCGGCACAGCCCTGGATGACAAACTATACGGCAACTACCTGCTGCGCCCCAACGCGCCCCGGTCCGTGGATTTATTGCCCATCTTCATGACGGGCGTTCCCAACCTGGCCCCGTATCAGTTAGCCACCGGCAAAGGCGGCAATCCATTGGCCAAAGGCAAACCGTTCATCAACAACTTCCTGCCCACCTTTGGGGATATGCTGCGGGTGAACATGGCCGTCCCAGCTACTCCGCGGAACTCGCCGGACTTCAGCAGTTTAGGACTGGTGCAAGCGGCCGTTCTGGGCTTAACTGATCCTCGGTTCAACACCAACACCAACCTGGAGTTCATTCCCAACATGGACGGTTTCCCCAACGGCCGTCGGCTGGAGGATGACGTGACCCGCATTGAGCTGCAGGCCGTGAGCGGCGTGGTGCTGGCGGCCATAGGCCTGTGGTACGATGATTACATGCCGGGCCAAAGCCCCGTAACGCAGGATCTGGTGGACGTACTCAGCTTTACCACCGGGGTGGAGAAAAACGACAAAGCGTTCCAGACCCAGTTCCCGTACGTGGCAGAACCCTGGAACGGCTTCACCGACGGCCACATCGCCATTAACTGCGACCTGAACGGCAATCCTATGTCGCTTACGCCTAGTCTGCAGGGCAAAGGCATGAACCTGGCGGCGCCTGAAGTGATGCTGCAACAGGTAGAGAATTACCCAAATCCGGCCCGAGACGTGACCACGTTCCGATACAAAATAGGCCAGCCAGGCCAGGTTAGTCTTCAAATCTACAATGAAGCGGGCGTGTTAGTGGCCTCTCCCATGAAAAACGCCCAGAAAACGGTTGGCATCCATGAAACGGTGGTAGACGTGAAGAACCTGAAAAGCGGCCTTTACATTGCGCGCATCCAAACCGGAGATAACACTTACCAGACCATCAAATTTGTGGTGAACAAATAACGGAGCAAAGACCGGTGCCGCTGATGCCGGTCTTTTTTCTCTTTTCTCTACCCTTAACTTCCTCTTGATATGAAAAAAAACTACCTCTATACGCTTGTTCTGGTTTTCTCCCTGGTGACGGCAGTGGCCTTTCTTTATCAGTATAAAGGCAAACAGGAAGCCGTTCCGCCCCTGAAAGAACGTCACGGGCCCATTTCCACTTCCAGCGAGTGGCTGAACACCAAAGCCGCCATCCAGGGTTTGCAACGGAACCTGCGCGAAAAACCCAATGACCACCGCAGCAAACTGTTTCTGGCGCTGGCCTACATGCAGGAAGCCCGCATCACCGGCGATCACCCCTATTACTACCCGGCGGCCTTGAAACTGATAGACGAGGTGCTGGAAGATAACCCCGAAGAACCGGTTATGGAATACGAAGCCACCGTGGCCAAAGCCTCCATCCAGCTCTCATTGCACCAGTTTGACAAGGCCTTGGAAACCGGCAAAGCAGCGCTGGCAATCAACAACCGGGGCGCGGCCGTGTACGGCGTGCTCTGCGATGCCTACGTGGAGTTGGGCCAATATGAAGACGCCATTGCCATGGCCGACCAGATGACCGCCCTTCGCCCGGACCTGAAATCATATTCACGGGTGTCGTACTTACGCGAGATCCACGGAGATTTGCCCGGGGCCATAGAAGCCATGGAAGCCGCCGTACGGGCCGGTTTTCCGGGGCTGGAGCAAACCGCTTGGAGCCAGGTGACCCTGGGCCACTTATATGAAAAGACCGGCGACCTGACCAAAGCCGAATTCCAGTACCAGAAAGCCCTGTCACAATACAACCAGTACGCCTTCGCGCTGAGCGGCCTGGGCCGGATTGCCCTCAAAAAAGGCCAGCGCAAAGCAGCGCAGGAGCTGTTTGTGCAAGCCGCCAACACCTTGCCCGAGTTTACCTTCCAGGAAGAATTGGTGCGGATTTACGTAAAACAGGGCCAAAACGCCAAAGCCGCAGAAACCCTGGAGGAGCTGATAGCGGGGATGGAAGAAGACCAAGAAGCTGGCCACATCGTGGACCTGGAGCTGGCCAACATCCACCTGGAGCTGAAGAAAGATTACGCAACCGCCCTGGAGTATGCCCTGAAGGAGTACGAGCGCAGGCCCGATAACATTGACGTGAACAAGACGCTGGCCAATATCTACTACCACCAGCAGAATTACGCTAAGGCATCGGCCCACATCCAGAAAGCCACCAGAACCAACAGCCAGGACGCGGAGCTCCTTTGCCTGAACGGCCTCATCGCTTATAAAACGAACAAGTTAGCCGATGGGCAGCACCTGATCCGTAAATCGTTTACCATTAACCCTTACCAACTTACGCCGCTGTCTGTAGAGGGAAAAAGTCTGCTGAGTTCTTCTTTGTCCAAAATCTAAGATATTTGGGCATGAAAAAACTTAGGCTGTTCCTGTGGCTGTGCCTGCACCTGACCCTGAAAGCGAATGCGCACGAAATCTCCATCAAGGGCGTGGTGTACAACAAGACCACCCAAACTCCGCTGGAAGGCGCGGTGGTATCCATTGCGCAACTGGAAAAAACCTCCGTCACTGACCGCTTCGGGAAGTATGCGTTTCATGGGCTCAAGGCCGGGGAATACGAGTTGCGCGTTTCCTACCTGGGCTTTCTGCAGGAAGTGAAAACCGTATCGGTGAACCCCGGAATTCCCGCGGAACTCACCTCCCACCTGGAGACCAGCCACCTGGAGTTACAGGAGGTATCGGTGGTGGCGCCGCGCGAGAACCCGCTGCAGTTGATCAGCGCGGTGGATGCGCAGCTGCGTCCCATTCAGAACGCGCAGGAGATGCTCCGGATGGTGCCGGGCCTGATCATTGCCCAGCACGCGGGCGGCGGCAAAGCCGAACAGATTTTCCTGCGGGGCTTTGATATTGACCATGGCACGGACATCAGCTTAACCGCCGACGGTTTGCCGGTGAACATGGTCTCGCACGCGCACGGCCAGGGCTATTCTGATCTCCACTTCCTCATCCCCGAAACCATTGAAGCGGTAGATTTCGGGAAAGGGCCTTATAACGCCGAGAAAGGCAACTTTGCCACCGCCGGCTACGCCGATTTCAGGACCCGCAGCGTACTGGACCAAAGTATGCTCAAAGTAGAAGCTGGCCGGTTTGACACGTACCGCGCCGTGGGCATGGTGAACCTGCTGGGCCAGAACGCCCGCAGCCAGCAGCAGAACGCCTACCTGGCCTCGGAGTACCTGTTCAGCAACGGCTATTTTGAATCGCCGCAGGGTTTGAACCGGTTCAACGTGCTGGGCCGCTACCAGGGCATCTTCCGACAGAACACCATTTTGACCGCTTCTTTGTCGGCGTTCAGGAGCAGCTGGGATGCCTCGGGGCAGATCCCGGAACGGGCCGTGGCTGAGGGCCGCATCGGGCGGTTTGGGGCCATTGATAACACCGAAGGCGGTTACACCTCGCGCTACAACGCCAACCTGACACTGGATAAAACCCTGGGCAACGGGGCGCTCCTGAAAAACCAGGCCTATGCCGTGAAGTACGGCTTTGAGCTGTACTCCAACTTCACCTTCTTCCTGAACGACCCCGAAAACGGCGACCAGATCCGGCAAAAGGAAAACCGCATGATCTATGGCTACCGCAGCAGCTACGAGCAGGATTTCACCTTCCTAGGCTTTCCGCTGCGCCACAAGATGGGTCTCGGGTTTCGGTATGATGACATCCGGGACTCTGAGTTGTCGCGGACCAGAAATCGGTCTACCGCCCTGTCAGAGGTTCAGAAAGGTGATATTGACGAGCTGAACGCTTTTACTTACGTAAGCGAAACCTGGGAGCTGACGCCCCGGTTCACCGTGAATGCCGCCCTGCGCGCCGACCGGATCTTTTTCACCTATAGAAGCGCCCTGGAGCAGGAAGGCGTGGCCGCCGTGCAGAAGAACGCGCAGAACCGCTTCAGCCCGAAACTCAACCTGACCTACGCGGTATCGCCGGTGGTGCAGGTGTATCTTAACTCAGGCATGGGCTACCACTCCAACGACACCCGCGTGTCGGCGGGCGCCAGTGGCCGGGCCGCCTTGCCCGCCGCGCGGGGCACTGACCTGGGCCTTACGGTTAAACCCGCCAACCGCTGGTTCCTGAACACGGCGCTTTGGTTTCTGGACCTTGACCAGGAGTTGGTGTACGTGGGCGATGAAGGCGTGGTGGAGCCCTCGGGCAAATCGCGCCGCTACGGACTGGATGTCTCGGTACGCGGCCAGTTAACCGATTACCTGTTCTTGGATACGGACCTGAATTTAGCCAAACCGCGGGCCCGCGAAGAGGAAAATGGCCAGGATTACATTCCCCTGGCGCCTACCGTCACCAGCACGGGCGGCCTGAGTTACCAGAACAAAAAAGGCCTGAAGGGCAGCCTGCGGTACCGCTTTGTGGGCGACCGGGCGGCCAATGAAGACTACAGCGTGACCGCCAGCGGCTATTTGTTGCTGGATGCCGTGGCCAGTTATACCTACAAGAACCTGGAGTTTAAATTAAGCGGCGAAAACCTCTTGAACAGCAACTGGAAGGAAGCCCAATTTGATACAGAATCCAGGTTGGCCCATGAAGCCGAGCCCGTTTCGGAAATACACTTCACGCCTGGCACTCCCTTCTTCCTCAAGTTTGGCGTTTCGTATAGCTTCGGCTTGTAGGACAACGGCATTTCGGCGGCTACTTTGGGGCTGTTTTGGTGAAAACAGCCCCAAAATGCAAAGCCTAATGGATGTAATTGGCCAGGATCTTCCGCTTCTTGCCGGAGAACTAGCTGGCCGGGAGTAGCGGATGAACGGAAACCTGACTAGCTTTGGGCCCTCCACCGTAAGTACCAGACAATAGCAGGCCTTGAAGAACATCAGATTTCATAAAACGCAGTGCGGGGTTGAGTTACTCCTCAATGTTGGCACGGGGCATGAACTGCAACAGATCAATCCTGGGTTCAATATCCATGATTCTGGCGTGTACACCACCGACTCGTTTGAAATCTACTTTTTCAAAAAGGCGAGCGGCTCTGTGGTCCTCAACCAGCGCAAGATTCAGGTACGGGACAATACCATCCTGTTTATGAGCCCTTTTCAGAAAAGGCAATGGAAACTGGAGGAGAGAGATTTGGACTTCACCTTTCTCATCTTCCAGGAAGATTTTCTGAATGACTTTTTCGCCGACAAACTCTTCACCTATCGGCTGCTGTACTTTTACCAACTGGATTATCCGCTGGACTTACCGGTAACGGGGGCCGAGATGGCAAGCATCTGCGAGAAACTGACCGAGATCAAATCGGAACTCGTTTACCCCAAAGTAGACAGTGAGCACCTGGTTCGGTCGCTGTTGTACTATATCCTCCTGAAACTTAACCGGCAGTACGCCACCCAGCACCACCTGCCGCTGGAGAAACCCGAGAACAACTATGCCTATCAGTTCAAGAAACTGATAGAACAGCACGTGCGCGAAAAACAACGGATCAATGAATACGCCGCGCTCTTAGGCATTAGCCGGATTACGCTGAACAAAGCGGTGCAAGCCCAATTCAATGTTACGGCTACGCATCTATTGAAGCAGCGGTTGGTATTCGAGATCAAAAATTACCTGATCCATGCCGAATTCACGGTCCATGAAATCGCGCAAACCCTTCATTTCTCTGAGCCCAACCACTTGATGCGGTTCTTCAAGGCGCAGACCGGCCTCACCACCTCTCAGTTCCTGGCAGATTATCAAAATGGTACCATTGCCTGAAGCTTTGGTAGGGCTACTTCCTTCCGTTCTCCAGACCTTTGTCCTGCGTTCACCTTCTCATTGATCAGAAATTAGAGCGGGTGAGACGCCGTCAGAATTTAAAAAGAACAGAAATGAAAAAAGCACTTTTAGCGGTAGCGTTCACCGTATCAGCTACCTTTTCTTTTGCCCAAGGCAAAGCAAGCACTAAACCAAGCCTCCAATTAGTTAGGAATGCCACCTTGATCCTGGAGTATGGCGGTCATAAAATTCTGGTGGACCCAATGTTGTCCGCGAAAGGCGCGATTGAGTCCTGGGGCGGGGTGGAAAGAAACCCCACGGTGGACTTGAAAATGCCTGTTGCGGAAATCACCAAAGACCTGGATCTGGTCCTGGTCACCCATACCCACGCCGATCATTTTGATGAGGCCGCCAGTAAGCTTCTGCCTAAATCCATCGAGCTGATCAACCAACCCGCCGACAAGGATTTCTTCACGAAGGAAGGCTTCACCAACGCCACGGCACTGGAAGACAACAGAACCTGGCAGAACCTCAGCATTCATCGGGTAGAAGCCCAGCATGGCACCGGCGAAATATTGAAGATGATGGGCAAAACCTCGGGCTATGTGCTCAAAGCCAAAAACCAGCCGACCATCTATGTGGTGGGAGATGCGATCTGGACCGAGGAGATCAAAAAGAATATCAAGACCTTTCAACCCGACTATATCATTGTTAACTCCGGAGGGGCAGCCGTGAAAGGATATGAGCAATCCCCTATTCTCATGGAGGAAGTCCAAACTATGGCTCTGATCAAGGAAAGTGGCAAGGCGAAGGTGATTGCCGTTCATATGGATGCCCTGGACCATTGCCGCACCACCAGAGCTTCACTTCGGAAGAAAGCAGATGAGTTAAAGATCAGCCGTAAAAAGCTGCTGATCCCGCAAGATGGGGAAACGATAGCGTTGTAACAGGAAAATAGTAGTACCCCTTCCCTTTTACTGAGCAATGAGGTTGATGGAGGCCCCGCGAAGGCTGCTGCTGTCAACCTCTTCTCTTTTCCGGCTGATCAGGTTATTCCTGGGCTTGCTCAACTACTGGCGTACGCGTTCGTAAAAAGAGGATCCTTTTGGAAAAACACCCCCTAAACGGAAACGACCATGGAAGAGAACCATAACAAAGAGCAGGACCAGAACCCTACTCCGGGCAAGAAAAGCGAAGCAGATCCGCACGCCACCTATACGCCAGACGCCGAGGAACTGCGGAACAGCGCGTCTTCTTCTACCTATGACGCGGGTTCCTCGGGCAATACCGGGCACGAAGGCTTCCTTTCCCGCCAGGACGAGGACGACCTGAAAAGCCGCACCGACGAGCCGGAGAACCGCTAAGCCATAATCGGCACATGATACCAAAAGGAAAAGCCATAGAGAACTCTATGGCTTTTCCTTTTATCTAAGTGGGTGGATAGAAACAGATGGTAAAAGCAACAGCGGGCAACACGCAAGTTCAACCGCTCATCATTCTGCTGAAAAGAAAGAGAGGCTGTTTTAAGGGCGTTTTCTGTAAAACACCTTTAAAACAGCCTCTCTTCTATGAGAACCGTTCTGGTTCTTTCTTATGCTATTTGATGGCTACCGGCACTTCCAGGTTCTCCCACATTAGAGAAAAACCTTTTGGCGTTACGTTATACGCTAAACGCTCGCTCATTTTGGCAGACTTCTTAGGCTTCACGTTCACGGTGAGCACATTGTTGGCGGGGTCAAAGTTGGCACCTTCGCGGGTGGTTCCCCACTGGCCGGTTTGCGAGTTGAAGATGATTTGCCATTCGCCTTCGGATGGTACCATGAACAGGCTGTACTTGCCCGCCTTCAACGCTTTGCCTTGTACCATGATGTCTTTGTCTGTGGTAAAAGTGGTGGCTTCATTGGCCCCCGCTCTCCAGGCTTTGCCATACGGCACCAGCTCGCCCCAGATTTTCCGCCCTTTCACGGCCGGGCTGCTGTAGGCAATGGAAATGTTAGCCTGACCCACTTTGCCCGAAGCCGTTGCGGCCGGACTTGCTTTTGGTTTAGGAGCATCCTGGGCGAACACCGAGGCGGTCATGGTGAACAGGAACAGGACGGTGAGGAGGAAGATGTTTTTCTTTGGTGTGTTCATAAAAGTATTTGTTTTTTATAAATTTATAAAATTTTTCTTCTAAAGTAAAATAGCACTTACACACTTATATATAAATCTTCTTTTCTATAATGAAAGATAAAGGATTAGAAATTAGCAACAATCATATTTGGGCTATGCCCAAATTAAATAAGACACAATTTTTAAAAGGCATATTAAATATAGTTAAAGATTTAAAGACTTTTGATATTCTTAGTTTACCTTCTAATACGATAGACACATTACAATCCATAAAAATTGAGGATAGTGCAAGTAAAATTGGCTGAAAGCTTATTAGTAGAGCATTAATTGACTCAATAATAAATATTATAATTGAAAATAAATTAGCCAATTACAAAGAAGATATAGTTACAGAACATTTAGATAATGAATTAAATAAGTTATTAGAAACCAATACTTTAATAATTGACACAGATTTCTTCAACCAGCCTTCTAGTATAAGCTTTTTTGAAAATGCAAAAAGCGTCTTTCAGGAATTCTTCATGCTTTTTGGTCTGAATAAGGTAGACTCATTAAATCTTGTAGATAGGCTTCCAAGCTATTTTACATTTTCGCTGGTTTCTGAATGGAGAAATAATTATAAATATTATGTAATATTAAATGACAGTTTAAAGACACCCTTTGATAACGCAGCAAAAAAGGAAAGCGAATGGTATGTATATGCTAAGTATCTAGAAAAATTAGTAGATCTACCTATACTAACAGAAAGTTTTAGCCTAAGACAAATATATATTCCGACAAGAGCATATTATTCTATAAAAAACAATGACGACACATCTACATATGAACCTGACTCCACTTCTAATAATACATTAAATAATTATGTTGTCAATTTAGAAGACTCATTGATCGAATGGATAAATAATGGAGATAAAAACGATAGTTTAAGAATTATAAAAGGTGGACCAGGATATGGTAAATCATCTTTTATAAAAATTTTTGCTTCAAATCTAATTAAACTTGGTAAAAAAGTTTTACTTATTCCTCTTCATAGGTTTGAAATTAAAGAAGATTTAGAAATAGCTATTTTAAACTTTATCAAATATGACAAAATAATTAATTATAACCCCTTAAATGAAAATAGATTAATAATCCTGTTTGATGGTTTAGATGAATTATCAATGCAAGGATTACATTTAACCGAAGCAGCAAATCAATTTATAAGAGAAATCGAAAAGAAACTTTCCAACTACAATCACCGAAACATAAAAATACAAGTAATAATAAGTGGAAGAGATGTAATTGTTGAACAGAATAAAAATGAATTAAGAAAAGATTGCCAAATATTAACCATTTTACCTTTCTATTTAAATCGCATTGACAAACTCAATTTTATTGATAAAAACAATTTATTAGAAGTAGACCAAAGAAAGGTATGGTGGCAAAAATATAGTATTGTAAAAGGTCTCATTTATACAGATATACCTTATGAATTAAAAAAAGGAGAACTTGAAGACTTGACATCTCAACCACTCCTTAATTATCTAATAGCCCTCAGCTTTCAAAGAGGCAAGCTTGACTTTTCTAAATCAACAAACCTAAATGAAATTTATTACGATTTATTAGAGGCGGTTTATTACAGAAATTATGCTGAAGGTGAGATTCATCATACCATTAAAAAAATAGATATTGTTCATTTTGTTAGAATGCTAGAGGAAATTGCAATCTCATCTTGGCATGGAAACGGAAGAACAACATCTGTATCAGATATTGAAAAACATCTCTTAAACAGCGGACTAGAAAAAATTTTTGAAGCCTTTATTAAGAATTCAGAAAAAGGTATGGTTTCATTACTAGCAGCTTTTTACTTTAGGCAAGCAACCACAAGTAATTTAGGAACCCCGACTTTCGAATTTACACACAAAAGTTTTGGTGAATATTTGACAGCTAGAAGAATTATGAATACTATTTTACAGATTCAAAGAAAACTAGATGAAAATGATCAAAACTTTGATGAAGGATGGAATATCAAACAATGTTCTTTAGCATGGATAAAACTATTTGTAATTAAAGAAATTGATTTAGATATACTTAGGTTTGTTGACAATGAATTAAAACTTTTATACAACAAAAACATTTTAACATTTAATAGTTGCCAAGTTACAATTGAAAGACTAATTGAATATACTTTAAAAGATGGTCTACCTTTTGAGAATATTTCTCCTAGACCTTCCTACTTTCAAGAAAACATCCAATCAATTCATTCAGAAAAAGCATTATTAGCCTTATTAGGTACCATTACAAATATTTCAGGAGTTATAACTAAAATAAAAATGGAGTTCTACAACTTCATTCGGCGATTGGATATCACGTTTAATGGGTCAAAGAACTTCCCCAAGAGAGTTTATATTAAATTTTATTCATCACTTAAATTTAGATTCGGCCATTTTACACATTAAAGATTTATATAAGGCTGATTTACGAAAATGCAGGCTATCAGGTGCCTCATTATATTATGCTGATTTACAAAAATCAAATTTAGAAGGTGCTATTCTACAGAATGCCGAATTGAATTTTGCAAATTTATATAAGGCAGGTTTTATAAAATGTGATTTAAAGAATGCTGATTTTGAAGGTGCAAATTTGAGTGAAGCTGTACTTAGAAGCTCTAACTTAGAGGGAGCAAATTTTTTGAATGCAAAACTTGATAATGCAGATTTAAGAGGTGCGAAACTGAAGAATGCAAATTTCTCATCTGCTTCTCTAACCAGGGCTGATTTAGAAGGTGCAGACCTCACTGGAGTAAATTTAGAAGGGGCAGACCTAAGATGGGCTGATTTAAAGCAAACAAAGTTAAATGGATCTAAATTGAAAGGTGCAAACTTAAATAAAGCTGATTTGCGAGGTATCGATCTAGATGGAATAAATTTGAAAGGTGTAAATTTAAAAAACGCAATATTAAGTTAGTAATAACAACTTATAAAGCCATGGAAGCTTCGCTTCCATGGCTTTATTCTCTCTTTCCTCCTCCTTCTAATCTCTATTATAAAACCAAGTCCACTCTTTCAACTGGTTCTCGGTCTGCTTGGTCACCTGTCCCGGCACTAAGCGCCAGCCCCAGTTGCCTTGACCTTTGCCGGGGGTGTTCATGCGGCCTTGCTCGTCAATGTCCAGCACATCTTGCACGGGCAGAATGGCCGTTTTGGCCACCGAGGCGTAGGCCAGGCGCGCCATCACCCACCAGATGTCGTGCTCGCTCAGTTCACGGCCCACGTAGTGCTCCATCTGCTGGTGGTGCGGTTTGCCTTCCTGGTGGTACCAGCCCAAGGAAGTTCTTCGGGTAGTTCTTCGTCGAAAATAAGATAGTTTCAAATATAGTAATGATTAACATCCAGCAGATCAATGAAGCGTATGAGCGTCTGCTCAAGGGAGATGTTAAGTATCGTTTCGTTATTGATATGGCTTCTTTGTAAAAAGAACTCACTACTTTACAAATACTGGCCTCACCCATGACTTTAATGCCATGATTGAGGCTTAATACTTTATTTTTGAATTTCAGTGAATAGACCACATGTAAAATATGCTATATGCCATCAACCTTAAGAGGTGAAATTATTGTAGGCAACTTGGGAGTGGAACGAGAACAGTGTTATTCAGCACCGCTGATTAGATGTATCTCTGTAATCCTCTTAAATGTCGTTTAAGGCTTACTAGGTGACTTGTTCTTATCACCCCTTCATTAGTATGAATTTCAGAATGAAAAAAAAATATAGCATAAGTTTTACAGCTACCGCTGTTCTCCTTGCCTTAGGCGGAACCGGCTGTTATGTGAATAACCAACTTGGGAAAGTGAAATCTAGTGACGAGCGACAAAAGGCGTATTCCACTCATGCCTACTATTCCCCCGTAAAGGATGAATTCGTAAGTCCCAAAGAGATCGTGTATTATGAAGACCAGGTAACCGGAGGTAAATCCGGATTCTGGAGGTTCTTCAAGAAGTCCCCCAATTCCCCTAAGTTTGAGCTCCCGAAACAGGTACTTACCAAAAAGGATTTCACAGAAGTACCCTCTTCGTTTGCTGCCTATTGGTTGGGGCATTCTACCGCCATCATAGAACTGGACGGGTACCGTATCTTAATTGACCCGGTTTTTGAAAACGCTGGGCCCTTGCCCATGATAGCCAAACGGATGAGCGTGTCTCCCATACAGCGGGAAGAACTGCCAGCGGTTGATATTGTCATCATCACCCATGACCACTATGATCACCTGGAAACAGAGACCATGGAGTTTCTAGCCGATAAGAATATACAGTTCATCGTGCCACTGGCCGTGGGAGCCAGGTTACAGGGTTGGGGTGTTCCAAAGGAGAAGATTGCTGAACTGGCCTGGCATCAATCCGTCACTCATGGGTCACTGAAGATAACCGCTACTCCAACGGTGCACTACTCCGGGAGAAGCTATAACGACAGGAACAAGACGTTGTGGGCTTCCTATGTGATCAAAGGGAAGGAGAAGAAGTTGTATTGGAGTGGCGATACGGGCTACGGCGATCATTTCAAGGAGATAGGCAGTAAGTACGGTCCCTTTGATCTGGCTTTTATGGAGATTGATGCCTGGAACAACGGGTGGCCGAACACCCATCTTTTTCCGGAGCAAGTAGTTAAAGCTACCCAGGAGGTAAATGCCTCACTTCTATTCCCCATCCATTTCTCTACCTTTGACCTGGCGTTACATGCCTGGGATGAGTCCATCAACATGGTGGCTGAATTAGCGGCACAGAACAACATAGAGCTTGTGACACCCATCATGGGACAGAAAGTGGTGCCGGGGATTACCCCAACCACAAAATGGTGGATGCGCAAATAGAAACATGGGAACCTGAAAGGATATTCTTGTTGCGGCTCTTAAGCAGATATGTCTTATCGCTTATCAGAATCAATCCTCTATTTATAGATCAGCTTAAATACAATAGCCTAAGATATCCAAGCTCCACTATATGAATTGAGCTGTTTTATATCTTTTTTCATTAAGCACTAAAAAGCCATAGAGTTTCTCTATGGCTTTTTAGTTAACTGCTTTACTAAAGCTTAAACTCTGTTATACTATTCGGTCCATTCCCGTAACCGCTCTTCGGTTTACTTAGTAGTCTGGCCCGGCATCAAACGCCAGCCCCAGTTGCCATCGCCTTTGCCGGGAGTGTTCATCCGGCCAAGTTCTACTATGTTCAGCACATCTTGCAGCGGAAGAAGGACGGGTTTCGCTACCGAAGCATAGACGATCCTTTACTTTATCTGTCACATTCAACATTCTGTTAAAGTCAATTTTACACTCTTGAATCAATTTCCTACTTCACACTCTTAGCTATTGTATAGATTAGGATAACGGCTTATTATTCAATTCAGCAATAACTCAAACAACCTGTCTTCCTTTAAGCTCCACCCATAAAAACAGCTACAAGAACCACAGATTAGGCTACAGTCGGCAAACCGGATTACATGAATTTTGCTTCTGTAAAACCAACGGCAAAAATCATGAAAATTGTAGTAACTGGCTCTATCGGCCACATCGGTAAACCTTTGACCACTAGCTTGGTGCAACAGGGGCATGGCGTAACGGTGATCAGCAGCACTTCTGATCGGCAACCGGAAATAGAAAACCTGGGGGCCACCGCCGCCATTGGCTCGCTGGAAGACGAGGCATTTCTCACCACTACCTTCGCCCGCGCCGATGCCGTGTACACCATGGTGCCGCCCAACAATTACTTTGATCCTTCCCTGGATTTACTGGCCTATTACCGCCGTCTGGGCACAAATTATGCAAACGCTCTCCAGCAGGCAGAGGTAAAGCGGGTGGTCAACCTCAGCAGCATTGGCGCGCATTTAGCCGAAGGGAACGGCATTTTGGTGGGCGCGCATGACGTAGAGCAGCTGTTAAACCAGTTACCCCCGGCAGTGTCGCTTACGCACCTCCGCCCCACTTCCTTCTACTACAACCTGTATGCTTACGTAGATCTGATCAAGCAGCAAGGCATCATCGCCACCAATTACGGTGACCGGAACGTGATTCCCTGGGTTTCTCCCCTAGACATTGCCGACGCCGCGGCGGAAGAGTTAGTGAGCAACGCTACCGGCAGAAAAATACGCTATGTCTGCAGCGATGAACTGACCGGTGAACAGACCGCCCGTATCCTGGGAGCCGCCATTGGCAAACCAAACCTGCCATGGGTAGTAGTGCCAGATGAACAAGTCCTCCAGGGATTGACCTCCGTAGGAATGAACCCGAAGATAGCGGCAGGTCTGGTGGAACTGTATGCGGGTTTGCAAAGCGGGCACCTCTCTGAAGATTACTTCCGCAACCGTCCTGCCATCCTGGGCAAGGTGAAGCTTAGCCATTTTGCCCAGGAGTTTGCTGGAGCTTTTCATCAAAATTCTTAGTATTGCAGTATGCCAGCCCAAGCCCCGCTCAGATTCAGAACCATCTCAGACTACCACAAACACATGGGGTTACCGGCCCCGGAACACCCTTTGGTGAGCGTGATCAATCTGGAGGCGGTTCCGCATTTGGGCACACATGAGTCCCGGAATTATGTCTTGGATTTCTATTCCATTGCCATGAAACGGAATGCCAATGTGCGGTTCAAGTACGGCCAGCAGGAATATGATTTCAACGAAGGCATCCTGTTCTTCATCTCGCCCGGACAAGTGTACCGGATAGAGGCGAACACCAGCGAGGAGGAAGTAAAACGATCTGGCTGGATGCTCCTCCTCCACCCAGATTTCCTCTGGAAAACAGGACTAGCCAACACCATCAAGCAGTACGAGTACTTTGACTACTCCGTTAATGAAGCCCTGTTTCTTTCAGAGAAGGAAGAAACGACCGTGTCTGGTTTGATGCAGAACATTCAGCAGGAGTATCACGCCAACTTTGACAAGTACAGCCAATCCGTCATCATTGCCCAGATTGAATTGCTCCTCACGTACGCCGAACGCTTTTACCACCGGCAGTTTCTGACCCGTAAAATCACGAACCACCAGATTCTGGACCGGCTGGAAAAAACGCTTTCGGACTACTTTAACAGCGATGCCCTGGAAAAGCAAGGCTTGCCTACCGTGCACTCCATCGCCGAAGCCCTGAACGTCTCTCCTACGTACCTGAGCAGTTTGCTTAAGGTGTTGACCGGCCAGAGTACGCAACAGCACATCCATGACAAGCTGATTGAAAAAGCGAAGGAGCGTTTGTCCACCACCTCCTTAACGGTGAGCGAAATCGCCTTTGAGTTAGGGTTTGAGCATTCCCAGTCATTCAGCAAGCTCTTCAAAACCAAGACGAACGTATCTCCGCTGGAATTCAGGCAGTCGTTTAACTGAAGGACTTTTGAAGAAGAAGTGTTAGCGCTGTTTCTAAAGGAAAATAGGAATCACCAGTATCCTCTTCATATTTTCATCAGCCAGCGGGAAGGCGCCCGCGTTTGGCATGTTAGTGAGAACACCAACATGGGTTAGTGAGAACACCAACATGGGCAGCTGAAGGTGTGCTTCACTTGCTCTATTCGTATAGACACCATTCAGCGGGAAAGCAGATATAGGTGTTTGTTTTACTTCTTTTCAGAACAAGAACAGATTCAGCTCCATAAAAAAAGCCATAGCATGTTGCTATGGCTTTTTTTATTTATGAGAAATCAAATTTCTTAGTCTCTGTTATACAACTTCGTCCACTCTCTCAGCTGCTCCTCGGTTTGCTTGGTGATCTGGTCAGGCATCAAGCGCCACCCCCAGTTGCCTTCGCCTTTGCCGGGCGTGTTCATGCGGCCGAGTTCGTCAATTCCCAGCACATCTTGCAGCGGCAGGATGGCGGTTTTCGCGACGGAGGCGTAGGCCAACCGGGCGAACACCCACCAGATGTCATCTTCGCTCAGGCTGCGGCCCACATAGTGCTCAATCTGCTGGTGGAACTCCTTGCCTTCGTTGCGGTACCAACCCAAGGTAGTGTTGTTGTCATGAGTACCAGTATAAGCGATGAAGTTACGGGCGTAGTTGTGCGGCATGTACGCGTTCTGCGGCATCTCGTCGCCCCAGGCGAATTGCAGGATCTTCATGCCCGGCAGGTTGAAGTCGTCGCGCAGTTTCAGCACCAAGTCGTTGATCTCGCCCAGGTCCTCGGCGATGAACGGCAGACTGCCCATCTCCTTCTCCACGAAGGAGAAGAAATCGGCACCCGGACCTAGTTTCCACTCGCCCTTTTTGGCCGTGGTTTCGCCGGCGGGTACTTCCCAGTAATCGGCGAAGGCTCTGAAGTGGTCCAGCCGCACCAGGTCATAGAGCTCCATGTTCTTGCGCAGTCGCCCAATCCACCAACTGTAGTCCTGCTCTTTGAGCACGTCCCACTTGAAGACCGGCATTCCCCACAACTGACCGTCTTCCGAGAAGTCATCGGGTGGTACCCCCGCTACACCGGTCATATTGCCCTCCGCGTCCACGGCAAAGATGTCTCGGTTGCCCCACACATCCACGCTGTCATAGCTGATGTAGAACGGCATGTCGCCAAACATCTGGATGCCGCGGTTGTTGCAGTACGTGCGCAGGCGCTTCCACTGTTTGTTGAAGATGAACTGCACCCATTTGATTTTATCAATCGCCTCGGCGTTTTCCTCTACCAGTTTCTCCAGCGCAGCAGCATCGCGTTGCTTATACTCATCGGACCACTGGAACCAGGCGCTGCCGCCGTTCTGCTCTTTGAGTAACACGTACAGCGCAAAGTCATGAAGCCAGCTCGCTTCGGAGCCTACGTAGTCAATGAACTGCTGTTGCAGCGTCGGGAAATCGCCGGACCTGAAGGTTTGCCAGGCGCGTTCCAGCAAGGCATCTTTCACCCGCTGCACCTCCTGGTAATCTACGTTGCCCGTCTGCGGCAAATGGTACTCCGGCAACTCCTCTTCCCGCAGCAAGCCTTCTTTGGCCAGCAGCACCGGGCTAATCAGCAGCGGGTTACCGGCCCGGCTGGAGATGGAACTGTAGGGCGAATAGCCCTGACCGGCCTCAATTGGGTTGAGCGGCAGCAACTGCCAGTATTTCTGATTGCTGGCGTGCAGAAAATCGGCGAATTTACGGGCCTCCGGACCCAGGTCCCCAATCCCAAACGCTGAAGGCAGCGAGGTGATGTGCAGCAGAATGCCCGCGCCGCGCTCGTTCTGGGCCCGAAGCTTGAGCAATGCCAGCGGGAAAATCCCGAACAGATCCGCCACGCTGAGTTCATGCGCATAGTTGCCCGTGCTCCGGATGAGGGTGTCCTGCCAGTCTTTGGGAGCATCTTCCGGGATGATCACCTTGGTGTCCTTCCAGTCGATGTCCTGTACCGTGTCCACGCCTTGGGCTTTGGCAAGCGCCGCCAAGTGCAGCGGAACGGCCACTACGTACCAGGTGTGCAGGTGCTTGCGCACGAACGCAAGCACGTGGTTTTTGTATTCGCCCTCTACCGCCAGCGGCAGGTACTCGCCCTTGGCGAACAGATCGGCGTTGTTTTTGCGCTCGGTGAAGAGCGTGCGGGTGAGCCACAGTTTAATGCGGGCATCATGGCGGTTTTCCCAGAGGTTCTCCCACAGGGCGTCCTGCTTGTTAAGGTCATAGTCATTGAGTTCCTCCAGCCATGTTTGCCGCTGCTCGTAATCCACGGGACGGCGGTTGTCTGGGTCTACCAGACTGAAATCCCACAGCTCGGTGCCCTGGTACACATCCGGAATGCCCGGCGCGGTGAACTTCAGGAGCACTTGGCTCAGCGAGTTCACAATCCCGAAGTCGGTTGTTTTGGCCCTGAATTCCTCAAAACGACCCCAAAACGGACGGCTCTTATCCAGCAACTTCACGGCGAAGTTCTTGGTAGCGGCTTCGTATTCCTCGTTAGGGGTGGTCCAGTTGGAGTTGACCTTGGCTTCGCGGAGTGCTTTCTGTAGATATTCCTGCACGCGGTTCTCAAAGTCGTCTTCGTCCTGTCCCGGCATGGGGAATGCGCCGAGCAAGGTCTGGTAGATGAGGTATTCATCATTGACACTGGGGGCATTGTTCTGCTTCAGGTCTTTATTTAGTTCACGCCATTCCTGTACGGCGGCGGCCCATTCCTCGGGCATTTCGGTGAGTACGTTCAGGCGGGCCCGCACATCTTCGCCGCGTTTGGTGTCATGCGTGGAGGTGCCGTTGATGGCCAGCGGCCACTTCTGCTGGCGGTCCTTCATGGCGGCATGGAATTCCTCGGCGGTCATCCCGAAGGCTTCCGGCGCATCGCCCACCTCGTTGTGCCCGATGAAGCGGTTGTAAGTGTACATGATGGTGTCCTCCACCCCTTTAGCCATGAGCGGACCACTGAACTGCATCAGACGTTGGTAGAACTTCTGCGAACGCTCCAAATAGGTATCGTCCTCGCCTTCCGGGGCGTTGGCTAAAATGGCTCTCTCCAGCAGTTCCACCGCGCCTTCCATTTCGGGCCTCTTTTCCCGAATCCGGTTGAAAATCAGCTGTACGGCCTCGGCTTCCTCGCCGTCCAGCGGCATCTGGTTGCCATAGTAGCGGTACACCGGGCACTGGATCAGGAACTCACCGATGGCGGCTTTCAGGGTTTGCGGTTCTACGCTGCTCAACACCTCCTCGTCTACCAGGCGCTGCTGCAGGAACAGATGGTACAGGTTCTCCAGCTCTCCACCCATGTGCTCATTGAGGATGTAGGCTTTCTTCTCGTGGATCTGCTCCTGCACCTTGGCGCCTTCGCCCACCAGTTGGTGGTACAGTTGGTTAAAGCCTTCCTCGCCGGGTTTGTAGGTAAACAGGTTGTTGACCAATGACAGGAAATCATAGCCGCTGCTGCCCTGGATGGGCCAGTTCTGCGGCAAGTCCTCACCGGGCTCCAGAATCTTCTCCACCACAATGTAGGTTTCCTCGCCGGCCAGCTCGCGCAGTTGCTGCAGGTACCCGGTGGGGTCATACAGGCCGTCTACGTGGTCAATGCGCAGGCCCTGGAATACGCCTTCGTCCTGCAGTTGCTTGATGTATTGGTGGTAGGTTTCGAAGACTTCGGGGTCCTGGATGTTGAGACAGATCAAGCCGTTCACGGTGAAAAACCGGCGGAAGTTGATCTGCGAATCGGTTTCCTGCCAGTGGCAGAGTTGGTACACCTGCTCCTGGGTGAGTTGCAAAAGACGCTCTTTGTCCTGGTTGAACGCGGCCAGACTCGTCTCCACCGACGCTTGCACCACATCGTTCTTCATCAAGGCCGTCAGCTGCTGCCGGAACTCATCCCATTTCAAGGAAAAGCCTTTGTGGTCTTCGTCATTGTGGGCCTCTTCCAGCGTAGCCAATAGCTGGTTTATAGCCTGATTTCCCTCACCCTCCCCTTTCAGCAGCGTTTCATAGGAACGGAGGTTCAACGGATAGGCGCTGTCATAGTACTTGAGCACCAGGCGTTGCTGGTTTTCGTCAAAGGCCACCTGCAGTTCGCCGTTTTGCACCACTTCTTCCAATTTCGCCCCTAAAAACGGCACCATCACGCGGCCATTGTACAGCGAGCTGGTCCAGCCGATGTCAAAGAAGTTGTAGTATTGACTTAACGATCCCTTCTCCAGCACATCCATGAGCCAGGGATTGTTGGGATGATAGGCCATGTGGTTGGGCACGATGTCCTGCAACCAGCTGATGCCGTTCTCCTTCAGGTGCCCGCTCACGGTTTTCAGCTGCTCCTCCGTGCCAATCTCGGGGTTCACGCGGTGCGGATTCACGCCGTCATAGCCGTGGGTACTGCCGGGCGTGGCTTCAAAAATGGGCGAAGCGTAGATGGTGCTTACCCCCAGTTTCTGGAGATAGGGAATGATGCGCTCGAAGTCTGAAAAGGTGAACTCCTGGTGGAACTGCAAGCGGTACGTCGCGACAGGGTTATGCATAGGTTCTGTTTTGAATGAATGAGGATGAGGGAAGATCCACAGGATTTATCCCGTTGGTAGGTAGCTGGTCGTGTTTGGTGAGTGTACGGTGTTTTAGGCCGGTTTTACGGAAAACAGGCTAAAAAATGTTCTATAATTTTCTGCCTTTGTTTATCCGCTGCTTTTGATGCTGAATTGGTCCCTGAGAAGTGAGTATTGATGGATGTAAACCACAGCAAGATTGTGGTGGCTGATGTGTTATTAACTCATCTGTAAAAGACAACCACAAGGGATTGCCCCTACACCTGTATCGCTAATCTATCGCTGGCGCGAGCGTCCCGCTCGTGTCCGCACGCATAGCTGATCTTCTAGTGCTATAGCTAAATCTTCGTGCAAATAGCATATGATCTTGGCTTACACATGAGAATTTTTAATGCACTACTACAACCTATAATTGCTCAGGAATGCGTGCGGACACAAGCGGGACGCTCGCGCCAGCGGAATCTGTTATGCCGTTTTAAAATCCTTATATGCCGCAAGTTTGAGCGAAGCGGTAACTTGTGGCTGGGGTTGATGCCAGTTTGTAACTGGCATGGGCCTATACCTGATTTAGAAGAATGGCAATTACAAACTGCCTGATATGTCTACTCCAAGTTATCGCTGCGCTCAAACTTGAAGTAGGAAGTGTTTCAGGCCTGTTTACATGAAAACAGGCCTGAAACACTTATGCTTGATACACTACTATACTTTCGGGTTGCAACTTCACCTCTGCTCCACCAGTGGCGGTTTCTTCGGCGGCTTGCGGGCCGTTCCATTCGGGGGCGGCAGAATCCAGGAGTAGCTTCCAGGTCTTGTCACCGGTGGGGAGGGCCATGGCTTGTGCCGTAGCGGAGAAGTTCATGAGGCAGAGAATCTGCTGGTCTCCGTGCCAGCGGCGGAGGGTAAGGGTTTTCTTCGCCTCGTCACAGGAGACTTCCAGGGTTTTGCGGTCCAGGTGCTTGAGGGCTGGTTGTTCGCGGCGCAGACGCAGGAGGGTCTGGTAAAACCGGAACATGGTCTGGTGTTGGCCCTGGGTCACTAAGTCCCATTGCAGTTTAGAGTTCTGGAAAGTCTCTTCGGCCATGGGGTCCGGCGCTTCGCCCTGGGCGTGGAAGGCAGCGAACTCAGCCGTGCGGCCTTTGCGCACGGCTTCGGCCAAATCGGGATCGGTGTGGCTCACGAAGTACTGAAAGCGGTTGGGTTCGGCGTACTCCTCTCCCATCCACAGCATAGGCAGGTACGGGCTGAAGATGACGCTGGCAGCCGCCAGCTTCTGCATTTCAAAGCTCACCAGTTCGCCCAGGCGCTCGCCCAACATGCGGTTTCCTACCTGGTCGTGGTTTTGGGTGAAGACAATGAACTGCTGGCCCGGGTTGTTTTCGGCTTTGATGCCGAAGGTTTTGTTCCGGTGCGGCGAGAATTGGCCGTCATAGACATAGGCATCTTCGTAGGCTTTGGCCAGGTGCGCGATGCCGCTGAAGTCTGAGTAATAGCCGGTGCTCTCGCCGGTCATGGTGACGCGCAGGGCGTGGTGGAACTCGTCCACCCACTGGGCATCCATCCCGAAGCCTTGCTCCTCGAGTGGGTTGATGAAGCGGGTGTCGTTGAGGTCCAGTTCCACAATCATGTAGTGCTGGCGGCCCGTGGCTTCCATAAGCTCGTTCACGTGCTGCTTCATCTCGCGCAGGATGTGCACCGGGCTGAAGTCTTTAATGGCGTGCACGGCATCCATGCGCACCGCGTCTATGTGGAAGTCCCGGAACCACATCAGGAGGTTCTCAGTAAAGTAGCGGCGCACGCCGTCACACCAGGCATCGTCAAAGTTGAGGGCCGGGCCCCAGGGCGTGTTGTATTTGTCGGTGAAGTAGTGGCCGTAGACACCCAGGTAATTGCCTTCGGGGCCGAGGTGGTTGTAGACCACGTCCAGCACCACGGCCAGGCCTTTCTGGTGACAGGTATTCACCAGATGCTGCAAGGCTTTGGGTCCGCCATAAGAATCCTGCACCGCGAAGGGGAACACGCCGTCGTAGCCCCAGTTGCGGTCGCCGGGGAACTGCGCCACGGGCATAATCTCAATGGCGTTTACTCCTAGTTCTTTGAGGTAGTCCAGCTTTTCTTCCAACCCGGCAAAGGTGCCGTCTGGGGTGAAGGTTCCGGTGTGCAGTTCGTACAACACATAGTCTTCCAGCGGAAGGTTGTTCCAAGTATCATCGGTCCAGTTGAAGGTCAGAACATCCAGCGCCTGGGAAGGCCCGTGCACGCTTTGGGGCTGTGAGATGGACGCCGGATCCGGGTAATCCTGGTCTTCGTCAATGCGGTATTTATAGGTGTCGCCGGGGGCGAGTTGGTCGGTGGTTTCGTGCCAGTAGCCGAACTCGCCTTTGCGCAGCGGGATGATGGTGTTGCCGTCATTCAGGCAGAGCTCCACATGCTGGGCCTTGGGGGCCCAGACCAGCACCTCGGCTTGGCCGGATGTGCTAAAGGAAACTCCCAGCGTTCTTTTGGTCACGTCTATATTATTCATTTGAGCTATGAAAAATAGGGTTCTTCAACACTAACACGGAGCGGCCTTCCACATGGAAAGCTTCGCCTGCTTTGTAGGTAACGGGTTCTTCCGGCTCCACCACATCCCGGAAGGTGTCTACCACCACGGTCCATTCTTTGCCATATTTCTCATTTGGCGCGTGAAACACCAGGGAGTCATGGTAGGCATTGAAGATCACGTAGAACGAATCATCCAACACCACTTCACCTTTGGGCCCGCGGGAATGCACGCCACGGCCGTTCAGGTAAACGCCCAGCGATTTGGCGTGGTCCTGTTCCCAGTGTTCGTAGGTCATTTCCTCGCCGTTGGGCAGAATCCAGGCGATGTCTTCCACGCCGTGGCCCTTAATCTGCCGTCCCTGGAACCAGCGTCTGCGGCGGAACACCGGGTGGTTCTTCCGGAAATGGATCAGTTTTTTGGTGAACGACATCAAGCTGGCATCGGCGGTTTCCCAGTTGAGCCAGGAGATTTCATTGTCCTGGCAATAGGCGTTGTTGTTCCCGTGCTGGGTGCGGCTCATCTCGTCGCCGGCTACCAGCATGGGCACGCCCTGCGACAAGAACAAGGTGGTGAGGAAATTCCGCTTCTGGCGGTTTCTCAGGTCAATCACCCACTGGTCATCGGTGGGGCCTTCTACCCCGCAGTTCCAGGAGCGGTTGTGGTCATCGCCGTCTTTGCTGTCTTCGCCGTTGGCTTCGTTGTGTTTCTCGTTGTAAGATACCAGGTCATGCAGCGTGAACCCGTCGTGCGCCGTGATGAAGTTGATACTGGCCGTGGGCCTACGGTAATCATCATAGTAAAGGTCAGAGGAACCGGTGAAGCGGTTGGCGAACTCGGCCAGCATGCTTTCCTCGCCGCGCCAGAAATCGCGCATGCAGTCGCGGTATTTTCCGTTCCACTCCGTCCAGCCCGGCGGGAAATTGCCCACCTGATAACCACCCTCGCCCACATCCCAGGGCTCCGCGATGAGTTTCACCTGCGAGATCACCGGGTCCTGGTGGATGATGTCAAAGAAGGAACTCAGCCGATCTACGGCATGCAGCTCGCGGGCCAGCGCCGAGGCCAGATCAAAGCGGAAGCCGTCCACGTGCATCTCCAGAATCCAGTACCGGAGACTGTCCATGATGAGGCGGAGCACGCTGGGCAGGTTGGCGTTCAGGGTATTCCCGGTGCCGGTGTAGTCCATGTAGTACCGCTTGTCCTCGTCCACCAGCCGGTAATACGAGGCATTGTCGATGCCCTTGAAGGACAGCGTGGGCCCTTTTTCGTTGCCTTCGCCGGTGTGGTTGTACACCACATCCAGAATCACCTCAATGCCTGCCTTGTGTAGGGTCTTCACCATGTTCTTGAACTCGGTGACCTGCTGGCCCAGCACGCCGCTGCTGGAGTAGCGCACATCGGGCGCGAAGAAACCGATGGTGTTATAGCCCCAGTAGTTGGTGAGGCCTTTGTCCTGCAAGTACCAATCGGTCACGAAATGGTGCACGGGCAGCAGTTCAATGGCCGTGATGCCCAGATCCTGCAGGTACTTGATGGTGGCCGGATGGGCGATGCCCGCGTACGTTCCCCGGATTTCCTCTGGGATATCGGGGTGCGTTTGGGTGAAGCCTTTCACGTGGGCCTCGTAGATGATGGATTTGTGGTACGGCAGGTTCGGCGATTGGTCGTCTTCCCAGTCGAAGTTGGAATCAATCACCACCGATTTGGGAATGTACGGGGCGCTGTCCAGATCACTGTAACTGAGGTCCTCGTCTTCGTGCCCGAACTTGTACCCGAACAGTGACTCGTGCCAGTTGATGGTACCGGCGATGGCTTTGGCGTAAGGATCGATCAATACTTTGTTGGGGTTGAACCGAAATCCCTCTTCGGGCTCATAGGCGCCGTAGACGCGGTAGCCGTACAGTTGCCCCGGCTGGAGGTCTGGCACGTAGGTGTGCCATACTTCGTAGGAACGCTCCTCCATTTTAACGCGGGCCGACTCCGTTTCAGACTCCGGGGAATCAAACAGGCAGAGTTCTACTCCAATGGCGTTGTGGGCATATAAGGCGAAATTCACTCCGTTTCCGTCCCAGGTGGCTCCCAAAGGGAAAGGTTTACCCGGATAGGTGATCATGTTCATAGGTATGTGTCGTGAGGTACAGGTGTAGGCAAGCGGCTTACGTTTATTTTTCCTAGCGTACCGTCTACGGATATTCCTGAATTAAGTCTAGCCCGATTTTGGCCTACTTTTGTAATGCGTACAAGTTCAGATATTTATACGGAGAGGCTGCCCTGTTTCCGATTTGATTCCTTTGCATAACGAGCCAGAGACACAAAAAAGCAAGTGTTCCGCCCGAATTCCTTCCGATGAATTTACCCGGCCAAAGCGTTTCTACGCCGTTTTTTGAAAAGAACAGTTAAACTGAGTTAGGTACTGCCGCGCTACTAATTTGGATAGCGTGTCTTACATGACCCGAAGCTTGCGTCAGAAGATGAATAAAAGCAGGTGAATACTAACCGGTAAAAGCTACTCCTGTTTTAAGGGTAGTTTGAAGAAAACAGGCCTAAAACGTATCTCACTCAAGAGCTTAACCGAACGCACAAGAAACAGGGAAGCCGCCGCAAGTTTCCCTGCGGCGGCTTTATGGCTGTTTTCCAGAAAAGAGCCTTAAAAGATAAATTTAGTGCTGAGGAAGTTGGACTGCCCTTCTGACACAATCTGGTTCAGGAGTTGCTTGTTGTTCTCGTTGAACTTAGCCGCCACCAGCGAACGGATGGAGAAGGAACGCAGGGCATCTACCACCGAGAGCGTCCCCTCGGCGCTGTCTTTGCGACCGGTGAACGGGAACACGTCCGGGCCGCGCTGGCACTGGCAGTTGATGTTTACGCGGCTCACCTGGTTCACCAGCGGGTCAATCAACGAGGCTACCTCGGCCGCATCCTGGCTGAAGATACTCACCTGCTGGCCGTGGGTGGAGTCAATGATGTACTGAATGGGCTCCTCCAGATCATCGTAGGCCACCATCGGCACCAGCGGCCCGAACTGCTCCTCGCGGTACAGTTTCATCTTGTCATTGACCGGGTACAGAATAGCGGGGTACACAAAAGATTCCAGCGCGGTTCCGCCGCCCGGGTTCACCACCTTCGCGCCGTGCGCCAAGGCATCGTCAATGCACTCTTTCAGGTAAGCGGGTTTGTGCGGCTCGGGCAACGGGGTCAGCGATACGCCTTTCTCCCAGGGCATGCCATACTTGAGTTTGCCCACGGCCTGCGTGAGGCGCTCCAGAAACTCATCTACCTTGCTCCGGTGCACGAAAATGATCTTGAGGGCGGTGCAACGCTGGCCGTTGAAGGACAAAGCTCCCAAAACGGTTTCCTCCACCGATAAAGGAAGGTCAGCGTGCTGCGTGATGATGGCGGCGTTTTTGGCGTCTAATCCTAAAATAGCCCGTAAACGGTTCACCTTGGGGTGTAGCTTCTTCAGCTCGTCGGCCACTTTGCTGGAGCCGATGAGGGTGAGCACGTTCACCTGCCCAGATTTCATCAAGGCGGGCACAATGGCCGCGCCCCGGCCGTAGACGGTGTTCACTACCCCCTCGGGGAAGCAGTCCCGGAAAGCTTCCAGCAGCGGGTAGAACAGCAGCGTGCCGTGCTTGGGTGGCTTGAACAGAATGGTGTTCCCCATGATGAGCGCGGGGATGAGCGTAGTAAAGGTCTCGTTTAAGGGGTAGTTGAAGGGCCCCATGCACAACACCACGCCCAAGGGCGAGCGCCGCACCTGCGCCACAATGCCCTGCTCTATTTCAAACCGGGAACCCTGCCGGTCCAGGTTCTTGAGCGCGTCAATGGTGGCGTACATGTACTCCACGGTGCGGTCGAATTCCTTCACCGAGTCGGTGTACGGTTTCCCGATCTCCCACATGATGAGTTTCACCACCAAGTCTTTCTGCGCGATCATCTTCTGGGTGAAACGCTCCACGCAACTGATGCGGCCGTCCACGCCCATGGTGGGCCAGGCGCCCCGACCGTTGTCATAGGCGGCCACGGCAGCGTCCAGCGCCTCCAGGGCCTCCTTCTCGGTACAAACCGGGTACGTGCCAATGAGCTTGCGGGCCAAGGTGCCGTCGGGCTGCTTGATGGCGATGGGTGAATATACTTCGTGCGATCCTCCGTCCCAAGCTTTCATGAAGCCATTGGAGAGATACTCCTTCTGGTGCACTTCTGCCGTGAGCGAAAACTCGGCCGGCACCTGCTCCTCGGTCACGAAAATCCCGCGAAGCGAATCCTGCGTAACAGGGGTAACGTTTTCTGCTACTTCCATATTAAAACTAACCTTTGAGTTGATTTTCTACTATGTCAAAGTCCAATCTTATGGATAAAACCAGCTACCTCAAAATTATTTTTTCACAATTGCAACACTTTTAATAAAACAGCTTATTTTTTATAATATTTTATTAAAAGAGACTAAAAATGAAAATAGTTAAACAGAATACAAGCTAACTGTTGTTTGTTTAATAATTTCACACCCACTCCTGCCGCTTCTCTTTCAGGTCTAAAAAGGAGCCCCTTGGCAAAATATAAGAGAATTTAATTGGAGCGTTGCGGGTGCTATCTCTATATTGAACACGATAATTTCAAGCACCAGAGGAGCGCATGAAACGAAGTGATTTCTGCTGATACTTACCTGAGCACCTGACCGGTTGCGGGCTGCGGACTGTCTATTAACTTAGGCAAGCTTACAAACGAGCGGGCGGCGGCAGGGTGATGTGAGAAAGAAGTATGTTGTGCATACCACTTTTCATTTATGGCTCTTTTGGCTAACTTCGCCGCGAGGCGAACAACCTTATTTAACACACACTTAAAGAAGTAATATGTCTGATTTTGCTGAACTAACTTTAGAGGGCAAATCGTACCAGCTGCCTATCATAACGGGTACTGAGAACGAGAAAGCCATTGATATTAATGCTTTACGCGCGCAATCTGGTTACATCACCTTGGACTCAGGGTACAAAAACACGGGTGCCACCGAGAGTAGCATCACGTTTTTGGACGGCGAGGAAGGAATACTTCGGTACAGAGGCTATCCTATTGAGCAGCTGGCAGAAAAATCTTCTTTCATTGAGGTAGCGTACCTGCTTATCTACGGCAAACTCCCTTCCCAGACAGAATTAGACACGTTCGCGAATCAGATCAAAATCCATACGCTAGTCAACGAAGACATGCGCAAGATTCTGGACGGCTTCCCGTCTGCGGCGCACCCCATGGGTATTCTCTCTGCGCTGGTTAGCTCCCTGACCGCCTTCTACCCAGAGTCTCTGAAGTCAAACCAGACCAAAGAAGAGGTGGATCTTTCCATCATCCGCCTCATGGCGAAACTGTCTACCATTGCCGCCTGGTCTTACAAGAACTCCATGGGGCATCCGGTGAACTACCCTAAAAACAAGCTGGACTACTGCTCTAACTTCCTGCACATGATGTTTGCGTACCCTACTGAGGAGTACGAAATCAATCCGGTGGTGGTAGATGCCCTGAACAAGCTGTTGATCCTGCACGCCGACCATGAGCAGAACTGCTCTACCTCTACCGTGCGTCTGGTAGGTTCTGCCCACGCCAGCCTGTACTCGTCCGTTTCTGCCGGTATCAGCGCCCTTTGGGGACCATTGCACGGCGGTGCGAACCAGGCCGTGATTGAGATGCTGGAAGCCATCAAAGCTGATGGTGGTGACTCTAAGAAGTACATTGAGAAAGCGAAAGACAAGAACGATCCGTTCCGTCTGATGGGCTTCGGGCACCGCGTGTACAAGAACTTTGACCCACGCGCCACCATCATCAAGAAAACCGCCGATGAGGTATTGACTGCCCTGGGCATCAACGACCCGATCCTGAACATCGCCATGGAACTGGAGCAAGCGGCCTTGACCGATCCTTACTTTGTGGAGCGCAAACTGTACCCGAACGTAGACTTCTACTCCGGCATTATCTACCGCGCCATCGGTATCCCGACGGAGATGTTCACGGTGATGTTCGCCCTGGGTCGTCTGCCCGGCTGGATAGCCCAGTGGAAAGAAATGCGCGAAGCGAAAGAGCCAATCGGCCGTCCGCGTCAGGTATACACCGGTGCCACGGTGCGAGACTATACCTCTATCAACGAGCGCTAGGACTCATCCATATGCTATAAAAAGAGAAGGTCAGGCAATTCGCCTGACCTTCTCTTTTTATAGCAGTTTCCGTTATGAAGCTCTTTTTTCAAAATAAGCCCTAAAACACTTCCGGCTTTAGATTATTCTCCTTGGCTGAAGAGGCTATAAGCTATTGGTTGGGGATAGTTTGTCAGCGGGAATAGGCGTTTGGGAGAGGGCTTTGCCTCGATGAAAGGAAATAGAACCCCGATACGCACCCGTGGTATCATAATACTGCCAGTCGCCGTGCCACTTGTACATCAAGGTATTGTTCTCCTCAAAGAGAAAAGCCAGCCCCTTGTGCGACACCTTGCCGTTGGGATGGTAAAAGGTAGTTTTGATGCGTTTGTTGTGGGGCTCGTACTTCTCCAGGCGCTCCAGGTTACCGTGTTCTGAATAGGTTTTCCAGGTGCCCCGCTCCTGTCCTTTCTTAAACCGCCCGGCGTACATGAGTTGCTCCGGTTTGAGTTCGTAGAAAGCCCGCCATTTTCCTTGCCGCTCCCCTTTCTTGTTCACCTGGTTCCACTTCCAGGGCCAGACCACGGCTTGGCTGGACATGGGCAGCAGCAGACCCGCACAAACGGCTGTTATAAGTAATGTCTTTTTAGGAGTTCGCACCAGAAAGTTGTTAAGTGACTAGTACTCCAATATATAGAACCTGTTTCGTAAAGTCAAAAAGGAAAGCTTCTACCGTGCACGTGTTTTCAGCAGCAAGCAGAAAGAATGCGAGTAGGGCTTGTTGGTGAGAACACCAACAAGGGCAGCTGACACAAAGGAGACAAGGCAACTGAATAGCAAAAAGAGCGGCTTTTCTGTCTTTACAATAAGCTGCCTAGATCGTCTATGTGTTGGCGCAAGTTTCTGCTTACGCCGCTGTTTTTGACTTGCTTTTGCAAAAACGTGCCTAAAAGGGAACAGATCAACTTTAAAGCGGCACAAGCTGGCGCAAGCGTCGGGTTGAAACAAGAACGAAACAGCTTCCTGATAGAAACAGCTTCCTTATATTATAATAGAAGCGACTTTACTTCGGAATACTGATCTTACTTGATCTTCTTATTGCTGCTGCTGAGCACCGGCGTGTCTGTGGTTGGGTTTCCCTTGACAAATGTTTTGATGCCCAGGGGCTGACCTTGCTCGTCAAAGTACTCCCAGTCTCCTTCCCAGAAGAAATGCACGGCCCCGTTCTCGGCATCGCGCAGGTAGGCCATGCCTCTGTGTGACACTTTGCCGTTGGGGTGATAGTACACCGTTTCGTAGCTTCTCTGCCGACGTTTGATTTTCTCTTTGAAGTAGAGCTTGCCGTCTGCGGTGTAGGTTTTCCAGGCGCCTACTTCCTTGCCGTGCCGGTACCTTCCCTGGTAATGCACCACTTTCTCGTCTGCGTCATGGAAGGTGCGCCAGCGGCCGGTTTTCTGTTCTTTCTTGTCATAGCGGTTCCAGGTCCAGGGCCAGGCGAAGAGCGGCTGGCTCAGCACCAGCATTCCCGCTATAAGCCAGCAGGTCAGCCAGGTTTTCTTGTATGCCGAAGCGAAGGTAGGTGCCTTTTGCATGGGAGTTGGCAGGTTAGAAGTGACGTTCTTTTGAAACTGGAAATGTGAAAATTAAATCGGGTTGATTTCAATTTTGAAACGAAATTATTACCATCTTAGGTATCAGGGAGACACCTCTTTGTTGAACAATTCTTCTACCCTCAAACCAGTTTCTTGTGCAAACAACTTCCAAACCCCGTAAACGTGCAGCCAAGCCGAAAGATGAGGCGCAAAAACTGAAAAAAGCCTTTGTGCTGGACACCTCCGTGATTCTCTATGACCATAGTGCGGTGGAGCACTTCGGGGAGCACGATGTGGCTATTCCTATCACCGTCCTGGAGGAACTGGACAACTTCAAGAAAGGCAATGACATCAAAAACTTCGAGGCGCGGGAGTTCATCCGGTACATAGACCAACTGTCTTCCCAGCACATGCTCCAGACCTGGATTCCGCTGGAAGGCACCAACAAAGGCCGGTTCAAGGTGCTCATGGGCAACGGCACGCCTCTGGACGCCGAGAAGATCTTCAACGAAGACAAAGCCGATCACAAGATCCTGAACTCCGCGCTGGCCCTGCAACAGGAAATGCCCGACCACCGGGTTACCCTGGTGACCAAAGACATCAACCTCCGGTTGAAGGCCAGGGCCCTGAATCTATCGGCGGAGGATTATGAAACCGGTAAGATCCAGAACGTCACCAACCTCTACCGCGGGAATGACCTGGTGGAAGACATTCCTCATTCGGTGATTTCCAAGCTGTACGAAGAAGGCGAATGCCCCGTAGAGGAAGCGCTGCCTAACCCGCCCCTGGACAACCATTACTTTATCCTGCGGAGTTCTAAGTCTTCTGCCTTAGCGTATTACAACCCGCAGGACCGTATCTTGGAGCGGGTAGACAAACCCCATGCGGTGGGCATCAAACCCCGCAACGCGGAGCAGACCTTCGCCCTACACGCCATTCTGCACCCCGACATTAAGCTGGTTTCTATCCAGGGCGTGGCCGGTACGGGAAAGACGTTGCTGGCTTTGGCGGGAGCCCTGGAGCAGCGCGAGGTTTACCGCCAGATTTACCTGGCCCGCCCTATCATTCCGTTAAGCAACCGCGATCTGGGTTTCCTGCCCGGCGATGTCAACTCTAAGATTGGGCCGTACATGGAGCCACTCTGGGACAACCTCAAATTTATCCAGAACCAGTTCCCGGAGCACAGCAAGGAAAGCAACCGCATCAAGGAGATGGTGGACGATGACCGTCTGGTGATCACGCCGCTGGCGTACATCCGGGGGCGGAGTTTGTCTAACATCATCTTTATTGTGGACGAAGCCCAGAACCTGACGCCGCACGAAATCAAAACCATTATCTCCCGGGCCGGTGAGAACACCAAGATTATCTTCACCGGAGACATCTACCAGATTGATACGCCCTACCTGGACAGTCAAAGCAACGGCCTCTCCTACCTCATTGACAAAGTCAAAAACCATCCGCTGTACGCCCACGTCACCCTGCAACGCGGCGAGCGCTCTGAACTGGCGAACCTGGCGAACCAGCTTCTTTGATGGTTGGTTGTTGATTGCTGATTGTTTGTTCTCTGCGTGAAACGCATTCATACTAAGAATCCCTTTCGGGGCTGTTTTCTGAAAAACAGCCCCGAAAGGGATTCTTAACTTTCGCTAGTTAAAGGACGCTAATCGAAAAAACAATCAGCAATTAACAATCAACAATTAAAGCTTTACCAAGTACCGCTCCTTTAGAATGTTGAGGTGGTGGCGTTCATGGCCGGCGATGATGAAGGCCAGGGCGGCGACCGAAACCGGACTGCCGTTCGCGTTTCCGATTTTGGGAAGGGCAACTTCGGGTAGTGTGGAGAAAAGGGAGATGGTGGCTTCCCGCACAATCTGGTGCTCGGCCAAAAGTCCGGCTAGGGTTCGGTCCTGAAAGAAGGCTTGGGCTACGTACTCGTTTTCATCGAAGCCGGGCAGCGGGTTCTGCTCGCCGCGGGCTACGCAAAGTGCCCGGTACGTCATGATCCGCTCGGTGTCATTCATGTGCCCCAGCAGTTGTTTTATGGACCATTTTGCGGGTTCATAGGCAAAATCAGCTTCGCTTTCACTTACCCGGCCCAGTAACTGCACTACTTCCTGCCGTTGCTTTTGCAGAAGTTCCAGAACATCCGTTTGCTCAGGGATGGCCTCAATGTACTTCTCGTAATAGGTGTGGTACTCGCCGGGCTGTGGTTTCGGAATCATGCGCTTGTCCAGAATGAATAGACAAACAAGAACGTAAGACCTGGGCGTAATTACAAATGCCGCTTCTTTCTGAGAGCCCTTAGTTCTGTTGCTCTTCCTCTGCGGTGGAGAACAGACCACTGTTTTTGCGCTCCTGGAAGAACTTTTCTTTCTTTTTCTGAATGGCCAGCCGCAAAGGTTCTTGTTTGTCCAGGTAAGCCTTCAGTTTAGGAGTGGGCAGAAAGGTAATCAGTTGGGTAGCGGTTTCCCCGTCTTTGATGTCCACCTTCAGGATGTCGCAGCGCAGGGCCTTCAACTCCCGCAGAATGGCGTCAAATTTACTTTTGGAGTTGAGCTTGAGGGAATACTTTTCCTCTTCCTGGTTTCCGTACCGCACATAGGCCCCCGCCAGGAAAGAGTATTTCTCCAGGTCTTCGGGAAAGGCTTTGGGTTTGAGCACGCCCCGGTAGATTTTGTAGTTGTTTTCGTCAACCTCATCTTTCCATTTGAACGAGTAAGCCTCATTCATATGCTCCACCAGTTTCTTAGACTGAATCCTTTTGAACTCGCGGCAGTAAAAGCAGTCTTTCTTTTCCCAGGTGCTAACCGAAGCGATGACTTTATCATACGTCCGTTTATTCTCTTCTTTGATCAGAGAGTCAACATAGGTGACCAAGTTGTTTTCGGTGCTATGGAATTTATCTACCAGCGTACTTTCCTGGGGATGATCTTTCACCCAGGCCCGGCCCTTGGAGTCATCAACCAAGCCCAGTACAAACGGCACTACTTTGGGGGTTTGGGCCGAAGCTTGTAAGTAAGAACCACAAAAGAGGAAGAGGAAAACTAGCTTTTTCATATAAAGGAACCTGAACAGGTTAGTGGAAGATCAATGCTATAATAGGTGACATGGCAACTCAACCATGAAGAGGAAGCTGTTCTTTCTTTAACAGATTAGCGCATGCGGCAATGGTACTATTTCCGTTCCTTTAGCCTATACCAAAAACGTACCCTTGCTGTAAGTCCTCTCCTCACTTCTTCTGAAATGCAGGTTTGGCAGCTTTTCTTCTTAACATAACTAATTAACATATAGCCATTAGCAACTTAAAATAATATGCTACGCTTGAAGTCTGCACGTCACGGCACCAATATATAGCTTTACTATATTAAATAAAATTAATAAGGACGATTCTTGGTTGCTTTTAGAAAATAGGCCCTAAAACGGAGGTTCATATCCAGATGAAGGAAAGCCGCGTATAAGTGCCAATACTTTATGACCTAATTCTTGATTAATATGACTTCACTCGCAGATAAAGGATTGAGAATCTCCAAGAACGCATTTTTCAACTTCATGATCTCCAAAGCATCGGGTATTATGAAAAAGCCGGTGAAGGTGGGCTTGCTGCTCACCACGGCCTATGAGAAACTGACGAATTCCAACAGCTCAGAAAGCGGCTTTAGCCAGATCAAGGAAATTGGCCTGCGTCTGGTAAGGCTGGTAAAGGCCTACTACAAAGGCACCTACCGCGACATAGATACCAAAACACTTTTACTAGGTGTGGCCGTGTTGCTGTACGTTGCCACGCCCCTAGACCTGGTACCCGACTTTATTCCAATCATTGGCTTCGCCGATGACTTGAGTTTGATGGCCTGGTTTATCACTGCTTTCCAGGAGGAGATGCAGAAGTTTCAGGTATGGGAACAAGGCTCCGTAGCGGTTGGGCATTCATAACAGGAAACCAGTACTTAGTAAAAAATCGATGTTCCCGTTTAGGGGCTGTTTTATGAAAACAGCCCCTAAACGGGAACATCGATTTTAGAGCCTTTATAACTTGTTTTAAGTCATCAGAAATGCAGCTTAGAAAGTGCACATCAAGATAACCTACGCTGCTTTCCAAGAGACTTGCTTGTAGAACGCTACTATTCTTTCTTGTCTGTTTTCTTGCCGCGCACGGTCTGTTCAATGGTGTCCCACATCTCGTGCGGCACCTGGTCCAGGTAATTGAACTCACCGCCGCCGTACAGCCACTCGCCGCCGTCAATGGTGACTACTTCGCCGTTCACGTAAGCCGAATAATCTGAGATGAGGTAAGCCGCCAGGTTGGCAAGTTCCTGGTGCTCTCCGTAGCGTTTTACTGGAATCCGGTTCAAGGGGTCCAGTTTCTTGGACAGGGCCTCGGGGAACAACCGGCTCCAGGCTCCCTCCGTGGGGAAAGGCCCCGGCGCAATGGCATTGGACCGGATTCCGTACTTGGCCCATTCGGCGGCCAGGGAGCGGGTCATGGCCAGCACCCCGGCTTTGGCCGTAGCCGAGGGAACCACGTACCCCGAGCCCGTCCAGGCATAGGTTGTGACGATGTTCAGAATGGTGCCAGGCTGCTGCAACTCAATCCAATGTTTACCTAAAGTAAGCGTACAGTTGTAGCTTCCTTTCAGGACGATATCCACGATGACGTCAAAAGCCTTGGGTGATAGCCGCTCCGTGGGGCTGATGAAGTTTCCGGCCGCATTGTTCAGCAGCCCATGCACCGCGCCAAATCTCTCCAGAGTTGCCTTCAGCATGGCTTCCACTTCCAACGGCTTGCGCACGTCACAGGCTACGGCCAACACCTGACCGCCCGTCTGCTCGGCCATTTCATGGGCTGTTTTCTCCAGAACCTCCATTTTGCGGCTGGTGATCACCAGATTGGCCCCCAACTGCAGGAAATAAATTCCCATGGATTTACCCAGTCCGGTTCCGCCTCCCGTGATGATGATCGTTTTGCCTGTCAGCGCCCCGTCGCGCAGCATTGGTTCGGTGTATCTTGCCATAGTTTTATTGTATCAGCAGGTAAGATATATAGTTCTGCTCTGTTTTAGAATTGCCCAGATAAATAATATCTTTATGGTTAGTGTCAACTACCCGTTTTTGGTGCCTTCCCCTCCCGGAAATACTCACGAATAGGTATTTCATTTCATTCACCCTTTTATTAAACTGAGCTGTCAAAGCTTCTGCATTACGTGCCTTCTGCCGAGTATGAAAAAGTTATACTTTCTTTTTTTCTGGTTCAGTCTGGCAGCACTCCCTCTCCTGGGCCGTTCGCCGGTGGTGCTCATGCAGCAACTCAACCGGGCTACGTCTCCGCAAAAGAAGGTGGAACTCCTCAACCTCATCAGTGAATACTACCGGGAAGTTGAACCGAAGCAAGCTGTGCTCTATGGACAGCAGGCCGCGGAGCTGGCGCAGCAGCTGAAGAACCGGGAGCAACTGAGCGCGGCGTACAACAACATCAGCATTGGGCATTATTGGCTGAACAACCTCATCCAGGCATCGGAGTTCACCTACAAGGCCATGAAAATCAGGGAGGCCTTGCATGACTCCGTGGGTCTTGCGTCCAGCTACAATGCCTTAGGCAGCATTCACCTGGAGCAGCACAACTATGACCTTTCCTTGTCCTTTTTTCAGAAAGCCCTGGACCTGGGCCGCCGGATGAAGCGGCCCCGCACCATCAGTGCTTCCCTCAACAACATCGGGTCAACGTATGAGCTTCTGGATCAGCCGGAGAAAGCACTGGGCTATTACTTGCAGGTTAAGGAAATTGATGCCAAAGCAGGCGATCAATATGACAAGGCCTTGAGCGATTTGAACCTGGGCAACATCTATTTCAAGCTGGGCAATAAAAAAGAGGCGCTCTCGCATTTATACAATTCTCTGGCGCTCAGCGAGGAGATTCGCAATGAGGTAAACAAAATGTACATCTACCGGTCTTTGGCGCAGATCCATTTATCGGATAAAGAATATCAAAAGGCTGCCGAAACGGCCCAGAAAAGCCTGGATATCTCCCTGAAGATTTCCTCTCCTGAGGGAGTGAAGGAAGCTTCCAAGCTGCTGAATGAAGCCTACCTGGCCCAGAAAAACTATCCGGCGGCGCACCGCTACCTTACGCTGCACACCGCCTACAAAGACAGTCTCCAGAACCGGCAACGGAACGAAGCCGAAGCCGAAATGCACGCTAAATACGAGTTGGAGCGAAAAGAAGACGAGAACCATCGGCTGCGGGTAGAACAGGAATTACAGGCCGAGAATTTAACCCAGAAAAGCTATATCCAGTATGCCACCGGTATTTTACTGCTCCTGTCGCTGGCTTTGGCGTACGTTTTCTTCAAAGGTCGCCGCAGGGCCAAACGAGCGAACGAGCAGCTTTATGAGTTTAACCTGCTCATTCTGGAGAAAAACCAGGACATCCAGCAGCAGAAAGAAGAACTGGAAAAACTGAACCACCAGAAAGACCTTCTGTTCTCCATCATTGCCCATGACCTCAGAAGTCCTCTCATCTCCCTGCAATCGCTGTTGCAGTTGCTGTCCATGGGGAAATTACCGCAGGAGAAGCTGGACCGCTTTATGAAGGAGCTGGATATGCAGCAGCAAAACACCATCGGTTTATTGGACAATTTGCTGGTTTGGGCTAAAATCCAGATGAAAGGCTTCAGCCTGGAGCCGGAGCCTTTGGCTTTACGTGAACTGGTGGAGCAGAACCTTCAGCTTCTCTTACCCCAGGCCGATAAAAAGGGTATCCTCCTCCTGAACAATGTACCGGATGAACTCTGCGCCCTGGTGGACGAGGAAACCTTGAAACTGGTGTTCCGGAATCTCCTTTCCAATTCCATCAAGTTTTGCACAGAAGGCGATACGGTGGAGGTGATGGCCGAGCACTTGAACGAGTACCAGTTGATTGTCACCGTCAAAGATTGCGGCATGGGCATCAGTGACGAAAACCAGCAGAAGCTTTTCGGGCCGAACAACTTCAAGGAGAAAGGCACCGCCAACGAGAAAGGGAACGGCCTGGGGCTGATGCTCTGCAAGGAGTTCATCGAGAAAAACGGGGGCGAAATCTGGGTGGAAAGCGAGTTAGGCAACGGCTCCCTATTCCATTTTACCGTTCCGTCTATCCTGGCCCTGGAGTCTTCCGATACCTTATCTCCTTCTCCGCAGGAAGAATCATGGATCTAGTTTTAGCCTCTTTTGAGGAAAATGGTCCCGAAGCAGCTTGTGGGCGGCAATAATACCGCTCAGGCAAACGCCGGGAATTCCCTGCCCTGGGTACACGGTATCACCGCAGACGTACGCTCCAAGCCCATCTAACCGCGCATCTTTCATCTGCCAGGGCTTGATGCGCTGGTACTGCGGGTAACCACCCACCTGGCCCCACTCGCGGCCGGTCCACTCAATCCAGGCTCCGGGGGTGGCAGCCTGCACAAATTTCACCTGGTCTGGGGCAAAGAACCCCTGCCCTGCCAGAAACCCGATCACCCATTGCTCCAGCTCTTTCTTCTGGTGCACCCAATTGGCCTGCGGATGGTGCACATGCGTACTCACCGAGGCCACGCACATCCCCTCCGGTGCTCGTCTCTGATCCTCAGGGTGGCTTAAGCTTACAAAAATACTCTGGCTGTGGAGGTACGGCACTCCGCCGGGCACGTGCAGTTGGTGGTGTAACACAGGCGGCGTACCGGCACTTCGCTCAAAGACAATGCCCCACGTTACCGCCCCATTGATATCCTCCGCCGGTAATACGTACCGCTGCAGGCGCTGCCGTACCCGATCACTTTGGAAGAGCGAGACCAGGTTGTTCAACGGCAAACCACTGATTACGAACGTCGCCTCCACGGGGCCTTTATCGGTGTCAATGCGGTAGCCTCCGGGAGTTAATGGTGTAATCTGTTTCACTAACCGCCGGTACAGCATTTGCCCGCCGTGTTGCTCCAGATAGCTGACCACCTGTTCCCCCAATTGCCGCACCCCGCCGGGCACGTAGTAATTGCCGTACAAGGTGTAACACAAGGCCGTCGCGCCAAACAGCACATTGACTTCGGGGTGGAAATTCTGGGCGGTAATCAGCAACTGCTGATCCACAAAGGCTACAAACCGCGGGTTCTCCAGCAATCCGTACCGTCGAAGCAGGTCGCGCATGTTCTGAAAAGCGAGTGGTAGCAGTGACACCTGTTCCCAGCGTACTTCTTTGAGAGCCTGCCCTAGATCGGACCACGAACTGAACGGGAAGCTCAACTGACGCAGCGAAGTTCGCCACACTTTCTGGCTGATGCGGTAGCAGGTTTCCCAGAACGCCCGTTGCCCCGGTGCCCCAAACACCCGCTCCGCTTCCCGTATCCATTCCTCCAGATTTCCATACCGTGTGATGAGGTTGCCATCTGTTAGACGTACCTGCATGGGCGTCTCCAAGCGCTGAACCGGAAACGGCATGCCCAACTGGTCCTGAAGATACCGCAGCGGCATGTGGTCGTCTAACCCTACTACTGTGGTGGCGCCGGTTTCAAACCAGTAGCCTTTGCGTTTATAGGACGAGGCGCAGCCTCCCGGGTAGTTGTTTTGCTCCAGAACCGCTACCTGCAAACCAGCTTTCGCCAGCAGCGCCGCGGCTGTCAATCCGCCAAACCCCGATCCGATCACCGCCACCTGTACCTGTTGTGCTTCCATTGTACTGCATGAACCAAATCCAGCCGGTTTTGTTGCGGCGCTGCTGCTTTCGTGCGTTCTTTGCCGTATGCGAAAGAAGACAATCAGCGTACTTGGCTGCGGCTGGCTGGGGCTGCCTCTGGCCCAGGAATTGGTGCAGCTGGGCTATCAAGTGAAAGGCTCCACCACCACGCCCGCCAAAATGGACGTTCTCCGGGAAAAAGGCATTGAACCGTTTCTGCTGTCTTTTCCTGAAAACAGCCCCAAAACGGATTTGGTTGATTTCTTAGCTTCTGAGGTGTTGGTGTTCAATCTTCCGCCCTCCAGATCCTCCAGCGAGGCAGCTTCTTATGAGCAGATGCTTCAATCGGTACTGGAAGCACTTCCCCCTTCCCTGACGAGCCTTCTGTTTATCTCCTCCACCTCGGTTTACCCCGATGTCAACCGTGAGGTAACCGAATCAGACGCCCTGGCCCGCCCGGATGCCGCCTCGCTGATGCTGCGGTGCGAGTACCTCATCCAGCAAGCACGACCTCAGGCCACAGTGGTTCGGTTTGGGGGGCTGATGGGTGGTACCCGCCACCCGGGCAAGTTTCTGGCCGGGAAGAAAGAGGTGCCGCAACCCGATGCGCCCGTGAACATGATTCACCTCTCGGATTGCGTGGGCATTTTGGTGTCTATCTTAGAACTGGAGAAATGGGGAGTAACTTTCAACGCCTGCGCCCCCCAGCATCCGTCCAGAAAAGAATTCTATACGCGTGCGGCTGAGCAATTAGGGCTGGAGCCACCCGTTTTTGCTGCACAGGGAACGTTGAACTACAAACGCATTAGCCCTGCTCTGCTGAGCGAAGAGTTGCATTATACCTTTCGGTACCCAGATCCGCTGGCTTGCCTTTCCTCCCCTGATTTTTAGAGATCGGGTAAAACGACATTCGCCGGCGGCACCTGTTTTTTGCCTATTTTTGTAAAAGAAAGACGAAAACAGATGCAAGAGACAGTGGTTATTATTGGAGGAGGCGCGGCAGGTTTCTTCGGGGCGATTACCTGTGCCGAAACCAACCCCTCGCTGCGGGTGATTTTGCTGGAGAAGACCACCAAACTGCTCTCAAAGGTGAAAGTTTCCGGCGGAGGTCGCTGCAACGTGACGCATGCCTGTTTTCAGACTTCTGCATTTTCCCAGAATTATCCGCGCGGGCAGAAAGCCCTGAAAAAGCTGCTCCCGTATTTCAGTGCCGAAGACACCGTCGCGTGGTTTGCGAAACGCGGTGTGCCTCTCAAAACCGAGTCCGACGGGCGGATGTTTCCGCAATCCAACACCTCTGACACCATCGTGGACTGCCTGCTGCAGGCGGCCCGGAAAGCGGGTGTGGAGATCAGAACCGGAACTGGCGTCACGCAAGTAGAAGTGCACCCGGACAAATCTCCTGTTGAACGGTTCAGTCTGCACCTCAGCTCGGGAGAGCGCCTTACCGCCGCCAAACTGTTGGTGGCCACGGGAGGCAACCCGAAGCTGGAGCATTACCAGTGGCTGCAGCAGCTGGGGCATACCATAGAAGCTCCGGTTCCTTCCTTATTCACCCTGAATGTGCCGTCCTCCCCGTTCAAAGACCTGCAAGGCGTCTCCGTACCGAAGGCGAAAGTCAAGCTGACCGGCCAGAAACTGGAAACCGAGGGTCCGTTGCTCATCACCCATTGGGGGCTCAGCGGTCCGGCCGTGCTGCGGTTTTCTGCCTGGGGTGCCAAAGTGATGCACGGCCTGGCGTATACCGGAACGGCCCTCGTGAATTGGGTCCCCGATCTGTCAGAAGACCAGGTGCGCCACCAGATTCTACAAACCCGACTGTCCTCTCCCCGCAAAACCGTCTTCACCAACGCGCTTTTCCAGCTGCCCACCCGTTTGTGGCAACGCCTCTGCGAATTAGCAGAAGTCCCCGAAGCCGTCAAGTGGTCTGAGCTGGCGGGCAAGGCCCAGAACAAATTGATAGAGCTTCTCCTGCGCACCCCTTTTGAGGTGAAAGGCAAAACTACGTTCAAAGAAGAATTCGTTACGTGCGGCGGCATCAAATTAGAAGAGCTGCATCTGGAACGCATGGAAAGCCGACTGGTGCCGGGGCTCTTCTTCGCCGGTGAAGTCGTGGACATTGATGGGATAACCGGTGGGTTTAACTTCCAGGCGGCTTGGACGGGGGGGTATTTGGCGGGGAAAGCGTTGGCTTCTTAAATTCTTCTTGCTACAAAATTGGGGGAAATATTTCCTTGTACACGCAATCTACTGATGCACGCGGAGTGTCGCTATTGGCGAGGATGCATGCCGTTTGCTTTCGCCGGAGGAGAACTGTTTATACCTTGAGAATGCAGTCCGTTTATGCTGGCGGAAGACCGCTGTTCTGTAGGTGCATTCGCTGTTTTGTTACATAGTTTCCCTCCGTGCGCTCACGGCCGCGAGGCCCCGCCTTCCGGCCTCGCGCTGTTGTTTTAGCCTTGGCCAGCAGGCCTGCCGCATACGCGGCACCAGGTCTAAAACAAAGGCGCTCAACCGGAAGGCTGGTTTTGGCAATACGTCAATAGGAACGCCTCAGACCTCACAGGTTTTGAAAACCTGTGAGGTCTTCTTTGCAATTCCCTCTTTGTAGGGCTAAGACCGATGTTTATCGTAGCAGATTATGGCGTTAGGTTTGAGGTATTTCGCAATGTAGAGACAAGGCATGCCTTGTCTCTGTTTCTCCCAGCAAATACCGGTGATTACCTGCAAAGGGCACCCACATCAGGCACCCCTACATTTTACTGCCTTACAATAATCAGCAAACCTTTCAGCCTTAAGATAATCTACCAACCTGCTTACCGTTGTTGGTGTTCTCACCAACAACCACCTACACCTCCCCCACTTCATTAGCACCGCACATAACCAGCATCTACACCTGATTCCGGGCCATTTTCCTAAAAAAGGCCTAAAACGGTTGTGGTAGGTACCAAAAAAAATCGCGGTCTCTTTTGGACCGCGATTTTTTTAAAACAGATACTAAACCCATTATTAACTTTTAAGCTCTGTCCCTCATTTAAACGGGAGGTTTGTAGCCAAGGTTACAGTATTTGAAAATTTATTTTAGAAATCTCTTCTTTTTCTTTCCCGGAAGCCGCCGCCGCCGCTGGTACCACGGTCACGATCTCCGCCACCGAAGCTTCTACCGCCCCGGTCGCCACCGCCGTAGCTTCTTCCACCGCGGTCACCACCACGGTCTCTGTCGCCACCGCCGTAAGAACGGCCACCACGGTCGCCGCCACGGTCTCCACCGTAACCGCCTCTGCTGCCACCCCGGTCACCGCCGCGATCTCTGTCGCCGCCGCCACCGCGGTTGAAAGGTCCGTCGTAGAATTTCTTTCTAGGGCGATCTTCCAGTTCCTGCAGCTCACGGCCACCTTCGGCGGGGTCCATATTTTTCTTCTCAGCTTTCTGGAATTTCACGGTCATGCCGTTGATCTCCGTCACCGCCAGACGCTCCAAAATCTCAGCAGTATATTCAGAAGGAACCTCGATGAAGCTGAACCGGTCGTACAGGTCAATGTCTCCTACTTTGCCACCTGGGATGCTGGTGCTGTCCGTGAGGATCTCAACCAAATCTTTCGGGTGCAGACGGTCTTTCTTGCCCAAAGTCACGAACAAACGATCGAAGCCCGGCTTAGGACCACCTTTGGCTTCACCCGCTTCGGCGCTTTTCTCTTTGGCTTTCGTGTCTTTCATCACCAGTTTCAACAAAGCGGCTGCAATGTCCATGGTGGTGAAATCCTGGTCTACCAGACGCTCAATTTTAAGCACGTGCTTGGCCAAGCCGCCTTTCTGAATAACTTCTTTCACCTGATCCAGTACCAACGTGGTACGAACTTCGGCTACGTCTTCGTAGGTTGGTACGTTCTGACGGATGATTTTCGCTTTGGTGAAACGCTCTATGTCGCGCAGTTTGTACAGATCGCGGCCCGCTACAAACGAGAAGGCTTTCCCTGATTTACCGGCGCGGCCTGTACGACCAATACGGTGTACGTAGTTTTCATCGTCCTGCGGCAGGTCATAGTTGATCACGGCCTCCACGTTGTCCACGTCAATACCACGGGCAGCCACGTCGGTGGCAACCAAAATTTCCAAGGTACCGGCTTTGAACTTGTTCATCACGTTGGTCCGCTGGTTCTGGTTCAGGTCCCCGTGCAAACCATCGGCGAAATAGCCGCGGGCCTGGAGGTTGCTCACCAGTTCGTCCACCATGCGCTTGGTGTTACAGAAGATGATCACCACCTTGAAATTGTACATGTCAATGAGGCGAGTGGTCACTTCCATCTTGCCGCCGCTGCGTACTTCAAAGTAGATCTGCTCAATGTTGGTCACGGTGAGCTGCTGCTGGGTTACCTTCACAATCTCAGGATTGGTCTGGTACTTGCGCGTCAGTTCCATGATGGGCTTGCTCATGGTCGCCGAGAAGAATACCGTCTGGCGGTCTTCGGGCATTTTGGTGAGAACAAACTCAATGTCTTCTCTGAAACCCATGTCCAACATTTCGTCGGCCTCATCCAGGATGATGGTTTTGGTGGTTTCCAGACGGAGGGTTCCTCTTTCAATGTGGTCCATCACGCGGCCGGGGGTCCCGATCACGATCTGTACGCCTTGCTTGAGGGCGCGTAACTGGCGCTCATAGGGCTGACCACCATAAATAGGCACTACGCTGATGCCTTTTTTGTATTTAACGAGTTTCTGAATCTCTTCGGATACCTGGATTGCCAACTCACGGGTTGGGCAAAGGATTAACGCCTGCACCTCGCGGTTGTTGGGGTCAATACCTTCAATAGTAGGGATCGCGAAAGCGGCAGTCTTGCCGGTACCGGTTTGGGCTTGTCCGATAACGTCGCGGCCTTCCAGTAAAATTGGAATAGCAGCGGTCTGAATAGGGGAAGCCTCTTCGTAGCCTAAGTCCACGATAGCGCGCTGGATTTCTTCCGACAACGGAAGCTCCTGGAATTTAATTCTTTCCATTAATTTTTGATAGTGTGATTAAAGACAATACACCTGCCCTAGGGTATTCGTCATTTATCAAGATTTCGTTGCGGGAATCCGCACAGAGGTTTGCTTGAGAAGTGCCTTAATGCCAAAAAAATGAGACCAACGAAGTCTCGGCGTGTATTGTGGTGCAAAGATAGGTAAAATAATAGTAACTTCCTAATATAGAAAAGAAACCGGGCGGAAAGATATCGCAGCTGCCTTTTAAAAGCAACAACCCGAAAATTCGTTTTGGGGCTCTTTCCCGAAAAAGAGCCCAAAACGGAAAACCTATCTGCGTTGGAGATAAGACGCATAGATGGTGGTATAAACCATTTCACCTTTGTGGTTAGGGCTAGGGAGTGTTTCCCTAAAAATCAGCTCGTTTTGGGATACCACCTCTATATCCCAATGGGAAACACTTCCCAAAAACATAAAGGTTAAGGTGGTCTGCCCGTTTTTCTCTGACAAGGTGTAGCTATAGTTCCTCGCATCTGGAGGAGTACCGAGGGTCAGGGTTTGCCCATCAAGGACATACCGCATTGTTCCATCCGTTTCTACTTCGGAAATCAGCTCTCCAGTTTCATTTAGATCTTTCCGGACAGCTTTCACCTCATTCCAACTTCCTTTGATCAACTCGGCCACGGCGGGTTGAGCCTCCTCTTCCTCCTTACAACCGGTTATCGCCAGAAAGACAAAGGAGAGCAGCCATAGATAGGTAAACTTTTTCATGCAGTTTTTAAGCTGTAAGATAGATGCTTAGTGGAAACCATGCAAGGGCAAAAGCGATCTGCTATTTTTTGCCTATTTTCGTGAAAACAGCCCCAAAGCGTCTGCGGTGCCCACCATGGACGCTAGACATTCCGTGCGCTACTTATTACACTTCCATGCCCGCTTCGTTTAAAATATACTCCTCCTCGGCCGGTTCCGGCAAGACGTACCAGCTGACCAAAGAATACCTGAAACTGGCCTTGCAGAGTGAGGACCCCTCCTATTATAAGAACATTCTAGCTATCACGTTCACCAACGACGCGGCCCAGGAAATGAAGTCGCGCATCCTGGGGGCGTTGCGCAGCTTCAACGAGCCGCAGCTGCCCGAGAAGGAGAAAGCGAAAAACGATCAGTTATTGCTTAACATATTATTAGAAATTCAGGACACTTACTCCCAACCCGCTCTCACCGAAGCCCAGTTGCGCGGGCGGGCGGCGCGGGTGTTTGACCATCTGCTGTTCCACTACTCCGAGTTTGCGGTGAGCACCATTGACTCCTTCGTGAACCGGGTGGTGAGCGCCTTTACCACTGAGCTCAAGCTGCCGCATAACTTTGAGGTGGACATGGACGCCCAAACCCTGCTGAGCACAGCCGTCAGCCTGCTGCTGAACAAAGTGAACAACCAGGCCGAGAACCGCCTGCTGGCCGAAACCCTGCAACAGTACGCCCTGGAGAAAGCCGATGAAGGCAAAAGCTGGAATGTATTGCCCGATGAATTAGCTGATTTCGCCCGCCATTTGCTTAACGAGCAAACCTACGAACACCTGCTGGACATCGGCCGATTGACCCTACAGGATTTCAAGAAGATCAGGACCTCGCTCTACACTCAGAAACAGGAAATTGAGAAGCTGATCAAAGACTGCGCGGAGGAAGCCCTGCAATTGATAGAGACCGGTGGCCTCTCCCCCGCCGATCTTTCCTACGGAGACCGCGGCATCTATTCCTATTTCCGGAAATGGACCCGTGACTTTGACATCACCACCGCCAACAGCAACGCCGCCAAAACCGTCTCAGATGACAAGTGGCCCAGCGCCAAAGCCAGTGCCGGGGCCAAAGCCAGCATAGAACAAATCAAATACCGCTTGTCTGAACTGTACCGTCAGATTGAGGAGCTGAAAGAGCGCGAATCCCAGAATTACATCATCATCTCGGCCATGCTGCCGCACCTGTACAAGTTAAGTGTGCTGAGTGAGCTGGACCGGTGCATCCAAGAAATCAAGATGGACAAAAACCTGGTGCACATCTCGGAGTTCAACAAGCGCATCACCGAGATTGTACTGCAGGAGCCCATTCCATTTATCTATGAACGGCTGGGGGAACGCTACCAGCACATCCTGATTGACGAGTTTCAGGACACCTCAGTGCTGCAGTGGAACAACCTGCTGCCGCTGGTGGAGAACGCATTGGCTGGCGATCACTTCAACATGGTGGTGGGCGATGCCAAGCAGGCGATCTACGGCTGGCGCGGCGGCGAAATGGAGCAGATTCTGCACCTGCACCGCAACCAGACGCACCACCTGTACCAGAACTCCCGCTTCGAGGAGAACGTGGCCCCGCGCTATGACACCCTCCGCTGGACCCTCACCCCGGATTACCTGAACACCAACTACCGCAGCGCCCCTGAGATTATCTCGTTCAACAACGAGCTGTTCTCGTTCATCAGCCAAACCAATCCGCAGTTTCCGTTGCTGCAGGCCATCTATGATGCGCAGTTTCAGCAGAAATCGCCGGAAGGCAAGTTGAGCGGGCAGGCGCATCTACAGGTCTTGTTTACCCAGGACGAAGTACCCCCGCTGAAAATTGATCTGGATGCCTGTACCCAAACCAAGGAGATTTACGAGGGCTACGCCGAGGACGACCTGCTCACCTACCAGGAAAGCACCCTGCAACTGGTGCTGCAGATGGTGCAGCAGGCCCAGGCAGATGGCTATGCGCCGCGTGACATTGCTATTCTGAGCCGCACGAACCGCAACAGCAAACTGGTGGCCAATTTCCTGAAGCAGAAAAAATACGACATCATCTCCCAGGACTCGCTCTCGCTGCAGTTTGCGGAGGTGATCAACCTGATCATCGCCTTCTTCCGGATTCTGAACCAGCCGGCCAACAGTCTGGCCCGCTCGCAGGCGCTGTACCTGGTCTATAAAGTTGTGCACCAGGAACTGCCCGATAGCGCCACCACTACCCTGATAGCGGCGCTGGCCACGGATCCATCGGTGGAACCGTTCTTTAAGTTTCTGCAGGAACAAGGCTTTGACCTGGCCTACCGCGATGCCGGGAACCTGTCGCTCTATGAACTCACCGAGAAGCTGATCCGGGTGTTTGATCTGCTGGGCAAGAACAACGAGTGCGAGTACCTCTTCCGGTTTCTGGATCTGGTGCTGGAGTACACGCTCAAGTACAGCAACAACCTCAACAATTTCCTGCAGTACTGGGACCTGCACAAGGAGAACCTCAGCATCAACACGCCCAAAGACCGCGATGCCATTACCATCACCAGCATCCATAAATCTAAGGGTCTGGATTACCCCGTGGTGATTGTGCCGTTCTGTGACTGGAGCCTGGAGCCGCAGACCTCTTCCCTGCTCTGGGGCACCCTCCCCGACTCTGTTGCCGCTGACACCAAACTGCGCACCGCCGTGGTGACGCTCAATAAAAAGCTGGAACAGACGGCTTTAAGTGAGCAGTACGCGCAGAAGCTGGAGAAAACCTTTATTGAGAACCTGAACATGCTCTATGTGGCCCTTACGCGTCCGGTAGACCGCCTGTACCTCATCGGTAAGGCGCAGGATTTCAAGAAAGCCAATTACCAGAAGAACGTGAGTTACTGGCTCTACCGCTTTCTGGAGAGCAAAGAGCTGTGGCAGGATGGAACGCTGTGCTATCAACTGGCCAAAGGTGCCCCGCAAGCGGTCACGCACAAACCGGTCACTGATGATGTGTACGTCCTAGATAAATTCACCTCGGCGGACTGGGCTCAGAACCTGAAACTAAAGCAGCACGCCAACAACGTCTTCGACTTTGAGACGCAGCAGGAGCACCGCCGCTGGAACCGCAAGCTGCATTACGCCCTCGCCCGGATCACCTACGCCGAGGAAGCGCCCAAAGCCTTGCGCCAGCTGGTGCACCAGGGCATCATCTCCCAGCGCGAACTGCCCACCCTCACCCAGATGGTGCAGCACGTACTCCAACACCCTCAGATGCAGCACTACTTCAGTCGCGCCGTGACCGTGGAGAACGAGCGTGAAGTGCTGGACGTGCGCACCAACCGCTACAAACCAGACCGCATCGTGTTCGGCGGGAACGGTGACGTGACGCTCATTGACTACAAATTACCTCCCGCCAAGGAAGAATATCAGGATAACCTGAATTCCTATGCGACACTTTTTCGAGAATTGGTATTCAGTAAAATTACGTGCGTGGTGTACTATTTTGAAGAGGAGCGCGTGGAGGAATGGGAGTTTGTGGGTGAGGTAGCTGGGTAGTGTTTTTGGCTTGTTTTAAGAAAGGTGAATAATTAATTTTTTTAATTTATATAAAGAAAACAATCTACTATATGTTTATGGAACCTGTTAAAAAAGAAGTAGTTCTTAAGGAGACTAAAACAAAAACTGTTTATGAATACATTGATACTGAAAATAATATCAGGCAAATTTCAAGGGAAGTATATAAAAACAAAGATGAAGTTATCCACTATCCAAGAGGTTTCGAAGGAGGAGACAAATACAAGAAAATTAAAAAATTTACATTCAAAGGATTTAAAGGAAAACTACCAGTAGGAATTTTTAAATCAGCTAGTTTTGGATGGGGATTCACAAAACCACTTACTCCCTTCGCTGATTACATTGATACTAAATTTGATTTAGAAGAAGTAGTTGTTGAAAAAGAAGGAAAAGTATTAATAGATGTCGCAAACAAGAAACTATACATCTCCGACAAAACTCTTGAAAAACTTTTAGAATCATTCAAAACAATTTATCAAAAGAATAAAAATGAAGTAGAATTTGTTTTAAATTCAAATTTATACAATTTATTTCCTGCTCAAATTCCTAAACCTACGAAAACTTATATACCTAATGCACTAGCATCATCATTATCAACGTGGGGAAACTCTATAGATGAATTTTCAGATGAAGACAAATCAGCAATTAAAGAACTATTTGATAAACTTTCACTAACAACGGATTTTTTAAGCAAAGAAGCATTAGCAAAGACTAAAGAAATTGTAGATAACAAATACATTCAAGAAACTCTAAAGAAGTTTAAGTCCTTAATGGCTCTAAAAACTAATAGTGAAAATTTAGAGAAACAATGGCAAGAATTCTTAAGGGATAATAGTTGGATATTCTCATCAATTTTCGCACAACCTGTAATTATGTATAAAAGAGAGGCATACGTTGGCGGAAAAACAATTAATAATCAGAATGGCAAATTTAATGATTTTTTAATTAAGAGCAGCTTAAGTGACAATGTTTCATTTTTAGAAATTAAGACTCACAAGACTAAGGTACTTGAAACTAATCCTTACAGGGGAGAAGATGTTTTCAGTGCTTCTAAGGATTTAACAGGATGCATTGTTCAGGTTCTTAATCAGCGTGATAACTTTCAAAAAGAGTTTTATTCTATTAAAGTAAAAAGTAGGGAAAAGGGTAACTTTGAAACTTTCAACTCTAAATGTGTAGTTTTAATTGGTTCTACCAAAGACCTTAACGAAGCACAAAAATTTGCATTTGAACTCTTCAGAAGTAATAGTAGAGATGTCGAGATACTAACTTTTGATGAACTACAAACCAAAATTGAAAGCCTACAAAAAGTAATGAATCAAAAGTAAACTATTAGTTTAACATGATACATTATGCAGTTAATGATATTGTTCAAAGATTAACTTTCTCTTAGCTGCACTCTAAATACAGAATAATTGCCAGACGAAATCTGTTTTTGAACTGTTTTCCCCAAAACAGGCCAAAAACGAATTTTCCTAAACAGCTAAACATTGCTCTCCCTCAAAGGCTCTGAAATATAAACACCAACCATGCTCACACCACTTCCTTTAGACAACTTCTCAATCTTTTACCTTAACTTGTAAAAGCTACAACCTGACGTATAGGTTTTTATCTAATAGTTATTCTCAATGAGATTTCTCCCCATTGCCTTGCTTTGCTTTTGTTTCTTCTTCCTTGGCTGCCGAGAGGACGAGAACGATAGCCCTAAAATAGCGTTAGAGATTACGGTAGTAGATGCTTCTTCCAGCACCTCGGCGAAGCCCCAGGTTCTTCCCTCAGCAAATGCTACCGTGTATGTCTATCTCTCAGAGGAGGAAGCCAGAAACCAGCGCCCTGCCTACACAGGTAAAACCAACAACAAGGGCGTACTGGCGATCTCCCTCCCTGTCAAAGACAGGTACTTTTTCACTGCAGAGAACGGGAACGCCCGCAGTTCTAAAAACGGCTATGCCATTATGGGCATTTTTGAAAGCGAAGACGGGTTAGGGTATGCAGCCCAGCAAACTCCTCCCGCCCAACTAGGAGGCATTATATTAATGGACTACAACGGTGACGGGCTGGTAAACGACCTTGACAAGAACAGATTCAGAATCTCCTCAGGCTTTACCTTAGAGTCGGTGAACAAGCTGACACTGTATATTTCAGAATAGCAGATCACCTCTGGCACAAGCATGCGGTGGTGCCTCTTTTCCGTTTTTGGGCTGTTTATTCAAAAACAGGCCAAAAACGTATATTTACTTTTGCATGATCCTCTCTTTTGACTTAGACGACACGCTCATACCGGGCCGCAATCGTTTTCCCACTGAAAAGCAGAACCTGTTCCAGAAAGCGCTGGGCTTGGAGAAAGTCAGGCGGGGAACGGTGCAACTGATGAAGAGATTAAAAGCTGAGGGGCACCAGGTTTATGTCTATACTACTTCCTTCCGCTCGGCCTCTTATATCAGGTGTTTGTTCCTGTCTTACGGTATCTGGCTGGACGGTATCATCAACCAGAAGCGGCATGACCGTACATGTAAGGCAGAGGGTAGAAAGTGCTCGAAATATCCGCCCGCCTTCGGGATTGACCTACACGTGGATGATTCTACAGGCGTAGAGATGGAAGGGCAGCGGTATGGCTTTAAGACCATCATCATAGCCGAGGAAGAGGAAGCGTGGGTGGAGAGGGTCCTTCGCATCCTACACCCTTAGCTCTATCTGGGCAACCTCTCTAAAGGTGAAAACTGTTTCTCCTCTCCACGGCCTCACTCCTATTCTTGTTCGCTTGCCTTGCAGAACTACTGAAGAGAGGATGACCGTTTTCTGCCTAGTTTTAGAAAAACAGCCCTAAAAAGCACTTTTGTATTGCCATCCTGATACAGGAAATCCACACCCGCCAAACGCCTTCGCAAAGTGGACGCTGACGCAACGTTTTGCTTAGATTCATTTTTGCCAAAGTTTAGCTCTTCCTCATACATTACGTATCTGCTTGCCTGAACCGGAAAAGCAAAAGAGGAAACAAGAGCAAGTTGCGGTTTGCTGGCTAGGGTACTATCTGTACATATGTGCTCTCCCCGTAGAAATTTATCAAGTAGTTACTGATAGAATCTTGTGCATCGGGAAATTCAGATGGAAGTGCAGTTGAGTTGTGCAGGAGAGTGCTTTTTGGAAATAGGTACTATTCTTAAAAGCACATGCTCAGAACCACGCTGCTTTCCTTCAATTAAACAACAGAATAATTATATTCTTGTATTTTCTATGTGCCGCAAACAAACTGCTTGGTTTGAAAAGTTCATCAAGGCAGTAGTAACCTCTCTTTTTTACCGGAAAAACAGGTCCATTCACCGGGTTTTTAGGTCCATTTAGTTACGAAATCGATTTCCTTAACCCAGAAATTTCCCGGTTCATCACCCAAAACCCTCTCCTCGTCGAAACTTCCCTTATGCCTCTACCAATAGGGCTACCTTTGCAACATCAAATTATACAACACGAAAATATAATTTGTACAACGCAATATAACCATTTTTAGGATCATGATTACTACGCTATTAACCCTTCGCCAATTTTTTCAAGGTCTCAACTTCTTCTCTTGGGCAAACAAAAAAGTAGCGCTAGCATTCCTCTTGTTCTCCTTCGGGGCACTGTCTGCGCAGGCCCAGTCTACGACCATCTATTCTGTTAAGAACGGCAACGTAGAAAGCGCTGACACCTGGAACCTGAAAAGAATACCGAGAAGCAACGAAGTAATCGTGATCAACCACAGCGTGGTCCTGAACCAGGACTTCATGCTGGGCGAAGCTAGCCGGGGTGAAATCAAGGTGGCCGCCGCCGGTTCTTTGACCACTGGCCAGAACGGAAGACTGAGAATCAGAGGAAACGGATCTCAGGTAGAGAACTTCGGTACCGTTAACCTGAAGAGCCTGGGTCTGGGGTCAAACGGAAGCGACTCTGCTTATTTCATCAACCACAACGTGGCTATCCTTTCTGACAACCCAGAAATGAAGATAGGCGCCCTCAGAAACTTTGGCACGCTCTCCTTCACTTCTACCAACAACATCTACCTGGAGAAAGTAACTATAACCAACGGCCAAAACGCTACTCTCTCCTTCGCAAACAACCTCACACTTTATAGCGGCTCTTTACTCATCAACAGAGGCAACGTCTTAATCAAAGGCAGAGACGCTTATGCCCTGAACATCAACCAGGGCATCGTAAAAAACTACGGTGACCTGAAAGTAACCGGAGGCCTGAACATCACTGGCGCTCCTACAGACAAGTCTAACTTTAACCTGAGCAACTACGGTACCTTCAGCACCAACAGCGTTTACCTGAACAACCAGACCAGCGTACAAAACTCCGGGTCTATGGTATGTGCCAACAACTTCATCTCTAACCAGGCCATTGTCATAAACCAAACCAACGGTTACTTAGAGCAGACAAACCCCAACAGCGTCTTTGAAAACAGAAACTCCGGAGCCATGCTCACCAACAACGGTTTCCTGAAAGTAAAAGGTGACTTCACCAACATCGCCAACGCAGTCTTGAATGGTTCTGGTTATATCGCCATCGATGGTTACTCTAAAAATGTGGATCGTGCCATCATCGAAGGAAACCTGACCATCTATGATCCATCTGCCTACAAGACCACCATTCTGGACCAAGGCTTCGCAAACGGTGCCACCATTGCCCCTACGGTAAAAGCAGGAACTTCTTCTGCTCCCGGCTGTGACAAACCAGTAGTTGCCGTAACAGGTCCTACCCAGCTTTGCAACGTGGCTGATGAGTTCTACACCTTCACCGTGGGCCAGGAGGCTGCCAGCACCACCTACACTTACACCCTGCCCGAAGGATTCTTCATCATGGAAGGCGAAGGAACCGGTACTATCTCTGTGTTCATTGCCGTAGAGGAATACCTCTTGAACCAAAGCCTTCCGGTAAAAGTAACCGCCACCAACGCTTGTGGTTCTACATCCGCTGAGATGCAGGTGATGGTAAAAGATTGCGCCTTGGCCAATCCCCTACCGGTAACGCTTACCTCGTTCACCGCCACAGCTAAGAAAGGCATGATCCAACTGAACTGGGCTACAGCCTCTGAGAAGAACAACCAGGAGTTTGTGGTAGAGCGCAGCGCAGACGGCAAAACGTTCACCGCCATCAAAACGGTACAAGGCGGCGGCAACAGCAACGTTCCTTTGAACTACACCTTCCAGGATGCCCAGCCTTTGACCGGTACTTCTTACTACCGCTTAAGACAAGTTGACTTTGACGGCACCACTGAGTACTCTAAAGTAGTGAGCGTGAAAAACCAGACCACCGGTACTGCCGCCGCTATCAAAACAAACGCTTACCCTAACCCCTTCCAAGGCGTTTTGACCCTTGAGTTGAAAGTGGAGAAAGCGTCTGAGGTAAAAATCACCCTCACCAACATGGCGGGTCAGGTAGTTCAGCAGAAGACGGTGCAAGCCGAAGGCACAGCTGCCTACACCTTGGACAACCTCCAGAACGCCCCGGCAGGTATCTACTTTCTGAAAGTATACCAAGACGGTCAGGTGACCACCCACAAGCTCCTGAAAAACAATTAATAAAACCAGAACTCTACTTGAAAGCGCCACTGCCCCTGCAGTGGCGCTTTTTATTTAAGTTCTTCTAAATTTGGGCAAAACACTTTCTGTTGGTTTCTTCGTACTCTAGGAAGTATATAACAGGAAATCATGGATAAAATAGTAACCGAACCAGATGTAGTGTTGATAGGCGCTGGCATTATGAGCGCCACCTTGGGCGTGATGTTGAAGCAGCTGCAACCGGATCTGACCATAGAAATATATGAGCGCCTGGACGAGGTGGCCGCGGAGAGTTCCGATGCCTGGAACAACGCCGGCACCGGCCACTCCGCTTTTTGCGAACTGAACTATACCCCAGAGAAAGCAGACGGCACCATTGACATCTCCAAAGCCGATGTCATTGCCGAGTGGTTTGAGCAGTCGCGCCAGTTTTGGGCCTATTTAGTGGAAAAAGGCATCCTTTCTGACCCTAAGATGTTCATCCGGAGCGTGCCGCACATGAGCTTTGTGTGGGGCGATAAAAACGTTTCTTTCCTGCGCAAGCGCTATGAGGCCATGACCAAGTCTCCCCTGTTCCAGGGAATGCAGTACTCCGAGGATTTCGAGCAGTTGGCCCACTGGATGCCCCTGATCATGAAAGGCCGCAGCCGCGACGAGAAAGTGGCCGCCACCCGCATGGAAGTAGGTACTGACGTGAACTTCGGCTGCCTGACCCGGCAACTGTTCAAGCACCTGAAAGAAATGGGCGGCGTTGAACTGTACCGGAACCATGAAGTGCGTTCTTTCCGGCACAAAGAAGACGGCATCTGGCGCGTCAGGGTGAAAGACCTCACCACTGGCCAGAAGCGCCGAGCCCGCGCCAAATTCGTCTTCATTGGCGCCGGTGGCGGTTCGCTGCCGCTTCTGCTGGCCTCGGGCATCCCAGAAGGAAAAGGCTTTGGGGGATTTCCGGTGAGCGGCCAGTGGCTGAAATGCACCAATCCCGAGATCATCGCGCAGCACCAGGCCAAAGTCTACGGCAAAGCAGCCGTGGGTTCTCCGCCCATGTCAGTACCGCACTTAGATACGCGGGTGATCAACGGCGAGAAAGCCTTGCTCTTTGGGCCATATGCCGGTTTCACCACCAAATTCCTCAAAAAAGGCTCTTTCTTTGACTTGCCTTTCTCCATCAAGATGAACAACCTGCGGCCTATGCTAGCGGCGGGTTATACCAATATTCCGCTTACCAAATACCTCATCAACCAGGTGAGACAATCGCCGGAAGACAGGTTAGAAGCCCTGAAAGAGTACGTGCCTACCGCCAAAGCCGAGGACTGGGAACTGGAAGTAGCCGGCCAGCGGGTACAGGTGATCAAGAAAGACCCCAAACGCGGCGGGGTGCTGGAGTTTGGCACCGAAGTGGTGAGCGCCGCCGATGGTTCCATAGCCGCTTTGCTGGGTGCTTCTCCGGGTGCCTCTACGGCGGTTTCCATCATGGTCAACCTCATTCACAAGTGCTTCCCGCAGAAAGCGGCCTCGCCGGAATGGCAGGAAAAGATAAAGGAAATGATCCCTTCGTTTGGGGTTTCCCTGGACGAGAATCCGCAACTCTGCGAGGAACTGCGGTCCCACACCGGCCGGGTTCTGCAACTTCAGGAACCACATCCGGTTCAACGCTAAAAGAAAAGGCAATGATTTTTCAAAAAGCCCCGGAAAACGCTCCGGGGCTTTTTTGTTTTGGCTGCTACGGCTACATCCATTTACCTTCTTTGCCGTATGGGTGAAGACAGACGATGTTAGTTTCCATTCTCTATATTTAAATCCTTGTGCTACTGAAAGTTGGATCGACAGGATCTGGCACACTGCAAGTATTCTGTTCAGCCTCCGATTGCATCACCTTTAAATGTTGCAGCCCAGGTTTCTGCTATATAAGGAAGCAGGCTCATTTGGCTGATAAGTTTACATATTTTTATATAATTAGAGTATCCTATTTAGATCATCCCTCCTGTTGGTAAAGCTATTGCTTTTCGTTTTTACCACCCCCAAGTAAAAGAGAGGAAGGGAAATACAGAACTGGCCCGATAAATGGAAGGCTTCTGTGGTTTTTGGCGTATTTTTACCAAATCATATCGAAAACAGGTAGTCTCCTGGGGAGCTAAAAATCCCTAAGTACACGTTTTATAGTAGCTTATCATATTTATGAAGATCGTACACCCTGCTCTGATCGTTTTTAGTTTGCTGTTGCCTGCCGGCGCCACAACTGCCCAAACGTTGGCCACGCCACCCGCCAGCAGTACGACTAGCCCCACCCCCAAGAAACAAGATTCTGGTTTGGGCGCGAAAGTGAATGCTATTATAAAGAAACAGACTCCGGCCACCCCGGCACCCAAGCCGAGTACTGCCACCACGGCTCCGGCCGCCAAGCAACCGACGGCCGCAACTCCGGTCTCTGCCCCATCTGCGGTGGCGAAATCTGATACGTCCAAGGCCAAGAGCTCCCAGGTTACGCAGAAACTCACCAAGGTAGACCACCTGATCACGGAGCGCGAGCAGCTGGTTTTGAAGTACGACTACCTCAAAACCCAGGGCAATAACTTCTGGGGCAAAGCCTCCAAAGAAGATTTACTAGCCGTGGTGGAGGCCCTGAAGGAGGTGCTCCAGAAAGATGAGCAGATCATTCATGCGGTAGAGCAGGCGAACCTGGAAACCCGCCGGAACCTGGCCAAACGGGCTGCCGAGCTGGAGGCGGAGTCCAAGAGACTGAACAGCCAGGTACGCGGCGACAAACGGGTGATCACCGACAACATCTATGATCTCAAGTCCTCGCTGTCTAACGCGCAAAACCTGCTCAGAAACAAAGACCGTAAACTAAAGGACCTGGAAGAGGAACTGCAGACCTCCAAAGACGCGAAGTTTGAGCACGATGCCATCGCCGCTTTCTTTGCCATGCTGAGCCTCATCCTGATTGGCTACATTGTGCGGCTCAGAAACCAGATGGCCAGCATCCGGGATGAGAACCACGTGAAAGCATGAGTGAACGCCTGGTGCCCGCCGCCAAGTACCTCACCTACACCGAGGCCATTGGCTTGTACAATGCCCTCACCCAGGTAGGCGTAGTGGCGCTGGTGAAAACGTGCGGTCCGCCCAGTTTACCCTTCGGGGATGGGTTGTATTACCAGCTGCAGTTACAGCAGAAAGACCTGGAGGCCGCGCATCCCGTTTTAGAGGAGTTTTCCCAAAAACAGGCCCAAATCAGCGTTGAGGCGCAAACCTGCCCCCGGTGTGGTTCCGTATACGTATGGCCAGACAGCCACCTGCCCTGGTGGAAGAAGGTGATCTATGCCGGCACCACCGTGTACAAGTGCCAGGACTGCGGCCACTCATTTTTTGCATAAAAAGACCTTAGTAGCTAGACGCTGGACAATAGACAAAGACCCAAGGCATGATACATAAGACCCGTCTTTCCTCTAAATTCTTGCCTCTGGCGCCTCCCCCTTTCCATGGATAAAATTTTAAACGAATTACTAGACGTACGGGCCCTGCTCAAACTGGAGCAGGACGAAGACCGCAAGCAGTACCAACTTAAAAACGCCCAGACCAGCATCACCGAGCGCAAGCGTATGGGCATTTGCTGGTACCCGGTGAATGTGATCAGGCAACAGGTGGGCTTCGGGAACAAGATGGTGGTGGAACTGGAGCGAATCTCCGGGCGTGACCAGCTACACATGTTCCAGGCGGGTTCCTCGGCGGCACTGTTCACCAACGGCGAAGGTGGCACCCTGAACGGCGTGGTGCTGGAAGTGAAGCGAAACAAATTGCGCCTGGCCACCTCCCGCGAAGACCTCCCCGACTGGATTGAAGGCGGTTCGCGCCTGGGCGTGGAGCTGACTTTTGACGAGGTAAGCTACCGCGAGATGGAGTTTGCGCTCATGAAGGTCATGGAGGCCCAGAAAACCCGCCTAGCCCAACTCCGCGATATTATATTAGGAGCCGAGCCGGCCATCTTCCGCCGCGAACGCGACGTTTCTCCCATCCCCGCCCTCAATGACTCACAGAATGCCGCCGTCTGCAACATCATGCAAGCCAAAGATGTGGCCATCATCCACGGACCTCCGGGAACCGGCAAAACCACCACGCTGGTCCAGGTGATTCTGAAAACCCTGGAAGCCGGCGAGAAAAAACTGTTGGTGACAGCTCCCAGTAACACCGCGGTAGATCTGCTCACCGAGAAACTGGCCGAGCAGGGCGTCAACGTCATCCGGATCGGGAACCCGTCACGGGTATCGGAGGTGCTGCTGGAGCACACCCTGGATTCGCAGATCATGCACCACCGCGATTACAAGCAACTGAAGAAACTCCGCAAAACGGCGCAGGAGTACAAGTCCATGGCGGGTCAGTTCAAGCGCAATTTCGGGCACGAGGAGCGCCAGCAGCGCCAGTTCATGAAAGAGGAAAGCAAACGCGTGCTGGACCAGGCCAATGACATTGAAGACTACATCACCGAGGATCTGCTGGACCATGTGGAAGTGATCACCTGTACGCTGGTGGGATCGGCAAACCGGGCCATCCGGCACCTGCAGTATGACACGGTGTTTATTGACGAAGCCGCCCAGGCCCTGGAACCCGCCTGCTGGATTCCCATCACCCGGGCCAACCGCGTGGTGCTGGCCGGCGACCACCACCAGCTACCGCCCACCGTGAAATCATTGGCGGCGGAGCGCGGCGGCTTGGCCCGAACCCTGTTTGAGAAGTGCATTGAGCGCCAGCCCGAGACCGCCGTGATGCTGACCACCCAGTACCGCATGCACGAGCACATCATGGGCTTTTCCAACGGTCAGTTTTACCGGGGCGAGCTGCAGGCCCACGAAAGCGTGCGCACCGCCACGTTACCAGACGTACACCCGGTGTTTGAACCCGGCCTGATTGTGGAGTTCATTGATACCGCTGGCTGCGGCTTCAACGACCAGACCATTGGCGAAGGCAGCAGTACCGCCAACCCCGAGGAGGCCGATGTGCTCATCAAGCATCTACTGAATCTGCTCACGCCCTACGAACCCATTGGCAAAGACGAGGAACTGCCCGAGAAGCCGCTCCGCATCGGGATCATCTCGCCGTACCGGGCGCAGATCAACTACCTCAATGACCAGGTGGAGCATCAGCCTAAACTGGCGGCTTTGCACGCGCGCAGACAACTCTCCGTGGGTACGGTAGATTCTTTCCAGGGGCAGGAACGCGATATCATCTACATCAGCATGGTGCGCAGCAACCCCGAGGGGGAAATCGGTTTCCTCTCTGACATGCGGCGCATGAACGTAGCCATGACGCGGGCCAAAAAGAAAATGGTGATTGTAGGCGACAGCGCCACGTTGGGGCAACATACATTCTATCAGGAGTTTCTTGCCTACGCCGAGAACATTGGCGCGTACCGCAGTGCCTGGGAACTGCTGTCGCCGGAGGCGGAATAAATCCTTTGCCCCGTCAGCTTCGTTAGAGGCTTTAGGAGCAGTTTTACCAAAACACCCGTAAAACAACCTGGATGGTGTTGTCCTTCGGCTTTTACTGAAATGAAGCCGGAGGCGTGATACTTTCCGCTGAATATTTACCTTTACGATTCTATCATCCATAAACGTATCACCAAATGAAAATAGAAGAGAACAAAGTGGTGTCGCTCACCTACGAGCTACGCGTTACCGACGAAGAAGGCGAAGACACCCTGGTGGAGACCGCTGACGAAGAAAATCCGATGGTCTTTTTGTTTGGTGTGAGCGGCCTGCCCGAGAAATTCGAACAGGAACTGGAAGGAAAATCGGCCGGTGAGTCGTTCAAGTTCACGGTTGCCTCTGATGAAGGCTACGGTGATTTAGACGAGTCGGCCATTGTACCAGTACCTAAAAACGTCTTCGAGGTGGAAGGCAAAATAGACGAGGAAATGGTGCAGGTAGGCAACTATATTCCCATGTCTGACAACGAAGGCAACCACATGCAGGGACGTATTGTGAGCGTTGAAACAGATCACGTGCTCATGGACTTCAATCACCCGCTCGCGGGCATGGACATGCACTTTGAAGGCAAGGTCATCAGCGTGCGCGAAGCCACCCAGGAAGAGATCTCCCACGGCCACGTACACGGCGAAGGCGGTCATCACCATTAATCAAATTAGCCAGCAGAAATAGCAAGGTAATATTACCGGTGCAATGACTTTCTAGCTGCTTTATACCACAACAGAAAGGCCACTCCTACTTGAAGTGGCCTTTCTGTTTTAGGGCCGTTTTCCCGAAAAGCCCCTTAAAACGTAGCAAGTCTGATTTCTACCTCAAACCACCTTCTGGCTGAATCAAACCAAAAGAGGAAAGATTCATTCCCTAACAACTCTATTTGAAAGATATTCATATTGGCCCGGATTTCTAAGTCAAGTTGCTCGTCTAACCTAGAGTCATTCATTGCAGAGCTTACTTCTTGATGCCCCATGATCTGATGTCAACCTAATTCTCTGATAAATTAAACATTTACCCGAGGACCATCCACTAAAAGAGTACAGAGATGAATTAGTTGCCTGTTCCTTTTCCGTGATGAAATTGTTTATCCTCTAAGAAGCTCCAATTGTGGGTGGCTTGGGCCTTTAGATGCTGGACAAGATGATACCCGAAATCCTCTTCAATTCTAACAAATATTAGATTTTTAAGATTTATGAAAAGCCACTCAGAAATAGACCAACCTGTAAGTAGTTGCTGCTGAACATGTATCAGAAATCAGCTTTTACAGGTGAAATAGGAACTACAATTACTAATTAGATAAATAAGGATAATGTTTTTAGCTCATTTTCTGCCATTTAGGCCTAAAACGGTTGGTTTAATTTAAATTTTTATTACTTTTATGCCAACGTTTGCATAAAGACACTAAATAACATTCCAGCTCACGGAAGAACTTGGCTCTAAAGATCGATTTAGCATTTTAAACAGACCTGCTACTTGGCAGAAACTGAAAAATCGTATTGGCGGGAAGAACTGCGAACGGATTAACCTCACTTTACCAGATTGCTTACAAGGCTGAGGGTGTGCTACCAAATAGGTAGAGAAGCACCCGGTATGCACCTATTGAAATAGCCAACGATGGGGCGATTTCTCTGCGTTTGTATGCCTCACCTCCCCGGACAGGTTGATTTCTTCCAACCTGATGATTCCTCAATTTTATCCATTACCACTTTTCCCTTTTGAACTGAAACCATTCATTCACTTTAAAGCAGGCAAGCATGAGAAGAATTCTATTCACAGTTCTTTGTTTCTTTTTTCTGGGAAGCATCACTTCCCAGGCGCAGAACCTTATCACCAACGGAGGTTTCGAGAATGATTTCACCGGTTGGCAAAACCTGGCGGGCGCTGGTTCACAGGCTTCCTTTTCCGTAGAAACTACTGAAAAGATGGAAGGGAGCAAAGCCCTGAAAGTAGAGGTAAGCACCCCCGGACCCAATTTCTGGGATGTACAGAGCATTGGTGCGGCCTGGGCCTCAGTGGCGGGCAAAGAGTACACGCTCACCTTCTATGCCAAGGCAGCCACTAACGGTACCCGTTTGCGGGTGGTTCAGCAAAAAGACTCTTATTACGCCCAGAAAGACTTCGAACTAACCACTACCTACCAAAAGTACGAGTGGAAATTCACTCCCACCGCGGCCGATGCGCAGCTTAAGTTCAACTACCTGGTGGCCGGCACCTATTACATAGACCAGGTGGAAATCCAGAGCCCGGCAACGCTGCCCAACCTCATCAGCAACGGCAGCTTTGAAAACGATTTCACAGACTGGACCAATCTGGTGGGCGGATCTGCGGTGGCCTCTTTTGCCGTGGAAACCTCGGAACGGATAGACGGCAGCAAAGCCATGAAGGTCAACGTCACTACTCCTGGGGCCAATGCCTGGGACGTACAAAGCATCGCGAAACCATGGACGGCGGTAGCCGGTAGAGCCTATACCCTCACCTTCTACGCAAAAGCGGCCACCGCAGGCGCTAGAGTGCGGGCCATCCAGCAGAAAGACACCTATTACGCGCAACAGGAAGTTACCTTGAGTACTGCCTGGCAGAAATTCACCTGGACCTTCACGCCCACCGTCACCAACCCCGAGCTTAAATTCCATTTCCTTACTGCCGGAACCATTTACCTGGACCAGGTATCCCTTCCCGCCCTCTCTCAGGAAGTGAATTTGATCCCGAACGGGAATTTCGAAACGAACTTCACCTTCTGGTTTAACCAGGCCAGTGCTGCTGCCTCCGCTACTTTCGCCCTGGAAACCCAGGATGTACAGGAAGGCACCAAAGCCATGCGGGTGGAGGTCCTCTCGCCCGGCCCCAATGCCTGGGATGTGCAAAGCATCAACAATGCCTGGCCTTCCCGCGCAGGCCAGACCTACACGCTATCTTTCTGGGCCAAAGCCGCTAGGGCCGGCAGCTCGTTCAAGGCAATCCAGCAGGCCAACACCTATACAGAACAGGTTTTTACCCTCTCAACCGCCTGGACCAAGTATGAATGGACGTTTACCGCTCAGGAAGCGAATCTGCAGCTGAAATTCCATTTCCCCTCGGCCGGCACGTTCTATATTGACAATATCACCGTGCCGGGAATGGCCGAGCCGCCCTTTGATCCTACGTTTACCACCAAACCAGCGTACACGCCCAATCACCCACCGCTGGCCACCGGACGCACGAAGTTTCTGGGCGGCGCTTATAGCAACGCGCAGGCTCCCAATTTCAAAGCGTACTGGAACCAGCTTGTCGCGGAGAATGCCGGCAAATGGGGTGCGGTTGAAAGCACCCGCGATGTCATGAACTGGACCGAACTGGATGCCGCTTACAAGTTTGCCAAAGACAATAACATGCCGTTCCGGATGCACGTGCTGATCTGGGGAAACCAGCAACCCGCCTGGATCGAGAACTTGCCCGCTGCCGAACAAATGGAGGAAATAGAAGAATGGTTTGCGGCCGTCGCGGCCCGTTACCCCGATATCGCTTTCCTGGAAGTGGTGAACGAGCCCACCAATGATCCTCCCTTCAAACGGAACGCCTCAGACCAGGGAAGTGGCAATTACTTTGAAGCCTTGGGCGGTAACGGCTCCACCGGTTGGGACTGGGTGATCACCTCGTTCACCTTAGCTCGCAAGCATTTCCCGCGTACTACCTTGATGCTGAACGATTACAGCGTTGAAAACACCACCACCAATGCCCAACGCTACCTAGCCATCATAGAATTGCTTCGGAAAAGAAACCTGATTGATGCCATTGGTATTCAGGGACACGCCTTCTCAACCCGTGATGCTTCTGCGGCTACCTTAAAAGGCAACCTTGATCTGTTCGCCACCACCGGCCTTCCCATCTATGTGACTGAACTGGATATTGACGGCCCGGAAGAGCAAACGCAGCTACGCGAATACCAGCGCATCTTCCCTATTTTCTGGGAACACCCGGCGGTGAAAGGAATCACGCTGTGGGGCCATCGTCCGGGTCATTGGCGCACGGCGCAAGGTGCGTTCCTGACCTACGCCAACGGGGCCGAGCGCTCTGCCCTAGAATGGCTAAAAAACACTTATTTCGCCAACAACCACACGCCGGTAGTAGCCGCCTCGCAAGTCTTTACCGTTAGTGAAGCAATTGCCGCCAATGAAGTATTCGGCACTTTACAAGCGACAGATGCAGATCCTCTGACCTTGCCACAAGACTGGAAAATCACCGGCGGCTCCGGCGCTGCCATCCTTGCACTGGACGCACGCACTGGGAGCCTGAAAGTGCTGGATAATGCGGCTTTTGACTTCGAGAAAGTGCCTTCGCTCACGCTCACGGTCACCGCAAGTGACGGCTTCAAAACCAGTGCCCCGGAAACCATCACCATCCACCTGACCAACGCCAATGACAATGCCCCGGTGGTGAAGGCCAATCAGAAATTTGTTTTAACCGAAGCGGGTGCCATGAACCTGGTGGGAACGGCTACCGCCAGCGATGCGGATGACCAGAACAGCCCGTCCTTCACCACGTTACAGAACTGGCAGATAACCGGCGGCACCGGCGCTTCCATCTTCGCGATGGACGCATCAACCGGGAAAATCACCATCGCCAATCCGCTGCAGATTGACTTCGGCAAAACGGCCTATACTTTACTGGTGAAGGTGAGTGACGGGATAAATGCCTCATCCGCTGAAACAATTACGGTAACCATACCAGCCCGGGTTATCGTGTGTCACAAAGGAATAATGATCAAGGTAGAGAAGCGGGATGCCCTGGATCACCTCCGGCATGGCGATAACCTGGGAGCCTGCAATGGCAGCCTTTCTTCCATCAGCGAAACGGCCTCCGTGAAATCGGCGGGGGAAACTTTCTTACCGGAGAATACTCCACAGGTGTACCCGAACCCCGCAAAGGAAAGTATCTCCGTTTCATTGGGGGAAAATACTCTGCACATCAACCGCGTGATCCTTCAAGATGTAACCGGACGCCTCATCAAAGAAATTGATGTGAAAGGAGCAAATCAGATTGTGATCCCCAGAGATAACTTGAAATCTGGAATGTACCTGCTGCGGCTCCTGGGAGATAAAGAAATCACCCAACGGATTGTAGTAGAATAGCAAATAAAAGAAAAGGGATCTGGTTATCAGATCCCTTTTCTTTTACCTATTAACCAGATTGTGCAAGAGGAAAAATTAACATGCCGCGGCCTTTCTTGACTCCCTCAGGTTGTTTATGTTTTCTTTAGTAAGCGCCAGCAACAACCTTATTCAATAAAAAACGCTGATAAGCTATTCAGTTTCAGACACGTTTGCGCCGCCCTGTTGGTGTTCTCACCAACTGTCGCGCTTACCACCATCTCCTTGTCAGTAAGATGCTGATAAGCGCGACTGTTTTAGGCCCGTTTTTGAAAAAAAGGAATAAAACAGGTGCCTCAAGTGTGCTACAGTAAATTTTGGATTAAGTGAGTTACTAAATCCAAAGCAATTAAGCGGAGGAAGAAATCAAACCGATCTGTTCATGCACATAAGCCTGCAACTGCGGGAAGAAACGCTCAAACTCTGCTTGGTAAAACCCATAGTTTTCCAACAGCTCCTCTCCTGCCACTTCCATATTGGAGTCAAACTTGGCCCGGGAACTTAGGCCCTGTAGGGCTCGGGTAATGCCATCCACCTGTGCATAGGAAACCAGCCAGTTCTGCCTGACCATGTACGGGAGAAAATGCAGCACCCGCTCCGGCAGCAGCCCGGGTTCCGTCTGCATTTGGAGGTAGGCCTCAGCGGCAAAGGTAGGAAGCGGTAACGGACTATAGTGGTGGAAACCGGAGGCAAGAAAATGGTCATAGAAGACATCGGCTACCACACCCGCGTATTTCCGGAATTTGGGCCGTAAACGCTCCTTAGTCTGCGCCACTATGGGATGAGCATCGGTGTAGGAATCAATGAGACGATGTAAGAGAATTCCCTGTTGCACCCGCGGCGGGTATAGCCGGATCAGGGCACCACGTACGCTGTCGGCAATGAAATTTCCCAGACGCAGGTCTTTATCGTCACCGGAAAGAAATAAATGGGCCAGGTAATTCAAGGACGTAGGTTTAAACCATTGGTACGGATTCTAGTTATGAAGGATCAAAGGGCGGTAAAAAGAACCCAACCTAACACCCGCCCGTATTCTTGTAAAGCGTTTAATGACCTAAACTAACTATGGAAAATCAACAAAGCCAAAAACAAGGCGACCTGCAAGCCCTGATAAGCAAAATCAAAGACATAGACACCGCCATGTTCAGCACCGCGGAACCCGATGGCACCATCCGATCCCGGCCCATGCGCCACATGACGGTAAAGGACGACGGCACAATCTGGTTCTTCACCGGATATGAATCTGGCAAGTCGCACGAGATCAAACAAGACCGGCACGTCAACCTGAGCTACGCCAAGCCGAATGACAACCTGTACGTTTCTGTTTCCGGACACGCCCAGGTGCTACGCGATCAGCAGAAAATAGACGAACTCTGGAATCCGGCCATGAAAGCCTGGTTCCCCGAAGGAAAGGATGATCCGAACATCGGGTTGATCAAGGTTACCATTGACCAGGCCGAGTACTGGGATTCACCGAACAGTGCCGTGGTGCACCTCTACGGCGTAGTGAAAGCCGCCCTCACCGGAGAGCCAGCCCATCCGGGCGAAAACAAAAAGATCAATTTATAGTTAAGAGATCAGAAAGGGAGTTTCGGCTCCCTTTTTTCTTGCCAAAACGGGAGTTTGCACGACTTCCGTTTTTCGGCTACTTTTAAGAAAACAGGCTAAAAACCCAAATCCTTTACCTCGCTTGACGTCTTCAGCTCCCACGCAACCTGCCCACACCACGCTCACCTTGTTCGGCATTAAACCGGGTCACTGGCGCTGGGGACTGGCGCAAATGGGAACGTCTCAGCGCCCGTTACAGAAGGTAAAAGGACTGAACTTTTTCAAATTGCTGGGCAGCGGCCAGGGCCGAGGGTTCAGCCTCAAACCCAACTGGTACCGCTACGGCCTCATGGCCACCTGGGCCTCCCCCGGCGCCGCCGAGGATTTCTTCGGCACGCACCCGCTTCTGGAGGAATACCGCCGGCACACCTTTGAACAATATCACCTGACCTTGCAGCCCCTGCAGGCGCACGGACTCTGGAGCGGCCAGAACCCGTTCACCACGCAAACCCTCCCGGCTCCAGCCGATGCTCCTATTGCCGTATTAACCCGCGCCTCCATCCGGCTCACCAAAGCCATCGACTTCTGGAAGCACGTACCCCAGGCCAGTGCCAGCCTGGATCATGCGAACGGTTTATTGGCTTCCATTGGTTTGGGCGAAGCTCCCTTTCTGCGACAAGCCACCTTCAGCCTTTGGAAAGACGAAGCCAGCATGAAAGAATACGCCTACCGCATGGCCGCCCACCGCGAGGTTATCAAAAACACCCGCACCCGCGGCTGGTATTCAGAAGAACTGTTCGCCCGGTTTACCCCGCTGCACAGCAAAGGCACCTGGAATGGCGTGGATCCGTTGCAGGGGCTGGTGTAGTTGGGGCAGACGCTCGCAGGTGCTGCGCACGCTACGAGGTCTTTGGGAGTCCTGAGTTCTGAGTCTTGAGTCTATAGTCCTGAATTTAATAAGTAAGCTGGCGCGAGACTATAGTCTCGTGACAAAGGATGCTGCGAGTATCCAGACTCGCCGGGAACCACGAGCACATAACTGCTAACACTGCATATCTGAATCCAGCCATGCGTAAGGAGTCTGGAGACACCATTCAATCCATGTCACGAGTCTGGAGACTCGCGCCAGATGGCACTTAGCCTGAGAGTAATGGTGATCTCACAGGTTATCGCTGCCTCCGCAATACCGTCTACTCCAAAGACCTTGTAGTGTGTGCAGCACCTGCGAGTGTCTCTGCCAACTCCGATTCTAGCCTCTTTTTCTGAAAACAAGCCTAAAACAGCCACAGAAACCACGTTCCTGCGCGCTGCCAGACTCCTCCTTTTTGCAGAATTTCCCTTACTTTTGCCTTTGGCCCTTTACGGCCATACTGAACTGAACTTTAGAACCGAAACCATACCCATGTCAGAGTACGACTACCGATCCATTGAGCAGAAGTGGCAGCGCTTCTGGAGCGAGAACAAGACGTTCAAGACCGAGATTGACCCTAGCAAACCCAAGTTCTATTCGCTGGACATGTTCCCGTATCCGAGCGGGGCGGGTCTGCACGTGGGGCACCCGCTGGGCTACATCGCCTCTGACATTGTGAGCCGGTACAAGCGCCTCAAAGGGTTCAATGTGCTGCACCCCATGGGCTTTGACTCCTTCGGCTTGCCCGCCGAGCAGTACGCCATTCAGACCGGGCAGCACCCGGCCGTGACCACCAAGCAGAACATTGAGCGCTACATTGAGCAGCTGAACAACCTGGGCTTCTCCTTCGACTGGGACCGCGAGGTGCGTACCTCAGACCCCAGCTACTATAAATGGACCCAGTGGATTTTCATGCAGCTCTTCAACAGCTGGTACAACTACGCCACTGACAAAGCCGAACCCATTGAGACGCTGGTGGCTGAGTTTGCCATGCGCGGTAACACCGCTGTGAACGCCGCCTGCGATGAGGACACGCCGCACGTGACTGCTGATGCCTGGGCTCGCCTTTCTGAGAAAGAGCAGCAGGACCTGTTACTGAAATACCGCCTCACGTTCCTGTCTGAAGCCGTGGTGAACTGGTGTCCGCAATTAGGAACTGTTCTGGCAAATGACGAGGTGAAAGACGGCGTTTCGGAGCGCGGCGGCTACCCCGTGGAGCGAAAGCTCATGAAGCAGTGGATGATGCGCATCACGGCCTACGCCGAAAGACTGTTGCAGGGTCTGGACACCATTGACTGGCCTGAGCCGGTGAAAGAAATGCAGCGCAACTGGATTGGGAAATCGGTAGGGGCAGAACTGCGGTTCCAACTGGACGGCCACGAGCACAAGCACATCACCGTGTTCACCACCCGCATTGACACCATCTTCGGGGTCAGTTTTGTGGTGCTGGCGCCGGAGCATGAATATGTAACTGAGATTACCACTCCAGAGCAGCATGCCGAGGTAGAGGAATACGTGACCTGGGCTAAGAACCGCTCAGAGCGCGACCGCATGTCTGACGTGAAAACCGTAACCGGCACTTTCACCGGAGCCTACGCCATCAACCCCATCTCCGGCGAGAAAGTACCCGTTTGGATTGCCGATTACGTGCTGGCAGGCTACGGAACCGGGGCTGTGATGGCCGTACCAGGCCACGACACCCGTGACTACGCTTTCGCGAAGAAGTTCAACCTGCCCATTCCGGAAGTGGTAGCCGGGGGTGATTTAACCAAAGAAGCACACCCTGCCAAAGAAGGCAAGATCATCAACTCCGGTTTCCTGAACGGACTAGAGGTGAAAGATGCCATCAAAGCCGGTATTCAGCGCGCCGAGGAATTGGGCGTGGGCAAAGCCCGCATCAACTACCGCATGCGCGATGCTGTGTTCGGTCGGCAAAGATATTGGGGCGAGCCGGTGCCAGTGTACTACAAAGACGGAATCCCGGCCCTGCTGGAAGAAAGCGAACTGCCGTTGGTGTTGCCAGAGGTAGATGCCTATTTACCAACTGAAACCGGTGAGCCGCCGCTGGGCCGGGCGCAGGACTGGAAATACCGCGGAGAGTTTGAATATGAGCTGAGCACCATGCCGGGTTGGGCGGGTTCCAGCTGGTACTGGTACCGCTACATGGACCCGCTGAACGACAGTGCCTTCGCCAGCAAAGAAGCCATTGATTACTGGCAGAACGTGGACTTATACATTGGTGGTTCAGAGCACGCTACGGGTCACCTCCTCTACTCCCGCTTCTGGAACAAGTTCCTGTTTGACCTCGGCCTGGTGAACCAGGACGAGCCGTTCAAAAAGCTCATCAACCAGGGCATGATTCAGGGCCGTTCTAACTTTGTGTATCGCGTCAAAGACTCCAACACGTTTGTTTCCTTCGGTCTGAAAGACCAGTACGAAACCACTGCCCTGCACGTGGACGTGAACATTGTGGAGAACGATGTGCTGGATTTGGAGCAGTTCAAGGCCTGGAGACCAGACTTCGCGAATGCGGAATTCATCCTGGAAGACGGCAAGTACCATGTGGGCGTGGAGATTGAAAAGATGTCTAAGTCCAAACACAACGTGGTGAACCCAGACAAACTGGTAGAGGAATACGGTGCCGATACTCTGCGCATGTACGAGATGTTCCTGGGGCCGCTGGAGCAGTTCAAACCTTGGAACACCAACGGCATGGACGGTGTGTACAAGTTCCTGCGCCGTTTCTGGAAATTGTTCTTTGATGAGCAAAGCAACTGGGCAGTGACCGAGGAGCAACCTACTCCGGCCGAGCTGAAGTCGCTGCACAAAACCATCAAGAAAGTTGAGGAAGACATTGAACGCTTCTCCTTCGGGACTAGCGTGAGCCAGTTCATGATTTGCGTGAACGAGTTATCTTCTTTGAAAACGAAGAAGCGCGCCATTCTGGAGCCGTTGACGGTGGTGCTGGCCTCTTACGCCCCGCACATCACCGAGGAACTCTGGAGCCGCTTAGGCCACACTGAGAGCATCACCTACGCCGCTTACCCAGCCTGGAAAGAAGAATTCCTCACCGAGAGCACCTTTGACTATCCAATTTCCATCAACGGGAAAGTTAAAAGCAAAATGACCTTTGACCTGAAAGCCACCAAAGAAGAAGTGGAGAAGGAAGTCCTGGCCTCTGAGCAGGTGCAGAAACTTCTGGAAGGTAAACCGGTGAAGAAAGTCATTGTGGTGCCAGGTAAAATTGTGAACGTAGTGATCTAAGGTTTTAAGGCTGTTTTCTAAAAAACGGCACTAAAATGAAAAGCAGCAGCCCGGCTCCTCAAGAGTCGGGCTGCTGCTTTTATAGGGTTCAAGGAAATTATCATCGTTTTACCTATATTCAGTTCATGAACAAACGCTATGATATTCTCCTGGGCCTTGCCTTATTAGCGGCGGTGGCCACCGGCTATTTCTTCAACCAGAACAGGTACTTTCATACTTCCACTGGGGAAGAAATCAGCAGTACTATCTACAATGGTTTGGAGGATAAACACAAATGGCGGGTAGAGTGGCATTTCAACTATGAAGCTGGTTTTACGGCCAGCGTCACTGTGATTGGGCTTGGTTTGGTTTTTCTAGGCTTGGTAGGAAAGAGCCGAAAAGGAGCCACCAAATTCAGTTAGATTACCAGCTTTGGTTACAGCCCTAACTCTGCCCTCACCTTCTTGGGCATTCCCGATATCACCAAGTCATAAGAATGGTCAATGAGCTCCGGCAACAGCCCCATTGGGAGAAAAGCCTCGGGAAGGACCGTGTTCCAGTGTTTCTTGCTCATGTGGTAACCCGGCTGAATGGCCGGATACTGCTCCCTCAGTTCTACTGCCCGCTCAGGGTCACACTTCAACGCGATGCCCGCGGCGTAGTCAGACAGGCTGCAGAGTGCAAACATTTTACCGGCCACTTTGAAGACCAGCGTGTCCTGGTCGAAAGGCAGCGTTTCCTCCACATGGGGTTTGCTAAGGCAGTAGTCTCTGAATTCCTCTATGTTCATGGTTCACAAGATAAACAAAAGAGCCACTCACCCAAAAGGCAAGTGGCTCTTTTTGTATCTATAATCCTCCGCAGAAGATTAACGCATCATCAGCTTAATCACCAGGTACACCAAACCACACAGGAACATCAACATAGAGACCTTGTTGATGGTGTGCATGGTGCGCAGGTTGAAATTCGTTTTACGGTTCGGGTCTTTTTTGCGGAAGAAGTAGGTGGCTACTTCTGAGAAATCAAACAGGCCTTTCATATCTATATCTAGCTATAAGTAAGTGTACGTCACTGTATTAAGAGAACAATCTTAGGTAGAGAATGATTTACTTAAGAAGGAATATATTTGTCTGCTTAAGCCTCTACCCCCACCGGTTCAATCCAGTTTCCGTCTTCCCGGATCAGCTCAATCAGTTCATCCACGGCACGTTCTTCGGGCACCGATTTCTTTATGACAGCCTGGCCGCGGTATAAGGCGATTTTGCCTTTGCCCACGCCCACGTACCCATAATCCGCATCGGCCATCTCGCCGGGGCCGTTCACGATGCAGCCCATGATCCCGATCTTCACGCCTTTGAGGTGATCGGTGCGTTTCCGGATCATGGCGGTGGTTTCCTGGAGATCAAATAAGGTACGGCCGCAGCTGGGGCAACTGATGTACTCGGTTTTACTCATGCGCGTGCGGGCGGCCTGCAGAATCCCGAAGGCGAGTTTGTTCAGCCCTTCCAGCGTATAGCCCCACTCCTCTTTGCTGCGGTAACTCAGGTCCTGGGTGCTCAGTAACACCCCATCCCCGAAACCGTCAATGAGCAAACCTCCTACGTCAGTGGCGGCGTAGAGCTGCACCTGTTCATCGGTGAGGTCTTCGTACGAGCGTTTGATGATCACCGGCACGGGCTGTCCCTGGTTCATGAGCCGAATGAACGCCTTGCGCTGCTCGGGCATGGCGTGCTCGTTCTCGGTTTCCAGGATCAACACCACGTCCGGCCGATTATGGAGCGTTTCTATGAAATCAGTCGTTAACTGACCTAAAGATACTTGCACGAAGTTGAGCTGCGGGTGCCAGGAATCAGCTGTTTCAAACTGAACGGCGGTGTACAAGGGGTAGCGCTCCTCGCGTTGCTCGGCTTCCAGCCAGGCGGTGTAGTCCACGATCTCTTTCAGGCCGTTGGGCAGCATGAACGTGATTGGCGCACTGCCGGTATACACGTAATCTGCGCCTTGGTCAGACATGTGGAATTTATCCAGCACCGGTGAATAGATATGGCCTACCGGTCGAAGGTCTTCATACGAGATTTCCTCCAACCGGCTCAAGTCTGCCACTACGCGCGGCACGTTATGGCCGCCCAGGTTCAGGACTTCCCGCGTCTCGCGGCGGTGGTATTGGAACGGGTTGTACGGTAAATTGCAAATGGGTTTGATGGGCGTATGGCCGGCGCGGGTGGTGTATCGGTCAATCAACATTTTCGCCACCGGCGCTTCCAGTTCCGGGGCCTCGGTGAGGGAAACCCGCACGGTGTCGCCTAAACCGTCCTCCAGCAGCGTACCAATGCCCACGGCAGATTTCACGCGTCCGTCTTCGCCTTCCCCGGCTTCGGTCACGCCCAGATGCAGCGGGTACGGTTGCAAGCCTTCCTCCTCCAGTTTCTGCACCAACAGGCGGTAGGCTTGCACCATCACCTGGGTATTGCTGGCTTTCATGGAGAGCACCACGTCATAGTAATTCAGGTCTTCGCAGATGCGCAGGAACTCCAGGGCGCTTTCCACCATGCCCAGCGGGGTATCGCCGTAGCGGCTCAAAATCCGGTCAGACAGGGAACCGTGGTTGGTGCCGATGCGCATGGCGGTGCCGTATTCCTTGCAGATGTTCACCAGCGGCGTGAAGCGTTCGCGTATACGGTCCAGTTCGGCCTGGTAGGTGACATCTGTATAGTCTATGGTTTGGAATTTCTTTTTATCGGCGTAGTTGCCGGGGTTCACGCGCACTTTCTCCACCAGGCGGGCGGCCAACTCGGCGGCGTTGGGTGTAAAGTGGATATCGGCGATGAGCGGAACAGAATAGCCGCGTAGGCGGAGTTCTTTCTTGATAAGGCCCAGGTTCTCGGCTTCTTTCACGCTGGGCGCCGTGATGCGCACGTACTCGCAACCGGCCTCCACCATTCTGATCACCTGCTCCACCGATCCAAGGGTATCCATGGTGTCTACGGTGGTCATGGACTGCACCCGGATGGGGTTGTTTCCGCCCATGGCGAGATCCCCGATCTTCACCTCACGGGTAAGCCGACGGGTATAATCAGTGAGGCTGGGGCAGTAAATTCCACCTAAAGAAAGAGATTCTGAGTTCATGGGAAATGCGGTTTCCATACGTTGTTAACCAATCGCCAAAGCAGTTTGTTCAGCTCAGCTTCTGTAAAAGTACGAGGTTTTTTTGAGCTGCACAGCCTTCCGGCCCATCGGCTTGGGGCTGGTTGGGAGAACGGTGGCAACGCAGCGGGCTAACCGGCTGTTTATAGGGTCTTTTTTGAAAAAAAGGCTAAAAACAGCTACAAATTAGATAAGCCACTATAAATCACTGATGGTCAGCTTGTAAAAGTGGTCTATTTACCTGTAAATTGTGGCAGTGCTCTTTTTAGAACAGACCCCGGAAAGCCTCAGGAGGTAATTCCAGCCGATACATGGAAACACGCCCGGCTTATAGGCGTACACTTAACTCTAACCATTCTATACCATATGTCTCTACTGTTTTTATCCCAAAGTCAACGCCAGGTAACTGCTTTGCTCCGGAAAGCAGGAATGGACAACCTCAACATCCCCAACACCATCCAGATCACGCGCGAAACCGCCGAGAACTGGCTGCACCAGGAAATGGAACAGGGCAACCTGCCGCTGGTTTTCCAGATGGTGAAAGGCAACTGCCTGGAGAAGGATTCCCAATTCCTTTTTGACGAACTGAAAGACATGGTGGTGGCCAAGTACATCATGCGCCTGGAGATGGACTATGAGGAAGCTTCCAAAACCGCCGACGTCATTCTGCCCTTCATCCTGAAGGTTCTGGTGGAACTGATGCAGAAAAACCCCATGTTCAAGATGTGGTGGGAAACGCTGGATCTGCGCAAACACCTGCCCTCCAAAGAAGAAATCAGATCCAAAATCAGGACGGTGGGCAAATCCCTCACGGGCAACCAGAACTCAGAAAACAGCGCCTTCGCCTAACTTCTGTTTTAGGGCTAGTTTCAGAAAAACAGCCGTAAAACTTCCCTTTGAGCAGGTCCCTTTCAATAGCGGAGCATTCTCTTATTAATCCTGCTCCGCTTCTCCTTCGCGCAGAAGAGGATCTTCGGTGGAAGCGTTGGCTTCTCCCTGCTCTTTTAAGCGGTCTATCCGGTCGCTGATGCGGTCGTGCATGCGGTCATCCTGAAGATACGTCTGTTGGTCCAGTTCAAAATCGGCGGGGTTGAAATCCTTGGCCAGTTCATGCAGCTGGAAGATATAGGTGTCTATGCGATTGATGGCCTCTGAGACGAACTCACTGGCGTGATCATTCTCCTCGGAGAGTCCCGCCTTCACCTCCTCGGCCTGCCGAACTTCCTGTTGGATGACCGGAGCCGCCGCGTTGCCCTGCAGGCGTTCGTTTTCTAAGCGTTTTTTGAATTCTGGGATATCAAAGTCCATGGCCCTTGCGTTTGGTGTTGGGTAGCTTGTTCCCTCGATACGTGAACAACCCCGCGGGGTTAACGGCTCAGCCCAAAACTCATCGCCCATTTCGCCGTAGCATTCAGGAGACAACGATACTCTTCATGCCCGTTCCGTTCCTACAGAAAAGTCACGCCTATGCGGCGCAAGTGCTGCACAAAGCCGGCCTGAAATTCAGCCAGATTCCGGAGGCCATCCAGATCACCCGCGAGACCGTGGAGGTATGGCTGCAGAAAGAACTGGCAAACGGCAACGCCCAACAGGTGCTCCTGGTTCTGAAAGGACAGGTGCAGGAGAAAGGACCTAAGCTCCTGTTAGACAAGCTGCAAGACATGGTCCTAATCCGGCTCATGTTGCACCTGGGCATCCGGGGAGCCTTGGCCACCAACATTGCCACGCTGGTGCTGCCCTTCGTTCTGAAAAAGGTGTTTGACCAGGCCCGCCGCAACCCTAAGGTGCAGGCCTGGTGGCAAGAACAGCAGTGGCGGGAACAGATTCCTACCCTGGAGAAAATCAAGTCCAAAATGCAGCAGTTTGGGAGCACCCTCACCCCGGTTCGGAAATCAACGGAAGGTGAGCAACCCCTGTTTATCTGATTTCCGGAAGACCACCGGTTTTGGGGCTGTTTTCCGGAAAACCCTTGCAAAACGTCCATAAAACAAAAAGCCCCGGCGTAACGGCCGGGGCTTTTGTATATGGATTCAGTTCCTATTAATGACGGAACATCATCTCGCGGTATTTCACCAAAGGCCACTGCTCATCAGCGACAATCAGCTCCAGTTTGTCTACGCTGTACCGGATGGTGTCAAAGAAAGAAAGCACTTCATCGGTGTACATGATGGCCCGCTCGCGGGTGTCTTCAATCTTGTTGGCCACTTTCCGCTTCTCGATCATGGCATCTACGTTCGTCTTGATGGTGGTCAGGTGACGGGAGATGGTTTTGATGGTGTCCAGCGTGGTTTGGGTGTACTCATCGTCCTCCAACCCGATTTCGCGCAGCCCTTTGATGTTCTCCACCAGTTTGGTTTGGTACGCGATGGCGGTTGGGATGATGTGGTTCATGGCCAGGTCACCCATCACACGCGCCTCGATCTGCACCCGCTTGATGTAGTCTTCCAGCAGAATGTCATGACGGGCGTGCAGCTCACGAGCACTGAAGATGTTGTGCTTGGTGAAGATCTCCATCGCAGTTTCATCTACCAGTTTATCCAGGGCCTGCGGTGTCTTGCGGATGTTGCTCAATCCACGGCGCTCGGCTTCTTCTTCCCACTCTTTGGAGTAACCGTTTCCTTCAAAACGCACGGCTTTGGAAGAAATCACGTACTCACGCAGCACGTCAATGATAGCCACTTCTTTTTTCTTGCCTTGCGCCATCATCTCGTCCACGCTGTTTTTGAAGTCGATCAACTGATCAGCTACAATGGCGTTGAGGGTGGTCATGGCGTTGGAACTGTTGGCCGAAGAACCTACCGCGCGGAACTCAAACTTGTTACCGGTGAAGGCAAAAGGAGACGTACGGTTACGGTCGGTGTTGTCCAACAGGATTTCCGGGATTTTATCGATGCCCAGTTTCAGGTACACGTTATCACCTTTGTCCAAAGGCAATTTGGCGGTACGCTCCAGTTCATCCAAAACCTCGGTCAGTTTCTTGCCCACGAACACTGACATGATAGCCGGCGGCGCTTCGTTGGCCCCCAGACGGTGGTCGTTGCTCGCGGAGGCGATGCTGGCGCGCAGCAAATCGGCGTAGCGGTGCACCGCTTTCACGGTGGTGATGAAGAAGGTCAGGAATTGCAGGTTTTCTTTCGGACGGCGGCCCGGGGCGAACAGGTTCACGCCGGTGTTGGTGCTCAGGGCCCAGTTGTTGTGCTTGCCGCTACCGTTTACGCCTTTGTACGGTTTCTCGTGCAACAATACCTTAAAGTGATGCTTCTCAGCCACGCGGTCCAACAGGTCCATTAACAGCTGGTTATGGTCTACGGCCAGGTTGGCTTCCTCAAAAGTAGGAGCGCACTCAAACTGGTTAGGAGCCACCTCGTTGTGACGGGTGCGCAACGGAATGCCCAGTTTATGAGACTCCGCCTCGAAATCAATCATGAAGGCGTGCACGCGGGAAGGAATGGCACCAAAATAATGGTCTTCCAGCTGCTGGCCTTTGGCCGGCTCGTGGCCGAACACCGTTCTGCCGGTCATCACCAGATCAGGACGGGCCTCGTACAGGGCGCGGTCTACCAGGAAGTACTCCTGCTCAATGCCCAACGTAGCCGTTACTTTGGTCACGTCTTTGTCAAAATACTGGCAAACGTCCACCGCGGCTCTTTCTACCAAGTCCAAGCTCTTTAACAACGGGGCCTTGTAGTCAAGGGCCTCGCCGGTGTAAGAAACGAAGATGGTAGGGATACAAAGCGTTTTGGCGCCGGCGTTCTCAATAATAAAGGCCGGAGAAGTTGGGTCCCAGGCGGTATAACCACGGGCTTCAAACGTGTTCCGGATACCCCCGTTCGGGAAAGAAGAGGCATCTGGCTCCTGCTGCACCAAAGCGCTTCCCTTGAACACCTCAATGGCGCGGCCGTCTGAGCTCAGGTCAAAGAAAGAATCGTGTTTCTCAGCGGTTTCGCCGGTCAAGGGCTGGAACCAGTGGGTGTAGTGGGTAGCACCGCGGCTCAGGGCCCAGGTTTTCATAGCTCCCGCCACGGCATCGGCGAGGGTGCGGTCTACTTTGCTGCCGGTGTTGATGGCAAACTGAAGGCGTTTGAAGTAATCGCCGGCTAACGTAGAACGCATGGCCTCCAGACCAAAGACGTTGCTTCCATAATAATCAGAGATTTTGTCAGAAGGTAGCTTCACCTCTACTGGCGTACGTTGGTTTACCAACTCAAGCGCCTTAAAACGAAGAATGGCCATGAAATTTTGTTTGGGTTTGATATCTGGACCAAATGTACGGCAAGAAAAATAACTTTCAAGCTCGAACTTACTTTTTTAGGGTACTTTTTCAGAAAACACCCTCAAAACTCCAGCAACCACCTCTCATTTTAAGGGTATTTTTCTCAAACACTATCTATTCCTCAGAAAAACCACCTTTCAAGAAGAACCTTTTTTCAAAAAATAGCCCTTTTTTGAAGACGCCCATTTAGCGGTATATTTGCCAGGTGAAACGAATTCTTGTACGATCTCTCAGTTACTTTTTCTTCTGGACGCTCTTCTTTGAGATATGCCGGGTAGTTTTCCTCTTTTACCAGCACGCCAAGGCTTCTGCTTTGACATCGGGTGAACTGGCCAAGGTTTTCTGGTACGGTCTCCGGATGGATCTTTCGTTCGCGGCGTACCTGAGTCTGATTCCCTTTCTGCTCTTCCTGAATGAGGTGGCGTTCAGAAAGCCTGTCCTGCTGCGGGTGGTGAGCGTCTACACCTATGTTTTGCTGCCGCTGGTGGCTCTGCTGGTGACCATTGACCTGGAGCTGTACTCGGCCTGGGGGTTTCGGTTAGATGCTACTCCCCTTCAGTACTTAAATACCCCCGCTGAGATGCTGGCCTCCACGGCATCGGCCCCAGTCTGGCTGCTGCTTCTGGCCTTTGTGCTACTGACAGGTCTTGGGGTAGCCGGGTTCAAGTGGATCAGGAGCAAGTGGGAAAACTCCCCCAAGCGCAACATGCGGCACCTGGCGGGCGAGCTTTTGTTCTCGCTTTTTCTTTTGGCCTTGCTAGTGCTCCCGCTCCGGGGCGGCTGGCAGCAGATTCCGCTGAACCAAAGCGACGTGTATTTCTCCCAGAAGATTTTCGCGAACCACGCGGGCGTGAACGTGCCCTGGAACGTGATGCACTCCGTGATCAAGAAAAACCACAACACCAAGAACCCTTACCAGTATTTAGAGGAAAAGCAGGCCCAGGCCCTGGTGCAGGAACTGTACCAGCCCAAGAGCGATTCAGTTGCCTCTTTGCTGCGGGTGAAGCGGCCTAACGTGCTATTTATCATCCTGGAAAGTTACACCGCCAAACTGATTGGCGCTTTGGGCGGTCCACCCGAGGTAACGCCTAACTTCAACGCGCTGGCCAAGGAAGGAATCCTTTTCCAGAACATCTATGCCGCCGGTGACCGCAGCGAAAAAGGTATGGTGGCGCTGTTGAGCGGTTATCCCGTGCAAACCACCACCTCTATTATAAAGACGCCCAAAAAGACCGAGCGGCTGCCGCAACTGGCGTCTGAGTTGAAGCGACTGGGCTACCGCACCAGTTATTACTACGGCGGCGAGTTGGCGTTCGCGAACATCAAATCATACCTCATCAACGGGCAATATGACCAGCTGCTGGAAAAATCAGATTTCCCCAGCGAAAACTACAATTCCAAGTGGGGCGTGCATGACCACATTCTGTTCGACAAAGTCTTAGTCGATCACCAGGTTCCCAAAGAGCCTTTCCTCACCACCATCTTCACCTTGAGCAGCCACGAGCCCTATGACATTCCGAGGCCGGCCGCTTTCAAGGGCACCGACGAAGTGACGCAATTCAAAAACTCCTTCCATTACACCGACTGGGCCCTCGGCCGATTCATCGCCGCCGCCAAGAAACAGCCGTGGTGGCAGAATACGCTGGTGGTGCTGGTGGCGGACCACGGCCATCCTTTCCCGGGCCGGGACCAGAACGATGCCCCCAGCAAATTCCGGATTCCGTTGCTGCTCACCGGCGGAGCGCTGGCCGTGAAAGACTCGGTTGTCACAAACATCGGTTCCCAGACGGATCTTGTGCCTACCCTGTTGCAGCAGATGGGCGTGCCCACGCATCAGTTTGCCTGGAGCAAGAACTTGTTGGATGCCAAAGCTACCCCGTTCGCGTTTTACGTCTTCAATGACGGGTTCGGGATGGTGACGCCAAAGGGCACCGTCACCTTTGACAACGTCTCCAAAAAGCCCATCCTCCGCGAAGCCGGGGTGCCGGACAAGCAGATCGAGCAAGGCAAAGCCTACATGCAAACCAGTTTCGGGGATTTCCTGAAGAAGTAACTCCTTGGGCGTTTAGGGGCTCTTTTTAGAAAAACAGCCCCAAAACAGGATTGAGAAGTAGAGATGTCGTATTTCAACCCTATTCTCCGTATCTTTGCCCCCTGATTATGAAAAAGGTAGCTTTCTATACACTAGGCTGTAAGCTGAATTTCTCTGAGACCTCAACCCTGTCGCGCATCTTCCAGGAGCGCGGGTTTGAGAAGGTGGAGTTCACCGACACGCCCGATATATACGTCATCAATACGTGCTCCGTCACTGACAACGCCGACAAGAAATGCCGGAAAGTGGTGAAGGAAGCTTTGAAGCATTCGCCCAACGCGTTCATTACCATTGTGGGCTGCTACGCTCAGCTAAAGCCGAAGGAAATCTCAGAGATACCAGGCGTTGACGCCGTGCTCGGCGCCGCCGAGAAATTCCAGCTGGTGGACATTCTGGAGACCTTTGAGAAAAAAGACGCGCCGCAGGTGCACGCCAGCGCCGTTTCTGAGGCCAACACCTTCGTGAACGCCTATTCGTTCGGGGACCGTACCCGCACCTTCCTGAAAGTACAGGACGGCTGCGACTACTCCTGCACGTTCTGCACCATTCCGCAGGCGCGGGGTAAGTCCCGGAGCAACACCATTGTCAACGTGGTGAAAGAAGCGCAGGAAATTGGCCTAACCGGCGTGAAGGAGATTGTGCTCACCGGCGTGAACACCGGCGATTTCGGGTTGCAGGAAGGCGTGCGCGTGGAGAATTTCTTCCAACTGGTGCAGGAACTGGATCAGGTAGAGACGGTGAAACGCTTCCGGATTTCGTCCATTGAACCTAATCTGTTAAGTGAAGAGATCATCAAGTTTGTGGCAGGTTCTCAGCGGTTTATGCCGCACTTCCACGTGCCTCTGCAGTCGGGGAGCAACAAGATTCTGAAGCTCATGCGCCGCCGTTACCTACGGGAACTGTACGCCCAGCGCGTGGACTGGATCAAAACTGCTATGCCGCACGCCTGCATTGGCGTGGACGTGATTGTGGGCTTCCCCGGCGAGACCGAAGAAGATTTCCTGGAGACCTATAACTTCCTGAACGAGCTCAACATCAGCTACCTGCACGTATTCCCGTACTCTGAGCGCGCCAACACGCTGGCCATTGACCTGCCCGGCGCCGTGCCGCAGAAAGAACGCAACCGCCGCGCCGACATGCTCCGCATCCTGTCGGAGAAAAAGAAGCGTGCATATTATGAGAGCCAGATCGGTTACGAAGGCAAAGTCCTCTTCGAGGCTGACATCACCGACGGGTACATGGAGGGATTCACCGAAAACTACGTGCGCGTGGTGGCCAAATATGACCCGGTGCTGGTGAACGAGGAAAAGCACGTGCGCCTCACCAACATCACCCCGGCCGGCCTCATGGAAGCCGAAGAAACGTATCATGAACTTCTTGCACATTAATTTTCGCCTACTAAAAGAGCCCCTAAACGCAGTGGCCCGGCTTTCTTCTGAAGGCCGGGCCATTGCGTTTAGGGGCTCTTTTTCTGAAATCAGGGCAAAACCAGCTACCCTAAATTGGCATCCGGCTGCGCCAACCCACCTTTCCGGGCCATGCGCTGCGCCAGCATACTGGCAATGATGAGTTGCAGGGCGTGGTAGAGCATGAGCGGAAGCAGGATAATGCCCACCGTGTTGGCATCTGGGAACAGCACCTTAGACATAACCGTACCGTGCACCAATGATTTCTTGGAGCCGCAGAACATGGCCGTGATGCGGTTCTCCCGGCTGAACCCCAGCAGATGACTGATCATAGACGTAAGCCCCGTCACCACCAGAAACAGCGCCACCATGGTCGCACCCAGCAGAAATAAATCCAGCGCGCTGAACCCCGCAAACATGTTGCGGGCGAAGGAATCGCAGAAGGACGAGTACACGATGAGCAGGATGATGGTCTGGTCAAAGAGCCTCAGGCGGCTTTTCTGCGCCTCGGCAAAGGCCCCGAACTTCCGGTTCAGCAGAATACCCAGGGTCACGGGCAGCACCACCTGGAGCATGAGTTTCAGGATCACGCTCGTGAGGTCCATATCGGCGGCGGAGCTGGTGCTGGTGAAAAAGCTCATCCAGACGGGCGTCATGAACACGCCAATGAGGCTGGAAATGCTGGCGTTGAAGATGGCCGCCGGAATGTTGCCGCCCGCAATGGACACCATCACCACCGATGAAGACACCGTTGACGGCAAGGCTGCCACGTAAAACGCACCCAACCAAAGTGCGGGCGTGGCACTGTTGGGCGCCACCGCGTGGCTCCCCCACACCAAAAGGGGGAACAGCAGAAACGTGCTCAACTGCACCACCAAATGCAGTCGCCAGTCACTGAGGCCTGCTTTCAGTTTGGCGGGGCTCAGCCGCAGCCCATAAAAGAAAAAGATAAGCGCTACGCCGTAGGTGGTAATTTCTTCCAGCGGCAAAGGTCCGTTTTCCTCCCCCAGTTCCGGCCACAGATAGGCCAATACAATCATAGCCAGAAGAAACAGCAGAAAGGTATCCAGCCCCACGCGCTGCAAAAGTCCCTGAAGGCTATACTTGTTTTTAGGGGTGCTGGCGGAAGTGGCTTCTTTCATGTGCGGCTTAATTGATTAAAATGCGGAGCTGATGAACGGTTCAAAGGTACGAAGGGCAACTTACTTCTGCCTCAGCTTCCCTTACCCCACCTCGCTGGCAAAGGTTTTCTTCCTCCAGGCCTCCATTCTTGAGAAGAAGTAACCATCGGAAAGCTGTTTAGGGGCTCTTTTTCGGAAAAGAGCTCTTAAACTTACGACTAGTCTTTTCTTGCACTTTCGTCTGACCTGTAGGTTTCATTCTCATCCACCCTCAACGTGGTGTCCGCTTTCATCATATCTCCTGTTCGGTTCTGAACACCAATCGATTCTACACATTTCATAAATACTTGATTTTAAGCATTTTAATAAACGAACTCACTTTTGGTCAGAATCTTGCCAAGAGCAACGAAAACGTATTGCGGAAGGAAACAAGACATCAACTGAAAAGAAATTTGAACACCCAAGCAACCAAAATACAACTCGCTTCATCTTTCTATCCAAAGCGCTTTACCTGATTTTCCTAATCCAACCTCCACCCTTTATGAATCTCCCTTTGCTATGAAAAATCTCTATACCTTCTTTTTCCTCGCTTGCTTTTGCCTCTGTTGTACCTTCCAGGCTTGGGCGCAGACCGGCCAAGGGTTGACCGGAACGGTGGTGGACGCCAAAGGCGAGCCGCTCAGCTACGGCACGGTGGCCCTCATCCGGAAAGGCGATGCCGCGGTGGTAGACGGGGCAGGTGTAGAAGTCAGCGGCCAATTTAAGCTCAAGAGCCCCGCCCCCGGCACCTATTTCCTGAAAGTGACCGCCATGGGCTATGGCACGCTGGAGACTCCCGCCTTTGAGGTGAACCAGGCGGGGTTTCAGAAAGAGTTCGGGAAACTGGCGCTGGCGCAGGACTCTAAAATGCTGAAGGAAGTGACCGTGGAATCCATGCGGCCCACCATCATCAACCACCCAGACAAAATGGTGGTGAGCGTGGAAGGCACCGTGATGGCCGCCGGCAGCACCGCCATGGAAGTTTTGTCTAAATCGCCGGGCGTGTGGGTAGACCAGGACGGGAACATCCAGCTCAACGGCAAGGCGGGCGTACGGGTCATGATTGACGGCAAGCTGACCTACATGAGCGGCAAACAGCTCCAGACCATGCTCCAGTCCATGCCCGCCGACAATATCAAAGACCTGGAGATCATCACCAATCCTTCGTCTAAGTTTGATGCCGAGGGAAATTCGGGCATCATCAACATCAACCTGAAGAAAAACCAACTGACGGGTCTCAACGGCAGCGTGTACACCGGCTACCAGTACAATAAACTGCACGGCTACTCGGCGGGAACCAACATCAACTATAAGAGCGGCCAGTGGAATTCCTTCCTGAACGCCGATTTCGGCCGGAGGACGAACCTACGCACGAACACAATGACCCGGCTTTTCCTGAACGAAGGCCAGCCCACCAGTTTTGACCAGCGCGGTCGCGAGGAGACGTTCCGAAATGTGCCGTCGGTACGCTTGGGCACCGATTACCAGCTGAACGACAAACACAGCATCGGGGTCATGGCCTATGTGATGTCTGTAGACTATGACAATTCCTTCGTGACTGAGACGTACCTGCGCAACAGCAACCCGGTGGAAGACTCGCTCATCAACGCCCGCAACCTGGTTGCCGCCGATTACTTCAACATCACTTTAAACGGGCACTACGCCTATAAACTGGATACCCTGGGCAGTTCCCTGTCCGCCGACGTGGATTACGTGAAAATCACCGACAACAATGACGCGGGGTTCTTCAACCGCGGCCAGTACGTGAACCAGGCGCCACAGCTCCGGCTGGAGCAACTGGGGAGCTACAACCCCACCACCTTCCACATCTACTCGGCCAAGGCCGATTTCACCCGGAAATTCCAAAACAAGAGCAAACTGGAAGCGGGACTGAAAGCCAGTTACGTGGAGTCTGACAATGAACTGCGGTTCTTTTTTGTGGAAGGCCGTAACCAGACACCAGATTCCAAGCGCAGCAACCACTTTATATATAGAGAGAACATTTACGCCGGCTACGCCAATTACAGCGCCAACCTGGGCGAGCGCTGGAGCGTGCAGGCAGGACTACGGGCAGAGCAGACGGTGTCTAAAGGCCGATCTGTGACTCTGAACCGAACCACGCCCCGCCGTTACCTCGATTTCTTCCCCAGCCTGTTCCTGCAGCAGAAAGTCAGCGACAACTACCAGGTGACCTACAACTACAGCCGCCGCATCAACCGCCCGCAGTACGATGACCTGAACCCGTTCATTTTCTACCTGGACCCGCTCACCTGGGCCCAGGGCAACCCGAACCTGCGGCCGCAGTACACTCACTCGTTTCAGGTAGCGCAGACGTTCAAGAAAGACTACATCCTCACGCTGGGTTACGCGCATACCAAAGATTTTATTGCCGAGATTCCGGTGCAGAACAATGAGACGAACACCACCATCTTCTCGCAGCGTAACGTGGATGCTTTCAAAAACCTGAACGGTACATTGGTGGTGCCGGTCCGGATCATGAAGAAATGGGAAGCGAGCAACAACCTGGGCTTCGGATTTCAGTCTTTCACCACCTATTTAGATAGCAACCAACCCATTCTGAACGAGCAGTTCTATTACATGTTCAACTCGAACCACACGCTCCAGTTGCCGCATAAGATCAAGATGGAGCTGAACCTGGGCCTTCAGGGTCCGCAGGCGTACGGCCTCTACACCATTGAACGTACTTGGTGGCTGGACTCCGGCCTGAAGCGTTCTTTCCTGCAAGACAACCTGGACGTGAGCCTCACCGTGACCGATATCTTCAGAACCCGCAAGGTGGTGGGCTCGGCGAACTTTGACGGCAACATCAACGCCTTTGATCAGTACTTCGCGGCGCAGAGCTTCCGGATCAATCTGCGTTATCGGTTCAGCAAAGGTCAGAAGTTTGAGCAGCAGCGCCGTTCCACCAATCTGGAGGAACTGGACCGCGCCGGCGGAGAATAATCACCGTTGCGTTTAGGGTCTGTTTATGGAAAATCAGCCCCTAAACGCTACGGTGATTATTCTCAGGCCTGCCCTCTTCCACTTCAGAAAAAAAATTTAAAGAAAATAGCAACAGTACCTTGCTTTACATAGTACCTTCTTATATCTTTGTTTCATTCTTAGAGACAATAGCACCTAACCAACTTAGCGCCATGGAAAATCTCGCCCTCCTAACCCTCCTTTTTCAGGTCCTGCTGTTCCTGGGTTCCTTTACGCTAGTGGTTTTTGGCTATGTGTACCTGACCTCCAGCCATGGTGCCAATGCTTCCCGCAAAGTGTTCACCTCCCAGGACCACCTGATGCTTTAGCCCTTCGGCTTTTTTTTTCTACATGTACCTTGTATAACCAAGTACTATAAACATTCACCATCCCAAAAATCCACCTGTTATGAAAAAGCTTTACAACTTCCTCCTGCTTATGGCCGCCCTGGCTTTTCTTACCCAGGCCGCCCTGGCCCAAACCTCCGGTTCCCTGACCGGCTTAGTCGTAGATGACAAAGGGGCTCCCCTCAGCTACGGCACGGTAACTCTGCTGAAAACCTCAGACGCTTCCTTTGTGAACGGCACCGCCATTGACTTGGAAGGCAAATTCACTCTCAAAACTCCGGCTCCTGGCAACTACCGTTTGAGAATCAGCGCCATGGGCTTCGCGAACTTGGACCTAGCCTCCTTTGAAGTGACCAGTGCCGGTTTTAGCAAGGATTTCGGGAAAATAGCCCTAAAACAGGATGCCAAAGTTCTGAAGGAAGTAACCGTGCACAACCTGCGCCCTGCCGTGGATGTGCAAGCCGATAAAATGGTGGTGAGCGTGGAGGGAACGGCCATGGCCGCCGGCAATACCGCCTATGACGTGCTGGCCAAATCGCCGGGCGTGTTGGTGGACCAGGACGGAAATATCCAGCTGAACGGAAAGCAGGGCGTGAAAGTGATGATTGATGGAAAACTCACCTACCTGGATGGGAAACAACTACAAACCATGTTGCAGGGCATGCCCGCCGATAACCTGAAGAACCTGGAGATCATCACCAACCCCTCGGCCAAGTTCGATGCGGAGGGCACCGGCGGGATCATCAACCTCAACCTGAAGAAAAACACCATGACGGGCCTGAACGGCAGCGTGTACGGCGGGTACCAGTACAACACCAAATCTGGGGCTAATGGCGGCCTAAATCTAAACCTGAAACAAGGTAAATGGAGCTCCTTCGCCTCCGTAGACTTGGCGCAGCGCCCCAGAAAAAGAACCTTCACCATGGACCGCATCTTCAGCCGCGAAGGCGGGAATTCCACCCTCAACCAGTCTGGAAAAGAAGAAGGAGAAACGTTCAGCCCCTCGGCCCGTTTCGGCACCGACTATGACCTGAACAAGAACCACAGCCTGGGAGCGACATTGAGCTTGAACCACTCCAGAACCAACTCCGGCGTGAACACCAACTCCACCCTTCTGGACCCTACGCAGGCGGGTTTGGTACATAACCAAACCACCACCCACAACAAAGGGCAATTCTCCAATGCCACCTTCAACGTGCATTACGCCGGTAAACTGGACACCCTGGGCACCACGCTGTCCGCTGATATAGACGTGGCCCGCATCCGGGACAACAGCCCCAGCGACTTCCTGAACCTTAAGACCTACGAAGCTACCGGCGAGACAGAGACGGAGTTTTTCGAGACCCTCAACCCTACCTCTTACCAGATTTATTCCGCCAAAGTGGACTTTGCCAAATCGCTGCCTTCTATCAAAGGAAAGTTGGAACTGGGTGCCAAGGCCAGCTACGTGGAGTCAGACAACCAGATCGACTTCTATAATCGGGAAGGAAGCCAGCGTGTACCAGATCCTAACCGTTCGGGCGACCACTTCATCTACGACGAGAACATTTACGCGGCCTACAGCAACTTCAACGCGACGCTGAGTTCCAGATTCACCTTGCAGGCGGGCCTTCGGGCGGAATACACCAACTCAGAGGGCAACTCCATCCCCAACCAGAAAGTGACGCCCCGCTCGTACCTGGACCTGTTCCCCAGCGTGTTTGTGCAGCAGCGCATCTCAGACAACTACCAGATCGGCTACAACTACAGCCGCCGGATTTACCGCCCCAGATACAGCAACCTGAACCCTTTCCGGTTCTACATTGACGCCAATACCTACGCCGAGGGCAATCCGTACCTGAAGCCGGAGTACACCAACTCGTTCCAGGTGACCCAGACCTTCAAGAAAAGCTACAACCTGATCTTCGGCTACGCCCACACCAAAGACGATATTTCTGAGGTGCCCGTGTTTTACCCCGAGGAAAATAAAATGGTCTTCCAGCAGACCAACGTGGAAAGCGAAACCGTGAATGCCACCTTCGTAGCCCCCGTGACCATCACTTCTAAATGGAACATGAACAACAACCTGACCGTGGCCTACCAGAAGTACCAGACCATTGTAAACAAGAAGATCATTGAAAACGCGCAAACCATGTTCTCGGCACAGATCAGCAACAACATCCTGCTTCCCAAAAACTTTAAACTGGAGGTGAACGGGACCTACCGCGGCAAAGGGGTGTTCAACGTTTACAAAACAGATCCGGCAGGCTGGGTAGATGTGGCGGTGAAACGCTCTTTCCTGAAAGACCAACTGGAGGTGAACCTGGCCTTCACCGATATCTTCCGGACCCAGATCATGAAAGGCACCTCTGAGGTGAACGGCAACATCAACGCGATAGACATGTACCAGTTTGGCCAAGGCATGCGCCTGAACCTGCGGTACCGCTTCAACAAAGGCGAGAAATTTGAGATGAAGCGCCGCGCCACCAGCGTGGACGAGGTGAACCGGGCCGGCGGAAATTAATCTTCTTGCCCCCATCTTTCTGAGGCTTCCGATTTATTTTATTAAATTGGTCCCCCAACACCTGATCAGGAGTCCAGAGACAAACCTCAGGACTCCTGATTCATCATTTATCATCTTAATAACTGACTGTGAGCGTATCTAAAAAGCTTGTTTTATTGGCTGTTCTATCAGCTTCCTTCGCCGCCTGTAAGAAAGACCAGGCTGCCACGCCAACCACTGCCGCCAAAACCGAGACGACCACCGCCTCAGAACCGGCTGCTACTGCTGACGAAACCGCCACTCCCGCTGCCACCCCGGCCGCCGAGATTGTTTTCGTGAACTCTGATTCGCTTTTGAACAGATACCAGTACTTCAAAGATGTGAAAGCCCGCCTGGAAGCCAAAGGCAAGCGCATGGAAGGCGACCTCCGCACCAAAGCCACCAGCTTCCAGAAAGAAGTGGAGCAATACAGACAAACCGGTGCCGGCATGACCCAGGAACAAAGAGCTTCCACTGAGCAGCGACTGGCCCAGAAAGAGCAGCAACTGGCCGCCCAGCAGCAGAGCGCGGGCCAGCAGTTAGCCAAAGACGAGAACGATGAGATGAAGAAAATCTACGAGAAAGTAGAAGCCCATCTTAAGAAGATCAGCCAGGAGAAAGGCTACAAAATGGTCTTGACCTATACCCGCGGCAATAGCGCCATCCTCTACGGAGATACCTCGCTGGACATCACCGAAGATGCGGTAAAAGGCCTGAACGAGGAATACAAAGCGAACAAACCCGCTACTAAGAAATAAGCGCTCTTCTTGCGCATAAAAAAAGCCTGGCAGACGTCAGGCTTTTTTTATGCTCTTTTCTGAAAAACGCCTCAAAAACGCCGCCGCCTGATCTCAGCTAACCTGGTGCCGGCCTCGCGGACGTAATACGGGTGTTTGCTGTTCTCCACTACTTGCGCCCCGTAAATACCGGTATGCCCGGAGAACAGGTACGCCACCACGCAGGCCAGCCCGGCATAGATGCCACAACCGGTGCCAAACAGTTCCATGGCCATGAGCGTGCAGGCCAGCGGCGTATTGGCGGCTCCCGCGAAAACGGCCACAAACCCCATGGCCGCCAGCACCTCCAGGGGCAACGGAAGCCAGGGAAACAGCGCATTGCCCAATGTGGCGCCAATGAAAAACAAAGGCGTCACCTCTCCTCCCTTGAAGCCACAGCCCAGCGTAAGCGCGGTCAGGAAAAGCTTCAGCAGGAAATCATACGAAGGCAGCGGTCCGGCAAAAGATGCCACGATGGTGGGAATTCCCAAACCGATGTACTTGGTAGTGCCCAGCAACCAGATGAGAAGGGCCAGAATGGCACCACCAACTACTGGCCGAAGCGGCGGGTAAGCGATATATTTCCGGAACGTATCGCCTACGGCATGAGAGGCCCAGGAAAAGAGCCGGGCGGCCAACGCGAAGCTAATCCCCGCCACCAGGGTGGCGCCTACTGTCCAGAATGTGAGAGCGGGTGCTGCCACCACGGGGTACTGCGTGTGGCCTACGCCCCAGGCGGTAGTCACGGCGTGCGCCACCACCGCCGCCAGAAACGACGGCACCAGCGCATTGTACCGCAGTTGACCTAGCAGGAAAACCTCCAACGCAAAAACCGCCCCCGCCAGGGGCGTCCCGAAAACGGAGGCGAAGCCGGCGCTCACCCCGCAGATCAGGAGCATCTTCCGGTCCCGGGGTCGTAATTTGAAAAGAGGCGTCAACTGATCGGCCATCGCTCCGCCCATCTGCACCGCCGTTCCCTCGCGGCCTGCGGAGCCGCCCACCAAATGCGTCAGCACCGTAGCAATTAAGACCAGCGGCGCCATGATCCAGGGAATCCTTTTAGTTGAAGGGGTTTGGATGCTTTGCAACAGCAAGTTATTGCCCGCTTGCGCTTCCTGTCCCCAACGGTGGTACATCCAGCCAACCAGTAATCCTCCCACCGGTAAAAGCGCGATGATCCAGAGATGACTCTCGCGGTACTCCGTGGCCCAGTCCAGTAAGACCAGGAACAAAGCCGAGGCGCTTCCCGCCAGAGCCCCCACCAGCAGGGCAAGGCCTGACCAGCGGAAAAGGTAGTTGAAGTTGAGCGTTACGTCCAGCAGAAATGAGGTTCTGGCAAAGAAAGAATCAGGAAAGCGTTTTTTGGGGAACGGGGGCATACAATATTAAATGCTCTTTCTTCGGTTTACCGCGTCTTTTCAGAAACGGGCCCTAAAACGGAGAGCAGGCTTGAGGAACGAGTAGTTTCCTTTATTTCCATGATTCGCGTTATTCGTAACGGAGCGATTCTATGGGGTCCAGCTTGGAGGCTTTGTAGGCCGGGTAATACCCGGAGATCAGCCCCACGGAGATACAAATCGCCATGCCCACAATCATCCACAGCCACGGCACGAAGAACTCGCCTTTGCCGATGAGCATGGCAATGCCGTTGCCCATGAGAATGCCCAGCAGAATGCCTACCACACCGCCCAGCACACAGATCACGATGGCCTCAATCAGAAACTGCAACCTGATCTGCTTAATGGTGGCGCCCAGGGCTTTCCGGATGCCGATTTCACGCGTGCGTTCGGTTACGCTCACCATCATGATGTTCATGAGGCCAATGGACGCCCCCAGCAAGGTGATAAACCCTACCAAGAAACCGCCGGTTTTCAGGTAACCGGTGATGTTATTCAGCTCCTGCTCCACCGAGTCGCTGCGGGTGATCTGGAACGAGTCTTCCTGCCCTAAGCGGTCCTGGCGCACTTTGCGCATGATGCCCGTGGCCTCTTCCATGGCAAACGCTAGGCTGGACTCATTCAGAATAGCGGATTTAATCTCGAAAGTTAAAGGACTTTGGGTGGGAATCTGGGTAGCGGCTTCCAGCGGGATAATGATCCGGCGGTTACTGCCGCCGCCGCCTAAGCCACCGCCCTGGCTCTTGATCTTGCCAATTACTTTGAAGCGGCGGCCCAGCATGATCAGGCTCTTGCCCTCGGGGCTTTGTTTCGGGAACAGTTTTTCGGCCACTTCCTCGCCAATAATGGCTACCGGGGCTCCGGTTTCAATCTCCAGGTTAGAGAACGGCCGGCCCAGTTCCAGGTCATAGTTCTCGTTCACCAGGTAATTTTCGTCGCCGCCAATTACGCTCATGTTGGGGTTGGTTTTGATGCTGCCGGCTTTCACGGCCACGTTGCCGCTCACATGGGTAGAGAGACTAACCCGCGCTTTGTCGGCCATGAGTTGCTTGTACTGCCGGGCCTGGAACTCGGTGATGTTGGGGAATACTTTGGCATGCCGGCCGCCCTGCTGTCCGCCGCCCTCCCATTTCTTCTCAATATCAAAGGAATTGGCCCCCAGAGAGGAAAATGTGCTGGATACGGAATACTTGATGCCCTCAATTGCCGTTAGAATACCTACCAACGACATGATCCCGATGGAGATGATGAGGGCGGTGAGCACTGTGCGGAGCAAATTGCCTTTGATGGAGCGGAAACCTTCCTTGGTGTTTTCTAAAAGATTCATGTTTTCTCTGGAGCCAGTACCGGTACAGCCTATCTGTCGTACAAACGGGCTCTTTCTTACTGATATAAAAGTAACGGTTTTCCGGTTTATTGCCCGTTTTTCTTAAATTCGTTCCAAACTGATTGCTAATGAAGACTTTGTTCCGAATTTTATTTCTTCTGCTGGTGCTGCTGGGGACTGCGCGGGCCTCGTGGGCGTCTTACCTGCTCCTGCCCATGGATGCGTCGCAGAAGAACCATCTCAAAGCCTACGGGCTGGCCTACTGGGCGCTTCAACGGCAGGTGGAGGTTGAATGGCTCTTGAATTACAAAGGCGGCGCTTTTGCCCTGAAACAGGGAAACCAGCTGGAAAACGAACTGGTGGTGCGCGGCATCAGCTACCAGACCATCTCCGATGCGCAGTACAGCCAGATCTTAACCGAGATTGCCGCCCCGGAGTCTAACATGGACGTGATGAAGCTGGAGAAAGCGCCCAAGATTGCGGTGTACTCGCCCAAATCAAAACAACCCTGGGACGATGCCGTAACCCTGGTGCTCACCTACGCCGAGATCCCCTATGAAATTGTCTATGACGCAGAGATTCTGGAAGACAAGCTGCCCAAATATGACTGGTTGCACCTGCACCACGAGGACTTTACCGGCCAGCAGGGAAAATTCTATACCGCCTTCCGGAACACGCCCTGGTACATTGAGCAGAAGCGGGAGTCAGAGGCTATTGCCAAGCGGTTCGGGTTCAGCAAAGTGCCCCAGCTGAAAAGCGCCGTGGCCCAGCGCATCCGGGATTTCTGCGCGGGCGGCGGCTTTATGTTCGCCATGTGCTCCGCCACCGATACCTATGACATTGCCCTGGCGGCCGTGGGGCTGGACATCACCGAGAGCATGTTTGACGGCGATCCCTCCGATCCTCAAGCTCAGCAGAAGCTGAACTTCGCCAACACCTTTGCCTTCAAGGACTTTACCCTCATCCGGGACCCCTACCACCCCGAGTTCTCCAACATTGACAACTCGCAACTGGAGCGCGGCCTCCGCGAGAACAATGATTACTTTCAGCTTTTCACCTACTCAGCCAAGTGGGACCCCATTCCTACCATGCTGACCCAGAACCACGTCAAAACCATCAAAGGCTTCATGGGGTTAACTACGGGCTTCAAGAAAAAGCTGATCAAGTCTGAGGTGGTGGTGATGGGCGAAACCAAGTCCATTGACGAGGCCCGCTACATTCACGGCACCTTCGGGAAAGGCACCTGGACCTTCTACGGCGGCCATGACCCCGAGGACTACCAGCACTTCGTGGAAGAGGAACCCACTGACCTGGCCCTCTACCCCAACTCCCCGGGTTACCGCCTCATTCTGAACAATATTCTGTTCCCAGCCGCCAAGAAGAAGAAACAGAAGACGTGATGCGGTGATGAGGAGATTTAATGATGTGAAGATTTGGAGATGTGAAGATGAGGAGATGAATTGATTTAAATGATTGAGGGGTTTAGGGGCTGTTTTCATGAAAACAGCCCCTAAACCCCTCAATCATTTCAGGTAATGTAACCTGTTATTTCATCGTCATATTTTCAAATCTCATAATTTCCACATCTCCAAATCTTCACATCTGAATCAGTGAATCCTGTCCGGGCGATGCTCCAGGTTGGCGATGATGTCTGCCTCAATTATCAGGAGCTCCTGTAAACGGGCGTCCACCACTTCTTTGGGCATGTATTCTTTGGCCAGCTTCACGAAACTCACGTAATGCCCGGCTTCAGAGACCATCAGCTCATAGTAGAACTTCTGGAGGTCTTCGTCCTGCAGGTTCTTCCAGAGCAGTTTGAAGCGTTCGCAGGAACGGGCTTCTATCAAGGCATTCACTAGCAGGTGGTCCATGAGCTGGCGCTCCCGCTTGTCCCCTTTCCGGATGTGCTTGCTTAGTTGGACCACGTACTCATCGGCCCGGTTCCGGCCCAGTTCATAGCCACGTTTCTTCAGTTCCTCCAGCACCCGTTCAAAGTGGCTCCACTCCTCGGCCACCAGCGCGGTCATTTCTTCCACCAGTTTAGTCTTGTCTGGATACTTCACGATGAGGGAGATACCGGAGGTGGCGGCTTTCTGCTCACAGTACGCATGGTCTACCAGAATGTCCTGGATGTTCATTTCCGCGATGTTCACCCACCGAGGATCTGTGGGTAGTTGAAGTTTAAGGATTGACTTTGCCACTGGTTTTGATATTTGAAGATGTGAAGATTGGAAGATGTGGAAATTAGGAGATATGGAGATTTGAAAATGTGGAGATTTGAAAATGTGGAGATTTGAAAATGTGGAGATTTGAAAATGTGATGATGATCAAATAGTTTGTTGATTTTTTGATAGAAGAACAACAGCTACTCTAAAGCGCATTAACCTGTTTTAGGATTATATTTCTGAAAAAGACTCTAAAACAAGATTTCTTCGATTTTCTTTAGCTCGTCTATGGCGCGGAAGTTACTTCCGTGACTTACATTTTTAAGAAAGTCACGGAAGTAACTTCCGCGCCATAGACGAGCCATACTGGCCCCATTAAGGAAGGTTTCTGTTTACAAACCATTTCTAAGAAAACTGCCTATAAACAGAAAAGTAGCCATTAGATTAAGTTTTCTTAACCTCGAATCTCCTCATTTTCACATCTTCTAATCTACCAATCTTCTAATCTGAAAAGCTTAATCATAGAAATTCCACTGCAAACCTAAGTTAAAGGTAAAGGGGTTGGCCACGTAATACGGCGTGGTGAAGTACCCTTGCTCCCAGTCACTGATGACGTTGTTGAGGTGGCTAAGCTTCAGGAAAAGGTTCACGGTTTTGATGTCGGCGCTCAGGAACACGTCCAGCGTGGGATAACGGGTCACCAGGAAATCGTTCTGCAAATGGAACTGCTGGGTGACCGGCATGTACCCATCGGCGTAATAATCGGAGTGCCAGTTCATCTCAACCCCGGCCTGTACATAGATGGCTTTCTTGAAGGCCGGTCCCTGCACATACACCCTGGACTGTACATACCACTCGGGCATCCGGATCACTTCCTGGCCGGTCACTTGGTTGTAATACACGTTGTTGTCGAAGACGAATGATTTTACGCTGAACTTGTACCGCACACTGGCTTGCACCAGGTTGGTGTTACCCGACGTCTGCGCCGGAGTAGCCCAGTCAGCACGGTCTTTCCGGAGAGAATCCTGGTAGTAGACGTAGTTCCGGAGGTTGGTGAACTGCAGTTGCGCGTTGAGGTAATGATTGCGGTAGCCTGCCTCCAGAGTTGCGGCTGTCTGGTTGGCTTGAATGTTCTCAAAATCATGGGACCACTGAAAATGGTTACTGATGTAGACCCTCTGCACCAGAGTGGGAGAATAAGACGACCTGGTTTGCCGAAACGTGAGGTACTTGTAGCGGGCCTGCGCATTGAGGCGGTAATCGCCGCCGCCTATCTGGAACTCGCCATCCGTGGTGACATAGATATCGTTCTTCAACCGGAACTGGGCCTCACCCCCGATGAAGTTATCGGCGATGGTTCGCTTTTCCTCCTTCACGTAATACGCCAGGCTGTCCTGCAGATCAGGACGGGGAATTCTTTTCACTCCTTCGGCGGTTACTTTATAAGAACCATCACGGCGTTTGGCATACGCCCGGTACACAAACAAGCGGCCGCTGCCCATCACGCCAAACGTGTTCTCTATCTGCCGGAAGTACGAATCGTCATAGGTGCGGGTCCCATCCAGCTGGGCTCTGGGGTAGAATTTCAGAGTCTGCACTTTGGGATCACCTGAGCCCACGGTATCATACGGCAAGGCTTTATCGGTGTAATCATTGTTTTGGGTATTCACATCCAGCGTGTGGTACAGCTGCAGCCCGGGTCCCAGCAATTTGTACCATTGGGTGGCATGGAAGCTGTTGCGCTTCTCGTCTGAGGTGGCCTGCTGCAGCCAGGCCGGTTCCTCTTTGTATTCAAAAAGACTATCGATGGGTTCGCCGCGCTCTGGGCGGATGCCGCCCAACTCAATCTGCTCGTGGCTGCTCAGGCTGTAATTGGCCATGAGGCGGTACCGTTCGTTTTTGCTGGCGTAATGCGTAAACGCCTGAAAACCGTAGTGGCTCACCAGTCCGTCTAAACCGCTGCCAATGGTTCCAAACTGGCGCTCAGCCCCCAGGCGCTCATAGCCAATGCCCACGTTCCAGTTAGCCGACACGTTTCGGGTATGTTTCGCCCGGAAGATTTGGTCCCCCAACCCACCCTGCAGGTAGTGCAGGAACGTGAAAGGCGATTTGGTGTCATAGTATTCAATGGTGGCGGGGTTGACGGCGTACGGGTCAAAGGCATTTTTGCCCAGCCGATTACCTAACTGCGTGGGCATCCTCCAGAAAAGCGGTTGGGAAGCCGTGCCCGTGTTGCCCAGGTTCTGCTGCAAGGTAGAGTCATAATACCAGAACCGGTTGTTGGGCAGGTTGGTCAGTGCCGTGTCAATCCGGGTAGAGGTAAGATTTCCTTTGAAGATGTCCGCCTCGTAGATCACCTTGGTGGTGGCCGAACCATAAATGGCTTTCGTGGAATCGTTCAGGATTTGGGCCTGGGTCTGGGAGTAAGTACCCAGCCATCCCAAAAAAGCCGCAGCTATCAGTTTCTTATAAGTCACGTTCAAAAGTAAGATTAATATCTGAACCAATGGGCGGTACCCAGCGCTGGATGGTGGCATCAAAAGAAGGTTCCTGCGGGGCAAAGGCATTGGTAATAGGCAAATAGTATACCGGCAATGACCGCCACAAACCTGTAAGGCTGGGCTCCTGCCACTTCACCGCATCTTTTTGGGTCATCAGAATACTTATGGCCGAATCCCGCAGAGAGGCATGAAAGGTCACCACTTCCCCAACTCGCTCCGGCGTAACGGCCGCATGGTCTGGCCAATCAAAGTGGCGCACCACCTCATACCTCTCCTGCTGCAAATGCTTCACCAGCGGCTGAGCGTTGGCAATACCAGTCACTAAAATCAGCCTTTTCCCTAACGTAGTTCCCTGGCCAACCGGTACAGCCGGGGCGTAGACTATTTGCGAGAAAAAAACCGGTGTGCCCGCAGAGGTGTATTCCTGCACCTGCTTCTGAATGAGCGTCTGTTGTTCTTGGGATATCACCCGCGGACATTTGGTCACCACTACGGCATCGGCCCGGCGGGCCCCACTCCTGGGTTCCCGCAGCAAGCCCATGGGCAAGAGGTAATCCTGGGTAAACAAGCGGTTGAAATCGGTAAGCAACAGGTACGAGGAGGCTTTCACCGCCCGGTGCTGAAACGCGTCATCCAGCAGAATCACGTCTAAATCGGGGAAAAGCTGGAGCAACCGCTGGATTCCCAGGGCACGTTTCTCACAGACGGCTACCCGCACCTGGGGCAGGCTTTGCGTGTACTGGAACGGTTCATCGCCTAACGTGGCGGCGGTGGCTTGATGGTCGGCTAAGACGAAGCCTTTGGTTTTTCGTTTGTAGCCGCGGCTAAGGATGGCGATGTGGCGGGGTTGTAACAGGCGGGCCAAATATTCTACCTGCGGAGTTTTGCCGGTGCCGCCCACGCTCAGATTCCCCACGCAAATCACCGGAATGGGCGCCTGGTAGACAGAGAACAGCTCCTGGTCGTATAAGACATTCCGCAGACGCACAATGCCCCCGTACAGCTGCGCGAACGGAAACAAAAGGAAACGCAAGGCGGACGTGGTTACGGGCATAAGCTGCAAAAGTACATGATTTTTACCTTTCTTTGCCTTCAACGGCTTTAAACCTAACGTATGACAAAGATAAAAGAAGTGGTGCAGGTACTGGAGCGCTACGCACCCCCGGCGTATCAGGAATCGTATGACAACGCCTTGCTCCAGGTGGGCGACCCAGAAGCCACCATCACCGGAGTTCTGGTCACCCTGGACTGCACCCTGGAAGTGGTAGAGGAAGCACTACAGCGCGGCTGCAACCTGATTGTGGCGCACCACCCGGTGATCTTCAAGCCCCTGAAAAGCCTGACCGGCAAAACACCCGTAGAACGCATCCTGCTCAAGGCGCTGCAGCACCAGATCGCCATTTTCGCCTGCCACACCAACCTGGACCACGTGCACAACGGAGTCAATGCCAAGCTGTGCGAAAAACTGGGCATCCTCCACCCCAAGGTACTTGCCCCTAAAACCCAGATCCTGACCAAACTGGAGACCTATGTGCCGCTGGAAGACACCGAGAAAGTGCTGGCGGCGCTGCATAAAGCCGGTGCCGGACAGATAGGCGACTATTCAGACTGTAGCTTCAGAGTTACGGGCACGGGCCGGTTCACGCCATCGGCGCAAGCCAATCCGCACATTGGCGAACCCGGCCAAACCGAGGAAACCATCGAAAACAAAATAGAGGTGATTTTCCCGTCGTTCAAGCAGAACCAGATCATGCGCGCGCTGGTGCAGGCCCACCCCTACGAGGAGGTGGCGCACTATTTGGTTTCTCTGCAAAACGAGAACCAGGAAGTGGGCGCCGGCATGGTGGGTGAGCTGGAAGAGGCGCTCTCGCCGGAGGCTTTCGTGCAGCACGTGAAAGAGCGGCTGCAGATCAACACCTTCCGGCACACGGCCTGGCCTCAGAAAGCCATTAAAAGAATTGCCGTCTGCGGCGGGGCCGGAAGTTTCCTGACCAGACAGGCCAAAGCGGCCGGGGCAGACGTGTTCCTGACGGCAGATTTGAAATATCACGAGTTCTTTGAGGCCACGGAGCAGTTCACCTTAGTAGATGTAGGTCATTATGAAAGTGAAGTTTTCACGAAGGAGCTTTTTTATGATATACTTACAAAATCTTTTCCTAATTTTGCAGTTGATTTGTCAAATACCCCTACAAATCCCGTAAGACACAGCTAAATTATACATGGAAAGTACTGTAGCAAGTAAGTTAGATGCACTTCTAAGACTTCAGAGCTTAGATTCTCAATTGGACAAGATTCTACAAATTAGAGGCGACCTTCCGGAAGAGGTTCGTGACCTGGAAGATGAGATTGCCGGCTACCAAGTACGCGTGAGCAAGTTTGATGACGAAATTGCCGAGTTGCAGCAATCCATTGCCAACCGCAAGCAAGGCATCAAAGACGCTGAGAAACTGATCAAGAAATACGAGGAACAACAGGAGAACGTCCGCAACAACCGCGAGTTTGACGCCATCACCAAAGAGATTGAACTTCAGAAACTGGAAATCCAGATCAACGAGAAGAAGATCCGGGAGGCTAATTTCCAGATAGAGCAGAAAAACCTGGAGATCCAGGAAACCAAAAACCGTCTGGAAGAGCGCCAGAAAGACCTGAACACCAAGAATGCCGAGCTGCAGGTGATGGTGAACGAGAGCGAGGAAGATGAGCGCAAACTGAACGAGGAGAAAGAAGAAGCCATCACCCACATTGAGGATCGCCTTCTGTTCGCTTACAACCGGATCCGGAAGAACGTTCGCAACGGCCTGGCCGTGGTAACCGTGAAGCGTGACGCCTGCGGCGGATGTTTCAACACCGTTCCCCCGCAACGTCAGTCAGACATTGCCGCCCACAAGAAGATCACCGTTTGTGAGCACTGCGGCCGTATCTTAGCCGATGTGGAGCAAAAAGCAATCGTGTAAACAGACAAATAATTATAGCGTGAAAAGGATGGTGTGACTACCATCCTTTTTTTTGTGCCTTTTCCCTAAATCTCCCGCAAAACGGCACCGCCGGTCTTCAGTTGTTTCGGCACCCGTTTTCAGAAAAGAGGCTTAAAACGGGAAGTTGGGGAGGATCAGGTCTGGCGAGGATTCCCGTCTGCATGAGATAATCTGCGTATCTTTAAGCCCGCTTTCACTCCGGTTCCTTTTTCATGAATTCGCTGACCTTGCCTTTTGCTTCCCTTCCTGTCCCGGTTCTCCAATGGAAACAGCAGGCCTTGGCCTGGGCAGCCGAGCACAATGAACTGGTGGCATATTATGAACCCAATCAACTAAACTACCGCTACGGCACCTTCACTAATCTCTTAGGCATGCGCCGCCACGCCAGCAGCCAGGACATCACCTCCTGGGAACAGCTTCAGGACCAGCTTTCTCAACCCGACAACCGTCCGTTACTCGGTTACCTGACCTATGACCTCAAGAACGGCCTGGAGAAACTGCACAGCCAACATCCGGATTTTATTGGTTTCCCCGAACTGTACTTCTTCCTGCCGGAAACCTGGCTCCTCTGGGCCGAGGATGCCCTCACCATTTATTCCACCACAGAAGATCCGGAGGCTATCGCCCGCTCCATAGCGCATACGCCGTTTACGGCCTCTTTTTCTGAAAACAAGGTTAAAACAGTTCCCCGCGTCAAGAAGGAAGATTACCTGCATAACGTAGAACAACTGAGGCAGCACATCCTGCACGGCGATGTCTACGAAGTGAACTACTGCCAGGAATTCTACGCGGAACAGGCATCAATCAGCCCGCTGGCCTTGTTCTGGAAATTGAACCAAGCCTCTCCTACTCCATTTGCTGGCTTTCTTAAATTGAAGGAACGTTACTTGCTTTGTGCCAGCCCGGAAAGGTTCCTGAAAAAGTCGGGTGACTTACTGATTTCGCAACCTATTAAGGGGACCATCCGGCGAGGCAGCACCCCAGAGGAAGACCAGCGCCAGAAGGAACAGCTCGCCGCCAGCGAGAAAGAGCAGGCCGAGAACATGATGATTGTAGACCTGGTCCGGAATGACCTAAACCGGGTAGCCGCCACGGGCACCGTGCAGGTAGAAGAACTGTTCGGGTTATACGGTTTTAAATACGTGTGGCAGATGATCTCCACCGTGACCGCCCAGCTTCCAGAAACTGTACCAGCAGTGGAGGTACTGAAGGCTGCTTTCCCCATGGGCAGCATGACCGGCGCGCCTAAAATCAGGGCGCTGGAGCTGATTGAACAGTATGAGCAAACCAAGCGGGGCCTCTACTCCGGCTCCCTCGGCTACTTCCTGCCCAACGGCGACTTTGATTTCAACGTGGTGATTCGAAGTTTACAGTACAACGTTGCCACCGGGTACCTCTCCTTTGAAGTGGGCAGCGCCATCACCTATGACTCAGACCCGGAGCAGGAATACCAGGAGTGTCTCCTGAAAGCCGAAGCCATCAGAAACGTTCTGGCAAACTGACCTTGTGTGCTCCAAGGAAGGGTATGATTATTCCTTCCTTGATGAAATACTTGAAGGCTTTTTCTCCCATTTCATTTTAGTGCTGTTTTTACCTAAACAAGCTCAAAACAGAAAATAGAACTTGAAATGCTCCAAAGTTCAGGCTGGTTCCTGCTGGTCTATTTTTGGGCATCAGTTCTAGGGTTTTGCCATGAAGCGTATTCCAAAATAATTATAAATCATTACTTTATCTTGAAAGGATATAGCATTATCTTGCAGTACAAATCCAACCTATCTAACCCTTTTACCTTTAATTAGCTATTTTATGAAGAAAACCTCTACTCTGTTAGGTACCAGCCTCGCTTTGGTCTTGTTTTTGGGAAGCTGCGCCTCTTCCTATCGGCCCATTCGGCCGCAAACTGTGCATTATGACTATAATGAGATTTCCGCCACTGGCGCGCTGTCTACTTCTTTCGCGTTTGATGTCATGACCTTACGCAATAACAAGAAATACGCAAAGAAGGAGACGAAGAACAACATGAAGGTAGTGTCCATGAAGGTGGTGAACAATACCGATGCCCCTATTCATGTTGGGCGCGATTGCCGCTTGTTCATGGGAGGCCGGGAGATCATCCCGATGGAGCCCACCGTTGCCGCTAACAAGATAAAACAAGGCGTGCCCATTTATCTGCTGTACGCTCTCCTTTTCTTGAACATTACCCAGGAAAATACCAGTGGATCCTATGTAACCGAAAGTTCCTCCACTTCCCTTCCCATCGGCCTTCCTATTGCCGCCGGTAACATGTTAGTGGCGGGGAATGCCAACAAGAAAATGAAAGAGGAAATCATCGGGAACAACATCCTCAACAAAACCATCAACCCCGGCGAAACCGCTTACGGCGTCATCTGCCTGAATGAATCTACCACCGGGCGGCTTAAGTTTGAGTTGAACCAGGCCCAATAATCTGCTCTTTCCCTCCATCATCAAAGCGCCTGCAAGCTACCTTGCAGGCGCTTTTGTTTAAAAATATCATCTGCCATTCTGTCATAAGCAGGTGAAATATGCTTACCTTTGTGTTTTAATTTGCCCTTATGCACGCACCCATTCTGGACTTAGACTTCATTGACAACCGCACGCCGGAGCAAGCCGCCGCGTGTGATACCAAAGTAACGGTTGATTCCAACACTGGCCGTCAGCGGAAACTCTATATTGAAAGTTACGGCTGTCAGATGAATTTCTCTGACAGTGAGATCGTTTCCTCTATCCTGTTCGAAGCTGGGTTTGACACCACCTCAGAAGTGACCAACGCCGATCTGGTATTGCTGAACACCTGCTCTATCCGGGAGAAAGCCGAGCAGACGGTGCGGCACCGCCTCACGCAGTTGCAGCACCTCAAGAAAAAGAAGCCCGGTATGGTGGTAGGCGTGTTGGGCTGTATGGCCGAGCGTCTTAAAAAGAACCTGCTGGAAGAAGAGAAGATGGTGGACCTGGTGGTTGGCCCGGACGCGTACCGCGATTTGCCTTCGCTCATCAACGAGGTAGACGGCGGCCACAAAGCCGTGAACGTGCTCCTCTCCCGTGAGGAAACCTACGCCGATATCAACCCTATTCGGTTGAACAGTAACGGCGTGAGTGCGTTTGTGTCCATCATGCGCGGCTGCGACAACATGTGCTCTTTCTGCGTGGTGCCGTTCACCCGCGGCCGCGAACGGAGCCGCGATGCTCATTCCATTGTGCATGAAGCACAGGAACTGGTGAACCAGGGCTACAAAGAAGTAACTTTGCTGGGTCAGAATGTGGACTCATATAAATGGGCATCGGAAGACGGCCTGGTGCGGGTGAATTTTGCCCAATTATTGGAGATGGTGGCCTTGATCAGCCCAGACCTGCGGGTACGTTTCTCCACCTCCCATCCCAAAGACATCACCGATGATGTGTTGTACACCATGAAAAAGTACGACAACATCTGCAAGTACATCCACTTACCGGCTCAGAGCGGGAACTCCCGCGTGCTGGAACTCATGAACCGCACCTATGACCGCGCCTGGTACATGGAGCGCGTAGACGCCATCAGAAGAATTCTGGGCGTTGAGTGTGGCATTTCCACCGATATGATCGCCGGTTTCTGCTCCGAAACCGAGGAAGAGCACCAGGACACGCTGTCACTCATTGATTACGTGCAGTATGACTACGCCTACATGTTCTTCTACTCAGAGCGCCCCGGCACCCTGGCGGCCCGTAAACTGACGGATGACATTCCGCTGGAAACCAAAAAGCGTCGTCTGCAGGAAATCATTGACAAGCAGCGTTTCTACTCCCTGGAGCGGAATAAACTGGACGTAGGAAAAGTGTCTAAGGTACTGGTGGAGAACTTCTCCAAACGCTCAGACGACATGCTCAGCGGCCGAAACGACCAGAACAAAGTGGTGATCTTCCCTAAGATGCATTTCAAGAAAGGCGACTACGTGAACGTGCTCATCACCGACTGCTCCGTAGGCACCTTGTTTGGGGAACCCGTTCTTTAATTTGAAAATTTGGAGATGAGGAGATTTGAAGATGAATTTCCCCAGGCAAGGCACTGCATTTCCAAATCTTCGCATTTTCAAATCTACAAATCTACTTCATGCGTGATATAGAAATCCAATCGGTGAAGCAGCGGTTTGGCATCATCGGGAACTCCCCTTTGCTGAACTATGCCATTCAGGTGGCGGTGCAGGTGGCCCCTACGGACATGACGGTGCTCATTACCGGGGAAAGCGGCAGCGGGAAAGAATCTTTTTCCAAGATCATCCACCACCTGAGCCCCCGCAAGCACGGGCAGTTCATCGCCATCAACTGCGGCGCCATCCCCGAGGGTACCATAGATTCAGAACTGTTCGGGCACGAGAAGGGCTCTTTCACCGGCGCCGCCGAGGCCCGGAAGGGCTACTTTGAAGTGACCAACGGCGGGACCATCTTTTTGGACGAGATTGGCGAAATGCCCCTCGGAACGCAGGCGCGCCTTTTGCGCGTGCTGGAAAACGGCGAGTTCATCAAAGTAGGTTCCTCTAAAGTGCAGAAGACCGATGTGCGCGTGGTGGCCGCCACCAACGTGAATCTGATGCAGGCGGTGGAGCGTGGCCAGTTCCGGGAGGACTTGTATTACCGACTCAACACCGTTCCCATCAGCGTACCGCCCTTGCGAGAACGCGGCGAAGACACGCACCTGCTGTTCCGTAAATTCGCGAGTGATTTCGCGGAGCGGTACCACGTCAAGCCCATCACGCTGCAATCCGAGGCGGTGCAGGAGCTGTTGCGCTACCGTTTCCCGGGCAACATCCGGCAGTTGAAGAACATTGTGGAGCAGATATCGGTGCTGGAATACGAGCGGGAGATCAACGGCACCACCTTGCGCAAGTACTTGCCGCACGAGCAGCAGAACCAATTACCTGCCCTTTTCCACCCCAACAACTCTACCGACGGGGCCAGCGGCATCTCTGAGCGCGACTTACTGTACAAGGTCTTGTTTGACATGCGCAAAGACATGAACGACCTCAAGCAGGTGGTCTTTGACTTGTTGTCGCACCAGCAGGAAGACGCGGAACTTCTCAAGGCCAACCGGCATTTGTTTGAAGAGATGCGGCCCATTGAACAACCGGTGTACCGCTCCGCCCCGGAACGCCGCGACGGTGGGTACATGCTCTCGGTAGACGAGCCCGACGAGGAATACGAGGACAAAGTCGAGGACATCTCCCACGAAACCGAGGAAGAAAGTCTTTCTTTGGAGCACAAGGAAAAGGAAATGATCCTGAAAGCGTTAAAGAAACACGGGAACAAGCGGAAGTATGCCGCCAAAGACCTGGGCATCTCTGAACGTACCCTTTACCGCAAATTAAAACAATACGACCTTGAAGACCTGTAGACCCTTATCGTACCTGCTCCTGCTCTGCCTGCCGCTGCTGCTGAGCGGGTGTTACTCCTTTTCAGGTATCAATTATGATGCCTCCAAGTACAACAGCATTTCCATCACCAACTTCAGCAATCCTTCCGGTCAGGGACCTTCTAACTTACAGCAGTTTGTGACCGAAGACTTCAAGGATTACTTCCAGCGGAACACCAACCTGCGGGTGCTGCCCCAGGCCGGCGATTTCCAGATTGAAGGTTCAATCATGAGCTATTCCTTCAGTCCGGCGGCTATCCAGCGTAGCACTACCACGGCGGGCAGCAACGTAGGCCTGGACCAGGCCGGGGCCAACCGCCTCACCATCGTGGTGCAGATCAACTTCACAGACACGAAGAACCCCACCAACAACTTCGACCAAAGTTTCTCGGGCTTCGCCGATTTTCCTCCTACCCTGGATATCAACCAGATAAACCAATCGCAGATCAGGCAAATCACAGAACGCATTATTTACAGCGTTTTTACCAAAACGGTAGCGAATTGGTAAGTATCTTTGCAGCCCAGAAGGCACTGAAAACAATCTTTTCAGTGCCTTTCTCCTGTATTTCCCTAATTAACTTGTAATTTGTATTTGTCCGGATCATCCCCGGGCAGAGGAGCGTTCCATGAACAAAGCGGCATTTCTAAACATAGTACGGCAGGTAGCCCCCATCCAGGACCAGGAAGTTGACGACCTGGAGCGCTTGGTGGTGTCTTTCCCGTATTGCCAGACCGCGCATGTTCTGTTGGCCAAAGCCGCCCATGACCGCGGCAGCATGCTCTCTACCCAAAAGCTGAGAAGAGCCGCCGCCCACGTTTCGAACCGGCAATTGCTCAAACAACTGGTCTACGCCACCCCCGCGGTGGAGGAGGTATACGCCCCAGAGGTGGAAGACGAAACCGAGCAGGAAGCTTTTGCTCCCTTCGTTTCAGAGCCAGTTTTAGAAAATGAGCCCCAAAACGATTATTCAGACGAACTACCTGAAGTAGAGGAACCAGCCCAGTTTACTCCCGAAGAACTCGTTGATACAGATCTGGCGGTTGAACCTGCTTTAGAAGAGGCACCGAAAGAACCCACCCCTGAGCTGGACGTAGTTCAGGCCTTCGATGAGGAAATTGAGCCAGAAACGGAAGTAGTAGCGGAAGCTTCTGCCGTGGTAGAAAACGAGGTTTTTTCAGAAATTGAGACTGAAAACGAACTTCCGGAAGTTTCCCCAAACGATCTTTCACAGGAAGTTTCTGAAGTTGCCGTTGAAGCTTTGGTTGAACCGGAATTAGAAACCCTATCAGAGGAATCATCGCTTGAAGTAGCTGCGGAAAGTCAGGAGGAAGCTGTTTCAGCCGATGAGCGGGATCTTACAGAGGAAGAACTTGAGGCGGACGACACCTTTTCTGAGGAAGACGACAACCTGGACGAGTTGCTGGAGCTGATCCAGATCAACAGCCTGACGTCCTTCAGCGCCCCTATTCCTCCCGTCAACCTGACGCATGCCGAAATCATCTCGGAGCTCACTTCCGCGCAGGAAACGGAACCGGCTGATGAGCCCGCCATTGATTTCGGGAAAGTGGCCGAACGCTTATCTGCCGCGAGCCAATCTGAACCAGAGACCCAGGAAGTGGGCATGAGTGCCTACCTGGAGATTGCCAAGCTGGACACGTTGTATGATACCTCAGGCTATGAGTTCCCCACGTTAAAGCTGCCCGAAGTGGTGCAGGGCACCTCCACGTCTGATGATGCCGCGAATGACCCGTACATGTCCATCTTCACCCAGAACAACCTGGCCTACTGGATGGGCTCCAGCCGCCTGGGCGAGAGCATCCAACTGAAAGACGACCTCACCACCACTACCCCGTTCTTCTTCCAGCCCGAGCTGATCATTGAGCATGTGAAGGAACAGAATGCCCCGGCTCCGGCCCCAGAGGTAAGCCCGGCCGCCAAGCTGGACCAGCAGATGGACATCATCAACCAGTTCCTGAAGACCACGCCCAAGCGTAAAACCCTGGCCAACGCCCAGCTCAACAATGAGCCGCAGGAAGATTTATCCGCTAAAAGCTCCAAGATCAAGAAGACGCTGGTGTCTGAAAACCTTGCCCTCATCTTCATTAAACAGGGAAAAGGCAGGAAAGCCATCAAAATTTATGAACAACTTATAGTGAAGTTTCCCGAAAAAAAGAGTTACTTTGCTGAACAAATTGATAAATTAAGAAACGAATAGTCCAATTATGTACATTGCTCTGATCAGCGTAATTCTTTTCCTGTGCGTGCTGTTGGTTTTGGTGGTCTTATCCCAGAACTCCAAAGGCGGCGGATTATCCAGCCAGTTTGGCGGCGGCGGCACCAGCCAGTTAATGGGCGTTAAACGTACCGGTGACCTCCTTGAGAAATTAACCTGGGGTTTCGCGATCGGAATCATTGTATTGACCCTGGCCTCCCATACAATTGTCAATAGCGGTGCAGGTGCAGACAACCGCACCATCAACGAGCAACGCGCGGGTCAGGCCGCTCCGGCCCCTGCCCCAGCGGCTCCGGCTATCCCTCAGCAGAACGCAGCTCCGGCTACTACCGCCCCTGCCGCCGCCGGCGACTCAGCCAACCAGTAACAAAGCCGATACTGACAACCCTTTATTGGAGCCCGAGCCTTAACTGGTTCGGGCTTTTTTTTACCCATCGTTTTAGGCATCCTTTCCTTAAAGGATGCCCAAAACGGCCCAGGCGATTTACAATCTGACAGAATGAGGAATTTCAACTGACAGAATTTTCGTCTTGGCTCGCGGGCGTGTCAGTACTTCCCTCCTCCAGATCGCCTAAAAACTGACAAAATGTGGCAAGTTTGGCAGAAATGAGGAGTTGGCACAGGAATGGCAGATAGGCAATGCATCACCGGCCAGCACACGCCGGGCATATTCGTTAACATAACCTAATATCATAACAAACCTATGGCATTAAACATCAAACCAATTGCTGGAACTGCTAACAGAGTTATTGTAGAGCCGGCTCCCGCAGAAGAGAAAACTGCTTCTGGCCTGTATATCCCAGACACTGCCAAAGAGAAACCTCAGAAAGGTACGGTAGTAGCGATATCAGAGGAAGACGGTGAAGGCAAGAAGCCTACTGTGAAAACTGGTGACGAGGTTTTATATGGCAAATATGCTGGTACTGAGATCTCCTTAGAAGGATCTGATTACCTGATCATGAAAGAATCAGACATCCTGGCGGTTCTTTAATCTCTCTTATTAAACTCACAACCATAATCTATTCATAAGAAGCTATGGCATCTAAGAACATTACCTTCGACATCGAAGCCCGTAACAAGATTAAAAAAGGCGTTGACACTTTGGCCAACGCCGTGAAAGTAACCTTAGGCCCTAAAGGCCGCAACGTGATCATCGACAAAAAATTTGGTGCTCCCAGCATCACCAAAGACGGTGTGACTGTTGCGAAAGAAATTGAACTGAAAGACGCCGTTGAGAACATGGGTGCTCAACTGGTGAAGGAAGTGGCTTCTAAAACCGCTGATATGGCTGGTGATGGTACTACTACTGCCACTGTCTTGGCGCAAGCCATCTACACGGCCGGTTCTAAAAACGTTGCTGCCGGTGCCAACCCAATGGACCTGAAGCGCGGTATTGACAAAGCCGTTCACAAAGTAGTAGAAAACCTGAAAGCGCAGTCTAAAAAGATTGAGAACTCTTCTGAGATCGCCCAGGTAGGTACTATCTCTGCCAACAACGACACCGAGATCGGGCAGATGATCGCCGATGCCATGGACAAAGTTGGTAAAGACGGCGTGATCACCGTGGAAGAAGCAAAAGGTACTGAAACCGAAGTGAAAACGGTAGAAGGGATGCAGTTTGACCGCGGTTACCTGTCTCCTTACTTCGTGACTAACCCAGAGAAAATGGAAGCGGAGTTTGAGAACCCGTTCATCCTGATCTACGACAAGAAAGTTTCTACCATGAAAGAATTGCTTCCAGTATTGGAGCAAGTGGTACAAACTGGCAAGCCGCTGGTGATCATCTCTGAAGACGTAGACGGCGAAGCCCTTGCTACCCTGGTCGTCAACAAACTGCGTGGTTCCCTGAAAATTGCCGCGGTGAAAGCCCCAGGTTTCGGTGACCGTCGTAAAGCCATGCTGGAAGACATCGCCATCCTAACCGGTGGTACCGTGATCTCGGAAGAGCGTGGTTACAAACTGGATAACGCTACCCTGGAATACTTAGGCCAGGCCGAGCGCGTGATCATTGACAAAGACAACACCACCATCGTGAACGGCCGTGGCACCAAAGATGCCATCACTGCCCGTGTAAACGAGATCAAAGCACAAGTAGAGAAAACTACTTCTGACTACGACAAAGAAAAACTGCAAGAGCGTCTGGCGAAACTGTCTGGCGGGGTAGCTATCCTTTACATTGGTGCCTCTACCGAGGTTGAAATGAAAGAGAAGAAAGACCGCGTTGACGATGCCCTGCACGCAACCAGAGCTGCCGTAGAAGAAGGTATCGTAGCCGGTGGTGGCGTTGCCCTGATCCGAGCCTTAGATGCCTTGAACGATGTAGATACCCGCAACGAAGACGAGAAAACCGGTGTGCAGATCATCCGCACGGCGTTAGAGGCTCCGTTGAGAACCATCGTGGCCAACGCCGGTGGCGAAGGATCAGTGATCGTGAACCAGGTACGTGCCGGTCAGGCCGACTTCGGTTACAACGCCCGTGACGACAAGTTCGAGAACATGTTCGCCGCTGGTATCATTGACCCAACCAAAGTAACCCGTTTGGCCCTGGAGAACGCCGCTTCTGTAGCAGCCCTGTTGCTGACTACTGAGTGCGTAATCGCTGACGAGCCGGAAGAAGGTGGTGCTGCAGCCGGTGGCGGAATGCCAGGCGGTATGGGCGGCATGGGTGGCATGATGTAATCTGCCCCAGCTTCTGCTGACAATAAAAAGGCCCCGGTGTTTGCCGGGGCCTTTTCTTTTACCTCTGTTTTAAGGCTGTTTTCGTGAAAACGGCCCCAAAACAGCGGGCTACTTCAAGACTTTGATCTTGATTTTGATATCATGCGGTGCCGTTTCATCGCCCCCGAAATACGGGTACAACTGGTAGCCTTTCCCTTCCCCGTTACAGGCCCGGGCGTGCTCTACCGTCTTCTCTCCTACTTTGTAGATGTACTTTGACTCCGTGAGGGTTAACTCACAGGTATAGTTTTTCTTCAGGTCAATAGCCGTGATGAAGGTAGAAGTGTTCTTGCCGCCGTTGTAAGAATAGGCATGCAGCTCCAGTTTGTTTTTATACCAACGCCAGCCAAAGCGGGCACTATTGTCATGGTGGAAAGTACCGCAGTCAGACATTCCGTAGAGCTTATTGATATCGGCTTGGTTACTGGGATCTTTGGTGGCGTAAATGGCGGTAGAATCAAACTGGACGTCAAACCGAAGGGAATTGGTGCTGAGAACTTTGATGGGGTTGGTGGTCTCGTGTCCTCCGGTATTGATCGCGTAGGTGATACCTTCTTCTACCGCGGGTGCTTCTTCGGGTTTCACTAATTCCATCACGTCACAGGAAAACGTAAGGAAAGGAACTGCCAGTAACAGAGGCAGCTTTTTGAATAAAGGGGTCATGGGTTTAGGGTGTGGGATCAAATAATATCCTGCCAACCCCTTGAAAGACAATTAAGTTCTATCCCCGTTTTCTATTTACCAAAAATCAATAAAAATTGAACAAACAAAGGGTAGTGCCTACAATGCTTCCGGTTCGTAGCACATGTTGTATAAATCTTCCATGGTGCCGTTGAACACGTTCAAATCCAGGTTGCCTTGCACTCCTTTCAGCTTGCCTTTTTCGGTATGCTGCCAGAAAGACCAGCTGCTGTTGGCTAACTGGTGACTTTTCTTCGGGTTGTAGTGCGCAATCCAGAGCGGGTAATCATCAAAATGGCCCGCCAGGTGCTTTTCATAGAAAGCATAATTGGTGTAGATGATGGGTTTGAGATCATACTTTTCCTCTACCACATCCAGCCAAAGCTGCACCCCCGCCCTAATCTCATCATCTGACTGGTGATTGGTGACTTCCACGTCCAGTACCGGCGGGAGATCGCCGGCCTCCAGTTTTACCTTCTTCAGGAAACTGCGGGCTTGCTCCTCGGCATCGCGGGCGGGTAGGAAAAAGTGATACGCGCCCCGCAGCACATCATGTTTTTTGGCCTGCCGCCAGTGCCGCGCGAAATAGCGGTCCTCGTGAGTGATTCCTTCGGTGGCTTTGATGAAAGCAAATTTGATTTTCTGCTTCTTTACCGCTTTCCAGTCAATTTGCCGCTGGTGATGGGAAATATCCAAGCCGGTGACCTCGTATCCCGCTGGGCTGAAGGTGACCGCGGTGTTGATCTGAGTTGCCTCTTCTATGTTGTGCCGCAGGAAAGCCAGCCGGCCTCCTTCCTTGAAATACTCAATCCCCAGGCAAAGCAGAAAGAAAGCGCCAATACCCAACGACAGTGGCTTCCACCAGGTCCCTTGAACCTGCTGTTTCTTGCGGGAAGCTGGTTTCCTTGTGCTTTTACGTGGGGCCGCAGACTCTCTTTTCATATTCCAACTTTGGCAGCAGGCAACTCTGCCTTTTCAACTCTCTACAAATTTACTATTAATTTAAGGAAGATGAAGTCCAACAAAAAAGCCTCTGCCACAAAAGTGACAGAGGCTTTCTTCAAAAATGAAGGAGCTTATTGAATACCGTGCATTTTCTTTTTCAGGGTTCCGTTCAAGGCCAACATAATCAAGCCTGCTAGTACCGGCAAAGCAGTGAAAATGAGGAAAAAAGTAGATATAGAATAGGTCTCGGTGATCTTATCAATGTAAGAACCGGTCCATCCTGCCAATGTATTGGCCACGAAATTGGCAACAAACCAGATCCCAAACATCAGGCCTACTAAGCGCTGGGGAGATAACTTACTTACATAAGACAGCCCAACGGGTGAAATACAAAGCTCTCCCAAGGTGTGGAATAGATACGCCAGGATAAGCCAAACCATACTTACAGAAGCGGTCTTTGCACCTTGCGGAATAGACAAACCTCCGTAGGCTAATATTCCGAAGCCAATTCCCAGAAGAAACAAGCCTAAGGCAAATTTCACGGGTGCTGAAGGATTGTATTTGCTTTCCCAGATTTTAGAAAAGATAGGCGCACAGGAGATGATAAAGAAGGAGTTCAGAATCTGGAACCAGGAAGCAGGTACCTCAGTAGCATCAGAGATAAACTCTCTTCTCAGCATCCAGATGATAATTCCCCAGATAATCACGAAGCTCAAACCCAGGAACAGGTTAGAGAAAGGAATATGCTTGTACGTCTGTCTGAAGAGATTGCCCAGAACCACCGTCAAAATCAACATAGGTACCACCACCAGAATGGCATTCGCCCATTTGAAGATGATTCCGCTGCTGCCTTCCAACACCCGGTTGGTGTAATCTGCTGCAAAAATAGTCATGGAGCCACCAGCCTGCTCAAACGCCATCCAGAAGAAGATCACGAAGAAGGCCAGTACAGAGATTACGATTAACCGGTCTCTCACAATGTGAGCCGGTGCTTCTTCTGCTTTCGCAGCGGCGGCACTTCCAGATTCAAGCTGGTTTTTAGGCGACAACCCAATGTTCCCGAATAATCTTTTGGAGAACATAAACTGTAACATGCCAAACAGCATGAAGATACCGGCTAGACCAAAGCCCCAGCTCCAGCCTACTTTCTCCCCTATGTACCCGCAGAGCAAGATTCCCAGAAAGGCACCGGAGTTGATCCCCATATAGAAGATAGTGTAAGCAGCATCTTTCTTAGCGGGATTCTTCACATACAGCTGCCCTACCATGGAAGAGATATTGGGTTTGAACAACCCGTTTCCTAAGATGATAAGCCCCAGCCCTATATAGAAAAAAGTAACCGACTCAAGAGCCATGCTGGCATGTCCCAGAGTCATGAGCAATGCCCCGAAGATGATGGCATTACGGAAACCCAGGAATCGGTCTGCAATGTAGCCACCAATAATAGGTGTCAGATAAACCAAACCAGTATAAATCCCATAAAGCTGGAGGGCTTCTTCCCGTTCCCAGGCCCAGCCGCCATTAGCCACAGTTGATGTTAAAAAAAGCACGAAAAGCGCGCGCATTCCATAGTAACTGAAACGCTCCCACATCTCGGTGAAGAAAAGCACAAACAATCCGGGAGGGTGCGCGCCGTCAGTTCCAAGCGGCTGCTCCCCATACGGAATGTTATGCTTACTGACTTGGTCATTAAGCGGATGAACTCCTTGAGACATAAAGTAAGGTTTAAAGTATGATTTATTTTGTTCGGATGGTACTCCTATAACGGGTAAATATAGCATAATCGCTTAAGAAGGACAAACCCGCCCAGTGTGGCCCGCCGCTTCGGAAGAAAGTTGGCAAAAAAGATAACATACGTTAGTTTTTTTATAAATTTGAGAATCGAATTTCTAATCAGATCTTCCATTTTGAAATTTTAAAAATAAAAGCTTCCTTTATGAAAGAAATTGGCAAAAAGTCAGGCACCATGCAATTAGCAGCGTTAGGGATAGAAAAAGCGAAGGAAGTTCTCTGGAACCTTTCGCCGGCAGAGTTGGTGGAAGAAGCTCTGAAAAACGGCGAAGGGTACCTGACGGATAACGGCGCTCTGATGTGCGACACCGGTACCTTTACCGGCCGCTCGCCCAAAGACCGTTTTGTGGTTCGCGACGAGGAGACCGAGCACTCTGTTTGGTGGGGCGATGTGAACATTGCCTTTGACCCAGCCAAGTTTGAAAATCTGTACCAGAAGATGCTGCAGCACCTGGAAGACCGGACACTGTACGTGCGCGACGCCTATGCCGGAGCCCACCCCGACTACCGCCTTAATCTCCGGATCGTGAACACCCAGGCTTGGCACAACTTATTTTGCCACAACATGTTCCTGCGACTCACCGAAGCAGAACTTGAGCAACATACCCCCGACTTCACCATCATCAACGCGCCGGAGTTTCTGGCTGATCCTGCCGTGGACGGAACCCGCCAGAGCAACTTTGCCATCATCAATTTCTCCCGCAAAATGATTCTATTGGGCGGCACTGGCTACGCCGGCGAAATGAAGAAAGGCATCTTCTCAGTGTTGAATTACCTGTTGCCGCACAAGCGGAACACCCTCTCCATGCACTGTTCTGCCAACGTAGGCAAAGACGGCGACACCGCCATTTTCTTCGGGTTATCCGGTACGGGCAAGACCACCCTCTCCGCCGACCCTAACCGCGGCCTGATTGGGGATGACGAACACGGCTGGACCGAGGACAGCGTCTTCAACTTTGAGGGCGGCTGCTACGCCAAAGTCATTGACCTTACCCGCGAGAAAGAACCGCAGATCTGGGATGCCATCCGTTTTGGGGCCATTGTGGAGAATACCCGCTTTAAACCCGGCACCCGCACGGTAGACTACACCAACAACTCCGTGACCGAGAACACCCGCACGGCCTACCCCATCCACCACATTGACAACGCGGTGGAACCGTCTAGGGCAGACATCCCCAAGAACATCTTCTTTTTGACCGCCGATGCCTTCGGCGTGTTGCCTCCTATCTCGCGGCTGAATAAGTGCCAGGCTATGTACCACTTCATCTCGGGCTATACCGCTAAGGTAGCGGGCACTGAGGTGGGCGTTACGGAGCCACAAACCACATTCTCCGCCTGTTTTGGGGCCGCGTTCCTGCCCCTGCACCCCACTACCTACGCCGAGATGCTGGGCAAGAAGATGACAGACCACAACGTGAACGTATGGCTGGTGAACACCGGCTGGACCGGCGGCGTGTACGGCGTAGGCTCCCGCATGAAACTCAGTTATACCCGGGCCATGATCACGGCCGCCCTTAACGGTGAGTTGCAGGAGGTGCCCTTCAGCAAGCATCCGGTGTTTGGCGTGGAAATGCCCGCCACCTGCCCCAATGTTCCGGCGGACATCCTGAACCCGCGCAACACCTGGTCCGACAAAGAGGCCTATGACCAGAAAGCCCATGATCTGGCGAAGGCCTTCGTCAAGAACTTCAATAAATACGCCGAGTACGCGAACGAAGAAATTCTGGCTGGCGCCCCTATGGTAGCCGTGGAAGCCTAAGACTTTAATTATTTCCTTCACCTTAATAAAGCCTTCCATGGTATGGGAGGCTTTTTTTATGCTGGCCACCTACATGATCATTTTTGGCGTATTTTTGGAAAAACAGCCCTAAAACAGAATCCCGCATGCACCTCTTCTTCACCCCAGACCTGCAACCCACCGACACTTCGTACACCTTATCAGAAGAGGAGTCCAAACACTGCGCGCGGGTTTTGCGCCTGGACCGGGGAGACACCGTGACTTTGATTGACGGCCGGGGCGGTTGGTTTAAAGCAGAGATTGCAGAACCAAACCCTAAAAAAACCAGCATCAAGATCTTACATCACCAACCGGACTATAACCAACGCAATTACCGGGTGCACATAGCAGTGGGCCCCACCAAGAACATGGACCGGATGGAATGGTTTGTGGAGAAAGCCGTGGAGATGGGCATTGACGAGATCACCTTCCTGCAATGCGCCCGCTCAGAACGGAAAAACCTCAACCTGGAACGTCTTGAGAAAATCGCCGTCAGTGCCATGAAGCAATCCATGAAGGCATACCTGCCCACCCTGCACCCGTTGACTCGCTACGCGGATTTTCTGCAGCAGCCAATAGAAGGAAAGCGATTCATTGCCCACCTGGTAGAAGGCCAGGAACGACATTCGCTGGCTAAAAGCATCTCGGGCAATGATACATACACCGTTTTGATTGGACCCGAAGGAGATTTCAGCCCGGAGGAAGTAGCGCAGGCGCTGGCCGCGGGCTTCCAACCCGTGACCCTGGGCCAAAGCCGCCTGAGGACTGAGACTGCCGCGCTGGCCGCCTGCCATACCATTCACGTCCTTTTAGACGTTTAACGTTTTACGCCTCTTTTCTGAAAAACCATGCATAAACGGCTTCTTTTACTTTGCGGATTGTTCCTGCTGCTGGGCATCAGCGCGGGATGGGCCCAACGCCCCAGCTTCCGAATTGCCCGTCTGAAATACGGCGGCGGCGGCGACTGGTACGCGAATAAAACCTCGCTGCCCAACCTCATCGCCTTCTGCAACCGCGAACTGAAGGCCAACATTGCGCCGCAGGAGGAAGCGGTGGAGCCCGGGAGCCCTGAGCTGCTGGATTTCCCCTTCGTGCACATGACGGGCCACGGCAACGTAATTTTCACTGAGGCCGAGGTGCAGAACCTCCGGAAATATCTCACTGGCGGCGGCTTCCTGCACATAGACGACAACTACGGCCTGGATAAATTCGCCCGACGCGAGATGAAGAAAGTCTTCCCGGAGCTGGACTTCATTGAGCTGCCGTTCAACCACCCCGTCTACCACCAGAAATTCGATTTCCCGCGCGGACTTCCTAAAATCCACGAGCACGACAACAAACCTCCCCAGGGCTTCGGGATCATCTACCAGGGGCGTTTGGTGTGCTTCTATTCCTATGAGTGTGACCTGGGCAACGGCTGGGAAGACCAATCGGTGCACAACGACCCGGCAGAGAAACATCAGGCTGCCTTGCGCATGGGCGCAAATCTGGTCTCGTACGCGTTAACTAATTTTTAAGTAAACCTTCCTCTTCGTCATGTGAAAATTCTGCTGCCGCTGGTGCTGCTTTTCTGGGTAACTACTGCTTTTGCCCAAAGCGTCACGCCTCCTGTGTTTACCCCATCTGGAAAGAATAGCGCTGCCTTTGTGCCGCCCAATTGGTTTGTGAAAGACAGCGCCCAGGGTGACCTGAACGGCGACAAAATTCCTGACTTGGCGCTGGTGGTAGAGATGAAAGACACCATACAGGAACTTCGGCCTGATCATTCCACTAATTTGGGCAGTCCGCGCGTCTTGTTGCTTTTATTGAAAGAGCCCTCCACCGGCCTGTACAAACTGGCGTTTCAGAATGACACCTTTATTCTGCGCTACGGCGAGGGCGGCATGGAACTAGACCCGTATGGCGACCTAAGTATCCGTAACCGGGTGCTTGAAGTGATGTTTCAGTTTGTAAGAGGCAGCGATAGCTACAAATTCAGGTATCAGCAGAACGAGTTCATGCTGATTGGGGCAACCAGTAGCGGGACCTCCGTCGGGCAATTTGAGAAGTGGGATTTCAATTTCTCCACCAAAAAAGCGTTACATGAATGGGGCGATCAGGCAGCTGATAAACTGAAAAACGGAATGGAAGACCTTGCCCCTTTCTAAACTTAGAAGCCTCAAAGAAATGCTGATGCCTAATGAATGGGAAGTGCTGCCCGGGGTTTTCATTTAAAAGGCCAGCAATAGTCCCAATTCATATAGCCGATTTTGCTATCTCCCGTTTTGAACCTCTTTTCTAAAAATAGCCTCAAAACGGGAAACGCAGCAGTAAGGCTCACCTTTCTACAAGTCCACTCCTTTTCCGTAACTAGAAGCAGATAAGTAAAGCCACTTTTTTGTAAATTTGAAGTTGGGGTCGGGAAATCTGGCCGAAGCGTATGGAATTAGCAAGATTAGAGATCAAAGGCTTCAAGAGTTTCGGGGACAAAGTCACGATTAACTTTGACAGCGGTATCACGGGCATTGTGGGGCCCAACGGCTGCGGGAAGTCGAACATCGTGGACGCCATCCGGTGGGTGTTGGGCGAGCAGAAAACCCGTAACCTGCGCTCCGACAAAATGGAGAGCGTGATTTTCAACGGCACCAAAAACCGGAAGCCGCAGCAGCTCGCCGAGGTGTCGCTCACGTTCAACAACAACAAGGGCATCTTGCCCACCGAGTACTCGCAGGTGACCATCACCCGCCGCTACTACCGGTCCGGCGAAAGTGAGTACCTGCTCAACAACGTGACCTGTCGGCTCAAAGACATCAACGATCTGTTTCTGGACACCGGGATCGGCTCTGACTCCTACGCCATCATCGAGCTGAAAATGGTGGACGACATCCTCACGGACAAGGACAACTCGCGCCGAAACCTGTTTGAGGAAGCCGCCGGGATCTCTAAGTTCAAGGTCCGCAAAAAACAGACGCTTAAGAAGCTGGAGGAAACTGATGCCGATTTGGAGCGCGTGGAAGACGTGCTGTTCGAGATCGGGAAAAACCTCAAAAGTCTGGAGCGTCAGGCCAAAACCGCCGAGCGCTACCTTAATTTAAAAGACGAATACAAGAAACTCAGCCTGGAGTACGCCCGCCGCAACATAGGGCACCATCAGGAAGCTTTGGAGCGGCTGGAGAACGAACTGCAGAAAGAAACGGACCGCAAAGGTTCTTACTCTGAGGAATTGGCTATTCTGGAAGATACCCTCCAGGAGCAGAAAACCCTGCTGGACCGCACCCAGCACGAGCTGCAGCACAAGCAGAAAGAAGTCAACGACCATACGAGCCAACTGCGCCAGCTGGAAAACGACATCAAGCTGAAAAGTGAGCGGAACATGTACCTGCAGGAGCGGGTGAAAACGCTGCACACGCAGATCAACCAAGACACTACTAACATCAGCCAGACGGAGAACAGCCTGGGTCAGTTACAGAACGATCTGGAGCAGATTCAGGAAGAGTTGCTGATTTCTGAGGAGCAGCTGGGTCTGACCAAAAAGGAACTGGAGCACGTCAACCAGCAGAAAGCCGATCTTCAGCGCGAGTTGCAGGAGAAAACCATGGCCCAGCGCCAAGTGCAGAACGAGGCGTTTACGGTAAACAAGAGCATTGAGATCACGCAGGTGCAGATGCAGAGCCACCGGCTGGAGCTGGAGCGTCTGCAGGAGATGGAAGGCCACGAGAACGAAATCGCGCAGCAGCACGAAGCTTCACTAGCCGAGACCAAAATCCTGTTGGAGGAAGCCCAGGAAAATTTGGCCGAGTTGCAGGAAGCGGAAACCCAGCTTCAGGCGGAGATGACCAAGACGGAAGAGACGCTGCACGAGTATCGCCAGCAACTCATTGATCTGAACCGTGAGCACGACGCCAAGAAAAATCAGTACAACCTGATGAAGTCATTGGTGGACAACCTGGAAGGTTTCCCCGAGGCCATCAAGTTCCTTTATAAATCTGAGAACTGGGAAAAACCCGCCCCACTCCTCTCTGACATCATCTCCTGCGACCCCGAGTACAAGAACCTGATTGAAACGTACCTGGAGCCGTACATGAACTTCTTCGTGGTGGAATCGCCGGAGGAAGCCGTGGAAGCCATTGAGTTGCTGAAGGAGCAGAACAAGGGCCGGGCCAGCTTCATCATCCTCTCCGAAATAGAGGAAATGGAGATCCCGGATACCCTGAGTACTCCCAAATACAAAGCCGCTTTGGAAGTGGTAGCCGCCGAGGAGCAGTACCATTCCCTCCTGCGCTTCATGCTCAGCGAGGTCTACCTCACCGACACCGCCGACACCGAACTCTTCCTGAACGACGGCCGCACCTACATCTTAACCGATGGCTCCGCCATTAAGAAACCGCTGAGCTTGGCCGGCGGATCGGTTGGTTTGTTTGACGGTAACCGTTTGGGCCGTAAACAGAACCTCGAGCAACTGGCCGAAGAGTTGGAAGCTTTACAGGAAGAGCAAGAAAAGATCAAGTTAAAGATCACCACTTTGCAGCAGGTCCTTCAAAACCAGAAGGAAAGCACGCAGCAGGAAAAAATCCGGCTGCAGGAGCGCGACATCAACGCCCTGCAACAGGAATTGGTGAGCCACAAAGTGCGCTACGAGCAGTTCCTGCTGAACCAGCAAAACCAAGCCTCCAAGAAAGACGAGCTCTTCGATAAAATTCAGGACCTCGGCGACAAACTCGCCGACCTGATGCCTGATGCGGAGAGCAAGAACCTGGCTCTGAAAAGCTACGAGCAAGAGCTTTCTGGTTTAAGCCAAGTTTTGGAAAAACAGAACGAAATCATCACCGAGATCAGCGGCATCTTCAACCAGGAGAACATTAAGTTTCACCAATTGAAGAACCGCTTGCAGAGCATCCAGCAGGAACTGGCCTACAAGCAGAAAACCGTTATGAACCACCAGGAACGCCTGGTGCAACTACAGGACGAACTCAGCCGCGCCGAGGACGAGACCGTTTCGCTGGATCAGTTTGTGGAAGACCAGAACCACCTGTTGGAAGAAGGCATGGTGGCCCGCAAAGAAATGGCCCGCGAGCTGGAGGAGATTGAGAAAACCTACTTCATGCTGCGCGGCGAGATTGATGAGAAGGAAAAGAACATCCGGGAGTTGCAGCGCAAGAAGCAGAACACCGACGAGGTGTTCCAGTCCATGAACCAGGCCATTACCGATACCCGCATCAAGCTGGTGGCCGTGATTGAGCGCCTATCCGCGGAGTTCAACATGAACCCAGAGGATTTAGCCGAAGCGCCTACCGAAAAACTGGACATCAGCAATGACGAGCTCAGCCAGCAGGTGCACGCCGTGAAGCAGAAGCTGGAGAACATCGGCCCGGTGAACCCCATGGCCGCCGAGGCCTACCAGGAAATCGATACCCGCAACCAGTTCATCCTCACCCAGAAAAATGACCTGCTGGATGCCAAGAACCAGCTGATGGACACCATCGCGGAGATTGACACCGTAGCCAAGGAGAAATACCTGGCGGCGTTTGACCAGATAAAGGAAAACTTCATGCGCGTGTTCCGGTCGCTCTTCTCTGATGAAGACACCTGTGACCTGTACATCGCGGACCCGAGCAACCCGCTGGAATCGAAGATCGAGATCATGGCCCGGCCAAAAGGCAAGCGTCCGTTGACCATCAACCAGCTGTCAGGTGGTGAGAAAACGTTGACGGCCATCTCGCTACTGTTCGCCATTTACCTGCTCAAGCCCGCCCCGTTCTGTATCTTTGATGAGGTAGACGCGCCGCTGGACGATGCCAACATTGACAAGTTCAACAACATCGTGAAGAAGTTCTCCCATGACTCGCAGTTCATTGTGGTGACGCACAACAAACGCACCATGGTTTCCACCGATGTAATCTACGGCATCACCATGCTGGAAGTAGGCGTGTCCAGAGTGATTCCGGTAGATTTGCGTGATTTGGCTCCCGAACCTGAGACCCAAGCTGCCTTAACAGCTTAGAGGGATATATTTAAAGTAAAAGCCTCTGCCGTTTGGGGCCTGTTTTCTTAAAAACAGGCCCCAAACGGCAGAG
>NZ_JACOAF010000043.1 GCF_014269285.1 Rufibacter sediminis
CGACCGCCGATACGCTTCGTTTTTCCTGGACAAACATTACTGTATGTCCTCTTTTCCTATCTTCCCATTCACTCAAAGAACTTCCCACTAGCCTGTCGCTAGTGACTGGCGGAACCCTCTCGGTCTCCGTTTCCCTTCCTTCCGGTAGGGGCTGCAAAGGTAGGGACTTTCTTCGATTCCGCAAGCCTGAGCAGCTTTTTTT
>NZ_JACOAF010000044.1:0-332433 GCF_014269285.1 Rufibacter sediminis
TCCCATTCCGAACAGAGAAGTTAAGCCCCGCCGAGCCGATGGTACTGCGGTCACACGCGGGAGAGTAGGTAGCCGCCAACCCCCAACAAGACGCCCGCCCCTGCAAAGTCAGGTGGCGGGCGTTCTCCGTTTACACGGGTAGCGGGGAAGGACCTAGATAAGGTGGATGCCCGGTCACCGGATGGTACTTGGCTTTTCAGGCCCGGTTTAATGAAAAGGGCCCCGAAACGTGAACACGCAGGAGGCTAACCTCACCTTATATAAGCTGCTTTACATCCGTGTGGGTCCTTTACGTCTAAGTACTATATTTATTCTACACTTCTACTCCAAAAGGAAAGGGTGCCGCTACTCAGTAGCGGCACCCTTTCCTTTTATATGCTATAATATTGTGTGCCCTCACTGCTGCGTCTCTGCAGGGGAAGCATTCGTTCCCTACGTGTTCTTAGCTAGGGTAGGTCAGCCATTATCAGGGTTCATCCTTCCCCTCATGCTTATCAAAAGTGAGGCTCCCCGATCCATGATCAGGGAGCCTCACTTTAAACTATTCTGTCTTTCGTCAGCCTTGAGGCGCTCATCCCTGCCTGCCGCCTGCGGCTACGGCCAGCAGGGTATTCTCATCTAGATGACGCACGGCTGAAGCCTGCAAGTCACCCGGAGTCAACCCTTGTATCGACGCTAGCAGTTGGGAATGGAATTGAGGTGGTAAACCTAAGAGAATGTTTGATTTATACTTATCCATCTTATCGAAGATGGTAGCATGATCTGAAAGGAACTTACCGGCTAAGTGCTTTTTAGCTGTCAGGAATTCTTCTTCGCTTACTTCTTCTTCCTTCAGGAGATTGATTTCTTTGAAAATCTCTTCCAGCGTCTCGTTGATTTTATCTCCTTTGATATCAGCTCCTATAAAGAACAAAGAGTTATTTTCTTTATGCGAAAGAGAAGAGTAGATACCGTAGGTATATCCTTTGTCTTCCCGAATGTTCTTCATTAACCTGGAACCGAAATATCCACCTAAGATATGATTGAGCAAATAAAAGGCTGGATAATCTGAATGGCTTGGCTTGATAATGGGTTTTCCTACCCGTAAAGAGGCCTGCATCTGATTAGGAGTGCTCTTAGACAATAAACCCGTCTGGGGCAGGTTCTCCTCAAATGAAAGGATCTTGCTTGGATTAGCTGTAGTTCCAGTGATACCAGAGAGGATAGTAGTTACCTCCGCATCCGTGATATCACCGGTAATGAATACTTCAGCAGTAGCTAAAGAGTAAGCTTCCTGGTGGAAGACAAGCAGGTCATTTAGTTCTAAGGCGGCAATCTCTTCTTCTGTGATAGAGGAGACATATGGGTGATCTTTCCCATATACTGCTATGGTAAAAGCCTCCGTGGCTAGGTACCCATTCTTTTGCTTGTCTACGGCCAAGGTCTGGATGACCCTTTGTTTCAGAAGGGCGAATTCATCCTGCGGAAAGGACGGTTGCTGGATAATCTCAAAGGTGAGTGGAAGCAGCGATGGGAGGAATTTTGACAAGCAGTATAAGGTGACAGTGGCTTTGTCAAATCCATGGTTTACCTCCAAGGAAGCACCATAGTAATCTACCATATCCGCTATTTCTTTAGCAGAACGTAACGTGATGCCTTCCTTGAGCATTTTAGCCGTCAGAGACGCTACTCCGGGTTTGTTTTGGTACCATTTACCAGCTTTAAAAACAAATTCAACCCGTACCACAGGTTGAATGTTGTTCTTGAATACATGAAGGCGAGAACCCGAAGGGGTAATAATTACTTCTGGTGCAATAGATAAATCAGAAGATAGTTCTGCAATGGCAGGTGCTACTGTGCGGTTAAGAGACATAGAAAATTATTCAGCTTCGTCTAATCTGAAATGAAGCGAGAAACGGAACGTCTGGGCTAAAGGGTTATTTTGTTCGTTAGGGATCATGTAAGCTCCGTCAAATCCAAACTTCTGGTAACGGATACCTAGACCCATGGTAAAATACTGACGGCCGCCTTTCAACTCATTTTCATAAAAGTAACCGGCGCGGGCCGCAAACATATTGTCATACCAGTATTCTAAACCAGTAGAGAGCATAATCTCTTTTAGTTCTTCGCTTCCGCCGCCTGGCGCATCATTGAAAGATTTGAAAATACCGGAGAAGACGTTGGTGTCATCATTGGCCGCTGGGTCATCTGATCTGGTGTACGGGACCAATAGTTTGTTACCGTCAATGGCTAAGGTAATCTTGTTGTAGGGGTCCAATTCCATGGTGAAGGCCGTACCCAAGCGTAAATTGGTTGGTAAGAAGTCTTTTCTGCCGGCAGTGGTGTAAGAGATTTTCCCTCCAATGTTAGACACGTTTCCGCCCAGCGCCAGGTTGTAGTTTTTGCTACCTATCGCCAGGTCTTTGGTGTAGTATATGCCTAAATCCACGGCGACAGAGTTGCCGGGCTGAGATTCCCCAATCACGTTTCCGCCGCTTCCTACATTGACGTTCCCGGAAAGGTTGGAGTGAATGAAGCGAGCTCCTACCCCTAAGCTTAAGTTCTCACTCAGCTTCTGCCCATACGCCAGGTTAATGGCATACTCTTTCGGGTTGAAGTTCTGAATGGCATTGCCAGAGGCATCCGTGAAATTCAATTCGCCTAAATCGAAATAAAGCAGAGAGGCCGCGATGGAAGAGTTTGCCGTTACTTTCTTATGCACAGAAAGCTGACTCAGCGACATGTCATCGACGATCTTCGAAAGCCAGGGGGTATACGAAAGCGAAACACCTAGATCAGTTTCAATGAAGCCCAGTTTCGCCGAGTTCCAGTAGATCGCGTTTGCATCTGGCGAGGTGGCCACCCCTGCATCACCCATTCCAGCAGCACGGGCATCAGGTGAAACCGATAGAAACGGCACCGCAGTGGTGATGGGTCTATACTCTGTACTCTGCCCAATGGTAGTGTTTTGAGCATTGGCAGAGAGCCCAGCCAGAGAAACAAGCGAGAGAGCAAAGATCGAAGATCTGAAGAAGGTGCATTTCATGCGGTAGAGGTTGTAGTATCTGGTGGTATTATTTAAGTAAAACTAGCTTTTCGTAACGAGATGTACTAGCTCCATCCTGACGAGAACGTACATTTACCTTGTATATGTATACGCCTTTGGCTAAAACGTCATTGCTGTCGTCCCGCCCATCCCAGGTAAGGTCAGAGAAGTGGGTGCTTCCGTCACCAAACCCGTGCAGAGATTTGACCAGTTTTCCTGATACGGTAAAAACCTGAATAAGTATATCCAACTCTTGCCCCGGCCGGTTATGATCGAAATGAAAAGTAGTGTTAGTCAGGAAGGGGTTAGGAATGTTGAACACATGGTCTAACGCCAGTTTCTCTGAAGAAGCTACAATAAATTCAATTTTAGTGGTATTGGAGTTGTTATGCGTATCCCAGGCTTTCAGGGAAAGCGTGTGTGGTCCTATAGGTACGTTTTTTAGAGAATATCGGACTTTGCCAGACTGATAAGAATCTACATCGGCGGTGTAAAACTCATTCAGAATAATGGGTTCTGAGGATTTCTCATCCAGAATAGCGGTAATCTCGTGCCCAATGCCGGCACCTGCCGTGTTGATCCCGTTATCGTCAAACAAATGAGCCAGTAAAGTGGCGTCTGTTCCGGTAATGCCGCCCGAGACAAAAGACGCATCGTTCATGTACAGTTCTAACTGGGGAGGAGTGTTGTCAGCGGCCGCATCGGCATTTGCTCCGCCAACTGGTACTCCCGTGGCGCCATGCCCGTCCAGGGAGGAGGAAGAGGCGTATAAATGAATGCTACCCGCGCCAATCTGGTAATTGATGTCTTTCGGGATGACGAAGGTAACTTGGAAGGCTCCGTTTTTGATAGTGGCCAGGCCATCATACAGCACATTGCTGCGGTTCAGGACCTGGCGTCTGGCATTCTGGTCGCCTAGGGTAGTCAGCGTAGCCCGTTTATCATACACCGTTAAATGAATCTGGCCCTGAAAATCTGTAGCTACCTGTTGCTGGCTGTTTTGCACCACTCCTTCTAACTGCACTTTAGAAAGCGCCTGAAGCGTATCAGCAGAAGCCGAGGTGAACGGTTTGCCATTAAGCTTTGAAAGCACCACCTCCAGGGAAGGATAGGCGAGGCGCATTGCCGGATCTCCCAGCAGGGCGAAGTTCCGGTTGTTCACCCCAAACAAACTCGCGTTTTTGGTCTTTTGGGTGAGCACTCCCACCGTAGGCATAGACCCGTCAGAAAGCGGAGAAAACAGGAAGTTGAAGAAATTGGTATTCAAGGCCCGGTTTCCGTCTGAGTACACCGGGCGGGTAGTGGTCAGGAGTCCAATGGCCCCGCCTTCTGGGTGGAACAAAGCGGTTTCAGCTCCGGAGGTACGCCTGGGGTCATCGTAGCGGCCAATCTCGCAGGTTGCCGTCAAAAAGAAGGTGAGCTTGTTGCGGTTCTTCCAGCTCTGGATTTCATTGATCGTCAGGATTTGTTCATCGGCGAGGCTTACCTCATTGCCGTGCCCGGTGTAATTGGTGACCAACGCTCCTTTTTCAATGGCTTCCCGTAAGGCTTGGTTTGTTTCCGGGGAACGCTGGCCGTTGGGCACCGATATCTGAGGATAAAGGTCCAGGTAGATCTTTTGGGGCAGGTAATCAGAATGGTTCCGTTCAACAAACTCGGCCAGGTAATCAGCGTCGTTCAAATGCTCATTGGAATCACCGTCATCGGCTAAGAAAATAAGCCGTTTGCGCCAGTTGCCCAGCGTCTGCTCACTTTCATACCGGATAATTTTATCGATCACCAGATCGGCCTCCGCCGAAGATTTAACGGGTAGCCGGCCAATGCCAACATCCAGCAGATGGGCGCGGGAGAAATCCACCTCAGACCATTCTCCTTCGTCCTCATCCAGAAAACCTATGTAGTCATCAGAGGAGTAGGATAAGATAGGGTCAAGCGACTGGCGCGACTCATAGATCGGGATAAAGTTGGTGTTCTGCTGGATTCTGTTTTTAGGGTCAAAAGAAGCATCTCCTAACAAGGCCACCTGTAGCAGGTCATCTCCTTGTTTGTGGCTCCGCTCATACAGCATCTTTAGAAAGTCCCGGATGGCCGTAATGTCCTGTTTGCCCGAGGAGAACTCTTCGTAGATCTTAGGAAGCTCCACCACCTCTACCTCCAGACCGCTCCGGGACCGCCGATGAGCCGCCAAGCGCTGCGCTTGCGCGGAAAAGGCCGTTGGCGTAATGATGATCATGTCCAGCTCGCCGTTCAGGTTGAGGCTGTGCAGGTTCTGGTTGGCTACTTTCCCCAGAAAAGTAGGCGTAGGAAAAGCCGAACCTTGGAAAGCCAGGTACTCCCGCAGCTGTTGGCTATTGGCCGAGAAGCTGGCCGTGCCGTTGCTGAGGGTGATGGTCTGCTTCACCGGTTTCAGCGGATCAGTGACGTCCCACACCTGCGCGTCAGAGGCGGTGAGCCCGCTTATTTGGAACGTAGTGACAGCATTCCGTTTACTGGCCAAATTCCGGAAACTCGTCTGATTCCCATAGAGCTTTAGCTGCCGCTCGGCCACTAACGTGAAGTAATTGAGATAACCGGTGGCGGAAGAACTGTTGCCCGGCTGGTAAGTATAGGCTACGTTTAGCTCATTGGAGTACGCCAGTGACCCCAGTGCCGGGGAGAACTGCAGCACCTGGCTGACGCCTTCGGGGTGGTAATTATACGAACCTCGGCCAGAGATTTGGTGCGTCCCTAGAGCCGATCCGTTTAATCGCACCGAAAAAGAGCTGTTTTCCGGGGAGTTGGCCATCACCGCCGACGTAAACCAGACATTGCTGTTAGGAACCAGATCAGAGGCCGGCACGGTAAAGTTTTGCTGCAGGGCAAAAGAGGTAAACTCCTCGCCAAACCATTCGCGGCCGGAGTTGACCATGTTTCTCAGGTCTACCTCATGGAACCAACGCTCATCATACGTCTGCACCACCGGGAAAGAACCGGGCAGGGAGGCCTGCTGACTGAGCCGGAGACCGGCGGAAGGCCCAACCGTTAAATAGTAGTAGGTGGTATCACTGTAGAGATGAAGCGAGTGCAGAAACGGCGACTGGCCCGTCACCGGGTTCTCGGCCCAGGTATGAGGCCCTTGCCCGTAGAAAAGGAGGTAATCGTTAGCATCAAAGGAGCCATCCTGCTCGCCTTCTACCCACACAGCGTTCTCTACCAGATCATCGGGGCGAGGGGCGCTGTTGGCCTGCGGAAGCATTCCGCCACCGTTTCCAAACAGACGCAGGTTGCGCGGGTTCAGGTTCTGGAGGTTCAGTCCCATGGCCTGAAGGGCGGCCCGGTCCAGTTTATACATTCCTGAGGCCGGCACTCCAATCTTATACCATTCGCCGGAAGCTAACACCGACCGGGTGGAATACGTCCGGCGGACGGAGGCTTGTCCGGGCGCTTTTCTGAGGTTGTTTCCGGAAGTATAGCGATAACTGAACTTCAACAGCTTTTCCACCGCACCCGTCTGCGGGTTCAGCCGGAACGGCTGGAAAGCTACTACGGAGTGGGGAAGCCGGTTAGCGGTGCCGGAACTGATGGAAGTTTGTAGTTCTGTTTTGAGGCCCTTTTTAGGAAAAGAGCGCATTTCTGCCTCCGTTAATGGCCCAAACTCTAGGGAGGTGAACTCAAAGGAAGAGACCTGCACGTTTGGCACAGACAGAAGATAGAAAGGAAGCACCTCGCGGCCCTGAAACGCGGCTTCCTCAAAAACAGGAAGCGCAGCCGTAGCCGGAGTCCCCGGGGAGAGACCAGCAGCGGCTGCGCGCCAGGTAATAGTGCGGGTTTCCGGCGTCTGGGCCCAGGCAGAAAAAGCTGCCAGCCAAACGCCTGCCGCAAAAAGAAACTTCCTTACAAGATGCATGTACGCGGGTAAAAACAATTACTCCGCAACACAGTCCTTCTCTCATAGGTTCAGCCCAACAGAGGAGCCAACCTGTGAACGTAGGGGGATTACTTAGTTGGCTGTGAGACGGTAAGAAAATGACTCCATAATCATGTTGGCCAGTAACTTCTTACAAGCCTCTTCTACTTTCTGGGCAGCGGCGGTTTCGCTTTCCGCTTCTAATTGTAAACGAATGTGTTTGCCAATTCTTACATCAGAAACCTGCTCCAGGCCTAAATGTTCCAAGCCCAACATCACGGCCTTTCCTTGAGGATCTAACAGTTCTGTATGCGGCATGATGTCAATTTCGGCAGTGAATTTCATAGGGAAGAAGATTTATTGAAAAAGGATAGAATAATGTAAATCGCGAGATTTAACGGAACAGCGGTAAAGTTAAGGATTGCCAGGAAAAGAATGGAAAGCCCCATGAAAATAAACCGGACTTCGTTGCCTTTCCAGGCCATATTCTTGAATTTAAGCGCAAAAAGCGGCAGCTCGGCAATGAGCAGGTAAGAAAACAGCACCGTGATGCCCAGCAGTACAAACGGGTTGAGGATGATGGGCGTTAAGCCGAAGTCGTCATAGGCCAGGATCAGCGGCAACGACATGATGAACAGCGTACAGGCCGGCGTGGGCACCCCAATGAAAGAAGAAATCTGGCGGGTGTCAATGTTGAACTTAGCCAGCCTGATGCAGGAGAAAATAGTGATTAGGAAACCGGCATACGGCAGAAACGCAGGCAAATCATACCCACCGGTGTCAATGGCTTGGGAGATCATCTGCACCATGGCCGCGCCGGGCACCACGCCAAACGAGACCATATCGGCCAGAGAGTCCAATTGTTTTCCGATCTCAGAATAAGTGTTGAGCACCCGGGCCACCATGCCGTCCATAAAATCCAGGGCGGCCGCCGCCACTATCCAGCCCGCCGCCGCAATTAGGTCCTGCTGAAACACAGAAACCAGGGCAAGGCAACCACACAATAAGTTAAGGCAGGTGATGAAATTAGGAATGTGTTTCTTCATAGAGTTGTAAAGGTCTGTTTTGAGCCTGTTTTTCTGAAACTAGCTCAAAAACGGATTACCGGCTTTTTCTTCCCCAATGGTGGTAGAGGGGCCATGACCCGGATATACGGTCACATCGTCTGGGAGGGAGAACAATTTCGTGCGGATGCTCTGGATGAGCGTGTTGTAATCGCCGCCGGGCAGATCGGTGCGGCCAATGCTGCGGTTGAAAAGAACGTCGCCGCCAATCAGGTTTTTGCTTTCCGGGTGGTAGAAAACTACGTGGCCGGGGGCGTGGCCGGGCGTGAACAGCACCTCCAGCTCGGTTTCCCCGAAGGTGACGTTTTCGCCCTCTTTCAGGAATTTCTCCGGTAAAACCTCCTGGTACTGCGGAAAGCCGTAGGCGGCAGAATAGGTAGGCACCGCGCGTAACACGGCCAGGTCTTCCTCATGGATCTCCAGCGGCACGCCGTAAGTATCGGCTACGAATTTATTGCCCAGCACGTGGTCAATGTGGCAATGCGTGTTCAGCAAGCGCACTACTTTCAGTCCTTCAGTCTGGATGAATGCCTGCAGTTCCTGTTGTTCCTGTTTATCGGCGCAGCCGGGGTCAATGACCACGCACTCGTTGGTGGCGTCATAGAGCACATAGGTGTTTTCCTGGAACGGATTGAACGTGAAGAATTTTACTTGCAGACCAGTGGCAGCCATGGAGGACATTGTTTTTTGCAGGCTCTAAGTTACAGATTTCAGCGGCACAAGCCGTACCTTGGGGCATGAAATATGATTATCTGGTAGTAGGGCATGGTCTGGCCGGCGCGATTCTGACCTGTTTTCTGGAAAAGGCCGGTAAAACGGTACTGGTGCTGGATGCCCGCAAAGAGAACTCCGCCTCCCGGGTGGCGGCCGGGCTGATTAACCCCGTGGCTGGAAAACGCTTCGCCAAAAGCTGGCAGGTAGACGCGTTTCTCCCCGCCGCCACGGCCTTTTACCAGGAGATGGAAGCGCGCTACCAAACCGATCTTTTCTTCCGCAAACCTATCCTGAAACTGTTCTCCAGCCCTGAGGAGCAGAATAACTGGATGGGCAAAAGCACTGATGCCGCCTGGGACGGGTACATTGAAACCACGCACCTGCAACTCCCCGCCTCTGAATACGTTCATCAGGAATTGGGCGGTTTACTTATCCAGAAAGGAGGCTACGTGGCCTTGCGGACGTTCCTGGATGCCCGCGAAGCAGACCTCCGGAGCCGAGGCCGCTATCGGCAAGAGGCGTTTGACATGTCGCAGTTGGAGCTGTTGCCGGACGGCGTGCGGTACGGGGAGTTGGAGGCCGGTAAAATCATTTTCTGCGAGGGAGCCCAGGCGGTGCAGAATCCTTTTTTCAGCTGGTTGCCCTTTTCCTTGAATAAAGGTGAAATTTTAGATATAAATGTGCCCGATTTTGAAGCCTCATATATCTATAATAAAGCAGTTTACGTTGTGCCTTTAGGACAATATCACTACCGGGTGGGCGCCACCTATAACTGGCGCAACCTGGCCGAAGAGCTTACCCCCGAAGCCAGAGAAGAACTGGCTTCCAAGACCCAGGATATTCTGAAAAAACCGTTTGCCGTGACAAAGCAGTATGTAGGGACCAGGCCGGCGGTGCGGGACCGTAAACCCCTAATTGGGGTGCACCCGGCGTACGGGCAGGTAGGCGTTTTCAACGGCATGGGTTCCAAGGGAGTACTGATGGCGCCTTTGCTGGCCCAGCAGTTTATTTCTTTCCTGGAGCAGAGTACGCCCTTATGGCCAGAGGTGTCTATTGCCCGATATTTATCGTTATATTTAGCATCTACGTCAACCACATGAGTCAACTCTCTACTCGTTTCTTACATGTGTGCCGGTTTTTCGTGTTGCTCCTGGGCATGGGGGCACCCGCAATCACGTATGGTCAGGCTACTGCCCCAGATGACTTCGGGCAGAACCGGATCCAGTACAAGCGCTTCAACTGGCAGTACTATAGCACCCAGAACTTCAACATCTACTTCTCAGAAGACGGCCGGCAGTTGGCGCGCAACGCCGCCGACCACGCGGAGCGGGAACTGAAGCGAATCACCTCCGTCATCGGGTACTATCCTTATTCCAAAATCACCATCATCCTGTACAACTCTGTCTCAGACATGAAGCAGAGCAACATCGGGTTGATTGATGATCCGTACAAAGGCGGCAACGATGCCTTGTTTGTGAAAAGCAAGATTGAGGTGGCGTTTGAGGGCTCCCAAACCGAGCTCAAGCGCCAGATGACGTACCGCATCTCTGAGTTATTGCTCTCAGACATGATGTACGGCGGCAGTTTGAAGGAAGTCATCCAGAGCAATTACCTGCTGCGTTTGCCAGAGTGGTTTGTCTCGGGGGCTGCGGCCTACCTGGCCGAGGGCTGGAGCGTGGACATGGACGACTACATGCGCGACATGATCCAGAAAACGGGCGGAAAACGCCCCGATCCGCTGTTTGCCCGCAACCAGCGCGTCACGGGACAAGCCATCTGGAACTACATCACAGAGCGGCACGGCGCGGCGGCTATCCAGAACATCCTGAATCTGACCCGCATCACCCGTGACATAGAGGTAGGCATTGCCAGCAGCCTGAACATGCCCTACAAGCGGTTCAGCCGCGATTGGTTTGCGTACTATACCCAAATGAACACCTTCGCTGATGCCACATTGCCTTCACCCAGCAAAGAGAACAAGATCAAGAAAGGCAACGCCCGGCAGGCCCTGTATTCAGAACCGGCCCTTAGCCCCAGCGGCCAGAAACTGGCGTTTGTGATCTATGACCGCGGCGCGTACAAAGTCTTTGTGCGGAACCTGTCTTCCAAGAGCCAGCGCGTGGTGTACCGGGGCGGCTATAAAATGCCCAACCAGGAAGTGGACCCAACGGTGCCTTTGCTGTCCTGGCGGTCAGAGACACAATTGGGTATCTCAGATGTACGGCGCGGGAAACTGCAGCTGAAGCTTCAGAGTGCCAATCAACGGTACATCCCCGGCGTGGCCACGGTGAAGAACCTGTTAGGAAAAACCAAGAACGTGCTTCCGCTGAGTGCCTACAGCCAGGTAGTGGGCGTAGATTTCTCTGAAGACGGGCAACACATGGTGTTAAGCGCCGTCAAGAACGGACAAACAGACCTGTACCTGTACCGCAACGGGCGCCTGGTTCGCCAATTAACCGATGACGTGTTTGATGACCTGCAACCGTCTTTCTTACCCGGTACCAGCAACCGCATCGTGTTCAGTTCTAACCGTTACGCAGATTCGTTGCAGTCTAGCCGGGGCAAGTTCAGCTCGGTGACCAACAACTATGACATTTACCTGTTTGACCCCAACAACGCCCAAAGCCGCTTCTGGCAACTGACGTACACGCCTTCCAACGAAGTGATGCCCATCGGGCTTTCAGAGGACGAAATCATGTACCTGGGGGAGGAAACCGGCATCCGGTCGCTGTATCGGCATAACATCAAGACGGGGTCCATTGCGCGGGTGACAGATTTCAGACAGAACATCAAAACCTATGACTACAATGCGCAGACGGGCAACCTCACGTTTGTGGCCAATGACCGAGCCAAGGAATTCCTGTACTGGTACCCCAGCTCGCCTTTGCAGGCCGTAGCCCAGCAGGATTTCAAAACCAGACGCCAGCAAGTGCTGGAAGGCAATTTGCAGCGCCGCATCCAGCAGGAAAACGCCCGGGTAGCCGCTGCCCTGGCCGCCAAAGCCGCCGCAGATTCACTGGCCGCTCTTAGGATAACCCAGGTACCAGATAGTACTGGCCGCACCCCAGACAGCACGGCGGTTGCAACCGCTCCGGCCAAAACTCCGGCCCCCGCCGCCAAGCCCAGAACCATCATGAGCATGGCATCGCCAGACTCGCTGGTACTCAATTATCCCCGGCCGTATGACCTGCGTTTTGGCGTGAACAGCCTGCTCACCTCCGTGTACGCCGATCCATTGTTAGGCTTCGGGTTTGTGATGGAAGTAGGCATGGCCGATCTCTTTGAAGATTACCGGATTAGAGGCGGGGTTTTCGCCCTCACTGATCTACGGACCACCAATTTCTACGCCGAATACTCAAACCTGAAAAACCGCTATGATTACCGGGTTGGGTTCCAGAAACAGAGCATTGAGCTAACCTCCACGGGCGGGCTGCGGACCAGGTTGGCTAAATATGAGATTCTTCCGGCGTTCAGCTACCCCTTGACCAATGCGTTGAGTGTGAAGGTGCTGCCGAGGTTTGCCAACGTGCGGGCCATTGCCATGGAGAATTTCGCTGAACCTGATCAGGTGACGGACTTAGCCGGGATAGGCGGGGAGATTGTGTACGATAACTCGGTGGTGACCGGCATGAACATGCGCGAAGGAACCCGCATGAAGGTGGGCATCAGCAGAATGTACGGCATCAAAAACAAACCAGCGGGCTTCGGTAACTTCTACGTTGACATACGGCATTATCAGAAAATCCACAAGGAGTTTGTCTGGGCCAACCGGTTAAGTTACGAACAGTCCTTCGGGCCGGCGCCCAAACGGCACAAGCTGGGCGGCGTGGATAACTGGATCAATGCCGATGACGATGACAGCCTTGCCATGGGGCCGGTTGATTATCTGTTCATGAACTTTGCCACGCCCATGAGGGGCTTCAACTACGGTGCCCGCAACGGAACCCGCTATGTGCTGTGGAACTCAGAACTACGGTTGCCGGTCTTCCAGTACCTGTTTGAAGGGCCTATCAACTCGGGCTTCTTCCGGAACCTGCAGCTGGTTGGTTTCTTTGATGCCGGTACCGCCTATGACAGCGGAAACCCGTTCAGCGATGATAACTCCGTGAACACGCAACCTGTGCCGCGTCCTCCATTCCAGGTGATTGTCCGCAACTTCCGGAACCCGTTCATGTACGGCTACGGCTTTGGCGCGCGCACTACCTTGCTGGGCGTCTATGGTCGGTTTGACATGGCCTGGGGAGAACGCAACCTGAAACGCGAAGGACCTAAGTTCTACTTCTCCATGGGTTATGACTTCTAATCAGCGATAGCCGGTGCCGGAAAAACCCGTTTATAAGCTGATTTCCTGAAAACGCCCTTAAAACAGAGCGCCTCCTTTTAAGTAAAAGGAGGCGCTCTGTTTTTGCCAGATACGGTAGCTTTCTCTGCGCAAATGCTCTTGAGGCGGCATCTGTTTTACGCCTGATTTCTCTAAAACAGCCCCAAAACAGCAACACCTCCTTGAAGAACAAGGAGGCGTTGTATCATGAAGTAGTTGTTTTCGCTGCCTTTGTTGGTGTTATCACCAACAACCTTGCGGTTGCCAGCACAAGGGCAACCACAAGGGATTGCCCCTACAAACTATTTACAGGAAAACCATCATGGGCCTTCCAAAGGTGAATGGAATGCGATAGCGCTTAAACTGCGTTGACCAGCGCAAGGGCAACCACAAGGGATTGCCCCTACAACCTATTTACAGAAAAATCATTCCGTCCCTTTAAAGGTGGACGGAATGCGAAAGAGGTCCATTCCTGTTTTGAGGCTGTTTTACAGAAAATAGCCCTAAAACAGCAATGCCTCCCTGGAAGACCAGAGAGGCATTGTATAATTGAGCAAGTATGCTGCTTTCTTCTGGAAAGGAAACGGGTTACGCCTGTACAGACTGTAAGAGTGATTCAAACAGAAGACGGCCATCGGTGTTGTTCAGGTCGGCGTCAACGGCGCGCTCTGGGTGCGGCATCATGCCAAACACGTTCTTGTTCTTGTTGCTCACGCCGGCAATGTTGAGCAAGCTGCCGTTGCAGTTGCAGTACTCATTCACCTCACCGTTGGCATCACAGTAGCGGAACATGATCTGGCCGTTGTCTTCCAGTTGCTTCAGGGTGTCGGCATCGGCGTGGAACCGGCCTTCGCCGTGGGCGATCGGAATTTTATAGGCTTTGCCAGGTTCTAGCAGAGCGGTAGGCAGCGCCTCGTTGTTCTCTGGGGTGATGTACACGTTCTGGCAGATGAACTGCTGGCTGGTATTGCGCAGCAACGCGCCGGGCAGCAGGCCCGCCTCCGTCAAAATCTGGAAGCCATTGCAGATGCCCCACACGTATCCGCCGGAGTTGGCGAACTTCACCACTTCCTGCATAATAGGCGAAAAACGGGCAATAGCGCCGGAACGCAGATAATCACCATAGGAGAAACCTCCTGGCAGCACTATGAAATCACAGTTCTGCAAATCATGGTCTTTGTGCCACAGCCTGACAACTTCCTTCTGGGTAGTGTGTTGCAACGCATCAATGACATCCTGGTCACAGTTGGACCCCGGGAAAACGACAACTCCAAATTTCATACGGCAAAGATAAAGAAAATACCTGAGCTTAGTAAAGGAAAGCCCCTCAGAAAGCTCAGGCGGCAAGATAGGGAGAGAGTGGCACTTTTTTCATAAATTTACTTTTCAACTTTTTACTTACGTAAGTACTTATGCTTTTATCCATGACTGGGTTTGGGGCGGCCCACCTAGAGACAGAAGGTTCTATGGTCAGCATTGAGCTGAAATCGCTTAACTCAAAATCCATGGACCTGAGCCTGCGCATCCCGCGCAGTTTGTCTGACAAAGAGCTGGAAATCAGAAACCTAATAGGCAAGAGCCTGGTGCGCGGCAAGATCAACCTCACCATTGAGGTCAGCCGCAACAAAGCCAACGCCACCCGCAGCAGAATCAACACCGAGTTACTGAAGCAGTACTACCAGGAAATTGAGCAGGCCGCCCAAGCCCTGGGAGCCCAATCGCCGGATCTGTTCCGGTTGGCCCTGCACATGCCTGACGTTTTACAGGCCGAATCTTCAGAAGACACCAAAACGGAGGAGATTGCCTGGGAGCAGGTGCTCCCGCTGTTGCTGGAAGCCATTGACAAGTTCAACACCTTCCGGGCCGATGAAGGCAAAGCCCTCACCACCGAGATTGTTTCCTACATAGACCGCATCCGGATTCTGCTGGCCGAGGTGGATAAGCATGATCCTACCCGGGTAGAGCAGATCAAACAGCGCATCCAGGGGCACCTGCAGGAGATCAGCTCGTCAGAGTCGTTCAACCAGAACCGCTTTGAGCAGGAGATGATCTACTACATTGAGAAACTGGACATTGCCGAGGAGAAAGTGCGCCTGGTCAACCATTTGCATTATTTTACCGAGACTGTCTACCTGCCTGAACCAACCGGTAAGAAACTGGCGTTCATCTCTCAGGAAATAGGAAGAGAAATCAACACCATCGGTTCCAAAGCCAATGACGCCACCATCCAGCACCTGGTGGTAGAAATGAAGGAAGAGCTGGAGAAGATCAAAGAGCAGCTGAACAACATCTTGTAGCCGTTCGGTTTCGGCCTGTTTTCCAGAAAACGACCCTAAAACGCACCTAGCCGATGTCCCGAAGACTACGCATCTTTTTCTTTCTGCTGATCTTGGGGATGGGCGAAGTCCTGGGGCAGGACCGTTCCTGCGGCACCATGGAGTACGTGAAGCGTCTGGAGCGGGACAGGCCTAACCTGCGGGCGCAATTGCAGCAACAAGCCCGCGAAGCCAGAATCGGGACGAAAAATGCCTTCGAGAAACGGGTCCTGGGTGGGGTGGTGACCATTCCGGTGGTGGTGCACGTAGTGTACAACACAGACGCGCAGAACATCTCAGACGCCCAGATCAAATCCCAGATTGCGGTGCTGAACAAAGATTTCCGGCGCCTGAACACCGATGTCTCCAACACGCCTGAAGCTTTCAGAGGGGTGGCCGCTGATGCCGAGATTGAGTTCTGCCTGGCGCAGCGTACCCCAGACGGGGAACCTACCACCGGTATTACCCGCACCAAAACCACTACCACCACGTTCAAGGTAGACGATGCCATGAAATTCAGCGGTACTGGCGGAAAAGATGCCTGGAACACGAGTCAGTACCTCAACATCTGGATTGTGCGGTTCGCCGCTAGTGAATCGGTGCTGGGGTATTCTCAGTTTCCTAACGCGGGGGCACCCTCCACTGACGGTGTCGTGATTGATTACCGATACTTCGGGACCACGGGCACCGTCTCCCGTCCGTTTCATCTGGGCCGCACCACTACCCATGAAGTGGGTCACTGGCTCAATCTGTTCCACATCTGGGGCGATGAAGAATGCGGAGATGACCAGATCGCCGATACGCCTACCCAGGAAACGAAAAATACCGGTTGCCCCACGTTCCCGCATGCCAGCTGTTCCAATACCAGTGATATGTTCATGAATTACATGGACTACACCAATGACGCCTGCATGAACCTGTTCACCACCGGGCAGAAAAACCTCATGCAACAGACGCTTGCCGCGCATAGAGCGGGGCTGCTTTCCTCGCCCGGCTGCACGGCTCCGCAGGTACCTGATCTGGATGCCGCCCTGCTGGAAGTGTCTTCCCCCGGAAAAATTCTCTGCACTACTTCCTTCACCCCGGTGGTGGTGGTGCGCAACCGCGGAAATCAGTCCCTCACCTCGGCCCAGATTCAGTACAGCGTAGACAACGGCCCCACCCAGACATTCAACTGGACCGGCTCGGTCGCTTCCTTCCTGAATGCCACCCTCACTCTTCCGGCAGTGACAACAGCCGCCGGAGCACACACGATCCGGTTTACCATCGTCTCTCGGAACAACGCTGCTACAGACGCTAACGCCGCGAATGATGCCATCTCCGTCGCTTTTCAAGCCCAGGGAACAGCCCTGCCGCTGCAGGAAAGCTTTGAGAGTGCCGTTTTCCCGCCCGCTGGCTGGACCATCCAGAACCTCAACCAGGATCTCACCTGGGAGCGTACCACCAAAGCCGCTAAAACCGGCGCGGCCTCGGCGTACATGCAGAACATCGCCTATGAAGCCAATGGTCTGGTGGATGAGCTGATATTGCCTCCCTTGGATTTGACCACCAGGGCCATGCCTAAAATGACCTTTCAGGTGGCATACTCGCTGCTGTCAGAAAGTGGTTTCTCTGATACCCTGGAAGTCTGGGCCTCCACTAACTGCGGAGCCACCTACCAGCGCCTCTACCAGAAAGCTGGGAAAGACCTGACCACCGCCACTCCTTATTTCACCGAGGACGACTTTGTGCCGACCGCTTCGCAATGGCGGCTGGAAACCGTTGATCTGGCGGGCCTGGCTTCTTCTAAAACTGTGCTCCTCAAGTTCCGGCACATCACGGACTTCGAAAACAACCTTTACTTGGACGACGTGAAAGTAAACGGAGACCCGCTGGGGGCCGAGGAAGAACGCGCCAAACAGGCCATCACGGTTTCCCCTAATCCTACTACTGGAATTCTCTACATTGATTCACCGGAGGCCGTTATCACCAGTGTTCAGGTCTGTAACGCAGTAGGACAAATCTTGCAGGAAACCTCCTCGCCCCGGCATGTACGGGGCCAACCGCTGCAGTTCTCCCTGCAAAACCAGACGAACGGGCTCTACCTCATCAGAATGCAAACCGATAAAGGTGTGGTGGTGCGCAGGGTTCTGCTGATGCGGTAAATCGCACTTAGAAAGCAGAAGGCCCTATCCAAGCCCATAGCCTGCTGCAGGCAGCTGGCACGAGTCTGGAGACTCGCGCCAGGGGCTGTTTTGGAAGTTTTCTAGTTTCAAAGATTAATCGGCGAGGACTTGGAAGTGCTTCCCGGCTTTGTGAGATGGGCACCTTATTGCGTTGCTTCCGGATCCTATCGTTAGCTGTTTCTACTCATAAGGGAAACTATGCCGCCGGAAACAGGTTCCTTCGTTTTCCTTCCCGAGCCATATAGAAGCACAGCTGTTTTGGGCCTGTTTTCGGAAAAACGGGGCCAAAACGGTCTTCGGCTGATACGTTTTACAAGGCTTTGATGAACCCTTGGATCAAGGCCATCACTTCTTTGAATTTAGTGAGCGGCAGCGTGTCAGCGGTGTCTTTGGGATGGTGGTACTCGGTGGTGGTGCCGCCCAGGGTGTAGAAGAAGAACGCGGGAACACCTTTCTCGGAGAAGAAGTAATGGTCTGAGTTGGCGGCTTTGCCCCGGCTCCTGATCTGGGAAACATACCGGTGCTGCTGGTTCAGTTGCTGCAACAGGGAAAACTGTTTGGGGAAGACGCTGCCGTTCACTACCATCAGTCCTTCTTCGCCGGTGCTCATCAAATCAAGGTTCAACAGGAACTTGATTCTGTTCAGCGGGAAGAGCGGATTCTCGGTGTAGAAACGCGAGCCTACCAGACCCGCTTCTTCTCCCGCGAAAGCCATGAACGTGATGGAAACGTCTGGCGTGTTTTGGGGCTGGGCGTAATAGCGGGCTAGTTCCAGCAACATGGCCGTGCCGCTGGCGTTGTCATGCGCGCCGGGAAAATACAAGTCTTTGCCTTGATGGCCTAAGTGATCATAATGCGCCGTCACTACCAAAAAGGAATCTGGCTTGATTTTACCAGGAATAAACCCGATGACATTCTGGCTCCGGTACTGTGGGTCAAGGCGGGCATCTACGGCAAAGGACACTTTCTTCGCTTTTTTCGGCCAGGATTTTTCCAGCACCTCCAATATCGGGAACGGCAACTGCTCGCCCTTGATAGTACCCATCAACTTGGGGCCGGGCTGGCGCACGATCACGGCAGCCACGCTTCTGAGCTGCGGCTGGAACGGCTCCGGTAACGAAAGCAACTCTTGGAAATGGCGTTGGTACACCACCAGTATTTTGTTGCTCAGGTTATTGGTCAGGAACTGTTGCGCCACGTCCACGTCTTTCAGGATCAGGGTGTCTATGTCATAGACTCTGCCTTCGCCGGCTCCGGACCCGGTGGCCGCGTGCGCGATGAAATCAACCCCGGGCACCAGGGCTTTGCCGTCAATCTCCAGTTTAAGGCGGTTCTCCAGAATGTTGACGGGAAGGGTAAACGGTTGCTTGTAGCCGGCAGCGAAGGGACGCAGACCAATGGCTTCAAACTGTTTCTGTAGATAATTGGCGGCCAGGCTATCTCCTTTGAAGGCGTACCCGCGGCCGTGCAGAGCCGGGGAGGAGAGATCAGAAATGGTTTGGCGCACCCGCGTCATGTCCTGGGCTTTTGCCTGAACACATAGTAGGAAGAGGAGGAGAGAAAGCCAGCGGTAGGGGAGCATGGAATCGTTTTTAGCCTGTTTTACGGAAACTGGCCGCAAAACGCCGCACGAACAGAAACCACAGCGCCAAGCCAATGACCCCGCCAATGGAATTGCTCAGGGCATCTACGGGATCTGCGGCCCGGCCCAAGCCCATGGAGCCTTGCAGGATCTCCACCAGAATACCGAAAGCCACTACCAGCAGAAAAGAGCCGGTGATTAGGCGGGTTTTTAAATGGACGGAAGGGTCACGCTGTAACCCGAAAAGCAGGAGAAGCAACTGCACCCCAAAGAGGAGGGCGTGCACCAGGGAATCAACGGTGAAGAACTCCAACTCTGGAGCAGGTGGTAAAAGAGGGGCGGGCAATAAGGTCAGTACCAGAATGATTACTGCCCACCCCAGTGCCAGTGCATAGTAAGCAAGACGCACGGCAGAACGATGTTAGGCGCCTACCAGCTCGCGGTACGCGGCGGCAGAAAGAAGCTCGCCTACTTCGGCTTGCTCAGCGATAGACATCTTGATCATCCAGCCATCGCCGTAAGGATCAGAATTCACCAACTCAGGGCTGCCGTCCAGTTTCTCGTTGATTTCCAAAACCTGGCCAGAAAGCGGGCTAAACAAATCAGAAACGGTTTTTACCGCTTCAACGGTACCAAATACTTCTTCTTTGGCTACGTCTTTGTCCAGGGTGTCAATGTCTACATACACAATGTCACCCAGCTCGCGCTGCGCGAAATCAGTAATGCCTACGTACGCTACATCGCCTTCAATCCGGATCCACTCGTGGTCTTTGGTGTATTTCAGCTCCTCAGGGAAGTTCATAAGAGATTAATTTAAGTTTGTTTCAAAATTACATTCTTTTTGGCACGTGCCGCAAGCCTTATTCAGATAAACTGAACCGAAGCTGGATGCCGCCCTCGGTCACGGTGTTCCGGAACGCGTTGGCCACTTTGGGTTCGTTGATGTTCTTGGTGAAGTAGAACTGCAGGTTCAGGCGCTGGCTTACCACGTAATCAACGGTAGGCCGTATCTGTACCTGCAACGCGCCGGCGGTGGTCAGGTTGTTCTGGTACTCGTTTCCGTTGGTATCTACCGCAATGGTGCGCTGAATGGTTTCATTGTCCCGGAAAGTAAAGTCCAGGCGCATGGTCAACTCATTCTCCAACGTTCTGCGCGAGCCACCCACCCGGAACGGAATTTTGAAGTTAGTGGTGGTGTAGCCCAGGCCTACTACCACATCTTTCACGTCGTTCTCGGTTACCTGCGCGTTGGTCATGTTCAGGAGCAGGTTGCGTTGGGTTTTGTACTCCAGACGGCCGGTGATCTGTCCTTTGGTCCGGAAGTTAATCCCCACCAGTGGGTTCATGCTCTCGGTGATGGCTACCTGGCTCACGATGTAGTACGGAATCACTTCGCCATTTTCGTTTGCCCGGTCCGGGAAGCCGCTCGGCTCAAAGCTGTAGTCCAGCGACGTGCTGAAGTTGGCAACCGTGTAGGTAGACTGGTAAGCGTGGTTCAGGGTAAAGGAACTGAAATATTGCTGGAAGAAAGGCAAGGCCGCCAAACCATTGTACACCACGTTCCAGTTAGGCAGTGGTAGTGCATCAAACGGTTTGGTGGATTTTGCCTTGTAGCCGTTGATGTCCTTGCCCTGATACGCGTTCAGGAACGCCGGAATGAGCACGTCCTGTGAATTCAGGGCGTACAGCCCCGGTCCGTTGTTGGCCGTGTTCAGCCTTTCTGCCACCGTAGCCCGGTACCGGATAAAGTTTTCAAAAGCCTCTGAACTGTTCCCGGAACCTGACTCAAACATGGTTTGCAGCGAGATAAAGGAAACGCGGTAAGAGCCGGTGGTGAACGGAGTCTGCCGTTTCACGATCAGATCCTCAGTGTCACGACGGTAGTACACTTCATCAATCTCAGATTTGTTCATGATCCCGTCCAGGGTGATGATGAAGTTCCTGAATGGCTCAATGGTGGCACGGGCTGTTAGGTTAACGGATTTCAGGGAGCTCAGCGGCGTGTTCAGGTACTGACTGCTGTCGGTGTACCAGCCTTCGCGGTTCGCTCTCTGGAACAGTTCATCCAGTTCATACTGCTTGCCCAGCACGAAGTCCAGACCCGGCGCGCCAAACCCATCGGCTAGCCCGAAGTTCTTAGTGGTAGGCAGGAAGCCCGGCAGCAAGGTGCCTTCGGTACGCGCATACGTGAAGTTGACGGACCGCGCTGACATCAATGCGCGCAGGATTCCGTTTAGGACCTGCCGTCCGCCACTTCTGGTAGAATCTGGCGTTGCTGGCTGCCCCGGCTTAACCGACTGCTGCCGCACTCCCGGGTTAGGAGAGGCTTCGTTTGCCGCCTTCAGGAAGCGCACCTTGTTGTAAAGGCGTACCAGGTCCAGTTTTCCGCTCAGGCTGGTCTCAGTGTTGTTCTCAATGGTGTTTCCCAGTTGCAGGGTATCGTTTCGGCTGAGGGCGGTAGAGGCGGAGGTCCAGGTGAAACCGGCCTGGTACCGCGCATCGGCTGAAACCCAGTCGGTGAGCGGGAACTTGTCCAGCGGTAACCGGTACGTGGCGGCTACTATCTGGTTGAAGTTGGTATTGCGGCCAAATCTCTTCAGGTTATCCCAGATCACTTTGTTTTTGTAGCGCAGGGAGTCCACTTCGTCCGTAATGCGCCCGTCTGGTTCATCTACCACGGCCCGGTTGGTGGCGGTATAGTCCAGGGAAAGGCTCTTGGTGATGTCCCACTTCACGTCATAGATGCGGTTGAAGAAGAACGATTTCTGGAAAGTAGGCAGGAAACCGACGGTGTCTGGCAAACTGTACGGCGAGGTGCGGCCCTGCAGGAAGGTCTCGTTGTAGCGGCGGTCTAAGTCTGCCCGTACGGAGATTCTGCTGGGCTGTAGCGTGAAGTTGAATTCCTTCAGCCATTTGAGGTACGGCGACTGGAACGCTTTCACGTTGGCAAACGGGGTATAGCTTTTAGGGGAGTTGTTGTAGTTGTAAGCAATACCGCCGGTGTAGGTTTTAGAGTAGTTCCGGTCCGTGGAGATATCGGTGTGCAGGACTTCGGTGTAAGCGTAAGAGAAGGACAGGTTCTCTATGTCATACACGTGGCTCTTGGCTTCCGGATCGGTTTTCTCTTTCCGGACGTTGAGCAGGTTCACGCTCTTGGTGGTGGTCTGGCTTACTACTTCCTTCCGGTACCGGTCCTTTTCTGAATCACTGTCAAATTTCTGCAACGAAAGGTCTAACTCGGTGTCTCGGTCCAGCGGGTCATAGCGGGGCTCACTGACGGTGCTGCCGTACTGCACAGACAGGGGCACTACCAAGCCTAAGCCAGAAGGCAGCAGTTTCTCCGCGGCCACGTTGGCGGTGACATCAAACTGGCTGGTGGTCTCTCTAGCCCGTTGCGAGGCGGTCTGCTGAATGCCGCCAAACCCTACAGTGGTGTAAGAACCGGTGGCGGTGATGTTGGCAAAGTCAGCGAGCTTCACGTTGGCGCGGGCGGTGGCGGCCCAGCCGGCGGTGCGGTCAAAATCTGACACACGCAGCTCATTCACCCACAGCGTCACCGAATGGGCCGCCTTGTCTGGTGAGGCCGGGTTCTCCAGACCTATCATCAAACTCTGCACGTCACTGAAGTCCGGGTTCCCTATCACTCTGAATACCTTGCCGTCTTCGCGGGATTCGGTAAACACCTGGTTCAGCGGGAAGCTGGCCTGGTTCCGTCTTGATTTCAGTTTCACAAACTCCTCAAAGGCCACGTCAATGAAGTTCTGCTCGTTCCAGATCTGGTACGGGTCACGGCTGCCCTGCGGCGTCATCTTCAACGGAATGGAGAACTCATAGTAGTTCTGGGTAAAGTCGGTTCCTATCCGGAGGAAAGCGTTTACTTCGTTGTCCTGAGTACCGCTTGGGCTCTGCGCATGCACGTACATTTTCAGGCGCTTGTAGATCAGCATGTCCTGTGACACGTTTTTGTACACGGCCTTGCTGAAAGAATCCCGCAGGTTCTCCACTGTTAACTGCAAAGACTGTTCGTTCTGGCGGCGGTTGTTGGCCGAGGAGTAATCCCGCTGGCGTTCTACGCCCGGTGGCACCACGTACGGGATGGTACCGGCATCTACCTCGCCATTTTCCTCAATGCTAACCGAAGATACCGCAAAAGAAGAGGCATCAGAGTCGCAGTCACCTACGCAGGGAGCCCCGTTAGACAGAATAGAGTTGTAGGTACGCCACTGGTTGGAGACAAACTGCATCTGGGCAAAGCGCAGAACTACGGGCTCGGCAAACTGGGTGGTGTACATCCGCATAAACCGGATAGACTTGAAGCCTTGCATGTTGTTCACGTTGCCAGTCGGTTTTCTCACCGGAATCCGGAACTGGTACCAGCTGATTCTATTGCCGTTCGCGTCTGTGGAATCTACTTTGTCTACAATGTAGTTATCGCCTACAGCCAGTTTGTTTGGCCGCAGGTCAATGTTGTATTCATAGTACTGCTCCAGATCACTGAGGACGTTGTCTTTGTTCAGGTCTTCTTTGTCTGGGAAGGCATTGGAGGAAAGCTCACTGTTCACCGGGGAGTTGCCTTCCATGCCGTTGAAGTTCTTGTAACGGCCTAGTACCCCGGTGTTGGCCGCGTCATACGCCCCGTCTAAGTGGTGCCGGAAGTTATCAGCCGATGGATCTTCCAGGGTGCTGTAGATGCCTTGGAAGAAGGCGCGTTCGTCCGTATCGTTCAAACCATCCAATCCGATGTCCTGGAACTGGCGGGAACCGGGTTCCGCGTCAAAGGCATCGGTCAGGAACTGGTTGCGGGTGACGCGGCCCCAGGCGGTCGCCTCAGTGGCCTCCAGGTTTCCGTTGGTCGGCAGGCCGTTCTCAAACTGGTAGCGCTGGTCTTTCAGGAGGTCTTCTGAGATATTACCTAAGTTAAAGACCAGTTTACCGTTTTCATCCTGGCTGTTACGGGCATCATCTAAGCCTGTGATGATGCTCCGGCCCCGGTCTCCCTTGATAAACGGATCCAGCATCCAGAACTCCAGGTACTCTATGTTGGCGTTGTCAAAGTTGTTGTCAAAGGAAATCTCCCGGCTGATACCGCCCCAGTTGTTCCGCGGGTCTCCGGGTAAGGTGCGACCATCTGAACTGACTCCTGGGTTGTAGTTGTACTGCCCGCGTTCTCTGGGGTAATACGCCAGGTCAAAGGTGTATTCATAGGAGTTGTTAGTCTCCGGGTCACGGTTAGGGAAGATCTCCCGTCGCTGCACGCCCCGGACATAGTGGTTGGCCAGTTCTTCCCGGCTGATGTTGTTAGGGCGTAATCCGCTGGAGGTGTAGTACACCTGGTCAATGGTGTACCAGGCCAGTTTGGCCCGGTTGTAAGCGTGTGCCAAGCCAGTGGTACCATTGGCAAGAGGAGCCGGAGTGGCCGCCAAGCGCCAGGTATTGGTATTGAATCCGCCGAGAGAATACGGGGTTTTGGCGTTTTCAAAGTCATCTATGTATGACACGCCGTCTTCTCCTACAAAGGAGGTTTTTTGGGGCACCAATTGGGCAATCTCGGCTCCTAAAGTAACGGCGGAAGGTTCCTTGGTTTCCAGGAAAGGCAACTTGTCAGTGAGGCGGGTCAGCAGACGGGACTCCCGCCGATAGTTGACATCAAATCCGTAGATGGTGTTGTTGCTGGGCTCGTCCCCAATGTTGACGCGCTGGATAAAGGGCCTTTCGCCCTGGTGCAGCACCGTGGCGCCCAAAATGAGGTCATTGTCTACCCTGTAATCAAACCTAGCGCCTAACAGTGTTCTGGGCTGCACGCTAAGAATATCGGCTTTCTCATAGGTGACGCGCAGGTTGCTGGCGCTGTTGAGATAGCTGGGGTTCAGGATTTTCACGCGGCCTAGGTCATAGAATACCTGGTAATCCTGGCCCTCTACCAGTTTGGTACCACCGGAGTACACCGCCACCGAGCCTTCGGCAATCCGGATGCCGGGTAGGGTGATCTCATCGGTGCTAGAAGCCTGGTAACGGCCCTGGATAAAGAACTTATTTTTCTGGGCGAACTGCTGGGCATCAGTCTGGATGGAGTCATACAGCTCCTGGTACACATATTTATTGATGAACTGGTCTTCTGTGCCCGGCGTGAACTGGGAGCGGAGGAAAGAACCAAACGGCTCTACCTGCGGGAAGAAGATGCGGCCAGATTCTGTGTCAATGGTGATGCCTGATAGAAAGTCAAAGTTACCGTCTTTGGGAGGGTCATTGTTGGTGTTGACGTTGTCCAGGTTGAATACCTGGATCAGCGGAATGCCTTTCAGCCGCGATTCATCCTGAAAACTGGTCAGGTCTCCGCCGGTGGCATCGTCTTTATAGGCAATGTTCAGTTGGAAATTCTGGCGGTCCACCTGGTTGGCGTTGAGCGCATAGACGTTTTTCATCATCAGGTCCCAGGTAGGCAGGTTCAACCCGGGGTTGGTGCCCCGGAGAAGCTTCAGGTAAATCACCTGGTCTTCGGGCACGTTCTGGTAGTCTTCCTGAAGTTCCCCCACTTTGTAGGTGCGGCCATTCAGCGTGTATTCAAACGCAACGCCCAGCACCTGCTCCGGCAACAAAGCGGCGTTCAGGGAGATGTAGCCCAACTGCGCGTTGAACTTGTATTCGGTCTGGTCCAGGCGACGCGCCCGCACGTGCTCAAAGTCAGAGGTCTTGCGCAGGCCAAACCCTTCCAGGAAGTTGTCAACCTGGGTATTGTTTCTATTGGTCAGGCTGGCGTATAAGGTGTTCTGGTTGTTGCCGGCGGCGGCATTGGCGGGTAAGTTGTTGCTGAAACGGCTCTGAAACGGCTGCGGCTCACCTAAATCCATCAGGGCGACTACGTTCCGGAGGTTTTGAGTGGCGCGGTTGTCATTGGTGATGTACACTTCCAAACGGCGCACCACAATGCCCGAGTTCACCAGCGGCAAGTTGCGGAGCGCCTGGTCATAACGGTTCCGGAAGAATTGCGCCAGAAAGAAGTGGCGGTCGCGGTCATACTCATCTGCCCTGATCTCAAAGCGGCGGTTTTGCGCCCCGTTTTGAATATCTACCGCATCAATGCTCCCGCGTTGGTTGGCGGCAATGGCGGTCACCGAGAGTTTCCCCAGCTGCAACTGCGCCTTTAACCCGAAGAGGTTCTGCCCACCCTGGATCAGGGAGTTGTTCAGGGGCAGGCTCACGTTACCAGCCTCTATTTTCTGGATGATCTCTTCTGGGTAGCCGGTGTACTCCAGCTTGAGGTTGTTCTCAAAGTCGAAGTTAGCTTTGGTGTCCCAGTTGGCCGTAATGCGCATCTTTTCGCCAATGCGGCCGTCAATGTTCAGGGCAATGCTTTGGTCAAACTCAAAGTCCCCGATGCTCTGCTGCCGGATAGGAATGGCCGGGTTCTCGTTCTTGTTGAAAAGAGCTCCGAACTTGAGCGTGGCCAAACCGTTGGGCCGGATATCTACGGTGTTTCCGCCAAACAAGCGGTCAAACGTACGGCCTCCTAAGTTAAGGGTAGGCACCAGCCGGCGGCTGGGCGCGGCGGGGTTCTGCTCATCCAGCGCCGCAGATTTGGTGCGCCAGTAATCCCGGATGGCCTTCTGCTGCTGGTAGCGGGAGTACTCCTCAAAGGTCATGGTGCTGGGATCGCGGTAGTCATAGCCGCCAATCTGCTCCGTGATTTCGTACCTTTTCAAGCTGTCATCGGGCACTACCTGTAACTCTACGTTTTTGGGCAGCGGCAACAAAAGCGGTGACAGCGTGGTCCTGTTGGAAAACGGATCTCCCCGCCGATCATCGAAAATCAGTTTAGGACGCCGGGAAGGAATGTATCCCTGGTTTTTGATTGTGTCTTGTACTTCTTCTTCATCTATTTCAGACAACCCTATGAGCGAGGCGGAGGCACCTGCCATAGTAAAACTCATTGGCTCGGCCTGAGAAAGCCAAGCCATCAACGACACCAACCCTACTGCGGCTGCAAGAACGTGAGGCTTTCTTTTGTAAAACACAAATAATGGGGAAGTTTCTTAAGACGACTTCAAAGCGAATTTGATCATTTCTTCCACGGTCAAGCCTGCGCCCTCCCGCTTGATGATAGCATCCAGGGTTTTCTCGGCGATGTTCTTCGCGAAGCCTAATGTAACTAACGCTGATAACGCCTCCTCCCGTGCCGTATTGTGCGCACCAAAAGAGACGTTTATCGCATCTGGACCCAATCCTTTCCGGAATTTATCGCGGAGTTCCAGGATGATGCGCTGGGCCGTTTTGGCGCCTATGCCTTTCACCTGCTGGATGGTCCGGACATCTTCCCGCACAATGGCCTGCTGCACTTCCTGCACGGTTAGAGAGGAAAGAATCATAAGACCAGTGTTAGGCCCCACCCCCGAAATGGAGATTAAATGCAAAAAGGCGCTTTTCTCAGCGGGGGTGGCAAAACCGTACAAGGTATGCGCGTCTTCCTTGATGTGTTGGTGCGTGTAGAGACGGCAGCGTTCTCCCTCGGGCAGTTGCCCGTAGGTGTTCAGGGAAATACGCAGTTCATACCCCACCCCTCCCACATCAATGATGACGAAAGTAGGGTCTTTCTGAGCCAGGCGGCCATCTAAGTATGCGATCATTTGACCAGCAGTATGTAAAGTGAAATCAGATTTATAAGATAATAAAAACATTCTGTTTTCAGCCTATTTTCAAAGGAATAAGCTAAAAACAGAATGCTGTAGTATAGAACTAAGAGAAGCGCCCGCCGCTCAGGATAGACCCACTACGCAGTGGTACTATTTAGAGTTTTGTCTTGGATGTTTGCGCATCTACCACCGCAATGGCCACCATATTGATGATCTCCCGCACGGAGGAACCTAACTGCAAGATATGCACCGGTTTACGCATGCCCATCAGGATAGGGCCAATGGCTTCTGCCCCGCCAATTTCCTGTAAAAGTTTATACGCAATGTTACCGGCAGCCAGTCCCGGGAAGATGAGGGTGTTGGCCCCCACGTTCGCGAGTTCGCTGAATGGATAGTGTTCGCGCAGCAGATCACGGTTTAGGGCGGTGTTAGCCTGCATCTCGCCGTCAATGATCAGGTCTGGGTAACGCAGCTTGGCCAGGCGGGTAGCCTCCCGGGTTTTAGTTGGTACCTGTCCTGAACTGGACCCGAAGTTGGAGTAGGAGAGGACCGCCATGCGGGGCTCCTGGTCAAAGAACCGCACGTAACGGGCCGTCAACCCGATGATGTCCACCAGTTCCTCGGCGGTAGGTTGCAGGTTCACGGTGGTGTCAGCGAAGAAGTATGGCTCTTTCTTGTTTTGGATTATATACATACCCGCCACTTTGTTCACGCCTTCTTCCACGCCAATGACGTGCAGGGCCGGCTTGATGGTAGAGGAATACTCGCGAGTAAGGCCGGAGATGAGGGCATCGGCTTCGCCGGTTTCCACCATCATGCAGCCGAAGTAGTTGCGGTCGCGCACCAGTTTGCGGCAGTCAAACAGAGTTAAGCCTTTGCGCTTGCGTTTCTCATACAATAAGTGGGCAAATTTCTCGCATTTGGCGTCTTCTTCGCGCGGATCAATGATCACGCTGCCCGTCAGGTCCATGTTGAACTCTTCAATCATCTCCTGAATGCGCGCGCGCTCACCCAACAGAATAGGATACGCCAGTTTCTGCTCTAGTACAGTTTGGGCCGCCTTCAGAATCTTGTAATGATCGGCTTCCGCGAAGACCACGGTTTTAGGGTTCTGCCGGGCCTGGGTCAGGATCCGGTTCATCAGTTTCTGGTCAATGCCAATGCGGGCCTGCAGTTCCTGGTGGTAGCGCTCCCAGTTGGTAATAGGAAAGCGGGCTACGCCGGAATCCATGGCCGCTTTGGCGACCGCCGGGCTGATGGTGGTGATCAGGCGGGGGTCCAGCGGCTTAGGGATAAGGTACGTGCGACCGAAAGCGATGGAGTTATCGCCGTAGGCTTTGTGTACGATGTCCGGCACGCCTTCTTTGGCCAGTTCTGCCAGGGCATACACGGCAGCCAGCTTCATGGCTTCGTTGATCTCGGTGGCGCGGACGTCCAGGGCACCCCGGAAAATGTAAGGGAAACCGAGTACGTTGTTCACCTGGTTAGGATGGTCTGAGCGGCCGGTGGCCATGATCAGATCTTCACGGGTGGCCATCGCGGTTTCGTAGGCAATCTCGGGGTCTGGGTTGGCCAGGGCGAAGATGATGGGGTCTTTTGCCATCAGTTTCACCAATTCAGGCGCTAAAACGTTGCCGGCACTCAGGCCCACAAACACATCGGCTCCTTCCATGGCTTCGGCCAGGGTGGTGATCTTTCGGGTGGTCACGAACTGGGCGCGGTAGATGTCCAGGTCGTTGCGCTCCGGGTTGATGATGCCGTCTTTGTCAAACATGACGATGTTGTCAATCTTCACGCCCAGCTCCAGGTACAGCTTGGCGCAGGCAATGGCGGCGGCTCCGGCCCCGTTCACCACCATCTTGATCTTGTCAATGTCCTTGCCCACCACTTCCAGGGCATTCAACAAGGCGGCGCTGGAGATGATGGCGGTACCGTGTTGGTCATCATGCATGAGCGGGATGTTCATTTGCTCACGCAGGGCATTCTCAATCTTGAAGCTCTCCGGTGCTTTGATGTCCTCCAGGTTAATTCCCCCGAAGGTGGGCTCCAAAGATTTCACAATCTGGATGAATTTCTCTGGGTCGGTTTCGTCAATCTCAATATCGAACACGTCAATGCCCGCAAATTTCTTGAAGAGCACGCCTTTTCCTTCCATTACGGGTTTGGAGGCATCGGGGCCTATGTTCCCCAGACCTAAAACGGCGGTACCATTTGAAATAACGCCCACCAGGTTGCCCTTGGCGGTGTATTTGTAGACATCGTCTTTGTTGGCGGCAATCGCTTTACAAGGCTCCGCTACACCCGGCGAATACGCCAGGGCTAAGTCCATCTGCGTGCTCACCATTTTGGTAGGCACCACCTCTATCTTGCCGGGTTGGCCCTGGCTGTGATAATTCAGTGCGTCTTCCTTGTTGATTTTAATCATGTCCTTCAATTCTCGTGTAGTATTCTAAGTGTGGCCAAACCGCAAAACCATGGCTGGTCACGCGGGTAATAAATACAAATTGTTAAGATTTTTCCGATTCACCAAAGCGGGCCCGGTTTCTGGGTGGTCTGTTTTAGGCACGTTTTGGCGTAAACACCAAAAAAACAAAAAGCATCCCAAGCCGAAGCCAGAGATGCTACTTTTATGTTTTTGCCCGCATCAGCCCACAATCAGCTTCATGCCGGGTTTTAAGTCGTCACCTTTCAGTTTGTTTACTTTTCTGAGTTTTTCCACACTCACGTTGTTGTAGCGTTTGGAAATGTTCCAGAGCGTATCGCCGGCTTGCACGTGGTGTACCGTCTGCGGTTTTTCTACTTCAGCTTTTTTAGAGGCAGCAGTTTTCTTGGAAACCATGGCAATGGCCGCATTCTCCTTCGGAACAGAATTAGCGTCAGGCCCAGCGTGCTTCGTGGCGGCAGGAAGTTCCTCGGCAGAAGCCAAAAGCGTCGTCTCGGTGGCTGGGGTTTCTTTCTGTTTGGCGTCCAGGGTTTCTTTTGCGGCTGGCTTTAACACCACTAGTTTCTGGTTAGCCGTGAGCATGCTGCCCGAGATCTTGTTCCAGGCCTTGAGCTGCTCTACCGTTACGTTCTGCTCCTTCGCGATTTTGGAAAGATTGTCGTTGCGGCGTACGGTGTAGAAAGTCTTGACGGAACTGTCTCCCGCAGCAGGCTCCGCTTTCGCCAAAATGGCGGCGGGAGCTTCCTGCAAAGTAGGCAGTTTGGTTCTGGCCGGTGCCCGGTAAGGTGCCACGTAGCGCGATGAGTCCAGGATGGCCATCCGGTTTTCCGCCAGGAAAGGGCGAACATCGGCCGGAATGCGCAATGGGAAGTTCTCCACGTTTTCGGGGATGTGCTTCAGCTTCAGGGCCGGATTCAGGTTCACGATCTGGTCTTCGGGCAGGTTCAGTTGCTTGGCCAGCAGTTTCAGATCCAGGGGCTGGCTGATGAGCAGCGTGTCCACGGCAATGGGTGTCTGTAACTTGGCCGGGTGCAGGTTGTGGTCCTCGGCGTGGTTCAGCGCATAAACTAAAGCGGTGAAAGAGGGCACGTAGGCACGCGTTTCTTTAGGCAAATACGGATAAATGCCCCAAAACGTCTTTTTGCCCCCAGAACGCGCAATGGCTTTTCTCACGTTGCCAGGGCCGCAGTTGTAGGCAGCCAACGCCATTTCCCAGCTCCCGAACATGCGGTACAACTGCTTCAGGAATTTGCAGGCGGCTTCGGTGGATTTCTCCGGGTCCATGCGCTCATCCAGGTAATGGTTCTGCACCAGCTTGAAGTCACGGCCGGTGAAGTCCATGAACTGCCACAGACCAACGGCTTTGGCGGAGGAAACCGCCTTGGGCAACAACGCTGATTCCACTACCGCCAGATACTTCAGCTCATCTGGCATGTTATGCTTGGCCAGGTATTGCTCAAACATAGGGAAGTACAGGGGCTTGCGCTCCAGCACGCGCCGGGTGTATTTCCGGTTCCGGATGGTGAAGTAGTCAATCAACCCTCTTACCTGCTTGTTAAACTCCAAGGGAATCTCCTGTTCCAGACAGCTGAGGCGGTCTTGGATGAGTTCATCGGTTTCTACCGGGATGAATTCTACAGAGTCAACGAGTACCTTGGTAGTGTCTTTTACTTGCACCGCTGGAGTGACCAGTGTCGGGATTTCCTGAGCTTGCACGGCAGAGCCCAAGCCTAGTGAAAGTACAAGGCCAGTAAGAAGGGTAGTTTTGCGCATTAGGCGGTTAGGTGTGGTTGATGGTTCATCAGTTGTTTAGAGAAAGCCAGTAACTGCTCTTCCCCAAAAGCTTTGGTCATCAGCTGTACCCCAATTGGGAGCCCTGCGGCGTCTGTGCCAATTGGTAACGAAATAGCCGGAATGCCTGCCAGGTTTGCCTGTACCGTGTAGATGTCCTCCAGGTACATGGCCAGCGGATCCTTGGTGTTTTCCCCTATCTTAAAAGCAGTGGTAGGGGTGGTAGGTAGAATCAGAAAATCGTACTGGCTCAGGAGCTCATCGGTTTTCTCTTTGATCAGGCGGCGTACCTGCTGCGCCTTGGTGTAGTAAGCGTCATAATAATCAGCGGAGAGCACGAAGGTGCCCAATATGATGCGGCGCTGTACTTCCTTCCCGAAGCCTTCGGAACGGGTTTTCTTGTACATAGAGGCCAAATCCGTGGCGTTCTGGCTCCGGAAACCATACTTCACCCCATCATACCGGCCCAGGTTGGAACTGGCTTCGGCGGTGGTCAGGATGTAGTAGGTGGGCACAATATAATCTAAAAAATGGAATTCCACCGGCTCAACCGTGTGGCCGTCAGCCTGTAAGCCATCCAGTACGCCTTGCACGGCCGCTTTCACCTCAGAATTCAGACCCGGACTCTCAAAGGAATCACGGATGAACCCGATGCGGGCGGGACGGTCAAAGGTCAGGTTTTGGCTGTAGGCAGGAACGGGGCGTTGGCTCACGGTAGCGTCAAACTCATCGGGGCCAGCCATTACTTCCAGAAGAAGCGCGGCGTCTTCCACGCTTTGCGTGATGACGCCAATCTGGTCAAAAGAAGAGGCGTAGGCAATAAGTCCGTAGCGCGAAATGCGGGAATAGGTAGGTTTCATGCCCACTACCCCGCAGTAGGCCGCCGGTTGGCGCACAGATCCACCAGTATCAGAACCAATGGAGGCTAAACAAAGATCGGCTTGCACGGCCACGGCAGAACCGCCGCTGGAGCCACCCGGCACGCGGGAGTTGTCTATTTCGTTGAGGGCCGGCCCGAAAGCGGAATTCTCGTTGGAACCGCCCATGGCAAACTCGTCGCAGTTCTGGCGGCCAATGATGATAGCATCCTCGGCCAGCAGGCGTTGCACGGCGGTAGCGGTGTACAGAGATTTGAAACCGTCCAGGATCTGGCTGGAGGCCTGGAGCGCGTGGCCTTCATAGGCCAGCACGTCTTTGATGCCAATCACCATGCCGGCCAGTTTGCCGGCGGTGCCAGCTTGTATTTTGGCATCCACTTCTTCGGCTTGCCGAAGGGCTTCCTCTTCAAACACTTCCAGAAACGCGTTCAGATGGCGCTTGGTGTTGATGTTCTGTAGGTAACGCTCCACCAGCAGACGGCAGGAGAGCGAGCCTCGGCCTATCTCCTCGCGGATAGCGTCAAGGGATGTATAACGCATGTATTAAACGTTGGGGTTGTTGGGTGTTGGGTTCGGGTTGACAGGCGCGTTGGTGTACGGCGCATTGTCATTGTTGTACGGTGCGCCGTTGTTATAAGGGGCGTTGCCGTTGTTGTAATTAGGATTGTTATAACCTGGGTTTGGGTTGGTATAGCCCGGGCCGTTGTTATAATTGTTTCTGTTCTGGTTATTGGAATGCCGGTCATCATTGGCGGCGTTCTCAATGTCGTTCTTGATTTCCTTGGTGGCGTCTTTGAACTCCCGGATGCCTTTCCCTAAGCCACGGGCCAGGTCTGGAATACGCTTGGCGCCAAACAGCAACAGAACGATCACCAATAAAGCGATAATTTCGCCGGTTCCTAAGTTGCCGATGAATAATAGGCTGGATAACAACATAGCTGTACTAATAAGGTGTTAAGAATGTAAAATTAGGGTATAATTTTCAATTACAAGGCACGTAAGGTCAAGTTTAAAACGGAGAGGCGGGTGGGCTATTTTAAAACCCGGTAGATATTAATAATCCATTTTTGCGCTGTTTTCCTGAAAATGCCCGCAAAGGAGCCAGAACCTACGTTTTTTCAACGGCCTCCGGTTTTTTGCGTAGGTTTACTTCTGCGATTAAATTTTTCTCTGTGCGCCGCAAGATCCTTTCTTTTCTCACGTCTTTGTCTACCCTGTGGCTGCTGGTGGGCGTGGCCTGCCAGTACGTGCCGCCGCATCTTTTCTGGGCCGCCGGCTTCGTGGCCATGTCGCTGCCCGGAGCCTTGGTGCTCAACGGCGTGCTGCTGCTGCTGTGGCTCTGGCAACGCCCAGTGTGGGCGCTCTGGCCCGCGCTGCTCATTTTTCTGTTCTGGAGCCAGCACACCCGTTATTTTTCCCTGAACACCCCAGACGCCCAACCGGAGCCCGAGGAGCAGCGCATCAAAGTGCTGAGCTACAACGTGCGGGTCTTCAACGTCTACAAGCACCTGCATGAAGCAGACCCAGCCCTGCCCGAGAAAGAAATGGAATGGGTGGCCGAACACCACGCCGACATCCTCTGTCTGCAGGAATTCTACCATGACAAAACCGATAACACCTACAACAGCCGCAAGCGGATCGGCAAGCAGCAAGACCGGGAAATCTACGTAGGGAAAGCTCTCACAAATAAAATAGGGGCCGAGTTCGGCCTGGCGATCTTCTCCAGGTTCCCCATTGTAGAGAAAGGGTCTGTGGTGTTTGACCGGCCTACCAAAAACCAGGTGATTTACGTGGATGTGAAGCTCCCCTCCAAAGATACCCTGCGGGTGTACAACATGCACCTGGAGTCCATGGCCATTGAGGAAAAAGACGTAGAGGCCGCCGTGCAGAGTGAAGCCGGTCTCAAAACCAAAGGCCGCAACATCGCGCGTCGGCTCAAGGGCGGCTTCATCGCGCGCAGTTACCAGGTAGAGAAGCTGCTGGAGCACATCCAGGCCAGCCGCCATCCGGTTCTGCTCTGCGGCGATTTAAATGATTTGCCCAGCTCCTACACCTACCAGAAACTCCGGGGGCAGCTGCAGAATGCCTTTGAGGAAGGCGGCAGCGGCTTCGGGTTCACCTATAACGGCAAGCTCCCCATCAGAATAGACAACCAGTTCTACAGCGACCGCCTGGAACTCCTCCGCTTCGATGTCCTGGACCAGATCCAATTCACCGACCACTTTCCGCTGGAATCTACCTACGTCTTGACTGCCCCGGTGGAAGAGGAAGGGAATTGATTGTTTTAGGGCTGTTTTGCTGAAAACAGCCTTGAAACGGTATTGGTGCAGACGCTCGCAGGTCTGAAGACGCTACGAGGTCTTTGGAGTGGGCAGTGTTGCGGTTCTAGGCAATGCTTGCTATTGCTAATCCAGCGAATGTTTTTGAGGCTTTCGCCTCACGGAAGTTGCAAACTTCCGGTCATGGTAGGTCCAAGTCACAGACTTGAACCATGTTTCAAGTCTGTGTGAAGAAGAACAAAAGGAGTAATCAAAAGCTCCCCTCCTTGGCTAAGGAGGGGCAGGGGTGGTTCGCTGTAATAGACAGTAAAGGCCTTTACTAAACGAACCAGTTCCAGTCTTTCCCGAGCGCGCCTCGCTTTTGGCCCCGGACAGACAGAAGCTAAGCGCAAAGGACACTGCAGGCCGAAAGGGCAGTGCGAGAGGGGAAGGCGGGGCCTCGCGGCCGTGAGCGTACGGAGGGAAAAGATGCAACAACCAAGCATAAGGGCTCCGCATCAACCAACCGCTACGCCAGCAACGGACAAATTGCAGGCACTAAGAAAAAGGCTTCGTTTCCAAGCTCCTTCCCAGAAAACACGCCATAAACAACTAAACTTCCTTCGTCAAACTTAAAGAAAACGGCACTTTACCCCATGAACCTCGTACCGTTACCACAAGTACCAGTAAGTTTTATAATTTTGCCCCATGAACCACCCGTTATCTCTATATAATACCCTCACCCGGACCAAAGAACCTTTTACCCCGCTAGAGTCTCCGTTTGTAGGCCTGTACGTCTGCGGACCTACGGTGTACGGCGATGCCCACCTGGGCCACGCCCGCCCGTACATCACCTTTGACGTGATGCGCCGCTACCTCCAGTACCTGGGCTACAAAGTACGCTACGTACGCAACATCACCGATGTAGGCCACCTGCAGAACGACGCCGACTCGGGCGAAGATAAGATCCAGAAACTAGCCAAAGCCGCGCAGTTGGAGCCAATGGAAGTGGTGGAGAAGTACACCAACAGCTTCCACCAGGACATGGAACGCCTGAACGTGCTGCCCCCAGACATCGAGCCCCGCGCCTCGGGCCACATCATTGAGCAGATTGAGATGATCCGGGAGATTCTGGAGAACGGCCTGGCCTATGAGTCCAACGGGTCTGTTTATTTCGATGTGCCCGCCTATAACCAGGCGCATAACTACGGTAAACTGTCGGGCCGCGTGATCGAGGACCTGCTGTCCAATACCCGTGACAACCTGGAAGGGCAGGAGGAGAAACGCTCGCCGCTGGATTTCGCGCTCTGGAAAAAAGCCTCGCCCTCGCACATCATGCGCTGGCCGTCGCCGTGGAGCGATGGTTTCCCGGGCTGGCACCTGGAGTGTTCGGCCATGAGCCGGAAGTACCTGGGCAAGCAGTTCGATATTCACGGCGGCGGACTGGACCTGATGTTCCCGCACCACGAGTGCGAAATCGCGCAGAGCCAGGCCAGCCACAACCACACCGATGCCGCCCGTTTCTGGGTGCACAACAACCTCATCACCATCAACGGCAAGAAGATGGGCAAATCGCTGGGCAATTTTATCACGCTGGGCGAGTTCTTCAAAGGCACCCATGAGGCCCTGCAGCAGGCGTATTCGCCCATGACGGTGCGTTTCTTCATCTTGCAGGCGCACTACCGCAGCACCCTGGACTTCAGCAATGAAGGCTTACAGGCGGCCCGCAAAGGCTACCTGAAGGTGATCAACGGCCTCCGCATTCTGGACCAACTCCAATATCCGGAGACAACGGGTGCCATAGATGCCAAAGCCGAAGAGGAGATCAAAAAACTGACCGCCGAGCTGTTCGCGCCCTTGAACGATGACCTGAACACCGCCAAGTCTATTGCCGCACTGTTCAACCTGCTCAAGAAAATCAACAGCATGCACACAGGCGGCTTCAAACTGGAGACCATCTCCCCGGAGACCTTCGAGGAAATGCGGACGCAGTACCGCACGCTGGTGTTAGATGTGTTAGGCCTGAAAATAGAGCAGACCGCCGATGCCCAGGATTTGCTCCAGGTAGTACTGAGTTTCTACAAAGAAGCCAAGGAAGCCAAAGATTACGCCAAGGTAGACGTGATCAGGGCGCAGCTAAAAGGCCAGGGCATCGTGATCAAAGACATGAAAACCGGTATTGACTGGGCGTATGAAGAATAACATGAAAGTTCTGGCTTTAGGCCTGCTGCTGGCCGCCAGCCTGCCTGCCTGCGAGAAAAAGACGAATACCGAGACCGCTACAACTGAGCAGCCCGCCGCCAAGGCATCGGTGAACGTTCCGGCGTTTAACGCCGACTCGGCGTACCAGTTCGTGGCCCAACAGGTGGCGTTCGGGCCGCGCGTGCCCAATACACCGGAGCACCGGGCCTGCGGCGATTTCCTTATCCAGAAGTTGGAAAGCTACGGCGGTACCATGCAGGTGCAGTCTTTCACCGCGAAAGCCTATGACGGAACGTCGCTGAATCTGCGGAACATCATGGCGCAGTTCAACCCCAAAGCCGGTAAACGCATTTTACTGGCCGCCCACTGGGACACGCGTCACGTAGCCGACAAAGATCAGCAGAACCCTACCAAACCCATGGACGGTGCCAATGACGGAGCTAGCGGCGTAGGCATTTTACTGGAGATCGCCCGTCAACTGCAGGCGAATCCCTTGACCGGCAACGTGGGCGTAGACCTGATGCTGTTTGACGGCGAAGACTACGGCCAACCCGACAACACCGGTCCCTACAAAGAAGACACCTGGTGCCTGGGTTCGCAGTATTGGGCCAAAAACCTCCTGCCCAAAGGCTATACCGCTAATTATGGCATCCTGCTAGACATGGTAGGGGCCAAAGGCTCTCGGTTTGCACGAGAGGAAACCAGCCGCGCCTACGCCGGCGATGTAGTGGAGAAAGTGTGGCGCACGGCGAACCAGATCGGCTACTCAGATTATTTCCCGTTTCAGGACAGCCCGGGCATCACCGATGACCACACCTACGTCATCCAGCACGCCAACATCCGGATGGCCGACATCATCGCCTATGATCCCACCAGCCCAGACGGGTTCTTCGGACCGTACCACCACCGCCACACCGACAACCTGGACGTGATCGACCGGAACACCTTGAAAGCCGTGGGACAAACCGTGTTGCACGTGGTCATGACCGAAGAGTAAGAACCTTCGTTAGACGTGTTTTGAAGCCGTTTTCCGGAAATCAGCCGGGAAGCGGCTTTTCTGTTTCTGATACCTGAAGTAGATGTTGGTGGGGCGGTTCTTTAGAAGTACCTCAAGTTGTGATTTAGCTAAGCTGCATTTACCCACCCCTCCGAGGAGGGGAATACCAGCTACTGTAGAATCTACGCCAAGTATTTTTCAAACCAAACACGCTGGTAGAAAATCCCCTCCTCGGAGGGGTAGGGGTGGGTTGCGAAGTCGTGAATAAATTACACCTTGAGGTAAGTCATTGCTTAAAGCCGCGGTGAGGTATACGCTAGTGAAACGCCTTCTTGGTTAACCTGCAGCGTCGCTTCCCGGCCTATCAGTAACGCCAGGTTGCGGGGAACGTGCCCTACCGGGAAATCAAAGCAGATGGGGTAGCCGTAGCCGGAGCAATGGTCCAGGATAATCTGGGGTACGTCTCTGCCAAACGGAACGGCGGTGTCATTCATGTCTGAGAACTGCCCTACCACCAGCCCGGCCAGTTTTTCCAGTTTGCCCAGGCGTTTCAGGTGCACCAGCACGCGGTCTACGTTGTAATAATATTCGCCCACGTCTTCCAGGAACAGAATCTTGCCGGTGTAGTCTACGTCTGAGGCCGTGCCGGTAATGGTATTGAGCAGGATGAGATTGCCGCCGATGACCTGGCCCGTCGCTTGGCCCAGCAGGTTGCGCGGGTGCGCAGGCAATGAGTAAGGCCGTGGCTGATGAAACAGCATCTGGTGCAGCGTATCATCCGCTTCCTGGGTATCGGGCTTGCCCATGAGCAGCGGCATGGTGCCGTGCACGCTTTCAAAACCCAATGCATGCAAATGGCAGAGCATGGCGGTGACATCACTGAAGCCAATCACCCATTTCGGGTTTTCCCGCAGAGCGGAGAAATTGATCTGGTCCAGAATGCGCGTGGTGCCGTAACCGCCCCTAGCCGAGAAGATGGATTTGATCTGGGGGTTGTCCAGCATCTGTTGGAAATCGGCTAGGCGCAGGGCGTCAGGGCCGCCAAAGTACCCGTCCTCGGCGCCAATGCTCTGGCCCAGCACCACCCGCAGGCCCCAGGCTTCCAGCACCCGGATGCCGTCCTCAATATCTTCAATACTTACTTTTCGGGCTAAACAGACAATGCCAACGGCATCGCCTTTCTGCAAGGCGGGAATGGTCACGGTGCTTAAATCACTTGGTAGAAAGCCCTAAAGTAAGAAATTCTTCCGCGATCATGTACAAGGCGCGGGTTTTTACGTAAAAGGGGCGAGCCGCGCCGTTCTGGTTTCAAGGCTCTTCCCGTACGCGTTGTTTTCTCGGTGTTTTTAAGAATCCAGGGCCAAAACTCAGGAATCTGTACGTAGTTGATTAACCTTCTGCAATATAATTACGAGTAGATTGGTATTGAAGATATCCTAGATGTAACGTAGGTTTGTATCTGAGGTGCTTCCCAGGGTTGAGGATGCCTGGGCTGGTAGGTGACGCATCTTTTATTTATACAGCTTTCTATGAAACACATTTACAGGAAAACCAAGGCTCCCGTGAACTGGCGCAAAGCCCTTACCCTGGGGATTCTTTTCCTGGCATTAGCTTTCACGGGCCTGGCCCAAGGGAGACGGGAGACCGCTGCCGGAGCCCGCTTCCGCGAGAGGGCAACCATGACGGCGTCTTCGGCTAAGGCCGTCCGGGCCAAGACCTCGTCGCGCACTTTGCGCACGGGCGAATACGCTTCGCAGCCGCGCAACGCGCAGGAATTCTCCTGGAACGAAACCACCAACGCCTGGGGATTGGGCTATCTTCATGCCTATACCTTCAACACGGCCGGTTTACTGGTGGAGGATCACGTGACCCAGGCAGACAACAGCAATTTTGCCCGCTTCGTCACCGCCTATGACAGCCACGACAACCTCACCGAAGACCTGCAATATTACTGGGAAGGTGGTGCCTGGCTGCTCTACAACGGCTATAAAGAAGCCTATACCTATGACAACGACCAGCTCACTCAGGCCATCTCTGAGTTCCACAAGAACGGCGTCTGGAGTAACTCCATCAAAAGAGTCTTCAATTACAACCCGGAAGGCCATCTGGTGGACATCACCGAATACGGTTGGGACATCAATGCCTGGGTAGTAGAAGACCGAACCGTGTTTGAGTACGCTGCTGGCAGCAACCAACCCGCCAGCATCACCTACCAGGAGTGGGACGAGAACGCCTGGGTAAACTCAGAGCGCGAAACCGACCTGGTCTGGCACAATTTCGATGACGTAGATCTGTCCAATGAAGATACCTGGCAATTCGTGACGGATACCTATCAGGAATGGCGCAACAACGCGTGGGTGAATGTCATGAAGCAGACCACCGCTTACCAGACCAGCGGAAGTTTTGTCACCGTGGCCGAGGAATGGGAAAACGGCGGCTGGCGACAGGCCTACCGGTTTTCCGAAACCCTGAATGACAAAGGCAACCTGACCCTCCGGGTAGAGGAAACCTGGAAGAACGGAGCCTGGGTTGTGGAAAACGGCTTCAAGTATAACCGCACCTATGACAGCAACGGCCACATGAGCGAAGTGGTCTTTCAGAGATGGGAGCCCGCCTCTGAGGGCAGCAGCCAAGGCACCTACGTCAACCAAGACCGCTACGTGTACAGCAACTTTCAGGTGGTGCTCGCCAGCGGCGATGAACTTGTGCCATCGGCTTGGCGAGTATATCCTAATCCCACTGTGAATAGCTTCTCCGTGAAGATGGAGCAAAACTCTGGTGGCACCGCTACTGTGGTAAGCCTCACCGGGCAAACCTTGTTTACCGTCACGTTAGCCAAAACCGCCGAAGAACAGGAAATCAACATCGCCCATCTGCCCTCCGGCACCTACCTGCTGCAGATCGTTTCCAAAGCCGGCGTGCGCAGCCAGAAAATCGTTAAGCTGTAACGGTCTTTTCTCTGAGAGAACTTTCTAAGCCCCGGCGCGGCCACGTGCCGGGGCTTATTTTTTGCGTATTTTGCCGAAAACAGGCCCAAAACAGGTTCAACGACCTCGGGCTTCATCTTGTATCCTTCAACTCTTTTCAGCTGTGGCCCGCATCAAAATAGACCTCCCCGCCAGTTTCTCTTTCCAAACTGAATTGCCCATCCGGATCACCGATCTCAATTACGGCGGTCACCTGGGCAACGACGCTTTGCTCAGCCTCTTGCATGAGGCGCGCGTGCAGTTCCTGAAAAGCCACGGCTATTCTGAGCTGGAATTCGGCGGGGCCGGATTGATTATGGCCGATGTGGGCATTGTCTACAAAGGCGAAGGCTTCTACGGCGATGTGCTCACCGTGCAGGTGCAGGCCACTGAGTTCACGAAGTACGGCTTCGATCTGGTGTACCGCCTTTCCACCCAAAACGGAAAGGAAATAGCCCACGCCAAAACCGGCATGCTGTGTTTTGATTACCAGCTGCGGAAGCTGAAAACGATTCCGCTTGAAGCACTGGACCGTCTGGAAACTAAAGCGTAAGATATTTTGTACCTTTGTGGTATGAGTACCACATTGATCCCAGATATCGAGATTCTGAACCGGCAGGACATCCGGAAACTGTCTTTGGACCAGCTCAAGGCCTGGATGACGGAAAACTGTGAGAAGCCCTTCCGCGCCAAGCAAGTCTACGAGTGGGTCTGGAAACTGACGGCTACCTCGTTTGCGGAGATGAACAACATCAGTCTGCCGCTGCGCGAGAAACTGGAGCGTTCTTTCACCATCAACAGCGTGGCCGTGAACACAAGCCAGCTGAGTTCAGACTATACCATCAAATCCACGTTCCGGCTCTATGACGGCAACATTGTGGAGGGCGTGCTTATTCCGCACCCCAAGCGCATGACCGCCTGCGTGAGCAGCCAGGTGGGGTGCTCGCTGACCTGCTCTTTCTGTGCCACCGGCAAGATGGACCGCATCCGGAACCTGAACGCCGATGAGATCTATGACCAGGTGGTGCGCATCAAGGAACAGACCGAGAACAACTACAACCGCCCGCTCACCAACATTGTGTACATGGGCATGGGCGAGCCGCTGTTGAACTACGCCAACGTGATGAAGTCAATTGAGCGCATCACCGCGCCCGACGGTCTGAACATGGCCGCCCGCCGCATTACGGTGAGCACCGCCGGCATTGCCAAGATGATCAAGAAAATGGCCGATGACAGCATCAAAGCCAACCTGGCCCTGAGTCTGCACGCCGCCAATGACACCAAGCGTAACGAGATCATGCCCATCAACGAGACCAATTCTTTGGAGGCCTTGAAGGAAGCCTTGGTGTACTACCATGAGAAATCCGGCCGCAAGGTCACCTATGAGTACATCCTGCTCAGCCACTTCAACGATAATCTGGAAGATGCCCAGGAACTGCTGCAGTTCTCCAAGATCATTCCGTGCAAGGTGAACATCATTGAGTACAACCCCATTGACGGCGGGCAGTTCAAGAAGTCAAGTGATGACCGCCTGGAACCGTTCATGCGCTACCTGGCCGACCGAGGCGTGCAGGTGAACGTGCGCCGGAGCCGCGGCAAGGACATTGACGCCGCTTGCGGGCAATTGGCCATCAAAGACAAAAAGGAAGCCGACGCATAATGGCTACGTTCAATAGAAAAACAGAAAGGGCACCGAGATGATCGGTGCCCTTTCTGTTTTAGGCCCGTTTTCCAGAAACGGGCCGCAAAGTAGGAAGTTGGTTTCTAAGCTTACAGAGGCTTGGAACGCAGCGCGTCCCTGATTTCGGTGAGCAGGACTTCTTCTTTGGTAGGGGCGGGCGGAATATCCGGCGAAGCCGCTTTCTTGCGCTTGAGGGTGTTCATCAGTTTGACCACCATGAAAATGGCGACGGCAATGATGAGGAAGTCAATGAGGGTCTGGATGAAGTTGCCGTAGTTCAGGGTCACGTCGGTGAGTTTGCCGTCTGGGCCCAACACGCCTTGTTTCAGTACCAGTTTCAGGTCTTTAAAGTCCACGCCGCCCAGCATGATACCAATAGGCGGCATCAGGATGTCGTCTACGAGCGAACTCACAATCCGGCCGAAGGCAGCCCCAATCACGACCCCCACCGCTAAATCTACCACATTGCCACGCATGGCGAACTCTTTAAACTCTTTTATCATGGACATGGTCTAAGAAAGGTTAAGGATGAGAGAAAAGGAGAAAAGCAGCATACAAAGCAAGAAGCGTTAGCGGGTTTTCACCACCAGCGTGCTGGCAATTTTGTCATGCAAGGCTTGCTTGCGCGAGGAGAAGGCCGCCATGATGTAGCCAATGGCCAGAATCATGCTGGACAAGATGGTGGCGAAGGATCTGAGCAGCGATTTGCCAAAGGAAATCCGTTGGCCCTGCTCATCGGTTACTTTCAGGTTTAAGGCTCTCTTGCCCAACGTAGCCTGCCATGAAGAGCTTTCCATGATGGACTTGTACAGGATCTGCAGAAGAGAACTGATGCCTATGGACGTAGACATGGCCGCCAACATGGCAAACGGATTGGCGGCATCTGTCGCCACTACGGTTCCGCCTATCAAGACCGTGCTGATAATCCAGTTGGGGATCATGAGCACCACCCCATCAATCAGGACGGCGACAAATCTGATCCAGAAGCCGGCATACGTCACGGTATGAGAGGTGTCATAGATGTCTGAGAAGAAGGAATCTGGGGTAGTGGTGTTTTCCATAAAAGTTTGTTAGTTAGGGTTTAGTGTGTTCTAAATATAAGTTTTATTCTACTTAAGACAAGTACTAGCCCCTTAAAAACCAATTATTTCCGTTTTCTGGTTTCTTTCAAGAAACGCTGGACTCCCTTTCTGATCTGTTTGGCCATATTTTCCTGAAACTGGGCGTTAATCAGGAGCTGCTCGTCCTCGGGGTTGGAGCCGAAGGCGGTTTCCACCAGCGCGTTGGGGAATTCCGTGGGCGCGTTCAGCGCGAAGTTGAAGCCGCCAATGTTCCCGAATTCCTTCAGGCCCAACTGGAGCACGTCTTCGTACAGCGCCTGCGAGAGTGGCCGGAACGCCAGGTGGCGGTAATAGGTACTGGTGCCTCTCACCTCGGGGCGGCCCGAGGAATTCACGTGCACGCTCACCAGCAGGTCGGGCTGGGCCTCGCGCAGTTTCTGCAGGCGGGTGGTATTGTCTACCGTGACGTCGGCTTCGCGCGTCATAATCACGGTGGCTTTCTTGCCAGTCAGTTCTTGCTGGAGCTGCTGCGCGATTTTCAGGGTGATGTCTTTCTCCGGGATGCCGGTTTTGCCGGTAGCGCCCTTGTTGGTGCCGCCGTGGCCCGCGTCCACGGCAATGGTGAGGTGTTTCAGTTTCAGCTTAGGCGGCTGACGCTTCACTTTTACCACCAATGACGTGCCCTTGTAGCCCACGCTGTAGCCCCAGGCCTGCGGATGTTTCAGGTCGATGATGACGCGGTACACGTCTGAGGCAATTTGCTGGTACTGCACGTTTTTCACCTCGCGCAGGGTGCGGTGCAGGGTCATCCAGTTGGTGTTGGAAACGGCCCCGTAAATATCCACGATGATGCGCGCGGGGTCCACGTCCATGTACGAAGTGTAAGGCAGGCGCTGGCCCACCGCCACCCGCACGTAGTCGTATTTGCCCTGGGCGCTGTCGCCGGTCACGCTCCAGGAACTGGTGAGGCTCTCGCCGGTGTAGGTGCCGGGTCCTTCCAGTTTCACCTGTTGTTCCGGAATATAGGCATTCAGCGTGTTGGATAACCGGATGCGGTAATCGCGGCCTACTTTCCCGTTCACCTGCACCCGCACCAGCGAATCCAGAAAGCCCATCTTGGCACCGCCCAGGCGGTCTTCGCCCAAACCATAGTTCATGTACGCGTTCTTACTCTGGGTCACGCCATACAGCGGCTGGGCCGGGTTCAAGAGGGTGACTTTGCTGCTGGTGCTAAACACGTTGTACGGGTACACATCGGTGGTGTCATCTACCAGCACCGGCACGTTCAGGTTGGAAAGTTTGTCGCCGGGTTGCACGATGTAGGTGCCCGCGTACAGGCCGGTTTCGCCTTTGTTCTGCGCCGCCGGAAGCTCGGGTAATGGGTGTTTGTTCCAGAGGCTCACTTTGAGCCCGGTTCTGGCTTTCACCCGCACCTGCAGGCGGTCGCCGGGTTGGAGCCACAGTTCGGCATCGGGCTGGGTGCGCACGTATTCCACCTGCAGGGAATCTACTGCGGCGGGCGTAATGGTTTTGGTGGCCGGGGCCGATTTTGCTGGACTGGTTTGAGCAACGGCGAACTGGGCGAAGAAACCCAGGAACAGGAGGGGGATACTAAATTTCATAAAAGCAGCTTGTTCAAGCTGGCAATATAAGGCATCTGCTATATTTCTTGCAATCTTCTTTTCCGCCGGGCCGTTTTAAGCCCCTTTTCTGAAAAGTGCTTCAAATCTGAATTCGTTTCATACTCCCGATTCCAAGACGCGTTTTCCCTCTGATGAGATAGTAGGGGCAATCCCTTGTGGTTGCCCTCATGCGGTTGGTAACGTAAAGGGCAACCACAAGGGATTGCCCCTACATCCTGTTATAGCAGGAAAGTGCATCCACTACAAAGAGGCCGACGGGATGGTAGAGGATTTCTGTTTCAAGCCTGTTTTCAGGAAAAGACCCTTAAAACGCAAAAACCTGTGAGGTCTCCAAGACCTCACAGGTTTAAAATTACTGGCGCGCTTCTCCAGATTCGTGCCTAAGGATGATACGTGTCTCCAGACGCGCCGCGAACCACTAAGTGGGAAGCGGGCTTACTTCGTCTCTTTCTTTTCTTTCAGTAGGATGGCGTCCACGTTCTTGCTCCGGATCAGCTGATTGAGCGCCGGTAAATCCGTGGCGAACACCTGGTTCAGCTTCTTCAGTTGCTCGTCAATCTGGGCCGTCACTTCCTTCTGGAAGGCGTACATCTGATCCGTGGGCCGGAAATCGCCAACCGAGGCTTGGGAAGCCAGATTGGAAAGTTTATTGTTCAACCGAATGGGGTAGTTCAAAGGGTCCTGTCCGCTGCGGTTCTTGGTTTGGTAGAGCGTTTCCTCCACCTCGGTCATTTTCTGGTTCATGGCCTTGGCGGCATCCAGCACATCTTTCATCTCCGGTTTACCCTGGAAGCGAGCGGTGACGCCGTTGATCTGGGTGCGGGCCTCGCGGATTTTGCTGATGGCGTCGTGCGTTTCGGTGAGTTTATCGCGCACGCTGAGCAGGAAGGCTTGTTGCGCCTGCAGATCGGCGAGCGATGTCTGGCTGCGTGGGTCCTGCAAGATGACAAATTCAGTTTCCTGCGGCTGTCCGTTCACGGTTAAGCGGGCTTTGTAGGTGCCGGGAATGGCTTTTGGGCCCTGGGTGCCGCCGCCCCACAGGATCATGCCTTCAAAGCGCGAGGCCTCGGGATAGGTCATGTTCCAGACAAAGCGGTTTAGGCCGGTTTTTGCCTCCAGTTTATCAGCGGCTTCTTTGGCGCCGTAAGTATATTTTTTGATCAGCTTGCCGCCTTTCTCCAGAATCTCTAGGGCTATTTTGGAGGTGGTGTCTGGCGCGGTAGGCAAATAGAAATGCACCATGACGCCACCCGGGTGGTTCTGGCCTTCAAACTTAGCATTCGCAAAGTTTCCGCCGGTCATCTTATAAGTAGGCATGGGTTTGAACAGGTGCGCCTTACTATCAGCTAACTGTGGCGTTAACTGGTGCAGGAGCGTTAAATCATCGATGATCCAGAAGCCCCGGCCCTGAGTAGCAGCAATGAGGTTGTCGTTCTTGATGGTCAAATCCGTGATGGGCACCAGCGGAAGGTTCAGGCGGAACGGTTTCCAGGAAGCGCCGTCGTTGAACGAGACGTACATACCGTACTCGGTACCGGCGTACAGTAAACCAGCTCTTTTTGGGTCTACGCGCACTACGCGGGTAAAGTGCGTGGCCGGAATGCCATTGGTGATTTTCGTCCAGCTTTTCCCGTAATCCGTGGTCTTGAAAAGCAGTGGCTGGAAATCGCCGGTTTTGTAGAGCGTGGCCGCCATGTACATCACGCCTTTCTGGGTAGGGTGCGGGTCTACGCTGTTAATCATGCTCCACTCCGGCAAGGCTTTGGGCGTGACGTTGGTCCAGGTTTTGCCGGCATCGCGGGTCACGTGCACCAGGCCGTCATCGGAACCCGTCCAAATGACGCCTTCCTCCGCCGGGGATTCCATGGCCGCGAAGATGGTGCCGTAGTACTCCACGCTGGTATTGTCTTTGGTAATCGGTCCGCCGGATGGTCCCAACTTGGTTTTGTCGTTGCGCGTTAAATCCGGGCTGATGACTTCCCAGCTTTGGCCTTCGTTCGTGGTCACGTGCACGTGGTTAGATGTGGTGTAGAGCCTGTTCGCGTTGTGCGGCGAGAAGAAGATAGGGAAGTTCCACTGGAAACGGTACTTCATGCCCTCGGCCCCGTGGCCCATGGGATTGTCTGGCCACACGTTGATGGTGCGCTCAAAGCCGGTTTTATGGTCTAACCGGCCAATAAAGCCGCCATAGTTTCCGCCGTACACAATCTCGGGGTCTTTGGGGTTCACGGCAATGTGCGCGCTTTCAGAACCTGCCGTTTCTTCCCAGTCGTGTAACCCAATGCTGCGGCCGCTGGTGCGGCTGGCAATTCTAACGGCGCTGTTATCTTGTTGGGCGCCGTAGATGCGGTACGGGAAAGCGTTATCGGTGACCACGCGGTAGAACTGGCCGGTAGGCTGGTTGTCAGGCGTGCTCCAGTTCTCGCCGCCGTCAAAGCTGACCTGCGCGCCGCCGTCATCCGCCAGGATCATGCGCTTGGGGTCTTCCGGAGCAATCCACAAGTCGTGGTGGTCTGAGTGCGGGGTAGCGATGGATCTAAACGTTTTGCCGCCGTCAGTGGAGTGATGGTTCCCCACGTTGAGCACGTACACGCCATCCAGGTTTTGCGGATCGGCGTAGAGGCGGGTGTAGTACCAGGCGCGTTGGCGCAGGCTGCGGTCTTCGTTCACTTTGGTCCAGGTTTCGCCGCCGTTTTCAGAGCGGAACAAACCGCCGTCCTCGGCTTCCACCAAAGCCCACACGCGCTGGTTGTTCACCGGCGAAACGGTCACCCCAATGATGCCCAAGGTGCCTTTGGGTAAGCCGGTGGCGCGGGAGATTTCTTTCCAGGTGTCGCCGCCATCGGTGCTTTTCCAGATGCCCGAACCAGGTCCGCCAGAGGAAAGGTTGTAGGGCGTGCGCTGTACCCGCCAGGAGGTGGCGTACAGGTTTCTGGGGTTTACCGGGTCAATGGTCAGGTCTACCATGCCTACCTCGTTGTTCACGAACAGCACGCGCTCCCAGTTCTTGCCGCCGTCTTTGGAACGGTACACGCCACGCATGTCATTAGGCGCATAGATGTTGCCCATCGCCGCGGCGTACACCAGATCAGGGTTCTTGGGGTGAATGCGTACGCGCGAGATGTGCTTGGAGTCTTTCAGGCCGATGTGTTTCCAGGTCAACCCCGCATCCTCTGACTTCCACATGCCAAAACCCGAGGACACGTTGCCGCGCACGGTTTTCTCGCCTTCGCCCACGTAAATCACGTTAGGGTCGGCCTCGCTCACGGCCACCGCGCCAATGGAACCCCCGAAGTACTTGTCAGAGATGTTTTCCCAACTGGCCCCGCCGTCTTTGGTGCGCCACACGCCGCCGCCGGTAGCCCCAAAGTAATAGAGGTTCGGTTTGCCCGGTACACCGGTCACGGTAGCCGAACGCCCGCCACGGTACGGCCCGATGGAACGCCAGGTCATGCCGTTGTACAGTTTCTCAGGATAAGGGTCTTGCGCGGCTTTCTTGTTCTTGGCCGTGCTGGATTTCGGCTTTTTCTGGGCCTCGGCGGCGAAGGGCGTCAAAAAGGTCAGGCCGCTCAGCAGCAAGGGAAGGCACTGCCGGAAGAACCGGGTGGAGTAGGGGTGTTGCATGTAGCTTTGTTTGTTTGGGTAGTAGTTGGAACGGAGGCAATAAGCTACTGAAAAATAGTTAAATGGCAGGAGCAAGCGCCTTGTTTTTAGCCTGTTTTCAGAAAAAAGCCCTTAAAACGGAAGAGACTTTACCCCTTCTTCTCCATGTCGCGCAGCAGTTTGATGGTCATGTAGCCGAGGCCTATCGCCAGCACGGCAATGGCGGCCCAGATCAGGAGCCTGGAGCTTTGGGGCCGTTTTTCAGATTTCGGGGGTAAAAGAGAGCGGATGTTCTGCACCTGAAGCACGGGGATATCCTGGGGAATGCTGTCCTGAAAGAACTGCAGGTCATAGTCCGGGGCATTCAGCTTCTCGTTCCCGAAGCGCAGCGTGTAAAGCTGATTTGGCTCCAATGCCGCGATTAAATAACGGTTCAGTTGCAGCACCCGCACCGAGTCAATGGTGAGCGGCGGATTATCGGCGTTCTCAATCTGGATGATCAGTTCGTTTACCTTTCGGTGGGGCAGGTCCAGCACGGCCGGAGCGTTGGAACTGAGCAGCAGCGGCTCTGAAACCTCTCTCATCCGCCTCCGGCGGGGTCTTTTCAAGCGGCGTTTGTACACCTGCTGCTTGCCCAGGACTACTTTGCCAGACCGATGGTAGAGTTGCGGGGCCGTGATGTGGAAGACCACTTGCTCAGGGTACACCGGCTGCCCGAATTTCAGGCGAAGATAGGTGGTGTGGTTTTCTGCGCTATCTGTACGGCTGAGCGTCTGGATGGGAATGCGGGTGTACTTGCCGGCCTCTGAATAGGTGTCATAGTAGCCAGCCTGCAGAATGTTAAGCGGAGCGCTCACGGAATCGTTGAGCTGAAGCCGGAAGAAGCGGTAATTGCTCAAGGGGAAGTCCAGCAACTTGACCTCGGCAGTGCTTTGCGTGCTCCGGATGGCGTAAAGCAAATCCCGCTCTTTGAGCACGTACCAGTTCTGCCGGTCATCGCTGCCGCTCAAGGATACCTGTTTCCGGACCTCGGCGTTGCCAATCAATAGGCTGATGTTGTTTATGCGCCGTTTTTCAGGATTGTGCACCAAAACCTCTGATACGCCACCTGGGCGACGTTCGTAGCTCAGAATCTGGTAGGGCTTGAACAAGGTTCGGTACAGCACGGGCACCTCGGTGCGCACCAGGTAGGGCACCGGCTGATTTTTGGGGCCAAACAACCGGAGGTCCTCCAGATCGGGTTGCGCATACCCCGTGATCTGCGGCGACAGCAGGATGCGGTGATAACCCGGTTGCGTGGCGGGGGCCACCTGCGTTTGCCAGGCAAAGTCCTGCGCGCGGGCGGGCAGCAGTTGCCCCAGCATTCCGGCTAAAAAGAACAGCAGCTTACTCTTCATGCGAAGCGGGCGTTGGGTCTGGCGGAGTAGTTTCTCCTTCTAAAATCAGGTTTTTGAGCTTCTGGTACATAAACGAAATCACCAGCAGCAGCACGCCCAGGCAGATGAAGGCCGCAATCTTGCCGCCCTCCGACATATCCCGCACATCAAACAGGAAGAGCTTAAGCAGCGTGAGGAAAAACAGGGTGAGCGAAATAATGCGCAGCGTTTTGATCTTGCGGGACATGCCCACCATCATCAGGGCGAAGGAAATAACGCCCCACAGAATAGGAAAGCCTATCTTGCGGATGTGGCTCATGCTTTCATGCAACTCAGCCGATGCGGGATGCGATTTTAGCAGCCACAGATGCACCAACTCAAAACTCAGCATAAAAACACCCGCCGCACTCGCCAGCCACAGGCTAATTTTCCCCAGTCTACTGGCAAACCCGAATTGCTGCTGCACCTTTTTGAGTACCGTCGCCAATAAAACAATCAATGTGAACAGCGGCAGATAATGGCTGAGGAAAGCGGCCAAGGTCTCAGTCTGGTTGAACAGATAGCCGTTCCGGAGGTAACTCGCCGACGGTTGCAGATTAGTGAGATACGCCAGCAAGCCAATTACGGCCAAGCCCATGACCATTCTGCCGTACAGCGGGTTAAGTAAACGGCGGCTCCACCACAGTAAACCCAGCAGGAACAAATAATGGAAGAAGCCGAGCACCTGTATCTGGACGTCTACGCTCCAGGTGGAGTGGGTCAGTTGGTGCTGTAGCTCTAGCAATAGCACCAGGTATAGGAAAACCACGAGTAAAATACCCACCACCGTCCGGTAAGAAGTCATGAACCTGCCTTGCAGAGCATCATTGTTTTCGCGGGCCAGCAGCCACCAGGTGCCCGCCAGCGAGCCGACCACCACTACGCCGGTGATGAAAAGCTTGTTCAGGAGCAGCGGCAAACCCTCGCGGGAAATGGAATAGTCCAGCCAGTCCATGGCCAGGCTGCCCAGCATCAGGAACAGCACCAACACCGAAGCGTATTTGATCAGCTGAATGCCGGATCGCTGCGAGAGCCACAGCAACAACACCGCCTCCAGCGCCCAGAACAGCGTGATGTAATTCCCTTCCAGCTGAATAGGCGCCGATAAACTCAGGAACGTGAGCACCAACCCGATGAGCAGGTACACCAGGTTGCGGTCTACGCGCTGACTGCGGTAGAGCCCGTACGCGAACGCAAAGTTGAAAACGCCCAGCAGAATGGTGAACAAGCCCCGGTAACTGCCTTCCGCCAGGTGTGACATCACGTACATGCCCACGCCATAGTCCAGGAACGTATTGCTCAGCAGCATCATGATCTCGGGACCCGTGAATCTACGGCGCTCCTTCACGTTGTAGATGATGGTCATCCCGAAGAACACCAGGTAAAACAGCGTCGCGAACACCAGCGCACCCACGTATGGCGGGTTCACCATGCCCACCACCCGCGTGCCAAACCAGCTGCCGTACAACAGAATGGTAAATCCGTAAGCGATGAGATTGAGTAGGTTCCACTTCTTGAAGTACGCCAGCACCAGAATACCCACGTTCAGGAGCAAAATGAAAACGAACAGCACCACGTAATTGCCCTCGCCGGTACTCACCATGAACGGGCTCCCAAAGCCGCCAATCAAAGCCAACACCGCCAACTCCATGCGGTCATAGGCCATGGCCAGGAAGATGGTAAAGCCTGTAATGCCCACCATCAAAAGAAACGCCACCGTCTGGCTGAAAATCTGGTATTCGTGAAAAGCAATGGCGATGGTAAAGTACAAGACCGCCATGCCGCCGCCAATGAGCACCGAGCTGAAGGCTTTGTATTCTCTTCTAAGCCGGTGCGCCACGCCCAGCAAGGCACCGCCCGCCAGCAAGCCAATGGCCACGCGGCCCACTTCGTTGATCCAGTCCTGGTCAATGGCGTACTTCACGAAGAACCCGATGCCCAGCACCAGAATAGCGATACCCAGTTTGTTGATCAGGTTCTCCCCGATGAACTTCTCCCAGTCCAGTTTTCGGGAAAAGAAGGAAGGTTTCTCCGAGTCCAGATCCTGGAAAACGGATGTAGGTTCAGTCGCGGTGAAGGCCGCCAGAGGAGTTGAGGCCGGAACTGCGGCTGGAATGGGCATCTCAGCTGGTCTTTTCGCCGGAGCAGGAGCCAAGGGTTTCACCACCGGGGACGGAATAGGAGCTGGCGGGGCGGGTACCGGAGGTGTTGCGGGAAATGGTTCAGCGGAGATAGCATCTCGCACGGTTGCGGCCTGAGCAGCATCTACAGGCGGACGAACCGGCGAACGGCTGATCTGCTCCCGCAAGCGGGCCAGTTCTTCCTGTACTTCCTGCAAGTCGCGGTGGTGCTGCAGAAAATGGTTCGATATCCTGGTTCCAAACCAGAGCGCCAGCCCCACCAACACCAAAAGCAGAAATACCTCCATAAAAGCCTGTTATAGTCTAGGCTCTATATTACAATTTTATCTTGTAATATAATGGGCAGAGAAAATGCATTGGTGCGGAGAAGGGCTGGCGCTCGGGTTTGTTTTGGGGCTGTTTTCCAGAAAACAGATCAGAAACGCTCTTCTATGAGTTCTTTGTTCACCATTGCCCCAGCCACTAATCCGGCAGCCACTGCCACCGCCACTGACCGCATCATGGTGGTGGCGTCGCCGGCAGCGAAAATACCGGGTACCGTCGTTTTCTGGAAACCATCTACTTTCAGGTGACCGGTTTCTGTCAGTTCGCAACCCAATTCCTCCGGAAGAGGGCAATGCTGCTCAAAGGCGGGGCGGGCAAAAATGGCTTTTACGGTGTGGGAGGAGCCGTCTTTCAAGGCAATTTGCTGCACGTAGCCTTGGTCATGCACCAGGGCTGTGATTTCCCCCTCATTTAGGAGCACCTTTTTTCTTTGCAGTACTTCCCGCTGCTCTGGGGTGAGGGTGGAGGGGCCGTTGGTAAACACCGTCAGCGTGGGTGTCCAGTTTTGGAGAAGCTTCACCAGCTCAAACGCCATGTCACCGTTGGCCATGATGCCCCATTCCTGGTTCCGGACTTCGTAGCCGTGGCAGTAAGGACAGTGCAGCACGGAGATTCCCCAGCATGAGGTAAAGCCCTCCAGGTTAGGCATCAGGTCTTTGATGCCGGCGGCGAAGATGAGTTTACTGGCGTGGAAGGTAGCTCCCGACGCGGTGGTCACTTGAAAATCCTGGTTCTGTCCCGTGGCTGTAAGGGCTTCTTCCGCCAAGAACGTGACCGTAGGATAGGCCAATACCTGCTCCTGGGCTTTTTGGGCGATGGCGGCGGGCGTTTCCCCGTCCTGCGTGAGGAAGTTGTGGGAGTGCGGGGTTTGGCGGTTACAGGGTTTTCCGCTGTCCAGGACCAGTACGTTCCGCAGCGATCTGCCCAACGCCATGGCGGCGGAAAGTCCGGCATAGCTTCCGCCAATGATAATCACATCAAATTCTGTTCTCTTTTCCATATCGTTTACGCGTTATAAGCCTGTTTTTAGGAAAGGAAAGCCAAACGCCTTTCTTTCCTCCGACCGGGAGAATGTCTCTCCCAGAGGTAGTTAATGCGGAGGATTTGGCAAATGTAGAAAATTTTGTTATTATTGCAACAATGTTGCATTAGTTGAGATGAAAAGACGAACCACCCCCGCCCAGACCGCCATTTTAGATTTGTTGAAATCTTCCGGCTCGGCGTTAAGCCAGGACATGATTGAGCAGAAGATGAAAGGCGAAACTGACCGCGTCACGATTTACCGCGTCTTGAACCGGTTCTGCGAAGATGGGTTAACCCACCGCATCGTCTCTGACGACGGAAAATCTTATTTCGCCCTGTGTCACGGCTGCCAGGGCAACCACCATACGCATGACCATTTTCACTTCCGGTGCCTGACCTGCCAAAAGGTGGAGTGTCTGTCAGAGAAGGTGCAGGTGTCGTTGCCCCAAGGCTATCGGGCAACCAACGTGAATGCCTGGGTCTCGGGTTATTGTGCGGGCTGCATTTAGATAAGGATTGCCCCTGCTTTTTAAAACTTTTTGAAGAGATTCTTGCTGATCGCTGGCGCGAGCCTCCGGCTCGTGTCCGGGCGTATTCCGTATCCATTTTGTCATCCTGAAAGGATCTTGTAAGCAAGCAGTAGTAGCGGTTCTTTTATGCTTTCTTAGTCTGCCCACAAGATCTTTCCAAGATGACAGGAGCGGGTGGATCGAAAGCCCGATGGAATACGTGCGGACACGAGCCGGAGGCTCGCGCCAGCGGAGGAGATGATTGCTTTTAAGCCCGTTTTCAGGAAAACAGGCCTAGAACAATAGAAAGCAAAAAAGGTCTTGCCGTGACAGCAAGACCTTTTTCAATTATAAAAATCTGTAATCGCTTAGCCGTTGGCTTGGGCGTAAAGACGGTTCACTTCGTCCCAGTTGATCAGGTTGAAGAACGCGGTGATGTACTCTGGTCTGCGGTTCTGGTACTTCAGATAGTAGGCATGCTCCCACACATCTAAGCCCAGGATTGGAAGACCGCCGCAAGAGTCAACGCCTTCCATGAGAGGATTGTCTTGGTTGGCAGTAGAGCAGATCTGCACAGATCCGCCTTCCACGGCGCAAAGCCAGGCCCAGCCAGACCCGAAACGGGTAGTGGCGGCTTTGGTGAATTCTTCTTTGAACGCATCGTAAGAGCCGAACGCCTTGTCAATGGCCTCAGCTACGGGACCGGTTGGGTTGCCGCCGCCGTTCGGGCTCAGGATAGTCCAGAACAGGTTGTGGTTGTAGAACCCGCCGCCGTTGTTACGGATAGCCGGCGTTTTAGCCGCATCGCGCAGGATTTCTTCAATAGACTGGTTCTCTTTCTCAGTCCCCTGGATCGCATTATTCAGGTTAGTGGTATATGCCTGGTGGTGCTTGGTATGGTGGATTTCCATTGTCTGACGGTCGATGTGCGGCTCCAGCGCATCGTACGCATACGGAAGTTGCGGAAGTTCAAATGCCATAGTTTTGTGTGGTTATAGGTTAGAAATACAAAGGTTCTGCTAGTAATACGGAACGGGCCAAAGATAAACTAAATTCTTTTCGCTCTGAAAAAGTCCGTCATCAATTGCGAACACTCGTGCGCCAGGATGCCGGTGACCAGTTCAGTCTTGGGGTGCAGCAGGTTCACACCCGTGCGCCGGTAACCGCGTTTCTCGTCTGCCGTGGCGTACACCACGCGCTTCAACTGGGACCAGTAGCTGGCGCCGGCGCACATCACGCAGGGTTCCACGGTCACATACAGGGTGCAGTCATGCAGGTATTTATTGCCCAGGTGATTGGCGGCGGCGGTAAAGGCCAGCATCTCGGCGTGGGCCGTGACGTCGTTCAGTTTCTCGGTTTGGTTGTAGGCGCGCGCAATGATCTTGTTCTGGCACACCACCACGGCCCCAATGGGGATTTCGCCCTCCTCCAGGGCGTATTGCGCCTGCTTGTAGGCTTCGCGCATGAAATGTTCGTCTGAATGGATGCTTAACACAAGGTTCAAGTTAAGAGAAAACTAACCTTTTTTTACTCCGGTGAGCTTTCTTTGGTTGTATCTGAAAACGTTTAGGGCCTGTTTTCTGGAAAACAGGCCCTAAACAAAAGCGGTCGCTTCCGGCAAAGGAAGAGAGAAGTACTATTTCACGTTGGCGCTGGCCATCACGGCTCTGGCGGTTTCCTGCCATTCGTTCTGCAAAGCCACCGGCGCGTTGAAGCTGAAAATCACCATCTGTTCCTTCAGAAACGTGTACTGAATGAGCGTGTACTTGCGTACCGGGGCCATGTTGCGGTTCCGGCGCTCATCGCGCACGGTGGAGACAAACTCATACACCAAAAAATCGCGGCCGTTGATGGTTTGTTTCTCCTCGCGCAGGAACTGCACCTCGGTGAACATGCGCTGGATGGAAGCCTTGTAGAACGGCAGCAGGATGTTGATGTCATCGGCGGGGAAGGTGCTGGGGCGCTGGTTCACGCTGATGTCTACCTGCCCGTCAGGGCTGGTGAACACGCCCAGCGGCTTGCGGGCCGCCGGGTACTCGCGGGCGATTCCGTCATCGGGCATCACCTCAAAGTTCTGCGGAATAGAAAGTGAAACGTTCTTGGCCACCGACACCTTCTTCAGTTTGGGCGCAAAGGCCAGCAAAACCGCGAGCGGCAATACAAGTAATATTAGATAGGTTCTCTTCATAAACGTGGTCATGCGTCAATTTTGACTCATCAGCCGAATGCAAATACCAGGCCGTTAAGTTCCGGAAGGGCGCAAAGGTAGTTTAGAAAGTGATTTTTTCAATCTGGCCCCACACGGAAAAAGCCCAACTAAAGTAGATGGGCTTTTATCGGGATGAAGAAAACTTACTAAAAACTCAGTGCTGGCAGCGGGAGGAGGGGACAACCCGCTGACTTCTGAAAAGTGAATTACACTCTTCATGCACATGAGTCATTAAACTTTGAAAATTTTTACAAGAATCCCTAACTTTTTTTGTTATTTCTAATTTACATCGATTTCATAGCGAGCATTTTGCAAAATAAACAGAACGGTTGTTCGTTAGAGAAAGCCGGGCGCACAAAGCCGGTGAGAGAATGTATTTTAGTTTGAATCTTAGGTTTAAGTGCCTACTTTTGCACCAAATAGCTTTATAATATGGAAACAACTGCCCCTGCACAATATTTACCAGCCGATTATCTGCCAATTGTGATTCAATTTGTGGCGGCTTTGGGTTTTGTGATCTTTTCCATGGTGGTGACCCACCTGATTGGGCCAAAACGCAAGAGCGCGGTGAAACACGCCTCTTGGGAGTGCGGTATTGAATCCAAAGGCGATGCCCGGGCTCCTATCTCCATCAAGTATTTTCTGATTGCCATTCTGTTCGTGCTTTTTGACGTGGAGGTGATCTTCCTCTACCCTTGGGCCGTGAACTTCAGAGCCTTGGGTCTGGATGGTTTCGTCTGGATGCTCATGTTCATGGGACTGCTGTTGACCGGTTTCTTCTACGTGATCCGGAAAGGCGTTCTCAAGTGGGAATAGCTCCAGAAATCGTCGCGTAGGCGGCAAACTTTTACAAGCGATAACGTGTTCAGAGAGAGGCCGGTTTCTGGCCTGATTTTCTGAAAACTAAGCGAAAACGACTCATGAGCGATAACAATAGCAATTTAACCATGGTAGACGCCCCAGAAGGGGTAGAAGGAACCGGCTTTTTCGCCACTTCCCTAGAGAAAGTAGTAGGTCTGGCCCGTAAGCACTCGTTGTGGCCTTTGCCGTTTGCTACCTCCTGCTGCGGTATTGAGTACATGGCTACCATGGGCTCGCACTATGATATTTCCCGTTTCGGGTCTGAGCGCCCCAGCTTCTCGCCCCGACAAGCCGATTTGCTGATGGTGATGGGTACCATTGCCAAGAAAATGGGTCCGGTGGTGAAACAGGTGTACGAGCAGATGGCTGAGCCCCGTTGGGTAATCGCCGTAGGCGCCTGCGCTACCAGCGGTGGTATCTTTGACTCTTACAGCGTGTTGCAAGGCATTGACCGCATTGTGCCGGTAGACGTGTATGTGCCTGGTTGCCCACCACGCCCTGAGCAGATTCTGGATGGCTTGATGCGCATTCAGGATTTAGCCGAGAACGAGTCGCTCCGCCGCCGGAACTCTCCGGAATATCAAGCATTACTGGCTTCTTACAACATTAAATAAGGCATGGCCGAACTAACCAACGAACTGCTGGTGCAAGCGCTGCAAGAGAAATTTGGCGACCAGTTGTTTGATATCCATGAGCCTTACGGGCTTGTGACCGTGACCACTACCCGGGAAAATATCATCCCTATGCTGCAAGCGTTGTACGATGATGCCTTCCTGCAATTCCAGTTCCTGACCACTATGTGCGGTATTCATTATCCAGATAACAAGGGCCAGGAATTAGGCGTGATTTACCACCTGCACAGCCTGGTTCATAATATCAGGCTACGCATCAAAATCTTCTTTTCTGAAGATGATGCCGTGGTGCCTACCGCTACTAACCTGTACGCCACCGCCAACTGGATGGAGCGCGAAACCTTTGACTTCTACGGCATCCGCTTTGAGGGTCACCCTAACCTTATCCGCATTCTCAATGTGGAGGAGATGGAGGCGTTTCCTATGCGCAAAGAGTTTCCGCTGGAAGACCAGACCCGCGAAGACAAGATTAATACCTTCTTCGGAAGATAAACCTTATAAACGCCAACGGCTTTGTTCTCAAGACAAGGCCGCCGGCGTTTCTGCTTACTACTAAGTTCCCACATGGAGTTAGCCAAACAGAATACACAGATAGTTACCCCAGATTCCTACATGCAGGAGCTCACCACCCTGAATTTAGGACCTACGCACCCCGCCACGCACGGCATCTTCCAGAACATCCTGCAAATGGATGGCGAGAAGATTGTGTCTGGCGTGCCGACGATTGGGTACATCCACCGCGCCTTCGAGAAAATCGCGGAGCGCCGTAACTTTTACCAGATCACCCCGCTCACCGACCGCATGAACTACTGCTCCTCGCCCATCAACAACATGGGTTGGTGGATGACGGTAGAGAAGCTGTTGGGCGTGACCGTTCCCAAGCGTGCCGAGTACATCCGGGTAATCGTGATGGAACTGGCCCGTATCGCGGACCATTTGATTTGTAACTCAATCCTGGGGGTAGATACCGGAGCCTTCACCGGCTTCCTGTACGTTTTCCAGGAAAGAGAGAAAATCTACGAAATCTATGAGGAAATCTGCGGTGCCCGCTTGACTACCAACATGGGTAGAGTAGGCGGCATGGAGCGTGATTTGTCTCCCGTAGCTATCCAGAAAATCAGAGACTTCCTGCGCGATTTCCCTAAAGTGATGCGCGAGTTTGAAACCATGTTCAACCGTAACCGGATTTTCATTGACCGGGTGGAGAACGTAGGGCCAATCACCGCCGAGCGTGCCTTGAACTATGGCTTTACCGGCCCTAACCTAAGAGCCGCCGGGGTAGATTATGACGTGCGCGTGATGAACCCTTACTCTTCTTACCAGGACTTCGATTTTGAGATTCCGGTAGGTACCAAGGGTGACACCTATGACCGCTTCATGGTTCGCAACGAGGAAATCTGGCAGAGCTTACGCATCATCCAGCAAGCCATGGACAACTTGCCCGAAGGTCCGTTCCACGCTGATGCGCCGGAGTTCTACTTGCCGCCAAAGCAGGAGGTGTACCGCAACATGGAAGCCTTAATCTACCACTTCAAAATTGTGATGGGCGAGATTGACGCGCCGGTTGGTGAGGTGTACCACTCAGTGGAAGGCGGAAACGGAGAGCTTGGTTTCTACCTGGTGTCTGACGGAGGCCGCACGCCGTACCGCCTGCACTTCAGAAGACCTTGCTTTATCTATTACCAGGCCTATCCAGAAATGGTTGTGGGCACGCAGTTGTCAGATGCGATTGTGATTCTGTCTTCCATGAACGTGATTGCCGGTGAGCTTGACGCTTAAGCGGTTCCCATTTTAGAAACGATTTTTCCTAAGCCTGCCTAAAACGCAGCTTTTATACCTGCCATTTACCAAATGGACCAAACAGTAGAGAAACCACAAGTACAGTTTTCGGAAGGGGCCATGGCCGAAATCCGGCGCTACTTATCTCATTATCCCGCTGACCGTCAGAAGTCCGCTATTTTGCCTATCCTGCACATCGCGCAAGCGGAGTTTGGTGGTTGGGTAAGCCCCGAGGTGATGGACAAGGTGGCCGAAATCCTGAACATACAACCCATAGAAGTGTACGAGGTTGCTACCTTTTACACCATGTTCAACCTGAAGCCGGTAGGCAAGCACGTGTTGGAAGTTTGCCGCACGGGCCCTTGTATGCTGCGTGGCTCAGACCAACTGATTGAGCACCTGGAGAACCGTCTGGGCTGCAAAGTAGGCGAGACCTCTGCCGACGGTAACTTCACCCTTAAAACGGTAGAATGTTTGGCATCCTGCGGCACCGGACCGATGCTGCAAGTGCGTGAGCAATTCTACGAAAACCTGGACCCCGCCAGCGCTGACCAGATGCTGGAAGACCTGAAAGCCTTAACCGTAAGGAAACCATGGGAAGAAAATTATTAACTGAGCATATCAACGTTGAGGGCATTCACACCTTTGACGTCTATCGCAAGCACGGCGGTTACGCCTCCGTAGAGAAAGCTTTGAAAACCATGTCCCCAGAGGAAGTGGTGGAAGAAGTGAAAGCTTCGGGCTTAAGAGGCCGGGGTGGTGCCGGATTCCCTACGGGGATGAAGTGGAGCTTTTTGGCCAAGCCAGAAGGCAAGCCGCGCTATTTAGTTTGCAACGCCGACGAATCAGAGCCGGGTACTTTCAAAGACCGGTATTTGATGGAGAAACTTCCGCACCTGTTGATTGAGGGGATGATTACGTCTAGCTACGCGCTGGGGGCTCGTACTTCTTATATCTACATACGAGGCGAGTTATTGTATGTGCTGCGCATTCTGGAGAAAGCCATCGCTGAAGCGTATGCGAACGGTTTCTTAGGTGAGAACATCTTAGGAAGCGGTTACTCTCTTGACTTGCACGTGCACCCAGGCGGTGGTGCGTACATCTGCGGCGAGGAAACAGCTCTGTTGGAATCTCTGGAAGGCAAGCGCGGAAACCCGCGTAACAAGCCTCCGTTCCCGGCGGTATGGGGCCTTTACGGCTGCCCAACCGTGGTGAACAACGTGGAGTCTATTGCTACTGTTCCGTGGATTATCACCAACACCGCTGCTGAATACGCGAAGTTCGGAATTGGCCGTAGTGCGGGTACAAAACTGATCTCTGCGGGTGGTAACATCAACAAGCCAGGTGTGTACGAGATTGAGTTGGGGGTTCCCGTTGAGGAATTTATCTATTCAGACGAGTACTGCGGAGGTATCTGGAAAGGTCGTGACATGAAAGCGGTCATCGCCGGAGGTTCTTCCGTTCCGATTCTGCCGAAGGAGTTAATCCTGAAAACCGCAAACGGGGAAGATAGATTGATGACCTACGAGTCACTTTCAGACGGAGGTTTTGCCACGGGTACCATGCTGGGTTCCGGCGGATTCTTCGTGATGGATGACCAAACCTGTATCGTTCGCCATACTTGGACCCTCGCCCGTTTCTACCACCACGAGTCTTGCGGACAGTGCAGCCCGTGCCGTGAAGGAACCGGTTGGATGGAGAAAGTACTACACCGTATTGAGCACGGCCACGGCCACATGCACGACATTGACCTGTTGGTGAGCGTAGCCAAGCAGATAGAAGGAAACACCATCTGTCCGTTGGGTGATGCCGCTGCCTGGCCGGTTGCGGCTGCAGTTCGTCACTTCCGTGAGGAGTTTGAATGGCACGTGAAGCATCCGCAGGCAGCTACAGCTCCGGGCGCGGTGTTCAACAAGGCTGAATCTGTATTAGCATAAATATCTGTTTCAGGCCTGTTTTAGAGAAAGCAGACCTGAAACAAAAGTAAGTATTCCTGATAAGTCCCCCTTTGAAGGGGGTAGGGGGATGACAAAGGTGGAAGAAGAAGCAGACACAAACGCTAAAAGCAAAAGGGAAATTGATTCTCGGGAATGCATAATCAGCACGAGTAATCATCCCCCCACCCCCTTCAAAGGGGGACGAAATGCGTGAAGCTTCTTTGGATAAGTTTTTAATCAATTGCCGTTTAGAGCCGTTTTCTTGAAAAGAGGCCCTAAACAGAAGTACATATAAATAGCCTATTGCTGTGCGTCAAGAACAATCAACCGTCAGCAATCAACAATAAATTTAACATGGTAAAAATAACGTTTGATGGCATAGAGGTGGAGGTAGAGGAAGGAACTACCATCCTCAACGCAGCCCGTAAAATCGGCGGCGAGGTGGTGCCCCCAGCCATGTGCTACTATACCCCTTTAAAAGGAACCGGCGGAAAATGCCGCGCCTGTATGGTGAAGGTGGCAGCCGGATCCGCGAAAGACCCGCGCCCAATGCCTAAGTTGGTAGCGAGCTGCATTACCCCGGTACAAGACGGCATGGTGGTGGAAAACACCACCAACCCAGATGTATTGGCTGCCCGCAAAGGCGTAGTGGAAATGCTCTTAATCAACCACCCGCTGGATTGCCCTATCTGCGACCAAGCCGGGGAGTGCGATTTGCAGAACTTCGCTTACGAGCACGGCACGTCCGGCACCCGTTACGAAGAAGAGCGCCGCACCTTTGACAAAATCGACATCGGACCGTTGGTGCAGTTGCACATGACGCGTTGCATTCTGTGCTACCGTTGCGTGTATACCGCCGACCAGTTAACCGAGAAGCGTGTGCACGGCGTGTTAGGCCGTGGTGATGCTGCGGAGATTGGAACATACGTTGAGAACATCATCGATAACGAGTTCTCTGGGAACGTCATTGATGTGTGCCCGGTAGGTGCCTTGACTGATAAGACCTTCCGTTTCAAAAACCGTGTTTGGTTCACCAAGCCGGTAGATGCGCACCGCGATTGCCCTACTTGCTCCGGTAAAGTAGTGCTGTGGATGCGTGGGAACGATGTGTTGCGCGTGACTGCCCGCAAAGACCAGTACAACGAGGTGCAGGAGTTCATCTGTAACACCTGCCGCTTCGACAAGAAAGACGCGAACGACTGGACCATTGAAGGACCGCGCAAGATTGCCCGTACCTCGGTGATCTCTGCAAACCACTATGAGTTGCCAGTTCTCAACGTGGACGTAATCCCGAACTTGCCAGGGTCCACCGAAGAAGACTTACAATCCACTCCTTTTAACCTAGGAAGACAAGTATAATGGAGCTATCCTTATTATTAATCAAAGGGCTCATCATCTTTGCCGTTTTCGGTATTACGTTGCTGATTGCCACTTACTCCACCTACGCTGAGCGGAAAGTGGCAGCCTTCATTCAGGACCGTGTAGGCCCTAACCGTGCCGGTCCGTTCGGGCTGGCGCAGCCGCTGGCTGATGCGGTAAAGCTTTTCTTCAAAGAGGAGTTCGTTCCTGCCAATGCAAACAAGTTCCTGTTCATTGCTGGTCCATCGCTGGCAATGTTAACGGCCTGTATGTCCAGCGCGGTAATTCCGTTTGGCGGCACGTTGATTATTGGCGGTGAAGCCATTCACTTACAAGCCATCGAGGTGAACATCGGGATTCTGTACGTGTTCGGGATTGTGGCTCTGGGCGTATACGGCATCATGATTGGGGGCTGGGCTTCCAACAACAAGTTCTCCTTGTTAGGTGCTATCCGGGCAGCTTCGCAGAACATCAGCTACGAGCTGGCCATGGGTATGTCTATCATCGCGTTGTTGCTGGTAACGGGTACGCTTTCTATGCGTGACATAGCGGCGCAGCAAGGACAAGAGTTGTTCGGGATTTCCGGGTTGAACTGGAACATCTTCTATCAGCCGGTAGGCTTCTTGATTTTCATTATCTGTGCTTTTGCCGAGACCAACCGCGTGCCTTTCGACTTACCGGAGTGCGAGACCGAATTAGTTGGTGGTTACCACACCGAGTATAGCTCTATGGGAATGGGCTTGTACCTGTTCGCAGAGTACGTGAACATCTTCGTGGCATCGGCGGTAATGGCAACCCTTTACTTTGGCGGATACAACTTCCCGTTCATGCACCAGTTAGGCTTGCCGCACAACGTGGTGACCATCCTGGGAACGGTGGTATTGTTCGCTAAGATTTTCTTCTTCATCTTCTTCTTCATGTGGGTACGCTGGACCTTGCCGCGTTTCCGCTATGACCAGTTGATGAACCTGGGCTGGAAAATTTTGATTCCGTTGTCTATCCTGAACGTAATCGTGACCGGCGGAGCTATTCTGTTAAAAGCAGAGTTGTTCTAAAGACATTATGAGTAGGAGAGGAGCAGACGTAAAACTTTGTTCCTCTGCCCAATCATTTAAAGAGTATAAGAGACATGCAATCACTTAGTAATAGAGCGAAAAAGCTGGAGAAGAAACCCATGAATTTTTCCGAGAGAATGTATCTCCCGGCAATTTTCCAGGGCTTGTCTATCACCATGCGTCACTTCTTCAAGAAGAAAGCTACGATTAAATACCCCGAGGAAACCCGCCCGATGAGCGCGGTGTGGCGTGGTTTGCACGTGTTAAAGCGTGACGAGAAAGGCAGAGAGCGTTGCACGGCCTGCGGTCTGTGCGCGGTGGCGTGTCCGGCCGAGGCCATTACCATGGTAGCTGGTGAGCGCAAGCGTGGCGAGGAGAACCTGTACCGCGAGGAGAAATATGCCATCAGCTACGAGATTAACATGTTGCGTTGCATTTTCTGCGGCTTGTGCGAAGAAGCTTGCCCTAAAGCGGCCATCTTCCTGCAAAACGACAAAGTGGCTCCGGCCCGTTACGAGCGCGATGAGTTTATCTACGGCAAAGACCGTCTGGTAGAGCCCATGCCTATTCAAAACCTATAATCCGCCGAAAACAAGCGTTTATCATCCAAAACTATGACGGGTAATTTCTTTTACTTTCTCACTTTCTTAACCTTGTTCGCGGCCATTGGGGTAGTTGTCTCCAAAAACCCGGTGTACAGCGTTCTGTTCATGATTCTGACGTTCTTCGCCTTAACCGGACACTACATTCTGTTGAATGCCCAGTTCCTGGCGGCGGTAAACTTCATTGTGTACATGGGCGCCATCATGGTGTTGTTCCTCTTCGTGATTATGTTCCTGAACATGCGCGAAGACACTGAGCAGCACAAGCCAGTATTGAGCAAAATTGCCGCGGCCATTGCCGGGGGTATTTTGTTTGTGGTGATGATTGCCGCCTTGAAGGACGTGAACACTCAAATGATGCAACCCGCGGTGTTTGACTCACAGATTGGGATGGTGGAGAACCTGGGGAAAGTGCTTTTCAGAGATTACCTGTTGCCGTTTGAATTGGCCTCGGTTCTGTTCCTGGCGGCTATGGCCGGAGCGGTGATGTTGGGCAAGCGTGAGCCGGGCGAGCAAAATAGATTCTAAGTCTCTTGCAAGAGGCTGAAAAAGGACAGCTATCCACGTTGTCCTTTTTTATTGTCGGTTCTGTTAAACTTCCGTTTTAAGCATGTTTTTCTGAAAAGAGGCCTAAAACAGATAATGCAGTCTAGCAAGAGGTGATTCGTTTTAGGGCTATTTTCTTAAAATCGGCCTTAAAACGCAACCAGAAGAGTGCAAGCTACCCCGTAGAGGGTGGCTTTTAATATGGTTTTACCAAAAAATGGGAATAACTTTGGGTGCTGTTGTCAAGCGCGTCCAACGCTTATTTCACCAACGTATTTATCATGAATGATATTCCTGAGGTCATAAGGACCATCCCGCTGAACTATTACCTGTATTTCAGCACCGCTCTTTTCTGTATCGGGATTATTGGGGTTCTCACCCGCCGCAACGCCATCATCATCTTTATGTGTATTGAGCTGATGCTCAACTCGGTGAACCTGTTGCTGACGGCTTTCTCGTCTTATCGCTCAGACCCCAACGGGCAGATTTTCGTGTTTTTCATCATGGCGGTGGCTGCTGCCGAGGTAGCCGTGGGTTTGGCTATTATTGTGATGATTTACCGGAACGTGCGCTCCACCGACATCAACATCCTGAACAAGCTGAAATGGTAAAGCGGTTTTCCGCTCTGCTGAATCTCTAAAGAATACCGTTCCATTTACGTTTTAACAAATGCAAGAATTTATTTTGCCGGCAAACAACGCTGAGATGACCTGGGTGTGTTTGCTGATTCCGCTCCTGCCGCTAATCGGGTTTCTGATTAACGGTTTGGGTAACCGGAAATTGCCGAAAGGGCTGGCGGGACTGGTGGGTTGTGCCACCGTGATTGGTTCATTCCTGCTGTCACTGTACCTGTTTTTCGGGTTTGAAGGCTACGGCAACCGTCCGTACACCACAGACATCTTCAACTGGATTCACGTAGGTGCCCTTCGCATTCCGTTCTCGTTCCAGATTGACCAATTGTCGCTGATTATGCTGCTGTTGGTAACGGGCGTGGGTTCAGTCATTCACATTTACTCGGCGGGCTACATGAGCCATGACGAGAACTTCGGTAAATTCTTCTCTTTCCTGAACCTGTTCGTGTTCTCCATGCTCCTGTTGGTGATGGGGTCTAACTACGTGATGATGTTCGTGGGCTGGGAAGGCGTGGGGCTTTGCTCGTACCTGCTCATCGGGTTCTGGAACAAAGTCACTCCCTATAACAACGCCGCTAAAAAAGCCTTTATCATCAACCGCATCGGGGACTTAGGTTTCCTGTTGGGTATCTTCCTTATTTTCCAGACCTACGGCAGCGTAGTGTACGGCGAAGTGTTCAACCAGGCGGCCCAACTGAGCGAGGTGAACGACGGTGTGGTGATTGCGATTACCTTGTTACTGTTTGTGGGCGCTATGGGTAAATCGGCGCAGTTGCCGCTCTACACTTGGTTACCAGATGCGATGGCTGGTCCAACTCCGGTTTCTGCCCTCATTCACGCCGCTACCATGGTGACTGCCGGTATTTACATGGTCATCCGTTCCAACGTGTTGTACACGCTGGCACCAGACACCCTGGAGATTGTCGCCATCATTGGTTTGGCTACAGCTTTGTTCGCGGCTACTATTGGTCTTTTCCAAAACGACATCAAAAAAGTATTGGCTTATTCTACCGTGAGCCAGCTAGGGTATATGTTCTTGGCCTTAGGCGTGATGGCGTATTCGTCTTCGCTCTTCCACGTGTTAACACACGCCTTCTTCAAAGCCCTGCTATTCTTAGGCGCAGGTAGCGTGATTCATGCCATGAGCGGCGAGCAGGACTTGCGCAAAATGGGTGGTTTGAAGAAAGCTCTACCAATTACGTTTATCACCTTCTTAATCGGAACGCTGGCTATTTCCGGTATTCCGCCGTTCGCTGGTTTCTTCTCCAAAGACGAGTTGCTGGCGCACGTGTTTGTGCATAGCAAAGTGATGTGGGCGTTTGGTCTGTTGACCTCGTTCATGACGGCCTTCTACATGTTCCGGCTGTTGTATCTGGCTTTCTACGGAAACTTCCGGGGTACCGAAGAACAGCGCCATCACCTGCACGAGTCTCCGGCCGTAATGACCATTCCGTTGATTATCCTGGCTATTCTTTCCACCATTGGTGGGTTCATGGGTTTACCACCTGTTTTCAGCGAAAACCACTCCTTAGGTAACTTCCTGTCGCCGGTGTATGAACTGGCCAGAAGAGCCGTGCCAAGTGCCTTTGCTGAGAACCACCTGTCGCACGAACTGGAGTACATCCTGATGGCGGTATCAGTAGCTGTGGCGGTAGTCGCTATCATTATGGCGTACTTCATCTACGGCAAGAAACGCACTGTTCCCGCCGAGGAAGGTGCTGCTTTGTCGCCGTTGCATAAACTGGTCTACAACAAATACTATGTGGATGAACTCTACAACGGGCTGTTTGTGAAACCAGTGATGGGCTTGTCTACCGGGCTGTACCGCTTCGTGGAGAAAGGCATCATTGACCCCATCGTGAACGGATTCGGGAAAGTTACTCTGGGCGGAGGTCGTTCGCTGCGCTTTGTGCAGAGCGGCGCCACCGGGTCTTACCTGCTCCTGATGGTGCTGGGCATCGCGTTGATCTTATTGCTGAACTTTATTATCTGATACTGCCAAACATGTTAACCGCTTTAATAATCTTATGGCCTGCGCTGGCCGCACTGCTGGTACTGTTGGTAAAAGGAGACGGCGCCCGGAAAATCGCTTTCGGGGCTGCTTTGGTGGAACTGGTGCTAGGCGTGTGGGCCTGGATTAACTTCGTTCCGAACGCGAGTACCCAATTTCTTCTCAACGAGCCTTGGATTGCCAATGCCGGCATCATGTTCAAAGTAGGCATTGACGGCATCAGCTTACTCATGGTGCTCTTGACCGTGTTCCTGGTTCCGCTGATTATCCTGTCTACGGCCAAGCACCGCTACGAGAAGCCTTCTTCTTTCTACGCGCTCATCCTGTTCATGCAAACGGGTTTGCTGGGGGTGTTCACCGCGCTAGATGCGTTTGTATTTTACTTCTTCTGGGAGGTAGCGCTTATTCCTATTTACTTCATCGCTGGTATGTGGGGTGGGGAGAACCGGGTGCGCGTGACGTTCAAGTTCTTTATCTACACGGTTTTCGGTTCTTTGTTCATGCTGGCCGCCTTCGTGTATCTATATTTCCAGACGCCGGGCACGCACAGTTCTGAGGAAGTTGCTTTCTACCAATTAGTGCTGGATGCCGGTACCCAAAGCTGGTTGTTCTGGTTCCTGTTCATTGCATTTGCCATTAAGATGCCAGTTTTCCCGTTCCATACCTGGCAGCCCGATACCTATACCACGGCTCCGGCCGCCGGTACCATGCTCTTGTCTGGTATTATGCTGAAGATGGGTATTTACGGTGCCTTGCGCTGGTTACTGCCGGTGGTGCCTTTAGGTGTTAGCCAGTGGGCGAACGTAGTGCTGGTATTAGCCATCATCGGGATTATCTACGGTGCTATCATTGCCATCCGGCAGCAGGACATGAAACGTCTGGTGGCATTCTCGTCTATTTCGCACGTGGGTTTGATTGCCGCTGGTTTGTTCACCCTGAACCACCACGGATTACAGGGAGCCATGATTCAGATGTTGAGCCACGGCGTAAACGTAGTGGGGATGTTCTTTATCATTGACATCATCCAGAGCCGTACCGGTACCCGCGAGATTGCCGCTATGGGTGGTATCACGCAGAACACGCCGTTCTTATCGGTGACGTTCCTGGTGCTGTTGTTGGGAACTGTGGCCTTGCCGTTGACCAACGGGTTTGTGGGCGAATTCCTGCTCTTGATGGGCGTGTACCAATACAATGCCTGGATGGGAGCCGTTGCCGGATTGACCATTATTTTAGGAGCCGTGTACATGTTGCGCATGTTCCAACGCGTGATGTTCGGCGAGAAAAACGAAATCACCCAGGGCTTCACCGATTTGACTTTCAACGAAAAGGCCGTGTTGGTGCCGTTGGTAGTGATGGTGTTCTGGATTGGCTTGCACCCGAACACGTTCCTAACTATTTCTGAGCCCGCCGTTCTGAAACTACTGGACGTGATCAAACGCTAACCCTGACGCTATTTTAACCCAGGAAATAACCTGCTCATGACATCCATTATTCTACTCTCCATATTCGGTATCCTGAACCTCTTTGTAGGCTTCATGAAATCCAAAAAGGTGCTCATGCCCGTGGTATTGCTGTTCTTGGCAGTAGCCCTAGGCGCGACTATGTTCGACTGGAACCAGCCGCAAAGCTATTTCAGCAACATGCTTTCCACCGATAACTTCTCCGTAGGCTTTACCGCCGTAATGGTGCTTTCCACCTTGTTCATCCTGCCTTTTTCGCGCAGCTACGTAGTGGCAGAGAATTCCAACCTGGCCGAATACTACTCGCTGTTGCTGTTCGCGTTGGTGGGCGGCATCATGATGGTGTCGTATGAAAACCTGCTGATTCTGTTTGTGGGCATCGAGATTATGTCCATCAGTATGTACATCATCGCTGGTTCTGACAAGCGCAACATCCTGTCTAACGAAGCTTCCATGAAGTACTTCCTGATGGGTTCGTTCTTTACCGGCATTATCCTGTTCGGAATTGCCTTACTGTACGGAGCTACCGGTGCTTTCTATTTAACAGATATTGCCGCTGCCGCTACCAGAATGGACCCTGCCACCTCGCCGTTGCTGCTGATGGGCTTATTGCTGGTGTTGATTGGCGTTACTTTCAAGATTGGCGCTGCGCCTTTCCACTTCTGGACCCCAGACGTGTACGAAGGAACGCCTACCGTTTTCACCAGCTATATGTCTACCGTAGTGAAAACTGCGGGTATTGCTGCTTTCTATAAGCTGATGTCGGCTGCTTTTGGAGGCGTGTATGATCAGTGGTTCCCAACAGTAGTAGCCATTACCGTATTGACCTTGTTAATCGGGAACATTGGCGCGGTGGCGCAAACCAGCATGAAGCGGATGCTCGCTTACTCCAGTATCTCGCACGCCGGTTACCTCATGATCGCCTTGACTTCCTTCAACGACCGTTCCGAGAATGCCCTGCTGTTCTACTCCCTGGCGTATGCCATCGCTACCATCGCGGCTTTCGGGATTTTGAAGTACGTAGGCGATGCCCGCGGTTCTGATGACTACACCGCTTTCAATGGCTTGGGCAAAACCAATCCGTTGTTGGCTTTCGTGATGACCGTGGCCATGCTGTCGTTGGCGGGTATTCCGTTGACCGGTGGTTTCTTCGGGAAGCTGTTCCTATTCTCTGCCGCCTTGGAGCAAGGCATGATCTGGCTGATCATTGTGGCCGTGCTGATGTCGGCAGTTGGTATCTATTACTACTTCCGGGTCATTATTGCCATGTACATGCGTGATGCCGAAGGAGAGCGCATTGCGGTTGATCCATTGGCTACCTTCACCTTGATTTCTTTGGTGGTCTTAACGGTGCTGATGGGCGTGGTACCAGGCTTGTTCAGCAACTTGCTGTAGAACCCTCCTAAAACGCTATAAAGCAGAAGAGGCACCCATGGGTGCCTCTTCTGCTTTATAGCGTTTTAGGAGGGTTTTACAGCAAGTAAGGCCAAAACGGAAAACTGACGGAAGGACGGGAATGCTACACTCGTAACGTGTGGTGGAATAGAATGTGATTAGGGAAGACCGTTATATCTCTACTTCTTTTGACCACTATACAGCCCCCAAAGTTCTTCTATGGGCACCGCTTTCCGGCTGGCTTTGTTGATGTCGCTGCCTTCTGTGGTCCAGAGGTACGGATAGCAGTGGAAGGCTTGGTCGCCGGAGAGTTTCTTTACTTCCTCTCGCTAGCCTTTCCAGCGCAGGCCTTCGTAAAATCCTTCCAGGTCGGCTGAGAAGCAGAACTGCAGGAAATCAGAGTAGCCTAACTGGGTAGATTCCCACTGCAGATTATCGGGAGACAGATAAAAGACCTTTCCCAGATCTTTCTCGCTGATGCCGCCGGCATTGAGGGCGAAGAAGCCGCCCAATACATCATCGGCGATCAGTAAGAACGAGGGTTGTTCCCCATCCTGCCGGAACGATTTGCCTTTGTTCCAGGCCATCAAACTCCGGGGCAGCCGTGCAGTACCGGAACCCAGAATCCTGATCCAGCCATCGTCAATGAGAATTCCGCCTGTTTCATAGACGATGGCGCCCATCGGCGAGCGGGTGGTCACCTGTGTCTGCAGCAAGGCCGCCTCGGCATTGGCTTGGGAGGTGGGCAGCACATCTACCTTGTTTCTGGCGTCCTTTTTCCATTCCAGCACCAAATTCCAGCCAGGTTCTTTCGTGTCAATGAGTTCGGTCAGCGAGCGTTTAGGCAGCGGCTGGGTGAAGCCTTGCAGGCAGACGAGGAAGAGCAAGAGGGTGAGCGGGAGTTTCATGGAGCCAAGATCTGTGAGATAGGAAGATACCACAAATGCCGTTTTGAACCTACTTTTCGCAAAACAGGCCCAAAATGGGGCTACAAACTCATCAACTCCTTAAACACCTGCGTCTGCCGCCGCGACACTTCTACTTCCTCGCCGCCTTTCAATTGAAGCTTGATGCTGCCGCTGAACCACGGGTTGATCTGCTCAATAAAGTTCACGTTGATGATCTGCTGGCGATTGGCTCTGAAAAAAACTTTGGGGTCTAGTCGGCTTTCCAGGTAGTTCAAGGTCTTGAGGATGCACGGGCGCTCGTTCTCGAAGTACAGGAAAGCATAATTACCATTAGACTCCATCATTCTTACCTGCTTCAGGGCCACAAACCAGCAACGCTCGCCGTCTTTGACAAACACGCGGTCCTCCTCACTTAGCTGGGTAGAAGGAGCGATGGGTTTGGCTACGTCCTGCTTGGTCATCGCTTTCTCCACAGCTTGGCGCAGGCGGCTTTCCTCAATGGGCTTCATGAGGTAATCCAGCGCATTCCGTTCGAAGGCTTTTAGCGCGTATTGGTCGTACGCGGTGGTGAAGATGACCTGCGGGGTGTACTCCAGTGCTTCCAGCAGTTCAAAGCCACTCTTCTGCGGCAGGTGAATGTCCAGAAACAGCAAATCTGGCCGCAGGGATTCAATTAATGCAATGCCGTCTTCGGCGTTTTCGGCTTCGCCGATGAGTTCCAGTTCGGGGAACTTGGAGAGCAGATGTTTCAGTTCCAGACGCGCCAGCCGGGAGTCTTCAACGATGCAGATTTTCATATTCTTTCCAGGCAAGGGTGAGCGTGGCGGTCACGCGGTTTTCACTTGTTTGAGCAAGGGCGAACGTGCCGGGTTGGTCCAGGGAGTACGCCACCCGCTCCAGCAGCCGTTGCAAACCTATTCCTTGGGAGACTGAAGCAGCGGCCAAGGTGCCGGTGTTCTCTACCTGCACCCGTAAGTGCCCGTTCTGACGGTTTAAAGATAACCGGATCTGTCCGCCTTTGGTCTGCGTACCGATGCCGTGCTTGATGGCATTCTCTACCAACAACTGAATGCCCAGGGGCGGAATAGCCGCGGTAATGGCCGCATCTTCTACGTGCGAGGAGAAGTTCAGCTTGTCTTCAAAGTGAATCTTCTCCAGCGCCACGTAATGCTCTAAAAACGCCAGCTCTTCGGCCACAGGCACCAGGTTGTTCCGGTTATAGCCAATCACGTACCGCATCATGGCCGAAAGGCGGGTAATCATCTCCCGCGCCTTGTTCTGGTCCACCAGCACCAGCGACCGGATGTTGTTCAGGCTATTAAACAGGAAATGCGGGTTCAATTGCGACCGGATGGCCTGTAATTCGGCCTCTTTCAAAGACAGTTGCAGTTTCCAAGCTTCCACTTCCTTTTCCTTCCAGCGCTGAATGGCCTGAAACGCGAAGTAAATGGTAGACCAGAAACTAAGAATCACCAACCCATTAGCCGAGTACATGACCAGATACCCAAAGCTGAATTCCTGTAAGGTGAACATGCCAATGCTCAGCATGAAGAGGCACACCAGAAACTGGCACGTGACCGAGGCTACCGCATTGTAAGCTAACACCAGCAAAACCATTTTGCCCAAAGGCAGTTCCAGCCAGCCATACTTGCGTTGCAGGTGCCGTTGCAGGTGCGTGGTAGCAAAGAAAACACCGGTGCCCACAAACTGCACGCTGTACATGCCGGTTTGTTTTTTGAAGAACAGGTAGCTCATCAGGAGTCCTATGAATAGGTAGCAGGTCCAACCAATTGCTTGGCAGACCCAATACCATTTTTGCTGACGGGAAGCGGTCATGAATGAGGCGTTCTTTATTTCTTCAGGAAAGCGTCCATCTGCGCGAACATCCAAGTGGGTTCATCATACATGATGAAGTGCTTGGCGGAATCGGCAATTTTTACTTCGGCGGTAGGCAATTTAGCAAATTGCGCGGTATACATGCTGGTGGTAAGGGCTTTGGTGATTCCATAGTTTTTGTATCCGGCCCAGGCACCCAAGACTAACACCGGAGCTTTGATAACGGCTATGTCTGAGCGGAGGTCGGAGAGGTACATTTCATACATGGCCTGCCCGGTGGTAGTATAGTCTGATTTCCTGCCCCAGTCAATGATTTTTTTGATGTGTGCCGAGTCAGTAGCCATAGACACTCCGAAACCGGCTTCCATTTGACTTTGCATCTCTGGGCTAAGCTTGCCCATGGATTTCTTCATCTGCTCGGCCATCGGCTTGATGCTCTCCACCGTAGCGGCAGGATCCTGAGCTGCGCCAATGTAAGGCAAGCCGTCTACTACCACCGTCTTCCCGAACAACTCAGGCGCTTTCACATTCAGGGCTAGTGCCAGGTAGCCACCCAGGCTATGCCCCACCACTACTGGTTTTTTCAGCTTGTTTTCCTGCACATAGGCGATAATCTCGTCCCGTACGCTGTTCAGGAGGTGGTCTGTCTTCACGGCAGGCTGCCCCGCGAAACCCGGTAAAGTCAAGACGTAGCAGGTGTAGTTTTTCTGGTAATGCGCCACCGTCTCGTCCCAGACTTCACCCGCTGAATTCAGGCCCGGAATCAGAATCATAGCCGGACCTTTGCCAGTTTTGACTACTTTGAACGAAGGTGCTTTGGCCTGAACACTTATGGAGAGAAACAGGAGCAGAGCGAGGAAAGAGGTGATTTTTGTTTTCATGGCTTTCTAGAGTTTAACTTGTTTTAGTGCGTTTGACTGTGACAAAGGTGCCACCTGAAAGCTTGCTGCTGAAGTGAAATATGATGAGCGGTAAAAGGCAGGGGTGAACGGCGAATGATTATTCGTTGGTCGTTGTCCGTTACCTGATTTTAGTTTCCGGCAGTAAGCGGAAACCTGCTTTAGGCCTGTTTTCCGGAAAACGGCCCTAAAACGAAAAAACCTGTGAGGTCTTCAAGACCTCACAGGTTTCAACAACTAATCACTGATAACTCTAGAAACGAATAACTAGCCCTTCAAGCGGGTGTCTATCTGCAACTCATCTAACTGCGCTTGCGCGATAGGAGACGGAGCATCAATCATCACGTCACGACCTGAGTTGTTTTTAGGGAACGCGATGAAGTCCCGGATAGAATCAGCGCCGCCGAACAAAGAGCACAGACGGTCGAACCCGAAGGCGATACCGCCGTGCGGAGGTGCGCCGTACTCAAAGGCATCCAGCAGGAAGCCGAACTGCGCTTGTGCTTCCTCAGTGGTGAAACCAAGTAAGTCAAACATGCGAGACTGCACGGCACGGTCATGGATCCGGATGGAGCCGCCGCCCACTTCCACACCGTTGATCACCATGTCATAGGCATTGGCGCGCACGGCACCGGGGTTGGTGTCAATCAGGTCCATGTCCTCGGGTTTAGGCGAGGTGAACGGGTGGTGCATGGCGTGGTAGCGGTTGCTTTCCTCGTCCCACTCCAGAAGCGGGAAGTCCAGTACCCATAGGGTAGAGAACGTGTCTTTGTCGCGCATGCCTAAGCGGGTACCCATTTCCAGACGCAGTTCGTTCAGGGCTTTGCGGGTTTTATCGGCGGGGCCGGCTACTACTAACAGCAAGTCGCCGGGCTGAGCGTTGAAGGCTTGCGCCCATTGCTGTAAATCTTCCGGTGAGTAGAACTTGTCCACGCTTGATTTCACGCTGCCGTCTTCCTGCACGCGGGCGTACACCAGACCAGTGGCCCCCACCTGCGGGCGCTTCACAAAGTCAGTGAGTTCGTCCAGTTGCTTGCGGGTGAAATGGGCGCTGCCGCTGGCGTTGATGCCCACCACTAATTCGGCATCGTCAAATACTTTGAAGCCTTTGTTCTTCACCACGTCGTTCAGTTCCACAAACTGCATCCCGAAACGGGTGTCTGGTTTGTCTGAGCCGTAGAGACGCATGGCATCGGCGTAAGTCATGCGGGGGAAATCAGCCAGCTCTATTCCCTTCACGGTGCGGAACAGGTGCTTCACCAGGCCTTCAAAGGTGTTCAGGATGTCTTCCTGCGTCACGAAGGAAAGTTCGCAGTCAATCTGAGTGAACTCCGGCTGACGGTCGGCGCGCAGGTCTTCGTCTCTAAAGCATTTCACGATCTGGAAGTACTTGTCAAAACCAGATACCATCAACAGCTGCTTGAACGTCTGCGGCGATTGCGGCAGGGCATAGAACTCACCGGGGTTCATGCGGCTGGGCACCACAAAGTCGCGGGCACCTTCGGGCGTGGATTTGATGAGCACCGGGGTTTCTACCTCAATGAAGCCTTGGCTGTCCAGGTATGACCGAACTTGTTGCGCCATGCGGTGGCGCAGTTCCAGGCTCTTGCGTACCGGTGAGCGGCGCAGGTCCAGGTAGCGGTATTTCATGCGCAGGTCATCGCCACCATCGGTCTCGTCTTCAATGAGGAAGGGAGGCAGTTTGGCGGGGTTCAGGACTTCGAGCGTGGTTACTTTTATCTCAATGTCGCCGGTGGCGATTTTGTCGTTTTTAGACACGCGCTCAATCACGGTGCCGGTGGCCTTGATCACGAACTCACGGCCCAGGGTACGGGCCAGCGTAAGCGCCTGCGAATCAGAAACGCCTTCCTCCAACATCAGCTGCGTGATGCCGTAGCGGTCGCGCAGGTCAACCCAAAGCATGCCGCCTTTGTCGCGTGTTTTCTGTACCCATCCGGTCAGGGTCACTTCCTGACCAACATTCTCGAGGCGCAATTCGCCGCAGGTGTGTGAACGAAGCATTGTATCTGTTCTTTAAAGACTAAGCCGCAAAGGTACTAATTGTTTCAATAGGTGCTGACACGCGTTTTAAGGCAGTTTTGGCAAAAACGGCTTATAAATAGCCAGCGCGGACAACAGCGGTGGGCACTGTTCGGAATCGGAGATTTCCTGTCCAGTTCCGAACAGTGATTTGGGGGTTGTTTGCGGTAAATGGCTTAAAAACAGCAGTTGTGAAGGGTGGCACGGGAGTTGGAATATACTTTCTGACGGGCACGTGCAGCCTGTCACGCGTTGGCTGGTCTTTTAGAAACGGCCGGGCGCGCGAAACCAGGTATTTCCTCATACTCCATACACGTTATCCGGTCCATGAAAAAGACGTTTTCTCTGTTTGCAATCCTACTGCTGTGCTGCGCTTTCCTGAATCAAGCACTGGCACAGAACAAATTTGACATCCGGGGGACGGTCAAAAGCCCCAAAGGCGAAGCCCTGGTAGCCGCAAACCTGCAACTGGTGAAAGACTCCAGCCAGGTGCTGGTAAAAGTGGAGGTGTCTGATGCCCAGGGGACTTTCACGTTCAGTAACATTCCGCCGGGGAATTACAGACTCATGGCCTCGCACTATGACTATGCCCTGTACACCTCGGGCGTGATTCAACTGCAAAGCCACACCAACGTAGGCGAGTTGGTGCTGCCGGAACGGGCGGTGGCCTTGAAAGAAGTAAAGATTGAGGCGCAGAAGCCGTTTGTGGAGCAGCATTTCGACAAGACGGTACTCAACGTGGAGAACAGCATCTCGGCGGCCGGTAGCAACGTGCTGGAGGTGCTGGAGAAAGCCCCGGGCCTGTCCGTAGACCAGAACGATAACATCAGTATGCGCGGCCGCACCGGCGTGCTGGTGATGATCAACGGCAAGCGCGTGCCCATGTCCGGTACAGAATTGGCCACCATGTTGCGGAGCCTCAACGCCAATGAAGTAGCGAAGATCGATCTGGTCACCAACCCGTCGGCGAAGTATGAGGCAGCCGGTAACGCGGGCATTATTGACATCCGGCTGAAAAAGGATACCCGCCTGGGCTCCAACGGCAGCATTACGTCTTCTTTGGGCCACGGCGAACTGCCTAAGGTAAACCAGGGCCTGCAACTGAACCACCGCGACAAGAACCTCAACGTATTCGGTTCTTACAATTACGTGCACCGCAAAGACTTCAACCGGCTGGACATCTTTCGTGAGTTTTTCTCGCTCAACGAGGCCCGGTCATTCCAGAGCGCATATGACCAGCAGAATAGAATCAGGCACCAGGTGAACAGCCACAACGCCCGGCTGGGGGTAGATTACAACCTTTCGCCTAAAACCATTATGGGCGTGGTGGGCAGCGGAATCTTCACCGACATTAACCGGACGGTGGCCAACCAAGCCTTGGTTCTAAATGAGCAGCGGCAACATGCTGCGTCTTTTCTGACGGATGCCTTCAGTGAAACCAACCGCAACTCGCAATCCCTGAACTTCAACCTGAAGCATACCATTGATACCCCTGGGCGGGAAATCTCGGCTGATGTGGATTACGCGGCGTACCAGAGCAACGACCTCCAGAACTTCACTACCAATTATTTCAACCTCGGCGGCGAGAAAACTGATTCAGAACTGCTGTTTGGCAACATGGACGGCGGTTTGACCATCAAATCAGTGAAAGTGGACTACGCGCAGCCCTTACCCGGAATAAAAGCGAACCTGGAGGCGGGCCTGAAAAGCAGCCTGGTCAACGCTGATAATGAACTGCTGTTTTACCAACGCGAGAACGGCCAGGATGTGCTGGATGTGAACAAAAGCAACCACTTCAAATACAAAGAGAACATCAACGCCGCGTACCTCAACCTGAACAAGAAATGGGAGCAGGTGAGCCTGCAGTTGGGGTTGCGTTTAGAAAACACGAACGCCCAAGGCGAGCAGCTAGCCGAGTACGCTCAAGTGAACGGCGATAGTTCCTTTGACCGGAACTACACGCAATTATTCCCCAGTGCTTTTGTGGGCTACACCTTGAACAAGAAGCATGACTTGGGTTTGTCCCTGAGCCGTCGCATTGACCGACCCACGTATAACCAGTTGAACCCATTTGTATTCTACATTGACCCTAGCACCAAGTCATCGGGTAACCCGTTTCTGCTGCCGCAGCTGACGTACTCGTTTGAGTTCACCCATACGTTCCTGCAGAAATACATCACCAAGCTCAGCTACAGCCGCACCACCGATAACATTATTACGGTACTCTCGCCGGAGCCTGATTCAGATCCTACCTCGGAAGAAAACCCGGTGGTGATTCAGCAGGACCGCAACCTGGCGCAGTTTGATTACTACGGGCTGAGTGTCTCCGTGCCCATTACCGTGGCCCGGTGGTTTACCAGTACCAATAACCTGCAGGCGTATTATGGGCTGTACCAGGGCAACCTGGCCAATACCAACCTGCGCAACGGCAGACCTACTTTGAACCTGAACTCCAACAACTCCTTTACGCTCCCCAACGGGTGGTCTGCCGAGCTAATTGGGGTGTACCAGTCACGGGAGATTTACGGTTTTCTGGACGTGCAGCCCATCCGGTTTCTGTCTGTAGGGGTGCAGAAACAGCTCTGGGATAAAAAAGCGAACCTGAAACTGAACCTGGCGGACATTTTCTACTCCAACAGAACCCGCGCCACGACGGCCCTCATCGGCTACTCAGAACGCTTCTACCAGCGCCGCGACACCCGCGTAGCCACGCTTAGCTTCACCTATCGGTTTGGGAAGAGCCAGGTAGCCCCTTCGCGCCGCCGCACCGGCGGAGCCGAGGAAGAGAAGCGCCGGGCCGGTTAATTGGGTTAACCAGAATTTGAATGGGAACCGCAGCCCTGGAGCGTCTTTCGTTTCAGGGCTGTTTTCATGAAAACAGCCCTGAAACTGGATGGCTATTGCTGTTGGCGGTAAAGAAGTCTTCTTGCTCTAGACAGCAGTTTAGAAGTGAATAGGATCTATCTTCTTTCCGGTTGAATGCTACTCCTGATTTAAAATTAGGTTTTAGTCTTAAAAAGGAAGTTGTTATATTCTTTGAAGAAAGATTTTGTGCCTATCTAAAACTGTAGTAAATAGCTTAAGGATAAGTGACATAAAGCAGTTGATGAGAAGACTTCTCCTAAACTGAAATTATTGAAGATCGAATTCTGATAAAGGGTAACAAGGGCTATTTTAATAAAAATTATTAGTGATGTTTAATTCTGTCTGGAAGACGCTGACATTGAGAAAATCTAAGAACAGGTTAGATTTAGGAAGCCTGTCCAAAGAGGATTATTTTGATAGAGTAAATTACGTGCGCACCGTGGCGGGGCTCCGCAACGCGTTGACTGCTCCTAAGCAAACCCTGGTGAATACCAGTAAGACGGTCACCTTCCGCGGGCTGGCCTTCGGGGCGTCTTTGAAAGAGGCGAAACGCCTGTTGGGTAAACCGGAGTTCAAGGTGAGCCAGGATCAGAATGTGGAAGGGCACGAGGTGCTGTTTTACTTCTCCTCCATTGGGTCGGCTAAGGTGACGCATTGCCTGCACTTCCTGTACGGCAAATTCATCCTGGGGCAAAGCATTGTGAAAACGCCTAAGCCCGCCAGGTGCAAAGCAATTGTGGAGTCGGTACTGAACAGCTATAACCTGCTGCCTGCCACGCAGGAGACTCTCGCGCTGGAGAGCGCTTTCCCGGTGTGTGACGCATCCCGGAACCGGATTGAAATGCACTATGCGTTTGATTTGGCTTTCACCTACGCCACCGGCGATCCGGAGGTGCTTCCGTTGGTGACCAAGGTGCAGATGCTGGAGAAAAGCAGAAACACTTTCTGGAGAGGCAATTTCCAGGAGCAGGTGCGCTACGTGTAGCCATACACAATAATCAACCTCAAAGCCGATGCCCTATCTTCAAAAGATAGGGCATCGGCTTTTTTTATGCTTGTAGGAAGAGAGTGTTTTAGGTGTGTTTTGGTAAAAACAGGCGCAAAGCGGAAGTGGGCGTAATAAAGTTTGTAAGCGGGTCTAGCTTTCTGAAGCTTATGTGTGGCATTCAGAGTGCGTGTCTGCTGCGATGCCAGTGTACCTGTGAAAGCCAAGATTCAAGATCAGCCCGGACTAAGCTGGCAATTCCTGCCAAAGATAGGTAGCGAGACAGCTTATGATCCTAGCACATTGCTTGACTAAGGCTTAACGAACGGCCTGATAGAGATGGCCATGAAGCATGATGTAAAGAACTTAGTTCATGTTGCTGCTGGTCTGATAGGCGAAGCGCTTCTCCTTTGTCATGATTCACCTCCGGTATTCTCTTTGGTAGACCAGCTCCGGGCCTGTGCTTCAAATCAGAACCTATCATTCAGCGTTTCTTCTCTCCCTGGGCGCTTCCGTTCCTAAACGTCCTATCTGGTCAGTAAAATGTTTACCAATTGCTCGGGCATCATCCCGCAGTCTGTTTTGCTCCAATTTGAGGGTAAGCTATGATAGAAGTAAAAGTGTGGTTTTGTTCAATTGTCAGACAATAACCTACTTGTCTTCCTGGAGTTGCTTGTGCTTCTATAAATGGTTGTAAATAAAATGAGTACAACTGAATAAAAGGAAAGTTTAAGCGCAGTATACAGAATTTAGATTAGTGGTTTAGGTCTTTATTATTGTAAAAGTTATAAAAATTGTAGGTGAGATGATTCGATTGGCGAAGGTATGTAATTTAAGCTTTTACAGTTTGCTCTATTCTGAGCCAATCTTCGGTAATCACGAGAGAAGAATTCCCTAAGTGTAAGAAAATGTTGATCTAAAAAACCGCGTTTAGAAGCTGTTAAGCCACTTTTTATAAAAAAGTTCATTTTTTAATACGTTTTTTTATATAAACACTTGCTTTCATCCTAACAGGTGTTCTATATTTGTCTCATTCTTCTAATCAATTGAAGTATTTCTGTTTAACGGGAAAGCTTTCCTGAGAAGGGGAAGACAGGTGGAGTTTACCATTGATTTTAAAGCGTAAGTAAGAAAATGCGGCGGCTAAGAGTTTTGATTGGCATAGTAGTTTTGTTTGGTGCTTCACTGCAGGCTTCGGGATCAACGATGCCGGCGTCTACGAACTCTGTCGCTAAAATCAGGATAAAAGAGCTTACCCAACTTATCAAGCAGCAGCCCGGTAATGCCCAGGCGTACGCCGAGCGGGCCGACGCTAAAATGGAAATGCGGGATGTGTACAGCGCCATCAAAGACTATTCCATCGCCTTGACCATTGCCTCGGCGACCAATACAGACCACGCAGCTGCCCGGGTGGGCCGGGGCAATGCGTTTCTGGAAGTAGGGGCGTACAGAGAGGCGTTGAAGGACTTTGAAGCGGTGCTGGCGAAGGATTCCTCCACCGAGGCATTGTACGGAAGGGCCGTGGCGCGGTATTACCTGGACGATTACTTTGGCGCTATCCGTGACTTAGACGAGGTGGTGGCCGCTGATCCAAGTCATTCAAAAGCGCTTTGCAACCGCGGAATCGTGAAGCTGGAACTGAACCAGCTGGAAGATGCCATCGCAGATCTGACACTTTTCCTGGCCCATCACCCAACCCACCCAGAGGCTGCTTACTCGCTGTCGGTGGCAACAAATCGGTTGCAGAAGCGTATTGGCAAACGAAGCATGTAAGCCGGTTGACCACCGCTTGCCTACGCCTTTTGCGGGTGCTTTCACCAAACGAAACAGAAAACAACGACAACTAAATAATACTCTTAATTCAAACAGTCATGAAAAACGCTCTACTTACTTTTTGCTTCTTATTTGTGTTAGTGATGAACGCGGTTGCTCAGAATGGACCTGCTAACCCAGCGGTAGAGAAGACCAGCAACTCCGTTACCCGCCTTATGGTACAATCCATCGGTTTAAACGAGAGTGAGTACATTGTGGTGAAATCATTGAACCAGGAGCGGCTGATGAAAGCGGCGGAGGTAGCCAAAATGTACGGCAACGATGCCGAGATGCGCGATGCCCGCCTGAAAGAGATTGAAGACACCTTTGAAAGCGAACTGTTCAAAGTGTTGAACAGCCGTCAGGTAGAAGCCTACTCTGAATTCAAAGCCAAGCCAGAAGGCAATTTCCTGTCCATGGTGCAGGAAGTAACCAAAGCCAGCAAAAACTAAGCTTAACGCTTTACATAAAAAAGGGAGGCCTGTTCATAGAGCAGGCCTCCCTTTTTTATGGGTGGTTTTGAGAAAGAACCAGAAAACCGGGCAAAGAAGCTAAGCCTGCGGGGCACCCGCCCTGGTTTTGCTGAGCACATCCCACACCACCACGCCCACCGTCACCGAGATGTTGAGCGAGTGTTTGGTGCCAAACTGCGGAATCTCCAGCACGCCATCGGCCACCTGGATGATCTCCTCCTCCACACCAAACACCTCGTTCCCAAACACGAAGGCGTACTTGGCATCGGCCGCGGGCCGAAAATCAGACAAAGACGTGCTCCCTTCGGCCTGCTCCACGGCCCACACCTGGTAACCGCTTTTTTTCAGGCCTTCCACGGCCTCCAGCGTGGACGGCGCATGCACCCATTCCACCGATTCTGTTGCCCCCAGCGCGGTTTTGTGGATCTCCTTGTTGGGCGGCGTGCCCGTGATACCGCACAGGTAGATCTTCTCCACGGCAAACGCATCGGCGGTCCGGAAGGCGGAGCCCACGTTATGCAGGCTGCGCACGTTGTCCAGAACCAACACCAACGGATTTTTTTGCTTATTTTTGAAGTCCTCCACCGAATCGCGCTGGAGATCTTCCATGCTGAGTTTTCGCATAACAGAAGTGATGAATGATCGGACAACTATATCTTTTCCTTCCTTGTCATCCTAAAAGGATCTTGGTGGCAAACGGCAATGGCGTTTATTAACTGCTTTCCTAGTTCGCCCACAAGATCCTTTCAGGATGGAAAAATAGATATTTAAATCTGTCCTGTTACTTAAATCGGAATCGGCCACGGGCCGAAATGTCCGGCAAAGATAGCACATTGCGTGGATAGGTGCGTTTTTGACCTGTTATTGGGAGATCGGGCTTAAAACACCAGCGCGGAGAGGACCCAGAAAAGAGAGGAAAGCTGTTTTAAAGCTGTTTTTACAAAATCGGGCCTGAAACAAGGCTACAATACAAGAGAAGGTTGTGGAGGCTAATTTCAAATTAGCACATCAGCACATTACATAATTAGCACATTATACCGCTTTGGCTAAGACAACCGCAGAATTCAGCGCCACGCCGCTGATGAAACAATACAACGCCATCAAGGCGAAACACCCCGGGGCGCTGTTGCTGTTCAGGGTAGGGGACTTTTACGAGACCTTCGGGGAGGATGCCATCAAGGCCAGCAAAATCCTAGGCATCATGCTCACCAAGCGGGGCAACGGCTCGGCGGCGGAGACGGCTTTGGCGGGTTTCCCGCACCATTCCCTGGACACGTACCTGCCCAAGCTGGTACGAGCCGGGCAGCGCGTGGCCATCTGTGACCAGCTGGAAGACCCCAAAACCGTCAAAGGCATTGTGAAACGCGGGGTGACCGAGTTGGTGACACCCGGCGTGTCGTTCAATGACCAGGTGCTGGAACAGAAACGAAACAACTACCTGGCCTCGCTGCATTTCGGGAAAAGTCAGCTGGGCATTGCCCTGCTGGATGCCTCCACCGGCGAGTTTCTGCTGGCCCAGGGCGATGCCGGTTACATGGCCAAGCTGCTCCAGAACTTCAGCCCCGCCGAGGTGCTGTTCTGCAAAGGCAAGAAAGAATCGTTCTTCCAGACCTTCGGGTCCGATGTCTGCCATTATGCGCTGGACGAGTGGGTGTACAACTATGATTTCGCGCTGGAGGCCCTCACCAAGCAGTTCAACACCGCCTCGCTCAAAGGGTTCGGGGTGGAGGCTCTCACTGAAGGGATCACCGCCGCCGGGGCCATTCTGCATTACTTAGCCGAGACCCAGCACCACGACCTGCGCCACATCTCGGCCCTCGGCCGATTGGAGGAAGACAAATACGTCTGGCTGGATCGTTTCACCGTGCGCAACCTGGAGTTGATCTACCCGCAACACCCCGAAGGCGTGCCCCTGATTGATGTGCTGGACCATACCATCACGCCCATGGGTGGCCGGTTGCTGCGCAAATGGCTCGTGTTGCCCCTGAAAGATGCCGCCCAGATTCGTCGCCGGCTGGATACCGTGGAGGCGCTACAGGGCCGTCCGGAGTTGCTGCAAGACATTCAGCATTACCTGAAACAAATCAGTGACCTGGAACGCCTCATCTCCAAAGTGGCGGTGCGCCGGGTAAACCCCAGGGAACTGCTGCAACTGGCGCGCGCGCTGGAAGCCACGCTGCCCATCAAAGAATTGCTGGCGGTGAGCGGCGTGCCGGCCCTGCAGAAGCTGGCTGACCAACTGCTGCCCTGCGAATCCATCCGGGACGAAATCCAGAAAACGCTCAAGCCCGATGCGCCCATGCTCACGAACCAGGGCAACATGGTGCAAACCGGCATTGATCAGGAACTGGACGAGCTGCGGGCTATCGCCTTCTCGGGGAAAGATTACCTGTTGCAGATTCAGCAGCGCGAGATCCAGAACACGGGTATTACCTCGTTGAAAATCGCGTTCAACAAAGTGTTTGGCTATTACCTGGAGGTGACGCACGCGCACAAAGACAAAGTGCCCAGCTCCTGGATGCGGAAGCAGACCTTGGTGAACGCGGAGCGCTACATCACCGAGGAGCTGAAAACCTACGAAGAGAAGATTCTGCACGCCGAGGACCGGCTGTACGTGATCGAGCAGCGTATTTTCAACGAACTGGTGTTGAGCGCCGCAGAGTTTGTGCCCCAGATTCAGCAGAATGCCAAAGCCCTGGGTATGCTGGACTGCCTGGCGAACTTCGCGCAGCTGGCCACCCAGAACAACTACGTGAAGCCCGAGGTGGACGAAAGCACCATCCTGAATATCACGCAGGGCCGCCACCCGGTCATTGAGAAGCAGTTGCCGCTGGGCGAGCGCTACGTGCCCAATGACATCCGGCTAGACAACGAGGACCAGCAGGTCATCATCATCACAGGGCCTAACATGGCCGGTAAAAGTGCCCTGCTGAGGCAAACGGCCTTGATTGTGCTCATGGCCCAGATCGGCTCCTTTGTACCCGCTGAGGCCGCGCAGATTGGCGTGATTGACAAGATCTTCACCCGCGTGGGCGCCTCAGACAACCTGAGCCGCGGCGAAAGTACGTTCATGGTGGAAATGACCGAGACGGCCAGCATCCTGAACAACATCTCGGACCGCAGCTTGGTACTCATGGATGAGATTGGTCGCGGTACCAGCACGTATGACGGAATTTCCATTGCCTGGGCAATAGTAGAGCACCTGCACAACGCGCCCAAGGGCCGGGCCAAAACGCTTTTCGCCACCCATTACCACGAACTGAACCAGCTCACCGAGGATTTCCCGCGCGTGCGCAACTACAACGTGAGCGTAAAGGAGAGCAACGGCAAGATTCTGTTCATGCGCAAACTGTTGGAAGGCGGCAGTGCCCATAGTTTTGGGATTCAGGTGGCGCAAATGGCCGGTATGCCCAATAGTGTTGTGATTAGGGCCAACGAGATCATGCACCACCTGGAGCAGGAGAAAATCGCCCATCCGCACCAGGAACCGCAGGAGACGCTGAAAAGCCTGCCCAAGCAGCCGTACCAGCTCAGCATGTTTGAACTCAACGACCCGCAGCTGGTGCGCATCAAAGAGGTTTTCGAGAAACTGGACATCAATACCATCACTCCGGTAGAAGCGCTCCTGAAACTGAATGAGCTGAAGATGCTGGTGGACAAAAAATAAGTGCTGAGTCCTGCATAAGGATTGAAGGTGACATCCGTTTAGGGGCTGTTTTATTAAAACAGCCCCTAAACGGATTTCTTTGTGTAGTAGAACTTGTATCTAGTTGTCAAGAACGTCCCGGATCGGTCTCTCTTGGGCCGGTTTTGTCTGCGGAGTCAATAAGCGAAGCTGTTTTATGGCTCTTTTTTGAAAATCCAGGGGAAAACTGGCGCGAAATCCTTGGGCTCTGAATGAAAAACTCAGGGCTGAGCGGCCAGAAGAACGGTTCTTTGCCTGTTTTCTAAGCAAATTCAGGAGGTGGAAGCCCGATGTTTTGAGGCTGTTTTCATGAAAATGGCCCTGAAAGGCGTTGAAGCGTATTTTTCTTGAAAATTTTTCTCCCTGATTTTCAGAAAGATTACGTTTTTGGGGAGATTTTTTTTGGGTCAGGACTTGACTTCGTGATTTTTGTGCTTACCTTTGTATCACTAATTCAAACAGCGGATTAGAAAACAAAACGCGAAAGTAGCTCAGTTGGTAGAGCGCGACCTTGCCAAGGTCGAGGTCGCGGGTTCGAACCCCGTCTTTCGCTCAAAGAGAAAAGACGTTACTCCGGTAACGTCTTTTCTTTATCTGCCTATTTCGTTTCTGCCCAGAAACGAGGTCGCCGGGATGGTGGAACTGGTAGACACGCAAGACTTAAAATCTTGTTTCCATTAGGAAGTGCGGGTTCGATTCCCGCTCCTGGTACTCATTGTAAAACAAAGGCCCTGTAAGGATAAACTTACAGGGCCTTTGTTATTTTTGGGCATAATTATCCACCCGTTGGTTGTTCGTGTCTCCGGACATCATGGGCTTTAGCGGTTGTTTCAGTAATGGGGCTTTAAAACAGGAGTTATTGCTTTCTGGGCAGGCTCCGGTGCTGAGGTGCTGGTTTGCCTGAGAAGGCTTTTTGCTATCAGGTAGATGGCGATCAGCCAAAGGAAAATGCCCAGGTAAAGCTTCATCTCTATTTTGTCAGTAGGAGACAACAGCGTGACGGTTGCGCTTAAGTCAAATGCCTCTTTTCCCCGCATGAACACCAGCAGGATGACAATTCCCGTGCCGACAACTCTGACGCTATGCAGCTGCAGCCATCTGCTCAGTTTCGCATAGAGCCAGGTAAAGTCTGTAAAGGCGAGATACACCATCACGTTAGCGATAAAGGGGATATTGAGCAAAAACGTATTGGTTACATGGAAAATACAAGCCACCAGCAGCCACAGCCGCCAGGCCCGGCGGGAGTGCAGGAGAAACAGCAGCGGCGATAACTCAAACAGTACGGCGGTATAGTCAAAAATCTCCAGCAAGGCAGGCGGAAAGTAGATGACATAGGGTGCCAAGAGGTAATGCCGGTCCAGGAGGTAATACCCGTCATTAAACCAGCCCAGAAACCCATTAAGCGCCAAGTCGAAATCGATCCAGTGGATGGCTTTCTCGAAACCGGCCGAAAACATGGCAAAGCAGAGCAAGACGCTGAGCAGAGACAAGCTTTTGGCGGGCGAATCGACCCGGGAGGGTTTGTCAGGGAAAAGCGCCAGGTGCTTTCCCCAGCCAGAAAAAGCCATGCAGAGCAACAGCGCGTAAATCAGGATGGAGTGGTCTATTTTCCCGAAGGAGAAGTTAAAGGTAAGGCCCAGGAGGCAGGAGAAGAGAAAGACCAGGGTTGAAGCTCGGGCTTTCACGCCCAGCGTGAGGCAGACCAAGCTGAGGAGCACCGTGCAGTCTACCAGAAAAAAGAAGGTGAAGCCCGGGAACCCGTCAAAGAGAGTGGCTAAGCTAAGCAGAGGAGGGGTGAAGAGGGCCTGCGGGGCTTCTGCGATCCAACTGAAACTGGGAACGTACAGGGCCAGCAGAAACAGGCCCACCAGAACCCGGAAAGCGCCCAGGCCTTGCGGATTCTCCGGGGTGGTAGAGTGGCAGACCCGCGTCCAAAAGAGGGTGTTTGCTTTATTGATCCAGGCGTAAAGTGTTTTCATAGGTCACCTTGTAGTTTAACTTCCGGCCATCTGGAATAGCGATAACTTCTTCCACCTTCACCACCTTCAGGACAGACGCATCAAAGTGCTGTTCTCCCAGTCTGCCCCTGAGCCAGGCCTTCACCTCCTGCCGGTCTTGCTCGGTGACGTGCTTGGCCCATAAGATGCTCAGGTCTCCCGCCAATGAAGACTGGATTCCGGGCCTAATGGTGCCGGCGTCTTCCTTCAGGCCAAACTCTTTGGAAAGGATGGGGCTTAGATACTGGATAGGAATGGGGTAAAGCAGGCGAGCGTTGTCAACCCGGCTCCACTGGCCCGTTGCATTCCTGCCCAGCACGGTAGTGTAGCTGATCTGGGCGATGTCTGCGCTGGCGTCTACTTTTCCTGAACCAGAAGGCAGCATCACCGCCGGATACGGTTCTAAGGCTATCCCGTACTTTGCCCTGAAAAAATAGGGGATCAGAAGTATGCCTAACAGTGATAAGGTGAAGCGTAGGGAGAACATACCGGACATCGTTTCTCTTGAAAAGGACAGTAAGCGTGGTGTTCCGCCAGTGAATGCCTGGATTGGGGAGCATGTCAGAAGCTGCTATTTGCAGGAGAGAGGAGCCGTGGGGTAGTTGAGAAAGGTGCCTGGCTTTAGAATTGCTTCAAGTAGGTGGCTAGTCTGCCCCTCGTGCCTGACGTTTGCTAAAGTAGACGTGTTCATGCATAGGTAAGAGTTAGTCGGTTCAGCGGGTGTTCTGGGTTTCTGCTCTGTTTTCTGAAAAGGAGCCAGTAAATAGGTAGTGGTAGGTAAGGCGCTTAGTAGAACAATATTTATAATTTTTATGCAAAAGGCATACACCATTAAGTTATTCGTTGAAATTAAATTTATAAGTTATATTATTTCCATGCAATTATAGGTATTGAGATTAAAATAACAAAGTTAAATAATTAATCTTGCCACTGTCTGTGAATCAGAGTGATACGTGATTAGTGTCGTGGTTTAAGGCAGAATTCAATCCAAAATAATCTATTCCGACTGGTTGGCCTGATTGCACCAGCTTTAGTCATGTAAGTAGTCTTAAGGTGCAAGGATGAAGGGTGATGTAGGATTTTATTTAGAAGATAAAAGGGTGGCTTTTCTAAAGGAGAGGTGAAACGGACCTTGTTGAAGGCGTGGAAGCCCGGAGAGCTACTTTTTTCTGTAGAAATAGAGATGGACCGTAGACGCGAGGCCTTTTTCACTTACTGTAAAATACCCAGAATCTGCCGCAGCGAAAGTAATTGCTTCTCCCTGGGGCTCAATGGTGTAGGGCAGCGTCTCAAACGCGTTTAACAGGTACTCCTCTAAAGGCTCATCTCCTTTTTGCCGGTACAGATACAAAGCGCCGTAGGTTTTGATGATGGCTGCCTTTCCGTTGGGGGAGAGGGCGGCGCTGACCACGTAAGAATAAGGTAAGTTCCCGACCAACTTCGCCACTTGTAGGCCGGAAGAGGCGTACGGGTATTCTACTTTGTATACTCTGGAGAGCGTATCTGTTTTGGTGAAAAGAAGAATGTCTTTGGTCTTTGGATCGATGAGGAAAGCCTCCGCGTCATGCGAGCCGTCTGGGTACTGAAACCGGATCATCGAAACGTTTCTGACGGTATCGGTGGTCAGGGACGGCTCGGGGAAGTGGTAGATGGTGTATTGCCGGGCCGTTCTATTGTTGTCGCCAATGTCAGCGAGGTAAACCCGGTTCTCGAAAATCATCAGGTCTTCCCAATCCCGGTTTTGGACCCCTTTTATGAAAACCTGCTTTAAAACGGCTCCATTGTGCTTGACCAGGTGCAGGCGAGTGGGGTTTCCGCTGTCTTCCTGAGCCCAAATATGCCCCGGAATGGTCTTGCTGTCCGCAATGCCGGAGATTTCCGCAATGAGCGGGATAAGGGGAATTTTCATGGGCGTGGTCGCTTGGACAGGATCTGTCTTCACAGCCTCCTCCGTTTTGCTGCAGCCGGCCAAACCCAGGAAGAAGGAAAAGAAAACGTCAAGGCGGAGGTATGTCTTCATCTGAAAGCCGTTAAGATCAGAACCAGAATAGAGCGCATCGGGCCCGTATGGTAAATGCAGTAGCCAGAGTCACCTTTGCGCTGGGTAGCAGCAACTGTAGGTAAGATAAAGCAGATACTTCAAAAGGCAATACAATGCCGGCATTCCGCCCTTGTAAATGGCAAAGGGGCGCTCATTCGGAGAGAATAGCCTTCTCAGTCACTAGTCTCATACTTCTCCTGGATTGCAACTCCACATAAAAGCTGAGGACCAGGGAAAGACATGCCGCAAGAGTTCCGGCGGGGCAGTCATAAGAAAACAGCCGATCAGGTTTTAGGGCCTTTTTCTGAAAATCAGCTTAAAAACAGTTTGCCAATCACTAGTGCCCGGTTGGGAGGAGATCAGGTGTACGCTTCGTCAAACTCAATGGAGAACTCAGTGCCGTGGTTTACCCGGCTGTGCACGTGGATTTTGCCGCCCAGGGCTTCTACCTGCGTTTTCACCATGTACAGTCCCATGCCCTTGCCATCGGTATGGAAGTGGAACCGTTTGTACAAACCGAAGATCTTGTGCTGATGAGCCGTCAGGTCAATGCCCAGGCCATTATCCCGGAAGGTGATGATGTTTTTCCCGTCTTTTTTGTTGGACAGAATCTCAATGGCGGGCACCTGATTGGCTTGCCGGTACTTGATGCTGTTGGAGATCAGGTTAGCGAAAATGCTGTGCAAGTAGCTTTTAATGGTGTAGATCTTTTCCAGATCAGAGAAGTTTGTCTGGATGGAGACCTTTTCCTTGGCCATGAGGCCGGAGGTCATGGTTTTGATGTCTTCCACCAGCTGGTACAGGTCTACCTGTTCTTTTCGCTCGTTCACCTCCCGCCTGATTTGCAGCACATTGTTCAGGTCGTTGATGACCGCGTCCAGCTTGGCCACCGATATCTTCAGCCCATTGATGGACTTCATGAAAGCCGGGGTGCTGGGTTTCAGCGTGCAGATCAGGTCAGAAAGGCCAATGATGTTGGCCGCCGGGGCTCTGAGGTTGTGCGAGACAATGTAGGCAAACTGCTCCAGGTCTTTGTTTCTTTGCAACAGATCAGCGGTGATGCGTTCCTTTTCCATCTGGGCAAGCCGCTCTTTGGTGACATCCTGCAGAATGCCCAACAGTTTGTCTGGCTGCCCCGGTACCGTTGGTTCCCTTTCAAAAACCAGGAAAATATACCGCACCTCGCCGTCTTTGCGGATGATGCGGCAATTGTATTGGCAGGAAACGTTCTCGGAGTTGAGGGTGCTTATTACCGTTTCTTCCACCATGGCTACATCCTCCGGATGAACGAACCCGAGAAAGGAACTGAAGTCTGCCTCTGTCTCAGCGGGCGAGGTGCCTAAGATGGCATATAGTTCATCAGACCAGATGGTCTGCTGCGTGTCAAAGGCGTACTCCCAGCTACCCAGATGAGACAGGGCTTGCGCTTGTTTCAGGCGGTTCTCGCTTTTCCCAAGCTCCTCAAACGCCTGCAGCAAGGCGGTTTCTGTGTTCTTTTTGGCGGTGATGTCCCATCTGATGATCAAGTATTGGTACGCAACGCCGCTTGCATCCAGAATAGGGATGATGGTAGTATCTGCCCAGAAGAACTTCCCGGATTTGGTTTTGCTCTTGATCTCGCTTTCCCAGATGGTTCCGCCCGAGGCTGTTAGGTTATGGTTTTCAAAAAACTCCTGTGCCGGATGGTAATCTGAAGCGATAATGCTGTAATGTTGGCCAAGCAGCTCTTCTGGCTGGTACTCAGTCAAAAGGCAGAAATTCTCATTGGCGTGAATGTACCTGCCGTTGGTGTCGGTGATGGCGACCAGGGCGGCCTGGTCCAGGGCGTACTTATAGTCTGAGATCTCCTTGATTCTCTCCGCCACGCTTTTCTCCAGCGAGAGGTTCATATTCTTCAGGAAATCGCCCGCCTGTTTACTTTCCGTGATATCCACGAAGGCAGTCATCAGGCATTCGCCCCCGTCTAGTTGCACCAGATCGGCATGAAGTAAGATATGGCGCAGCTCCCCGCTCTTGGTCTTCAGTTCAAACTCCAGAGACCTGAACTCTCCCTTCTCCCGCAACTCTTTTATCAGGATAGAACGGTCAGAGGGGTTTTTCCAAAAATTGAGCTCAGTGCTGGCTTTGCCAATCAACTCTTCCTTCTCATAGCCAAAGAACCTGGTGTAGTTGTCATTGACATCCAGGTAAACGCCGGTGTCTACCTCTGAGATGCACTTCATGATAGGGCTTTTGTAGAAAATCTGCGAGAACAGGGTTTCGCTTTCTTTTAGCCTCTTCTCGGCCATTTTCCGGTCGGTGATGTCCTCAAAAGCCATGATCAGGCACTTCTCATTGTTAAGGAACACCTGCTCCATGTGGTACACCACGTTTCTGATGCGGCCGTTCCTGGCTTTTATCTGCGTCTCCAGGTTCTGTACTTTCTGGTCGTGTTGCAGGCGTTCAAACATGATCTCCCGGAAAGCGGGGTCCAGAATTATGTCCATTTCCCTGACAGATTTCCCGATGACATGCTCCCGGGTTTGGCCAAAGAACAGCAAGGCGTTCTCGTTGATATCCATGATCTTTTCCGTAGAAACCTCCACCAGTGTGAGCATGATGGGGCTCTTGTAGAAAAGGCCCGAGAAGAGCTGTTCTTTCTCTTTCAACACCTTGGCGGCCCTGCTGCGGTTAGACAAGTTCCTGCTGATGAAGAGATAGGTAGTCATGAAGAAGAGGAACATGAAAACCGAGAAGGCCGTGAAAATGGTCAGCATGCGCTCTGACCTCACCGACGATTCTGCGCCGTTAGCATATAGCGTTGCTCTTTCTTTTTCTTCTATGGCATGCACCAGAAGTTTGATGGAGGCCAACTGGTCCTGCAATTGCTCCCGCGCCAGGTCAGGCGAAGGAAAGGAGCCAGTGCCGGATACAACCATGGCGGCGGTCTTCACAAAGGATTCCGTGAGGCCCGATAAGGTTTTGATCTGGTATCTTTCTGCACTATCGGTTACTTGGGCGCGTAGAAGCGCCTGCAGGTGCTTGGGATAGAGTTCCCGGGCTGCATTGTACTGCGATAAGGAGGTTTGCCGGTGAAAGGAGGAAGCAGAAGCAGCTCCTTCTTCCATGTCCTCCAAATTATTGAAAAGCACTTCAATGGATTTCAATACCTGCAAAGAGACTTTCTCCTGGCGGTCCAGCGCGGCATTCTCCTGTAAGTTGAAGTACGCGATGACGGTGAAGAGCACCAGGCTAAGAAAAGCAATCAGGAAAACACCAAAAAGAGTGCGTTGGATGTGCATGGCTTGGTACAGATAAAATCTTGTATACAGTTGGCGTAGCGTCTCTAATTTGAAAAGTGCTACAATTTCCTTAGCTGTTAGGGTGTAAAGGAGGAGCGGTGCTTTTTTGGGGATAACAAGCTTTTACAGCACTTTTTTGCAGGTAAAAGGCTTAATTTCTGATGAATAATCTCAAAGTTAAGGATATTCTTAGTTTGATTAGCTATAAAAGACCTGTTTTCATAAGAAGGTATGAATAAATTCCTGTTTTAGAGCCGAATTTCCAAGGGAAGGCAAAAAATAGGTTTCTACGATTAATAAATAAACTTATTCCTTCCCTTAAAATGTTCCCTCAAAGGAAGATACCTGATCCGGGTCTTCCGGAGCAAAACAATCGAGGTAAAGAAATGAATGCACAATTTTGGTTTTTCTATGCGGTTCTGGCAGCCCGGTATCTGGCTATTGCAGGACTGGCTTTCTTGGTATTTTATATTTTCTTCCCCACTAAATTCGCCTCCCGGAAGATACAGGCTGTTTTCCCCAAACGGAAAGATTACGCCCGCGAAGTAGGGCATTCCTTCTTCACCTTTCTGGTGTTTGCGTTGTATGGCGTGGTGCTTTCCTCTGGGTGGGTTTTGCCGCATACCCAGGTCTATACCTCTATCTCACAGTATGGATGGGGTTATTTTGCGGTGAGTGTGGTGCTGGCGTTAGTCATCCATGACACGTACTTCTATTGGACGCACCGGCTCATGCACCACCCGCGCCTGTTCAAGTCCTTTCACCTGACGCACCATAAGTCTGTGAACCCGTCTCCGTGGGCGGCTTTCTCGTTCAGTCCGCTGGAGGCGGTGGTAGAAGGCGGGATTATTTTCGTGGTGGCTTTTCTCATGCCCATCCATCCGCTGGCCATTGTGCTGTTTCTGCTGCTAATGACGGTGTACAACGTGTACGGGCACCTGGGGTATGAAATCTACCCTAGGTGGCTCGTGAAGAGTGCGGTGGGTAAATGGCTGAACACCTCCACCAACCACAACATGCACCACAAGTATTTCAAGGGTAACTATGGGCTGTACTTCCGGTTCTGGGATGAATGGCTGGGGACCACCCATGCGAAATACGACGAGACGCTGGCAAAGCTTGTGCACTCAGGAAAGAGCAGCGGGCTTTAGGTCTGGATAGAGTTCTTGATACGCTTTAAAGAAACAGCCGCAAAACAGCCTTGCCGGTTTGCTCCGGAAGGCTGTTTTGCGGCTGTTTTTGGGAAAAGAGCCCTGAAACGCCTGTGCCCTGCAAGAGGATCTGCATTTCTTTTTTCACGGCCTTCACCCCTTCTGAGGTCATGACCACGCGTTTCAAAGAGCCGTCTTTGTTGTAGTCCAGGTAATCAATGCACACGGAGCGCCGGAAACTTCCGCCGTCGGGCTGCATGCCGCCGTTGTGGTAAATGAAGTAAGATTTTCCTTTGAAGTCGATGATGGCCTGGTGGTTGGTGTTGGAGTTGCCAGCCAGTTCGTTCAGGATGCCTTTGTACTCCCAAGGGCCTTCAATGTTCTTGCTCATCGCGTAAGCGGTTTTCTCCGGGAACTGGTACGCATAGGACAGGTAATACCAGCCGTTGCGTTTGTGAACCCAGGGCGCCTCAGTGAAATTGGGCAGCTTAATGGTGTTGATGGGGCCGTCCAGCTCGGTCATGTTTTTCTTGAGTTTGGCGTAATGCAGGGTGGTGTTGCCCCAGAAAATGTACGCCTGACCATCGTCATCAATGAAAACCGCCGGGTCAATGTCGTCCCAACCGATTTTGATGTCAGTGGTCATGTCATTGGTGATAAGCGCCGAGCCGCGAGCATCTTTAAACGGCCCGATGGGGCTGTCCGAGACCGCCACCCCAATGGCTTTGCCCGGAATGGTGGCGTGCTCCACGGTAGAAAACCAGTAGAACTTCCCGTCGCGCTCAATCACGTGCGATGCCCAAGCCTCGCCTTTGGCCCAAGCGAAGTCCTTCGCCCGTAACGGAACCGGATGTTCGGTCCAGGTGACCAGATCCGGGGAGGAGAACACCAGCCAATCGTTCATCACATATCCTTCCCGCCGGGTTGGGGCCTCGTCAAACCCAGCGTACACGTACACCTTACCTTTGTGCACCAGCGCGGCCGGATCTGCGGTGTACTTGTGCGTGAAAATAGGGTTGCTGGTGGCTTTGATCACCGTATCGGCAGGTGAGGAGGAGACAAAAGCCGCTGCCGGGCTGCTGAACGCAAGTAAGCTAAGGCTTGCCAGAGCCAGTTTCTGGCGGGTGGTGGAAGCAATGGAAAGAAGCGGTTTCATGTAATTCATAGCGACAAAGGGAAACGGCTGCCAAGGGAGCCAGAGGGAAATAGGGAAAGGAGACGCTTCCCCAGCGTTGGACCCAAAAGGGTAAAAGCTGTTTCGGGCCTGCTTTTACCAAAACAGGCCCGAAACGCATGGAGCTTAGCAGGTGAAGGCATCCGTCAGTTTACTCCCTTTGGGAAGGCTGCTGATCGCCGTTCAGAAGAGCTTATTTCATCTCCAGTACCACCACCGAAAACGGCGGAAGCTCTACTTTCAGGGAATTGCCTTTCAGTTTCGCGCCTTTGAAAGCGGCGGGAGTGATCTGGTTGGGCTTCTCAAAGGAGTTGTGGTCCTGCAGGTTTTTAGAGGCAAGGATGCGGCCGGACACTGACTTGTAGTTAGCCCCGTCAATGGTGATGGTGATCTCCTGCTTTTTCTTTGGGTCGATGTTCACCAGAGAAACGTGGGTCACGCCGTTTTTGTCTCTGGAGGCCGAACCGTTCACGGCGGTCAGTTTTTCGTTGCCTAAGGTGTAATCGGCGCTTTTCACGGTGAGGGGCAGGTAGCTGGCGTCCTGGTGCACGTTGTACATCTCCATCACGTGGTAAGTGGGCGTCAGGATCATCTTCTCCTCATCGGTCAGAATCACGGCCTGCAGCACGTTGATCGCCTGCGCCAGATTGGCCATGCGTACGCGGTCTGAGTGGTTGTTGAAGATGTTCAGGGTAGAGCCCGCAATCATGGCGTCGCGCATGGTGTTCTGCTGGTACAGGAACCCAGGATTGGTGCCCGGCTCCACTTCATACCAGCCGCCCCACTCGTCTACCACCAAGGCCACTTTTTTCTCAGGGTCATACTTGTCCATGATGGCGCTGTGTTTCTGCACCAATTCCTCCATTCTAAGGGCGCTTTTCATGGTGGCGAAGTAGCCTTGCTCCGTGAACGTAGTGGAAGGGCCTTTTTTGTTCCAGTCAATTACGGCGTAATGGTGCAGCGCCACTCCTTCAATCAGGTTTTTAGGCACATTTTTCATCAACGTCTCGGTCCAGTTATAGTCAGCGGAGTTGGCGCCGGAGGCGATGCGGAAGATGCCGCCCGTGTTGGTCCAGTCAGACACGAAGGTGGCGTACTTGCGGTATTCGTTGGCGTAGTACTCGGCGGTCATGTTGCCGCCACAGCCCCAGGCCTCATTCCCGATTCCCCAGTATTTTACATTCCAGGGCTTGTCGCGGCCGTTTTCCCGGCGAAGCTTCGACATGGGGCTTACGCCCGCAAAGTTGGTGTACTGCACCCAGTCGGCCAGTTCCTGCACCCCGCCAGTGGCCATGTTGCCGGCCAGGTACGGCTCAGCGCCGATCAGTTCGCACATGTTCAGGAAGTCATGCGTCCCGAAGCTATTGTTCTCGGTCACGCCGCCCCACCAGGTATTCACAATGGTAGGCCGCTGGTCTTTCGGGCCGATGCCGTCTTTCCAGTGATAAGTATCCGCGAAGCAACCGCCCGGCCAGCGCAGGTTGGGTACTTTCAGTTTCTTGAGCGCATCCACCACGTCATGTCTGATGCCGGCCGTGTTCGGGATTTTGGTATTGTTCTCGCCCACATAGAAGCCCCCGTAAATACACCGCCCCAAATGTTCCGCAAAGTGACCATAGATCTGGCGGCTGATGGTCCGGTCTGGTTTGGCGGGAACCGTAAGGGTGGCGGTATTCTGTCCGAAAGAGCTGAGCGTGCTCAGCAGGAGTAAAAAAGTAAAGATTGCGTTCTTCATACTTGGGAGGGGTTTTAGTGCGGGTTCTCTGTAAGATTTTAAAACGATCAGAATTTTATTCGTAAAACTTGCAATAAATATAAGTGTATTTATTACATTTATACAAGCAAATTTTTAGATTTGAGCTCTGAAATTTGAAAGCGGTCTATAAAGCTTCTCTATATAGTAGGAGCAACCACTAATAAAAGTAGGGGTTCAAATAGAAATAAGAAGCGCAGAGGTGCTTCTTTCGTTTTGATGCCGTTTTCACCAACCGATTTCAAAACCTGATCTAGGTTTATTGGGCCATGTTTCAATGGCTTTATAGAGTTGAGCGGAACATAGAGGTTGGAATAATAAAAGAGCATCTATAAAGATTCGCCTTACTTGTTCAGAGTCCGGTGAAAGAGTCCTGTTGCTGGCAAAATGCCTGATCCTAGTGAACGCAGAAGCCTTTCTTCTAAGGCGTCTGCGTGGTGTGAAAAGCAGGAATACCTGTTTAATTGTCAAATCGTCACTTTAAAAAATAATTTTTTCCTTTTTGTTGTGAAAAATGCTTGGAGGGGCTACATTTATGAAAAATTGATAAATGTCATTTTAACATTTACAATCTGAGTTACTTCTTTTTTGGGTCCTGCGGGTCTGATCTCAATCTATAATCTTCATCCATAATCTTAATCCTATGCAACAAAATTTACTCATCAAGAAAGGGTGGATACTAGTACTCTTTCTGCTATATGGTTCCATGGTGAACGCAATGGCGCAAGGTATTGCCATTAAAGGCAAAGTGACAGACGCGAGTGGGGCAGGGTTGCCTGGGGCTTCGGTTGTGTTAAAAGGCACTAGCATAGCTTCTGCTACAGACGTGGATGGTAATTTTACCTTGAATTTGCCCAGTGGTACAGGCACCTTGGTGGTGTCTTATATTGGCTTTGTTCCAAAAGAAGTAGGCATCAATAACCAGACTACTATCAATATAGTGTTGGAGACAGATGCAAAGTCTCTGGATGAAGTGGTGGTGGTAGGATATGGTACCCAGCGTAAGTCTGACATTACCGGGTCAGTGGCCGTAGTAGATGTGGCGGATATGAAAAAGGTGTCTACCAATGATGTGGGCGCGATGCTGCAGGGGCGTGTTTCTGGGGTAAGTGTCAACACAGATGGGCAACCAGGGGCCTTCCCGCAGGTAAGGATTAGAGGGATAGGTACATTTGGAAACTCAGATCCCTTGTATGTGATTGATGGGGTGCCTGTTAGTACGGTTCCCCGAGAATTTAGTCCAAATGATATAGAGTCAATGCAAGTGCTGAAAGATGCATCTGCTGGAGCTATCTACGGTTCCAGGGCTGCTAATGGGGTAGTTATCATTACTACCAAGAAAGGCAGAAAAGATACTCCTTTGCAAGTGGGCTATTCTGGGTACTATGGGATTGACCAAGTGTGGCAGCGTATGCCGGTGACAAATCGTGCAAACTATCAGATACTTAATAATGAGTCTCGCCTCAATGCCGGGAAAGCATTAGCTCCGGCCAATGATCCCTCCCATCCTTCTTTTATTGATGATGTGAATACTGATTGGCAAGAAGAAGGCCTCAAGACTGGTAACCGGCAGAATCATAATGTGAGCTTGTCTGGCGGAGGTGCTAATAACACTTACAACGTCTCCCTGGACTATTTTGGGAACAAAGGGACTTATGTGGGCAATGGCCCGTCTTATGACCGCTACACTGCCCGGGTAAATACCACCTTAGAGAAAGGTATTTTCAAGGTTGGGCAGGCGTTCAATTATACTAAATCGAATGAAAATGGCTTAGTGACCGGAGATGGAGTATTGGCCGGTGGTAGGCCTCCTTTGATCAATGACTTGGTGTTTGCCATACCTACTATGGCTTTGTACGACCCAAATAATGAAGGCGGCTTTGGAGGTACTTTGTCAGAAAGAGAAGACGCCATCTCCCTTAATGGGATTGGTTACAATAGCCTTATCAGAAATACTACAGATGTAGACCGCTTATTTGCAAGCATCTTTGGAGAGGTGGAAATTATCAAAGGCCTTAAATACAGATTGAATTTGGGCTATGACGCTACCAACATCAGGGACTATAATTTTATCCCTGAGTTTAATTTAGGGTACTTCTTCCAAAACAATATAGCAAGGCTGAATGACAACTCCAGAAGGCTGCAAACCCTTTTAGTTGAAAATACTCTCAACTACGAAAAGGTTATTGGCCAGCACTCTCTGGCTGTATTGGTAGGCCAGATGTATCAGAAAGATGATGGCGTGTACAGACAAGGATATGCCGAAGGATTTGTGAAGCCGTACTTGCCTGTCTTATTTAACGGTGCCACAAGTACTGCCTCTGGTACAGAGGATTCCCATGTGTTGGCTTCCTACCTGGGAAGAGTTAACTACAGTTTCGCAGATAAGTATCTGGTAACAGCTACTCTTAGAAGAGACGGTTCCTCCAGATTCTCGCCCGCAAACAGGTTCGGTTATTTCCCTTCTCTTGCTTTAGGTTGGAAACTCATCAATGAAGAATTCATCAACTTGCCTGAAGACATTTTCACGGACCTTAAGATCAGAGCGAGCTGGGGTAAACTAGGGAATGAGAACATTGGTAACTACTTATACTACCCGCTCATCAACTCAAACGTGGTCTATACTTTCAATAATGGGCAACGTGTATTGGGCGGTTTGCAAACCAATGTATATGATGAGTCAATTAAATGGGAAGAAAAGTCAACTACCAACATCGGATTCGATGCTGTTTTATTTAATGGTGCTGTTGACTTATCTGCTGAGTATTATAATAGCAAAAGTGAAGACGTGCTGGTGAATATTCCTATTCCGGCATCAGTAGGATCTGTGAATGCTGCTCCTGTCACTAATGCTGGTACTTTAAGAAATTCAGGTGTTGAGATAAGTGCAGGATACAACAAGCTTGCTGGTGATTTCAGGTACGGCATTTCGGCCAATTTTACTACTCTGCATAATGAAGTACTAGATCTAGGCCTGAATGTAACGGAGAGATATGGAGTTGGCTCTATCACTGAGGTAGGAGGAGAAGTAGGCCGCCATTACGGTTGGTTAGCCGATGGAATCTTCCAATCTCAGGAAGAAATAGCAAACCACGCCTTCCAAAAAGATGGTACCTCCCCAGGTGATATCAAGTTTAGAGACATTAGTGGACCAGAAGGTACTCCCGATGGTATTGTTGATACCTATGATCGTACTTACTTGGGCAGTGGTATTCCTAAATTTACATATGGCTTAAACTTCAATGCCTCTTACAAGAATTTTGACTTCACCTTATTTATGTCAGGGAAGGGTAAATATCTTATAAACAGCAGGCTGTATAGGTCATTGATGCACACTGCGGGAGATGACAACTGGCACGAGGATATCCTGGATCGTTGGACTACGGTGAACACAGATACTGATATCCCTCGCCTAATTCACTCTGACCCAAATGAAAATGGGAGAGATTCTAATAGAGAGGGTTGGTTACAAGACGGTACCCACTTGCGCATCAATACTATCTCTCTGGGGTACAATTTTAAAGAGGGGCTTATCAAGGGCCTCGCAAGCGCCAGAGTTTATGTGACTGCTCAAAATCTATACACCTTCCAAAAATACAAAGGGTATAATCCTGATTTTACTGCCGGAGTTTTCGAGCCAGGCTTTGACAATGGCTCTTTCCCTAGGCCTAGAACTCTTATGCTAGGTGTGCAAATTGGATTTTAAGCTGTTGGTTTAAAGTATAAAAGATATTCCCAATGAAAAAGATAAAATATTTAGCAGTTGCTTTGATGCTGTTTTCTAGTTGCGACGATAAACTAGAGATTACTAATCCAAATCAAAGAACTACTAACACCTACTGGGCAACTGAAGATCAGGCTTTTGCTGGAATAGTTGCCGTTTACAATGCCCTAACTACAGACGGTACCTATCAGAGGACATTTCCAAGCTTTAGTGATAGCAGAGGAGATGATATGTATGGAGATAGCCCTGCTACTTATCTTGAACTAGGTGGTCAATTCACCCTGCCAACCAACGCCGGAGAAACGCAATGGATCTGGAGAGATCACTATATGATTGTGTTCCGCGCAAACCAAGTGATTGAAAATGTAACCAAAATGGATGCCGCTATCATAGGCGATGAAGCTAGGAAGCGGATTTTAGGGCAGGCTTACTTTCTGCGGGGCTTAGCCTATTATAATCTTGCAATCACTTACAAGGCTGTACCTGTGATTACCATCCCGCCAGCAGACAAAACCGAGTACTATCCGGCTACTGCCACGGAAGATGAATTGTGGAGCCAAATCTACAGTGATTTGAGAATGGCAGAGGAGATGCTTCCTATCAATTATGATAATGTGGTAGGGCCAGACAAAGGGCAGAAGGGCCGTGCCACCAAAGGGGCGGCGGCTGGTATGTTAGGGAAAGCCTATCTCTACCGAAAGATGTATGCCGAAGCTGAGGCGCAGTTTGCCAAGTTCTTCAGCGGGCCTTTACAAGGTATGTACTCTTTGGTGCCTAATTATAGAGACAACTTCACTACTGCTAATGAGAACAATGCAGAGTCTCTGTTTGAGGTGCAATTTAGTGCCGTTGGAGGGTCCGTAGGAAACTGGACTGGTGAGCCTACTGCTACCTGGCGGCAATTTATTGCTCTACCAGTGGCCTACGGCATGGACGGTAAAGGTTGGTCAGATTATCAGCCTACCCAATGGATTTTCAACGAGTATAAACAAGAAAAAACCAAAGAAGGAAAGACGGATCCAAGACTAGCGGCCACTATTCTTTTCTATGATGAAATAGATGGCATCACGGCTCCCTATGGTTCTCCCTGGCCAGCAGACCGGCGGAATCAGATTTATCCTAGAAAGTATACCATGGAAGGCCAGGGAGTACCTTTTGAAACGCCAGAAACAGGTGGTGTGAACTACAGGGTCTTACGATATGCTGATGTTCTTTTAATGTATGCTGAAGTGCTGAATGAATTGAACCGTACCGCAGACGCTTATGCGTACATACAACAAGTTAGGAACAGAGCCAATCTACCTGATTTGGCTACTGTGAAGCCTAACATGACTAAGGAGCAGATGCGAGATCAGATTGCGCATGAAAGGGCTCTTGAGTTTGCCATTGAAGGGCAACGCATTCAAGATATCATCCGGTGGGGATGGCTGTATGATCCTGCAAAGTTAGCTATGTTGAAAGAACATGATGATGATTTCAACACCTGGACTCCTGGCAATGAATATTTGCCCATTCCACAAACAGAGTTGGATTATAATGTAAATCTTCTCCCTAATTCTGCGAACTAATGAAAACTGCCTTCTTCTGCTTTCCTTGATTCTCTAAGCGGAGAGATAAGGAAAGCAGAAGAAGGGCAGAAAAACAGTCAATTTATATTCCAAGACTTGGTGCCATGGCTAACATAATAAAAAAACTTCTTGTTTTTACGCTGTTATCAGCGACCGTCCTCAGTTCTTGTCAGCAAGATGATGATGAGCCTCTAACAGAGATTGATCCGGGTATTTTCGCCCAGTACAATGATACTTATCCCCAACTTGCCTCTCTTGATTTTGCCAATTTATGGGGGCCATATAATGTTCATGATCCTTCTATCATCAAAGAAGGAGAGTGGTTTTATTCTTTTAACACAGACGTAGCGTATGGGGTTGCGCCACGCGTGGGGATTATGGTTCGGAAATCAAAGGACCTGATCAACTGGCAATATATTGGTTGGGCTATTAATGGCCTGCCCACTATGGGCTCACAGTATATAACCTCTAAAGGAGGAACTCCTGTGCAAGGCTTATGGGCGCCCTATGTCCTGAAGGTAGGGAGTGAGTTCAGGCTCTATTACTCCCTTGCGCCAACAGAAGGGCGTACCAGCGCAATCGGATTGCTAACCTCAAACTCCCTGGAAGGCCCCTGGACTGAAAAAGGCTTAGCTGTGACTTCTGACAACGACGGACCTGGTACAAACGCCATTGACCCCTCGGTGGTGGTGACTCCTGCGGGGCAACACTGGATGGTGTACGGATCATCCTGGGATGGTTTGTATGAATTGCAGTTAAATCCCGCTACAGGGCTAGCAATGACAGCAGGCGACAAGGGCGTGCGGATTGCCAGAAGAGGAAGAACCGGTAATATGGTGAATGGTAACCTGGAAGGCCCTGAAATAATCTACAATGCTCAAACCAAGATGTATTATCTGTTTGTGGCCTACGACTGGCTGGCGACCAAATACAACGTTCGCGTGTTCCGCTCGGCTAACCCCAACGGTCCTTTTCTGGACTGGAATGGCGTAAACGTAGACAATCTGGATGACAATGCTCCAATGATTCTGTCTCCTTACAAATTCATGAACCACAGTGGTTGGCAAGGGGTGTCACACCCAGCCGTATTTCAAGACAACGGTCAGTTCTACATGGCCCACCAAGGCAGACCAGGGGTAAACCCAGGCTTTATGGTCATGCACGTTCGGAAAATCTTCTGGACGCCGGAAGGTTGGCCGATGGTGTCTCCAGAGCGCTTTGCCAATGTTGAGCAAACTCCAATTACTACGGCCAATATTGCGGGTGAATACGAACAGATCGTTCTTACCCAAACCGTAGTGCCTGGTTTTGGGAACGAACAGACTGATCCTAACTTCTCCAATGCCTTCAACACTACTTTAAACGCCAATGGGACCATAAATGGGGATCCCAACAACACCTGGGCCTACAATGCGCCGTGGATTGAGCTCAGATGGGCCGGAGGCATGTTCATTGACAAACTGCACGTTTCTAGAGAAAGAGACTGGGAGAATAAAAAGGCCTCTACTATTGTGATGACTGGTCTAAACGGTGGCGGTTTGGCCATCTGGCTTAAAAAGAAACAATAAGTAAATCATAAATTGCCCAGTGATCCAGGGAAATAACCCTTCGGGTGTCACTGGGCAAATCTCCGTTTTAGGCCTCCTTTTGTGAAAGCAGGGCTAAAACCCAAAATGAAGTTCAAAGAGGTGATGTCTCTGGATACTGCCTCATTTTTAAAACGAATTCAGATGATAGTAAAAGCTTTACAGGTGTTGGTTTTTGCGCTGATACCGGCGGCGGTAGTTGCCCAGACGACTAAACTCCAGCCCTTCCCCTTGTCCTCGGTGCGTCTGTTGGAGAGTCCCTTTCAGCAGGCCCAGCAGACCGATATGCGCTACATCCTGTCTTTGGACATGGACCGTTTATTGGCTCCTTATCAAAAAGAAGCCGGAATCCAGCCGAAGGCCGAGAACTACGGCAACTGGGAAAACACCGGCCTGGACGGGCACATCGGGGGGCATTACGTGTCGGCGTTGGCGTTGATGTATGCCTCTACCGGAGATCAGGAGATACTGCGCCGGTTGAACTACATGGTAGACCAACTGGAGGCTTGCCAGCAGAAAAGCGGCAACGGGTATCTGGGCGGCACCCCTGGCGGCAAGCAGATGTGGCAAGACATCAAAGCTGGTAAAATAGATGCCGGAAGTTTCTCCCTGAACAAGAAATGGGTGCCTTGGTACAACATCCATAAAACCTATGCGGGGCTGCGCGATGCCTATCTCTTTGCCGGGAACGAGAAAGCCAAGAACATGCTGGTGAAGCTCACCGACTGGTGCATCGATCTGACCGCCAACCTCACCGATGCCCAGATCCAGGACATGCTCCGGAGCGAGCACGGCGGCATGAACGAAGTATTCGCCGATGTGGCTCAAATCACCGGAGACCAGAAATACCTTACCCTGGCCAAGCGTTTCTCCCAGACGTCCGTGCTCAATCCCTTGCTGCAGGGCAAAGACCAACTGAACGGCATGCACGCTAACACCCAAATCCCGAAGGTAATTGGCTATCAGCGGGTGGCTGAGGTGGGCGGGGATACGGCCTGGACCAAAGCCGCCGATTTCTTCTGGAACACCGTGGTGAACAACCGTACCGTTTCCATTGGGGGCAATAGCGTGAGCGAGCACTTCCACCCGGCCAATAACTTTTCTTCCATGCTGGAAGGCAAAGAAGGCCCCGAGACGTGCAATACCTACAACATGCTTAAACTCTCCAAGCAACTGTTTCTGAACAGCGCCTCCGCCCAGTACCTGAACTACTATGAGCGGGCCATGTACAACCACATCCTCTCGTCGCAGCACCCAGAAAGGGGAGGTTTTGTGTATTTCACCTCCATGCGGCCGCGTCATTACCGGGTGTATTCCCAGCCTCAGGAAGATTTCTGGTGCTGCGTGGGTTCCGGTCTGGAGAACCACGGCAAATACGGCGAGTTGGTGTATGCCCATTCAGACAAAGACTTGTACGTGAATCTGTTCCTGCCCTCACAGCTGGAGTGGCAAGCGAAAGGATTGACCTTGACGCAGAAAACGAAGTTCCCTTTTGAGGAACGCTCAGAACTTACCCTGAACCTGAAGAAAGCCCAGAAATTCACCCTGTACATCCGGCAGCCGGAGTGGGTGAAGCAAGGTCCGTTGAAAGTGACGGTTAATGGCAAAGAAGCAAAAGTAAGCACGGCCGCTGCCGGGTACGTGGGCATTGACCGGAAGTGGAAATCTGGAGATGTGGTGGCGTTCTCCCTTCCCATGGAAACCAAAGCCGAATACCTGCCCGATGGCTCTCCCTGGGTATCGTTTGTGCACGGCCCCATCGTGTTAGCGGCCGCAACTGATAAGAAAGACTTGACCGGCTTGCTAGCCGATGGCAGCCGCATGGGGCACGTGGCCAATGGCCCACTGTACTCCCTGGAAGAAGCGCCTTTGCTGGTGTCTTCTGCCAAAGACGTGGCCAATTTGATTCAACCGGTCCCCGGAAAGCCGTTCACTTTTACCGCTTCGGGGCTAATCCAGCCCAGCCAGTACAAAGACCTGGAGCTGGTACCATTCTACCAGATCCACGATGCCCGCTACATGGTGTATTGGCCGGTGACCACCCCAGAAGGGTTGGAAGCCAGAAAAGCCGCCATCAAAGAAAAAGAAAGAGAGAAGCTAGCCCTGGAAGCCAGAACGGTAGACCAGGTAGCCCCCGGTGAGCAGCAACCTGAGTCAGACCACGGGTTCCAGGGAGAACGCTCCGAAACCGGTGTGCACCGCGACCGGCATTGGCGGCTCGCCAAAGGCTGGTTCAGCTATAACCTGAAAAACAAAGGCACGGGGGCCCGCAAGCTGCGCGTCACCTACTTCGGGCGCGACCGCGACCGGGCATTTGACATTCTGGTGAACAACCAACTGCTCAAAACCGTGACCGCAGACGGTTCCGGCGGCGACAAGTTCGTGGAGGTAGACTATGACATCCCCGCAGAGATGTTGACCAAAGCCCCGAATAACGTCTTACATATCAAATTCCGGGCGAAAGAAGGCTCCTCCACGGCGGGTATCTACGAAGTCCGGTTGTTGAAGTAAATTTTCCTTTTGCTGAGCAATTGTTCCCAAGAGCAGCCCTCTGTGTATCGATTCCAATTTGGTAGTATCTGTTTTTATTGACATAACATGAAGAACAAAATTTCCTTCACGGCCCTGGCCGCCGGATGTATGATGGCGTTCAGCCTGTCCGCGCAGACAAATTCGGCCACCAAAACCTTCCAGGTAAAAGCTGACCAGGTGTATGGCGAGATTGCGCCCACCATGTACGGGATCTTTTTTGAAGACATCAACCTGGGGGCCGACGGCGGTATTTACGCGGAGCTGGTGAAGAACCGATCCTTTGAGTTTGACACGCCTTTAATGGGGTGGAAGGAGCAGAAACAAAACAATGCCGAGGGGAGCCTGCTCGTGCACAACCGCGGGGAACTGAACGGGGCCAACCGCCGGTTTCTGCGCCTGACCTCCACCTCAGACAATGGAGGTTACGGCGTAGTGAACGAGGGTTTCCGGGGCATGGGCATCAAGAAAGGCGAGCAGTACAACTTCACGGTGATGGCCCGCCAGCAACCGGGCAGCGCCACGCCCATTATCGTGGAATTGCTGAGCGCCAAAGGCGAAAAGCTGGGTTCTGCCACAGTGACTCCCGCCGGGACCGAATGGAAGACCTACAACGCCAGCATCACCGCTACCAATACAGATCCCAAAGCCACCCTGCAAGTACTTGCCAAGGGGAAAGGCGCCGTGGACCTGGACATGATCTCCCTGTTTCCTAAAAATACCTGGAAAAACCGACCCAACGGCATGCGCGCCGACATGGTGCAATTGCTCGCCGACATGAAACCGGGTTTTCTGCGTTTCCCGGGCGGTTGTATTGTGGAAGGCCGTACCCTGGATGAGCGTTTCCAGTGGAAGAAAACCATTGGCGAGGTAGCTAACCGCGCTACCCTAGTGAATCGCTGGAACACGGAGTTCAAACACCGGCACACGCCAGATTATTTCCAGACCTTCGGGTTGGGCTTCTTTGAATATTTTCAGTTAGCCGAGGACATTGGCGCGGCTCCGCTTCCCATCCTGAACTGCGGCATGGCCTGCCAGTTCAACACCGGCGAGGTGGTTCCCCTGGACCAACTGGACCCCTACATCCAGGATGCGCTGGACCTGATTGAATTCGCCAACGGACCGGCTACTTCTGAGTGGGGCAAGGTCCGGGCGCAGATGGGCCACCCGGCTCCGTTCAACCTGAAATACCTGGGCGTGGGCAACGAGCAGTGGGGCGAGCAGTACGTGGAGCGCTACAAGATTTTCGAGAAAGCCCTGCGGGCGAAGTACCCAGACGTGAAGCTGATCACTACCACCGGTCCTTTCCCGGACGGTCCGGAGTTCGATTACCTGAACAAAACCATGCGCAGCCTCAACGCCGACATCATTGACGAGCACTACTACCGCGCTCCGGAGTGGTTCCAGGAAAACGTGACGCGCTATGACAACTATGACCGGAAAGGCCCCAAGATCTTCGCCGGGGAATATGCCTCACAAACCGTGGCCATCGCCAGCCCGGATAACAAGAACAACTGGAAAGGCGCGCTGTCAGAAGCCGCTTTCATGACCGGCCTGGAGCGTAACGCCGATGTAGTGGTGATGGCTTCCTACGCGCCGCTGTTCGCCCACGAAGAAGGCTGGCAGTGGACCCCGGACATGATCTGGGTAAACAACCTTCAATCCTTCGGGACGCCCAACTACTACGTGCAGAAGCTTTTCTCTACCAATGTAGGAACGCACCTGGTGCCCATCCAGCGGAACAACGCCAACGTGACCGGCCAGGACAAACTGTTTGCCTCGGCCAGCATCAACAAGAAAACGAACGAACTCATCCTGAAAGTGGTGAACACCGCTGACAAAGCCCAGGACGGAGAGTTTGTGCTGGAAGGCGTGAAAAACGCGCAGAGCAAAGGCACGTTGCAGAAACTGAGAAGCAGCAATCTGGAGCAGATGAACTCCTTCGCCAATCCTACGGCCATCAGCCCGGTGCAACAGTCCATTCAGGTGAAGAACAAACGCGTGAAACTGTCGCTGGAACCGTACTCGGTGAACGTGATCCGGGTGAAGATCTCTTGACAAAAAGCTACAGCGGGAGTGAATGGATGAAAGGAAAATGGGAGAGGAGCCGCAACAAATGCGCTCCGTTTTGAGGCGGTTTTCAATAAATCGGCCCCAAAACGCTCCCGCTTTTCGCTTTGCTTTTTTGCTCCCGGTAAGACTTCTGTGTCTTGGGGATGACTATAGATTTCCTCAAAATTCGGCTGGGTTGCGGAAGTAAATCCCGGCTGATGTGTCTAAAACTGCCGTTTAGAGCTTCTTTTTGTAAAACACTCTCAAAACGCATCGCTCAATTAGCTAATTACGTTCATGCCGTTCAGATTAAAAGAAAGTACATCGCGCTTCTGTAAATACCCGTTCTTCCTGTTAGCGCTCGGTCTGCTGGTGCTGGGGGCCTGTTCCCAGAAAAGCAGCACCTCCAGCAGTTCGGCCCTGGAAAAAGAATACACGGTGCAAAGCCCCGATAACAGCATTGCCGTCCGGTTTTTCCTTACCGAGCGCCAGGGTGCTGCTTACGCCATCACCCGCGAGGGGGCTCCTGTGCTGCAAGCGTCAAAACTGGGCGTGAAGATGGAAGACGCTGACCTCACCCAGGGGCTGGTGCTGGAATCGGTGTCTGGCGTGGAGACGGTGAAAGATGACTACGAGATTTTGACCGCTAAGCGCAGGAACAACACGTACCGCGCCAACAAGCGCACTTTCCATCTCAAGAATGCCCAGGGCCAACGGATGGATGTCATCTTCCAGGTGTCCAATGACGGGGTGGCGTTCCGGTACTACTTCCCAGGGCAGGCTTCGGGCATCAAAAAAATCACCCAGGAAATCACCTCTTTCAAATTCCCTGAGAGCGCCAAAGGCTGGTTGCAGCCCATGTCAGATGCCAAGACCGGCTGGAGCGAGACCAACCCCTCCTATGAAGAACACTACCTGAAAGGCATTCCGGTGGGCACGCCCTCGCCCATCAAAGCGGGGTGGGTGTTCCCGGCGCTGTTTGAAAGCGGCAACAGTTGGGTGCTGATTACGGAATCGGGCCCGGACGGGAGTTATTGTGCCAGCCGGTTGGCGCAGAATGCCCCGGGCGGCGAGTACAGCATCGCATTCCCGCAGGCCGCGGAGAAGATGGCGGGTGGGCCGGTGAACCCGGAATCGGAGTTGCCCTGGTACTCGCCGTGGCGCATCCTGGCGGTGGGCTCTCTGAAAACCATCACGGAGTCTACTTTGGGCACCGATTTGGCAAAACCGGCCAAAAACATGGACCAGAGTTTCATCAAGCCGGGCAAAGCGGCCTGGAGCTGGGCCTTGCTGAAGGATGATTCCATTGTGTATGACGTGCAGAAACGGTTTATTGACTACGCAGCCCGCATGAACTGGTCTTACTCGCTCATTGACGTTAATTGGGACCAGAAGATTGGCTATGACAAAATGAAGGAACTAGCCGATTACGCCAAAACCAAGAACGTAGGCCTGCTGCTGTGGTACAACTCGGCGGGGCCCTGGAACACGGCGCCGTACACGCCCAGAGACAAAATGCTCACCCATGAAAGCCGCATGCAGGAGTTTGCCAGGCTGCGCGAGATGGGCATCAAAGGTGTGAAGATCGATTTCTTCGGGGGCGATGGCCAGAGCGTGATGCAGTATTACAACGATATTCTGAACGATGCCGCCGAGAATAAACTACTGGTGAACTTCCACGGGTGCACCTTGCCGCGCGGCTGGCAGCGCACCTATCCCAATCTCATGACCATGGAGTCCATCAAGGGCTTTGAGTTCATCACCTTTGAGCAGCAGAACGCCGATGAGGAAGCCGCCCACGCCGCCACCATTCCATTTACCCGGAACGCGTTTGACCCCATGGATTTCACGCCGGTGAACCTGGACCAGATTCCCAGAATTACCAGAAGAACTACCAAAGGCTTTGAGTTGGCGTTGTCGGTGCTGTTCATTTCGGGCATCCAGCATTACGTGGATATCCCGCAGGGCATGGCGAAACAACCAGCCTATGTGCAGGACTTCCTCCGGGAGGTACCCAGCGTCTGGGAAGACTCCAAGTTTATTGACGGTTACCCGGGTAAGTTGGCGGTGATCGCCCGCAAGGCGAATGGGAAGTGGTACGTGGCTGGCATCAACGGCGAGAACTCCGCCAAAAATGTGGAGCTGGACCTTTCCTTCCTGAACGGGAAGAAAGGCTCCTTTATCTCTGACGGCACCGATGCCTCGGGCCTGCAGCAGAAAACGCTGGAAGTAGCCGCCAACGGAAAAACGACGGTAGAGCTGAAGCCCAACGGTGGGTTTGTGATGGTGTTCTAGCGGAAAGCTGTTCTCTTGTCTACATTTGGGAGGCGAACGAAAGGAAAACGAGTGCGCCTGGAAATCAGCGGTGAACGGAGGAATTACCTTAGTTCTGGCGAAGTCTGTTTCCGGGGCATTTTGGCAAAAACAGCCACAAAACGAAAGACTATAAAAATAGATATGATGGTAAGAAGCTTCATCTTCAGTATACTCTTGCTCACGGGCTTAGGTTCTGTGCAGGCGCAGCCGCCGCAAGGCCCCAAAGTGGGCGACATCCGGCCGGTGGATAACATCACGGTGCATGACCCCGTGATGATCAAGCAAGGCAAAACGTACTACCTGTTCAGCACGGGGCACGGCATCTCGGTGTGGTCTTCGCCTGATCTGCAGAACTGGAAAATGGAAGCCCCGGTTTTTGCCTCGGCCCCGGAGTGGGCGACCCAGGCGGTGGCCGGTTTCAAGAACAACCACATCTGGGCCCCCGATATCAGTTTCTACAACGGGAAATATTACCTGTACTACTCCATCTCGGCCTTCGGGAAAAACACCTCGGCCATTGGACTGGCCACGAACACCACGTTAGATCCGAAGGACAAGAATTTCAAGTGGGTGGATCACGGCAAGATCATTGAGTCCATCCCGGGGCAAACCAACTGGAACGCCATTGACCCCAACCTGTTCACCGATAACAAAGGGACTCCTTGGATGACCTTCGGGTCGTTCTGGGGCGGCTTGAAACTGGTGAAAATGAACAAAGACCGCTTATCTGTGGCCGAGGAGATCAGCAAGATTCCCACCATTGCGAGCCGCAAAAAAGGGCTGACGCTGCAGACGAATCCGGCACCGTTGCCGGGCAATCCGGCCGAGGCCGGAGGAAATGCGATAGAGGCACCTTTTGTTTTCAAAAAAAACGGTTATTATTACCTGTTCGCTTCCATTGACTACTGCTGCAAAGGGGCGAAGAGTGATTACAAAATGATTGTGGGTCGGTCCAAAAACGCGCAGGGGCCTTACCTTGACAAGAACGGGGTGGCCATGGATGCGGGCGGCGGCACTATTCTGCTGGAAGGAAATGCGCAATGGAATGGGGTAGGGCACAACGCGGTCTACACGTTTGACAAGACCGATTACCTGATTTTCCATGGCTACAACGCCGCGGAAAACGGCCGTCCCAAGCTTCGGATTGAGAAGTTGACCTGGGACAAAGAGCAGTGGCCGGTGGTAGCCCTGGCGCAATAACCGGTGTGTTTTTACAGATTGAAGAGTTAAGCTTTCAAAAATATTGCTTTAAAACCCCATAAAAACCTATGAACTACGTACTAAAACCTGTTTCCGCGATGCTGCTAGGTACTGTGCTGCTGACCAGCGCCTGTAATCAAAGCTCCGGCACCAAGGAAACGACCGAAACTGAAACCACTACCAACGCTACTACCGCCAAAGAAGTGAAACTACCCGCCCGCGCCAATTTCCAGAAAGAGATAGACGGCAAGCAGACCGATCTGTTCGTCCTCAAAAACAAGAACAATGTACAGGCCGCCATCACCAACTACGGCGGCCGCGTGGTAAGCCTGCTGGTACCGGACAAAACCGGGAAACTAGTGGATGTGTCCATCGGGTTCGATAACGTGGAAGATTACACCGAAGGCGCCGATACGTTCTTCGGGGCCACCATTGGTCGGTACGGCAACCGCATCGCCAAGGGCAAGTTCAAGCTGGAAGGCAAAGAGTACACCCTAGCCACTAACAACAACGAGAACCACCTGCACGGCGGAAACAAAGGTTTCTCCCGCGTAGTCTGGGATGCCAAACAGGTAGACGATAAAACCCTGGAACTGACCTACGTGGCCAAGGACATGGAAGAAGGCTACCCCGGTAACCTGACCACCAAAGTGACCTATACCCTCACCGATGAGAACGAGCTGAAGATCAACTACCAGGCCACTACGGACAAGGCTACTATCGTGAACCTCACCAACCACACGTTCTTCAACCTGAACGGCGAGGGCAGCGGTGACATTCTGGGCCACCAGCTCCAGATCAACGCCGACCGCTACAACCCGGTAGATTCTACCTTGATCCCGACGGGCATTGAGCCAATCGCCAACACCCCGTTTGATTTCCGTCAGGCAACCGCTATTGGGGCCAGAATCAAAGACGAGAACCAGCAGCTGAAATACGGCAACGGCTACGACCACAACTACGTGCTGAACGGCGCTGCCGGCAAAGACCTGCAACTGGCCGCCACCGTAACCGGCGACAAGAGCGGCATCACCATGGAGATCCGGACCCAGGAGCCAGGCATCCAGTTTTACAGCGGCAACTTCATGGAAGGCGGCCACACCCTTAAAACCGGCGGCAAAGATGAGTTCAGAACGGCTTTCTGCCTGGAGACCCAGCACTTCCCAGATTCACCTAACCATCCGGCTTTCCCGTCTACCGTGCTAAAGCCGGGCCAGACGTACAACACCACCACGGTGCATAAATTCTCGGCGAAATAGGCATTTGCCTTTCCGTCGCAACCAAATCCCCGGAGATGAGACTTACGCCTTGTTTCCGGGGATTTTCTCTTTTCCTGGGTTCGCGTTTCGGGGCCGTTTTCCGGAAAATGGGCATAAACCGCTTGTTTAGCCGGTAAGCAGGCTGAGAAACAGGAATATTTACGCCAGCGGAGCCTGTGACGCTTGAAAAGTGCTGACTATTCCTTTATTTGCTAAGGAGAAGAAAACCGGTCGTGCCACTGCTGACAGAAATGGGCGTTTCTGTCTCATCACGGGTTTTACCTGGATGCCGCCTGACGGCAATGTAACTCATAATCTTAGCTCTTTGATGACCCGCAAGGGTAGTCTGGACTATAACATATCAGTAGAATGATGAAGTATTCGGGGCAAACAAGGGTTCTTGTTGCGGTAGATTGTATCATATTTGGCTTTGACGGAGAGAATTTTAAACTGTTGCTGATTCAGCGGGGCTTTGCGCCCCAAAAGCAGAAATGGAGCTTAATGGGTGGTTTCATCCAGCCCCATGAAAGCCTGGAGGTGGGCGCTCAGCGGGTCCTCAAACAGCTCACCGGCCTGGAGGGCGTGTACCTGGAGCAGATCCCGGCGTTCAGTGAACCTACCCGCGACCCGGTGGAGCGAACTATTGCGGTGCCCTACTTCGCCCTCATTGACATTCAGAAATACGAAACGCAGCTCAGCTCTGATTATCACGCCGAATGGTTTCTGCTGAGCGAGATGCCCCACCTGATCTTTGACCACGAACGGATGGTGGAGATGGCCAAGATGCGCCTGCGCTACAAGGCCGCTTTGCACCCCATCCTGTTTGAGCTCCTGCCCGAGAAGTTCACCTTGCCCAAACTGCAGACGCTTTACGAGAAACTCTACGAAACCACCTTTGACAAGCGCAACTTCAGCCGGAAGGTCCTTTCTACCGGTTTGCTGGTGCGCCAGGAAGACAAAGACAAGGAAAGCTCCCGGAAAGGTGCCTATTACTACAAACTGGACAAGGAGAAGTATTATGACAACTTTGAGGCCTTCCTTAAATTCATTCCCAATCCGGAGAAGTTTCTGATGTAAGGTGTGGTAAGCCAGTGTCTTAAGTGAGGTACAGCTATCAGGCACCCTTGCTGGCTAGTTGTTTTTAAAGGCATAAAACCATCCGATCCCGTTTCGGGGCTGATTTCTGGAAATCAGCCCCGAAACGGGATCGCTTCTGTTAGTACTTATTTGAGGATGTAGAGACTTGTAGCCCCTTGGAGAGTGGGTCGTGTCCGTCTGAAAACAAAATTAAGTGTCAAAATCACATTTTAAAAAAACTTATTGCTATACTTGTAAAGAAAAGCCTCTGGCAAGAAGCGTAATTTTTAAATCGATAAAAGTTGACGGTAAATAATTTGGCGATAGCTAAATAAGCGTTAATTTGACAGCAATAAAATACATATGGCACAAGATGTTTTTGTGATTGGTGTAGACTACGGCTCAGACTCAGTGCGGTCTGTCCTGGTTAATGCCCGGAACGGTGAGGAAGTAGCTTCTTCGGTGTTCAACTATCCTCGCTGGAACAGAGGAGCTTACTGTGTTCCCGCCGAAAATCAGTTTCGCCAGCATCCGCTGGACTACATAGAGGGGCTGGAAAAAACCATCAAAGAATGTCTTCAGAAAGCCGGGCCCGAGGTTGCGGCCCAGGTGAAAGGCGTCTCGGTGGATACCACGGGTTCAACCCCGGTGGCCGTGAACCAGCAAGGCACTCCTTTGGCTTTACTGCCCGAGTTTGCGGAAAACCCCAACGCCATGTTCGTGCTCTGGAAAGACCACACCGGTGTGCAGGAAGCCGCCGAGATCAACGCACACGCCACTAAGTTTGACACCAATTACCTGCAGTTTGTAGGCGGTATCTACTCGTCTGAGTGGTTCTGGGCCAAGTTGCTGCACGTGCTGCGCGAAGACGAGAAAGTGCGCCAAGCCACCTACTCCTGGGTAGAGCACTGCGACTGGATTCCGTTCCTGTTAACCGGCGGCACCAACGCTGATGACATGAAACGCGGGGTCTGCTCCGCCGGTCACAAATCTCTGTGGGCCGCTGACTTTGGCGGACTTCCGCCCAATGACTTCTTCGCGTCGTTAGATCCGGTATTAGATGGTTTCACGTCGCGCCTGTTCACCCAAACCTATACCTCAGACCAGGCCGCTGGTCAGTTAAGCCAGGAATGGGCTGAGCGCCTGGGCCTGTCTACCGAGGTAGTGGTAGGAGTTGGTGCTTTTGACGCGCACATGGGTGCCGTGGGTGGTCAGATTGAACCGTATCACCTGAGCAAAGTGATGGGTACTTCTACCTGTGACATGCTGGTTGCGCCTATGGACAAGATAGGAAATACCCTCGTGAACGGTATCTGCGGCCAGGTGCCGGGTTCAGTGATCCCGGGCATGATGGGCCTGGAAGCCGGTCAGTCTGCCTTTGGCGATACGTACGCCTGGTTCAAGAGAATCCTGCTTTGGCCCTTGCAGAACCTGTTTACTAACTCTCAGGTCATCGACGCCGCTACCGCCGAGGCTTTGGTGGAGGAAGTCTCCAACCGGATCATCCCTGAGTTAAGCATTGCCGCCGACCAGATTCCGCTGTCAGAAAACAATGAATTCGCCATTGACTGGTTCAACGGCCGCCGCACACCCGATGCGAACCAAGTCTTGAAAGGCGCCATCTCCGGGCTTGGTCTGGGAAGTGATGCACCTCGCGTGTTCAGAGCCCTGGTGGAAGCGACCTGCTTTGGCGCGAAGAAGATCGTGGACCGTTTCAATGAGCAGGGCGTACCGGTGAAAGGCCTTATCGGTTTAGGAGGAGTGGCCCGTAAATCGCCGTTCATCATGCAGATGATGGCCGATGTCATGAACATGCCCATCCGGATTCATAAATCAGAGCAGACCTGCGCCATTGGGGCCGCCATGTTCGCCGCCACAGCCGCTGGTATTTATTCTAAGGTAGAAGAGGCGATGGCTGCCATGGGGCAGGGGTTTGACCTGGAGTATTTCCCCAACCCTGAGCGCGTAGAACTTTACGCCAAACGCTACCAGAAATACTCTGAACTGGGCGTGTTCCTGGAAAGCCACAGTGCGTCGGCTTCTCTGGCAACGCTTTCTGATCTTCCTGAAACCAGCAGCCCGGCGCAGGACGGCCAAACCAGAGACGTAAACCAAACCCAGGACGAGTTGCAAGGAATTGCCCGCTAACCACATGAGTTCTTTCCAACATATCAAAGAAGAGGCCTACCAGGCCAACATGCAGCTGCCCAAGTTAGGGCTGGTCTTATTCACCTTCGGGAACGTGAGCGCCGTGGACAGAGCCCAGGGCGTGTTCGCCATTAAGCCCAGCGGGGTGCCTTACGAGGACCTGTCGCCGGAGAAGATGGTGATTGTGGACTTTGACGGTAACACCGTAGAAGGTTCTCTGCGCCCGTCTTCTGACACCAAAACCCACGCCGTGCTTTACAAGCATTGGGAGAACATTGGCGGCATTGTGCACACGCACTCCACCTACGCCACGGCCTGGGCCCAGGCCCAACGCGATATTCCCATCTACGGCACCACCCACGCCGACCACCTCACCACCGACGTACCCTGCGCCCCTCCCATGGACGATGCCATGATCCAGGGGAATTATGAGTATGAGACGGGTTTCCAGATCATGAACTACCTGCAAGAGAAAGGCATGAGTTATGAAGAAGTGGAAATGGTGTTAGTAGGCAACCACGCGCCCTTCACCTGGGGCAAAGACGCCAAGAAAGCCGTGTACAACAGCGCCGTGGTGGAAGAGATTGCCCGTATGGCGTTCCTCACCGAGCAGATCAGACCCCAGGTGCCGCGGTTGAAAGACTCGCTCATCAAGAAACACTTTGAACGGAAGCACGGCCCAGATTCTTACTACGGGCAGTAGCCTTCCCGCAGAATACATTAACTTTTGGTAAATCACGCTGGTTTTCCAGTCCTTACCTCCCCTTAACCTCCAAACGCATGATTGACTTAAAACAATTTGAAGTCTGGTTCATAACCGGAAGCCAGCATCTATACGGCGAAGAAACCCTGAACCAGGTGGCTGCGCACTCCCAGGAAATAGTAAAAGGTTTAGACAGCGCCCCTCAGATTCCGGTGCGCGTGGTGTTCAAACCTACCGTGAAAACCACTGAGGAAATCTTCAAGGTGTGCCAGGAAGCGAACGTCGCCGAGAATTGTATTGGCGTGATCACCTGGATGCACACGTTCTCGCCCGCCAAAATGTGGATCAGAGGACTGACGGTCTTGCAGAAGCCGTTGCTGCACCTGCATACCCAGTTCAACCGCGACATTCCGTGGAATTCCATTGACATGGATTTCATGAACCTGAACCAGAGCGCCCACGGTGACCGCGAGTTCGGGTTTATGGTGTCGCGCATGCGCATCAACCGCAAGGTAGTGGTAGGCCACTGGCAAGACCCGGAGGTGATTGAGCAGATCAACGGCTGGTGCCGCGTGGCGGCCGGCTGGTATGACTGGCAAGGTGCCAAGTTTGTGCGTTTCGGGGATAACATGCGCTATGTAGCCGTAACCGAGGGCGACAAAGTAGAGGCTGAGCTGAAATTCGGTTTCGCGGTGAACACCCACGGCATCGGGGATTTGGTGGCGGTGATCAACGAGGTTTCTGACCAGGCCATTGACCAACTGGTGCAGGAGTACGAGACCAAATACACCGTTGCCGATAACCTACTGGAGTCTGGAGAGCAACGTGCTTCTCTGCGGGAGGCGGCTAAAATTGAGATTGGTTTAAGGACCTTTTTGGAAAACGGGGGCTATAAAGGTTTCTCCGACACCTTTGAAGATTTACACGGCATGGTACAGTTGCCGGGTATTGCCGTGCAGCGCCTGATGGCCGATGGCTACGGGTTTGCCGGCGAAGGCGACTGGAAAACAGCCGCGCTGGTACGCGCCATGAAAGTGATGGGCAGCGGCTTGCCGGGTGCCAACGCCTTCATGGAGGACTATACCTACCACTTCGATCCGAATAATTCGTTGGTATTAGGTTCTCACATGCTGGAGGTAGACGAGGCGCTGGCCTCTGACAAGCCTTCCTGCGAGATCCACCCGCTGGGCATTGGCGGCAAAGCCGATCCGGTGCGTCTGGTGTTCAACGTAGGGGCTGGTCCGGCCCTGAACGCCTCGGTGGTGGACATGGGCAACCGTTTCAGACTGATCGTGAACGAAGTGGAGGCCGTAGCACCGCAGAACGATCTGCCAAACCTGCCCGTGGCCCGTGTGCTCTGGAAACCGCTCCCTGATATGAAAACCGGTTGTGCGGCCTGGATTCTGGCGGGAGGCGCGCACCATACCTGCTATAGCCAGAACATTTCTTCAGAGCAATTGCAGGACTTCGCAGAAATGGCGGGAATTGAGTGTGTGGTCATCGGTAAAGATACCACCCTGAGCCAGCTGAAGAACGAGCTCCGCTGGAGTGAGGTGTACTACCAGAAAAACTCCTAATTTCTAGGCCTCTTCGCTTGTTCCAGCGGAGAGGCCTTTTATTTCCTCCTTTCACCTCTTCCTGGGTTAACCTTTCTATGAACAAATTTTCCTTTATTGACTATACCATCTTTATAGTCTACTTCATCATCGTATCTGGGTACGGCTACTGGATCTACCGGAAAAAGAAAAACATTGAGTCAGACAGTAAAGACTACTTCCTAGCCGAAGGCTCCCTGACCTGGTGGGCCATTGGGGCGTCCCTGATTGCTTCCAATATCTCCGCCGAGCAGTTCATTGGCATGAGCGGGAACGGTTTTGTGGTGGGGGTGGCCGTGGCCGCCTACGAGTGGATCGCCGCCATCGCCCTCATCATTGTGGCCGTTTGGTTTATCCCGGTGTATTTGAAGAACAAAATCTTCACCATGCCGCAGTTCCTGCAGAACCGGTACAACCAGACCACTAGCTTGATCATGGCTATTTTCTGGCTGTTCCTGTACGTGTTCGTGAACCTGACTTCGATCTTGTTCCTGGGTGCGTTGGCCATCAGTAACTTGGCCGGGGGCGAGAACTTCCACCTGATCATGGTGTTACTGGCCGTCTTCGCGGTAATCATCACCCTGGGCGGGATGAAAGTAATTGGGTTTACGGACGTAATTCAGGTAACGGTGCTGATTCTGGGCGGTTTGGCTACTACGTACACGGCCTTGACTCTGGTGAGCAGTCACTTTGGGTTAGGCAATGACATGATTGCCGGTTTCAACAAACTGTTGCAGGACTCGCCAGACCACTTCCACATGGTGTTTGACAAACCCGGTCCGGGTGCCACCCAGGCCGAGATCAACAAATACCTGATGGTGCCGGGCATTGCCATGTATTTCGCCGGTATCTGGATTGTGAACCTGAATTACTGGGGCTGTAACCAGTACATCACCCAACGGGCACTTGGCGCCGATTTGCAGACCGCCCGTACCGGTATCCTGTTTGCCGGTATCCTGAAGCTGTTGATGCCCGTGATTGTGATGCTGCCGGGTATTGCTGCTTACGTGCTGTATAAAAACGGAGCCTTGCAGGAAGAAATGGCCCCCGGGGGGCACTTCAACGCCGATAACGCGTACTCGGCGATTCTGGGCTTTTTGCCTACGGGCATGAAAGGTTTGTCTCTGGCCGCCTTAACTGCTGCCATTGTGGCCTCTCTGGCCGGGAAAGCCAACAGTATCTCCACCATCTTCACCCTGGATATCTACAACAAGTACATCAACAAAGACGCCAGCGAGAAGAAACTTATCTGGGTGGGGAAACTCACCATTGTGGCCTCCATGCTGTTCTCCATCTTCCTGACTTGGGATGACTTGCTGGGCATTGGTGGCGAGGGCGGCTTCACCTTTATCCAGAAGTATACCGGCTTCATCAGCCCGGGCGTATTTGCGATGTTCCTTTTGGGCATGTTCTGGAAACGCACCACCGGAACGGCGGCCATTGCCGGTCTGTTCACTGGTTTCATCCTGTCAGTGGTGTTCAACAATTACGCGCCTGCCTGGTTCGGGAACGAGACCTTGCTGTACACGGCGTACCCGAACGGCAAAGGCGGCTATGAGATTCCGTTCCTGATCTGTATGGGGCTTGCCTTCCTGTTCACCATGATTGTGATGATCCTGTTGAGCTTGGCCGGACCGAAAGTGAACCCCAAAGCCTTCGAGCTGGATACCACCATGTTCAAAGTGTCTAACTCCACACTGGGTTTGATTGTCATTACTTTATTACTGGTAACGGCGCTGTACGTGCGGTTCTGGTAAAATAGGACATACTACCTGAAAACACGAAAGCGGACCCTAAAACGTCCGCTTTTGTGTTTTACGGCCAATTTGCCGTACCTTTTCAACCCGGTGCGGCTCAAGGTAGCCGGAGGAGGTGGCTTTTGGTTTATCTGATGTTTTCAGTGCCATCCGCCTTCGGCGTTTTAGGCCTGTTTTTCAGAAATAGGGCTTGAAACGCCGCCTGAAACAGATCGGCGCGTGCGCCAGTATACTTGATCAAGTGAGAGATTACCTGCTGTTTATAGACATTGAAGCCTCGGGCCTGCCCAGGAATTGGGACGTGCCGTACGCTGAGGAGGGGAACTGGCCGCACACCGTGCAGGTGGCCTGGTTGGTCTATACCAAAGACGGGCAGTTGGTCAAAGCGCAGGACCATTACATTCAACCGCTGGACTTTGAGGTCAGTCCTTCGTCCATTGAGATCCATTCCCTCACCCCCGAGTTTCTTTTGGCGCATGGGCAGAGCCGGGAGGAGGTGTTATTGAAACTGCAGAAAGATCTAGAGCAGTACCAACCCATGGTGGTGGGGCACTTCATGCAGTTTGACTTCCATGTGCTGAGCGCCGATTTTTACCGGGCGGGTTTACCCAGCCCTTTTGAAAACTTGCCGGTGTTCTGCACCATGGTGGCTTCCATGGAACTGACCCACTTGCCACGCAAAAAATACCTGCGACTGGGAGAACTGTACAGCAATCTGTTCCATACTTCCCTGGAGAATCAGCACAACGCTGTGGTAGATGCTCAGGCTACCGCCGAGAGCTATTTTGAGTTGCGCAAACGGCGGGTGATCACTCCCGCCTCTATTGCCGAGCAGCAAGAAAACCGATATTCTACGCAAAAGAACCCCCCAGTTAAACGCGCCTATCCGCTTTGGATAGCGGCCGCCCTGGGAGCTATCCTTTTCATTCTATTCCTTTTTTACTGGCTATGAACGACCGTCTGCAATTATTGAAAAGCGTAAAGCCGTTCCATCTGCTGAGCGATGATGTGCTGGCAGGAGTGGTAGACCTGTTGCAGGAGATTACCTATTCCAAAGACACGGTGATTTACCACCAGGAGGCCACCAAACTGCGCGGCGTAGACATCATCGCCAAAGGCGAATATGAGTCGTTTTTCTATGACTTGGCCCAAAACAAACGGGTGCTGGAACACCACCAGCGGGGCTATTGCTACGGCGGCATCTCCATGCTGCTCAACCGCAAGAAGTCGTTGCGGACGGTGATCGCCAAGAAAGGCACGGTGGTGTACTTTCTGCACCGCAGAGACTTTAGGGCGCTGGCCAAATCCAACGAAGGCTTCCTGCACCACTTCACCCAGGAGTTCGGGATCAGGATGCTGAACGAGGAGTTCGCGCACTTTGTGAAGCGGCCCACCTCGTTTGAGGAAAACTACATCGCCACTGATCAGCTGTACTCGCGCCGGATTGAAAGCGTGGAGTACCGTGACCTGGTCACCTGCACCAGCACCACGCCCATCTACACCGCCGCCCGCATTATGGCCGATCACAAGACCAGCTGCATTTTCGTGAAGAACGAGGTGGGGCAGATTGCGGGCTATATCACCGATATTACCCTGCGCGATAACGTGGTGGCGGCCCAGGAAGACGTGCGCGGGCAGGTGAAGGAAATCATGGACAACCCCATTGTGTCCATCCGGAAAGACGCGTACGTGTATGAGGCCATTCTGCTCATGTTCCGGACCAAAACCCGCTATTTGCTCATTGAGGAAAACGGCCAGTACGTGGGCATGATCAGCCGCAGCAAGCTCCTGAGCGATCAGGCGCAGTCGCCGTTCGTGTTCATCCAGTCGGTGAAGCTGGCGCGTTCGGGCCATGAGCTGCGCGACAAATGGAAGCGGGTGCCCGAGATCGTGATGCAGCTGCTGCAGCGCGGCGCCAAGCCCGAGATCATCAACCAGGTCATCACTACCGTGGCCGATACCATCGCCCAGAAGGTCATAGAAGAGGTGATTGCCATCTGCGGACCGGCCCCGGCCAAGTTCGTGTTCATGGTGCTGGGCAGCGAGGGCCGCAAAGAGCAGACCCTCAAAACCGACCAGGACAACGCCATCATCTACGAAGACAAAGCCAACGAGCAGCGTGAGCTGGTGCGGGACTATTTCCTGAAGTTCGCGGACATGGTCTCCGAAAAGCTGGACTACATTGGCTTCAGTTTCTGCACCGGCGGTTACATGGCCAAGAACCCCAAATGGACCCATTCGCTCTCGCACTGGAAACGGAACTACCACGAGTGGATGCAGGAGATTGTGCCCGAGACCGCCATTCAGTTCTCCACGTTCTTTGACTGCCGCTTCATTTACGGCGATGGCGCCATCATGCAAGAGCTGGTGTCGTTTCTGGACGAGGAGCTGCAGAAGCCCATGCCGCGCCTGTTCTTCCACATGGCCAACAACGCGTTGCAGTATGAGCCGCCGCTCACGTTTTTCAAGAACATCAGAACATTTACCGTGGGCTCGCAGCAGGTCTTTGACATCAAGAAAGCCATGACGCCCATCGTAGACCTGGTGCGCGTATACGCCCTGAAAAACCGCATCTTCAAAACCAATACCGGCGAGCGGATTGAGGCCCTGGCCGAAGTGGGCGTCTTCACCGAGAAGCAGTGCCAGGAACTCATGCAGTCCTACTATTACCTCATGGGCCTCCGGCTGCGCAAACAGGCCACCCAGATCATGCAGGACAAAAGCGAACCCGACAATTACCTGGATCTCCAGAGCCTCACCAAGATTGAGCAGGTCACCCTCAAGGAGATTTTCAAGACCATTAGCGACTTCCAGCTAGGCATCAAGGTCCAGTTTACCAACAACCTGTTCGGGTAAAATCCCGGTATAGGTACAGAAAAGTGCTCGGCTGCTTTGGGCCTGTTTTGCTGAAAACAGGCCCAAAGCAGCTGATCCCTTTTTAACTTTTGATTTCTTCTACTTCATTTTTTTGTCCTCCTGAAAGGATCTTCTGGGCGAACAGTAAAGCGGTTGTTTAAAGCCTTTTTAGTTCGCTCACAAGATCTTTCCAAGATGACAAGTAGGAGAGGAGGAGGCGTATCAGAAAGCCTGGAAAGAAATGCGCTTTAGGCCCGTTTTCGTGAAACTAGGTCTAAAGTGGCGGCTTGCTAATTTCTTCATCCGTGAGCAGTCTCTGTCACTATGGCGCGGAAGTTACTTCCGTGACTTGCATTCAATACGCACGGAAGTAAATCAGCGCCATAGAAAGAAATGCGTTTTGAAGCCGTTTTTCCAAAAGCAAGGCAAAAACGGCTGATCGCTAATTCCTACTTTCCTTCTCCCGTGAGCAGGCGTTCCAACTGAGGATCTGTGTAGTCTGCCACAAACCCGATGATGTTGGTGTACTGCGAGAACTCTTCCTTGCCGTGCATGGTGGTGATGACCAGGCAGTCCATGCCGGCGTTCTGGGCGGCTTCCACGCCTTTGGGCGCGTCTTCCAGCACTAGGCACTTTTTGGGGGCAACGGCTAGTGCCTCCGCAGATTTCAGAAACGTCTCGGGGTGCGGTTTGCTTTTGTCTACGTCATCGGCTGAGACCAGGGCGTTGAAGTAGTGCCGGATGTTCAGGTTATCCACCACAAAGTCAATGTTGAACGTGATAGCGGCGGTGGCAATGGCCATCTGGATGTTCTGCTCTTTGGCTTTTGCTAGAAATGCGTCCAGGCCGTTGATCAGCTTCAGGTGCGAGAGGTATTCTTTCTGGTAGATTTTCTCCTTCTGGATGGAAAGCTGATCGGCTTCTTCCTGCGTGAACCGGTCTTCCCCGAAGAACCGGGCCAGCACCTCGCTGTTCTTGCCGTACATCTGGGCTTTCACCTCTTCTAAACTGAAGGAACCCTGTAAGTCATTGTTCAGGATCTGGTGCCACGCTTTGGTGTGGTAGTCCATGTCGTCAATCATGGTGCCATTCATGTCAAACAGAAAGGCTTGGTAGGGGAGAGTAGTCATGTAAATGAGATGTGTTAAGGTACATTGGGCATACGGAGGGAACAAAAAAACGGGCTCTAGTAGAGCCCGCCTTTCCCTTAATCCTTTTTTATTATCTGAACCGCGTGACAAGGCAAAACTGCCCCGCACCCGGTGTTTATTTCGCCAGCACTTTTTTGCGCTCCATTACTTTCTGCACGGCTTTGATGATGTGCTCATCGTCCAGGCCGTATTTCTTCATGAGTTGCTCGGGCGTACCGCTCTCCCCGAACGAGTCGTTCACGGCCACATATTCCATAGGAAGCGGCGTGTTTTTAGCCAGTAGCTGCGCGATGCTGTCGCCCAGACCACCCAGACGGTTGTGCTCCTCGGCAGAAACCACACAACCCGTCTTGGCTACTGATTTTAGGATCGCTTCGTCGTCCAGTGGTTTGATAGTGTGAATGTTGATGATCTCCGCGGAGATGCCCATCTCGGCCAGTTTCTCACCGGCTTTAATGGCTTCCCACACCAGGTGACCCGTGGCGAAAATGCTCACATCGGTTCCTTCGTTCACCATCCAGGCTTTGCCAATCACAAACTCCTGGTCAGCGGGCGTGAACACCGGAATCACCGGCCGCCCGAAACGCAGGTACACCGGACCCTCATACTCGGCGATGGCCACAGTGGCGGCTTTGGTCTGGTTGTAGTCACACGGGTTGATGACGGTCATGCCGGGCAGCATTTTCATCATGCCGATGTCTTCCAGAATCTGGTGCGTGGCTCCATCTTCACCCAATGTAAGGCCGGCGTGCGAAGCGCAGATTTTTACGTTCTTGTCTGAATAGGCGATGGACTGCCGGATCTGGTCATACACGCGGCCCGTAGAGAAATTGGCGAACGTACCCGTGAACGGAATCTTGCCGCCAATGGTCATACCCGCCGCAATGCCCATCATGTTGGCCTCGGCAATGCCCACCTGCACAAAACGCTCGGGGAATTCCTTGATGAAATCGCCCATTTTCAGGGAGCCTACCAGGTCAGCGCACAGGGCTACCACGTTTTCATTTTTTCTGCCGGCTTCTACCAGCCCCGCGCCAAAACCAGAGCGGGTGTCTTTTGATTCTGTGTACGTATATTTTTTCATTGCAATGTTTTCAGATGAAGCCCTAAAAGGAGGCTGGTTCGCTGCTCTTGCCTTTTAAGGCCGTTTTTAAGAAAATAAGCCCAAAAGGCTGTTCTCGGAAACGGTTGGCCCGAGGCCTAGTAATCCTGCATGCCGCTGGTGAGCTGGTTCAGGGCCAGAGACAACTGCTCGTCATTAGGGGCCACGCCGTGCCATTTGTGCGAGCCCATCATGAAGTCCACGCCGTGGCCCATATTAGTTTGCATCAGGATCATGATGGGTTTGCCTTTGCGCGTTTTGGCTTTGGCCAGTTCCAGTACTCTGATCACATCGGCCAGGTCATTGCCGTTCATCTCCAGCACGTCCCAGCCGAAAGCTTCCCACTTGGCGCGCAGGTTGCCCAATGCCAGAACCTGGTCGGTGGGGCCGTCAATCTGCTGGCCGTTCACGTCAATGGTGGAGATGAGGTTGTCTACTTTGTTGTGCGGGGCGAACAACGCCGCTTCCCAGATCTGTCCTTCCTGTAACTCGCCGTCGCCGTGCAGAGTGAACACTAGGCCGGGGTCATTGTTCAGTTTCTTGGTCAGGGCCGCGCCGATTGCCACGGAGAGGCCCTGGCCCAGAGAGCCCGAGGCGATACGTACGCCCGGCAGTTCCTCGTGGGTGGTAGGGTGACCCTGCAGGCGCGAATCCAGCTTCCTGAAGGTCTTCAGCTCGCTCACGTCAAAGTAGCCGGCTCTGGCCAGCACGCTGTACCACACCGGGGAAATGTGCCCATTGGAAAGGAAGAACAGATCTTCGCCCACGCCGTTCATGTCAAACTCCGTGGAGTGGGTCATGATCCGGAAGTACAGGGCCACCAGATAATCGGTGCAACCCAATGAACCGCCCGGGTGCCCAGACTGGCAGCCGTGTACCATTCTCACGATGTCGCGGCGCACCTGCTTGGCCACCTGTTCCAGCTCCTCCATCGGAAGCGTCTCTTTTACTTCTGTTTGCATATTGATTTAATAGTCTGTTGCCTTAAAACTTTGTGAACTGAAGGCAAGGTAGCCCTGCTTTCGCTCTTTTTGGTAATAAGTGTAATAATAACAATTAAATTACCGCTTTAGATTGTTGTTCGCAAATAAATGTAATGATCTTTTATGCAAACGTTGGCATAAAACTTTTGTTTTTTACTTTTCCCGCCTAAAAAGGCGCTGGCGCAAAGATAAATTGGTGGTTTTAGGCCGAAAGCCTAGCTTCGCAGGATGATGGAGTTTAGAATTGTGACCAAGTCTTTTGAGGAGCTCACCCCCCGGGAAATGTATGATCTGCTGCAGTTGCGGAGTGCGGTGTTTGTGGTGGAGCAGAACTGCGTGTTCCTGGACCCCGACGGGCTGGATGACCAGTGCCATCATTTGCTTTTCTACCAGGGAGCCACGCTGGAGGCCTACGCCCGGCTTTTGCCCGCCGGTGTCTCTTACCCAGAGCTGTCCATTGGGCGCATTATCACCAGCGCCGCCGTGCGGGGCACAGGCGTGGGGCAGCAGCTGGTGCAGAAAGCCATTGCCGAAACGCACCGGCTCTTCGGGCCGGGGCCCATCAAGATAGGCGCGCAATTGTATGCCAAGAAATTCTACGAGCGTTTCGGGTTTGTGCAGTCCAGCGAGGTGTATGACGAAGACGGCATTGACCACATCAAAATGATCAGGCCGGTAGAAGGCTGAGAAAACGCGGTCATGAAAAAGCCGATGCGTTTAGGGGTTCTTTTATAGAAAACAGCCCCTAAACGCATCGGCTTTTTATTTGCAGCGAAGATGGTCTATAGCCATCTGAACGCCTTCTTTATCCAGCCCAGTTTATCAGCGTAGGGCGGGTAGCGGAGAGGTAAATCGGGGCGCGACGGTTTCATGAGAATGCTCTTCTGATGCGAGAAAGCGTCAAAACTGGCTTTGCCGTGGTAATTGCCGTGCCCGCTGGTGCCCACGCCGCCAAAGGGCAGAAACGGGTTGGTGAGGTGCGAGATGGTGTCGTTGATGCAGGCACCCCCAGACGAGGTGCGGGTCAACACCGCCTCTTTGGCTTTCCCGTTCTCGGTGAAGAAATACAAGGCCAGCGGTTTGGGTTGGGCGTTGACCTGGGCAATAGCCTCGGGTAAGGTTTGGAACGTTAAGACCGGCAGCAGCGGCCCGAAGATTTCTTCCTGCATAATGGGATGTTCCCACGTGACCCCAGAAAGAAGGGTAGGAGCGATGAAGCGGCGGGCAGCGTCGGTCTGGCCGCCGGCGTAGACGTTCTCCTGCGCCAGTAATCCTTTCAGCCGGTTAAAATGTCGTTCATTGATGATGCGGGCGAAGTCTGGACTCTCTGCCGGGGAACTTCCGTAGAACTCCGTGATGGTTTGGGCCAGGTGTTCCAGCAGAGGCGCGGCCACGCTTTCCTGTACCAGGAGGTAATCTGGCGCCACGCAGGTTTGCCCCGCGTTCAGGAATTTCCCCCAGACAATGCGTTTGGCCGCCACGGCCAGATTGGCGGTCTCATCTACCAGACAGGGACTTTTTCCACCTAACTCCAGCGTAACCGGAATGAGTTGCTTGGCCGCGGCCTGGGCCACAATTTTGCCTACGGGTACGCTGCCCGTGAAAAAGATCTTGTCAAAGGACAGCTCCAGCAGAGTTTGGCTTACCTCGGGGCCACCCTGTACCACCGCAAGGTATTCCGGCGGAAAGTTCTCCTGGATGAGGCGGGCCGTTAGCTGGCTGGTGGCCGGGGTGAGCTCAGACGGTTTCAGAATGGCGCAGCAGCCGGCCGCAATGGCCCCCAGCATGGGAGACAAGGTGAGCTGAAACGGGTAATTCCAGGCGCCAATGACCAACGACACCCCGTACGGCTCGGCGTAGATGGCATCCCGCGAAGGGAAATTCAGGAAACTGGATTTCACCTTCCGCAGCTTTACCCATTGCGGGAGGTGGCGCAGCAGGAACTTGATTTCGGAAAGCAGAATGGCGATCTCGGTGGCGTAGGTCTCAAAGGGTGGTTTCCCGAAATCCTGAGCCAGGGCCGCAATGATGGCGGCTTCTTCTTTCTCTATGGCCTCCTGCAAACGGCGCAGTATCTGCCGCCTGAATTCAAGCGGGCGGGTTTGCCCCGAGCTGAAAAATGTTTTCTGTTGGTGCACAAGCGCCTCCAGTTGCTGTGGCGATGTCATAGGCTTGCGTTCTTGGTGGTACAGATTGTATACTCTGCCCGGCATGAAATGGCTGCCCCGGTGGCGGTAAACACAAAAAAAAGTGTAAGGCGGGTGACTGCCCGTTCCGCGAAGAATAGCAAGAATTGGTTTTTAGCCTATTTTTGTAGAAACAGCCCCTAAACGCAAACAAACGAGAAAGTTTTACTTGTTTGTGGGATACTTTTTAAAACAGACACGTAAAAAGGAGACCAACGCAAAAGAGGGCAGACCACATTTTTGACAGCTTTAACAAAAACAGTATGGCACCACGCGGCAGTTTCGATGATGAGTATGGTTACGATGAGGACGACCTCAATAACAGCCATTTTGACGATGAATTCTCTCTGGACGACGACGATGACGATGTTTTGGGAGGAAGAGGTGGCTTTGGCGCCGACGACGATGAGGAGGTGAACCTTCCGTACGAGGGAGAGCTGTTCAACGAGATGCTCAGCAAGCTACACGGTACCCTGATCATGTACGGCGAGGACGATCCCAAACTGATGGACCTGCAGGCCGAGCTGCTGCAGGTAGACGCTGACAAGCTGGGCACCGCCACCGACGACATGTTTTACCTGGAGGAGGCCAGCAACATCGCCAAGGTGCTGCAGCGCCACGTGGGCGAGTCACCCAAGATCAAGCAGATCCACGACAACTTCATGAAGGACATCACCCGCTTCTCTGACGAATCAGCCGAGGGGCACGAAGGCGACTATTACCTGGATGACGAAGAATAGGCCCATCTACGGCTAACCTTCTTCATAAGAAAAAGAGGAGAGACCACCTGGCGTGGCCTCTCCTCTTTTTTTGTCGTCTACCGGAGGCCGCCCAGCTGCCTTTTCCTGTTTTGGGGCCCTTTTTCTGATTCTAAGCCTAAAACGATAGAAGCCCTTGACGCAAAAAGAAAGGGCATCTCTCAATGCCCCTTCTTTTGTTTGTTAGTAGCGATAAGGATTAATGTTTCAACACGCGCAGAGTCGTCTGGAAGCCTTCGCCGGTAATTCTGAGCAGGTAAGTGCCTACAGCTACATCGCTGAGGTCCACTTTTTGGATGGATCCGCCGGTCACGGTGAGCGTTTTCACTAGGCGTCCGTTCAGTCCGTACACCCCGATTGTGATGTCAGAGGCTGCCGCTTGGGTCAGATCCAGATTTACCGCGTCTGGAGTGGGATTCGGGTACGCTTTCAGTGTCACATTAGCAGCGGCAATGGCTTTCTTCTCCACGGCAATGGTTTTGGTGTATTCGAACTTCCCGTCAAAGTCTACCTGCTTGAGGCGGTAATAGAGGGTACCTGCTGGCGTAGCCGCATCCTGGAAGCTGTAGTTCTGTAGCACGAGGCTGGTGCCGTTGCCTTTCACTTTGCCAATGGTGCTGAAGTTTCTGCCGTCTGTGCTGCGCTCCACCTGGAAGAAGTCATTGTCTTTCTCGGCGGCGGTGGTCCAGGCCAGGGATACGCCGCCCTTCTGGGCGGTGGCCGTGAAGCTGGTGAGAGTTATTGGAAGTGGGGTGGGGTCAATGGTGGCTAAGGTAGTAGCAACGCCTGTTAAGTTGTAGTTGCCCCGGTCAGTGCCCGTTAAAACGGCTCCGGTTAAGGTGACCACTTTGTCTGTGCCGGGTGTAGCATCCGTGAATTCAGCCGTGCCCCCCTCCAGGAACACCGCATCATCCCCCAGCTTACCTACTACCACCCGGCTATCGGTGGTAACGGTAGCAGTGGCAGTGCCGTCATACACTTTGTTTTCTGCCCTGAAGGTGCCGGTGACTCCTCTGCGGGTAATCTCAGCCGCCAAGCCAGTCGGTTGAGAGAGGCTGTAGTTGCCTGCGTCGGTTCCGTCTTTGGTAAATCCAGTCACGGTGACGGTTCTCATTCCCGCATTCTTGCTGGAGAAGGTGCCCACGGGCGAGCCTGTCAAAGAGATATCATCGCCCTGTACTTTGTTGTTCAGGGTCGCTGTTCCGCTGAAGCCATGAACTTGGGTGGTGGCATCATACTCTTTTGAGTCAGCAGAGAGTCCTGTCACGGTCAGTGATCTAGGGGTGATACTGCCGGTTGTAGAGGCTGAAAGATTAGATAAGGTATAGTTATTGGCAACAGCCCCGCTGATGGAGAGGCCGTTGACAGTAATGGGTTTGTTGTTTCCTACATGTTTGCTGTCATATTTGGCGGAGCTGTGCGCGATGGTGAACACATCACCAGTCACCCGGTTGTCAGACAAGTTTACCTGGGCGTTGTCATTCCCGTCATACACCTTGGTTGAACCTGAGGCGGTTATGATTAAAGGTCGTCTGGTGATGGTGACGTTTACGGTGATGGACGTAGGGAAAAGGTAATAGTTGTCCTTGTCTTCTGAGCCAATGGACAGAGTTAACGTTTGGGTTCCATCTGTCACCACACTTGATTGGGAGTTGATATACAATTCAACGTGGTCCGGAGAAATCACCCCGGTCAGGTTCGCTGCTGTTGTGGTAAATAGAGTGGTGCCATCGTAAATTTTTTCATAGGTGGTCTGAACCACGGGGGTTAACTCTTTAGGGGTGATTTTAGCGGAAAGGGCAGAAAGTGTGGGTGGGGTAAAGCTGTAGTTCCCTTTCTGAGCGCCCGTTAAGGTGCTGCTGCTATAGGTTACCGGCTTGGGTAATACCGTGCCTGCGTTGTCACGATACACATCGGCGGCGCCATACTTGTTGCTGATCGCTGAAAATTTACCTGCTCCTACCCACGTAACCTGATCGCCGGGGATAATGCCCGTTAACGTGCCGTTTATGGTAGCATCATTTGTTCCGTCATACACTTTGTCCCTGGCCATGATATTGTTTACAGTCAAAGTTCTGGCCGTGATGTTGGCGCTTAGACCGGTGGGTGGGGTGAGAGAGTAATTATGAGCTTCTGTACCGCCCAAAGTACCGGTGTAAGTTACAGCGATATTGGTGCCTACATTTGGGGAAGCAAAGGTCCCGGTTTGAGAAAAGGTGACATTGTCATTGTTAACGATTCCGATCAAAGTACCGGTAATGGTCGCGGCGACATTTCCATTATACACCTTGTCGTTTGCTCTTGCATTTGTCATGGTAAGCTCTCTCTGAGAGATGCTGGCCGCCAAACCTGTGGGCTGAGTAAGGAGGTAATTGCCTCTGTCTGTGCCATCCAGGATGCTAGTGGAGGTGACGATGTGCGTGCCCACGTCACGGGAGGCGAAGGTACCTCTTCTGGTTAAGGTAACATTATCATTGCCTAGAACTCCGTTTAGAGTACCAGTGATGGTCGCGCTTCTTGATCCATCATATACTTTATCATCTGCGCCGGCATTTATGACCGTCAGTTCTCTTGCTGTGATGTTGGCTCTGAGTTCTGTGGGTTGAGTGAGCGAGTAGTTGCCCACCGCATTCCCATTGAGGGTGCTGGTAGAGGTGACAGCTATACCGGTTCCCACATTTGGTGTCATGAAGGTACCGCTCAGTGTCAGTGAAACGTCTTCTCCTTCAATTACTCCAACTAAAGTGCCTGAAATGGTAGCGGTAGTGGTTCTATCATATACTTTATCTCCTGCTGCCGCATTGGCAATGGTGAGGGCTTTCGCGGTAATAGTGGCGGTAGCGGTGGCCGAGGTGTTGGACAGTGTATAGTTGTCTGCGTCTGGTCCATCAAGGGAGATGCCACTTACCGTCACCGTCTGAGAACCGATGTTACTGGACGCGAAAGTAGCGGAGGTAAAGGCGATTGCGAGTTCATCGTCGGTAACTTTGTTGGACGAAAGGGTCACGGATGCCGTGGTGTTACCATTATATGCTCGGCTCTGAGCCGTGGCGGTGACGGTGAGTTGCCGGGCAGTGATGCTGGCGGTAGCAGTGGCAATGGTGTTGACGGAATAGTTGCGGGCGTCTGCTCCTGAGAGACCAAGTCCGGTGGCGGTCACCGTCTTGTCACGGCCTACATTTTTGTCACTGAAAGTAGCCGTGCCGCCAGTGTACGTCACCGCGTCATCGTCCAGTACCCCAACTAAACTTCGGCTAGTGATGGTGGCGGAGGCATTGCCGTCATACGTCTTGTCTGCGGCGGTGATAGCGCCTGTAATTGCCAGCGGAGTGATGTCGGCGGTCAGGTTGGGGGCGAGGGTGTAGTTCCCGGCATGTGCTCCGGTAAGGGTATATCCAGTGATCGTTACGGGTTTGTCTTCGCCTACGGTTTTCGTGTTAAAAGAAGCGCTTGCCTCAGAGGCAGGGTCTAAGGAGACTTCATCATTTTCAAGGGTGCCCGTCAAAGAAGGCGTTCCCTGTAGGGTTGCCCTGGTGGTTGCATCATACACTTTGTCTTCCACTGAAACTCCCGTTAAGGTAAGTGCTCTGGCGGTAATACTAGCGGTAGTAATGGCCGTAGTGTTTGCTAGGGTGTAGTTACCCGCGTCTGAGCCGTTGAGGGTGATTCCTGTTACGGTCACAGTTTTTCCTACCCCTACGTTCGGGTCAGAAAACTCAGCTGAAGAAGAAGCGGCGGTCACATTATCACCGTCAACTTTATTGGTGGTCAGGGTAACCGTGGCGGAAGTGCTTCCGTCGTATTCTCTGCTCTGAGCCGTGGCGGTGACGGTGAGCGGCTGGGCGGTGATGCTGGCGGTAGCAGTGGCGGTGGTGTTGACGGAATAGTTGCGGGCGTCTGCTCCTGTGAGGCTGAGCCCAGTGGCGGTCACAGTCTTGCCGTTGCCTACGTTCTTGTCGTTGAAAGTAGCCGTGCCCCCAGTGTATGATACGTCATCGGGGCTGAGAATACCCGTCAGGTTATGGCTGGTGATCATGGCGGTGGTGTTTCCGTCGTATGGCTTGTCTGCCACGGTGATATACCCTTCAATTTCTAAAGGCGTGATGGTGGCAGTAAGGCCGGTTGGCTGAGCTAGGTTATAATTGAGGGAAGCTGCCCCGGAAAGGGTATATCCGGTTACGGTGACCGGTTTGTTAGCTCCCGCCATTTTAGAAGCGAACGTTGCAACAGCTGTGGAGGGATCAATGGTTATGGCGTCGTTTTCTAATTTCCCGTTTAAAACGGGAGTACCGGTTAATGTAGTAACCATGGTGCCGTTGTAAGGCCGGGTTACGGCAGATACCCCGGTAATAGTCAGCGGTTTCTGCGTGATGGTAAGTGTAACGGCAGTTCTGGAGTTGCTTCTGCAATTGCCTAACTGTGCTTCTGCATAATAAGTGTTTGTGCCAACGTCGGTTCGGGCCGGAGGAGAATAAGAACTGCCCGAAGCCAACAAGGTTCCTCCTGAGGGTGCGTCATACCAGTTTATAGTTTGACCATTGGGGACGGTGGCGCTGATGCTTGGAGAAGTACTGCCATACACTCTTGTTCCGCTAACAGGATTTGTAGGTGCACTAGGCGGCCCTATTATAAAGTTAGGTGATGCACCTGCTCCGCCGCTTCCATTAAAATTTGGGTTTGAAGAACTTAGTGAGATTTTGTAAGTGCCTGCTGGCGTGTTACTGGGAATGGTAATCGTCCCTGTAATATTTCTATTTACAACGTTATTACGTGTATCAAATGAATAGGCTGCCCTGGATAAGGTTCCAATACTAGTGACTACTGTAGTTCCCGAGGATGCACTTAGATGTACAGTAAAGGTGGACGCACTAGTAAATTGCTTTTCATTACCACTCCCATTTGTCGCATCAAAGGTAATTGTGGCAGTTGATCCTGGGCTACATATTGGATTTGGTGTAACATTCGTCACATTAATAGTTTGCGCCCCTGCTTGGGAAGCAATAAAGAATAAGAAGGCAGCAAGCAAAAGGCTTTTGCTAAAGTGTAGAATTCGTCCCATACCTTTTCCTGATAATGTTATTTTATTAATAATTGATTTGAATACAGTGACTTAAAGGTCCAGTTAGAGGAGGGGGGAGAATCTATATACTGGATAATAGTAATAAAAATTATGTATTTATTAAGCTTTAGGAACAAACATAAAAACATGATTTTGATTATCCTAATGTTTAATAAGATAAAATGTATAAATAAATCAATTAAAAATAATATTAATGCAAATATGGGATAATTTATAAACTAACTAATTGTATAATAGTTACTTATGTTTTTAGTTGTGGCATGGTAATAAAAGTGTGATAGGAGGGTACCCTTGTTGTTCATGTTAACAAGGGAGAGCATTGGCTTAAAGGAGATCTCAGCTAATAGATATCTCCTGAAGGAAGAAGAGTGTTTTAAAACTGCTGCCCGATAGACTAAGCTCAATCAGGTAGATGGCCAGTAGGCTAAGCAGGATAATGAGGATTAGTTTAGCGGGTCATGGTAACCGCACTAAAAAGCATCGGGCATTAGGGCAGCCATCCGAAGCAAAGCAGATTTCCTATGTTTTATGGAATAGGATAGGTGCATCGATGGCCTGCTTGGCAAGAGCGCCAGATCGTCTACCATGGCATTGACCAAGGTAATTGGTCAACAAAGGCAAGCTAAAGGGGGGAAGACGTTCGTTGCGCGGGGTTCTTCTCATTTGAGTTTGGTGATTTCGTTTTTGGGCCTCTTTTCAAATTTCAGGCGTAAATCACTTGGAAGACCTCCATAAAAAAAGCAGGGCACCTAGAAAGGTGCCCTGCTTTTTTTATGGAGGTAGTATTTCTCTGGTTTACTGTTTTACCACGCGCGTTGTAGTGTCAAAGGTAGAGCCGGTCATCTTCAAGAGATAAGTGCCTGCTGCGAGTTGGGTGAGGTCTATTTTCTGCTCTGCCCCACCTGTCACTTCCAAAGTCTTGACAACGCGGCCATCCATGGCAACTACCTTTACTGTTACCTGCTCGGCTCCAACGCTGGCCAGGTCTACGTTCACTACATCAGTAGTTGGGTTAGGATACGCCTTTACCGTTATGGCGGCAGAAGTACCCTGGGCGCGCACGGCAATGGTTTTGCTGTACTCGAACTTCCCGTCGAAGTCTACCTGTTTGAGGCGGTAGTACAAGGTGCCCGCTGGTGTAGCCGCATCCTGGAAGCTGTAGTTCTGCAATACGTTGCTGTTTCCATTGCCTTTCACCTTGCCGATGGCGCTGAAGTTCTTGCCGTCTGTGCTGCGCTCCACCTGGAAGAAATCATTGTCCTTCTCGGCGGCTGTTACCCAGTGCAGGGCTACCCCTTCTTTCTGCGCTTTCGCCGTGAAACTGATCAATGTAACCGGAAGAGGAGTAATCACTGTCGATGAGCGGAAAGCGTACTCGTTGTTTTCACCCGTTCTCATAGAAGCGCTACGGCCCCCGTTGTTTGCATCAAATAAATCTACAATACCGTCATTATCGGTGTCATGGTAGTAGGTAGAACCTTGGGTTAAGTAGTTAGGGTAGCCGTTGGTTAACTTCAACCATAGTGGGGTACCATCCTTGTCTTTGAGGGTATTCACATACCAGCCTTTGTTGTTGGCTTCTTCAAATAACCTGGCCCGCTCCATGAGGTCATCTATGGCTTTGCCATCATTGTTGTCATCAAAGGCTTCTATATAGTCCATGGAGAAATCGGCGTCAGAATCCAAGTCCAGATAGTCTGGGATGCTGTCTCGGTCGGTGTCCACTGGTGTTATAGCAACTCCTCCGGTAGTGGCATCATATCCATCGCTAAGGCCATCAAAGTCAAGGTCTGATCCTAGGCCATTCACATATTTGTTTGTGGCCTGGGCTTCGTAGTTGTCCAGGATACCATCATTGTCAGAGTCTACATCTTCGTAATCACGGATACCATCATTGTCGGTGTCTGGGTTGGGTAGATTTGAAACCGAGCTGTTGCTGCTGGTCTGTGCCGCTATCGGAATTCCGTTGGCGTCTACCGGGCCTATGAAGACTCCCTTTGCCGCATCATAGATAGAGCTGGAAGGAACGATGCCGCGATTGGCTTCTACCGCGTTCGGGATACCGTCTCCGTCAATGTCAATGTCATATCCTTTGATCAAGCCATCCATATCCAAATCAAATGCATCGTTGATGTCGTCATTGTTTCTGTCCTGGAAGGCTCCGTAGATGGGGTGCATGAAATCTTTGTCCAGGAAGTTCGGGATTTTGTCACCGTCTGCATCGCCGTTCGCGTCAGTCGCATTATTTACCTGAGTGGTGAAGATACCATCGTTGTTATCATCCAGGTCAATTTCATCCGGAACGCCGTCGTTGTCCCAGTCTCCGTTGATAACGAAAGTAACCGTTTGCTGGGTAGTACCGCCTATCGCGTCGGTGGTTTCAATGAGTAAGTTGTAGGTGCCAGCTACCAAGGCAAATCGGTTGCTTACTTCAATTTCTCCGTTGTTCTGTAGTCTCAAGCCGGCAGGCAAGGTGCCGTTCACTAGTTTCGCATTGTTGACAGGACCATCCTGGTCTGATACTTCGGCAATGTGGTCACCGTTGTGCATGGCAAATGGGTGCTTGTTGTTTGCGATCACCTGATAGGTTGCTTCCCGGTCAACTGCCGTGATGGATATAATGGTTGTGTTGTTGCCGTCTTTGGTAGTACCACCATTCGGGTCAAATTCATTGGCTGCGTATTTATAGCCGATGCTGTTCAAAACTCCTAATTCAGCTGGTTGGACTAATAAAGAGAGCGTCTTAGACTCATTTATGCCCAAATTGCCAATGGTCCAGATACCGGTAACCGAGTTGATACTCGTGCCGGGGGCTGGAATGCCGCTACCCGTCACCAAGTTCAAGCCTGAGGCTACGCCGGCAGCTACTACTACGCCGGTAGCTGGATCTGGCCCCAAGTTAGTAGCAGTGATCGTTACTCTGTACTGGCCACCCACGTAATAAGGGCCTTCCACAATAGTGCTGTTCAAGGCAATATCAGCTGTAGCAGTTCCTGTTATACTCGCCTGTTGGCTGTTGTTGGTGGTGATATTGTCATATTGACCCGAGGCCGCCACGGAAGCTACTGTTGTATAAGTTGCGGCGCTTTGCGGTTTCACTCTAATCACCAGTGTCTGGGCATTAGCGGCGCCGGGTAGTACGTCTGTGCCCAGTGTCCAGCGGCCGGTGGCCGGGTCATAAGAACCAGAAGAAGCGGTGGCGCTCATAAAGGTTAAACCGGCCGGTAATTTATCTTCGATCACTACGCCGGTGGCAGCGTCTGGCCCATTGTTCTGTACTTTCACCGTGAACGATGTTTCCTGGCCATTGTAGAAGGTAGGGGCGGAGGCGGTATTGGTGACTGCCAATTCTGCTACCGGCAAAACATTGATTAGGGCTACGGATTTATTGTTTTCACTATTCAAGTCTGTTTGATCAGCAGATAGAATGCTTCCTCCCAGATTTAAGCGGCCTGTTGTGTTAGGAATTCCTTTTACTATAAGGGTAACCGATTGCCCTGGATCTAGACTGCTAATGTTCCATTGACCAGTGGTAGCGTCATACCCTTTGCCAGGCTCCACATAGGTGAAAGTTAAGCTGCCTGTTCTGGTGTCCATTCCCATTAGGTTCGTGACTCTGTCTGGACCGTTGTTGGTTACTTTCAGAGTGAAAGTTGCTTCCGTTAAATCTCTATAGAAGACCCCGTTTACGCCTCCGGTTACACTTGTGCTGAAAGAGACATCTGCTGTTTTATGCACTGTGAAAGAAGAAGCAGCTGTGTTGTTTTCTGTAACAGCATCATATTCGTTTGCGGTACGCTTAGTGGCTACGAAGGTGTAGTTTTTGTCACCTGTAACAGTCATGTCTGCATTAGGCACCACCACTAAGTTCATGCCTGTGTAACTACCTGATGCCAGATTACCAACTGTCCAGATACCTGTGCTGGCGTTATAAGTTCCTACTTTAGGTTCAGCGCTTACCAAAGTAAAGCCTGCCGGTACCAATGCATCTAAAGACAGACCTGTAGCGGCATCAGGGCCTTGATTATCTACTCGTACCCCCAGAGTTATCTGTTTACCTGTATAGTAAGGACCAGAAGACAACCCTACGGCTACCTTGATATCAGAGCTCACCGTTCCAGAGCCGGAGGTGATAGTAGCAGAGGCGCTGTTGTTTCCGATGGTATTGTCATACTCGGTATGTGTCTGCGAGGCAGTAGTGGTAATGACTGCACTTTGGTTTATTTTCCCTACCAAAGTAAGGGTGGCTGAAGCACCACTAGCTAATGAACCAACTGACCAAGTGCCGTTGACAGAGTTGTAGGCATCAGTTCCGGTAGAGTTAGAGGCACTTACAAACGTCAAGCTGACAGGCAGTTTGTCTGTGATTACTACGTTAGTTGCAGTGCTTGGGCCATTGTTAGTTACCGTTACTTTGTAGGTTACTTCATCACCGTTCACATAGGCGGTTTTAATCGGAGAGATGACCACATTCGTCACGGCAACATCAGCGGTTGGTTTTACAGTGATGGTGCTGCTAGCGGTATTATTGCTGCTTTGGCTGTCATATTCAGTATGCGACTGAGTAGAAGAAAGTGTTAAGGTGCCGATAGCCGTTGGTTTAGCCGTAATGGTCAGGGTCTGTGAACCAGAGGTTACAACAGTACCAATAGTCCAAGTACCGGTAGTAGCATCAAATGTACCTAAGCTGGCAGTAAAGCCTGTGATAGTTAAGCCTGCCGGTATCTGATTGGCTACAGAAACATTGGTGGCGTTGCTAGGCCCATTATTGATCGCTTTAATCGTGTAGGTAATCACATCCCCCTGGCCTGGATTGAGGTTAGACACCACATTCGTCACCGCCACATCTGCTGTAGGTGAAACAGTGATGGTGGTAGAAGCCGTATTGTTGCCCGCATTTTCATCTAGCTCAAAGCCGGTTCTGCTGCCCAAGGTGGCAGTAGTGGTGATGGAACCCTGGGTAGTGGCTCTGGCGGTTAACGTCAATGTTTTAGTTTCATTCACCGCTAAAGCACCTACTGTCCAGTTGCCGGTAGTGGCATCATAACCGGCGGGAGCAGTTCCTTCCAGAGTTAAACCAGCAGGTAATTTGTCTGTGACCACTACGCCTGTCGCCGCATTCGGCCCCAGGTTTTTAGCGGTAACTGTGAAGGTGACCAGATCGCCAAAATTATAGCTAGTCTTAGGTGTGACATTTTTTACTTCGATATCTGCAGCCGCCTGTACGGTGATAGAGGCAGTGGCGCTGTTGTTGGAAGCTACGTTGTCTACCTCTGTGTGGGTTTGGGTGGCCGTAGTAGAAATAGTGCCCAGAGTTAATGGTTTAACGGTAAGGGTCAAGGTCTTGGAAGCGCCTACCGCCAAAGAGCCGATGTTCCAGACACCGGTGCTGGTGTTGTAGTTAGCCGCGTCTGAAGAACTCACGAACTCCAGCTTGGTAAGGTCTAATTTGTCGGTTACCTGTACGTTGCTTGCCGTGATAGGGCCATTATTGGTAGCCGTTACGGTATAAGTGAAGGGCTTGCCAATGGTATAGGGGGCAGTAGCGGCCGTATTGGTAACGGCTACGTCTGCGCTACAGTCATAGGTAAAAGTGGCCGACTGAGTGGAAGAACCTGTATAGCCATACGTCCAGGTGTTCACTGTTTTCAAGTCACCGGCAGTGGTGGTGGCAGAACCCCAGCGGTGCACCCCATTGGTAGAAACAACACCAAATAGCTCAGCCTGTGGGGTTGGGAAGCTAGACGTAGGCAGGTTTGAATCATCCCAGAAAAGGAGACCATCATAGTTTGTGCCCGCTACTGGCCTAATGTCCTGTACCCTGAAACCGTCTGCGTTGGCCTCAGCATCCCATACCGGGAAGTGGATAGGTGAACTGTTGTTCCGGAAGAAGTAATTGAGGGTGGTGTTCTTGGCTACTACCTGGTTTAAGCCGTTCAGACCGTTCCATTCCACAGTTCGGGCTCCTTTTGCGCCAGTGGATTCCAGCAACACGTCTGCGGTACCCGGCTGATAACCGGCTACTCCGTTCAGGTTGATCAACACCACAAAGGTGCTGCTTTCTGAGGTGTTCAGGTTGAAGGTTGATTTCCCGCCATTGGTCGTGGTGTTGCAGCTGGAGGTGATGCCTACAGTAAAGGTAGGAACTGTGGCACTCGGCCAGATGGCAGGGTCCGGATCATTCACGAAGTTGAACAACTCTGGATAATCGGTTTGGGCGGTCTGGCTTTTTCTTCTCTCCGTATCAGTTGTTCTTCCGGTGGCAGAGGTGGAGCCAAAGCGGTTGGTCACAAAACGGAAGAAGTTCTGAGGAGCAATGCCCGCCAGTTCTATCTCCTTGACAAAGAAAAAGCCTGGCTGGTCTTCGCTGGGGATCAGCGGGTACATGTTGAAATCTTTCGAGAAAACGTTGCTGGTGCCTCCTGCTGAGAAAGACCACAGCTTGCTGCGCATACGGCCCGGTTTCTCTGCGCCTGTACCATCAATTACCGTAAAGTCCCACAAGTCATATACTGAGAACAACTGACCGTCTGCCATGTTGGCTTCGCCTACCTGTGTAAACTCAACCCAATAGTCTTGATCTGCCCCAGTGTTGTTGGTGACCGTCAACGGTGAATAACCGCCAGAATTGCGGGTGGTGCCGCTCTGCATGAAGGTTGGACCCGCCAAAGCCTGGGCCGGAGTAGCGATTACCCCTGCTTGGTTGGTGTTCAGCAACATTTGTCTTGTGGAGGTTTGGTTTCTTGTAAGAGTAGTCTGTTGAACTAGGATTCCGGTAACGTCTGAACTGGAGGCGGCCCGTCTGATCGTGATCGTTAAATCTCCTTGGTTAGACGTGGTTTGGTCGTGGATAGCTCTACGCACCCCGTACATCAAGCGCTCCCCATTCTTTACTCTGATCAGCAACCGGTGGTCAGCTGAGAAGGTGGCTCCGTTCCGGCTGAAGCCAGCCGGTTTCAGGAAGCTCAACGACGTGATGGCCACGCCCGAGGCACTCGGGAAATTGGCATCGTGTGCAAGGTAACCAGCTTTGTCATTGGCTGGATCTGTTAAGACAGCCGTTGATCTGTTAGGGGTGAGCTGCTTGGAACCCTCGCCGTACATGGTGAAGGGAAGCAGGAGCAATACAAACAGCAGGGATCGTAATTTCTGAGCCATACACTTTCAATTAGTAATCATGTCAAGGGACTATCGTTAGTAGGAGAAAAAGTCTTTCGACTTACTATGTATATCACCTGCTCTAATAGTTTTGACAAAATTGTCCAATAAGAGCGATGGAATGGCTTGGTTTTCGTTCAATCTTAATAATTTGACGATGAACGGTGTCTTATAGATGTGAGTGGTGGTTTATACACGATTATTTCGTTTTGGTTCTCAGTATAAGTACTGCTTATGGACGTTGTAGTGAACTTCTAAAAGCATTATTAAAGGTAATTTTATATTAGAATTATTATAATGTGCTTTTATAATTTTTGAACTCTCCAGATTGTACTGGCTCTGTTTTGAGACCGAAATTTAAAATCTAGGCTCAAAACGTAATTCTCTCACGGAGAGAGTAGTTGAAGGAAACACCATCCACGGCCAAGCTTTGTTTTAAGGGGCTTTTTAAGAAAACGGCCCATAAACGAACTCCGGGTAGAACGCATAAGGGAGGCGCTAGGGCTTAAATTTTCCTGCGGCTGAAAGAGATCCGCTGAAAAGTAGCATTGCGCTTCCAACTGCTCGGCCTCTCCGGCCTGGACGGCTTTTTATAAACAGACCGTCCGACTGCTTTCTGGAGGTGATCGTCGTTGCGCAAAAGGGATTTGCGGGGCGGTATACACGTTTACCGAGGGAGATCGTTCTTTGGGTACGTTTTCCGGATTTCGGCCCATAAACAGGCCCGCCTCAGAGCAGAGTGTTCCGCAGACATTGCAGAGGAAGCTTGCTGCGGTGACCAAGGCAGGGAAGGGCAGGTGGGTTGGGATCAAAGCATTGGCAGGTAGTTCTTTAGGAATATTTTTCCTGTAAATTGGAGCTGTTTTCTTTGCCCTCGGGAAGCCGTAGACGCAGAGTGTCCATCAGAATGGTTACCTTAGCCCTTTCGTAATAAAAAGAGTACATGCAGACCGAAGAACTTTCATACCAGGAGAAGATACGCGAGCACCAGCTGAAGATCAAGCAGGTGTTCAGGGAGATGGGGAAAGTAGTGGTGGGGCAGCAGTACATGGTGAACCGCCTGTTGATCGGACTTTTCACCAACGGCCACATTTTGTTGGAAGGGGTGCCGGGCCTAGCCAAGACCTTAACCATCAATACCCTGGCCAAAGTGCTGCACCTTGATTTTCAGCGCATCCAGTTTACGCCAGATCTGTTGCCTTCTGACCTGATTGGCACCATGATCTATAACCAGAGCTCCTCGGAGTTTGAAGTGAAGAAAGGCCCTATTTTCGCCAACCTGATCCTCGCCGATGAGGTGAACCGATCACCGGCCAAGGTGCAGTCGGCGTTGCTGGAGGCCATGCAGGAAAAGCAGGTCACCATCGGGGAGAAAACCTACCGGCTGGATTTGCCCTTCCTGGTGCTGGCTACCCAGAACCCGGTGGAGCAGGAGGGAACCTATCCTTTGCCCGAGGCCCAGGTAGACCGGTTCATGATGAAAGTGTACGTAGACTACCTCTCCAAAGCCGATGAACTGGAAGTCATGCGCCGCATGTCTAACCTGTCGTACAGCAGCACCGTGAACACCATCCTCACCAAGCAGGATATCTTTGACATCCGGAACGAAATCAACCAGGTGCAGATCTCCGAGACCCTGGAGCGCTACATCATAGAACTGGTGTTCGCCACCCGCCGCCCCGGCGACTATGACCTCCCCGATTTCGCCCAGTATTTACAGTACGGGGTTTCGCCCCGGGCCAGCATCGCCCTGAACCTGGCCGCCAAGGCCGTCGCTTTCTTTGACGAGCGCGACTACGTACTTCCCGAGGACGTGAAAGAAATTGCCTCTGACGTGTTAAGTCACCGCGTGATCCTGAACTACGAGGCCGAGGCCGATAACGTGCAGACCAAAGACTTCGTGGAAGCCATCCTGCGCAAGGTGCCTATCAGCTAAGATGTAGCACATAGCAGGTATCATGTAGTAAGACTACATATTTCCCAGAAACGAAAGAGCAGTTCCCTATGGAGCTGCTCTTTCGTTTCTGGGCTGTTTTGCAGAAAAGGGGCCTAAAACAAAGAAGCCCGCCATTGCTGGCGGGCCCTTTGCGCACGGGAGACTAAGCCATGCGCAAAGTGATTGTCCATCTCTACTTCTCACCCATATTGATGGTCAACCTTTTCTTTGATGTGTTGATTAGTAATCTGTGTTCTGTGGGTCCCAGTTGGTCCAGCCGGTAGTCCAGTTGGTGGTTCCGAAGGCACCGATGAAGGCAGCGTTTTCAAAACCGGTGATGCCCGTGAAGGAAGCACCGCTCAACACCATAGAGCCAGACTGTGGCAGGTAAGGAGCCGTGGTAGCTAAGCCAAGATCTGCGGTAGATCTGATGCTGTTGCTGTTGCCTGAAGCGGTAAACCAAGTGGCCGCGTTAAACTCTGACGTAGAGGAGGAAGCCTTGTTGATGGCGGAGGTAGCGCCAGCGCCTGCTACTATGGTGTTCATGATTTTGATGCCACCGGCTTGCGCATATCCTTCCACTACAGCGCCATCTAAGGTGATGCCTTTGCTATAGCCACTGATGATGGAGTTACGGATAGAAAGGCTGGTGCCTTTTTTCAGGTGTGCACCTTGGCCAAACTGTGCGCCGGTGGGCAGGTTGCTACCAGGACCTACAATGGTCACGTTAGAGAAAGTGGCAGTAGTTAAAGGAGTTAAGGTAGAACCGTTGCCGTCATTGTCAGACTCAAAACCGTTGGAAGCACCGCCGGTAGCCACGTCCCACATGTTCGGGTCGCTGATGCCAAGGGCGTACTGCACTTTCCCGCTGTAGCCGTAGTCAGTGTCAAACATGTCATCGGTGTTTCTGTACGCCACCAGGTGGGTAGCGTTTACGGTACCGCCAAACCACTCAAAGGCATCGTCACCACCAAAGGAAACCTGCACGTGGTCAATTTTAGTGCCTGATCCTACAGATCCCATGGTCAAGCCATTCAACTCCTTGTTGGGCTGCAATGGATAACCCGCGTATTCAATACGCACGTAGCTGAACACCCCAGAGTTGTCTGCGTCATTCTCTCCGCCGTAATTAGCCAAGGGACCGCCTTCTACCTGTATGTTCATCCCTTGGTTGTTTTTTGCTCTTCCCAGGATAACAACTCCGCCCCAGTCACCGGCAGCGCGGCTTCCTTTGGCTTGGTTTGAGGTGAAAACGATTGGTTTCTCGGCCGTGCCCTGGGCCATGATCTTGGCGCCACGCTGGATGAGCAGGGTGCCCTGAGTGGCTTTCTCGCCTTTGATGATGGTACCCGGTTCTATGGTTAAGGTGGCGTTATTGTCTACATACACAAAGCCTTTCAAGGTGTAAACGGTATCGGCGTCCAGGGTTCTGTTGGCAGAGATGGTGCCTTGCAGGTTCGCGTTGCCTTTTACTGTAGGCGTGGGTGTCTCCTCATCGTCGCTGTCACTGCATGAGGTAAAGCCCAAAGCCAGTCCTGTCAAAAGCATCAATGATAATTTACCTAAGTCTTTCATACTTGTTTTCTGAAAAGTGTTTAATTGGAATAGTGGAAAGGTATGTCGTTGATTAAAAAGTGTACCCGAGGGTGGCCGTGCTGTACACGCCTCTGTTGAAGAGATAGATAGGTAGGTCGGCTGAACCTATCTTGCCGTCTTGGTTGGTGTCTTCCTTGAAGCGGAACTTCTGGTTGAAGAGATCAGAGGCCCCTACTTTCAGCTGCATTCTGTTTTTGAAGTTCTTGGTAAGGGTCACATCCACCACGTGGCGGGGCAATTCATAGATGGATGGGTTCTGGTCATCGCCTACCCGGTAAATTCTTGAGCCCAGTACATTGTACATGAGGGAATACTGCCAGCCGGTCTCATCGTCCTGGAAATACAGGCCAGTGTTCACAATGAAAGGCGATTGCCCCATCATCTGGCGGTCTTCCTGCCCCGTGGCTGCCTCGTCTCCTAAGTTTACCCGGCTGCGGATAAGGGAGGCGTTCAAGACCAGGGAGTGATTTTGCAGGAACTTGCTGCTGGTAAGCTCTCTGAAGGATTTGCGGGCCTCGGCCTCAATACCGATGCTGTTGGCGTAGTCCCCATTCACGAAGGTGTAGTTGGTGCCAGTTCCGCGCTCCAGCTTGGTTTCAATGGGGTTTATGAACCGTTTGTAGAAAACACCCAGAGAAAGCAACTCAGCCGCCGATGGGTAGAACTCGTAACGCATGTCCAGGTTGTGGATGGTGGCGGTCTTCAGTTCGTTGTTCCCCCGCACCGAGGCGTTCTCGTTGAAGTCATAGAAGCTGAAACGGGCCTGCTCTCTGAACTCGGGGCGGTTCACGGTCATGCCGTAGGCCACGCGCAGCAAAGACCGTAAGCTGAAGTTGTAGGCCACGTTCACTGACGGCAGGATGTAGAGCTTTTTATCATCTACCTCGTAAGTGCCAGACTGGTCGGCAGTGGTAACCTGGCGCCAGTTGTACTCGGCGCGTACTCCGCCGTAGAAGTTGACCTTGTTGAAGAATTTCTTGGCGATACCAGCGTAACCGGCTCCCAGCGTGTTGGCGGCATCATACTTATCGGCAATGGTGGTGCCTTCGTCAAAGATCAGCCCGTTGGGGAAAGAGATGTTGCCTGGTGCGAAGATCTGGTCCAGCGGCTGGTTCAGGATGGCCTCATCGGTTCTGCCTTCCCCAATACCGGCGTTGCGCTTGTAGTTGAGCGTGCGGGCATTGAAGTCGCGGTCTTTTCTCTCGGCGTAAAACCCGATGTTCAGTTTGGGCGCATTCTCGATGTCTGCTGAATCGGCGGCGTTGAAGAGGTGCTGCCACTGGCCTTCGGCGATGTAGGCGGTTTCGTTCAGGTCAGAGAAGAAGCGGGCGGCGTCATACGGCGTAGACAAGGTAGAAACCTGTACCCGGAAAGGGCCTTCGGTGCCGGCATCACGCTGGGTGCGCACCCGGCGCAAGTCTGGCTCCTGGCGGTTGATGTAGTTGTAGCCCGCAGACCAGGTAAAGGTGTTCTTTTGGTCAGGAGTAGAGTGGGTGCCCTGTAACTGACCGGTGTAGATGCTGCGGCTCTCATAGCGTAAGGCGTAGTTCTGTTCTTCTTTCACGCCGCCCGTCTCGTAGTTGAAGCCCTGGCGCACCGTGGTCTGGGAAATGCCTATCTGGTTGAAGAGGTTCCGGAATTCAATCTTGTTGTTCTCGTTCAAACGGTAAGAGAAGTTCTGCAATGCGCCTACCCGTATAGAGTTGCCGGAAAGTTGGTCTACGTAGCTCCAGTTGGTGTCTACCTCTCCGTTGGCTTGCTGCTGCTGGTAATCGTTCCGGATGGTGTTCTGGCGGAGGCGGGTGTTGCTGTAGGTCAACGCGGTGATGCTGGAGAGGCGGTTACCGGCTACGTCAAAGACCCGGTTCAACCCAAAGTTCATGCGCAGGTCTGGGGCCGCGGTGGCTTTCTCCGGTTTCCAGGTATTAGGCAAATCCAGGTTCTGGCCGTACTGCGCCCGTTCGGCGTAGCTCAAGTTCTGGAATTTGGCCGTGGAAGGAAAATTGCCGGGAAGTTGGCGGGTGCCGTTGTCAAAGCCCAGGAAATCGGTTTTACTGCCTTTGTAAGAATAGTAGTTGTTGTTGAAGGTAGTACCGGTGCGGTAGCCGGTACCTATGTTAAAAGAGGTGCTGTTCTCAGTAACGGCATTTCTGGTCGTGACTTTGATCGCCCCACCAGCGAAGTCGCCGGGCAATTCCGGAGCCGGTGATTTATAGATCAAAATCCGATCTATGACGCTGGTGGGCAGTACGTCAAAGGAAAAGGCCCGTACGTCTATCTCAGAACTTGGCGTGAGCACGTTGTTCAGCATCACAGAGTTGTAACGCTCGCTCAAACCCCGCACAATAATGAAACGGTTGTCCTGTATGGTCACGCCCGGAATTCTTCTTACCGCCTCGGCGGCATCGCGGTCCTGGGCTTTGACAATCTGCTCATTGGACATCCCGCTCACCACTATATTGCTTTGCCGGATGTCTTTGATAAGGGAAACATCGTTGTTCACCTGGCGCTCGGCTACTACGGTTACCTCGCCCAAACTGTGGGAATCGTCTTCCAGAGAAGGGTTGAGGGTAGTGGTTTTGCCGGCTGCTATGGTAACTCCCTCAAACGTGAGGGGCTTGTAGGAAACATAGGTGATGGTGATCTTGTAGGTGCCTGGGGCCAGGGAAAGGGAGTAGTTTCCTTCTACATCTGTGGCCGCCACATGCGAAGTGGTAGCTGAAACCGTGGCGCCAATGATAGCTTCGCCGGTTTTCTTGTCTTTGACTTTCCCTGAGAGGGTGCCTGTCTGCGCAAAGCCCACGAAGGCCGTGCAAATAAAAGAGAGGGTGAGTAAAAACGATCTCATGTCAATAGTATTAGTCTCGCTGCAAAAGTAGAGCGACCACTTTACCCCATGATTAACCGCTTATTACCCTATTGTTAAGTTGATTTGCCCTATGTTACCCCGAGGTTATCCAGAAGGTAAAGAGGTGTTGGAAGCATCTGGAAAGTGCATCTAAACTGTTTTGAGGCAGTTTTCAGGAAAAGAGGCCTAAAACGATACTTCTGCCAAGGGCTGATGGAAGTGGGCCAAAAGAAGAGCCTCTTGCCTGTGTTGTACTGTTGACAAGCGTTGGTCAAGTGTTGGTTGCAACCAATGACCTCGTTTGGCCATGCATCAGGCTGACAACGTGTGGTGTTGAGGCTATCATGGCCGCACTGCTTTGCAAAGGATAGATCATCATAGGTACAAGTCACCAACTTAAACCACGAGTATAAAAAATCCTCTTTCCTTCCGAGGGGTAGGGCCGTTGCGTTCTATTTCAACAGTTTGCTTCTTTCTAGAAGGCATTGACGTTACTACACATTTTGAGCCTCACGGCTCACTGAAGTTTCAAACTTCAGCTCATCTTAGGTCCAAGTTGGAAACTTGAACCAGGTGTATTTAAGAACTTAACACCCTTAGCCAAGGAGGGGAATAAGGATATGTAGGAAAGCTCCCCTCCTTGGCTAAGGAGGGGCTGGGGGTGGTTCGCTGTCTCAGGTAATAAGAACTTCCACTAAACGCACCATTTCCAGCCTTTCGGGTTTGCGCACGGAGAGAACCATGCAACAATCCAGCTTATCCACCCACGCCAACGTCGGTTATCCGCCAGCACCAACAGAATGCGAGCACAAAAAAGCTACTGAAGCAGTTGCCCAAGCAGATTGACCTCATCAGCCTTCCGGCAGGAAACCCAAAGCACCATAACCCAATCCCTCGTTTTCCGCCCGATTTCCCCAAAGTAACCCCAAAACAAAAAGCAACCCTCGTGAATAATGACGGAAATCATCCGTCAGCATGCATTTGTGTTGTACCTTTGCCCCAAAATAAGAAGAAGTGCTGCTGAAAGAGGTTATCTACCTGATGCAAAAGGATTTTGTGCTGGAATGGCGGCAGAAGTATGCGTTCAACGGCATGCTTCTGTACGTGGGCAGCACGGTTTTCATCTGTTACCTTAGCTTCAGTTTGCGCTTTGGGGGGCTGGAGGTGCCGGTCTGGAATGCCTTGTACTGGATCATTTTGCTCTTTACGGCGGTCAACGCCATCTCCAAGGGGTTTGCCCAGGAGAGCCGCGGACGGCTGCTCTATTATTATAGTGTGGTGAGTCCGCAGGGCGTGATTCTGGCCAAGATGATCTACAACGCGGCGCTCATGCTGGTACTTTCGCTGCTGTGTTTTGCGTTCTATACGGTAGTGATCGGGAACCCGGTGCAGGACGTGGGCATGTTTCTGCTCACCATCGTGCTGGGAGCCATTGGGTTCGCCTCGTCATTGACCATGATCTCGGGCATTGCGGCCAAGGCGGCGAACACGGGCACGCTCATGGCGGTGCTGAGTTTCCCGGTGATGGTGCCCATGCTGCTCATGCTCATGAAGATGTCCAAGAACGCCATTGACGGACTGGACCCCTCGGTGAGTCTGGATGAGGCCCTGACGCTGCTCGCGATTAATATGATTGTAGTCACCGTGTCTTATATTCTGTTCCCTTATCTGTGGCGCAGTTAAGGCCCAAGTTTTAATAAACAAGCGTAAAACGAATGAAACTAACCTGGTGGAAATGGCTGACGGTTGCCCTGCTGCTGTACACAGTGGTGGGAGGCATGTTGAGCGATGTGCCCCGTCTGGCTATTCTAAACGAGACCATCCGGAACCTGTTCTTCCACGTGCCCATGTGGTTCGGGATGATCCTGATTCTGCTGGTTTCGGTGGTGTATTCCATAAAATACCTCAGAAACCCGCTTTCCCGCAATGACATCATCGCAAATGAAGCCGCCAAAGTGGGCATCCTGTTTGGGGTGCTGGGCATTGTGACCGGCATGGAGTGGGCACGTTTCACGTGGGGCGAATTCTGGAGCAATGACCCCAAGCAGAACGCCTCGGCCATCGGGCTCCTAATTTACTTCGCTTATCTTATTCTGCGGGGTTCTTTCCAGGACCACCAGCAGCGCGCGCGTATCAGCGCCGTGTACAACATCTTCGCGTTTGCGGCGCTTATTCCGCTTCTGTTTATTCTGCCGCGCCTCACCGACTCTCTGCACCCGGGTAACGGCGGAAATCCTGGTTTCAACGCGTATGATATGGACAGCAGCCTGCGGGCCGTGTTCTATCCGGCCGTGCTCGGCTGGACGCTCTTAGGAATTTGGGTGGTGCACCTGCGCTCCCGTTTGGAAGTTTTAAAGCAACGATTCTATGAAAATGCATAAATGGCTCCTGGTGCTGTTCCTGATGTGGACGGCTGGCTTCTCGGTTACGGCTTTCGCCCAAAGTGCTCCTGAGGAAAGCTCCATGGTGGAATTCTCCGCTCAGGCCCAATCGCCCTCGTCTCCGGAAATGGCCGATGCCATGCGCCGCGACGGCAAGATCTACATTGTGGTGGCGGTACTGGTCAGCGTACTGTTGGGCGTGCTCTTCTACCTCATCAACCTGGACAGAAAGATCAGCAAGCTAGAGCGGGAGCTCAGATTGTAGGCGTTTTAGGGCTGTTTTCTGGAAAGCTGGCTTAAAACAGCAGCGATAAAACAGGCGCAGAAAAAGCGCCCGCCAGCGGATTTAATTTTAGTTAAGTGTTGTTAAAGAGGCGGGCAAACTCGCCTAAGCTTGAATAACCTATGAAAAGAATACACATCATCGGGATTTTAGTGATTGCGGTAGCCATCATGATCATCATGTCAACGGCCTCAGACGCCAGTGTTTACGTTCCTTTCTCTGAAGCCCAGGCGCGCGCCAAAGATGGAGATGACACCAAAGTACACGTGGTGGGCCGACTGAAGAAAGACGAGAAAGGCCACATTGTGGGCATGAAGTATGACCCCACGCTGGACCCCAACTACTTCTCGTTCGTGCTGGTAGATACCAACCGCGTGGAGCAGCAGGTGGTGTACTACAGCCCCAAACCGCAGGACTTTGACCGCTCTGAGCAGGTGGTGATTACCGGCAACATGAAAGAGAATGTGTTCGTAGCCGACAAGATTTTGCTTAAATGTCCTTCTAAATACACCGAGAACGAGGTGAAGGTGGAGACGGCAAGCCTCTAATATATAGTCCTGAGTTCTGAGTCTTGAGTCCTGAGTTAACATTTCATTCAAGCCAAGCCTGTACTCATTTGTGTTATTTTTATTTACCAGAGTGAATCGTTCTGGGTTTGGGAATTTCAGACTCAAGACTCAGAACGCAAGACTCAAGACTCTTTCTAATGGTTAATACGTTGATCGGTGATTTAGGTCACTACAGTGTCATTCTCGCTTTCGTGACGGCGCTGGTTTCGGCCATCGCGTTTGCGTTTGCTTCTAACGCCAAAGAGCTTACCCCTGAGCAGAAAGACTGGAAGAGCCTGGCCCGAGGTGCTTTCTTTGTGCACGTGATCGCGGTGTTTGGCATCATCTTCTGTCTTTTCAACATTATTTACGCGCACCGCTACGAGTACCATTACGCGTGGAGCCACTCGTCTAATCACCTGCCGGTGCATTACATGATTTCCTGTTTCTGGGAAGGCCAGGAGGGCTCTTTCCTGCTCTGGATTTTCTGGCATGCGCTGTTGGGCTTGGTGCTGATCAAGTTTGCCGGCAAGAAATGGGAAAGCCCGGTAATGGCCGTTTTCTCCTTCGTGCAGCTGTTCCTGACGTCCATGATTCTGGGGATCGTGATCGGGGACCTGAAAATAGGATCTTCGCCGTTCATCCTGATGCGTGATTTCATGACCGATGCGCCGGTGTTCCAGATGGACCCGAATTTCGTGCCGAAAGACGGTACCGGTCTGAACCCGCTGTTGCAAAACTACTGGATGGTGATTCACCCGCCGGTGTTGTTCCTGGGCTTCGCCGCCACCCTGGTGCCGTTTGCCTTCGCCATTGCCGGTCTCTGGAAAAGAGAATTCTCATCCTGGACCAAACCTGCTTTGTCTTGGGGCTTGTTCGCGGCCGTAGTATTGGGCGTGGGCATCATGATGGGTGCCTACTGGGCCTATGAAACCCTGAACTTTGGGGGCTACTGGAACTGGGACCCGGTGGAGAACGCCGTGTACATTCCATGGCTGGTGCTGGTGGGAGCCATTCACACTTTGCTGGCGTACCGCAAAAGCAGAACCGCGCTGCGTGCTACCTTCATTCTGTTCATCACGTCGTTCCTGTTAGTCCTATACGCGACTTTCTTAACGCGTAGCGGTATCTTAGGAAACGCCTCGGTGCACTCTTTCACAGACCTTGGTTTATCGGGTCAGTTGTTTACCTATTTGGCAGCCTTCGTGGTATTAGCCATTGGTTTATTGGTGTACCGCTGGAAGAACATCCCGGCTACGGAGAAAGAAATTGCAACGTACTCTGGTGAATTCTGGGTGTTTGTGGGCGCTGCTGTGCTGTGCTTAGGCGCTTTCCAGGTGCTGGTGACTACTTCTATTCCGGTGTACAATGCCTTTATGGGCTTCATCGGCGTGAAAACGAACGTGGCGCTGCCCGCCGATCAGATCGCGCACTACACCAAGTTCCAGATGTGGATGGGGATAGCCATCGCCATGCTATCAGGTACTGGTCAGTTGCTGTGGTGGCGGAAACAAAAGGATGGTACCAAGCTGTCAGAAGCATTCATGCTGCCGCTCATCTTTACCGGTCTGTTTGCCGCTCTTATTCTGCTGGTAAGCAAAATGGGTTACATTGAACGCATTGATAACCCGGTGTACATCCTGTTGCTGGTAACGTCTCTGTACGCGGTGTTCAGTAACCTGGCTATTTTGTTTGGCGTGCTCCGAAAGAACGTCTCCATTGCCGGTGGTGCCGTGGCGCACATTGGCGTGGCTCTGATGCTGATTGGGGTGCTGTTCTCCTCCGGTTACTCGAACATCATCTCCAAAAACATGTCTGGTATGGTGTACGCCCGCGAGTTTGGCGATGACATCAACCGCGACAACGTACTGCTTTGGCGCAACGCCGCCACTGACATGGGACCGTACAAAGTCACCTACAAAGGCCAGTACCTGGAAGTGGAAGGTCTGCCTGACTATGTGAACAAACAGCAACTGTTCCGGATAGAGGATGAGTACAAAGCCATTGCCCGCGGACCATTGAAAGACGGTGACAAAGTGCTCTATACGTCCGGTGACACGGTGAACATTTCTCCGGAGAACACTTACTACGAAGTAGAATTCAAGAACCGGGAAACCAACGAGGCCTTTACCTTGTATCCTCGGGCGCAGGTGAATCCGCAGATGGGCTTGCTGGCCTCTCCGGATATAAAAATGTTCGGCACCAAAGACCTTTACACGCACGTTTCCACTATTCCAGATCCTAACGAGGAGAAGGAATGGGGCGAGTTGAAAGAGTATCAGGTGAAGATTGGCGATACCATTTTCGTGAACGATTATGTAGCGGTGCTGCACGGTATTGAACAAGCTAAAGACACTCTGCTCCTGAACCTGAAACCGGGCGATGTAGCCGTTCAAGCCGACATGCAGGTACTGGGCGAGCGCCGGACGTACCACGCGCACCCGATCTACGCCATCAGAGACCGCATGGTAGGCCGTGTGCCCGAAGAGATTGAAGACCTGGGTCTCAGAATCATGCTGATGAACATTGACCCAGAGAAAGGCGCGTTCACCATCGGCATCAATACCACCCAGAAAGACTACATTATCCTGAAAGCGATGGAGAAACCCTTCATCAGCATTCTCTGGATTGGGACGTTGATCATGAGCCTCGGGTTTGTGATGGCCATTGTACGGCACTACAAAGACGGAAAAAGCGGTGGTGCTGCCACCAAAGGTCCGGCTGGTAAAGTGACCATCAAACGCGAGAAGCAACTGGCGTAACTAGAGTAGTATAGGAGCATTTCAAAGCCGCTTGCCTGGTTCTGTTACCGGCAAGCGGCTTTTTTGCGTCTGGTGTTTTAGGGCTGCTTTTAAGAAAACAGGCCCAAAACGCGGTTGCAAAGCGATGCCCGGAAAACTGCTGCCAGTAGAACAGAACCGAAGAAAGCCGCTAACTTAGCCCGCAGGAAAGAAAGAACTCCCCATGAACATAGGAATAGTTGGTGCCGGCAACGTTGCCACCCATTTGGTCAAAGGTCTGGTGAAAGCGGGCGTGAATGTACCCTTTGTCTACAGCAGAACGTTGGCTTCGGCACAAGTCCTGACCGCTCACCTGCCATCCGGTACGGCGACCAGTTCCCCAGATTTACGGTCATTGCCTTATTGTGACGTGTACCTTCTGTCGGTTCCAGATCAGGTGCTGCCCACGTTGTTGCCGCAGCTGCGGTTTCCGGAAGGCGCTATCGTGGCCCACACGTCCGGGACGCAGCCTTTGGAACTGCTGGCATCGCTGCCGAACGTTGCCACAGGAGTTTTTTACCCCTTGCAGACTTTCAGTAAAGAGAAGGAGCTGGACTGGCGGCGGGTTCCCATCTGCGTGGAAGCTTCCACTCAAAAAGCAGAGGAGGCGTTAACGCAGCTAGGCCAGAAAATAAGTGAGCAGGTGGTTCTGATGCAGGGAACGGACCGGCGGCAACTGCACGTGGCGGCGGTGTTCGCCTGTAATTTCACCAACCACCTGTGGGGCGTGGCGCAGGAAGTCCTGAAAACCGCTGATCTGCCCTTCAACTTATTAGAGCCGCTGGTGCAGGAGACCGTGCAGAAAGCGTTTCAATTTCCGCCTTTCGCGGTGCAGACTGGACCAGCCGTGCGCGGAGACGCCTCCACTATTCAGGCGCACCTCCAACTGTTGCAGCACCAGCCGCAGTACCGCGCCCTATACCAGACCTTGACAGAAAGTATTCAGACTGTGCACGAAAAGCCGCCGTTTTCTGAAAAACAGGCGTAAAACGACTGGTGTCCTGAAAGGAACCGGGCTAATGGCCTCAGGTTTTGATTAGGGCGGTTGTATGCCTACCTTTGCACCTTTAATAATCCACAGGAATGAAAGTCGTTAACATTACATATAAGTTCATGGATGGCAAACCCGATGAAACCCATTTAGGGGCTGAGGGTGAATCTGTTCTGGACGTTGCCCTTAACAACGGGATTCAGTTACAGCACAACTGCGGCGGGGTTTGCGGTTGCAGCACTTGCCACGTGTATGTAGAAACGGGCATGGATGACCTCCCCGAAATCACTGATGCCGAAGAGGATTTCATTGACCGCGCCGTGAACCCCCGCATTAACTCCCGCCTGGCCTGCCAGTGCGTGGTGCAAGGCGGCCAGGATCTGGTGATCACCATCCCCAAGCAGGATTTCCTGGGCCATTAATTTAACTAGTTGTTAGTTGTCTGTTCTTTGTTGTCAGAGGGAGAGAGGAAACCCAAAGGTGTTACCCAAGGTTTGTTCTACACTTACATGCTGACAACCATCAAAAAGACCCAACAACTAGTAACTAACAACTAATAACTGACAACTATAAAAAATGAGTAATCTATACGAGCCCCCCATGAAGTGGAGCGACCATGAAGACATTGCCATGGCGCTGTATGAGAAATTTGGGGATGAGTTTGGCGAAAGCAAAATTTACCGCATCCGGTTCACAGATCTGCTGGAGTGGGTCCTGAGTCTGCCTAACTTTGAAGGCACCCGTGAACAAGCCACCGAAGGCCACCTGGAGCAGATCCAGGCCAAGTGGGTGTACGAGTGGCGCGATAACCAATAACCCATCCGGCGTTTCAGGGCTACTTTCATGAAAAAGGCCCTGAAACGTTTTTGCGTTTAAACTCCTGATGTTATCCAGCATGCAAGCACTTCCTGATTTCAAGAATATCACCACCTTCATCTTTGATGTGGATGGCGTTATGACAGACGGCACCCTGTTGTGCTTCTCCACCGGGGAGCAGGCGCGGGCCTTCAACATCAAAGACGGATACGCCATCCGGCACGCTCTCAAGAAAGGATACCGCGTGGCCGTCATCTCGGGCAGGAACGAGCCCGGCGTGCGCAAACGCCTGGAGTCGCTGGATGTGAAAGACATTTACCTGGGCTCAGAAAATAAGCTGGACACGTTTCAGAATTATGTCTATTATTACGGCATCGATCCTGAGACCGTCGTGTTTATGGGCGATGACATGCCGGACCTGGAAGTGATGCAGCACTGCGGCATCTCCGCTTGCCCCGCCGATGCCGCCATTGACATCTGCGACATCTCGCAGTACGTGGCCACTGCCGAGGGAGGCAAGGGCGCCGTGCGTGAGCTGATTGAGATGGTCATGAAACTGCAGAAGAAGTGGTAAAATAAAGAAGACGGTTTTCCTTGGTTTTCAATTTTTTATAAATAAAGTTTGGTTTTTGTATAATAATCATATATTTACGGAATCATTCATTATTTCAATTTTTAAATTTTTATGAAAACAGGAACTGTTAAATTCTTCAACGAATCCAAAGGCTACGGCTTTATCACAGAAGAAGCCACCAATGAGGATTTCTTTGTACACATTACAGGCCTCAACGGTATCCAGATCCAACAGCACGACAAAGTGGAGTTCGACACCAAAGAAGGAAAAAAAGGCATCAACGCGGTTAACGTGAAGAAAATCTAATACTTCTACGCTTCATACTCATTTTGCATTCTCATCAAAAAAAGCCCCTACCATAGGGGCTTTTTTCATTGGTAGATTTTAAAGCGTAACTTCCACTTTCTATTTCAACACCCGTGAAGCAGTTCCTGGCCCTTATCCGGTTTCCCAATCTTGTCATTATGCTGCTGGCGCAGCTGATGGTGCGCAAGTTCCTGGTGTTTCCGGAGCGCTCATTTCTGGAGGCGCTTTCGTGGCCGTTTGCCATTTTGGTAATCGCGACGCTCTGCATTGCCGCCGCCGGGTACATCATCAATGATTATTACGATGTCAAAATAGACCGCATCAACAAACCGGAGCGGGTAGTGGTGGGCAAATCGCTAACCAGGCGCAAAGCCATGATGATTCACCTCTACCTGTCGGCGGCCGGTGTGTTGCTGGGCATGTTGCTGGGCTGGCGCATCGGGTTGGTGCTCATGGGCGTGGCCTTGCTTTTGTGGGGCTATTCGGCCCAGTTCAAGAAGCGCCCGTTCGTGGGCAACTTCACCATCGCGCTGCTATCGGCGGTGATGGTGCTGGTGGTACCATTGCAGGCGGGGCAACCCTCGCTGGCGGCCTGGGCCTATGGCGTGTTCGCCTTTCTTATCTCGCTCGTGCGCGAAATCATCAAAGACATGGAAGACGTGCAGGGCGATGCCTCTTTCCGGTGCCGTACCCTGCCCATTGTCTTAGGGCTGCCCCAGACCAAATGGATTCTGTATTTGCTGGTGGTGTTGTTCCTGGTGTATACCGGCTTCATCATGCTGCAGCGCCTGCACGAGCCTTTGTTTATCGTATATCTCTTCTTGGGCGTGGTATTGCCTACGCTGGTGCTGGTGCGGCAGATTTTCTTCGCCGATCGGAAAAAGGAATACGCGCAACTAAGCTGGCTTTGCAAGGCCATTATGCTGGCCGGAATCTGCTCCATGATGGTGCTCCGTTAAGCGTATGTGCCCAGAAATGGAGGCATGCGTTTTTATGCCGTTTTCCTTAAAACAAGCCAGAAACAACCTGAATCTGTGTAACTTTGAATATGATGCCCTCCCGTGTATGTAGGTGGTTAACCGTGCTGGTCGCATGGCTGGCAGTGGGTACGCTGACCCAGGCGCAGACAGGTCAGTTGCCGCTGGGCGGATGGCAGGTACATGTCCCCAACCATCGGGCGAAAGCCGTGGCCGAAACGCCCACCTCGGTGTACTGTGCCACCGAAGACGGCTTCTTCCGGTACATCAAAGAAGAGAACACGCTCCAGAAACTTTCCCGCACTGACGGGTTCAGTGATGTGAACCTGAGCACCCTCCGCTATGATTCGGCCTCGGCCACGCTGGTCGTCGCCTACGAAAACACCAACCTGGACCTGTTGAGGGACGGGAAAGTTTATAAGCTAACCGAGCTCCTGCGCAAGCCCATGACGGGCGCTAAGACCATCCACCATCTCGCTACCCACAACAAAAATGCCTATGTGTCCACGTCCTTCGGGCTGGTGGTGGTAGATCTGGTCAAGCTGGAAATCAAAGACACGTACAGCAACCTGGGTGCGCAAGGGGAAGCTTTGCAGGTCTATGCCTCTACTGTGTTGAAGGACAGTTTGTACATTGTTTCCTCGGGCGGCGTGATGGCCGCTAACCTCAACCATCCCAATCTCCTGGATTATAGAAGCTGGCGCCGGTTTGGGATTGTTGAGGGAATTCCTTTCGGGGTTAACCCAGATGCGTTAAAGACGATTTCCGCTTTTCAGGGCGGTGTGTACCTGGGTGTGAACGGGAATGGCGTTTACCGTTTCAATGGCGTTTCCTGGAACAAAGCCGATTTCTCCACGCAAGACCACCAATTCCGGTCCATGGAAACCAACGGCAAACGACTGCTGGTGACCGGCAGTCAGGAAGTGCTGGAAGTCTCAATCACCGGACAAGCCAATCGTGTTACGCAGCCATTGTTCCAGGAGCTACGCATGGCCATTCCCGCCAGAAGCGGCGGCATCTGGGCAGCCAGCTACGAGAGAGGCTTGGTACAGCTAACTTCCTCCGGCCAGGCAATTTCCCTGGTGCCCAACGGCCCAGCCTTCGTGGATGTCTTTGGCGTGTACGCCGAGCGCGGCCTGTTTACCGTGCTGGGCGGAGGCTATAGCCAAGGCTATATGCAACGTTCCTCGGCGGCGGGGTTCTACCAGTACCAGAACGGGCAGTGGACCAGCTACAACTTTGCCAGCGGTGGGCAGTTCCCGGCCCACGTCCGCGACCTGGTGATGGCCCGTCGTAACCCCGTAAACGGAAAACTCTACATTGCCAGCTACGGCGCCGGTTTGCTGGAATGGGACGGCCTGAATCAGGTAAAACTCTACAACAACACCAACAGCCCTTTGCTCAGTGCCATAGACGCCAATGACCGCAATTTCATCCGGGTGCCGGGCATTGCCATTGATGCCGCCGGAAGCGTGTGGGTGACCAACCGGAACCAGTTCGCCAACTCCCCGGGTCTATTTGAGCTGAAAACGGATGGCACCTGGAAAGCGCATCCCTTCAACGGGTACAGTTTAGGCAGTGGTTTAGACAAAGTGGTGGTAGACGACAGCGGCTACAAATGGGTTACCCTGAGTACCAACGGCACCGATGCCGGCATGATGGTCTACGATGACCTCACCACGCAATATGCCTATATTGGCGGGGCAGGGCAGGGTGGTTTGCCCGGCAAACAAGTCTTTACCCTGGCCGTTGATTTGCAGGGGGAAATCTGGGCCGGTACCAACAACGGAGTGGCGGTCTTCAGCAGTACCCCAGATATTTTTACTTCTACTTACGCCGGGGCGTATCTGCCCATTTATGAGCGGCGGCCTTTGCTGCAAGGGCAGGTCATCAGAAGCATTGCCGTAGACGGAGGCAACCGGAAATGGATTGGCACCGACACCGGGCTTTGGCTTTTCAATGAAACCGGCGAGCAGATGCTCCATAACTTCACTACCAGAAACAGTCCTTTGCCTTCCGATAAAATCCTGGACGTTTCGGTGGACCACGCCACCGGGGAAGTCCTGATTGGTACCGAGGGCGGAATTGCGGTGTTCAGGGGCGCAGCCACCCGCACCGAGGCCGTGAATAAAAACTGCCTCCAGGTGTTTCCCAACCCGGTGCGGCCCGGCTTCACCGGTACCATCGGGATTTCCGGGGTGCCAGACAATGGCTGGGTCAAGATCACCGATGCCGCTGGTTTTCTGGTCTTCGAAGGGAAATCTGCGGGGGGCACCTTCGCCTGGCACGGCCGCGATTACAACGGCCGGAAAGCCAAGCCGGGCGTGTACCTGGTGCTGGCCTCCTCCGCTGACGGAACGCAGACCTGCATGACGAAAGTAGCCGTTCAGTAACCGGTTGCGTGCGCTGGCGTTCCCATTGGATGCTGAAGCAAGTATCATGAACGGGTGAGCCCACGTACAAGCAAATTGAAATCAAACTCCTGCTATGCTGGTAAAAACGCGGGGCATTGTCCTGAACTTCATCAAATTCAAAGAGTCTTCCATCATAGTACGTATTTACACCGAGGAGTTGGGGCTGCAGAGCTACATTGTGAACAGCGTCCGGAAGAAGGGGAGTGCCTCGCGTATTGCCTTGTTTCAGCCGTTCACCCTGCTGGACATGGTCGTGTATCCTCCGGGGAAAAGCGGACTTACCCGGATCTCAGAATACAAGTGCAGCCATCCTTTTATGACCGTCCCGTATGATATCCGGAAGAGCAGTATCCTGCTGTTTCTTTCCGAGATGGTCTCCAGAACGGTGCGCGAGGAGGAAGAGAACCGACCGCTGTTTGCCTTTCTGCACAACGCCATCCTGCTGTTTGACGAGCTCCAGACCGGTTTCGAGAATTTCCACCTGGCTTTCCTGATCCAGCTGGCCAACTACCTGGGGTTTGGGGTTCCGTCAGCAGAGGAGGTGATTACGCAGGTGGCTTTTGAGATGGGCGGTTCGGCCGCTCTGGGAAATAACCTCATGCAGTTGCAACAGTTGGAGCCTTACCTGAAAGAAGTCATCAAAGATGCTGAAAGCGCCAAACTGCCGAACGGGAAAGTGCGCCGTGAACTGCTGCAGTTGCTGGTGCGCTATTTTCAGCTGCACGTAGACCAGTTGGGGGAAATCAAATCGCTATCCGTGCTGTCAGAGGTATTGAGTGAATAGACACCGAACTTTCCTGCAAGGTGGCCGCTGTTTTAGGGGCGTTTTTCAGAAAACAAGCCAAAAGAAAAGGCCTTCCAAACGGAAGGCCTTTTCTTTTACTGTAAAACTCGACAACTGTTAGAAGTTTAAGAGGTGTACTTCAAACATAATAGGCGTGTTAGAGGGCACCGGTCCATTTCCGTACAGACCATAAGCCAAACGAGACGGAATGAGCAGTAACGCTTTTTCACCTTTTTGCATCAGGGTTAAACCTTCATCCCATCCGGGAATCACTTGTCTTTGGCCAAGTACAAACTTGAAGGTCTGTCCCCGGTCATGGGAAGAATCAAATTTCTGACCGTTCTGAATAAACCTCCCGATATAGGTTACTTCTACTTGCTGGCCAGCTTTAGGCTTTTCGCCAGCACCTGCCTCCTTTACCACGTGGTAAAGGCCAGAAGGCGTTTTGGTGAAATTAGTGATGTTGTTATCGGTGAGGTACTTTTGGATCAACGTCTCTTCTGCCGCCGCCTGGGCCGCATGGTCAAAGTTCGCATACGGGTCATATGGATCTTTGTCATTACAGGAATTGAACACGAAAAGCACACAAAGTGCCAGTAGCCACTGCCACGGAGAGTTTCTTTTCACTAACTTTTGCATAATAAAGTAAGGTTTATAAGCCTGGAGCTCCCGGACCAGCTGGGCCAGCAGGAGCAGCCGGGGCATCTTTGATGTCCACTAGTTCCACGTCAAACCGCAGGATGGAGTTAGCGGGTAACTCAGCACCGCGGGCCATAGAGCCATATCCCTGAGGAGAAGGAATCAACAAGGTGCCTTTGCTGCCTTTGTTGAATTGCTTGATGCCGTCTTCCCAGCCTTTGATCACTTGGTTCTGACCTAACGGGAATTCAATGGGGTTGCCACCGTTAGATTTGTCTGAAGAGTCAAACTCTTTTCCGTTCAGCAGGGTGCCTTTGTATTTCACGCTTACCACTTTACCGTCAGTAGCGTTAGGGCCGGTACCTGGCTGGGTGATCACGTAGTACACGCCGGAAGGAGTTTTCTGCACTTGCAGGTTGTTTTTCTTCACGTACTCCTGAATCAGTTTATCGTCAACAGGAGCTTGCTTTGCCGCGCGGGCTTCCATTTCTTTCTTCTGACGCTCCATCATCTGAGGATAGTCGGCCATGGCTTCCTGCTCAGTCTGCAAATTGATCGCTTTCACGAAGAAGGTCAGGAAACTGCCTTTCTCAATGAAGGGAGGAAGTGGGCTTCTGAAGGTTTTCGCGAACAGCGTGTCGGCGTTGATTCTGAACACGGCGCTGTCGCCTTTGTCCAGCATCAGGAACGCTTCTTCAATGCTGCCTTTGTTTGGCGACTCCACCATTTTGATCTGGATGGGCATGGCGTTGTCTTTGGTGCTGAACAACAAAGAATCTTTGGCGTTGCGGTACTCCATCTCAAAGCTCATCACTTTGTCAAGCTTGGCTTTGTAAGCGGCAGAGTCAGTTTTGGTAGCGTCTTTGAGTTCGTATTCTCCCTCTTTGCTTTGTGAGTAGAGTTTATATTCTAACCCAGAAGGGGCTTTCACAAACTCATCCTTGCCCAGGTTTTTGCAAGAGTAAGAGCCAAGAGCCACTGCCATGGCAGGCAGCAGGTACAATGATTTTTTAAACATCGGTTTTAGGTTAATTAAGCGTCTTTTATGGGTTTAGTTGACCAGTTGTTCCGCGTACTGCGGTAATAGATTCACAAATTTATCCACGGTTTCGTTCAGGGAAACGTAGGAGATGCCGCCCGCGGCGTTTTTGTGCCCGCCACCGTTGAAATGCGCCCGCGCGAACTCATTCACCGAGATGTCACCCACTGACCGGAAAGAGATTTTCACGGCCTCCTGGCGCTCAATGAACAGGGCGGCGAAGCGCACGCCTTCAATGGAAAGGGCAAAGTTCACCAATCCTTCGGTGTCGCCGGTCTGGGAGTTGTAGTCTTTGAGTTCCTCGGCGGTGACGGCAATAAAGGCGGTGTTGAACTCGCGCACCACGGTGAGTTTGTCTTTGAGCACGTAGCCCAAGAACCGAAGACGGGTCTCAGAGTAGCTGTCATAGATGTTGCGGTGCACCTTGCAGATGTCAATGCCGTTGTGGAGCAGATCAGCGATGATCATGTGCACGTTGCGGGTAGTGCTGGAGTGCCGGAACGAGCCCGTATCGGTCATGATGCCGGCGTACAGGCATTCGCCTATGGCCACATCTACCAAGGCCTCGTCGCCCATTTCCCGGATGACCTCGTACACGATCTCGGCCGTGGCTGCTGCGTTGGTGTCTGAGAAGGTGATGTCGGTGAAGTCCTCGGGCTGGAGGTGGTGGTCAATCAGCACTTTAGTGCCGGTGGCCTTCTGGATGTAGGGGCCCAGCTCGTTGATGCGGCTGAGGGCACTAAAATCCAGACAGAAAATCACCTCTGCCTCGTTTATAATGGCCTGGGCCTGGGCATCGGTCCGGGAACTGTACACCAGCACGTCTTCGTTGCCGCTCATCCAGTTCAGGAACGAGGGATAATCTGACGGGGTGATCACCTGAACCTGGTGCCCTTTTTTCTTAAGGTAGCCGGCCAGTCCCAGTGAAGAACCTAAAGCGTCCGCATCCGGTTTGTGGTGCGTCGTGATCATGATCTTCTTCGGAGACTGTAAAAGCTCCTTTAGCGCGTTGATTTGCTGCATTGTATACTCACAGTCCGCTTTAAAAAATAGCGGATACAAGCTGCAAAATTCTAAAGAATTAAAGTACAAACCAAATAAAATCAATCAAGTAGCCAACGGGCCGGGAATTTTACCGTACAAAATGGATTTTGGCCCAAAGTGTGCTACTTTTGCGGGCTCAACTCCTATTTAAACCGATAACTAAATAAAGAAAAATGGCTGGAAACGTAACGTTCACCATGATTAAACCAGATGCCGTGCAGGACAACCACATTGGCGGTATCACTAAAATGATGGAAGAGGCTGGCTTTAGAGTAGTGGCCCTGAAAAAGACCCGTCTTACCGAAGAGCGTGCCGGTCAGTTCTACGAGGTGCACAAAGAGCGCCCTTTCTACGGTGATCTGGTGAAATACATGAGCTCTGGCCCTATCGTAGCCATGATCCTGGAGAAAGACAACGCCGTTCTGGACTTCCGTACCTTGATTGGTGCCACCAACCCAGCTCAGGCCGCTGAAGGAACCATCCGGAAAATCTACGCCAAGTCTGTAGAGGCGAACGCCGTGCACGGTTCTGACTCAGACGAGAACGCCCAGATTGAAGGCGACTTCTTCTTCGGCGCTGACGAGCGTTTCTAAGCTCTTTTAGATAAAACATACCAAAAACGCCTGGCTGCAAAGCCAGGCGTTTTTTTGTGGGTGTATTTTAAGCCTGTTTTATGAAAACAAGGCTTAAAATGCCCTTGAACTCAAGAATGGACTAATATTCCGCCTTTTCGGGTTGGCCTCCGGAGTGGTCAAAGGCCATCATGAGAATGTAGCTTGTCATTGCGCCTACGGCCGTACCCAAGATCACCACGGAGCCCAGCACCATCAAGAGCGGCAGCCGGAAGCCAAAGTAGTCCTGGTTTTGAAGTACCCCGGCATATCCAGGATTGAGGAAGATTGCGTGGAAAAGGATAAAGGCCGCGTAGAGCCCGGCACCTACCAAGCCCACTAGAAACCCGATGGCCAGCCCCGGGAGGTAAGGGGGATGTCTGTGCAAGGCCTCATAGTTTCGCCTGAAGGTGTTAATCGCCAGCATGATGGCTATCAGGATGAAGATATTGCTGGCAAAACGAATGATTTCGCTGTTTTGTAAGCCAAGAAGGTTAATTACCAGATAATAGACAATCATTGCCACGGCAGAGATGATGCCATACAAAATACCAATGCGCTGGGGTGAAGTTGTTGCCATTGATTCCATTCTTTTGTTGGGGTTTGCAAATACCTAAGGATCTGAACAAGCACTTTTTCTGGACGTCGAAAAAGAACGGTGGGCATTGACTAATACGTAGAAATTTATGTTTCGTCAATAAGGGTTGGCGAAAGCAGCGGTCCACCACGGGAATCTATGTGGTAACCACCATGCCTGCTGAATTGTTTAGCTCATGATTTTACCCACTGCGTCTTTCCATTTTTGCAGGAAGTAATTTTCTTGTCCTTACATTGTAAGCTCCTTATGGGTTACTATGAAAAAGCTTCTCGTTTTACTTCTGCTGGCCATGCCTTTTCTGGCCCAGGCTCAAAAAACATCGTCGGGTGCGTATCTCCAGGAAATAGCCAGGCACCGCGCCCATGAAGACAGCGTGTTCAAATTTGATGAGCACTCCCCGCTGAAAGCCGAGGCGAAGGCTACCTTCAAAGGGCTGGAGTATTTTCCCGTGAACGAAGCATACCGCGTGAAGGCCAAATTTGTCCGGAACACGCAGGAGTCGGTTTTCATCATGCCCACTACCGGCACTCGCAACCCAGAGTACGTGAAATACGGCGAGCTGCATTTCAACTTGCAGGGCCAGCCCTTACAGCTGAGCGTGTACCAAAACCAGGAGCTCAAAAAGCAGCCCAAGTACATGACCTACCTGTTCATCCCCTTCACCGATGCCACTACCGGCCAGGAGACCTATGCCACCGGCCGTTACCTGGATTTCTCCATTCCCATGAATACTGACAGCGTGTGGCTCGATTTCAACAAAGCCTACAACCCGTACTGCGCCTACGGCGATGGCTATTCCTGCCCCATCCCACCGAAAGAGAATAAACTGCCGGTACGGGTAGAGGCCGGGGTGAAGAACTATGACAAGGAGGGAAATCCCGCTGAAGACGGGCTTGCTAAGCCCATTGAAATCTTGCCTGAGTTTCCCGGAGGGCAACAGGCGATGATGGATTTCATGATGAAACACTTCAGAGTTTCCAAAGCGGTCTGGAAAACTAGGATCAACGGAAATGAAATCATCTCTTTCTTAGTAGAAAAAGATGGGGCTGTTAGCAATGTAGAAAGCGTATCAACGCTGCATCCTGATCTATTTGCCGAGATTGTCCGGGTGATTGGAAAGATGCCTAAATGGAAGCCTGGTTCCCAAAATGGGATACCCGTGCCGGTGAAATACACCATTCCACTTAAAATTACGACTAGGAAGTAGGTTTAGGATTTACATGTAATTCATTTATAAGGAAAAGCAAAGGGCCGGCTTGTCAACAAGCCGGCCCTTTGCTTTTCTGGGAGATTACTCGTTATAGCCTCGGTTTTACGTCCGTTTTCTCAGAAACAGGCTTTAAACGCAGCTCATCTTCCTCATCCTCGGGGTGCTCACCAAAGACGCGCAGCACCCAGCGGGGCAGGAAGAAGGAACCCAAGATTAGGTAGAGGTAATACGTCACCACGCGGTAAAGGAGCACAATTACCGTAGTGAAACGCCCCAGGAACTGCCCGAAGAACGTAGGGAACGCCACCTCGGCAATACCAGCCCCGCCAGGCGTAACCGCCACCAGCAGCACAATCTTGTATACCATGTTGCGCGAGAAAATGAGCACGTGGTCATGGAAACTGATATCGGTGAAGGCGGCTATGAGGCAGTTGATCACAAAATAGCGCGCGGTCCAGACGAAGGCGGTGCTCAGGGCAGCGTTGGCCCAATAGCCGAAGGTGCTGCCTTTCAGTTGCTGCGAGGCCCATACCAGCTCATTTCCGTTTTTGTAGGCCGCAGGCCGCCAGCGGCGCGTCAGTTTGAAAGAGGTGGCGCGCAGGAAAATCCGTTTTACGGCGGTGGGGTTGATGAGCAGGCCGTACGCCATCAGGAACGCGTACAAGGCAATGAGAATATAGCTCACAGCAAAGGCAATTTCCAGGCTCTGGGTTACGGAGAATTCCATGGCAGAAACCTCGGGAAAGATGTTGCCCGCCGTGATCAGGAATACCAGGGGCACGGCAATGATGAAGTAGAGGTTGTCCAGCATGGCGGTGACCATCACGTACGCCAGCGATTTTCCCAGACTCAAGCCTTCTTTGTTTAAGATGAACGCCGCCACCGTAGAGCCCCCCACCACGCTGGGCATCACGCACGAGGCGAACTCCCAGAGCATGATCACATCCAGGCTCTTGCGCCAGCTCAGGAACTTCTCCGTCACGTACCGGATGCGGTAAATGTACCCGAAGTCCCGGACCATGAGCACCACCACCGTCATCATCAGCCAGAAAGGCTTGGCGTTGTAAAGCGGCGAGAAATCCATCTGGGCACTGTCTCGGTAGAACATATACCCGATCACCCCCAACCCGATGACTACCGGAATTAAGATTCGCTGGGGAGTGAAGTACGAGAGCAGTTTCTTACGATTCAGATCCATGGTCAGTGATGGTCAGGTGTTGGTGCTCAGAATAGGGCACAATTCGGAAATTATTAAAGCCGTCCCCAATTTCCAGGCCAATCTCGTTGAGTTGAAGCAAATCCAAGATAGCCAGGAAATTGAAAATCAGTCCAATTTTGTCAGGAAACGCTTCTACCAGGTCAGAGAATTGCACCATTCCCTGGGCGCTTACCCGGCTCTTGATGTAGGTGCGTTGCTGGTCAATGGTGTACGGATACGTGACCACCGTGTGTTTGGGGCGGTTCTGCTCGTCTTCGTACCGCTGCATGGCCTTGTGGAAAGACTGCATGAGGTGGTACAGGTTCAGGTCTTTGAGCTCGTACTCCAGCTGGTGTTTGGCGGCAATCTTGCTCAGCTCGGTGTCAATGTTGCCGCGGCTTTCCTGTTGCAGCCGCACGTCTTCCAGCAAACTCAGATCGCCCAGCACCTCTTTGAACCGCTTGTATTCCAACAGGTGCTGCACCAGCTCCTGCCGCGGGTCAATCTCGTTGCCTTCCTCGTCTTTCTCAAACCGGGGCAGCAGCATTTTGGCCTTGATGCGCATGAGCGTGGCCGCCGTGAGAATGAATTCGCTGGCCACCTCCATGTTCATGGTTTCCAATTGCCGGATGTAGCCCACAAAATCATTGGTGATCTTGAAAATGGGAATGTCATGGATGTCCAGCTCGTCGCGCTCAATAAAGAAAAGCAACAGGTCAAACGGGCCCTCAAAGAGCGACAGCTTTATTTCGAAACTCACGTGTGGCGGTACGGCGTTGGTTCAGAAGCCAAAATTACGCATAAGTGACGCCATCTGCCAACGTTTACCCCGGAAGAACCTGTTTTTGAGTTCCTTTCTCTAAAATAGGCCTAAAACGGGAGCGGCTCGCCCAGGAAGTAAGCCTTGGCCCTATCGGCTTGAGAGGGAGAAAGTTACTCGTATAAATACTGAATATGGAAGTATTTCCGTTGCTAGGCAGGGAATGTTACATTTTCAGAGAGCGGAATAGAACTATGAAAAGAAGTGAAACGGCAAAAAGAACCATCACTAAGAAAATTTCCTTAATTTTACCCTTCGTCTGGATGCAAAACGTATAGGTAGAAAACTTTAGAAGCCCTGCGCTGTTGCATCTATATCCACCCAAGTGCACCCCTATGATAATTGAACCCGGAGAACTGTTGGCCAAGATTAATTCGCCAGCTGATTTGCGCCAACTGTCTGAAGATCAGTTGCTGCAGGTATGCCAGGAATTGCGGCAATTCATCATTGACAACGTGTCTATCTACGGAGGGCACTTCGGGGCAAGTCTGGGGGTAGTGGAGATGACAGTGGCCTTGCATTACGTGTTCAACACACCCTATGACCAGCTGGTCTGGGACGTGGGGCACCAGGCCTACGGGCACAAAATCCTGACGGGCCGCCGCGATAACTTCCATACCAACCGTAAACTCAACGGCCTCTCGGGTTTCCCCAAAAGAAAAGAAAGCCCGTACGATGCCTTCGGCGTGGGCCACTCCAGCACCTCCATTTCGGCGGCGCTGGGCATGGCCGTGGCCTCGCAGTATAAAAAGGAATTTGACCGCCACCACATTGCGGTGATTGGCGATGGTTCCATGACGGCGGGTATGGCGTTTGAGGCCATGAACCACGGCGGCGCCTCAGACGCTGACTTGCTGATTGTTTTAAACGATAACTGCATGAGCATTGACCCCAACGTGGGCGCGCTCAAAGAATATTTAACCGATATCACCACCTCCCGCACTTACAACAAAGTGCGTGACGAGATATGGAACATTCTGGGCAAGATCAGCAAGTTCGGGCCGAACGCCCAGCAGATCGTGGCCAAGGTGGAAAGCGGTATCAAAGCCACGCTCCTGAAACAGAGCAACCTGTTTGAGAGCCTGAACTTCCGCTATTTCGGCCCCATTGACGGGCATGATGTAAACCATCTGGCGCTGGTGCTGAAAGACCTCAAGAAAATTCCCGGTCCTAAAATCCTGCACTGCGTGACGGTGAAAGGCAAAGGTTTTGCCTTAGCGGAGAAAGAACAAACCAAGTGGCACGCGCCCGGTCTGTTTGACAAAGTCACCGGCGAGATCTACAAGGTGCACCACACCACGCCCCAGCCGCCCAAGTACCAGGATGTTTTCGGGCATACGTTGCTGGAGCTAGCCGAAAAGAATGAGAAGATCATGGGCGTGACCCCGGCCATGCCCAGCGGTTCATCCATGAACATCATGATGGCCGCCATGCCAGATAGAGCCCTGGACGTAGGAATTGCCGAGCAGCACGCCGTAACTTTCTCCGCCGGTTTGGCTACCCAAGGCTTGGTGCCGTTCTGTAACATCTACTCCAGTTTCATGCAGCGCGGCTATGACCAGGTGGTGCACGATGTCTGCCTTCAGAACCTGCACGTGGTGTTCTGCCTGGATAGAGCCGGTTTCGCCGGGGCCGATGGTCAGACCCACCACGGTTCCTATGACATTGCCTACATGCGCTGCATCCCCAACATGGTGGTGTCCTCGCCCATGAACGAACAGGAACTGCGTAATTTGATGTATACCGCCAGCCAGGACGGCATGGGGCCTTTCACCATCCGCTACCCGCGCGGCGAAGGCGTGATGCCAGAATGGCGCACTCCGCTGGAGTTGATAGAAGTGGGCAAAGGCCGCGTGATCCAGGAAGGCGAAGAAGTGGCTATTCTCACCATCGGGCACATTGGCAACTACGCCGTGGATGTCTGCAAGAACCTGAAAATGGACGGGCTGCGCCCGGGCCACTATGACATGCGGTTCGCTAAGCCGTTGGATGCGCAAATGCTGCACCACATCTTCCAGAAGTATGACAAAGTAGTGACCGTGGAAGACGGCTGTCTCCAAGGCGGTTTCGGGAGCGCCGTGCTGGAGTTCATGGCCGATCACGGCTATACTGCACAGGTGAAACGCCTCGGCATCCCAGATGTGATTGTGGAGCACGGTTCCCAGATGGAACTGCACCGTCTCTGCGGCTTCGACCCAGACGGCATTGAACGTACCGTCCGTGAACTGATGGACGTGGCCGTACGGGTGTAAAGCACTTCAAGATGATAAGTAGGCCTCACAGGTTTTCAAAACCTGTGAGGTCTTTCCGTTTTAAAGCCTTTTTCAGTAAAATAGCTTTAAAACGGAATTTGGATGAAGTGGTAATCACGCATTGCGTTCCCCTTTGAAGGTAGTGCCTTTAAGTGCATAACACATACCTGGTTAAAGTTTGCAACTTGGAGCTACAATGAGCTGAAGTTTGCAACTTCAGTGAGCCGTGAGGCTCAAAGTATGCAGTAATGCCAATTCTTTTTCAAAGAAATCAAACCATTAAAATAGAACTTAACGTCCCTACCCTTTGAAGGGGGTAGTGCTATGACAAAGACCGATGAAGAACCCGATGACTTTTGCTGCAGAGCTGAGACGCTGAAGGTGCTTTCGCACAAGGGCAACCACAAGGGATTGCCCCTACCTAAATTTTCCTCGGCCCATTAAAGGTGCGATTAAGTACCATAGCCACCAAAGAACAAATCATTACCTTTAAGCAAATTAACCTCACACTGCATGTCGGCTACTCCTGTTTTGCCTTTGAAAGAGAAAATCAAGATTTACGCCGGTTCTTTGCTGCTGACGCTGGCCATTTACCTGGTCATTGATTTGTACGTGCCCGCGAAGAAGCTCCTCGCTGGCGAGGAAATGGGCTTTTCTGAGCTGATGACGCATTTTCAGTTCTACAAGAAAGCGCCCTTCATTGTGCTCATCACCGTGCTTATGTCCGTGAACAACATCAAGAAAAAGACCAAAGCACTGGCCGCCGCATCAGAAGAACCCCAGCCCGTAACCGTTCGCTAACTCCCTACTGGAGAGGATTGCATGGCTGTTTTAGGTGCGTTTTCCGTAAAACAGGTCTTAAACGTTCAAGTAACATGACCAATACTCCTCTTGCCTATACCGAGGCCGGCTCTGGCCCCGCCCTTGTTTTCCTGCACGGCTTCTGCGAAAGCAAAGACGTCTGGACCGATTTTACCAAGCCTTTGGTGCACCAGTTCAGGGTTATCGCCCTGGATCTACCCGGCCACGGCGAAAGCCCCCAGACCGATGATTTCTCCATGGACAGCCAGGCGCGACAGGTACGGGAAACGTTGCAGACCTTGCAGGTGGAGAAGTGTCTGGTAGTGGGGCACTCCATGGGCGGGTACGTAGCCATGGCGCTCGCCGATCTGTTTCCTGATCTGCTGTACGGGCTGTGCCTGTTCCATTCCAGCGCGCTGCCAGATTCTGAGGAGAAAAAGGAGAATCGGAACAAAACCGCCGCCTTCGTGCAGAAACACGGAATAGAGAAATTCATGGACACGCTGGTGTCTCCGCTCTTTGCCGAAAGCAACCGCGCCTCCTGTGAAGCTGCTATCCAGAAAATGCAGACCATCGGGAAAGCCACACCTCTGGAGACCATTCTGGGTTGCCTCCAGGCCATGCGTGACCGGCCAGACCGAACCGAGGTGCTGAAAAATACAACCTTGCCGGTGTTTTTCCTGGTGGGGAAAGAAGACCCCGCGGTGCCGTTGGAGGCCATCTTGCAGCAGTGCCACCTGCCCGAGAACAGCATGACGTATTTTCTGGGGCATGTAGGCCACATGGGCATGTTTGAGAACACCGCCCTCACCCGGCAAGCCCTGCTGAAGTTTGCCGAAACCCTGTACCCGGCTAACGCGCAGAAATACAAAGCCGCTAATTCCTTTTAATCCAGAAGAATAATGTGACATCTTTTTTTGTACTCCTGAAAGCATCTTGTGGACGAACGGCAGTAGCAGTTAGTGCTGCAACTCTAGTTCGTTCACAAGATGCTTTCAGGAGTACAGAGTAGGTATTGGTTTGTCCAAGGACTTTCAACTGCCGTTTTAGGGCTTTTTTACAGAAAACAGCCCCAAAACGGCAGTCCTTTTTTCAGGCAAGTCGGTTTTCAGGGGGAGAGGGGAGGCAAATCACACGAGTGGGTTTCATTAACTCCTAATTTTCAGCTATTTTCAGAGCTGCAAACATTCTATCTACACAAACCTACTCCCTGTGCACTTTCCGCTACGCAAACCCTTGTACCCACTCATGCTGATGGGGCTTTTGAGCCTTCCGGCAGTGGCCCAGAAAAACAAAGAAAAGCAACCCGCCGCCACCTCGGCCAAAAGCCGCATGGATGGCTACCAACAGCGGTTACAGCTGCAGAAAAACTCCATCGTGAGCAACCTGCCGTTCCGCAACGTGGGCCCAACGGTCATGAGCGGCCGGGTAGTGGACGTGGACGTGAACCCCGCTGATCCCACCAACTTTTACGTGGCCTACGCCTCCGGCGGATTGTGGCACACCACCAACAACGGCATCTCCTTTGAACCACTGTTCAGTAACGAGACCGTCATCACCATCGGCGACATCAGCGTAGACTGGAAAACCAACACCATTTGGCTGGGCACCGGCGAGGCCAACTCCAGCCGTTCCTCTTACTCGGGGGTAGGGGTTTACAAGAGCACCGATGGCGGCAGAACCTGGCAGTACAAAGGCCTGCCCGAGTCGCACCACATTGGCCGCATCATGCAGCACCCCACTGATCCTAACACCGCTTGGGTAGCGGTGCTAGGCCACCTGTACTCGCCTAACCCGGAGCGCGGCGTCTACAAAACCACCGATGGCGGCTCTACCTGGAAACACATCCTGAAAGGCGGAGATGACAACACTGGGGCCGTAGATTTGGCCGTGGACCCGTCTAACCCCAATACCTTGTATGCCAGCATGTGGCACCGCGAGCGCCGCGCCTGGAATTTCGTGGAAGGTGGCAGCACCTCAGGCGTCTTCAAAAGCACCGACGGCGGCAACACCTGGCAGCGCATCACCGGCGGCTCCAGCGGTTTCCCGGCCACCGAGGGCATCGGCCGAATCGGTTTGAGCATCTTCCCGCAGAACCCTAACATCATTTACGCCAGCGTAGACAACCAGGACCTGCGCCAGGACATGAAACCCGCCGTAGCCACGGGCAACAGACTACGCAAAGAGCAGTTCAAGGACTTCACCAAGGAAGATTTCCTGAAGATGGACGATGCCGCCATCAATACTTTCTTAGAAGAAAATAACTTCCCGCGCCAGTACACGGCCAAAGCGGTGAAGGAAATGGTGAGCTCCGAGAAAATCAGGCCGGTGGCGCTATCCGATTTCCTGGTGGATGCCAATTCCATGATGGTGGAGACGCCGGTGACCGGTGCGCAGGTCTATCGTTCAGTCGATGCCGGCAAGACCTGGAAGAAAACCCACACAGGCTACATTGATGATCTGTACTACACCTACGGCTATTATTTTGGGGTAATCCGGGTGTCGCCGCTGAACGCGAATCATGTCTACATCCTGGGCGTTCCGCTGCTCAAATCGGAAGATGCGGGCAAAACCTGGAAAGAAATCGGCGGAGCCAACGTGCACTCAGACCACCAGGATCTGTGGGTGAGTCCCACGCGCGCCGGTCACCTGGTGAACGGCAACGACGGCGGCATCAACATCACCTATGACGATGGTAAATCCTGGTTTAAGGCCAACACGCCAGCGGTAGGGCAGTTCTATTCCGTGACCGTAGACATGGCGCAGCCTTACAACGTGTACGGCGGTTTGCAAGACAACGGCGTGTGGGGCGGTCCCAGTACATATTCTGCCAGCGCCGCCTGGACCGATAACGGCCGTTACCCGTATCAGCGCCTGGGCGGCGGCGACGGTATGATGGTGCAGGTAGATTACCGCGATAACAACACGGTGTACACGGGCTCCCAGTACGGCGCCTATTATCGCCTGAACAAAACCACCGGCCAGCGGCTATCCATCCAACCCAAGCACCAGTTGGGGGAACGCCCGCTGCGCTTCAACTGGGAAAGCCCTATTCTCTTGTCGCGCCACAACCAGGATGTGCTGTACTTCGGGTCAAACCGTTTCCACCGCTCCCTGAACAAAGGCGAGAACATGGAAGCCCTCTCGGGCGATTTGACCAAAGGTGGCCGCAAAGGCGATGTGGGCTACGGCACGCTGACTGCCATTGAGGAATCCCCTAAACGCTTCGGGTTACTGTACACCGGCTCAGACGATGGCCTCATTCACGTAAGCCGTGACGGTGGTTACACGTGGACGAAGATCTCGGATAAACTGCCGCAGGACATGTGGATCAGTGGCTTGGCCGCCTCTTCGGAAAACGAAGGCAGGGTGTACGCCACCTTGAACGGCTACCGCTGGGATGATTTTACTCCTTACCTGTTTGTGTCACAGGACTACGGCAAGACCTGGAAGCAAATTGGCAAAGATTTGCCAAAAGAGCCCCTAAACGTGGTGAAGGAAGACCCTAAAAACCCGAACCTGTTGTACGTGGGTTCAGACAACGGGCTGTATGTGTCGCTGGACAAAGGGCAGACCTTCCAAGCCTTGGGCGGCGATGTGCTGCCCGCCGTGGCGGTGCATGACCTGGCCATCCATCCGCGCGAGAATGATTTGGTGGTGGGCACGCACGGCCGCTCGTTGTACATTGGCAACGTGGCGCACCTGCAGCAACTCACGCCCGCGGTGCAGCAGAAAGCGGTGCACGCTTTCCAGATCAACGTGCCGCAGTACTCAGAGCGTTGGGGACAGAAATTTGGTGCCTGGGATGAACCGATGACGCCTTCCTTGACCATTCCGTATTTCGTGAAGTCCGCAGGCACTGCCACCGTGCGCGTGAAAACCGACAAAGGCCAAGTGCTGAAAGAACTGAAAGACCAGAGCGAACGCGGACTGAACTACGTCACTTATGACCTCACGCTGGAGCCTGCCAACGTGAGCGCCTACGAGCAAGCCCTGAACGAAGGACGTAAGGCGGGAGATCCCGTAAAAGTGACCCCTTCAGCCAATGAGCAGCTGTACCTGCGCCCGGGCAAATACGTGGTGGAAATTGAGGCCAACGGAAACAAGACCTCGCAGGAAATCACGCTGAGAGCACCAGAGCGCCGAGGACGGGAATAACCTGATTTTCGCTTCCTACCAGCAGTTCCGCTTTGGGCCCGTTTTCACGAAAACAGGGCCAAAGCGGAACTGCTGTTTACAGGCTGTTGCAATGTGGATGTAGGGCTGCCGCTGGGCTATTCATCAGTGGCGGAGGAAAAGGCCTGCTCCTCAGATGACCCGAAGAAGTGCTCTTTGATCAGGTGCAGGGCATCGGCTTGGGTGAGGGGCTTGGAGAGGTGTCCGTCCACGTCTGGGAAGTCCTTGAGGCGGTGCAGGTCATAGAAGCTGGCCGAGGAAGACAGGGCAAACAGCTTCTTCGCTTTCCGCTCCGGAGACAGGTGCTGGTACCGTTCCAGGAAGTCAAAGCCATCCATCACGCTCATTTTGATATCCACCAGAATCAAATCCAGTGGCAGCGCTGACTGCAGGTGCTCTGGGCTGTTCAGGTACGTCAGGGCGGCCTGGCCATCAGTGACCACATCAATCTGTTGCGCCACTTCCGCTTTGTTCAGGACGCGCTGGTTCATGTAGTTGGTGATATCATCATCATCAATCAACAGGACACGGTTAATCTTTTCCATGGTTGGGGCGCTGTATTTCCGGTAAAACTACTGTATACGCAAGAAGGAAAAGCAGGGGAGAAGGAAAATATTTATTGGAGAAACCCAGAACCGTGAAGCGTTGGATCATTTACTTCCCGGCGGGTGTAACCCTGGCCCACTGCGGGCCGTGTGAGAGAGGGAAAAGCCGGCTGGCGGGATTTTCCCTGCGGAGAACCAACCGAAAAAGAGTATCTTCCAGACGACAAAGTGACCACCCGCGTAATTGATTCATCCATTAAGTACTCCATGATTTTAAACTTGAAGAGGAAAGGCCACCGCCTTCCGTTACTGTGTGCCCTTGGCATGGGCCTGTTTTCCGCCTGCACCTCTGAAGGAACGCCCAAAGAGACCAATGAGACCAAGGCCGCAACCGTGGCATCGGTACGCCAGGACACCATCCCCGCCTCAGACTCCACCCTGAAAACCAAACCTGTCGCCACGCCTTCGGCTGATTCTGCCGCCGTTAGTGATTCTACGGCCTCTGCCAACCCCACCGGAATTGTAGTGAAAGACGAAGCCGCCGATAATCCGGGCGCCATTTTGCCGCACAAACGGATTGTGGCCTTTTACGGAAATCCGCTCTCCAAACGGATGGGGATTCTGGGCGAGATCGCCCCGGAGAAGATGCTGGCCAAACTGGACGGTGAAGTTAAAAACTGGGAGGCCGCTGATCCTAGCACGCCCGTTCAGCCCGCACTGCACTTGATCTTCGTGACCGCCCAGGGTGCCCCCGGCAAAGGCGGCATGTACCGGCTGCGCATGAGCGATCACTTAGCCGATACCGTGATTGCGTGGGCCGCCAAAAGAAACGCCATTGTTTTCCTGGATATTCAGATTGGCCGCAGCACCGTGGAGCAGGAATTGCCCCGCCTGGAGCAGTGGCTGAAACTGCCGCAGGTGCACCTGGGCATTGACCCGGAGTTCGCCATGAAGAACGGCGCCATCCCCGGGCGTAAAATTGGCTCCCTGGATGCCAGCGAAATCAACTACGCCACCAATTTCCTGAACGACATTGCTGTGAAGTACAACCTGCCGCCTAAGATTCTGGTCATCCACCGCTTCACGCAGCGCATGGTCACCAATTACAAGAACATCAAACTGCGGCCCAATGTCCAGTTTGTCATGCACATGGACGGCTGGGGCGACCGAGTCCTGAAGAAGAGCACCTATCTGGCTTACATCAAAAAAGAGCCTGTGCAGTACACCGGCTTCAAGATCTTCTATTACAACGATACCAAAAAGCCCGGCTCTAAGCTCTACACTCCTAAGGAAGTGCTGGCGCTGACTCCTAAGCCCATGTACATTCAGTACCAGTAGGCTTTAGGGATAAGGTTGAATTAGGCCTATTTTTAGAAAAGGAAGCCCAAAACAGAAGAGGCGCTCATTGAGCGCCTCTTCTGTTTTTACAGATGCTATACAATTCATTTGACGAATAGTAGAAGGGAATGATAAACGGTAGCGATAGTGGTGAATGGGTAGGTGATCTTGAGTTAGGAATGCCTTGCGGGCCTTGTCTTAACAAGTGGCTTGTTTCTGGCATCTTTTTTAAAACTAAACCTAACACAAGAAAGTTATTGGTTGAGACACCGACCTGGAAATAGCAGATTTGCTTTAAAACAAAACAGCCTACCAAGTTGGTAGGCTGTTTTATAAATGGATTTAATAATTCGGGTTCTGCTGTTTCGCTAGAACCGGATTAGCAGCAGTCTCGCTTGTAGGGATAGGCCAGATGAATCTGAAATCCTCGTATGGTACCGCTGGCACTGCAAAGGCGGCGGCTCTTACCGTGCCGCTAGCAGCGGCATAATCGGCTGCGGTGGTGTTGCCTTTGGTTACTTTGGCAGGGATGCCTTTGTACACATAGATACCTTCTACCGCTAACCGGAAAATGTCTTTCCAGCGTAAGCCTTCTGCCAGGAATTCGATTCTACGCTCGTCCACAATAGCTTGAATAAGTTTTTGAGGCGTGTCCAAACCAGCTGCTGTATAAACTTCAGTAGTAGCTCTTCCTCTTACCGCGTTCAAAAGTGCTAACGCCTTAGGAGTTGCTCCCTGAGTTCGCGCAATGGCTTCGGCCATATTCAGTAGTACCTCCGCATATCTGATGATAGGGGTATTGTCGGCCCAGGTCACCTTGTCACCGTTATATTTGGTGGTGTATCGGTAGCTGTTGGTGCTTACGTCGGTTAGCTGGGTTCTTCTCTTGTCAGCCGCTGGCCAAAAAGTTTGGTTCCAGATAACAGGGCTGATGGCTACCAAGGCACGGTTAGGAGCAGAGCCATACATCTGCGGCAGTGCACCGTTGGTAGAAGCATTGTCAATGGCAGAGTTAAGAATAGAGAAGATAGATTCTGTGTTATTCTTGTTACCCGCGCCAAATGGACCAGAAGGCTCTGCCGTTAATTTATAGCCGCCAATTGGGCTTGTGAAAGGAGCCGCGTCACCAGTTACTAACTTAGAAGCTTCAGTTATCACACCGGCATTATCTCCTTTGTGGAGCAATACTCTTGTTTTGAGTGCGATGGCCGCTCCTTGGGTAGCCCTTGTGATTTGGAAAGTACTTCTGGAGGCAGGGAGAGCTGCCTCAGCCTCGTTCAAATCTTTTAGGATTTGGTCATACACCTCTTTTACTGTATTACGCCCTTGGGTTTTCGCCTCATCTACGCGAGCTGGTGTGTTTACCGCGGTTAGTCTGATGGGAACACCCAAATGAGAAGCATCTCCGGTATGGTTGTAAGGACGGGCGAAGTTAGTGATTAACTCATGCATTGCTAATGCACGCAGGAATTGACATTCTGCCACGTATTCTTTAGCCACCTGCTCTGTGATAATGCCAGACGTAGCGGCTCCCTGAATACCCTCAATGGCCACATTAGCTTTGTTGATGAGAGCGTACAGCGTTTCCCACATGTATTGGTTATTGGCAGTAGTGGGGCTGTATAAGTTCTCATAGGTGGCTTGATAGAAGGCTTCCATGTTGAGCATGTCTTCACCTCTGTTATCCCCCTGTGCAATACTAGCTGCGCCAAAAGGATACCCTCTAACTGCTCCGCCAGCATAGAACCCGCTTTGAGCAGCGTCATAGACTCCATTCATGACAAGCTGGATTCTCGCTGCAGATTCAAAGGCGCCAATCTCCGTGTATCTGTCAGGAGCTTCTAAGTCTATTACCTCGTCTTCACAGGAGGTAATTGCGAATGATAAGGAGAACAAAGGTGCTACTAAGGCAACTCGTAAAATCCTTTTTATGGTATAGTTTTTCATTTTTGAAAATTCGATCTAAAAATTAAAATCCAAGGTTTACGCCAAAAGAGAGAACCCTTTGTTGTGGGTTTGTATTATAATCAACTCCAATAGAAGAAGACATTTCTGGGTCAAGACCTTTGTAGCCTGAGATGGTAAGTGCGTTCTGCAACTGAGCAAACACCCGTATTCTGTCTATTCTATACTTTTGGGTAAGTGTTTTTGGTACGGTGTAACCAAGTGTCACATTGCTCAGTTTCAGGAAGTCGCCGCTTTCCACAAATCTGGAAGAAGCCTCGTTCTCATTGTTGATGATAAGCTGTCTTCCTTGTCTCAATTTAGGAGTTTGGCCATCACCTGGGTTTTCGGCACTTTGCCATCTGCCTAAAATCTCTGTGCCATTGTTCTCAAACAACATGGTTAAAAGATCCTGACGGGTACGGTTCATGATTTTGTTACCTCCTGAGAACCGGAAGAAGATATTCATGTCGAAACCGGCAAACTTGACATTGTTGTCAAAGCCTCCAAACCAAGTTGGCAAAGCGCTGCCTAAAATCACTTTGTCTCCGGCACCTAACGAAGCTGCTTTGGTAACATCAGTAGGATTAGCTGGGTCATACAATTTGTACGAGTTGCCATTGATGTCGCCTTGGATGATAGATCCGTCTGCTTTTCTAAAGAGCGGGTTACCATTGGCCATATTCACGCCCTCATACACATAGCCATAGATAGACTGGAAAGATTCCCCAACTCTGATAATGTTGTAAGCACCTACAATGTCTTGTCCTTCTACTAACGCTTTTACTTCATTATTTTGAGTAGAGAAGTTCACACTTGAGTTCCAGGTGAATTTAGGAGACTCAATAACGTTGCCGCTTAATGAGAACTCTAATCCGTCATTCACCATTCTGCCGATATTTCTGAAAATGATGTTACCTGGTACTCCTAAAGAAGGAGGTGTTGGAGCTCCTAATACAATGTCATCATTGTCTTTCTTCCAGTAAGCAAATTCAAAATTCACTCGGCCGTTCAGCAAGGCCAGATCAAGGCCAATATCTGAAATCTTTTGTGTTTCCCATCTTAATAGCGGGTTACCAGTGTTACTAAAGGCAATACCGCTTTCTCCGCCGTATTGAACAGAACCAAAGCTACCTAGGTAACCATAGTTCCCGCTGGAGATACCGCTGTTTCCTACTTCAGCATAGCTACCTCTAATTCTTAAATCGCTGATGAAGCCGCTTGCAGCGGAGTTTTTGAAGAACTCTTCTTCAGAGATTCTCCAGGCGGCAGATGCGCCAGGGAAATAACCCCAACGGTTGTCAGGAGACAGTTTAGACAAACCATCTGCCCGAATAGATCCACCTATGTAGTATTTACCTCTAAAGTTGTAATTCACCCTAGCCAGGTAAGATGCCAAACCGTTTTCTTCTAAGTCACCGAAGATCTGCTGGGTGGTCAACGTTCCAGACTGGATGTTTTGATTAAAGAATCTGTCAGACAGAGTAGTACCACTTGCCTGGAAGAAAGAAGAGCGGCTTTTAGTGTATTCGGCCACTAAGGTTGCATCCAAATTGTGGGCGTCTTGGAAAGACTTGTTGTAGGAAAGAATGTTTTGCCAGTTCCAGGTATAGAAAGGGCTATAGGCTTGAGAAAGACTTCCTCCAGATGAGAGGCCGTCACCGTGTCTGGGATCAGTGTAGTTGAAGTCATCAACAATGCTGAAGTCAGTGCCTATCAGGGTTTTAAAGTTTAGATTGTCAATGATGTTGACGTTCAATGACGTGTTTCCTACAAAGCGGTAAGTTTTTCCTTTTCGCAGGTTATTTTCTAATACAAACATCTGGTTTGGAATACCGTTGGCAATAGTGATCAGGTTTGATCCTCTGCCCAAAGAGCTGCGGGTAGTAGCATCAATGTTATATCCGGTAGGATCATTAGGGTTATATACTGCTACGTTAGGCAACATCCGGATAACGGAGAATGTGTTAGCCGACAAGCTGTTAGTGCCTACCAAAGGACCTAAGTTGTCTTGGTGCGTAAGCCCTGTCTGCACATCCCAGGTAATTCTTTTATTTATCTTCTGGTTCAGGTTGGCTCTTAAGCTGTAACGGGTAAGGCTGTTGGCCACGGCAATACCCTCTTGGTCGCTAAACCCTAAAGACACATAGTACTTGGTTCTTTCTGTTCCTGCGCTGGCAGATAAGGTGTGGCTTTGCTGGAAGGCGGTTCTGTACACATAATCATTCCAGTTGGTGTTGGTTCCGTCAAAAACGGCAGGCAAAGATGTGGCGCCTGCATTTCTATATTTTTCGTTCTGAATCTCCACAAATTGTTCAGCATTCAAGAGATCATGGAGTTCAGTTGCTTCTGACCAGCCAGTCCAACCATCATAGTTGAACTTCACTTGGCCCTGTTTTCCTTGCTTGGTGGTAATGAGGATTACCCCGTTAGAAGCACGTGAACCATAGATAGCCGTAGCAGCACCATCTTTCAGAATCTCGTATGACTCAATGTCATTCGGGTTTATATCAGCGAGAGCGTTCACACTGGTAAATGCACCCACGTTACCGGAAGAAGCAGGCACCCCGTCTATCACAATCAAAGGTGAGTTGTTTCCTGAAATGGAGTTAACCCCTCTGATTCTTATGGTAGGAGGAGCGCCGAGAATACCTGATGGTTGCTGTACCACTACACCTGCTGCCCGACCGGCCAACTGCTGGTCAAAGCTTGGGGTAGCCAGGTTAGCGATGGCTTCTCCTTTTACTTGGGAAATAGAGCTGGTTACATCTCTTTTTAATTGTGTACCGTATCCAACTACTACAATCTCATCTAACGCCCGATCATCAGCTGCTAAGCGTACATTAACAGTAGACTGGCTTCCAACGGCTACTTCCTGGTTCGCATATCCAATAAAAGAAAACACTAATGTGCCACCCGCATTGGGCAAAGAGATAGAGTAAGAGCCGTTTACATCCGTTGGAGCGGCGGTGGTACTTCCTTTGAGTTGAACTGTCACTCCAGGCATTCCCTCTCCTGTTTGTGCATCAGTTACTCGTCCTGTGACAGTTCGTCCTTGCGCCCACGCTTGCCCAGCAAGTGTCAGCAACAGCACGAAGCTGAATAGTAAATTTTTCATCATGTGTTTGTTTGTTAGGTGGTGTAAGATTTGTACTCCTAAATATATATGTAAAAAAGTACCATACAAGCGTTTGGTTATCTATGTTTTGCAGAAGATTTTGGGTTCGTAACTTGATTTTATTAGAAGTTGGCAGAAAATGCAACTGTAAATTAATATTCTGTTAATATAGCAATCTATATATATGGCAATTTTGAAAAAAGTATAGAGGCTGCTGCGAGAAAAATATTTTTAGGCGGAGAAGTAAAAATAAATCATAACCTCATGGTTTTTACTGGCGCGTTGCCTTTGGCCTTATGAAGAAGCTGTTGGAAGAATGTTAAATTTCAATTCCCATGCAACCTCGGGAATGGTTTGGGTATCTTCTGTTCAAAGCCTGTTTCTATGAGATCCTTCTATGCTTTCTGTGTGCTCTGTCTTCTGGCCTTTACTTCCTGTGAAGAGGAGCAGGTGTATAAGACATGTGTGGTGGGAAATCCTACCCAAGAAATAGGGTGGCTGCGGGAGAAGGTGAGCGAGTTGCAGAAGTCAGAGTACTGCCAGTTCGTGCAGACAGGCAACTGGAAAGGTAGAACCGTTTTTGTGCTGGGCAACTGTGACCCTCTTATCAACTCCATCAATTCAGTATATGACTGTGACGGCAATCTGCTGTGTTACGGCGGCGATGAAACTTGCCCCAATTTCGCCCGGGAAGTAAAAGGCGTTAAGCTGGTTTGGACAAACGGGAAATAACGAACGGTCCATAAACAGGAAAGGGCACCTCTGCAGAGGTGCCCTTTCCTGTTTATGGACCGTTTTTGGGAAAACGGATCTAAACCAATTTGTTTTCTACCAGGTACTCGGCAATCTGAACGGCGTTGGTGGCGGCTCCTTTTCTTAGGTTGTCGGCCACTACCCACATATTTAATGTGTTCGGTTGGGTTTCGTCCAGTCTGATGCGGCCTACCAGCACTTCGTCTTTGCCGTGGGCATCCATGGGCATCGGGTATTTCAGGTTCGCCACATCATCTACCACGGTCACGCCCGGGGTTTCCTGCAGCAAGCGGTATACCTCTTCCAGGGTGAAGTCTTTTTCAAACTCCACGTTCAGAGACTCGGAGTGACCGCCCATCACTGGGATACGAACCGTGGTGGCCGTTACCCGGATGCTGTCATCGCCCATGATTTTCTTCGTCTCGTTCACCATCTTCATTTCTTCCTTGGTGTAGCCGTTGGCCTCGAACACGTCAATGTGTGGAATCACGTTCAGGTCGATAGGGTAGGCGTAGGCTTTTTCGCCTTCTTTGCCAGCGCGCTCGTTCATCAGCTGGTCTACCGCTTTCTTGCCCGTTCCGGTCACTGACTGGTAGGTGCTCACCACAATGCGTTTGGCCTTCAGGGCTTTGTGCAGGTGATTCAGCGCCACCACCATCTGAATGGTAGAGCAGTTAGGGTTGGCGATGATCTTGTCTTCCGGGGTCAGTTCAACCGCGTTAATTTCTGGAACCACCAGCTTCTTGGTGGGGTCCATGCGCCAGGCCGAAGAATTGTCCACCACGGTGGTGCCGGCGGCGGCAAATTTAGGGGCCATCTCTTTGCTCACGCTTCCGCCCGCCGAGAAGATAGCGATCTGGGGTTTCTGGGCAATGGCCTCTTCCATCCCGATCACGGTATATTCCTTGCCCTGGAAATTCATCTTCTGGCCCACTGATTTCTCAGAGGCTACTAACAACAATTCGTCCACTGGGAAGTTACGCTCCGCCAGGACCTTCAGCATCTCGCCACCCACTAGGCCGGTGGCGCCTACTACAGCTACTTTCATGTAAGGGTGTATTAATATTTAAGCAACGGTGCTCAAAGGAAAAATGCGAAGACATGGTTCCTCTGATAATCGGACCTGGAGCGTTTTTGACTTGTTTTCTGAAAATCAGGCAGAAAGCACCCGGGGTCTGCCACAAAGTAAGCCAACTTTTCACGATAATTAAAGTAGAGGCTAACTATGAGGCAACTGTTTCTTGTTTTTGTTCTATGGTTGGTGGATTTACCTGTTCTGCAAGCCCAGCTGCAGGAGTCTTTCACCGACGGAGACTTCACGCAAGGCCCGGTTTGGGCAGGCGATAAAGAATATTTTCAGGTGAACAGTGCCGGGCAACTGCAAAGCCAAGGCCCCGCTGTCACGGGTACCACGCTGCACCTGTCCACGGTTAACCACGCGGCCCTTGCCACCCAGTGGGAGTTTTACATACGGCTGGGTTTTGCAACCTCCGCCGGTAATCTGGCAGAAGTGTACCTCCTTTCTGATGTGCCTGATCTCAAAGGTGCCCTGCGAGGGTATTTTGTGCGGGTGGGCGGCACCGAAGATGAAGTAAGTCTCTACCGCAAAGACGGCAGCGTGGTCACCAAGATTATTGATGGAGCAGACAAAAGTATTGCCAGTTCTGATAATAAGTTTTGGGTCCGGGTTACCCGCTCCGCCACCCATGACTGGACGCTTGAACTGGATGTGACTGGCACGAAAGAGCATTATGAAGCCCAGGGTTCCGTGCAGGATGCCCGGTATGCTGCCTCCTCTTACGCCGGAGTACTGTTCCGGTATTCCCAAGCCAATGCCCAGCGGTTTTACTTCGATGATTTTACGATTCGGGAAATGGGGGCGACGCATCTGGTGAGCGCGGTTCCCGAAGACCCAACTACCGTAACGCTGACGTTCTCTGAGCCGGTTCAGGAAGCGGCCGCGGTCAATATTGCCAATTACCGGCTCAACGGAGATGGGGTGCCCGTGAAAGCAGATTGGCAAGCTTCCGCTCCGCAGGTGGTAAAATTGCGGTTCGCTCAAAACTTTAGCACGGGGACCAATCAACTCGAAATCCTGCGCGTCCTGGATGCGGATGGAAACCTGACCTCCAACCTTACGGGCGCTTTTTCCTTTTCGCCAACGGCCCTGCCGGGCGATGTCCGGATTACGGAAATCTATGCCGATGTCAATCCTCTACAAGATTTACCAGCCGCCGAGTTTATTGAGATCTACAACCGCAGTGACAAAACCTTCAATCTGCAGGGCTGGAGGTATTCAGATGCAACCAGCGCCGCCGGAGTTATGCCAGAATATCTGCTTCGGCCCGGTGCTTACCTTATCCTCTGTGCCGTCGCTGACACTGCGCTTTACCGTCCGTTTGGAGCTGCGTTGGGACTTCCGGCGTTTCCTTCCCTCAATGACAGCGGTGATGACGTAGAGATTATCGACCCGAAGGGGAATTTGATTGACGTGGTGCGTTATTCCTCCGGCTGGTACCGTGACGCAGAGAAAAGAAACGGCGGATGGAGCCTTGAACTGATAGACGTGAACAGCCGGTGCGCCGACGCCTCCCAGTGGAGAGCCTCCGGTCACCCCAAGGGCGGTACTCCAGGACAAGTCAACTCTGTTCAGCAGATAGACCAAGTGGCTCCAGTTCTGGAGCAGGTAGTGGCAACTAGCCCCAATACGCTTCTACTTACTTTTAATGAGCCGTTAGATAGCGTAGAGGCCGCGCAGGTAAGCCATTATTCCATTGCCGGGGGTATTACGGTGCGACAGGCGAAAGTGCTGTTCCCGGATTTAACGCAAGTGGAGCTAACCTTAGCCACGCCTCTACGGGAAAACGAACGCTATACGGTGACCGTGCAAGGGCAGAGAGACTGTGCCGGCAACGTAGGTGCGGCGCAACAGCAGACCGTGGTTCTGCCGGGTACTCCTCAGCCGGGCGATGTGGTCATCAATGAAATCCTGTTCAATCCCAGGCCCGGCGGGGTAGACTTCGTGGAGATTGTGAACAAGTCCGGGAAGTACCTGAATCTACAAGGCTGGAAATTAGCCAACCGAGCTGATGGGCAGGTCGCAAATACCCATGAGACAAGTCTACAGCAGCTTCTATTGGCTCCCGGAGAATACCTGGTGCTGACCTCCAGCCCGGTCACCCTGCAGAGTGAGTACCCCCAAGGCCACGCCGACAGGTACCTGGCATTGCCTGCCCTGCCCTCGTATCCCGATGAGGCCGGTAGTGTGGTGTTGCTTCTGCCCAACGGGACAATTGTAGAGGAAGTCCGCTACCAAAGCAGTCAGCATTTCCGGCTGATTTCTGATCCCGAGGGTATTTCCCTGGAGCGCATCTCCCTCAATGGCCCATCCACGGAAGCCAACTTTTACTCGGCGGCTACTCATGTGAAAGCCACGCCCGGGTATGAGAACTCTCAGGCCCGAGAAGGTATCCTTTCTGATGATCGCTTAACCCTGCAACCCAGGACTTTCACGCCAGACGGAGATGGGGTAGATGATGCCCTGCTGCTGCAGTTCAGGTTGCCGCAGGCGGGTTTCACGGCATCGGTGTCTATTTATGACGCGCAGGGCAGATTCATCCGGAAGCTTTCAGGCAACGCCCTGCTTGGGGCTGAAAGTATGCTGCAGTGGGATGGCCTGACCGAAGCCGGAGCGAAAGCCGCCATCGGGTACTATGTGGTGTTGGTGGAGTTGTTTAACCTGCAGGGACAGAAAGAAGTCCTGAAGCAGACGGCGGTGGTAGGCGGGCGTTTTTAGGCTATTTTTCCATAAATAAGGCAAAAACAGGTTCTGGTGTCCTTCCGCTTTTGAATAACCCGCACATTTTCAGAATATTTGCGGTTCCATTTGCCGTCAAAGCGGCGTAAGCATTCAACGTTGGATATTCTGTACCTGTGCCTGTTCGCTTTTCTGGCAGGTTTGATTGATTCTGTGGTGGGCGGCGGCGGACTGATCCAACTGCCCGCCTTGTTTGTGTTTCTCCCGCACGTGCCCGTGCCCACTGTGTTTGGCACCGGTAAACTCTCCAGCATTGCGGGCACCTCCGTGTCTATGTGGCGCTATGCCCGAAACGTGGAGATCAATTGGCGGGCCCTCTTGCCGGCGGCTATCACCGCCTTTGTGTTTTCTTTTCTAGGAGCCCGGGCGCTTAGCCATTTCAATGCCGATCTGCTGCGGCCCTTGATTCTGGTGCTGCTCATCTCCGTGGCGGTGTACACCTTCTTCCGGAAAGATTTCGGGGCGATTCACGCTCCACGCCTGGCGCCGGCCAAGGAAATCTGGTACGGGGTAGCCGTAGGGGTGGTGATCGGGTTTTACGACGGATTCTTCGGCCCCGGGACCGGGTCTTTTCTCATGTTCATCTTCGTGGGGGTTTTCGGGTTCAACTTCCTGACTTCCTCGGCCTCGGCCAAGGTGGTGAATGTTGCTACCAACCTGTCGGCGCTGTTGTATTTTGGCTACAAAGGCTATATCCTGTACCACATCGGCATTCCTATGGCCGTCAGTAGCGTTGTCGGTTCTATGGTGGGAACCCGCATTGCGTTGGTGAAAGGGTCTGGTTTCGTGCGCAAGTTGTTTCTGGTGGTGGTCTCGGGCATCATCCTCAAGTTTGCCTATGACACCTTTAAGTAATATCCTGTTTAGCGGCTCTTTTTAGGAAAATGCCCGGAAAACAGTTGGTCCTTTCAGGTAAAGTGGTGGCGGCTGTTTGATGTTTTCTGGATTTTGTAGAAGTTCGCGAACTCTTTAACGTACTGAACTGAATTAATTTAACTATCCGATGAAGCACGCTCTCCGTAAATTCTCCCTGATGGCTTTGCCAGTAGTTGGGATTTTGTTGGCTACTCCTGCCGTGCATGCCCAGCAAGCCGTGGGGAATGTCATCAAAGCCGGGCAGGAAGACGCGAATAAATTGATCCAGGCGTATATTGAGCCCGGTGGCAAAGCCGTTGGGCACGGCCTTAACGGTGGTTGGTTCAACTCCGGGAAAGCCATGGGCTTAGGTCGGTTTGATGTGCGCATTTTCGCCACCGGCGTATTTGTCCCTAAAGACCAGACTTCCTTCGATATCTCAAAGCTGGACCTGAAGAACATTCGACCAGCCAACGGGGAATCTACTATTGCCCCAACTATTTTCGGCTCGGATGACGACGGTCCCGGGATGGTGGTCTATGGGCGAAATCCTGTCACCAACCGGGAGGAAGAGCTAACCAGATTCAACACGCCGCCCGGCATCGGCTTCAAGAACCTGCCCGTTCCTATGGCGCAGGTGAGCGTTGGCCTGATCAAAGACACTGAGATTGCGGTTAGGTTTATTCCCGAGACTAAGCATGAAGAGTATTCCGGCAAGCTTTGGGGACTAGGGGTGAAGCACGGCCTAAAGCAATGGATTCCGGTTGTCAGTGCCATTCCTGGGTTTGACATCACCGCTTTTGGAGGATATACTCACTTTGAAACTGCCGCTGATCTTGACATAAACCCCGATGCCGCTGCCTACCGTACAACTCAGCAACAGCAGGCGGGTTATTATGACAACCAACAACTGGTGTTTACTACCAAAGCCTGGACCGCTAGTCTGGTCGCCTCTAAAACACTTAGCGTCATCACAGCCTACGGAGGCCTGCGATACAGCCATGTCTCCACTGATGTAAACGTGAACGGCCGCTTCCCTATCACTTCTTTCCGGGTCACTCCGCCTAACCGGTACATTGAAGACGTGGAGAACCCGGTCATGGTAAAGGTGGAAGACAGCCAGATAGGGCTGACGGCTGGGTTGCGCCTGAAGCTAGCGTTCTTCTCTATTTATGGTGAAGGTACTTTGGCCAAATACCCTACCGCTACTGCGGGCATCGGGCTCGGTTTCAATTAGCGAAGTAGATACCCTGTAAAGCCAAGAGCCTCTGCCGATTTATCGCCAGAGGCTCTTGGCTTTACAGGGTGGGCGTTGATTCAGTTTATCTACTTGAAAGTAGAGTAGTTAGGTAGTTTAAAAGCCTATGTTGGATAAATTATATTACTTGTTAAATAATTCAAAATAATAGGTTGGATTATTTCTTGTAAGGGTATATGCTTGAATCTATTGACAAAATTAAAAGCATCGTGTGTGTTAAATAGGAATATGACAAATAGTGTGAGGGCAATTGGATTCTATTTATCACATTAGTGGGGTGAAGTCAATTTGCGAAGAGGTGCTATACGCATATGTTTGCTGAAGGTTCGCATTTGGACCAGGTTTTTGCTGTTAATAATTTGTTACTATTGATAGAGTAGGTAAATTGGGCTATCAAATCAAATTATAACAATAAACAAACAACCCAAACACATGAAGAAAGCTTTACTATACAGCTTCGTTTTGATGCTGGCGCTTGTGACTCAGGCGTGGGCTCAAACACGGACTGTAACAGGACGAGTGACTGACGCGCAAACAGGAGAGGGAATGCCTGGTGTGACAGTTCAACTCAAAGGATCTACGACCGCCGCACCAACGGACGTAAATGGCTCCTATTCTATCAATGTTCCTTCCGCAGGAGGATCATTGGTTTTCTCCTTTATTGGATACACAAACCAAGAAGTTACTATTGGAACCCAATCAACTGTAAATGTTCGGTTGTCTACCGATGCTGAGGCTATTCAAGAAGTAGTAGTAGTAGGATATGGTACCCAAAGCAAGGCAAGGGTAACTTCATCAATTTCAACAGTACAGGCTGCTGAAATTAAGGACCAACCTGTACCTAACGTGGCCCAAGCACTACAAGGTCGTGTAGCTGGTGTTCAAGTTAACTCAGGATCAGGTCGTCCTGGTGCTCCTATTAACATAGTAGTAAGGGGCCGCTCGTCTATCGCTGCTGGAAATGACCCTCTCTATGTGGTAGATGGTGTTATTCTTCCTAGTAACAGTGCTGCTACACCTTCCAGTGCAGGTGCTGGTATTTCAGCGCTGGCTAACCTCAATCCCGAGGACATCGAGTCTGTTGATGTATTGAAAGACGCCGCCGCAGCTGCTATCTACGGATCAAGAGGATCTAATGGTGTGATTCTTATCACAACTAAATCTGGAAGCAAGTCTGATAAGACTACTGTAAATCTGTCAGCTTATTCAGGTGTTCAGTCATTGACTAACACTCTGGATTTTATTAACGCATCTGAATACAGAACTCTCTATAATGAGGCAAGATCTACCGTTGGACTGCCTGCTCTGTTCACGCCAGAGCAAGTAAACAACCCAGAAGCAAACGTTAATTGGTTGGACGAAATTCAGCGGGATAGATCAAAAGTTGAGAACATTCAGCTTTCTCTAACGTCTGGAGGTAATTCAAAAACCCAATTCTATACTTCTTTGAACTATTTCAAACAAGATGGAGCATTGTTGAATGGCGAATTTAAGCGCTATTCAATAAGAACAAACGTTACGCACCAGTTAAGTGATGTATTTAGAGTGGGATCAAATTTAGCTATTTCTAAATCTTTGAGAGATGAGACACCAGTAGACAACAGTATCTTCTCTCCTTTTCCTAGAGCATTGGTAGCAAGACCAGATCAGCCTATTTATAAAGCAGATGGTACTTTTGCAGTGAACAGCTTTAACAACCCTGTTCATATGTTCCAGTCTCTTAACTATGTGAATCTTGCAAATATCTTCAACAGTACATTTATTGAAGCTAATATTCTGCCAGGGTTGAAGTTCCGTTCAGCATTTGGTTTGGATTACACATACTTAGATCAAAGAACCTATAACCCAACTACCTCACTTTCTGGAGCTGGATCAAATGGTTCTGCTTCCTCAGGATATGTGCAAACTCAGAATATCTTAACTACGCAGACCTTATCTTATGGCAAGGACTTCTTTGATGATAAGCTGTTCGTAGATGCAACTGCAGTTTATGAATTCCAGTGGAATGACAGAGAGAACAATCGTGTAGATGGAACAAATTTCCCATCTGATTTGACTCCTTATCTTACTTCTGCTGCTTCTATTACTGGTGGAACTGCTTCACAGACCAATTTCAGAATTGAGTCTATGTTGGCAAGGTTGAACTTGACTTGGGAGGATAAATATCTGTTAGGTGCCTCTATCAGAAGAGATGGTTCTTCTAAAATTCCGGAAGCCGGAAGATTTGGTTACTTCCCTTCTCTGTCAGCAGGCTGGATAATCTCAGAAGAGTCTTTCTTGAAAAATAATGAGATATTAAATTACCTGAAAGTAAGATCTAGCTATGGTACTACTGGTAACCAAGAGGGTATTGGAAACTTTGCTTCCAGAAGGTTGATTGGTAGTGGTGCTAATTACAACGATAGCCCTGGTTTAGCTTTGAGTGCTATTGGAAGCCCTAATTTGAAATGGGAAACAACCAAACAATTCGATGTGGGATTAGAGTTCTCTTTATTTAATAGCAGAATTGATTTCTCAGCCGACTACTATACTAAGAAAACAACTGACCTCTTGTTAAACCGTCCGATTCCAAGTACAACTGGTTTTTCAACCATTCTTGAGAACATCGGTAGCATGAGAGGGGAAGGCTTTGATTTTCAAGTTTCCAGTAAAAACTTAACTGGAGAGTTCAAATGGAATACTTCATTGAATGTCTCTACTTTCAAGAATGAGGTTACAGAACTGTATGAGAATCAGCCTATCAACGGTTCATTTGTGACTAGAACAATGGTGGGCCAGCCATTAGGTTCTTTCTTCTTGATCAAGTCATTAGGAGTAAATCCTGAAACTGGTGACATGATGTATGAAGACCTTGATAAGAATGGTGTCATCAGTGACGCTGACAGACAATATCTAGGAAGCCCGTTGCCTGATTTCTTTGGTGGTATCACGAACAACTTCTCTTACAAGAACTTTGATCTTGGTGTATTCTTCCAGTATTCTTATGGAAATGAACTATATAATTTGTCAGCTGAAGGTACAGGAGGATATGCTAGTTTAGGTGCTGCTGCTACTGCAACAGCTGGTGTTCCAGTAAACGTTGCAAAAGACGTGTACGAAGGCCGTTGGACTCCAGAGAATGTTAATGCTGAATATCCAAGAATTGTAGGTGGTGCAGCAGGAACTAACAACACTAGAAGATCGTCACGTTACTTAGAGGATGCCAGCTATTTGAGATTGAAGAACATAACATTAGGTTACAACTTGCCTAGAACCTTGACTTCCAAGATCAAAGTGAGCAATGCCAGAATATATTTAACAGGGCAGAACATTTTAACCTTTACTGACTATTCAGGATTTGATCCTGAAGTTACCTCTGATTATACGGTTGGAAACCTAGGTGTGGATCAAGGCAGTATCCCTCAATTCAAAACGTATATGTTAGGTTTAAATCTTAGCTTTTAATTAATTGAGAATGAAAAATAAAGTTCTTTTGTCATGTCTGTTGATGGCAGGTATGATGTTTACCTCTTCCTGTGAAGATCAATTAAAAATTGACCCGACAGCGTCCCTTGCACCTGAATTGGTGGGGCCATCTGATGCATCAAAGCTTTTGACTGGTATATATGATGCATTGCAAGAAGGTGGAACTAACTATATTTACCTTAGCTACGTTACGGAAGACCTATCAGCGGATAACCTGGTTTACCGAGCAACCTTCTTCCAACATGGTGAAGTAGATAATAATGCTATTCTGACCGATAACGTTTTAGTGTCTAGATATTTCAGTGGGCCTTATGTGGCAATACAAAGAGCCAATGATTTAATTGAGATATTAAACACGAACGCGTCCATCGCTGAAAGCGTGAAGAAGCCTATGTTAGGTCAGGCACATTTTCTAAGAGCTTACGCTTATTACAAATTGGTGACTCTGTTTGGAGGTGTGCCAATTGTAGATAACAGAGATGTTGTCAAAGTGAAAAGAAACACTGAAGAAGAAGTGTATAACAAGATCATCGAAGATCTTAAATTGAGTATTGACAATGCTCCTTCTTTCACTAACAATTTCTTTGCTTCTGCTGAGGCTGCAAAAGGTCTGTTAGCTAGAGTTTATTTGATCCGTAAGAACTTCCCATTAGCCAAGCAATATGCTAATGAAGTAATCACGTCCAACAAGTTTACCGTTGCGACTGATTATAACTCAATTTGGGCTCCTCCTTACAAGTCATCTGAACATATTTTCACGTTGAACTTTACTACTACTGAAGGTAGTAACTCACTTTCTTACTTCTTGCAACATGCCTCGATGCCAGGTGGTGGAAGAGCGGAGTTGCCGGTTGATCAGTCTTTGATTGATGCTTACGAGCCAGGAGACAAGAGAAAAGAAGCCTCGGTAGTGCAGGTAGCTACTGCTCCAGCTGGCTGGTATTCTTATAAGCATAGAGATCCAAATGGTACTGGTGGGCATCCTTTGTATGTTCTGCGTATTTCTGAAATGTATCTGATTGCAGCTGAAGCTCAGTACTTAATCTCTAACAGTGCTACTGACGCGGAAGCATTGGCTAGTATCAATTATATCAGAACAAGAAGAGGACTTGGCGAATTGGCTACCCTAGATTTGCAGAAAGTCATCCACGAAAGACGTGTAGAATTGGCTTTTGAAGGTACAAGATGGACTGATATGAAGCGTACTCCGTCTCCTACAAATCCACAGAAATCATTAGCTACTGTTTTCCTTGAATCAAAAGGTAGAACGGCAAATGATGCACTGTATCCAATTCCGCAGAGTGCTATCAATACAAATGAGTTGTTGCTTCCTAACAACCCAGGATATAATTAATATCAGCATTCTGTCCATAAAAAAAGCACCGAAGAATATTCTTCGGTGCTTTTTTTATGGACAGAATGCTGATCCTTTTAGGTGCAGGAATTTCAATGATGATAGAGTAGAGAGTTCTATTACTTGAGCATGATTGATGTAGAAGTTTCATAGGCAAATGAAGATAAATATCCAGAAAACTCTATCTTGTAATGGCTCATTAACTGCTATGGAGAATAAGCTGTAGCAGGAAGTTATTTGACTACGATTAAAATGCTTTTGTAAAAGTACGGTAGTTTCATGCAGCATTTCAGAAAAAGCGTTCATCTTTGGCCTTATAGTTTATATTCCAGTTTTAGATCTATTTTTCAAAAACAGCTTCAAAATGCGTTTACTAAAATCAGTATCTGCAGTAGTAGCCATGATACTGCCGCTGTGCACCGTCAGTGCCCAGACCAAGCCTGCCCTTACGGTAGAGAGGATCATGCAAGACCCGGCCCAATGGGTAGGCACCTCGCCCAGTAATGTCTATTGGTCTGATGACAGCAAGCAGGTGTATTTCCAATGGAATCCGGAGAGAGCCAAGCGTGATTCACTGTATGTACTGCAGAGTGGCAGCCGAAAGGTGAGCAAAGTGTCCGCTGCTGAGCGGAAGAAACTCTTCACGCCGGGAGGAGTGTATAATCAGAAGAGAACCCTGCGGTTGTATGAGCGCGGCGGCGATCTCTTTCTGGTAGACGTGAAATCCGGGAAACTGAGGCAACTCACCAAAACGGTTGAGCGGGAATCCTCGCCCGCCTTTGCGTTTGATGAACAGGAAATCACGTATGTGAAAGACGGAAACCTGTATGCCTGGAGCTTAGGCAACGGCCAGACAAGGCAGCTGACTGATTTCAGGAGGGGCCGCAAGCCAATAGATCCGGATCTAATCAAAGACCCGCAAGAACGCTTTCTGCGCGAGCAGCAGACAGAACTGTTGCAGATTATTCAGAAGCGGGAGGAAGACCGAAAACAGCAGCGTATTGCCCAGAAGGAGGCTTACCGGAACAGGCCCAAGGAAATCTACACCGAAGAAAAGTCGGTTGATAATATTGTCCTGAGCCCGAATGAGCGCTACATCACGTACCGCCTGGTAAGCAGGCCCACGAACAGCAAGATAGCCCAAGTCCCCAACTATGTGACCGCCTCGGGATATACAGAGGAAATTCCTACCCGTAACAAAGTAGGCGATGATCAGGCTAGCTATGAAATGGGGCTGTATGATCTTCAGGCCGACACCACCTACTTGGTTTCTTTCAAGAGCTTACCCGGCCTTCAGGAGAAGCCGGCTTACCAACGGGAGAATCAGAAAGGAGCAAAAGCAGACTCTTCCCGGACCTCCGGAGACCTGAGAAAAGTCATGATGTTTGGGCCTTACTATTCACCCGACGGGAGGAAGGCGGTTTTGGTGGCCCGATCACACGACAACAAAGACCGCTGGCTGATGACGTTTGATCCTGCCACGCGGGCAATCAAGGTGCTGGACCGCCAGCATGACGATGCCTGGATCAACGGCTATGGCCCCGGCGAGATTGGGTGGATGCCTGACAATGAAAACGTGTGGTTTGTCTCCGAGGAAAGCGGCTATGCGCATCTGTACACGGTAAATGCAGCGAATGGGCAGAAAAAGGCCTTGACCACTGGCAAGTTTGAGGTACAGAGTGTGCAGATGGCATCGGATAAAAAGTACTGGTATTTCAGCACCAACCAGGTGCATCCGGGAGAGCAGCACTTCTACAGAATGCCTTTAAAAGGGGGAAAGATGGAGCAGATCACTAAAATGACGGGCGCGCACGAGGTGACCATGTCTCCTGACGAAAAGAACCTGGCCATTCGGTATTCTTACTCCAATAAACCTTGGGAGCTTTACCTGATGGACAACAAGCCCGGGGCAAAACCGGTGCAAATCACCAAGTCCACTACGCCGGAGTTTAATGCCTATCCTTGGCGCGAGCCAGAGGTGATCACCTACAAAGCCGCCGATGGAGCCGATGTGCACGCCCGCTTGTACAAGCCCGCCAACGCAACCGGAACGGGTCCGGCCGTGATTTTCGTGCATGGCGCGGGGTATCTGCAGAACGCGCATAAGTGGTGGAGCACCTATTTCCGGGAATACATGTTCCATAACCTGTTAGTAGACAAAGGCTATACCGTGCTGGACATTGACTACCGCGGAAGCGCCGGTTACGGCCGTGACTGGCGAACTGGAATCTACCGGCACATGGGCGGTAAAGACCTGAGTGACCACGTAGACGGTGCCAAGATGCTGGTGGAGAAACATGGAGTAGACCCCAAGCGCATCGGGATCTATGGTGGTTCGTACGGCGGTTTTATCACCCTGATGGCCATGTTCACCCAACCAGATGTGTTTGCCGCAGGTGCCGCCCTGCGTTCGGTTACAGATTGGTCGCATTATAACCACGGCTATACCTCCAACATCTTGAACCAGCCGCAGGATGACAGCCTTGCCTACGTACGCAGCTCACCCATCTATTTTGCCGAGGGGCTGAAAGGGGCGCTCCTGATGTGCCACGGCATGGTAGACACCAACGTGCATTTCCAGGACATTGTGCGACTGTCACAGCGCCTAATCGAGCTGAAGAAAGAGAATTGGGAGCTAGCCGTTTATCCGGTGGAGGACCACGGCTTCGTAGAGCCCAGCAGCTGGACCGATGAGTACAAACGTATCTTAAAGCTTTTTGAGGCTAATTTGAATAAAACATCGCCAAAATAGCAATCGGCTCAAAAACAGAAAAGCCCGTTTCGTGAGAGACGGGCTTTTCTGTTTTTCGGCCGATTTAACGAAAATGGCCTAGAAACGTCTGGTCAATGCAACACCCTGCAAGAATTCGCCTTGCGCCTGTTCCGCCGACGGTGTTATCCTCCAGCCTAGTTCACGGTTCTTTTTATGCAGTTCCGGGACCAAGATACCAATGGCAGCACCTACGGTATAGCCCACAATGTTATCACTTAAGAAGTGTTTTCCCGCTTTCAGGCGAAGATACCCCACAGTGGCGGGAACAGCCGCCGCGGCTCCCCACACCACCGGGCGCCAGGGCGAGTCTGGGTGCAGGTCATGGAACACTTTGGCGGTGAAGAAAGCAACGCTGGCCGTAGCCGCGGTATGCCCCGCAAAGAAAGAGTTCTCGGCATACTTGTGCAGGCGTTCCTCTAAGGGGGCATCGGTGGCGTAGACGTTCGGCCTTTTTCTATGGGTCAATCCGGCGGTTAAGGCATATAGGCCACCGGCCAAAGAGACCGTTTCGGCATATAAAAAGTAGATGTCCTTGGCGTGCGGGGTGGCCGTTTTGTCCGCCAAAAAAAGCAAGGGAAGGGCATAGGAGCTATAGAAGAAAACATCGCTGGCATCCTTGGCTTTCTTGCTGTAGTTACCGGCCGCCCATCGGTCAAATTTGTTTACCTGGCTTTTATCAATGGACATCAGGTCTGCTTCGGTTAACTGGGTTTTGTTCGTGAGAAGCAGCGATCCGGTCACGGCCATGGTCACCCCACCGGCGGTAATCAGCCCATCGCGGAGCAAATCTGTCTGGTACAGGCGTTCAGGGCTCTGGGCCCGCGCAGGAGTCAAGGCAAACTGGCACAGTGCCAGAAAGACCAGAATATACCGAAATGGGCTGGTTAACCGATTCATCAGAATTTATACTGAAAGCTTACCGCATCTTGATTCTGCCCAAGTACCCGAATCACGCTGGGTGATACGGAGAATCCGGTTTGGTTTGATTTCTTGTGTAGTTGCGGCACCAGAATACCCACGGCGGCTCCTACGCCATATCCCACCAGGTTGTCGCTGAGGAAGTGCTTTCCAGCTTCCAGACGCAAGTAGCCTACAGCTGCAGGCACCAGAGCCGCACCTGCCCATACAAACGGACGAGCCGGAGAATCTGGGTTGTAGTCATGGAACACCTTGGCCGTAAAGAACGAAATGGTGGAAACGGCTGCCGTGTGCCCCGCGAAAAACGAGTTCTGCGAATTAGCACGCGTCTTTTCGCCAATCTCTACTTCAGGGCTGTAGGTCAAAGGCCGGGCTCTGGGAAATGCGGCAGAACCCATGGTAAACAAAGTTCCTGTGATGGACATGGTCTCCAAGTACAGGGCCAGTACTTGCCCGGTGTTATCGTTTATATCTGAATCAAACAGAAGCAAAGCGGGAGCCGCCAGTGAACCATATAACATGACATCGCTTACCTTCTTGGCGCTGGAACTGTGGTTCCCCGCTGAGAAGCGGTCAAAGCTGTTGACATCGCTTTTTCTGAGGTTCATCGCCTCGTCTTCCGTGAAAGGGTCTTTCTCCTGCATCAGGTAAAGGCCCAAGCCACTCAGACCCATTCCAACGGCCGTGATGGGAGCGTCAACCTTAAAGGAAGTTTTGTAAGGGGAAGAAGATTGGGCAAACGTTTGCGTGATGGTAAAAAGACTTATGACAAGAGTAAAAAGGCGTCTCTTCATGGGAGTAAAAATAGGTTTAACTTAATATAGATTTCTACGATGTTTTTGAAACGCGGGAGGGGGTAAAAGGTTTCTGCCATATGTAAACGCACTGCAAAGGACTTGATGAATGGGCGTGCCGTTTTAGAGCTACTTTCTGGAAACTAACTTAAAAACAGAATATCAGAAAGACGGTATAAGATTTTTCAAGGAGAAATAAGTGGAGAAACCGGGTATTTGTAAAGCAAGTTTTTTGCATCTCCGTCAATTAAGCTAAATTTGTTCCTAGTGGCCTAAATGTTGGGCTGCCTTTCTTAGAAATAATATCCTAGATAATGCCTTATCTCTTTACATCTGAGTCGGTGTCGGAAGGACATCCGGATAAAGTAGCCGATCAAATATCTGACGCGCTGTTAGATGAATTCCTGAAACAGGACCCCCAGTCTAAAGTTGCCTGCGAGACTCTGGTTACCACTGGTTTGGTTGTGCTGAGTGGCGAGGTGAAGTCATCGGCCTACGTTGATGTCCAGAAAGTTGCCCGGGAGGTGATTCGCCGCATTGGCTACACCAAGTCAGAGTATAAGTTCGATGCCGAGGCGTGCGGGGTTATATCTACCATCCATGAGCAGTCCGGTGACATCAACCAAGGCGTTGAGCGCGAAAATCCGGAAGATCAGGGAGCCGGCGACCAGGGCATGATGTTCGGGTATGCCACCAACGAGACCGATAGCTACATGCCATTGGCGCTGGAGATTTCTCACTTGTTACTGAAAGAATTGGCCGCCATCCGGAAGGAAGGTAAGGAGATGACGTACCTCCGCCCAGATGCCAAGTCACAGGTAACCATCCGGTACTCAGACACCCACGTTCCAGAGAAGATCGATACCGTGGTGATCTCTACCCAGCACGATGAGTTTGAACTCTCTGATGCCAACGACCGCGCCGCCTCTAAACAGGCCGAGGAGAAAATGGTGGCCAAAATCAAGGAAGACGTATTGAATATTCTGCTTCCTAGAGTGAAAGCGCAACTGCCACAGCGTACGGTTGATTTATTTTCTGAAGATATTACCTACCATATCAATCCCACCGGGAAATTTGTGATCGGAGGACCGCACGGTGACACTGGCCTTACCGGGCGTAAAATCATTGTGGATACCTATGGCGGAAAAGGTGCCCACGGCGGTGGCGCTTTCTCCGGGAAAGACTCCTCTAAGGTAGACCGTTCGGCGGCTTATGCCGCGCGTCACATTGCCAAGAACCTGGTAGCTGCCGGCGTGGCAGACCAAGCTTTGGTGCAGGTAGCGTATGCCATCGGCGTAGCCGAGCCCGTAGGCTTGTATGTGACTACCTATGGAACCACCAAAGTGAAAGGTGCCAACGGCGAAACAATGACCGACGGTGAAATTGCCAACAAGGTAAACGAGTTGTTTGAGATGCGCCCGTATGACATTGTGAAGCGCTTCGGGTTGCAGAACCCAATTTTCTCTGAGACGGCGGCATACGGCCACATGGGGCGTGAGTCTGGCGTGAAACAAGTTACCTACCAGTCAAATGGCCAATCTGAAACCAGAGAATTTGAGACCTTCACTTGGGAAAAATTAGACTACGTAGATAAAATTAAAACTGCGTTCTCATTGTAAGAAACGCGTTTATGACCTGTTTATATGAAAAGAGCCCCAAAACGGGGCTCTTTTTTGTATATCGAAATTACAGATACTTAGTGGGTAGTTAACTTGTCTTTGTACCTGATCAGCTGTTTTTTGATGTCTTCCACGGCTTTGTCTGTGGCGGTCTCAAAGGTGCCAGCTTCTTCTGAGCAGAATAAGGTAGCGCCTGGTACAAACACTTTCACCTCCACCAGCTTGTTGTCATGAGACTCGGGCTTTTGCACGCGCAGGACCACCTCACCACTTACTATCCTGTCAAAAAAGGTATCTAGCTTGTCAAGTTTTTTCTGAAGGAAATCTAACAGACTTTGGTCTGCGGTGAAGTGTACAGATCGGATTTGCAGTTTCATAGTTTACTTCTTTAGGTGTTACGAATTAAGCTTTGGGATGAGCTTTCTCAAAGACCGCTTTGAGCTTCTCAATGGAATTATGGGTGTAGACTTGCGTTGCCGCCAGACTGGAATGGCCCAATAATTCTTTGATGGCTCCCAAATCAGCCCCTCGGTTCAGTAGGTGGGTGGCAAACGAGTGACGGAGCACGTGCGGACTGTTTTTCATGGCAGTTGACACGGCACTCATATACTTTGTTACCACTCGGTATACGTACTTGGGGTAGAGGGGAGCCTCTTTATCCGTAACGAAGAGAAAAGGAGAATTGTTTTTCGGAAAAGTAGCCTGGCGCTGCTGTAGGTACAACGATAACGCCTCCACCAAAGATGGGTTCAGCGGCAGTATGCGCTCTTTGTTACCTTTTCCTAGGACTTTCAAGGTGCTGGCTGATAAGTTAATATCTTCCAGTTTGAGGTTTGTGAGCTCCGCCAGACGCATGCCGGTGCCGTACAGCAGCTCCAGGATAAGTTTTTCCCGCTGACCTTTAAAATCGTCAGAAAATCCGCCTTGGTCCAGAAGCTGGGTAAATGCTTCTTCGGGAATAAACGCTGGCAGCTTTTTGGCGAGCTTCGGGGCTTTTATACGGATGGTTGGGTTGGTTTCCAGCAGACCCCTTTGCACCAGAAAGCGGAAATAGGAGCGGAGGGATGCAATCTTTCTATGAATGGTACGGCTGTCCAAGTCTTTCTGGACCAGGGTTACAATCCAAGACCTGATGATGGCGTGGTCTGCCACTTTCAGATCCTCCAGTTCATAGACCTCTTGCAGGTATTCCTTAAACTGTTGAAGATCTGTTTGGTACGAGATAATGGTATGCGGGCTGAAGCGCTTCTCGTACTGGAGGTACTTAAAAAATAATTCCATAAACTAGTAAGTAGCCGCGGTTAGGCGGTACGCACTAATTTATGGAATTACCACGTAAATTCTAGGGATAAAGAACTAGTAGTTGTCGTTCGCGAACAATTGTTGCTTATAGACAGCTCTTTCTTTCTGCTTTCTCTTAGCAACAGAAGGCTTCTGGAAGAAGGTTCTAGCGCGCAGTTGCTTCAATACGCCAGTTCTTTCAAATTTCTTTTTGAATCTCTTTAAGGCTTTGTCTACAGACTCGTTATCCTTTACGTTGATGATGATCATATAATAGATTGATTTTAAAGTCAGTTGTTTTAAGGAGTGCAAAGATATTGACAAATATCTTGACTGTCAATACCTGATTCCTAATTATTTTAATACTGCTCTGGAGATAACAAGTTTCTGTATTTCTGAAGTTCCTTCGCCAATGGTGCAAAGTTTTGAGTCACGGTAGTATTTCTCCGCCGGATAGTCTTTGGTATATCCATAGCCGCCAAATATCTGAACTCCCTCATTGGCTACCCGCACACAAACCTCAGAAGCGTACAACTTAGCCATAGCCGATTCTTTGTTTACGTTTTCACCGCGGTTTTTCATAGCAGCGGCTCGGTAGGTAAGCAGAGAGGCTGCCTCTATCTCGGTGGCCATATCGGCTAATTTAAAAGCAATGCCCTGGAACTGGGCAATAGGTTTGTTGAATTGCTGGCGTTCTTTTGCGTAAGCCAATGCAGCCTCATACGCTCCCTGGGCAATTCCCAAACTTAAGGCGGCAATGGAAATACGCCCCCCGTCCAGCACTTTCATGGACTGGATGAATCCTTCGCCTACTTCGCCCAAGATGTTCTCGTGCGGTACGCGGCAATCTTCAAAGATTAACTCAGTTGTTTCAGAGGCACGCATGCCTAATTTATCTTCCTTACGCCCGGCCGAAAATCCTTCTGTTGGTTTCTCAATGACAAAAGCGGTCATGCCGTGCGAGTCACCCACCTCACCGGTTCTGGCAATCACAACCGCGATGTTGCTGGACTTGCCATGGGTAATGAAGTTTTTAGCTCCATTGAGAACCCAGTGGTCTCCATCTCTAACCGCTACGGTGCGCATGTTGCCTGCGTCAGATCCGGTATTCGGTTCGGTCAGTCCCCAAGCGCCTATCCATTCGGCGGTCGCCAACATAGGAAGCCATTTCCTTTTCTGCTCCTCATTCCCAAACTGCAGAATGTGGCCGGTACACAAGGAATTATGCGCCGCCATGGAAAGGCCGATAGATCCATCTATTTTAGATAATTCAGCAATGGCTGTGACATATTCTAAATACCCAAAGCCTGAGCCTCCATATTCCTGCGGTACTAGCACACCCATAAGGCCCAACTCACCCAACTGTTTAAACACCTGAATTGGGAATTCCTGTGACTCATCCCACTTCATCATGTCAGGTTTGATGGACTTTGCGCCAAAATCGCGGATCATCTCAGCAATCATCTGCTGATTCTCGTTGTAGATAAGTTGCATAAAGGTTTTGATTAGCCTTGTACCAGTTTCCTAGTTTCTATAAAAGTAATACATAAAATGATGACTAGCTAACGTATGTTAGGAAATGATGTTGTGGAAAGTGCGTTTGATTAAAGCTTCACATAGAGCAGAATCTACCTCCTTAGGAGAGTGATGGGCCCATAATATAGTACTATTCTTTAAAGTTCCTGTAAAATTGACCTTGAAGGAAGTTTTAAGAATAGATTTATTCCTGTATATAAGATTTTGGCGTAGCCATTACTTTTGCCTTACTTTGTGATTGGCTTTGTCTGTACCTATGCTTAAGTAGCGGGCAGACAATTATTTTTTAATCAAGACTCTTGAACTAGGTATGTCTTTTCGCAAGTCGTTTTTCTATCTGCTCTTCTTTATTGGGGTCGTGCAGCTGAGTTCCTGTAATGTTTACCGGCAGAACGTGATGTTTAGAACGGAAGGCGACGTAAACGCAGATCTGCTTCGGGCCTCCATGGTGGAAGCAGGAAGAAACTATAGAATTCAGCCAAATGATGTCCTGAATATCAGAATCTATACCAACAAAGGAGAGATTCTGGTAGATCCTAACAACTTCTTACGACAGGAATTAACCCAGACAGGGAATAGTGGGGGGCGAAGTATAGCTTCTCAACAAAATAACCAAAAAGAGCAGCAAGAGTATACGGTTCTGCCAAATGGGGAAGTGAAGGTTCCTATGATTGGGTTTGTGCCGGTGCAAGGGTTAACTGTTTCGCAAGCTGATAGTCTGTTCCAAAGCAGGTTTGAAACTTATTATAGAGACACCTTTGTTTATTCACAAGTGATCAGTAGAAGAGTGATTGTGCTGGGGGCGGCAGGAGGAAAAGTAATTCCGCTCACCAACGAGAATATCAACGTGGTGGAGGTTTTGGCGTTGGCAGGCGGGATTCCTGAAAATGGGAAGGCGCAAAATATACGATTGATAAGGGATGTTGCTTCGGCTAAACCTATTGTTCATGTGATAGATTTGTCTACTGTAGCCGGTTTGCAAAAGGCGAGCCTTCGGGTACAGCCGAATGATGTGGTTTATATAGAGCCTGTCAGAAGAGTGTTCAATGAATCTCTGCGAGATGTATTAATGGTAGTAGGAGCTGTTTCCAATGTGCTTACCTCTTATATCGTTATTAAAGATATAATTAACTAAGTTCAAAGTAATTTCATGAGTGTAAAGGCAGCCAATGATCTGGATGAACTGGATCATCGTTTGGGTAATGTTGAAGATGAAGAGGATGACGGTGGAACAAGTATTGACTTTGTCACCCTTCTGCATGTAGTACGGCGCAGCATTCCTTGGGTATTACTGCTTGTTTTTTTAGGGGCTTCTGCCTCTTACCTCTATCTAAGATATACCAAAAAGGTATATGAGTCTTCTTCTACTATCAAATTAGACGAGCAGTCTGAGGCGGGAGTTCTTGGGTTAGAGAATAATAATGCTTTGAAAGTAGAATCCGGCATTGGGAAGTTACAAGGTGAAGTTGATCTGATTAAATCAAATATTGTCTTTGAGAGGCTAAAGAAGACCATGCCATTGCAAGTGAGCTATCACGTAGAGGCACGGGTCTTAGATGCGGAGCTCTATAAAAGTAGCCCCTTTGAGGTGACGTATGATTCTGCAAACTTTAGTCTATATGATCAGAAGATATATGTCAAATTTAGTTCTCCAGGTAAGTTCGATCTATCTATAGGGAAAGAAGGGGAGCATTCTGCTTATTCAGTTGGTGCCCCCATTGTTCTTTCTAATAGCGGAATTACTATCAAAACAACTCCAGAATTCTCACCTGCTAATGTAGGTGAGACTTACTACTTTATAGTTCATAGTGACAAATTCCTTAAAGGGTACATTAATAATAATCTTACCACTACTATTCTTAATCCAGAATCAAAAACTATCCAAATCTCTTTCAAAGATTTTGACAGGTTCAAAGCGCATGATATTGTAGATAATATAGATGCTGTTTATTTGCAACATAAACTTGAGAGAAGTAATCAAGCTAGTAGGCAGACACTAACTTTCTTAAATGAGCAATTAAAAGAGACGGAAGACAGCCTGAGAAAAGCAGAGAACGATATTGAAAGATTTGTTAGACAAAACAAGTCTTACGATATCAAATCAAGTTTGCATGAGGCATTGGCTCAGGTGCAGGAGTTGGAAAAAGAAAAGCTGGAACTACGATTTCAATTGTCGCTTCTGAATACCATTCAATCAAAGGTGCAACGGAATGAAGATTTAGGGATGATTGCTTCCAGTCTTCAAGGGCAGGAAAGCCAAGATCCTCAGTTGGCTGAGCAGTTAACTGAATTGAGTGATTTGCAGACTCGACTTAGAACTGTCAGATTAACTAGTAGAGGAAATACTCTTGCGGATAACTCATTGGAGGAACGGTTAGAGTTTGCTCAAAATAGATTAAGAGACATTATCACTGGTAGCAGAGGTCTGGTTCAAACTAAGATTGCTAATATTGATCGGACCCAAGGTGAGCTTACCGGAAGAATATTGCAAGCTCCTGCTCAGGAAACCGAACGCGCTAGACTGGAGCGTATTTTCGGGCTCTATGAAAGTTTCTTTACACAAATTCTTAATAAGCGAGTTGAATATGGCATTGCCATGGCAGGGACAACCCCAGACTTTCAAATACTTTCTCCTGCAAACCTTCCGGATGAATCAAGCCCTATTTCTCCTAATAGGTTAATCATCTACGCTATTGGGATTGCCGGAGGGTTGTTTCTCGGAGTGGGTTTGATTGCTACCCGATATTTGATGCATGATACGGTAACCAATGTTCGGGAATTAGAACGTAATACTTCTATCCCGGTGCTAGGCGTGGTGCCTTCTTATGATAAGCAGAAGATGCCTTTCTCTAAGCTGGTGGTAAACCAGAACCCTAAATCAGCTTTAAGTGAGTCCATACGCTCCATTAGGACTAACTTGGAGTTTATGAGTGCCACCAAGAAGAAGCGGATTATTTCGGTTACTTCAACGATCAGTGGTGAGGGGAAAACCTTTGTGGCGGTAAACCTTGGTGGTATCATTGCCATGTCTGGCTTGAAAGTAGTCATTCTCGATCTAGACATGCGTAAACCGAAGGTGCACATTGCTTTGGACGGTGATAATAGCAAAGGGATGAGCACTATTCTCATTGATAAGCACTCAGTAACAGAAAGCGTACAGAGAACCTCTATCTCTGATCTGGATTTTATATCTGCCGGTCCTACTCCTCCCAACCCATCTGAGTTAATCATGGGTAGTCGTTTTGACAGCGTTTTAGAGGAATTGCACCAGAACTATGATGTTATTCTAGTGGACAGTCCACCAGTGGGGTTGGTGACAGATGGGGTGCTGATTATGAGAAAAGCGGATATTCCTCTGTACATCGTCCGAGCTAATTATTCCAAGAAAGCCTTCTTAAAAGGGATTGATAAAACAGTGCGTACAAACCACCTCACCAACATGGCTGCTATTTTGAATGATGTCAGCGGTGCAAACATGTATGGCTACGGGTATGGCTACGGGTATGGCTACGGGTATGGTCAAGGCTATTATGATGAGGAGGAAAAGCCTACGATGGGGAATAAACTGAAATCTATCTTCAAGTAAGGAAATATGTGGGGTGGTCTTCGGAAACTCTGGGAGAAGAAAGAGTCAGCTACCTCTTCCTTTGATGACCTGCAGGCTGATATGCACTCGCACCTTCTTCCGGGGTTAGATGACGGCGCCGCAACACTGGAAGACGCAATGCAGCTTCTGGAAGCTCTCTACCAACTGGGGTTCAGAAAGCTTTGTATGACTCCGCATATTATGGGGGACTTCTATAAGAACACCCCTGCTGCTATTCGGGAGAAGCTTTATGTACTGCAAGAGGCTACTGCTGCACGTGGTTTGGACATAGAGCTTTCCTGCGCAGCAGAATATTACATTGATGAATGGTTTTTTGCTAAACTGCAGGCAGGGGAAGAGCTGTTGACTTTTGGGGGAGAGCGTAAGTTCCTCTTAATAGAGACTTCCTACATGAACGAGCCGCCCCATCTGCGGCAAGTGATTTTTGCGGCCCAGGCAGCTGGTTATACTCCGGTGTTGGCTCACCCGGAGCGATACACCTACTTCTATGGAAGAATTGAAGCACTCCTGTCGCTAAGGGAAACTGGGATTTTATTTCAGGTGAATACCAATTCCTTAGCTGGCTATTACTCAAGTCAGGCCAAGGAAGTAGCCCGCCAGCTAATCAAAAAGAAGATGGTTGAATTTTTGGGGACAGATACACACGCCATGAAACACATTAGAGTGCTGGAGCGTGTGGTCCAAGAGCCCTTATTCCAGGAAGCTATGAAATTACCGCTTCTAAACGCCTCGCTCTAACTTTAACCTGCACCTCCTTTTGAAACATGTACTGATTACCGGTGGTACTGGCCTGCTGGGCCGTTTTCTGTTGCAGCGTCTGTTAAGTGAAGGGTGCAAAGTAACGGCTTTTTATAGGAAAACGCTTCCAGATACCTCGCACCCGAATCTGCATTGGGTGGAAGGGGACATTCTGGATCCTTTGTTGTTGAGGTCCCTGATCCAAGAGGTAGAGGAGGTCTATCATTGTGCCGGATTTGTGTCCTATGCTCCCCAGGATGCCGGTTTGCTTCAGCAAGTCAATGTAGAAGGTACCGCCAATATCGTGGACGCCTGCCTGATTAAGCCTGACGTACGTCTGTGCCACGTTAGCTCTATTGCGGCTGTTAACCGGAAAAAGGGCGAAAACCTCATACATGAAGACGTGAAATGGGACATGGCCGCTGAAAGGTCAGTGTATGCTTTCTCCAAACATTACGCTGAAATGGAGGTTTGGAGAGGTATATCAGAAGGATTGAAAGCCGTGATCATTAACCCCTCGGTGATTTTAGGTCCCGGTGATATGGACCGCAGTAGCACCCAGTTATTCAAATATATTTCCGAGGAGCGCGCCTTCTTTACTCGTGGGTATGCTAACTTCGTAGACGTGCGGGATGTGGTGGAGGCAATGGTTCTGTTAATGAACGGAAACCACTGGGGGGAGCGTTTCATCATCAATGGCCACACAACGTCTTACCAACATTTTTTCCAGGCGGTAGCTGTGCTGATGGGGAAGAGAGCTCCTTATGTGAAGGTGCCTTCCTGGGTGTCAGAGATTGTGTGGCGCTTAGAGAGTATGCGGGGAAAATTAACGGGAGTAAAACCGTTGATTACCAAAGAGACTGCCAGAATCGCGAAAGAAAAGCATTTTTATTCCAATGCGAAAGTGAAGGCGGCAACTGGCATCATGTTCCGTCCGTTGGAAGATACCCTGCGTTGGAGTTGTGAGGAACTTGCAAAAGCAGGTACGCTGTAAAGCACTTCTTCTGTTGGGATTGTGTTGTATTGAAAGGGCGCGAACGAGTTCGCCCGTGTTGAGATTTACTTGTAGATGAACGATAATTTTGAAGATTTCTCCAGTGAAGACTTAGACCTTGTCAAAAGGTTTGAAAGCATGCTGGAGGCCAATACTACTGTTTTCTTCGATCTCTCAGATTATGAGAGTATCATAGATTACTATGCCAATAGCTTTAACTACAGCCAGGCCTTGAAAGCCTGTGATGTAGGCATCACGCAATATCCTTTCTCCACAGAATTGCTCATTGACAAGGCCCAGGTACTGGCCATGTTGGGCGCTTTTGACGAGGCCTTACACCTGGTGGAGGAAGTGGCGCAGATGGAGCCAGACAATGAAGACATCCCCCTTACCAAAGGAATTATCTTCAACCAGAAAGGTGACTTTGAGTTGGCGATCAACTGCTTTAAGCAGGCCGTGGACCAGTCTGAGGTGAAAGACGATATCTATTTCAATATCGGGCTGTCTTACCAGAGCTGGGGTAAGTTCAAAGCGGCTATGAAGTACTATAAGAAGAGCCTGCTGCTGAACATAGAGAATGAACTGGCCTTGCAGGAACTGTTGTACTGCCTTGAAATCACCGGCGAAGGCGACGGCGTTATTTCTTTTTTCCAGAGGTTCGTAGACGAGGACCCGTATTCTGCCATGGCCTGGTTTAACCTGGGGCTGGCGTACAGCAGGTTGGGAAACCATGAGAAGGCAGTAGGCGCCTACGAGTACGCCACCTTGATTCAGCCCGACCTGGCGCCGGCGTATGTGAACCTGGCCAACAACTATGTGTATTTAGGGGAGTTCACCAAAGCCATTGAGGCGTTTCAGGGAGCCCTTGAGCATACAGAGGCCAACGCCGACATCCTGTGCAACATTGGGGAGTGCTATGAAAAACTCTCGCAATGGGACCTGTCTCACAAATACTACCAGAAAGCCATTGACCTTTCCCCTGAAATGGATGAGGCGTGGTTTGGCATTGGGGTGATTCTGGACTTGCAGGGAAAATGGATGGAAGCCGTTCATTTCTACCGGAAAGCCATTTCTTTCTACGCAGATAATGCGGATTACTGGCTTGCCCTGGCAGCGGCTGAATACCAACTGGGAAACATCATCTCCAGCGTGGAAGCCTATGAGCAAGCCAGTGTGCTTTCGCCAGAGAATAAAGATATCTGGCTAAACTGGTCTATCATTCTCTACGAGCAGGGGAACTACGAGGGAGCTATCGATCTACTTCTGAACGCGTTAGAGCTGCAGCCCGACGAGGCAGAACTGCAATATCGGTTGTGCGCGTACAGCCTGGCGGCAGGAAAGTATAAACAAGCATATAATTATCTAGAAAATGCTTTAATTTTGGACTTCGATAAGCACAAGCTTCTCTTTGATTTCTTTCCCGAACTGGAGTCGCAGCGGGCCCTGGCCCGACTGATTGATCAGTATCGTAAATAAACATTTCATGAACTACGAACTTTCCCACCTCCCCCAACGCACCTCTAAACCAAGAGAGAGCGGTTTCACGATGGCCATGGACAAAGGCCTAAGCTTAAGAGAAACTGAAAATTTTGTGGAGGTAGCGGGAGAGTACGTAGATATTGTGAAGTTGGGCTGGGCGACCTCTTTTGTGACGCCGCATCTGGACCGCAAGCTTGAGATTTACCGCGAAGCTGGTATCCCGGTGTACTTTGGCGGTACTTTGTTTGAGGCTTTTATCGTGCGGGGGCAGTTTGAGGACTACCGGCGGTTGCTGGATAAGTATAAACTCACCTACGCCGAAATCTCTGACGGATCCATTGAGATGGACCATAACCTGAAGTGCCAGTACATCCGCACGTTGGCGGAGCAGGTGACGGTACTTTCTGAGGTGGGTTCCAAAGATGACCAGAAAATCATTCCGCCCTACAAGTGGATCAGCCTGATGCAAGCTGAATTGGATGCCGGCGCCTGGAAAGTGATTGGAGAATCAAGAGAAGCCGGAAACGTGGGGCTGTTCCGGTCAACGGGTGAAGTGAGAAGCGGTCTGGTGGAGGAAATTCTCACCAAGATTCCTTTTGAGAAGATTATCTGGGAAGCTCCCCAAAAAGCGCAGCAGGTTTTCTTCATCAAACTGTTAGGGGCAAACGTTAACCTGGGCAATATCTCGCCTAACGAAATTATTCCCTTAGAAACCATCCGTCTGGGCTTGAGAGGCGACACTTTTACCCATTTCCTGGACAAAGATTTATTAGATAAATTGCTCTAATCTTCCTTAGCTACACCTTCATGGAGTTACTCCGCCAGTTCATCGACTTATTTCTGCACCTGGACCAGCACCTCAGCCAGATCATCTCTGACTACGGTACCTGGACCTATGCAATTCTCTTCCTCATCATTTTTGTGGAGACTGGTGTAGTGGTAATGCCTTTCCTGCCCGGAGATTCCCTTTTATTTGCCGCCGGGGCTTTTGCGGCTACCGGTGTCCTGAATATCTGGGTGTTGCTGGTCTTGCTTTTTGTGGCCGCTTTTCTGGGAGATACCCTAAACTACCTCATCGGCGACTATTTTGGCCCCAAGGTATTTAAACGGGACTACCGCTTCCTGAAACGGGAGTACCTCATGAAAACGCAGGGTTTCTATGAGAAGCATGGCGGCAAGACCATCATCTTCGCGCGGTTCATCCCCATCATCCGTACGTTTGCGCCTTTCGTGGCTGGCGTGGGCACCATGAAGTACAGTAAGTTTCTGTCTTACAACATCATTGGCGGTTTGCTGTGGGTGGTTGGATTTACGGTGGCGGGTTTCATCTTCGGGAACATTCCGGCGGTGAAGAAGAACTTCTCCTTCGTGATCTTCGGGATTATCTTGATTTCCATTATTCCGCCTATCATTGAGCTGGTGAAGCAGAAAATGAGTGCCAAGCACCAGTAGAATCGTCTAGCCAATCCCCAGTTGATCAAGATGGAAAACGAATACGGGTTAATTGGATACCGGCTGTCCCATTCTTTCTCTCAGAAATATTTCACCGAGAAATTCCTCACCGAAGGAATTCAGAACAGTGTGTACCATCTCTTTGAGCTGAACAGCATCTCTGAGTTCCCCGCGCTTCTGCAAGCCCACCCGCACCTGAAGGGGCTAAACGTCACCATTCCGTACAAAGAGGACATCCTTCCGTTTCTGGATGAACTGGAGCCGGTGGCAGCCAGCATTGGTGCCGTAAACGTGATCAAATTTGACCAGGGACGGCTCATTGGGCATAATTCAGATTACCAGGGGTTCATGCAATCGCTCCAGCACTTCTACCCGTGTTTCTCGCAGTCGCAGGCCTTGGTGCTGGGAACGGGCGGGGCGGCCAAGGCGGTGATGGCGGCGCTGGACTACCTGAACATTTCCTATAAAGTAGTTTCCAGGGAGAAAAAGCCGGGGTACATCACCTATCAGGAACTCACACCTGGAATCATGTCATCGGTTTCGCTGATTGTGAACGCGACGCCGGTAGGCACTTTCCCCAGGCAAGACGAGGCACCGGCCATTCCGTACGCGCTGCTGTCTTCTCACCACTACCTCTATGATCTGGTGTACAATCCCGCCGAGACGCTTTTCCTGAAACGCGGGAAAGAGATGGGCGCCAAAACCATCAACGGCTACGAGATGCTCTGCCTGCAGGCCGAAGTTGCCTGGCAGATCTGGCACACCTAAACCCGTTTTGCGCCTGTTTTCTAAAATCAGGCCTTAAAACAGCCTTTCTTTCTCCTTCTTCCTTTCTGGCTTCCTGATAATTTAAAAGGTATCTTTCTGATAGAGAATAGAAAGGGAAAGGGTGCGCCATGTTTTTATTTTTTTCACGAAACGTGGTGCAACCTTTGGCACCGTGCAGGGCTCTTACCTCTAGAAGATCATTTTAATGACCCTCCTCCGTTGAAAATTTTCAAACCGAAAGATCCTACCGAGGCAGACCTGATCAAAAAGGCTGTGGCCGGCAAGCGCGATGCCCAGCAGCAGCTGTACCAGCGGTATGCGGGCAAGATGCTGGCCGTGAGCAAGCGGTATGCCCGCACGGATTTTGAGGCGGAGGACATTCTGCAGGATTCCTTTGTGAAGGTGTTCCTGTACCTGAAGAATTTTAAGGGCGAATGCCCGCTGGAGTTCTGGATCAAACGGATCGTGATCAATACCGCCCTGAAACACCAGCGCGCGAACCGGCACCTGATGGTAACCGAGCAGGAAGAGACGGGCGAGGAGACCGCTGAGCCAGATTCCATTGACAGCCAGTTTGCCTATGAAGAGCTGCTGGAGCTGGTGCGGGCCTTGCCTCCCCGCTACCAGGCGGTTTTCAACCTGTATGCCATTGAAGGCTTCTCCCACAAAGAAATAGGAGAGATGCTGGACATCACCGAGAGTACCTCTAAGTCACAATATTCCCGCGCCCGCGCCAGCTTACGGCAGGCGTTGTTGCGGTTAAAACAGCAGTACCATGAAAAAGTCACCGGCTGAGAACGAACAAGGCCACACAACGGAAGACATTTTCCGGAAAGGCTTTTCTGACGCTGAGAGTGCGCCACCCTCCCGTATTTGGGAGAACATAGACCGTGAACTGGAGAACCAGGACTTACGCCGGTACCGGCGGCAGGTGTTCTGGTACCGTTCCGTAGCCGCCGCTTTTCTGCTGATGCTGATCTCCGGAGGCATTCTCCTGTGGCAGCAAGACAGCACCTTGGAAGGACCGCCGCAAAACGGATTAGCAACCCTCCAGAACCGGCCGGGAGTAGTCTCTCCGGAAGAGGAATCTGTGGAGGTGCCTGCTCCAGCTAGCGTATCGGAAGCCACAGAGGCACCCGCGCAGGGTACATCGATTTCAGAGCCCTTTTCAGAAAGCAAGCCCCAAAACAGGAACGTGAGCGATGCCAACCTCACTCCAGGCAAAACGTTGTTTGCTGCTTCCACTAAAGAAAGAAATGCGCCTGAGGAAAGTTTTGCCCGGGTAGAAAGAGTGGCCCAACAGGAGGTGAGCGCCTCCGCTTCCGCAGCGCTTCTCACTAAAGGTGAGACCGCAGAGAACGTGCCGCCCGCTGAGAAGGAAGTTTCGGCAGAAAGAAGTCAGGCTTTAAGAATCGGAAACGAAAAGCAGTTTTCCCGTTCAGTTGCTAATTCATTGGCTCCTGTCAAGGCCTTGCCTTTGGCAATGGATTCCCTGAAAGGAGCACCTGAGAAAACGATTTTACTCCAGAAGGAAACGCTGAGCGCGGCTCTGGCGCAGAACCAACCGGCACCAAAAAGCAATGAACCCAAAGAAGCAGACGTTTACAAGTGGAGCGTAACTATGGCGTATAGCCCGCAGTATGCGTACGCACCCGTTAAAATAGATACCAATGCTCCTCCCATGCAAAGCGCGGTGGCGGGGCAATCCCAAATGTCGCAGCAGTACCACGAGGCGATTGAAGAGTACAACAACAGCTACTCGCCGGCTTACTCATACACGGCTTTGGTGGGGGCCAGCTACCAACTCAATGACAAGTGGCAGCTGGAGACCGGCATCCTGTACACTCAGAACGAGGCGATGACCACGCAGTCCTACGTGGTGTACCAAGGAGGATATGCGCAGGCTTACGCCCCCGGGAACCTCAATGCAGACTTGAGCTCGGGTAAAAGTGTGCCTTTGGTGTCCAGTGCTTTCACCCGGGAAGCCGCCGCGCAACCGGTGTTGGTGAACCGCACCGACAAATACGACATCAGGTACCGCTACCAACAGGTGGGCGTTCCGCTGAAACTGGCTTATCGGGTGACCATGAACAAGATCTATGCGCTTTTCTCTGGTGGAGTGAACATGAACCTGCTCATGCAAAGCTCCATCACCCCGGAAACTGAACAGGTGCAAGCTGTTAAATATGGTTTCAAAGACGATGATTCCCCTTATCGGTCGGTACAGTGGGCTACCACTACCTCCATTGGGGTAGGCTATGATGTCACCAAGAAGATGAGTATCCTCCTCGCACCTGAATTCACGTACTCCCTCACTCCTTTGCTGCGCGAATCGCACGAGCAGGAGAATTATCAGTTGGGCGTTAGTATTGGCGGCCGTTGGCGCCTTGCTAAATAATTAGTTTACCTTTACAAATAGTAGTAGGGGTATGTCTCGCTTTAGTGGTCTCTTCTAACAAGGCATGCGCTTACCAAGTCCATTTACCAGTATGAACAAGACTTGCTCTCTCCCCAAAGTAGTAAGAACCTGGGCATTGTTATTTTCTGTTCCCTTATACATGGGTGCTTCGGCCCTGTGGCTGAAAGAAGAAATCAAGGATGTCCTCAGTGAGAAAGAAGAAAAGATGATTGCAGACGTGAAGAAGCAAGTAAACAAAGCTTTGGCCGACAAGCGTACGAAAAGAAAAACATTCCTTTTGCCTTGATTGATCAAAAATACAGCAGTATCTTCAGTATCAAGACTATAACGTGACAGGTTACATGAAAAAAGGATGTTTGGCCGTGCTGGGGATGGCATGTACCCTGGCGCTGTCTGGTTGTGAAGACGAGGAAGTCGTAAGCAATTGCTTTGAGGCGGTGGTCCTGGACCAAGGCTGTGGAACGGTGCTAGCCGTGCTGGATACCGCTGCGGCCCAGATTGTAGACGCAAAGCCCGATAATGATACCGTTTACGTCAATACCTTTGACCTGTACCCGGTGTACCAGGTGCCCGGCAAGCGGTTGTACATTACCATGAGGGCCATTCCGCAGGACGATGCGCCCAAGTGCCCCGGTTTTATTCCCGTGATTTACCCGCATGTCAAGCTGCTTTCCATGAGCGAGACGCCGTGCAATTAACGCAGAAGATCAGCTTTCAACCCAAGAACCACCAACGCCGCTTCGAAGAAGTGGCGTTTTTTGCTTTCTTTTAGTAAAGTAGCCGTAAAACACCAGTAAAGTTAGCAAGAAGCTAAACTCTATTGAGAAGCTTGGTGTTATAATACGTTACCTTTGATCGTATTTACTTCCGCTATGGATTTTCAATTAACATCAGAATTCAAACCTACCGGTGACCAGCCCAAAGCCATCAAAGAACTGGTGCGCGGCATAAGAACCGGTGAGCACGCGCAGGTGTTGCTGGGCGCCACCGGTACCGGTAAAACCTTCACGGTGGCCAACGTAATTCAGGAGGTGCACAAGCCCACGCTGGTGCTGTGCCACAACAAAACCCTGGCCGCGCAGCTCTACGGCGAGTTCAAGCAGTTCTTCCCCAACAACGCGGTGGAGTACTTCATCTCGTACTATGACTACTACCAGCCCGAGGCCTACATCGCTTCCTCTGATGTCTTCATTGAGAAAGACTTGGCCATCAACGAAGAGATAGAAAAGCTGCGCCTACACGCTACGTCGGCGCTGCTGTCCGGCCGCCGCGATGTGATCGTGGTCGCCTCGGTATCTTGTATCTACGGTATCGGTAACCCAGAGGAGTTCGGGAAGAACGTGATTCCGCTGGCGCCGGGCATGAAGGTGAGCCGCAACAACCTGCTCTACCAGTTCGTGTCCATTCTCTACAGCCGCACCGAGGTGGAGTTCACACGTGGAACTTTCCGGGTGAAGGGCGATACCGTGGATATTTTTCCGGCCTACGCCGATTTCGCCTACCGCATTTACTTCTGGGGCGACGAGATTGAGTCTATCCAGCGCATTGATCCGCAGTCCGGACGGAAAATAGCCGATGAAGAAGGAATCTCTTTGTTTCCGGCTAACCTCTTCGTGACGGGCAAAGACACGCTCAACCAAGCCATCAACGAGATCCAGTTTGACATGGTGGCTCAGCACGAGTACTTCCTCAAAGAAGGCCGCGACAACGAAGCCAAACGCATCAAAGAGCGCACCGAGTTTGACCTGGAGATGATCAGGGAACTGGGCTACTGCTCCGGTATTGAGAACTACTCCCGCTACTTTGACCGCCGCGAGCCCGGAGCCCGTCCGTTCTGTCTACTGGATTACTTCCCCGATGATTTCCTGATGGTCATTGACGAGAGCCACGCCACCTTGCCACAGGTGCGCGCCATGTGGGGCGGTGACCGCTCGCGTAAAACCGCGCTGGTAGAATACGGCTTTCGCTTGCCCGCCGCCATGGACAACCGTCCGCTCACCTTCAATGAGTTTGAGAGCGTGATGCACCAGGTCATCTTCGTGAGCGCCACGCCCGGCGATTACGAGATCCAGAAATCAGAAGGCGTGGTAGTGGAGCAGATTATCCGCCCAACGGGCTTGCTGGACCCTGAGATTGAGATCAGACCCAGCCAGAACCAGATTGACGACCTGCTGGATGAGGTGGATAACCGCATCAAGTCTGGTGACCGTATTCTGGTGACCACCCTCACCAAGCGCATGGCCGAGGAGCTGACCAAATACATGGAGCGCCTCAACATCAAAGTCAAATACATTCACTCCGAGGTGAAGTCATTGGAGCGGGTGGAGATTCTGCGCGAACTGCGTCTGGGCATCATAGACGTGCTGATTGGCGTAAACCTGCTCCGCGAAGGCCTGGATTTACCCGAGGTAAGTTTAGTAGCCATCCTGGATACCGACAAAGAAGGCTTCCTGCGCGACCAGCGTTCCCTGATCCAGACCATCGGCCGCGCCGCCCGGAATGAGAACGGCAAAGTGCTCATGTACGCCGATAGAATGACTGGTTCCATGCAGCGCGCCATTGACGAAACCAACCGCCGCCGCGCCGTGCAGATGGAGTACAACCTGGAGCACGGCATCACGCCGCGTACCGTGCGCAAGTCCAAGGAAGCCATCATGGAGCAGACCTCCGTGGCCGACTCCAATAAACGCGAACCCAAAGCCTACGCCGGCCCAGATGAAAGCCTGATGTCCGTGGCCGCAGATCCGGTGGTGCAGTACATGAAGAAAGACGAGCTGGAGAAGGTCATCAAGAAAACCGAGAAGCAGATGGAAGCCGCCGCCAAAGAGCTGGACTTCCTGCAAGCTGCTAAGTTCAGAGATGAACTGGCCGAACTCCGTAAGCTGCTCAAAAGTAAGCGGGATTAAATAATTTGCCACCATTTCCGTTTTTGGTCTGTTTTCTGAAAATCAGGCCAAAAACGGAAATGGCGGTGACACTCGTAGGAGCTGCGCACACTACGAGGTCGTTTGAGTCACCGCTTTTGCTGTTTCAAACCTCACAGGTTTTTAAAGCCTGTGAGGTTTTTTTTATGTGATAAGCAGAACCCACCCAGAAAATGGTTTATTCATGCAGCTAAGATTTACCAACGGTGCCTGCTCCAAAGACCTCGTAGCGTGCGCAGCTCCTGCGAGCGTCTCCGTCAACAGCTTCTCAGCACATCTAGAAAGTCAGGGAAGACACCTCCACGCCATAGGAAGAAACTCCGTTTTTGACCTGTTTTCAGAAAAACACCTCCAAAACGGAAAGCCTAACTGGCGCGAGTCTTCAGACTCGTGACAAGGGATGAAGCGAGTCTCCAGACTCGCCGGGAACCACAGGCATTTCTTTCCGTTGCGTTATCTGCCGCTGAAAAGATTTCTCCATGCGTACTTTCGCTGCCAAGCAGCGAGGGGAGTCAGAGACTCCCCGGCATCAGAAGGCGCGAGTCAGAGACTCGCGCCAGAAATCAGTAAATACAAATTGTCGTTTTCAGGCTGTTTTGCCAAAAACAGCCGCTAAACGGAAAAGCCGCTTCCTATGAGAGAAGCGGCTTTTCCGTTTAGAGGTATTGCTTTAAATCAACTTATCTGGCGTGATAGGTAACTCTCTAATCCGTTTGCCGGTGGCGTTGAAGACGGCGTTGGCAATGGCCGGGGCTACGCCGATGATCGCGATCTCGCCGATGCCTTTGGTGCCGTTCGGGTTGTTGATGAGGTCGGGTTTGTTCACGAACAGAGACGAGATGTTGGGCGCATCGGCGTGGACGGGCACGTGGTACTCGGCTAAGTCTTTGGTCACGTAGCGTCCGAACCGGTGGTCCATGACGGCACCTTCGGTGAGGGCCATCCCGATGCCGCCAACCGCGCCGCCAATCATCTGGTTACCGGCGGTCTTGGCGTTGATGATGGTGCCGGCATCGGCGCAGGAAACCATGTTGGTCACTTTGATTTGGCCCGTTAACGGATGTACCTGTACCTCGGCAAAATGCACTGAGTAGGAGTACATGCTGTATTTCTGCCGCAGGCTGGCGTCTGGGGTAGATTCCTCGGTGACTTCCAGCTCCGGTAAATTCTGCTGCTTCAGGATATCAGCGAACGAGAGCCGCGCCGAAGGGGAGGCCGTCATGGAAACATAGCCGTCTTTGAACGTGAGGTTCTCCACGGTGGCGCCTTTGAAGCTGGTATCGGCGTTGCCGGCCACCATGCTGGTCAGCCGCTGCTTGAGTGCCTGGCACGCAGCATGCACCGCCGAGCCCACCGTGGCCACCGTCGCCGACCCGCCCTGGCTGGGCGAAGGCGGATACAAAGAACTACCCAACTCAAATACAATCTTCTCGGGCGGCAGCCCCAAGTTCTGGGCAGCAATCTGCACCATGGCTGTTCCAGTGCCCGGCCCGATGTCCGTGGTGGCGCTTTGCATCACCAGCGTGCCGTCTTTGTGCAGGGTAGCTTTCACTTTGGCGCGGCCGCGGTTCGCCCCGAAGGTGCCCACGCCCATGCCGTAGCCCACCAGCCACTCGCCGTTTTTCACCATGCCGGGTTTGAGTTGGCGCTTGCTCCAGCCAATCCGTTCGGCCCCCATCTGCATGGCTTCCTTCAGGTACTTGGTGGACCAGGGCAGGTTTTTCTCCGGGTCTTTGTCGGTGTGGTTAATCAAACGGAATTCCAGCGGGTCCATGCCTAGCACGAAGGCCATCTCGTCCAGTGCACTTTCCAGCGCGAAAGCCCCGGTCGCCTCGCCGGGACCGCGCATCCAGATGGGTGTGCTCACGTCCAGCGGCAGGATGCGGTAACGGGTGGTCACGTTGGGGCTGGTGTACATCATGCGCGTCTGCTGCAAGGTAGATTCGGTGAACTCCTCATAGGAAGACGTTTGCCCGATGGCCTCGTGCGTGATGGCGGTGATTTTGCCGTCTTTGGTGGCGCTCATGCCCACCTTCTGCCAGGCGTGCGGCCGGTAGCCCACCATGGTGAACATCTGCTCGCGGGTGAGCATCAGCTTCACCGGGCGGTTTACTTTTTTGGCGGCCATGATGGCAGCGGTTTCGTGCGGCCAGGTGTGCAGCCCGTTTCCGAAGGCCCCGCCCACAAACGTGGCAATCACCTTCACGTTCTCCACCGGGATTTTCCAATCTTTGGCAAAAGCGTTCTGCGTACCCATCACGGCCTGGGTTTTGTCATAGACGGTGAGTTTGTCGGCGGCCTCCCAGTGCGCGATGATGGACTGCAACTCCATGGGGTTGTGGAACTCCGTGGGAATCACGTACTCGCTTTCAATCTTCAGCGGCTCGGTTTTATACGCGTCTTCTTTGCCGCGCACGTAATCACCCAGCGGGTGTTTGGGGTTGCGTTTGGCGGCGGTGGGCAAGAACGCCTTGGCCGTGTTCTTGTTGAAATCGGTGGCGTGCTTTTCCTCGTTGTACTGCGCTTTCACCAGTTTGGCTGCGTACATGGCGCGCTCCAAGGTGTCGGCTACCACTACGGCAATGGGGTGGTCGTTGAAGTTGATTTGGTTGTCGATGAAGAGCTGGAGCGGCTGCCCCACGGGCTTAGGCTCAGTAGGGTGCGCGGCCTGCGCGTAGCCGGGTACTTTGGGCGCGTTCTGGTAATGCAGCACGGCCAGTACGCCCGGCGCATTCTCGGCTCTTTTGGTGTCAAGGCTTTTGATGCTGCCTTTGGCGATGGTGCTGCCCACCAACACCGCGTGCGCCATGTTGGGCAACTCATATTCAGCGGAGTATTTGGCGGCACCCGTTACTTTCAGGCGACCATCTACCCGGTCCATCGGCTTACCAATGGTATCTTGGAAGAAATAATCTTTCATAAGGAAGAAGGGTTAAGCAACGCCCGATGCGTTTTTCAGGGCCTGTACAATGGTGTTAGGGCCTAAAGTGAGTTTGAATTTATTGTGTTCAAAAGCTTTCGCGCCGCGCATGGCTATCTGAGCGGCTTGCAGGAAGGTGGCTTCAGTGGCAGGTTTTCCGGCCAGAAACTGTTCGGCCTCATTCAGTCGCCACGGTTTGTGCGCCACGCCGCCCATGGCCAACCTCGCCGATTTGATGGTACTGCCGTCTAAGTCCAAAGCAGCGGCCACCGAAACTAGAGCAAAGGCATAGGAGTTGCGGTCGCGTACTTTGAGGTAATTCACGTTTTTGGTATAGGGGTTCTCCGGAACATCCACGGCCATAATCAACTCGCCCTGTTGTAGGTTGGTGTGGATTTGGGGCGTGTCGCCGGGCAGGCGGTGGAACTCTGCGAATGGGATTTTTCTATCGCCTTTGGGGCCAGAAACCAGCACGACGGCATCCAGCGCCACCAACGCCACGTTCATGTCTGAGGGGTTCACGGCAATGCATTTGTCGCTGTGCCCGAAGATGGCGTGCATGCGGTTGTAGCCTTCCAGCGCGCCGCAGCCGGTGCCCGGCTCGCGTTTGTTGCAGGGCATGGCCGTGTCATAGAAATACGGGCAGCGCACGCGTTGCATCATATTCCCGCCCACGGTGGCCATGTTCCGGAGCTGCGCCGAGGCCCCCGCGTTCAAGGCCTGCGCCAACAGCGGATGTTTCTCCAGCACCAGTTTATCCTCGGCCACGGCCCCGTTCAGCGCCAGAGCTCCAATGCGCACGTTGCCGTTTTCCCGCTCTATTTTCCGGAGCGGAAGTTTGTTGATGTCTACCAGTTTCTCGGGGTTCATGACGCCGCGCTTCATGAGGTCCACCAGGTTGGTGCCTCCGGCGATGAACACAGCCGACTGGTCTTTGGCTACCGTGTCAATGGCCGCCTTGGATTTGCTGGGTTTTACGTATTGGAACTGAATCATACCCGCTGTCCTCCGTTTTTAACTTCCTTGATGGCGTTCACAATGTTGGGGTAAGCGCCGCACCGGCAGATGTTCCCGCTCATGTACTCGCGGATTTCTTCGTCAGAATCGGCGTGGCCTTCCCGTACGCAGGCCACCGCGCTCATGATCTGGCCCGGCGTGCAGTAACCGCACTGGAAACCGTCATGCTTGATGAACGCTTCCTGCATGGGGTGCAGCTTGTCGCCGTTGGCGAGGCCCTCAATGGTGGTCACTTCTTTGCCGTCTACCATGGCCGCCAAGGTGAGGCAAGACAGAACGCGCTGTCCGTCTACGTGCACGGTGCAGGCGCCGCACTGGCCGTAGTCGCAGCCTTTCTTGGTGCCGGTCAGGTGCATCTGCTCGCGCAGCAAGTCCAGCAGCGTAGCCCGCGGCTCTATAGACAGTTTGTGTTTTTTGCCGTTGATGCCTAGCGTCACTTTCACCTGCTCAAACACGGCGGCTACTTTCTCCTCAAACTTCAGTTCGGCGGCTTTGATGGCCGCGCTGGGAGCCAGGGCCAGGGCCGTCAAGAGCGAGGATTGCTTCAGGAACGTGCGTCGGGCATCTGAATGTTGAGGCCCGTTCTCCTCTTCAGGAAGGTTTTTTTCGGGGAATTTATCGGAAGACATATAAATGTGCGGTGGATTTCTGGTTTAACCTACTAGTATACGCAGGTACGTCCTTAGAAAGTGTATAAATAAGGACTGAATCAAGACGAATTTCCACCGCTCAAAAACTTGTTACGGGATTCGAGTTTGGGGCTGATTTCAGAAAAACGGCCCCTAAACGCAACACTGACCTCAGTTTATCCGGAGCGGGATTCTCCTTTGATATTCTGGCCTGTATCTTTGGGTAAAAAACGCCGCATGTCCGCTCACTCCACCAATACCTTCACCTTCCGCCCTGGCACTTCCGCCGATGCTTCTTTGCTCGCCGATTTAGGCTGGCGCACCTTTGACGAGACCTTCGCGGCCTACAACAAACCCGAGGACATGGAGGCCTTTCACTTTACCATGTACACCCCGGAACTTCAGGCCGCTGAACTAGCCGACCCGCACACCACGTTCCTGATTGCTGAAGCCGAAGGGGAGGCTGTGGCCTACGTGAAATGGAATACCGCCCCGGCACCCGCCGTAATTGCCGGAGAAAATCCTTTCCAGATAAGCCGTCTGTACCTCCTGCAAGGCTGGACTGGCCGAGGGTTAGGCGATACGTTGATGAAAATGAGCTTAAAACGCGCTCAGGAGCACGGGCATGACGTGGTGTGGCTCACCGTCTGGGAAAGCAACGAGCGCGCTATTAGATTCTACCAGAAATACGGGTTTCAGGAAGCCGGTGAATTGAGTTTTGTGCTGGGCGCAGATGTGCAGCGCGATCTGTACATGCAGCGATGGGTGTAAGCTAATGGCGCAGACTCTCGCAGGTCCTCCGGACGCTACGAGGTCTTTGGAGCAAACGCTTTCGGTTCTCGTATAGTGATAGATGCAAAAGACGAAGGATTTAGAGCCTTGTAAGTTCTACCATATTTATACGCGAGGCAATAACAGCGAATCAGTTTTCGTAAGTCAAGAAAGCTACTTGTATTTCCTGCAGCTATACCGGAAATATGTAGCCCCGTTTGTGCATACCTACTGCTATTGTCTGTTGCCTAATCATGTGCATTTTCTGATTCAGGTCAAGGAAGCAGAGGCTCTCTTGAAGAGAAGCGAGCAAAACCAAGAGTTCATTCCGGTAAGTCTTCAAAGGCAATGGGGACATTTACTTAACGCTTTCACAAAAGCGATGAACATCCGCTATGGGAGAGTAGATAGCCTGTTTCAGAAGCGCTTCAGAAGGAAAGAGGTTACCTCCGAGGCATACTTTACACGCCTGATTTTCTACATTCATTTCAATCCACAGCACCACGGCCTGATTCAGGACTTCAAGGATTGGCCCTATTCGTCCTATCATAGCCTCTTATCTAAGAAGACCACCAATCTTGAGCGAGACACAGTTTTAGAATGGTTTGGCGACAGGGAACACATGGAGAGATTCCATCGAGAAGACGCTGATTTTCGCACCATAAGCCCTCTTATCGAAGAAGACGAACTGTAATACCGCCTACTCAAAAGACCTCGTAGCGTCCAGAGGACCTGCGAGCGTCTGTGCCAACCACCTCATACCACCAGCAAACCGCGCTCCCGCAAATCCAGCCAGGTATCGGTAATCAAAAACTCCTGAAAGGTGAACATCTGATCCTCGGGGTAATCAGCGGCTAGGTCTTTTAAAAGATATTTAGTGCCGAGGTCTTCTGACAAACGCGTGAGCCAGGTGTGCAGCCATTGGCCGACTTCCGGCGAGGTGCGGATTTCGTATTCCTCCGTTTTCTCGGTGAAGGTGAGCAGGGCGTTATGGAACGTGCGGCCTTTCTTCGCTTTGGTCACTACTTCTATTTCCGGGGCATTGCCAAGCCACAGCACGCGCAGGTTCTGCTTCTCAGAATCAGGTTTGCCTATAGCTTCTACGGCTTGGGCAATCATATTTTTTGGGTGCGAGGCACGTGGAACCTTGAAATCAAACCAGAACGAAAGCGGTTCTTCCAGCCCGATGCCGTGCATGTAGTTGTACAGCGCCTTCGCCAAACCCGCCCCGAAACGTTCGTGGTCCGCGCCTTGCGGGTCCTCGTGCCACAGGTCATTATCCGCGAACAAGCCGGGTTCCGGACCCACTTTCACGACGCCGTATTTCTCGGGGTTCTTGCCGACGGGGCTGTGCGCGGTCATAGAAAAGCGGTGCCAGTAGCCAGACTGAATCACGTTCTGGGCAAACAACTGCCGTACCACTTCCAGAGAGTCAATGGTTTCTTGGGCGGTTTGGGTGGGAAAGCCGTACATCAAGTACGCGTGCACCATGATGCCCGCGGCGGTGAAATCCCGGGTCACTCTCGCCACCTGGGCAATGCTCACGCCTTTCTCCATCTTCGCCAGCAGGCGGTCTGAGGCGACTTCCAAGCCACCAGAAACGGCAATACAACCGCTGGCGGCCAGCAATCGGCACAGGTCAGCGCTGAAGGTTTTCTCGAAGCGGATGTTGCCCCACCAGGTAATTTTCACGCCTCGGCGGAGCAGTTCAATGGCTAAATCGCGCAAGGCCAGGGGCGGGGCGGCTTCGTCCACGAAGTGGAAACCGGTCTGGCCCGTCTGCGCGATAATCTGTTCAATACGGTCCACCAGCAGCGTGGCGGGCGCGGTCTCGTAGCGGGAAATATAGTCTAAGGTGATGTCACAGAATGAGCAGCGTTTCCAGTAACAGCCGTGCGCTACGGTCAGTTTGTTCCAGCGTCCGTCAGACCAGAGGCGGTGCATGGGGTTGAGCACTTCCACCACGCTCAGGTACTCGTGTATTTTTAAATCAGAGTAATCAGGGGTGCCTACCTCGGTATGCGGAATATCGGCATCAGTAGCGCCGTTGATGTATTGTACTTCGTCCTTCAGTAACAGGAAGGTGCGTTGCAGTTGCTCCACAGCGCGCTGGCCCTGGAAAAACTCCAGTAAGCGCAGCCACGGGCCTTCGCCGTCGTCTAGCGTGATAAAATCGATGTATTTGAAAATGCGGGGCTCGCGGAGGGTTCTTAATTCAGTATTGGGGTAGCCGCCGCCCATGAGCGTTTTCACTTGCGGGTATCTTTGCTTGATGAACTGCGCCAGCCGCAGCGCGCCGTACAGATTGCCCGGGAACGGCACCGAGAAACCCACCACCTCAGGCTGCACTTCCTGCATTCGCTCGTCCAATAAATCCAGCAGGAGTTGGTCCACCAGGTTAGGCGCGGTTTGCAGCTCATCTTCCAGTGGGTCAAAAGAGGTGGCGCTCAGGGCCAGTTTATCCGCGTAGCGGCTAAAGCCGAAGTGCGGGCAGACGGTTTCCTTGATTAAATCTGCCAAATCTTCTAGGTACAGCGTGGCCAGGTGCCGAGCGCGGTCGGTGATGCCCATCGTCCCGAAAGCTTCTTCCAAATCCGCCAGCTGCAAAAACCTACTCGCCTCGGGCAGAAACGCGCCCATGGCGATGGGGTGGGCCAAAGTGCTGTCGCGGCCTTGCAGGAACTTGATGACGGGCTCAATGGTGTCCAGGTACGATTTGCGGAGGCGCAACATGCGCTGGCTGTTGTCTGACAACTCATACGTACCCTCCAGAATGGCCTGAAACACCTGTTGCAGTCCTTTTCTGGAGAACAGGCGCAATACCAACTCCAGCCCGAAATCGGCTTGAGTCACGTCAAATCCGCGCCCGCGCAGGAAACCTTTGATGTAAGCCGTGGCGGGGTAGGGGGTGTTGAGCTGCGTGAGCGGCGGGGTGAGGAGGAGGATTTTAGGAGCGGCGTTCAAAGGAATTCAAATTTGAGCAAAGGTACGGAAAGGAGTTCTGAGTCTTGCGTGTTACGCGAGGAGTTGTTTTGGGCTTCATTTCGGAAAAACAGCCTCAAAGCGCAGTTCTAAACCGGTAAGCAGGAAACAGCCTTCGCCCGTGATGAGTTCAGAAAGCCTTACAAGGCAGACCGGCAGTCGGAAAGAAAGTTGAATCCTCAGCAAGGAAACTGGCCGGCGATAACCTAAATCGATTTGCGTTTAGAGGCTCTTTTCTGGGAAACCGGTGCAAAACGAGGCAGGGTGCTGGTTACAGGAATACTCGTGGTTTTGTATTGGAACATTCAATGATTTTGAAAACCCGGTATATACAGTCACAGAGGGAGGTTGAGGAAGTAAAGGTTTGAAAGGGAATTGGATAGGACGTGTTGGTCTGCCGAATTTCGCGGTGTTTTGCGCAAACGGCGCTTAAAACAGACCGGTCACGCATTGAACAAACCCATGCAGAAGCCGTTTGTGCAGAGGAATACTACCAGGTTTAAATTCTTCCTTTCTGTGGATTCTACGGATTTAAGCTTGGCCTAAACCTCTAACCTAGAAACATGTTCCATCACGTAAAAGACCTACAGTTTAATGCCCGGGTGTCTAAACCAGATCCTCGCTTTGCTACCTTACTGCTGGAGCAGTTTGGGGGAGAGAACGGGGAGTTGGCGGCCGCCATGCAGTATTTCACCCAGGCGTTCGCCGCCAAGCAACCCTTTCCAGACAAGTATGACATGCTCATGGACATCGCTACGGAGGAATTCAGCCACCTGGAGATTGTGGGCGCCACTATCCAGATGCTGCTGAAAGGCGTGAACGGCGAGTTGAAAGACGCCGCCGACCAATCTGAAATCATGGAAGTGATGAACGGAAAGGCGGCCAAAGAGAACATCATCCACCAGGCGCTGTCCAACCCGCAGTTCGGGACGTTGAGCGCCGGCGGACCGCGTCTCACCAACAGCCAGGGCATTCCGTGGTGCGCTTCCTATATCCACTCCAACGGTGACCTGACCGTAGATTTGCGCTCCAACATCGCCTCAGAATCACGGGCGAAACTGGTGTACGAATACCTCATGCAGTTCACCGATGACCCGTATGTGAAAGACACGCTGTCGTTCCTGATGACCCGCGAGGTGGCCCACTTTGAGATGTTCCAGGCGGCCCTGTCTACCATTGAGCCCAACTACCCGCCGGGAGTGCTCCAAGCTGATCCGCGTTTCACAAACCAGTACTTTAACCTGTCACAGGGTGAAAGCGCCCGCGGACCCTGGAACGAAGGCGACATGCCCATCACCGGCAAAAGCTGGGATTACATTGAGGAACCATTAGCCCACGTGAAAGAAACCCAAGGCTTGCAGGACCGCGAGAAAGGCATTGAGAAGGAAATGAAGCTCACCGAGAAAATGAACAAGGAGCTGAGCAAAATCAAAAGTGCCGAAATCACCAGTGCTGAACCCAAAGGTGTAGCCCAGTGGAGCAACTACAATGGTCAGGAGAGCGAGCAAGACAAAAGCTAGTCTAGCCTCTATTCCATCTAAATAAAAGCAAGCGTGGCTGCCAAGTTGAGAAACCTGGCAGCCACGCTTGCTTTTAGAGGTATCGCAAGGCTGGTGCTGCCTGCCAACAGAAGCGGTTCTTTCCACTTCTCATCATTAAACTCAATTCAACTGGAGAGCCATCTTCCCCCAACCCGGCATTTCCCCGTTCCGCGACTTCCGCAATCTATCCGGTGCCCAGGCGGGGCCCGAGATTTACCGCGGGAGGTACGGACTGGCGAATGGCTGCCGCTTTAGGCTTCTTTTCTGAAAATGAGCCGCTAAACGGAAAGATGCCGTAGCTTTGGAAAAACCCAAACGTCCTGTTTATGTTTCTGATCGAATTAACCTATAAAGTAGCTTTCTCTGAGATAGAGCCGTTTATGGCCGAGCACCTGGCCTTTGTGGAAAAAGGCTTTGCCAGCGGGTATTTCGTGGCCTCCGGGCGGAAAGTGCCCCGTGACGGAGGGCTCATTTTCTGCCAGGCCGCCAGCAAAACCGAGGTGGAGGAATTCCTGCAGCAAGATCCGTTTGTGTACCAGGACCTGGTGGAGCTCCGGATAGTGGAGTTCATCGCCTCGCGCACCACCGCCGGAATGACGGGCTTGGCCGAAGCGTGACCTGTCCGTTTTAAGTCCGTTTACCTGAAAAGAGCCTTAAAACGTAATAGATGGAAGCCTTGGCTGACGAAGGGAAATGGAACGAGGGGCTGCGGCGCAGGGCGGTAAGGGAATTTTTCCCGATTTAGATAGAAGAAGTACGGAGGTTCTCCGTAAAAGCTGAACAGCCCCGTTTTTCGTAAACGTAGCAGATGCGAGTTTCACCAATTGCCACCCGTCAACCCTTGACTTCATGGAATTCTACCAGCAGCCCACCCAACAGGTTTTCCAGAACCTAAAGACCGTTCCCCAGGGCCTCTCTGAGGCAGAGGCGCAGCAGCGGCTCCAAACCCACGGCTACAATGAACTCTCCGAAGCCGAGCGCGACCCCGTCTGGAAACTCATCCTGGAGACCTTCAAAGATCCCATGGTCATCGTGTTGCTGATCGCGGCCGCGGTGCAGCTTGTGCTGGGCGAAGTCATGGAAGCAGTCATCATTTTTGCGGTGCTGGTGCTCAACGCCATTGTGAGCGTAGTGCAGACCAAAAAGGCCGAAGGTGCCCTGGACGCGCTTCGGCAAATGTCGGCGCCCTCGGCCAAGGTGCTGCGCGACGGCAAAACGTACTCTTTGGCCGCCCGTGAACTGGTACCCGGCGATGTGGTGGTGCTGGAAGCCGGCGATTTCGTGTCGGCCGATGGGCGGGTGGTGGAAAGCGGCTCGCTGCGCGTAGACGAAGGCATGCTGACCGGCGAATCGGAACCGGTGGAGAAACATACCGATGTCATCCCGGACGAAGCTCCGCTGGGCGACCGCAAAAACATGGTGTACAGCGGCGCGCTGGTGGTCTACGGCCGGGGCACGTTCGTGGTGACGGCTACCGCCGAGAAAACCGAACTGGGCAAGATTGCCGGCCTGCTGGCCACCGCCGAAACCAAACAAACGCCGCTCCAGCGCAAACTCGCCGATTTCAGCAAGAAACTGGGTTGGGTCATTCTGGTGCTGTGCATCTTGATCTTCGGGGTGGAAGCCTTCCGGGTATGGATAGGCGGTGATACCGGCAACATGACCAATGCCCTGCTCAAAGCCTTCATGTTTGCCGTAGCCGTGGCGGTGGCCGCCATCCCAGAGGCGCTTTCCTCCATCGTGACTATTGTATTGGCGGTGGGCACCAACAAAATGGCTCGTCGGCACGCCATCATCCGCAAGCTTCCGGCCGTGGAAACCCTGGGCTCCACCAGCGTCATCTGCACCGATAAAACCGGTACGCTCACCCAGAACAAAATGACGGTGGTAGACTACTACCTGCCCGGCAAAACCGCCGATGAGTTCCCGGATGATCCCGCGCAGTGGAGCGTAGCCGAGCGGCGGCTGATGCAGGTGGCCGTGCTTTCCAACGATGCCCAGATCAACGAAGACGGTGCCGAACTGGGCGATCCCACTGAGATTGCCCTCATCGCGTTCAGCAACCAGAAAAACCAGCCTTACCGGCAAGTGCGGGAAGAATTTGCCCGCGAAGCCGAACTGCCCTTTGACTCAGACCGCAAGCTCATGTCTACCGTGCACACCATTGATGGCCAGCGCCTGCTCCTGACCAAAGGCGGCCCCGACGTGGTGTTTTCGCGTTGCAACCGCGTGTTGGTAGACGGGGAGGAGCAGCCCTTGACGCCGGAAGTGCTGGAAACCCTGCAAGACCAGAACGAAGACTTCTCTGATCGGGCCCTGCGCGTGCTGGCCTTCGCCTACAAACCCTTGTCTGAGGCTTCCAACATTACCTTTGAGGACGAAAACGACTTAGTGTTGGTAGGCCTCAAAGCCATGATTGACCCGCCGCGCGAGGAGGTGTACGCCTCTATTGAGGAAGCCAAGCACGCCGGCATCAGAACGGTCATGATCACGGGCGACCACAAAACCACCGCCCGAGCCATTGGGCGGGAGATTGGCCTGATGGACGAGAACGACATCGCCCTCACCGGGCAGGAGCTGGACCGCTTATCTGACGAAGAACTGGACCGGAAGCTGGAAGACATTGCCGTTTACGCCCGCGTTTCGCCGGAAAACAAGATCCGGATTGTGCGCGCCTGGCAACGCAAAGGCAAAATCACGGCCATGACCGGCGACGGCGTGAACGATGCCCCCGCCCTCAAGCAAGCCGATATTGGTGTGGCCATGGGCAGCGGCACCGATGTGGCCAAAGATGCCTCGGCCATGATTCTCACCGATGACAACTTTGTCTCCATCATCAGTGCTGTGGCCGTGGGCCGAACTGTCTTTGACAACATCAAGAAAGCCATCGCCTACCTATTCGCCGGAAACTTGGGGGCCATCATCGCTATTCTGTTCGCGCTGGCGCTGGACTGGGTGAACCCGTTTACGCCCATCCAGCTGCTGTTCATCAACCTGCTCAATGACTCGCTGCCCGCCATTGCGCTGGGCGTGGAGAAAGCAGAACCCAACGTAATGCAGCGCAAACCGCGCGACATCAACGAAGGCATCTTCGCCGGCGGCACGCTCCGGTCAGTGATCATGCGCGGACTTTTGATTGGCGTGGCGGTGATTGTCTCCCAGTACATCGGGTTGCAGCAGTCAGAGCAGATGAGTATCGCCATGGCCTTTACCACCTTGATTCTGGCCCGTACGCTCCAGACGTTTGCCGCCCGTTCCAACACCCAGACGGCCTTTGGCGCAGGCTTCTTCCAGAACAAATATGTGATCGGGGCGGTGCTGCTGTGTTTCGGGCTGTACGGGCTAACGGTGTTGCCCGGCATCCGGGAAATCTTCACCATCCCCGCTGATTTCGGGTGGGACGAGTGGCAAAGAGCTGCGGGCTTGGCGCTGGGCGCGGTGGTCTTGATGGAGCTCTGGAAACTGATGCCCTGGGTCACCAAAAATCAAAACCGGTAAGCAGACGAGTGTGACCCTGAATTGCCAAGGATGTTTTGGGGCTGGTTTTCGGAAATCTGCCCCAAAACAAGACGGCTACTTTTTTCCAAAGCAAGGCGGGAGATAGTTTCTGAAGGGAACGGTCAACCAAACTCTTGAAGGCAGCGATTTTCCTGAATTTGGGCGGAGTAGCGTGGAGTAAACCCAATAAAAGCGCATAAAAGAGCAGGAGGTGGGCCTATGATTCAACTATTTCCGCCGGAAGTATGTTGAATAGGGATGCAGGTGACTTGCCTGTTCCAAAAACAGCGCCGCACCTGCCGGAAAGTAATTACTAAGTCAAACGTATGCAGAGTCTCAGCACGAAAGAATATAAAAACGAATTCGTCACCGCTTTTGACGGCGATGACAGCGGTAACCTGAAGCCGCGCCAGACCCCGGGCGTTTTGTACAGCAAAGCCGTTCCTACGCCGGTCAAGAAACCCGAACTGCTGGCCTGGTCTGAGGAACTGGCCCAGCAATTGGGCATTGAAAAGCCCACCGATCAGAAAGACGTAGATGTGCTGGGTGGAAACCACGTGGCCCCGTCTATGTATCCGTACGCCGCCTGTTACGCCGGACACCAGTTTGGGAACTGGGCCGGACAGCTGGGTGATGGCCGGGCGATTACCCTGGGCGAGTGGCAAGCACCGGACGGCAACTCCTGGGAACTGCAGCTGAAAGGCGCGGGCATGACCCCGTACTCCCGTCGGGCCGATGGCCGGGCCGTGTTGCGTTCCTCAGTGCGGGAATACCTCATGAGCGAGGCCATGCACTATCTGGGCGTACCTACTACCCGGGCTTTGAGTCTGGTTTCTACCGGTGACCAGGTCATGCGCGACATGTTCTACAACGGCAACCCGGCCTTTGAGCCCGGCGCCATTGTGATGCGGGTTGCGCCTAGTTTCCTGCGTTTCGGGAGCTTTGAGATGCCCGCCGCCCGCCAGGAGAAAGAAAACCTGCAGAAGCTGGTAGACTGGACCATTTCCCGCTACTATCTGCACATCCAGGGCGAAAACCGAATTCTGGAGTGGTTCAAGGAAATCCTGGAGCGTACCGCTGCCCTTATGGTGGAGTGGATGCGCGTGGGCTTTGTGCACGGCGTCATGAACACCGACAACATGTCCATTCTGGGGCTCACCATTGACTACGGCCCGTTCTCGTTCCTGGACGACTACGATCCTGATTTCACGCCCAACACCACAGATTTACCGGGCCGCCGGTATGCCTTCGGGAAACAAGCGTCAATTGGCTACTGGAACCTGGGTTGCCTGGCCAGCGCCATCGCGCCGCTGTTGCCGGGCACCGAGGAACTGGTGGCCGTGCTGGAAACCTACAGTGACAGCTTCCATGAGAAGTACTACGCCATGATGGCGAATAAACTGGGATTGGAGGCCGTGCAGGAAGGCGATCAGGAACTCATCACCCGTTTCACCGATGCGCTCTACACCTTGAATCTGGACCTGACCATTTTCTTCCAGCAACTGATGGAACTGCCCCAGGAGCCAGGAACCGAAGCCGAAGTGATTGCTCTTTTCCAGGACAGTTTCTACCGCGAGCTGGGCAAAGAGGAGCAGACCACGTTGTTCACCCTGCTACAGGACTACGCCACGCGGCTGAACGCCAACACCGGCTCCCGCGAAGAAACTTTGGCGCGCATGCAGAAAGCCAATCCTAGAATCATCCTCCGGAACTACCTGCTGCACCAGGCCATCGAAGAACTGGAACGCGGGGAGAACACGCTGTTCCAGAAGCTGCAAGCGGCCATGAAAGATCCGTACTCCCGCCACTTCGACGAGTTCTTCGCCAAACGCCCCGATTGGGCCAGCCAGAAAGCCGGTTGCTCTATGTTGTCGTGCAGTTCCTAAAAGTAGTTAAGACCAACACGCACTCTGACCCCTTTGAAGGAGTATGACAATAGAGTCGCTGGAAATTTGTAGGGGCAATCCCTTGTGGTTGCCCTTTTCCATTGATACTGCAAAGGGCAACCACAAGGGATTGCCCCTACGGCAAAAGGTCATCGGAACCAGAAGTGCTTTTTGAGACTGTATTTAGAAAAGAGGCCGTAAACGGAAATGGACGCGGAAGTCAGAAGAGGTTAGTACATCTCAATGACTTTCAGCGTCCATTTTTTGTTGATGGGGTACGTGCCGTTCCGAAGGATGTGCAATCCTTCCCCGAGGCCGTACAGCGTTAAGGCCCCGGCCATGGTCTGCAAGCCATCTTGCCGGTCGGGGGTGTTATTCAGGTTCAGAAGCGCGTTCAGGCCACCCACGAAGATAAAGACCGTACCTGCTGTCTTGAGAAGCCTTCCGCCGAAATTGGCGGCTTTGCGGCCACCGGTGTGGTTCCGGAGCCGTACTTTCTCCACCTCCGTCAGCGGAACCTCCATGCCCTGGAGGAAGAAAGAATTTCCCCGGATGTCTACAATGGTTTCGGTGCGAAGCCCCTTGAACTTGGCGTGTTTGAACGTGATGCGGTCACCGGCATACAGTCTGTACCGTTTCAGGGAGCCGGCTTTAGATAACAGCAAATAGCGGTGCGAGGCTAGTTTGGTCTTCGCCGAGTCAGAAACCTGGGCACGACACGTAATGGTGATTCCTAAAAAAAGGAGTATCCCGAGGAGAAGAGGTCGCGCCATAAAGAGGGGGGTGGTTTACCTGTAAACGAAGTGCCCGTAAACTTATTCATAATTTCAGATATTTAGTTTGGGCAAGGAAACAGACCAACCTGTTTTTAGGGCATTTTTCAGAAAACAGCCCCAAAACAGAACCTGGCACCCGCTGTAACAGAAAAGCCGCTTATATGAAGCGGCCTTTCTGTTACAGCGGGTGTTAGTCTTTTAGCTCGGTGGCCTCGTAGCCGGCCAGTTCCACGGCTAGGATAACCGCCTCCGAAGTGGCGTCGCCTTCCACCGTCAGGATTTTGTCTGGGGTGTTGGTGTCTACTTGCCAGGTGTAAATACCGGGAGTATTGTCTAGCGAAGGGGTAACAGTGCTCACGCAGTTACCACACTTAATATTCGTTTTGAATTTCATGGTGCTCATATGCAGGTTATTTGAAGTTGAAAAGTATAAACTAGGGTAATCAATGCTCTTATAGTTTTAACGTGCGCAGGCGCAAACTGTTAGAAACCACCGAGACCGAACTCAAAGCCATGGCCGCGCCCGCCAGCATGGGGTCCAGCAGGAATCCCCAGATGGGGTACAGCAATCCGGCCGCTACGGGTATGCCAATCACGTTGTAGATAAAGGCCCAGAACAGGTTCTGGTGGATGGTGCGCACCGTGGCTTTGCTCAGTTTGATGGCCTTGGCAATGGCTTTGAGGTCTGAGTACATGAGCGTGATCTTGGCCACGTCCATGGCGATGTCGGTGCCGCGGCCCATGGCAATGCCCACATCGGCCAGCGCCAGAGCCTGCGAGTCGTTGATGCCGTCACCCACCATGCCTACCACGTGGCCCTGGCGGTGCAGTTCCTGGATGAAATCGGCTTTGTCCTGGGGCATGACCTCGGCTTTGAAGTGCTGCAGACCTACCTGCTGCGCCACGGCGGCGGCGGTTTGGGCGTTGTCGCCGGTGAGCATGTAGACCTGGAGGCCCAGCTTTTGCAGGTCTTGGATGGCTTGCGCCGAGGACTCTTTGATGGCATCGGCGATGGAGACGAGCGCCACCACCTGGCCCTGCGTTCCGGCAAACACCACGGTGTTGGCCTGGGCTTTCAGTTTTTGGGCCGTTTCCGCCAAATCAGGGGAAAACTGGAGGTGATTCTCCTGCATCAGCTTTTCGTTGCCCAGCCAGAAAGTTTGTCCCTGAACCTGCGCCCGCACGCCGCGGCCGGTCACGCTTTCAAAGTGGTCCAGTGTTACCGCTTTCACGCCGTTTTCAGAAAAGTACTTAGAAACCGCCTCGGCCAGCGGGTGCTCTGACTGGTTTTCCATGGCCAGCAACACTTCGGCCAGTTGCGCCTGGTTTTGCTCTGGTGCGGCCCATTGCAGATGCGTTACCTCGGGTTTGCCTTTGGTGATGGTACCGGTTTTGTCCAGCACCACGGCGGTGAGCTTATGGGCCGTTTCCAGAGATTCGGCGTCTTTGATCAGAATCCCGTTCTCGGCTCCACGGCCCACGCCCACCATGATGGCGGTGGGCGTGGCCAGCCCCAAAGCGCACGGACAAGCGATGATCAGCACGGTAATCAGAGCCAGGAGCGCGTGCGTCACGTTGTTGTCTCCGCCCAGGAAATACCAGGCCGCGAAACTGAGCAGCGCAATCCCGATGACCACGGGCACGAAGATGCCGGCAATTTTATCGGTAAGTTTCTGCACGGGGGCTTTGGAACCTTGGGCTTCCTGCACCATTTTGATAATCTGGGCCAAAAGCGTCTCGGAGCCTACTTTCTCGGCGGAGATCTGCAGGCTGCCTCTCTGGTTGATGGTGCCCGTGAACACCGGCTCGCCGGCTTTCTTCTCCACCGGAATCGGCTCGCCGCTGATCATGCTCTCGTCCAGGAACGACGTGCCGCTGACCACGCGGCCATCCACCGGAATCTTCTCGCCCGGCCGGATAAGCAGCAGATCGCCTACCAACACCTGTTCAATGGGCAGTTCTATCTCCTGGCCGTTCCGCACCGCCTTCACCGATTTTGGTTGTAAGCCCATCAGCTTCTTGATAGCGCCGCTGGTGCGGGATTTGGCGCGTTCCTCCAGCAGTTTGCCCAGCAGAATAAAGGCGACGATGACCGTGGCGGCCTCATAATACACGTGCGGCTCCAGTCCGCGCGAGGCGAAGAACTGGGGGTAAATGGTGTTGAAAGCGCTGAAGAGAAAAGCGATGCCGGTGCTCAGGGCTACCAGCGTGTCCATGTTAGCTTTGCCGTGGCGGGCCTGTTTTGCGGCATTTATATAAAAACTGCGCCCAAACCAGAACACCACCGGCAGGGTGAGCGCCAGCATGATCCAGTTGCCGTAGGGCATGTGGTGAAAGAACATGCCAATCACGGCCACCGGCAAAGCCAGCGCAACGGCCCAGATGGTCTTGGACTTGATTTGGCTGTAGGCTTCCTGCTCGCGAATTTCCTGCGCCTCTTGGGTGGCTTCTTCTTCCTTCAAGAGTAAATCATACCCGATGTCCTGGATGGCTTTCTGCAGCTGGCGCAGATCGGTGCCCGGGGTGTATTCCACTAGCGCCGTTTTGTTCGCGTAGTTGACCGCGGCGCTTTGCACGCCGGGCTGCGCCTGCAGCATAGACTCCACGCTCACGGCACAGGCGGCGCAGCTCATCCCGTCCACGGGAAAACTGTTCTTTATGGCGGGCTTGGTTTTTTCTTTCGTTAGGGTTGCCATAGCGGTACGCGTTTGTAGATTATTTATTTTCGTTACAAAGATACCGCCGCCCGCCAGCCAGGTCGTTACAGCATTGTGTTTCCGGAGTTACATAATTTTAGGCCGTGCGGTTTTGCGGAGGAGTGGCAGCAAGGTTGAACGAAGGATAAGCCCTAAAACGAAGAAGCTCCCTCATCTCAACAGGAGGGAGCTTCTTCGTTTTAGGGCTTGTTTCCAGAAAACAGGTTCAAAACCGCTTTTGGGAGGTTAGGGCGTGGTGTCGTAGATCAAATCAGCCACGGTGTCTGGCTTGGGGATGAGCTCCTGGCAGGCGTCAATGCAGCGGCGGCAGGCGGCGGCGCAGGCCTGGCAATGGTCATGGGCGTGCCGCTCGCACTCTACGGCGCAGGCTTCGCAGATTTCCACGCATTGGCGCAGCACCAGACGGGCGTGCTCAGATCCTTTGGACAGGAAGGAGGCCGTCAGGCTACAGTAATCGGCGCAGTCCAGGTCCAGGTGAATGCAGCGCGCCATCTTTTTGACTTCTTCTTCCTGCAGGCAGGCGGTGGCGCAGTGGTCGCAGGCCGCAATGCAGGCAAGTAGCGCATCTATGGCCGGTTTATACTCAGAACGCATAGGCTTGAAGTTTGGTGAACTTTTTTATACGCGATTGAACATCTGGAGTGCCGTTTTTAGGCACCTTTTCTGAAAACAGGCTCAAAGCGGAGATCAGGTAAACATCTAATGGTACACGCCGGCCTCGGCGCAGGCGTGGCCCTCGGGGCCGCGTTCCACCTGCAAGGTCACATGCGGAAGATGGAAATGGTCGCGCAAGCCGGCGGTGATCTGAGACAGCTGGAAATCGGAGTAACCTTCCTCCAGCACCAAGTGGGCGGTAAGGGAATTCTCAGTGCTGCTCATGGCCCACACGTGCAAGTCATGGACCTCCGTCACACCCGGAACGGCCAGCAGATACTCCCGGATGGCGGCCAGATCAACTCCCTGCGGGACGGCGTCTAGCGTAAGCCGCAAGGATTCTACCAGCAAGCCCCAGGTGCTCCAGACAATCACGGCCACAATCACCAGACTCATGACGGCATCTACCCAGAACCAGCCGGTGTAGTGCATGACCAGGCCCGCCACTACCACACCCAGACTCACCAAGGCATCGGCGGCCATGTGCAGGTACGCGCCTTTCACGTTGATGTCATGGTCTTTGTTGCGGAAGAAGAGGAGGGCGGTGCCAGCGTTGATGACAATCCCGATGCCCGAGACCAGGGAAATGGCCGTTCCGTTGAGCGCGGGTGCGGTACCCAGCCGTTCAATGGCTTCCCACCCGATAGCGCCCACCGCCAGCAGCAACAGCACGGCGTTGAGCAGCGAGACCAGCGTGGTGCTTTTCCCATAGCCGTAGGTAAACCGATCTGTGGGTTTGCGCTGGGCCATCTTCAGGGCGAAGAAGGCGAGCAGCAGACTGATGACATCGGTAAAGTTATGCCCGGCATCGGTGAGCAGGGCGAGGGAGTTGTACCACCAACCGGCCCCGGCTTCCACCACCACGTAGAGAATGTTCAGGGTGATGCCCAGCAGAAATGCTTTATTTAAATGACCAGAAGCCGGCAAGCCGTGACTGTGGGAATGCCCGTGGTGATGCGAGTGCTCGTGGGTGTGTGAATGCGACATAGCGTGAGTACAAGTTCAAGGATATAGCATACGTAGCCAAAGCGAGGAATTTGGCAGTTGGGCAAAGAAAGCGGGAAGTAACGCCCTGGTGTTACAGGATTTGGCGAATCCGTTATAAAATCTGCGGTGCGCTAAAAGAAGAGAACATTTCGTGTATACTTGTACTGTCACCTCAAAGCCCCCTGCTGTATGCGTCGTTCTTATTCCTCTTTCCCGTGCTGCGCGATTCTGTTGCTCACCTTGCTCTGTAGCATAACTGCCGCCGCCCAAACCAGGAAAAAACTGGGCGTAGCGGGCCTGCACGCACCCGTAGAAATCCTGCGGGACCAATGGGGCGTGAACCACATCTATGCCGCCAACCAGCACGACCTCTTTTTCGCGCAAGGGTACGCCGCCGCCAAAGACCGGCTGTTCCAGTTCGAAATGTGGCGAAGAGAGGCCACCGGCACCGTGGCAGAACTGCTGGGGCCCGACGAGGTGCAACGAGACACAGGAGCCCGCCTTTTCAAGTTTCGGGGGAATCTGAAAAAGGAACTCAACCATTACCATCCGCAGGGCGAAGCCATCATCAACGCGTACGTAGACGGCGTGAATGCCTACATAGCTGAAGCAACCCGAACACCAGAACTGCTTCCCATAGAATTCAAGCTGCTCGGCATCCGTCCAGGCAAATGGACGCCAGAAGTGGTCATCTCCCGGCATCAGGGCCTCCTGGGAAATAGCACGGAAGAGTTGAGTTTGGGCATGGCCGTGGCCAAAGCCGGCGAAGCCAAGGTGAAAGAGCTGATGTGGTTCCATCCCAAAGATCCTATCCTGGCCCTGGACAGCACCATCCGGGGAGAACTCCTTTCTGAGAAGATTCTGGAGCTGTACGAGGCCTATCAGAAAGACATTGTGTTCAAGCCCGCCCATCTCAGCCCCGCCGGCAAAGACCTGGTAGGGCAGGTAAATAAACTGAACCAGCAGTTAGCCAAACCCAAAAAAGAACCTTTTGAGCACGGGGTCCAAGGCAGCAACAACTGGATTGTGAGTGGCCGAAGAACCGCCAGCGGCCACCCGATGCTCGCTAATGACCCGCACCGCAGCATCGCGGTGCCTTCCTTGCGGTACATGGTGCACTTGGTGGCGCCGGGCTGGAACGTGATAGGTGGGGGCGAGCCGGTTATCCCGGGCGTGTCCATCGGGCATAATGAGCACGGCGCCTGGGGGCTTACCATCTATGAAACAGACGGCGAAGACCTTTATGTCTATGACCTGAACCCAGCCAACCTGAAGCAGTACCGCCACAAAGGCCAGTGGGTGACCATGGACGAACTGACGGAAACATTCCGGTGAAAAATGCCAAGCCCGTCACTGCCACCTTGCGCTACACCGTGCACGGGCCGGTCACGTACATTGATTCCGTGAACCGCAAAGCCTACGCCCTGAAATGCGCCTGGCTGGAGCCCGGCGGTGCGCCGTATCTTGCCTCTCTGCGGATGAACCAGGCCCAAAACTGGGACGAGTTCCGGGAAGCCTGTAGCTACAGCCACATCCCCGGCGAGAACATGATCTGGGCCGATAAGAAAGGGAACATCGGCTGGCAGGTGGTGGGCATTGCTCCTGTCCGGAAAAATTTCAGCGGCATGGTGCCCGTACCCGGCGACGGGAGATATGAGTGGGCGGGTTACCTCCCCATCAAAGAGCGGCCACACCTGCTCAACCCGGAGAAAGGCTTCTTCGCGACGGCCAACCAGAACGTAACCCCAGCCTCTTACCAACACTGGGATGCCGTGAACTACACCTGGGCCGATGCCTACCGGGGAGACCGCATCAACGAGGTGCTGGAAAAGAACTCCAAGGTAACCATGAAAGACATGGAGGCCCTGCAAGCCGATTATTTCTCCATTCCGGGGAGAACGCTGGTGCCGCTGCTGAAGTCGTTAACGTTTGAAGATACATTGGTGCAACAAGCCAAAGACCGGCTTTCAGGCTGGGATTTTGTGCTGGGCCCTGAGTCAGTCCCCGCCGGTATCTATAACCTATGGGAACGGCAAATCATGCAGGAGGCCCGGCAACAGTTTATTCCGAAGGAACTCACAGGCTTGGTGAGCCTGCAACTGACCAAGGTGATCAGTTGGCTGCAAAAGCCCGACCAACGGTTCGGGCCTAATGCGGAGGTGGGAAGAGATGCTTTTCTGAAAAAGACCTTTGAAACGGCCGTGGCCGAGTTGCGGAAAAAGCTGGGAAACTCGCCTGAGAACTGGCAATACGGCCAGGAGAAGTACAAGCACGTAACCTTAGTCAACCGCTTGCCCGGGCTGGCGAATGAACAATGGAAGAAAAGAGCAGATGTGGGGCCAGCGCCCCGCGGCGGAAACAGCCACACGCCAAATTCTAGCGGCGGGTTTGATAACCAATCCAGCGGGGCCAGCTTCCGGTTGCTGGTGGATGTGAGCGATTGGGATGCAGCCCGCATGATCAACACGCCCGGCCAGTCCGGTGACCCTACGAGTTCCTATTACAAGAACCTTTTCGATTTATGGGCTAAAAACGGGTATTTCCCCGCTTATTACTCAGAAGATAAAATCAAGGGCGTCACTAAGGAAATCCTCCTCCTGTCGCCATCCGGGAAGAAGGGGAAAAGCAAGTGAAACAGTTGAGCCGTACGCGCAAGCAGTAACGGAGATAGTAAAACAGCACAGCCGGAGAAAACTCCGGCTGTTCTGTTTTACTACTTGATAAAATAAGCTTAGGCGGCCAGTGAACGGCAGGCCTCGGCGCACCGGCGGCAGGCTTCGGCGCATTGTTTGCAGTGGTCGTGGTCATGCTTTTCGCACTCGGCGGCGCAGGCTTCGCAGACTTCAATGCATTCGCGCAGCAGGTGTTTGCCATGGCGGGACCCTCGGGCCAGTAGGGTAAGGGTCAGGCGGCAGATATCGGCGCAGTCGCGGTCAGACTCAATGCAGGGCACCATCATGTGCACGTGTTCTTCGTGCAGGCAGGAAGCGGCGCAGTGCTCACAGGCCAGAATACAATCAGTAAGGGCGTCTAAGACGGGTCTTATTTGTGAATTGTGCATACGTTTTAAGTTAAGTTTTACAAAATCGATCCACAAACACACTCTATTTTCTATCCAGAAGATCGGCTTTGCCGCCAGTCTTCTGAACAAGTTCACCTTCTTTAATACGCCCAGGGCGGGCAGCAGTTCTTATAAAATTACCCGCTCAGATGTGTAAAACTTTCGGCTAAGCCAGTTTGTCCAGGGGCTGGCGATCTACCGTAGGGTTCTTTTTGTAGTCCGTGACGGAGATGCCGGTCACTTTCTTGAACTGGTTGGACAGGTGCTGCACGCTGCTGTACTGTAGTTTAAAGGCAATCTCGCTCAGGGTCAGCTCGCCGTAGGAGATCAGCTCCTTCACGCGCTCAATCTTCAGCCGGATAAGGTATTTCTCAATGGTGGTATCGGTGTGCTGCGAGAAAACCTTGCTCAGGTGCTGGTAAGACAGCCCCAGTTTTTCCGCCAAATACACCGAGGTAGTGATGGGTTGGTATTCTGCCTCCAGATGGCGCTGGTATTCCAGCAGCGTGGTTTTGATCAGGTCGGTGAGCTGTTCGTCTTTTTGCTGGAGCAACTCAAAGCCGTGCGCCTGCAGCGCCGTGGAGAGCGCCTGCGCGTCCGGTTCTCCGGGGCTGGTCACCACCGCCTCGCCCAGTTTCACCTCCTGCACCGTCAGTCCCTGTTGGGTCAAAACCTCGGTCACGGTGGCGATGCAGCGGGGGCAAACCATGTTTTTGATATAGATATGCTGTTCCATAAGGTACCTGTGTGAAGCCGGGAAGGTAATCGTTTTTGCTCTCCTTTTCAGAAAGAACACCTAAAACGCCAAAAGAGTGTACTTAAAGCCCGCTCAAAATCAGCCCCGTGTGCCTAACTGCAGAAGTCAGCCGACAAACTCTTTGGGCGTGCCCCTGCGGGTCGGGCTTTCCGTTGCAAGTCCTCGGCGGCTGCGTGCCTCGCCCCCTGCGGGCTTTCCACTGCAATCCCTCACGCGGGCGTTTACTCCTCGTTTCGGTTCGCTCTGGGCAGGTTGCGCTTGGGCAGGTTCTGACGCGGGGCCGTTGGCTTGGCCGAGGGGCGGGGCGTTTTGGGCTTCTTTCCGGAAAACCGCAGGAAAACCCAGTTCACCCCGGGCACAATCACAAATGCGGTGCCCGCCAGCAGAATGAAAATCACCAGAAACGCATTGAACAGCCGGAACACGAAATCGCTCGTGAGCCCAAACGCGTACAGCAGCAGCGCCATGGCAACGAGCATGCTGATGAGCCCGGCAATGAGCAGGTCGCGGCGCCAGTCGCGCTGAAAAGGATGCCGTTTGATTTCCTTTGCCATGTTACGCGCGGGCGGCCCGGGTCCATTGCGGGAGCAACTCCCGCAGCTCGGCCTGCAGGGCGTGGCCGTTATCGGCTTCTGAATACCCCAGCGCCTTCTTGATGAACTCCAGCATGGGCAGCTCCTGCTTTTTCAAGTCCAGCACATACTCCTGCAAGACCTGCGGCCGGGGGCCCCAGGACCCCAGCGGCGTCAGCGTCTCGGCATCCAGGGCAATCAGTTTGGGAATGCTCTTGCCCCCGTTGGTGAGGTAGGCGTCCATGACGGCGGGTTGCTCGGTCCGCAGAATCGTTCTCAGCTCCACCTTATCGGATTGGTCTGCCAGAGCGGCCAGCACCGGCACGTGCACGGCCGCATCGCCGCACCAGCCTTCGGTGAGTACGAGCCACAGCTGCGCCTGGGGCAGTTCCTGTACCAACGTCACCAGCTCCGGCTGAAGCGGCGTCTGGTAGGTGCGCTCCATGATGGCCAGGTTGTCTTTGGTCAATTGCGCCAGGAAAGCCGATTGCTCTGCCCCCGTGGTTTTCTCCTGGGCTACGGCTTCGCGTACCAGGTTCATGTATCCCTCAAAGGAGAGGCTTTGCGCCACCACGGCGGGCGTGATCACGTTCTCGTTGGGTTGTGCGTCCATAAGCGGATTTTAAGGTCTGTTTTGGCAAACCGTTCTGCTAAGATACGGCAAAGCCGGTGTCCTGCCCAAACGCCGCGCAGACTTCGGGCAAAACAAAAGACCCGGGCGTTTCCCGGGTCTTTTGCGGAAAACAGGCGTAAAACACCGGCTGTCCTTTGCTTGTCATGAATGAAAAAGATTACTCTTTCTCGTTGCCCAGGTTCTCGCTGCTCTTGTGGCCTTTGAGCGTGCTGGCGTTGGGCTGGTTGTTCCGGAACTCTTTGTCAGAAGAATCGGCGCCGCGCGTGTCTGACGGATTGGCGTGGGAGCCCTGCGGAGAGTGCTGCTCGGGGTCAAACTTCCCTTTCTTGGCCCCGCCGCCGTGTCCTTCGCGGGACGGCACGTTCTCGCCGCGGGTGTTATCGGCACCGCCGGCTACCGGACCATCCTGAAATTTGGGATCATTGGTTCCCTGGTCTCGGTTGTGGTTGTGCTCGTTGTTCGGCTGTCCGCTCACGCCCGCGCCGGTACTCATGCCTCCCTGGTCATTGTTGCTGGATTTCTGGTTTCCGCTGCCCGGGGTGTTGGGGTTGGAGCGGGTTTCCGGCGAGCCCTCAAACGGCGGGTTGTTGTTGTGCCGGTTGCTGTTGTTCAGTTGGTCATCCTGGCTGTTGATATCGCGATAGCTTCTATCCTGATCGGGTCTATGTTGCTTTGGGCTATCTTCGCCTTTTCCTTTGGTCATAGCGTATTCTCCTTTAATTGAGGTGAAACTTATACAAATGAATTCGCCAGTTTGCCCGGCGTCTCCTGTTGTACGCAGAGACGGTGGAATTAGGTTAGCCAGAAACCAGACCGATCGCAAATTGCCGTTGAAAGCACCCCTGAAGCTAACTCAAAGCCGAGGATGCGCGTACTATGCTCAAGGCGGTCCCTCACATGTTTCACGGGCCCAGCCCTGCTACCTTATTGAACCAGACTATGAAAAAGCCATTGAATCCCATAAAACGCGCGTCCCTTTCCTTTTTCCTGGGAGGCGCCTTACTATTTGGTGCCGCGGCCTGTAGCACCGGAACCAGCGAAGGACAGGTAAACGTGGAGGAAAGCGACTTCAAAGACAAAAGTCCTACCGAGCACAACGCTACTGGCACTTCAGACAACTCCCAGGACCCGGTAAGTAACGTCCAGACCGATTCTTCCAACCAGGCCATCTATGACCAGCAGGAAGACAAAGTGAGAGGGCGGAACACGGGCGTGAGTAACCAGGGTGTGGGCGGTGCCGCCGAGCAACAGCAGAACCGAGACAATAACTAACCAAAAGGTTTAGAAACAGAAAAGCCTGCCTTCTTCAAGGCAGGCTTTTCTGTTTTAGGCCTATTTTCAACAAAACCAGCCGAAAGCTACCGGAAGCTGAATCCGTTGGGCACTCCCTTTACTTGGAACGAATCTATCACCGCCCCCGTGCTGCGGTATCGGATGACCCAGCCACTGGTTCCGTCGGGGGCTACCCGGGCGGTGTACAGAAGCCCATCGGTGGGGTCTTGCCCCAGGGTGAGGAACGGACGCTTGATGAGGGGAGTAGTTGGCAGCGCCGTGGCCGCCGTTTCCATCACGTAAATTCCGTCATAGATAAAGTACAGGCGGTTGCGGCTAGTGCTCAAAGCCAGACCTTTGGGCTGGAACGCAGTTCCCGGAAAGTCAAACACCCTGGGCTTCGCTCTCAGGTTGTTGGTGGTGATCCGGATTAACTGGCCTTTGGTGCGGTTAGCCGGAGTAGTGGCATCGGGTTTGCCGCCGCAGAGCACCCACAGGATGCCGCTTGCATCCACCACCATACCGTTGGGGTTGTCTCCCACCGTAAGGGTCGTGTCTTTGTTCATGCTGGTGGTGTTGATCACGTGAATCTTGTTGGTGTTGGTTGCCACGTACAGCCGCCCGCCCGCCATGGTCATCGCGCCCGGCCCTTTGGTGGTGTTCACGGTATCGATGACCAGGTTGGTGCGCAGGTTCACTTTCAGGACCCGGCCTGAGTCGGCCTGCGCGTTGCCCCAGTCCGACACGAAACCGGTGCTGTTGTTCATGGCCAGAAACCGCTGCGGATTGTCAAACCCTTGAATGGTGCCCGCAGAGGTGAATGTGCGGGAGTTGAGTACTTCTATTCTGCCATTGCTGGTGAGCAGGTACGTTTTCTCAAAGGCCGAGGCCATGTGCAGGGTATTTCCTTGCAGGGTTCGGCCGTTCACTTTGTTGAAAAGGTCGGCCTCTACGGTACCGGTGGCGCGGTCATAATAATGCACGCTGCCATTGTCTGCCCCGGCGGTGCTTTCCGTGGAGATCAACACCCCGGCTTCGTACACCGGAAGCACCTCCTTTTCCTCCTCTTTGCAAGAAATGGTCACTAAAAGAAAAGTACTTAAAAGGCCACGCAGGGCTTTGTTGCGGAGGAACAGACGTTTCATGCTGCTAAGGTAAATAATTAGCCTTGATTGTACAGGCTGGCGCGGGAGCGAACAACTGGAGATTGCCTTTCGGCCAGCCATCCGGTAAGCCGTAAACGCACAGAAGCCAGCCTTGTTCAGACTGGCTTCTGCGTGTTTACAGGCCGTTTTCAGGAAAACACCCCTAAAACGGATTATCTGAAGGTGAAACCGTTGGGCAGAATTCTTACCTGGAAAGAATCAATGAGCGCGCCAGAAGCCTGGTACCTAACAGCCCAGCCATTTGAGCTGTACCCGCCCGTGCCCAGATACAGAACGTTGGTTTCCGGGTCAATGCCCAGCCCGTAAGGGCTCCGGTTGATGAGGGCCGTGGTGGGAACCGTCGTTGCCGTGGTGGACATGGCGTAGATTTTCCCGTTGTACGAGTAGTAGAGCATGTTTTTGGCTCCGTTGATGGTCAACTGGCCGGCACTGCTGGTACCCTGCGGAAAGCTATAGGTCGTAAGCGCGTTGTTGCTGGCCGGATCAATTTTCACCAATGCCCCCGGGCCATCGTACCCACCTCTCAAGACCCAGATTTTGTTATTGGCGTCCAGGACCAGGTGCTTGGGAGAATCGCCCACGTTGAGGGTAGCTTCCACGGCATCAGTAGTGGTGTTGATCACTGACACGGTGTTCCCCCCGCTGTTGGCCACGTACAGTTTGCCGTTGTAAAGCAGCACGCCTTCGGGTAGCAGCCCCACGTTGATGGTTTTGGTCACGGTGTTGGTAGTCAGGTCCAGCACTGATACCCGGCCCGGGCCGGTGTAGCCGAAGAAATCGTAGCCCACGTACTCGCTCACGTAAGCTTTGGAGGAATTCAGCGCGGCCAGGTAGCGGGGAATCTTCAGCCCGTTGATGACCCCTTTAGAAACAAAGGAATACGCGTCTACCACTTCAATCTTCTCGCTGTTGTTCACGGCAATGTAGGCTTTGTCTCCCACAAACGTGATGGACTGCGCCGCATCGCCCAACGGGCGGTTGTTCACCTGGTTGAACAGATCCGGTAAAAACGTTTTCTCGTCTGGTGACAGGTAGCTTACCTCGGCGGTAGGAGTGCCATAGTTGCCCTCGTTCAGGATGAACACGCCGTGCTCATACGCGCCTTTGGGAGTTGACTCATCATCGTTGTCACAGGAAACCGCCAGGAAAGACGAGCTGCCGAGGGCGACATACAGGAGGTACTTTTTGAAAGTAGTGATTTTCATAGAGATAATGGGTGAAAGTAAAATAGAAAGAATTAAGGTTGGGGTACCCATCTCAACGAGACGGCTATTCTGAAATGACGCGGCGGCATGGCCCGGTACGCCATGGTCTGGTAGACCGTGTTGGTGAGGTTCTGCACCTGCGCCATGATTTGCGTTTCAAACGTGTGCCACGCAAAGGTTTTCCCCAGGCTGGCATTCATCAAGTAGTAGGCGGGCAGCCAGTTGTTGTTGTCATTATCGGTGAACCGGCGGCCAGTGAACGTGGCATCAGTAGTAAGCCACCAACTCTGGAAGCGAACTTCCGCCCAGGCGGCCACTTTGTGTTTGGGCACATAGAACAGCTGGCGGTCCTGTAACCGGGCTCTAAAATCGGGGAGTTTCTGCTGGGAGATGGTATAGGCGTAAGCCAGTCCGCCGGAGAAAGACCAGCGGTCATCCAGGGTGTATTGCCAGCGGCTGTCCAGCTCGGCGCCGTGGCCCCGTACCCGCTGCAGGTTCACCGGTTCTGAGTAGTTCCCCTGGGAGGCGGGTTGCCACAGAATCCAGTCTTTCACTTGCAAGGCGTAGCCGGTGACTTCGGTGGTGCCGGTGAGTTGCCCTTTTTTCAGTTGGTGCACCAGGCCGCCCTCATAGCCCCAGCCGCTTTCGGGTTTTAGGGCCGGATTTCCGCCAGGCCGCCAAAAACGGTCGTTGAGGGTAGGCACGCGGTAGCTGCGCGAGACATTGGCTTTGACGGAGAGTGTCTGCCCGTTCTGTTCCAGAATTCTGAAATTGGCCCCCAGTGATGGCGTGAGCGGCGGATTGAAGCCCTGCACCCAGGCCTGTCGCACGTTTAGGCTTATCTGCAACCCGGGTAACGGATCATACCGCAGCCAGGCATAGGTGGAGAACCGCTGTTCGTCTACTTTTCCGCCGTAACCACCCACATTGGCTTTAAACAACTGCCCCTCGGCTCCAAGCTGTAGCAGCAGGTTGGGCAGCAGAGCGCGCTCGTGTTCTACCTGACTTTGGTAGGTGTTAACCGTGGAAAGGGAAGAGGTGTCAACGGTAGAGAGGGTGGCATCATTCTTATAATCCAGGCGGTCTTTGAAATAGGCGGCCCGCACGGTGGTGGTGCCCCCGGCAAACTGGCCTTGCCATTCGCCCATGAGGCGCAGGTTTTCGTCGTCTTGCTCCGCGTTAGTGTTAGCGCTGCCCATAGCCGGCTGAATCTGCCGGTGCGTCTTCACGTACCAGCCTCTCGCGGAGAGTCGCTGCCCGGGACTGATCTGGTAATGCACCTCCTGCGCCAGGCTAGTCTGGTCAAAGCCCGCGTTTTGCTGGGTTTCCTGAGGTGAGCCATAGGCGGTGGTGTTCTGGAACCGGAAATCATTGTCCGCCGATGTGCGGGTGAACGAAGAAGAAAGCGCCAGGCGACCGTCTGAGAAAGCGCCGGAGGCGGCCGTGCGCCGGTGCCCGAAACTGCCTATTCCCTGCTGTACCTGCAGTTGCCTGGACGGCGTGAACGACACCGGGTTCTCCAGCAGAATGGCTCCTCCCACGGCGCCACTGCCGTGCAGCGCCCCGCTGGGCCCGTGCTGTACGCTTACCTGGGTGGAGGCAGAAGGAGGCAGCAAGGCAAAATCGGTCATGCCCAGCGTGGGTAATGCGATGTTGAAGCCATTCCAGAGGACGGCGGTGTGGCTGGATGAGGTACCCCTGAACGCCACCGTGGCCGTCATGCCGTTGCCGTAGCTTTTGAGGTACAAGGGGCTGCGCTGCTGCAGCAGATCAGAAAGGGTGAGGCCAGGCCTCCGTTGCAAAAGCAGCGTGTCTACGGCCTGCACCTTTGAGCCGGCGGCGTAACGGGTGGAGCGCTGGCCCGCCACCGTCACGGGAGCCAGCTGCACCGTGTCTTTCAACTGGGCATAGCTATTGGGCAGAGCCAGAAACTCTGCGGCCACGGTGGCCAACGCAAACAAAAGAAGACGACGTACCATATCCTCGGCTATAGAGCAGAGGAGACAAAAAGGGAGAAATAAACGAAAACGCCGGCCCACGGCGGGACCACCATCCTTGCTGCTTTTTTCCCGAAAGCCTCCAGGTGAATGTTGGATCTTGGCAGGTCTCCTGGCTCTCTTCTTCGGCCCGGCCTTCCCATCTGGTGAACAGACAGTGGCGTGTGGTGGGCAGAAACATATAGAAGATAACAGTTGCGGGAACAGCTCAGGTTTTTCACCTGATTCCCTTTTAAGACATCCCCGGAAGAAGACCGAGGCTGTCACCAAAATCGGGGCAAAGGTACGCGAAGTTTGGAAAGGCTGCTATAACCCACGAAAAATATCTTGCCTCGCTGTTTTGAACCTGTTTTCTGGAAACAAGCCGGAAACAGCCGGAGGATAATTCCTGGCGGAGCAACCATCGTTTTAGGGCTGATTTTTGAAAAAGGGGCTGTAAACGGCATGGACGCAGATACTCGTAGGAGCTGCGCCCACTACGAGGTCTTGAAGGCACGTTATGATGGCCTGCTATGGCGCGGAAGTTACTTCCGTGCCTTATGATAAAGTAGGTAGAAAGTCACGGAAGTAACTTCCGCGCCATAGCAGTACAAGAACCAACTGGCGCGAGACTGAAGTCTCATGACAAAGGATGATGCGAGTCTCCAGACTCGCCGGGAACCACCGGCAGGATTGCAGAGCTTTGGATAACATTCCAGACAAGCTACTTTGCTCAGAACAGCAGCATCAGAAAAAAACAGGCGTAATGATGCTTCATTTTAAAGCAGGTTTGTAGCGCATAAATCCTCTGTTTCAGCGTTGTTTTAGCGAAAGCAGCCCCGAAACGGACGTGCTGTGCTGCCGGAACCGCGATGAAGATGTAACTTTTTACCAAGCCTGTAGTTTTTAGCACTGTATTTGCCATGGGCTAATCGTCTCAATTTCCCCTTTACCACCACATGAAACAATACTTCATTTTAAGCTTTTTGTGCCTTGGCCTCCTTTTGCAAGGCCAGGCTCAGACTTCTAAAAAAGGCGAAGCCCAAACCTCTAAAAAAGGACAAGCTCAATCCGTTTTGAAAGAAGGCCAGGCCCAGACCGTTTCCAAGATTGACTACAGCGCCATCAAGACGGCGGTGACTTCCGCTAAGTCGAAGATGTATTACCCCAACTTGCTGAAACGCTACCACGCCAATGACCCCAAACTGACCCAGGACGAGTACAAGCACCTCTACTACGGCTGGACCTTCCAGTCGGGCTATAACCCGTACAAACCCAACGATCAGTCAGACGCGCTCAATGAGATGCTGCTCTATGAGCGGTTCCCCGAGATCATCAGCACGGGCAAGAAGCTGCTGGCCACCGATCCGTTTAACCTGGATGTGATGTACCTCATGCACATGGCCTACGGCGAGTTGAATAAGAAGGCCGAAAGTCAGATGTGGCTCACCAAGTTTGAGGGCCTCATGGCGGCCATCAAAGCCAGCGGCAACGGCCGAAGCAAAGAAACCGCCGTGGTCCTGAACGCCCCACGCGACGAGTATATGTTCCTGACGGTGGTAGGGCTGCGGCAGAAAGGTCGGCCCCAGTTGGTGGAGAACAAATATGACCTGGTGAACCTGCAGACGCCCAATAAACTGAACCTCACCGAGCTTTACTTCAACATTCAGAAAGCGGTGGAGAAGAAACGCTAGTCTTCGTTCACCAGATTTCCTCTACCGGGGCAGCCATCAGATTCTTTGACTTGGCTGCCCCTGTTCTTTTTACGTTCTTGCCGTACGTCTCACCTGATGCAACTCCTTCCTATGAAAAAAGTACTTTCTGCGGCCGTTCTGTTTTCTGTCACGCTGGCGTCTTGTCAAACCGATGGAGAGAAACCAGCGGATGCTACTCCCGCCAGCGCGGGCAAAGAAGCCGCCGTGGCCTTGTGTGAGTTTACCTCCACAGATTCTACCACCGCCTTCGCCCAGCTGCAAGGCAAATGGGAACTGCGGGGCATCCAGACGAACTACATGGGCGTGCAGGACGATGAGTTTCTGATCGGCGAACGGGTAGGCGATTCCCGAACCCTGACCTTTTTTGAGAATGGCGAATTTGAGGAGCACGTGAACGGCAAACTCCAGGGCAAGCGGCAGGCTTTCAAAGTGATCGGGCAGAGCCTCACGCCCGTGGGCTACCAGTTCTGGTTCTGCGGCGAGAATACCCTGGTGCTCAGCAACGTCATCGCCGATGGCGTCACCGAAGTCTTCATCCGCCAATAAACGCCTCCAGCATGGCTTTTCAGCAGAAACTTACGCCAGATTTCTTCACGCGCCCAGACGTAGTCACCATCGCCCGTGACCTGATCGGGAAGTCGTTCTACAGCTGTTTTGACGGGGTGCTCACCGGCGGCATGGTGGTGGAGACCGAGGCGTATTCCGGGACATCGGATGCCGCTTGCCACGCGCACCTGGGCCGCCGCACCAAACGCACCCAGATCATGTACCAGCAGGGCGGCGTGGCCTACGTGTACCTCATCTACGGCATTTACTCGCTGTTCAACGTGGTCACCAACGTAGAAGGCACCGCCGATGCCGTGCTGATCAGGGCCCTTGAGCCGCTGGAAGGAATAGAGGAAATGCGCCTCCGCCGCGGCCTTCCCAAGATAGAACCCCGCCTCACCGCCGGCCCCGGTCTGCTCACCCAGGCGCTGGGCATCTCCACCCAGCACAACGGCACTGATCTATCAGGAACCGAAATCTGGTTTGAGGACAGGGGTGTGCACATCCCTGAAAACCAGATCATCGCCGGTCCGCGCGTGGGAGTCGCCTACGCTGGCGCCGATGCCCTTTTGCCCTGGCGCTTCAGCCTCCAAGGCAACCGCTGGGTAAGCAAAGCCAATCCCAAGTACTAGCTGCTGTTTTTTGTGATTAGATGATAGTGATTAGTTGTTAGTAATAAGATTTTAGGGCTGAAGGGTTTCCTTATCTTTTTCTCCCTGCACCGGCCTTTCACTGGCGCGAGTCTCCAGACTCGTGCCTTGGGATGAACGGTAGTCTCCAGACTACCGTCGCTGCCCCGCAGCGAAATCAGGTTATCACCCGCCATTACACAAATTTTCCTACGTGGCTTACATCCCAGGTGACCAAAGATCATAGAAGTAAATCCGCGCCATACTAATCTATTTACCTGCTCGTGGTTTCCGGCGAGTCTGGAGACTCGCATCATCCTTTGTCACGAGACTTCAGTCTCGCGCCAGGAAAATGTCACCAATCGGAAACGACCAACTAATCACTAACAACTAAACCTTTCGGCAGAGCAGCAAGATGGGCTTGTTGTGCAGGTCAGTGGTGGCAAAAAGGTACTGGTCGCCGCCTTCTTTCAGTTTGACTTTTTCCCGTAACTGCGCCACCGTGAGCGGGTAATTCCGGACGGTGATGTTGGCTTTCTTCTCGGGCAGAAGCTGTTGTAGCTCTTTGGCGTTAGGTTTCGGTTTGGCGGTGATTTCGAAAATCCGGCCCGGAAACGCGGGCTGAAGCTCTGTTGACGTGTACAGGTGGCTGTTGCGGTGCAGTTTGTTCACCTTGAATCTCTCGGATAGCCATTTGTACGCGCCGGCTTTCAGCAGGGCGGTGTTGGGTTCATAGAGGTACTGCTGCGGCTCGGCGTAAAAGACCTGGGCGTTTTCTTCGGCATCTTTGGTGAACGAGAGACTTTCCTCGGGTTGTCCGGGTTTCAGGTGGACGGCCGTGAGCAGGGGAGCTTCCTGGGCACCGGGCTCCAGCAGATACAGCACTTCCTTGCATTCGTTCTGCACCGCCACTACCCAGATGTTCGTCACGTGCGACAGCTGTTGGAGGGCCAGGTCAATGTCCAGCATGGGCGCTGTTTTGAGGAGCACTTTCCTGCTTTTCTGGAACAGCAGCGGCAGCAGGCGCAGCACGTCTGGCTCGCAGTCCTGCAACAAATGTACCCGTTCCTGGCTTTGTCCGCGCCGGGCGGGATCCAGGTAGATGACGTCTACCGGAGCGGTCATCTGCTGGAGAAAGGTTTCCGCCTCGGTGGCTGCCACGGTTATGTTGTGGGTGCCCAGCTGGGCGAAATTGAAGGCGACAATTTCTGCGAGTTCGGTCTGCTGCTCTACGTACGTCACGTGGTTGAACCGCTGGGCAAAATGATACGCATCTACCCCAAATCCGCCGGTTAAGTCTACCAAAGTCTCACCTGACACTAGGTTAGCTTTAAACTCCGCCGTCACTTCTGATGAACTCTGCTCCACCGACAGATTCGCCGGAAACGCCAACTCCAGATTGGCCGCCCACGTGGGAATCTTGCTTTTCGCCTTCTGACGCGCCCGTATCTGCTGGGCCAGTTTAGGAATGTCTAACTGCGGCCAACGCTTGGCTTGGAGCGCCAGTTGCGCCGGGTCTTGTTGTAAATGTTGACGAAGAAATTCCTGCTCCTCCCGGGAAAAGACACGCATCATGGGTTCTCTCAGCTAAAAGGTGTAAAGATACAGAATTGCGCTTGGGCTGTAGCGGGAAATTTGTTGAGGCTTTGTTGGTGTTTTGTTAAACAATTCAGGTGTGAGTTAGTTAATGCTATGTATGTACATTAATTCTCACCCTAAAGCCAAAACACTATGAAAAAATGGATGAAACTCAGCTTAATGGCTGCTTTGCCAGCGCTGCTTTTTACCAGTGCCTGCAGCGATGACGACGATGCCACCTTGGACATGGACCAGAAGGCCAATGTCATGGTGGTGCACGCCGCTCCTAACGCGCCTGCCGTGGATTTGTATGTAGACGGTACCAAAGCAAACAGCGCCGCCTTGATGTACCCCATGAACACAGGCTATGTACAACTGAACGCCGGTAGCAGAAACGTGAAAGTAGCGCCTGCCGGTAGTAGCGCCGCCTCGGCGGTAATTGATGCCAACCTCACTCTGGCGGCTGGTAAAAATTACTCGGTGTTTGCCGCTGGCCCACTCACCGGGCTTTCTGCCGTGGTGATAGAAGATAACTTGGCCGCGCCAGCCTCTGGCAAAGCCCATGTGCGGTTCGTGCACCTGTCACCAGATGCGCCTAACGTAGATGTGGTGGTGCAGGGCGGAGGCAACCTGTTCTCCAATGTTCAGTTCAAAGGTTCCACCGCTTTCACGCCGGTAGACGGCGGCAACTACACGCTGCTGGTACAACCCGTGGGCACTGACGTGAATGCCGTTACGGCCACGGTTAACTTGCAGGCGGGCAAGATCTATACTGTTTTCGCCAAAGGCTTTTTAACTCCGCCGTCCGGGAATACCAATACCCTGGGTGCCGAAGTGATCGTGAATAAATAGAAGCCTTCCTGATTCCTTTTCCCAAAGGTCCGCTACCATCAGCGGACCTTTTGTTTTTCAGCCGCTTCCCGTTTTAGGGCAGTTTTTACAAAAACGGCTCTAAAACGAGATGGTGCACGGGAGCGAGTCCTTTCCGTTGAGGATGATAAACTTATTGCGTACCTTTGTGTTTCTTCTGTAAAAACTTGAACTACAATGGTAGAAACGTATTTGCCTTACAAAGTAAAAGATATTTCCCTGGCAGAGTGGGGAAGAAAAGAAATCAAACTGGCCGAAGCCGAGATGCCAGGTTTGATGGCCATCCGGGAGGAGTACGGTCCTAGCCAGCCATTGGCAGGTGCCCGCATTGCCGGTTGCCTGCACATGACCATCCAGACGGCCGTGTTGATTGAGACATTGGTAGCTTTGGGCGCTGAGGTGACCTGGTCTTCCTGCAACATCTTCTCTACCCAGGACCACGCTGCGGCGGCTATCGCGGCTGCCGGTATTCCAGTTTATGCCTGGAAAGGCATGAACGCCGAGGAGTTTGACTGGTGCATTGAGCAGACTTTGTTCTTTGGCGAGGACCGCAAACCGTTGAACATGATTCTGGACGATGGTGGTGACCTGACCAACATGGTGTTTGACCAATATCCAGAGCTGGCCGCCGGCATCAAAGGTTTGTCTGAGGAGACGACTACTGGAGTGCACCGTCTGTACGAGCGCATGAAGAACGGCACGTTGTTGATGCCCGCCATCAACGTGAACGACTCCGTGACCAAATCTAAGTTCGATAACAAATACGGCTGTAAAGAATCATTGGTAGACTCTATCAGAAGAGCTACTGACGTGATGATGGCCGGTAAAGTAGCCGTGGTGGCTGGGTACGGTGACGTAGGAAAAGGTTCTGCCGCTTCGTTGCGTGGCGCCGGTGCCCGCGTGATTGTGACCGAGATTGACCCGATCTGCGCCCTGCAGGCTGCCATGGACGGTTTCGCCGTGCGCAAAATGGAGAACGCCATTCCGGAGGCTGACATTGTGGTAACCGCAACTGGTAACTTCAACATCATCCGCGCTGAGCACTTCCTGGCCATGAAAGACAAAACAATCGTCTGCAACATTGGTCACTTTGACAACGAGATTGACATGGCTTGGCTGAACGAAAAATACGGCCACACCAAAGACACCGTGAAACCACAGGTTGACCTGTACACCCTGGAAGGCAAAGACATCATCGTCCTGGCCGAGGGTCGTTTGGTGAACTTAGGTTGCGCCACGGGCCACCCGTCTTTCGTGATGTCTAACTCATTCTCTAACCAAACGCTGGCCCAGATTGAACTGTGGACCAACTCAGAGGCCTACGAGAACAAAGTGTACACCCTGCCTAAGCACCTGGACGAGAAAGTAGCCCGTCTGCACCTGGCCAAAATTGGCGTGGAACTGGAAGAACTGTCTCCTGAGCAAGCGGCCTACATTGGCGTAGAGGTGGAAGGACCGTTCAAACCAGAGTACTACCGTTACTAAGCATATCCGTTTCCGAGCTGTTTTCCGGAAACTGACCTAAAAACGCCCGGTCTCTCCTTGGAGAGGCCGGGCGTTTTGCTTTACTTTCTTTCGATGATGCACCATTTTGCCTTCTGTCATCCTGAAAAGATATTGGTAGCGAATGGTTTAACCCTTCTGCAACGCTTTTCTAGTTTGCCACAAGATTCTTCCAGGATGACAAAGTGGAAGGGTTTTGGTGCTTAAATGGCTGCTTTACCTGTTTCGCTGCCGTTGTTGGTGTTCTCACCAACAACTGAAAAAGCTGTTCAAAAGAGGAGGGCATGCTCCTACCTCCGCATAGAGTTACCTTTGTTTAGGGGCTCACTATCCTCCTAAGTGGATATCGACTTAAGGCAAAGCTGTAAAGTCATTAGAAGTTTAGACCTTTAGGTACTTACCAATCCCGTTCTCGCACCACTTGGATTTCATTTCAATGGCATCAGCTAAGATCTTGTCATTCTCCGGCAACGAAGTGCGGGCATTCTCGGGGTGGTACAGGTGGTAGCCCACGCCACCAAAGGGAAGATTACGCCGTTCTACGCCGGCGTTCAGCATCCGGATGGCAAACTCGCTGTCTTCGCGGCCCCAGCCTTGGATGTTCTCGTTGAAGCCGTTGATTTTGACCACATCGGCCCGCCAGAACGCCATGTTGCACCCCCTGATCGCTTTAATATCAGGCCGTTTCCTGGAGCCGAGTTTTGCGAGCGTTTTTGAAGAAATGGCGTTAAAACGGTTGATGATGCCGGACGTGAAGGGGGTGATGTGCCACTTCTTCGTGTGTAGAATCTGCCGGGTGAGTTCTGGCTGCAGTAGTACCCGCTTGCCTTGGATAAAGGTGTTACCCCGGGCCATGCGTTTGTGGCTCTTGACAAAGTCTGGGTGCAGCACCATGTCGCCGTCAATGGAGAGGAGGTATTCACTTGTAGCCATAGCCATGGCCTTGTTCCGGATGGCCGCCAGCCGGAAACCGGTGTCTTCGTGCCAGCAGTGGCGGAGCGGAACCGGGAAATTCTGCTGAAACCGCTCAATGACGGCCTTTGTCTCGGCTCGGGAACCATCATCGGCAATGATCACCTCATCGGGGAGTTCATGTTGCAGGGCTACGCTTTTCAAAACCACCTCCAAGGCCTCCGGCCAGTTGTAGGTGGAGATGATCAGGCTGGTGGTCATGGAGCGGTTGGCCTCGTGTAGTTTCATGTACTTGTAAAACGCTCCGTTGGCATTGCAGGCCGAGATGAGAAATCCTTCAAATCCGTACAGAAAACCCCTTTTTAGGAAATAGTTGCGCGTAAACGTCCAGATGGCCTTGTACGTGGCTTTGAAGGCAGACGACTTCTTCTTGAACCGGTTCTCCTGCGCAAACAGCGTGGTGTATTGGTTCAGTTTCTGGAGCAGTTCTGAGGTGTTTTTGAAGGAATAGTGGTTCAGGATGCCGGGCAGGGTTTCCAGGGTGAGGCCCTGGGTGATGAGGCCTTCGTGCACTTCCCGGTCAGTGAATCTGGTGGTGCGGCGGTTAAAAAGCCGCAGCACGTAATCATTTTCCCAACCACAAGCGTTAATTAAACGTTTTCCATAGAAGTTGTGACGCAAGAAGCGGTACGCCCTGGCGTTATCTAAGGGGTACGTGAGAATGGTCTGCACCAGCTCCGGGGTCATGACTTCATCGCTGTCAATGGACAGGATCCAGTCATGGGAGGCGTAAGAAGCCGCCAGGTTCTTCAAGGGACCAAAGCCGATGAAGGGCGAGTGGAACACCTTCACGTTGGGGAACTGGCCCGCAATGGAGACAGTAGCGTCTGTGGAGCCGTTGTCCAGCAGGATAACTTCCGGGAATTGGGCCAGCGCCTGAAGGCACTGCGGCAGCAGTTCCTGGCTGTTTTTAGCGAGTATGGTAACAGAAATAGGTTGAGGCATGCAGCGCAGAAACAAAAAGAAGAGGGAGATAAATTCCTCAAAAGTAGCTTTAGGGGAGAGGAATGTAAACATCTGCCCTAATATTCGTATGTACCTATGTATATTTAATTTCTATATTTGCGTATAGGTATTTTTATCCCCAAGTGTAAAAGTACAAAATCAAGACCAATGAGCGAACAGAGAGCGAATTCAATGACTAAAGAGGAGAAAGACGCCCGGTTTGAGGCGGAGCTGATGCCGGTTATCTCGCCTCTCTACAACTTCGCATACCGTCTAACCCTTGACGAAGACGATGCCAACGACCTGGTTCAGGAGACCTATCTCAAGGCCTACCGCTTCTTCGATTATTTCGAACCCGGAACTAATGCCAAAGCCTGGCTGTTCCGCATCCTGAAGAACTCGTTCATTAACGACTTCCGAAAGAAGAGTAAACAACCCGCCAAAGTAGACTACTCTGAGGTGGAAGGTTACTACAATTCTGAAGACGTGGACGCAGAGGGAGACAGTTCTGGCGGTACTACTGACCTGCGCATGGAAAGTGTGCAGGACCTGATAGGAGATGAGGTGGCAGGCGCCCTGAACTCCTTACCAGTAGACTTCCGGACGGTGATCATCCTCTGTGACCTGGAAGGGTTCACGTATGAGGAGATGGCCAAGATCCTGGACATCCCCATAGGAACAGTTCGGAGCCGCCTCCACAGAGCCCGGCACTTTTTGAAGGAGAAGTTGGAAAAATACGCGAAGTCAATGGGCTATAATGGCTAATAGAAATTAATTATGATGGGGACTACTACAATGTCAGAAGAAATGATGGGCGCAAATGCCTCAGAGGAGAGCCATGAACCGGACTGTGAGAAGGTGCAAGGCGTTTTTGAGAAGTGGCTGGAAGGCGTAGCTACAAAAGAAGATGAGGCTTTTCTGTCTGAGAAAGCCGATGAATGCTCTCCCTGCTTTGAGAGCGTAGACAAGCAGCGCTTGTTTGTGAAATTCCTGAATGCCTCATTGCGCAGACCAGGCACTCCTGCTTCTTTAGTAGACTCCATCAAATCAAAAATCCACCAAACGGCTTAGTTTAAGCTCTCCTACCCTGGATGCAAGGTAAAATCATTATTTTTTCGGCCCCTTCCGGCGCCGGCAAAACCACAATTGTCCGTCATTTAGTAAACGTTCTCCCAGAACTAAGTTTCTCTATTTCAGCCTGTACCCGCGACCGCAGGGGGCGCAGTGAAATCAACGGCAAAGACTATTATTTCATCACTCCTGAGCAGTTCCGCGAGAAAGTGGGCAACGACGAGTTCGTGGAGTGGGAAGAAGTGTACGAGGGCGCTTTCTACGGCACCCTTAAATCTGAAATCGAGCGCATCTGGTCTGAGGGCAAGCACGCCATTCTGGACGTGGATGTCAAAGGCGGCCTGAGCGTGAAGAACTTCTACAAAGACCGCGCCCTGGCCGTGTTTGTGAAACCGCCTTCCATTGAAGAGCTTTCCAAGCGCCTGGTGGCCCGCAACACAGACTCGGCCTCCAGCATCTCCAGCCGCGTGTTCAAAGCCAAGTTTGAGCTGAGCTTTGAAGACCAGTTCGATGAGGTGATCGTGAACGAGAACCTGGAAGAGGCCTTCGCCCGCGCCGAGAAGCTAGTGCGCGACTTTATCTATCCAGAAGAACCTATCGTGTAGCCATGCGGGTAGGATTGCTGTTCGGATCCTTCAACCCCATCCACATAGGGCACCTGATCCTGGCCAATTACATGGCCTCCAACACTACCCTGGATACGGTTTGGCTGGTGGTGAGCCCGCAGAACCCGTTCAAGCCCAGCAACAGCCTGTTGCATGAGTTTGACCGCCTGCACATGGTGCGCCTGGCCATCGCGGACAATGCGGACCTGGGTGTCACGGACATTGAGTTCCGGATGCCCAAGCCCAGCTACACCATTGATACGCTCACGTACCTGAAGGAAAAGTATCCCAAGTATCAGTTTGTGCTCATCATGGGCGAAGACAACCTGGCTACCCTGCCCAAGTGGAAAAACTACGAGCAGATTCTGGACCAGTACGAGGTGCTGGTGTATCCCAGATCAGGCAGTAGCAAGGTGCCCGATGCCTTGAAGGAGCACGCGAAGATCACGTTGGTGCCCGCGCCGCTCCTGGATATCTCCGCAACTTTTATCCGGCAGTGCCTGAAAGAAGGGAAATCTACCCGCTACCTCTTGCCGGAGCCAGTGGCGGAGTACATCCACGCTAAGAAACTTTATCTCTAGCGCAGCAAGAAAGCGGGGTTGAGTTTCAGCTCTCCATCGTAGCCAGCAGAATTCTTGAAAACAAAATCGGCGTTTAAGGCCTGCTTTTCAGAAAGTAGGCCCTAAACGCCGATTTCGTTTTCATCCCGTTGCCAAAGCTTTTCTAGCCTTTGTAGAGGCTCTCTTTGCCGGATAAATTTTTATTCTGATCGATTTTTTTTCTGTGCTTGCTGAGTCCCGCTCTTAACGCTGTAGGTGTAGTGGAGGAGGAGAATTTAGGCACTTTCTCTGTGATTTTCCTTAATGTGGAAAAATAGAAGAAACCTTCTGTTTTTATATCCGTTTACATGAGGTTACTTATTAGATTGCATTTGAATAATCCAGTTTTTAACCGTATAAATACTTGGTTCCCTCAAGTTCATCACGTAATTTGCTTTTCCTTCTCAGACAGACAGACACACCGAAGGAGCTTGACAGACAATGAGCAACGAAATCATTTACCAAGACACCTATATCTCTATCCTTTACCAGGCAGAGCAGCAGTACATCCATGCTGACTGGACCGGTTTTCAGACAAAACAATCGGTGCAGGAGGGCTGTGAGCGGATTTTAGACGCCATGGGGGAGTTTGACTGCTATAAGGTGCTGAACGACAACACGCACGTGGAGGGGATTTGGTCCAGTGCCGCTGAGTGGGTAGGTTCTGACTGGTTTCCCCGCATGCGGCAGGCCGGCATGGTGGCGTTTGCCTGGGTGTATTCGCCCAGCATGTTCAGTCGCCTGTCTACAGATAAATCGTTGCGCTTCACGTATGACACCACGGGCATAGAAGTTTTTGACGGGGTGGAGGAGGCCCAGCAGTGGCTGGCGGTTATGCCGGTGTAAAATCGGCGTTCTCTTACCCAGAAACAATACAAAAGGGAAGGCCCCGCATGATCTCATGCGGGGCCTTCCCTTTTAGTACTGATTTTCTAAAACCAGGCGAGAAGCGCCAGAGGTTTAGATGGTCATGATTTCGGCCTCTTTTTTAGAAAGAAGCTCATCCAGTTTCACGATGTAAGAATCGGTCAGCTTCTGCACTTTGGCTTCGGCGTCTTTCACGGCGTCTTCAGACGTGCCTTCTTTCTGGAGCTTGCGCAGTGATTCGTTCACGTCCTTCCGGATGTTACGCACTCTGATCTTGCCGCTCTCGGTTTCGTTTTTGGCTTGTTTCACCAACTCGCGGCGACGCTCCTCGGTCAGGGCCGGGATGTTCAGCCGGATGCCGTCGGCCTCAGTGTTGGGGGCCAGGCCCAGGTCGCTGTTCTTGATGGCTTTGCCAATCTCCGCGATCATGTTTTTCTCCCAAGGCTTGATCATGAGCGTGCGCGCGTCTGGGGTCATGACGTTGGCTACCTGTGAGATGGGGGTAGGTGTGCCGTAGTAGTCTACGCGCAGGTCTTCCACCATGGCCGGCGAGGCTTTGCCGGCTCTGATTTTGGTTAATTCTACACTTGTGTGCTGCACCGATTTCTGCATCGATTCCTCGGCTTCGCTCAAATAAAAGTTAATTTCTTCGGTCATTGGGTTTTCTGATTTAGAAAGATGACTAAACGGTACCACCGTAGCAAACGCCAAAGGGCGGTACAAATTTCTGATTTTATTCGGTAAAATCCACTGCCGGGGCAGCGGGTGCTGTATTTACATGGAAACCAGGGTTCCTACGCGCTCGCCCTGGATCAGTTTGGCCAGGTTGCCGGGCTTGTTGATGTCAAACACCACAATGGGCAGGTTGTTTTCCTTGCAAAGGGTAAACGCAGTCATGTCCATTACGTTCAGGCCTTTCTCGAAAACCTCCTCAAAGGTGATGTCATCGTAGCGCACCGCCGAGGCGTCTTTCTCGGGGTCTGCGGTGTAGATGCCGTCTACGCGGGTGCCTTTCAGCACCACATCGGCTTCAATCTCAATGGCGCGCAAGCTGGCGGCGGAGTCGGTGGTGAAGTACGGGTTTCCAGTTCCGGCCCCGAAAATCACCACGCGGCCTTTCTCCAGGTGACGCATGGCCCGACGGCGGATGTACGGCTCGCACACCTGCTGGATGTTGATGCCAGACAGCAGACGGGTGAAGATGCCCACTTTCTCCAGCGCGCTCTGCAGCGCCATGCTGTTGATCACTGTGGCCAGCATGCCCATGTAATCGCCTTGCACGCGGTCCAATCCTACAGCCTCGGCCTGTACGCCCCGGAAGATGTTTCCTCCGCCAATCACCACGGCCACCTCGGCGCCCAGGTCAACGGCAGATTTGATTTCTTTGGCGTACTGCACCAGCATGTTGGTATCAATCCCATACTGCTGTTCGCCCATGAGGGACTCTCCGCTGAGCTTCAATAGAATTCTTTTGAATCGCATGCTTACTTATTAGATAGTGATAGTTAATGACGTATGGACGGACACGTTTTGGGCCTGCTTTTCAGAAAACAGGCCCAAAACAGTCTTCGGTTTAAAACACAATCAGGATTTGGTTCTTCTCTACGTTCTGCCGTAAGTTTACCTTCACCGCGCTCACCACGCCGTCACCCGGCGACTTGATGATGTTCTCCATCTTCATGGCCTCCAGAATGAGAATGGGGTCGCCTTTCTTGACCTCCTGGCCCGGCTCCACTTTGATGTCAATGATGAGGCCCGGCATGGGCGCTTTGATGTCGTTGACTTTCTGCGCCAGGGCCTGGCCCATGCCCAGACTCTCCAGCAGCAGATCCATCCGGTCCTGCACCTGCAACGTATGCACCTTGCCGTTGAGCTTGATCTGGAAGGTTTTGGTTTCCGGGTCGCTTTCCAGCAGCTCGGCGGTATATGACCGGCCGTCTTTCAGGATATGGAAGGAAGTAGGGCTGAGGGGAAGCAAATCCCAGGTAAATGGAGCATCGTTGAGAAGAATCTGGTTTTTCTCCAGAACTACTTGCCAGGTGGCAGTGGCCGATTTTACCTGTAGCATGAGGGCAGAGTTATAGACAGTAAGTACCGTATGTGTGAAATAAATTCACAACTTGAGTTCCCAAAGTTAATAAATCATTACATGAATCACATCGTTTCCCGTGGCTTCTTGTTCATTCTGTTAAGCGGAGCCACCCTAGGCTGCGCCGTGAAGCAGCCGGTAGCCCCTGCCGCTACAACCGGCGAAGTTGTTTCTGCGCCAGATACCGTGGCCGCCGCCGTGGTGCCTACAACCAGCCAGGGGCCTTACCAGCCGTCGGCGGAGCGCTTCCTGGATTTGCTCCACACCCGCCTGAACGTGAAGTTTGACTGGGCCAAGCAGCACCTGTTAGGGGAGGCTACCCTCACCCTGAAGCCTTATTTCTACCCGCAGCAGCATGTGGTGCTGGATGCCAAAGGCTTCGATGTGCATAAAGTGACGCTACTGAAGGGAAAGCAGCAAGTGCCCCTGAAATACGAGTACGACCAACAGAAACTGACGCTGCAGTTAGACAAGACGTACACCAGGAAAGACACGCTGCAGGTGTTCATCTCCTACACCGCCAAACCCAACGAGCTGAAAGTGAACGGCAGCACCGCCATCCAGTCAGACAAAGGGCTGTACTTTATCAACCCGTTGGGAACCGAGGAAGGCGTTCCGCGTCAGATCTGGACGCAGGGCGAGACCGAGGCGAACTCGGCCTGGTTCCCTACCATTGACAAGCCCAATGAGCGCATGACGCAGGACCTGTTCATCACCGTGGAGAACCGGTTTAAGACCTTGTCCAACGGCGTGCTGGTTTCGAGCAAGGATCTGAAAAACGGCCTCAAAACGGATTATTGGCGGATGACCAAGCCCCACGCGCCGTACCTAGTCATGATGGCCATTGGCGAGTACGCGGTCATCAAAGACAAATGGCGCAACAAGGAGGTGAGTTACTGGGTGGAGCCCGAGTACGCGGCCACCGCCAGAGCCACTTTCGGGCGGACGCCGGCCATGCTGGAGTTCTTCTCGCAAAAATTGGGCGTGGCTTTCCCCTGGGATAAATATGCGCAGGTGGTGGTCCGGAACTTCGTGTCCGGGGCCATGGAGAACACCTCCGCCTCCACCTTTATGGAGGCTTTGCACCAGGACCGCCGCGAACTGCTGGACAAGAACTGGGATCACATCATCGCGCATGAGCTCTTCCACCAGTGGTTCGGAGATTACGTGACCACTGAGTCCTGGGCTAACCTCCCGCTGAACGAATCCTTCGCCGACTACTCTGAATACCTGTGGGCCGAGCATCAGTATGGGTCCGATGAGGCCGCGCTGACGCACCAGAGTGCCTTGCTGGAGTACCTGGGCGAGGCCAGAACCAAGCAGGAACCCCTGATCCGGTTCCATTACCTGGACAAAGAAGACATGTTTGACAGCCACTCCTACGCCAAAGGCGGGCGCGTGCTGCACATGCTTCGGCAGGAAGTGGGGGATGAGGCTTTTTTCGCTTCGCTCAACCTGTACCTCACCCAGAACAAATACACCCCCGTGGAGATTGACAAACTGCGGCTGGCCTTTGAGGAAATCACCGGGCGCGATTTGCGGCCGTTTTTCCAACAATGGTTCCTAACCCCCGGCCACCCGGAGCTGAACGTGCGCCACGCCTACCAGAACGGTGCCTTGACCGTGCAGGTGACCCAAACCCAGGATACCGCCCGCACCATGGTCTACCGACTGCCGCTGACCATTGCCCTCCTGAACAACGGAAAATGGCAGGAGGAGCACGTGGAGCTGCAAAAAGCGGAGCAGACGTTCAGCTTCCCACTGCCTAGCGCCCCGCAGACGGTGGTGGTGGATCCCACACAGAAGATACTGGCCAACATCAGCCATGAGAAATCCCTTGCGGAGTGGTCCAGCCAGTTTTTGCATAGTACCGCCTATGCCGCCAAGTACAGCGCCCTGGAACATCTGCGCGATACGTCTGATGTGCTGGTGGACCAGGTGCTGCAGAAAGCCATCCAAGACCCTTTCTGGAAAGTAAGAGCCACCGGACTGGAGATGCTGGTGGCCACCACGGCCATGCAGAACCCGCAGGTGCAGGAACAGGTGCAGAATCTGGCGGAGAAAGACAAGAACAGCACGGTGCGCGCAACTGCCACGTACGTGCTGAGTACCTTGAGTGGCCTGCCGCAGGGCATCATAGAGGCGAGGTTGCAGGATAGTTCCTACCAGGTGGTGGCCGCTGCCATCTTCGCCTGGAACAGAGGAGAACATGACCTGAACCGGTTGAAGCCATTCCTGACCTACAAGAATCCGGATGTGGTGAATGCCCTGGCCTCAGCGTATACCACCAGCGAGGAAGAGGAGCTTTACGCCTGGTATTTGAAAAACAGCCAAAAACTGCGGGGAGGCGATCTTTATTTCTTTATCCAGAGCTTTGGCGCCTTCCTTCTGAAAAAAAATATTGACCGGCAGGAGCGGGGCTGGCAGGCCTTGGTGGAGGTAGTGGATCGGGAGACCATGGTCGAGGTAAAACAAGCAGCGTTTCAGATGCTTACGCTCATGGCGGAGACCGATGAACGGCGCGAAAAGCTGCAGAAAATGGTGGGAAATGACCCTGAACTGGCCCCGCAGAAGAGCGTAGAAATAAAATGATTGAAAAAATATTTGCAGAAATATTTGACATGGAAGAAAAACCCACTAGTTTTGCAGCTCCTAAGAACGAAAAAGCGAAAGCAACTCGGTTTTAGGGTTCTTTGAAACAGGATTGGGGAGATTCCAGAGTGGCCAAATGGGACGGACTGTAACTCCGTTAGCGTAAGCTTTCGAAGGTTCGAATCCTTCTCTCCCCACACTTCAATTGCTTAGAAATTGAAACAAGGTTACAGGTTGTTTCGTGAAGGTTTCTGAGAGTACCAGTAAACAAGCGGGAGTAGCTCAGCTGGTAGAGCGACAGCCTTCCAAGCTGTAGGTCGCGGGTTCGAACCTCGTCTCCCGCTCATTGAAAGAATGATGCAGCGCAAGCTGCATCATTTCATTTTGCCGACGTAGCTCAGGGGTAGAGTACTTCCTTGGTAAGGAAGGGGTCGTGGGTTCAATTCCCATCGTTGGCTCAAGCGGTATTAATTTTTAAAAAGCAATACACCGTTTCACCTAAGAACTAAATACTTTCTAAAATGGCTAAAGAAAATTTTGATCGCTCCAAACCGCACGTAAACATCGGTACAATTGGGCACGTTGACCACGGCAAAACAACCTTGACTGCTGCTATTACTCAGGTTTTAGCGAACAAAGGTCTAGCCGCAAAGAGAGATTTCTCCTCAATTGACAACGCTCCTGAAGAAAAAGAGCGTGGTATCACTATTAATACTTCTCACGTTGAGTATGCAACTGAGAAACGTCACTACGCGCACGTTGACTGCCCAGGTCACGCTGACTACGTGAAAAACATGGTTACTGGTGCTGCTCAGATGGACGGTGCTATCCTGGTAGTTGCTGCTACGGATGGTCCAATGCCACAAACTCGTGAGCACATCCTTTTGGCTCGTCAGGTAGGTGTTCCTGCTCTTGTTGTGTTCATGAACAAAGTGGACATGGTAGACGATCCAGAATTGTTAGAGCTGGTTGAAATGGAAATCAGAGAGCTTCTTTCTTTCTACGATTTCGACGGTGACAACATCCCAGTTATCCAAGGTTCTGCTCTTGGTGGCTTGAACGGTGATGACAAGTGGGTTAAAACCATCGAAGAACTGATGGATGCCGTTGACTCTTACATTCCGATTCCTGCTCGTTTAACTGACCTTCCATTCTTGATGCCAGTTGAGGACGTGTTCTCTATCACTGGTCGTGGTACAGTAGCTACTGGCCGTATCGAGCGTGGTATCATCAACTCTGGTGAGCAAGTGGATATCTTAGGTATGGGTGCTGAAGGCCTGAAGTCTACAGTAACTGGTGTTGAGATGTTCCGTAAGATCCTTGACAGAGGTGAAGCTGGTGACAACGTAGGTCTGTTGCTGCGTGGTATTGAGAAAACCGATATCCGTCGTGGTATGGTTATCTGTAAGCCAGGTTCAGTAACTCCTCACATGAAGTTCAAAGCTGAGGTTTACGTTCTTTCTAAAGAAGAAGGTGGGCGTCACACTCCATTCTTCAACAACTACCGTCCACAGTTCTACCTGAGAACTACTGACGTAACTGGTATCATCACGCTGCCAGAAGGTGTTGAAATGGTTATGCCAGGTGATAACATCACTATCACTGTTGACCTGATCAACAAAGTAGCGATGGAAAAAGGTCTGCGTTTCGCTATCCGTGAAGGTGGTAGAACCGTAGGTGCCGGCCAGGTAACTGAAATCCTTGACTAATTAGTAAAAATTTCAAGTCCGCCTTGCTGAAAATGTAGGGCGGACTTGTTTTTTTAAGAAAAGAAGAATACATTTGCACTCCATTTAAACGAATGGCGTGCATTTTTTTACGGGAGTAGCTCAATTGGTAGAGTAGTGGTCTCCAAAACCATTGGTTGTAGGTTCGAGTCCTACCTCCCGTGCAAATAGAGTTAATAGCATCAGAATGGGAAAGCTGACAAAATTTTTCAATGACGCTGTAGAAGAGATGCAGCACAAGGTTACCTGGCCAACCTACTCAGAGCTTCAGAAAAGTTCTATCCTAGTATTGGTAGGGTCTGTTGTGTTTGCGGTCATTGTAGGTGCTATGGATTTTGTTTACGACTCCACCCTGGAATGGTTTTACAACCAATTCTAATTTAAGCTGGAGAAAATGGCAGAACTAAAATGGTATGTAGTGCGGGCTGTTTCAGGCCAGGAGAAGAAAGCAAAGTCTTATCTGGAGAATGAAGTAGCACGCCATAATCTTACGGAAATGGTACCTCAGGTGCTTATTCCGTCTGAAAAAGTATATGAGATGCGGAACGGGAAAAAACGCGTGAGAGAGCGCAGCTTTTTTCCCGGTTACGTGTTGATCTTTGCAGACATCTCTAACGGTGAAGTAGAACACTTGATCACCAGCACCCCGGGTGTTATTGGCTTCCTGGGTTCTGGTAACGGAAGAGCAGACGAAAAACCGGTTCCCCTACGCCTTTCAGAAGTTAACCGCATCTTAGGAAAAGTTGACGAAACAGATGAGCAGGTGGAAACTTTAGAGACTCCTTTCATTGTTGGCGAGACTGTGAAAGTAATGGACGGTCCATTCAACGGTTTCTCCGGTACCGTGGAAGAAGTGTTCGAGGAGCGTCGCAAATTGAATGTAATGGTGAAGATCTTCGGGCGGAACACGCCAGTGGAGCTGAACTACATGCAGGTAGAAAAAGAACAGTAGTAATAAATAATAATGGCAAAAGAAATAAAAGGTTATCTGAAACTTCAGGTAAAGGGAGGCGCCGCGAATCCAGCACCGCCGATAGGACCTGCACTTGGATCTAAAGGTCTTAACATCATGGAGTTCTGCAAGCAGTTCAACGCTAGAACTCAGGATAAGGCCGGCCAAGTATGCCCAGTTTTGATTACAATGTACACAGACAAGTCGTTTGACTTCGTAATTAAGACTCCTCCCGCTCCAGTATTGTTGATGGACGCTGCGAAAATCAAATCCGGATCTAAAGAGCCTAACCGTAACAAAGTAGGTTCTGTGACTTGGGAACAGATTCGCGAGATCGCCGAAATCAAAATGCCTGACCTGAATGCGTTCAAAGTTGAGGCAGCAATGCGATTGGTAGCTGGTACCGCGCGCAGCATGGGTATCACAGTAAAAGGAACTGCTCCTTGGAGTGAGTAATTAAAAAGCAAATGGCTAGAATTTCTAAAAACAGAAAAGCAGTCTTAGCAAAGTACGACCCTAAAAAAGAGTACTCTCTGTTAGATGCAGCAGGCGTAGTAAAAGAAATCACTTTCACTAAGTTTGATGCTTCCGTTGACATTGATGTGCGTTTAGGTGTTGACCCGCGTAAGGCTGATCAAATGGTGCGGGGCGTAGTTACGCTTCCTCACGGAACTGGTAAAGATGTACGTGTATTAGTGCTTTGCACCCCTGATAAAGAAGAGGAAGCAAAAGCTGCAGGTGCAGATTTCGTTGGTCTGGATGAGTACATCCAGAAAATTGAAAAAGGCTGGACTGACATTGATGTGATCATCACCATGCCAGCCGTAATGGCGAAAGTTGGTAGACTGGGTCGGATCTTAGGACCTCGTAACCTGATGCCAAACCCTAAAGCTGGTACTGTTACCACAGACGTAGCCAAAGCGGTGAAAGAAGTGAAAGCTGGTAAAATCGACTTCAAAGTTGACAAAACCGGTATCATCCACACCAGCATTGGTAAAGTTTCTTTCGGTCCAGACCAAATTGCGGCCAACGCGACAGAGGTAATTGCTACCCTGAACCGTTTAAAGCCTTCTTCTGCAAAAGGAACTTATATTAAGAGCATCACATTGTCAAGCACAATGAGTCCTGGTGTAGTAGTTGATAAAACCTCAATTTAACGAGAAGAGATGACACGGGAAGAGAAAGAAATCATTGTACGTGACCTGAGTGAGAAATTAGCTCAAAACTCCTTCGTCTACATCACAGACGCTTCAGAATTGACCGTTGCTACCATCAACAGATTCAGAAGACTGTGCTTTGATAGAGGCATCGAGTACAAAGTTTACAAAAACACTCTGATTCGTAAGGCGTTCGATACCTTAGACACAGACACATCTGCTTTAGATGTCGCTTTGAAAGGTTCTTCTGGAATCTTATTTGAAGCAACTACTGGTAATGCACCAGCTAAATTATTGCTTGATTTTCGCAAAACAGGCTCAAAGAAGCCAGTTTTAAAGGGCGCTTACATTGACAGCAGCATCTACATTGGTGATGATCAATTAGACACCCTGAGCAAAATCAAGTCCAAAGAAGAATTGGTTGGTGAAATCATCGGCTTACTTCAGTCTCCTGCCAAAAACGTTATTTCTGCCCTTCAGAGCGGCGGCAATATCCTAGCTGGCTTGGTGAAAACATTATCAGAGAAAGAACAATAACATTTCAATTTTAAAACAACTTTTAATTACTAATAAAAATGGCAGATTTGAAAGCATTCGCTGAGCAGTTGGTTAACTTAACTGTTAAAGAGGTTAATGAACTTGCTACTATTCTTAAGGATGAGTACGGTATTGAGCCAGCAGCTGCTGCTCCTGTAATGGTAGCTGGTGCTGCCGGTGGAGACGCTGGAGCCGCTGCTGAGGAGAAAACTTCGTTTGACGTAATCCTTAAATCAGCAGGTGCCTCTAAACTAGCAGTTGTGAAGCTAGTGAAAGAACTTACCGGTCTTGGCTTGAAAGAAGCGAAAGAATTGGTTGATGGTGCTCCAAAACCATTGAAAGAAGGTGTTGCTAAAGATGAAGCTGATTCATTGAAAAAGCAATTGGAAGAAGCTGGTGCTGAAGTGGAGGTTAAGTAATCCCACACTACCTTCCATTACCACAAAGGGTTAGACCTGGCATTTTCGTCAGGTCTTTTCCTGTTTGTACCTAGAAATGATTTTCTAGAAAATTCTGCCTGAAAATGCACTTTTTTGGGCACGACAAAGTTTAAACGTAAAATTCTGACAACTTTGGCTACAAATCAAAAGACAGAGCGGATCAATTTTGCGTCCATCAAGTCGGTTATTGACTACCCGGACTTTCTGGACGTACAGCTACAATCTTTTCAGGACTTTTTCCAGTTGGAAACCGCTGCCGAGAACCGCACGGAAGAAGGTCTCTTCAAAGTGTTTGCTGAAAACTTTCCGATCTCTGATTCAAGAGAGAATTTCGTTCTGGAATTCGTAGACTACCACGTAGACCCACCAAAATATTCAGTTGATGAGTGTATTGACCGTGGGTTGACTTACTCAGTGCCGTTGAAAGCAAAGCTTCGTCTGATCTGTAATGACACAGATAACGAAGATTTTGAGACCATTGAGCAGGAGGTTTTCTTAGGAAACATCCCGTATATGACCGAGAAAGGTTCATTTGTGATTAATGGCGCCGAGCGCGTTATTGTATCGCAGTTGCACCGTTCACCAGGGGTGTTCTTTGCCCAAAGCAAGCACACCAATGGTACCAAATTATATTCTGCCAGAATTATCCCTTTCAAAGGTTCTTGGATCGAGTTTGCGACAGACGTGAACAACGTGATGTATGCGTATATCGATCGTAAGAAGAAGTTTCCGGTAACAACGCTTCTGCGGGCTATTGGTTACGGAACAGACAAAGACATCCTGGACCTGTTCGGGCTGTCTGAGGAAGTGAAGGCTGATAAGAAAACATTGAAAGATGTGGTAGGCCGGAAATTAGCCGCTAGGGTTCTGCGCACCTGGACAGAAGACTTCGTGGACGAAGATACCGGTGAAGTGGTATCTATTGACCGGAACGAGGTTCTGTTGGAGCGTGACTCTGAGGTGACCGAAGATGACTTAGACGTGATCATTGATTCAGGCGTGAAATCCATCATCCTGCACCGTGAGAACGTCAACATCGCTGACTACAACATTATCTACAATACCCTACAGAAAGATAACTCAAACTCTGAGCAGGAAGCCGTAGAGCAAATCTACCGCCAGCTGAGAAACACCGAGGCACCAGACGTAGAGACCGCGCGTGATATTATCCAGAAGTTGTTCTTCAGTGATAAACGTTATGACCTGGGAGATGTAGGACGTTACAGAATCAACAAGAAACTTGGCCTTGACAAAAACTGGGAAGCCAAAGTATTGACCAATGAGGACATCGTCCTTATTGTGAAATACCTGATTGGTTTGATCAACTCAAGAGCCGTAGTTGATGATATTGACCACTTGAGCAACCGCCGCGTGAGAACGGTAGGTGAGCAGTTATATGCGCAGTTTGGAGTAGGTCTGGCCCGTATGGCCAGAACTATCAAAGAGCGGATGAACGTGCGGGACAACGAAGAATTCAAACCGGTTGACTTGATCAACGCGCGTACGCTTTCTTCGGTGATCAACTCGTTCTTCGGAACCAACCAGCTGTCTCAGTTCATGGACCAGACCAACCCGCTGGCAGAAATCACGCACAAACGTCGTGTGTCTGCACTAGGGCCAGGAGGTCTTTCCCGTGAGCGCGCCGGTTTTGAGGTACGTGACGTTCACTATACCCACTACGGTCGTCTTTGTACCATTGAAACACCAGAGGGACCAAACATTGGTCTGATCTCTTCTTTGTGCGTGCACGCTCGCGTGAACAGCATGGGCTTCATTGAAACGCCTTACCGCAACGTGGTAGAAGGAAAAGTAGATGTGACCCATCAGGTGAAATACCTCACCGCCGAAGAAGAAGATACCCACCACATCGCACAGGCTAACGCCATTATCGATGATGAAGGGAACTTCGTGAATGATAAAGTGAAAGGCCGTTTTGAGGGCGATTTCCCGGTAGTAGAGCCAGAACGCTATACCTACATGGACGTTGCTCCAAACCAGATTGTGTCGGTAGCAGCCTCGTTGATTCCGTTCCTGGAGCACGATGATGCGAACCGTGCCTTGATGGGATCAAACATGCAGCGCCAGGCTGTACCATTAGTGAAGCCTCAGGCTCCTATTGTGGGTACTGGTCTGGAACTGAGAGCCGCCCTTGACTCAAGAGCCTTGGTGAGAGCCGAAGGAGACGGGTACGTTCACTTCGTTGACGCTGATAAAATCATCATCCGCTACGATCTTTCAGAAGACGAGAAGCTGGTGAGCTTTGACGCCGAGTTCGTGACGTATGACCTGATCAAGTTCCGCCGCACTAACCAGGATACCTGTATCAACTTAACTCCTTTAGTTAAGAAGAACGAGCGGGTAACCAAAGGACAACCGCTGTGCGAAGGATACGCCACCAACCAGGGAGAACTTGCGCTGGGACGTAACCTACAGGTAGCGTTCATGCCTTGGCAAGGATACAACTTTGAGGATGCGATTGTCATCTCTGAGCGTGTAGTAAGAGATGATGTGTTCACCTCTATCCACATTGAAGAGTTTGAACTGGAAGTTCGCGAGACGAAGCGGGGCGAGGAGGAATTAACCTCTGAGATCCCGAACGTGAGCGAAGAAGCCGTTCGTAACCTGGATGAGAATGGTATCATCCGCATCGGTGCTGAAGTACGCGAAGGAGATATCCTGATTGGTAAAATCACTCCTAAGGGAGAGACGGACCCAACTCCGGAAGAAAAACTTCTTCGTGCCATCTTCGGGGACAAAGCCGGTGATGTGAAGGATGCTTCCTTGAAAGCGCCGCCCTCCTTGAATGGGGTAGTAATTGAGACGAAGTTGTTCTCCCGTCCTAAGAAAGACAAAAACCTTCGGGCCAAGTCTAAGAAAGAGGTGGAAGAACTGAAAGTGAAGTACAACAGTGAACTCAAAGCCGTGAAGAACGTGATGATTGAGAAGCTGGTGGCTTTGCTGGAAGGCAAGACAAGCCAAGGAGTACGTCACCGTTTCGGGGACGAAATCCTGACCAAAGGCGCGAAATTCGGTAAGAAGAACATCTCCGAGGCACTTTTCCCTGACAAAAACCCTTATAAGGACGAAAGCAACTATGCCGTTCCGGAAGAGGTGAACATGTTCAAGGACTTGATCCTGGAAGGATGGACCGCAGATGAGCAGACAAACAAAATGCTGTTGGAGCTGGTGAAAAACTACACCAAGCGCCGCAACATGATCTCTGCCCGCTTCAAACGCGATCGCTTCACCCTGGAGGTAGGAGACGAGTTACCAGCCGGTATCGTGCAGTTGGCCAAAGTGTACATCGCCAAGAAGCGTAAGCTGAAAGTAGGTGATAAGATGGCGGGTCGTCACGGTAACAAGGGGGTAGTAGCCCGTATCGTGCGTGAAGAAGACATGCCGTTCCTGGAAGACGGAACACCAATGGACATCGTGTTGAACCCACTTGGGGTACCATCCAGGATGAACATCGGTCAGATCTATGAGACAGTTCTTGGCTGGGCTGGTCTGAAATTGGGACGTACGTATGCGACGCCAATCTTTGACGGTGCTACCGAGGAGCAGGTTTCTGCGGAACTGACGGAGGCTGGCTTGCCACGCTTCGGACGTTCTTACCTGTTTGATGGTTTGAGTGGCGATCGTTTTGACCAACCAGTAACCGTAGGTGTGATTTACATGCTGAAACTGGGTCACTTGGTTGACGATAAAATGCACGCTCGTTCTATCGGACCATACTCATTGATCACGCAGCAGCCATTGGGTGGTAAAGCCCAGTTTGGTGGTCAGCGTTTCGGTGAGATGGAGGTGTGGGCGTTGGAGGCCTTCGGTGCCGCTAACGTACTGCAGGAGATCTTGACGGTGAAGTCTGATGACGTGATTGGTCGTGCGAAAGCCTACGAAGCCATTGTGAAAGGTGACGTGTTGCCGAAGCCAAATATCCCTGAGTCGTTCAACGTGTTGATCCACGAACTCAGAGGTTTGGCCTTGGAGATTACGCTGGACTAATAAGCTGTTTTAGAGGAGATTTCAGGAAAGAGGCCCCAAAACGCCTCTTCTTGAAATCTCCCTTTTCAGCGTTAGTAGGGCCGTTTAGTAAAAAGGAAATTTACATATCTAGCAACACATAACATGGCGTTAGCAAGAAATAAAAAATTAATCCAAGACTTCTCTAAAGTGACCATCTCGTTGGCTTCTCCAGAATCTATTCTGGAAAGATCAAACGGGGAGGTGACGAAACCTGAAACCATCAACTACAGAACCTACAAACCAGAAATGGGTGGTTTGTTCTGCGAGCGGATCTTCGGGCCGGTGAAGGACTGGGAGTGCCACTGCGGTAAATACAAGAGAATCCGTTACAAAGGGATTATCTGTGACCGTTGCGGGGTTGAAGTAACCGAGAAAAAAGTGCGTCGTGAGCGCATGGGCCATATTGAGCTAGTTGTACCGGTAGCACACATCTGGTACTTCAAGTCACTGCCAAACAAAATTGGTTATCTGCTAGGCTTGCCAACCAAGAAGCTTGACCAGATCATCTATTATGAGCGGTACGTAGTAATCCAGCCAGGTATCTTGGGTGAAGACGGCGTGAACATGCTGGACTTCCTGACCGAAGATGAGTACCTGGACATGATTGACAAGCTGCCCCGCGAGAACCAGATGTTGGACAACCATGATCCAAATAAGTTCATCGCGAAGATGGGAGCTGAAGCCCTTCAAATGCTATTGGAGCGCATCAACCTGGATGACCTTTCTTATGACCTGCGTTACTCTGCTGCCCATGAGACTTCTCAGCAGCGGAAAGCAGAAGCGTTAAAGCGTCTGCGCGTAGTAGAGGCTTTCCGTGATGCAGCTACTCGTATCGAGAACAAGCCTGAGTGGATGGTAATCCGCATGGTGCCTGTGATTCCACCAGAGTTGCGTCCGTTGGTTCCGTTGGATGGTGGCCGTTTCGCTACCTCTGACTTGAACGACTTATACCGTCGCGTTATCATCCGGAACAACCGTCTGAAGCGTCTGATCGAGATCAAAGCGCCAGAGGTAATCCTGCGGAACGAGAAACGTATGCTTCAGGAAGCCGTTGACTCCTTGTTCGACAACTCACGTAAAGTGAACGCGGTTCGGGCAGAAGGTAACCGTGCCCTGAAATCGCTTTCTGACATGCTGAAAGGTAAGCAAGGACGTTTCCGTCAGAACTTGCTTGGTAAGCGTGTGGATTATTCAGGTCGTTCCGTAATCGTGGTAGGACCAGAATTGAAACTGCACGAGTGCGGTCTGCCTAAAAACATGGCGGCTGAGCTTTTCAAACCGTTCATCATCCGTAAGCTGATCGAGCGCGGAATCGTGAAGACGGTAAAATCTGCGAAGAAAATCGTAGACAGAAAAGACCCAGTTGTATGGGATATTTTGGAAAACGTGCTGAAAGGACACCCGGTACTGTTGAACCGTGCTCCTACGCTCCACAGATTAGGTATTCAGGCGTTCCAGCCGAAACTGATTGAAGGAAAAGCAATCCAGCTGCACCCCTTAGTAACCACAGCATTCAACGCCGACTTTGACGGTGACCAGATGGCGGTACACGTTCCACTAGGACCGGCCGCAATCCTGGAAGCCTCTATGTTGATGTTGGCTTCGCACAACATTCTGAACCCTGCCAACGGTGCGCCAATTGCAGTACCTTCTCAGGACATGGTGTTGGGCTTATACTATGTAACCAAAGGCAAGCGCTCCACTGAGAATGAGAAAATTCAAGGTGAGGGAATGTCTTTCTACTCTGCCGAAGAAGTAATCATCGCCATCAATGAAGGCCAGCTTTCCAAGCATGCTTACATTAAGGTGCGGGTGAAAGTATTGGATGAGAACAACCAACTTGTAACGAAGCTTATTGAGACCGTTGCGGGTAGAGTTCTTTTCAACCAGTTCGTGCCTGAGGAAGTGGGTTATGTAGACGAACTTCTTTCTAAAAAGAAATTGCAGCAGATTATCTCCCGCGTGTTCAAAGTAACCGGCATGGCGAGAACTGCTCAGTTCCTGGATGATATCAAGACCCTAGGATTCCAATCTGCTTACAAAGGCGGTCTATCCATGGGCTTGGGTGACATCGTGATCCCGAAAGAGAAAGACATCTTAGTAGGTCAGGCCAAGCAAGACGTAGATGCGGTTTGGGCTAACTATTCTATGGGTCTGATCACGGACAACGAGCGGTACAACCAGGTAATCGATATCTGGACGCGTATCAACAACCAGATCACTGAAACCTTGATGACGCGTCTTGAGAAAGATGACCAAGGGTTCAACTCCATCTTCATGATGATGCACTCCGGAGCCCGTGGTTCCCGTGAGCAGATCCGTCAGTTAGGTGGTATGCGGGGTCTGATGGCGAAACCACAGAAGTCCTTGCAAGGCTCAGTAGGGGAGATTATTGAAAACCCAATTCTATCTAACTTCAAAGAAGGTCTGGATGTAATTGAGTACTTCATCTCTACCCACGGTGCCCGTAAAGGTCTTGCGGATACCGCCTTGAAAACGGCGGATGCGGGTTACCTGACCCGTCGTTTAGTGGACGTTTCTCAGGATGTGATCGTAAACGAATCTGACTGTGGTACGCTGCGTGGTCTGGAGGTAAGTGCCTTGAAAGACAACGAAGATATTGTGGAGTCTCTGTCTGAGCGTATCCTGGGTCGTGTGAACGTGCATGACATCATTGATCCGATCACCGGAGAACTGATTCATGAGTCAGGAAACGAGATCACCGAAGAAGTAGCCAGAATTATTGAGAATTCGGCTATTGAAAGCGTGGAGATCCGCTCCGTATTAACGTGCGAGACCAAGCGTGGTATCTGTGCCAAATGCTACGGACGTAACCTGTCAACTGGCCGTATGGTGCAGAAAGGGGAGGCCGTTGGGGTTATCGCGGCACAGTCCATTGGTGAGCCTGGTACACAGTTGACCCTCCGTACTTTCCACGTGGGTGGTACTGCGTCTAACATTGCCGTAGATGCCGCTATCCGCGCCAAATTTGCCGGTGCCATCGAGTTCGAAGATGTTCGGACCATTGAGACCATGAACGCAGAAGGCGAGCCGGTGAAAGTGGTGATGGGTCGTTCAGGTGAGGTGAAGATTGTGGAGCCAACCACTGGAAAACTCCTGATCAGCAACCACGTGCCTTACGGTTCATTCTTGTTAGTAAACGAAGGACAAACCGTTACCAAAGGCGATGAGCTGTGTAACTGGGATCCATATAACGCGGTTATCCTTTCAGAGTTTGACGGTACTATCGCTTACGAATCCATTGTGGAAGGTATCACCTTCCGTGAGGAGTCTGATGAGCAGACCGGTCACCGTGAGAAAGTGATCATCGAGACAAAAGATAAGACGAAGAACCCTGCCATTGTCATTATTCCAACCAATGGTGAGCCTAAAACCTACAACATTCCAGTAGGCGCTCACTTAGCGGTAGAAGACGGACAAGTGATCAAAGCAGGTCAGATTATCTCTAAAATCCCACGTGCTATTGGTAAGACCCGCGACATCACGGGTGGTCTGCCACGGGTTACCGAGCTCTTTGAGGCCCGTAACCCGTCTAACCCAGCGGTAGTGAGTGAGATTGACGGTGTGGTAACCTACGGTGGCGTGAAGCGCGGTAACCGGGAGATCTACATCGAGTCGAAGGATGGCGTGAAGAAGAAGTACATGGTGCCTCTCTCCAAGCACATCCTGGTGCAGGACAATGACTTTGTGCGGGCCGGTGTTCCGTTGTCAGACGGTGCCATCACGCCAAACGATATCCTGAACATCCAGGGACCAGGTGCCGTGCAGGAATACTTAGTGAACGAGATTCAGGAAGTATACCGTCTGCAAGGGGTGAAGATCAACGACAAGCACATTGAAGTGGTAGTTCGTCAGATGATGCAGAAAGTGAACGTGATCGATCCGGGTGATACCAGCTTCCTGGAGAACCAGACGGTAGATAAAGTAACGTTCATGGAAGAAAACGACATGATCATTGACATGAAAGTAGTGGAGGATGCAGGTGACTCAACCGCCATGAAACCAGGTATGATTGTGACAGCGCGTCGTCTGCGGGATGAGAACTCTAGCTTGAAGCGTCGTGACCTGCGGGTAGTAACCGTGCGTGATGCACAGCCAGCGGTGTCTAGACCAACCTTGCAAGGAATCACCCAGGCCTCTTTGGGTACGCAAAGCTTTATCTCGGCGGCTTCCTTCCAGGAGACCACCAAGGTGTTGAGCGAAGCAGCCATCAAAGGAAAAGCAGACGAATTACTGGGCTTGAAAGAGAACGTAATTGTGGGTCACTTAATTCCGGCAGGTACCGGCTTGCGCGAGTACACTAAGATCATTGTAGGCTCTAAGGACGAGTATGAAGCTCTGACTGCCAGCAGACAATCAGGAGTGAAAGCAGCTAAACAGGGCGAACTGCAAGAGAAATAAGATGGCAGCCGCAGAACAACAAGGACAGATCAACATTGAGTTGACCGAGGAGATTGCAGAGGGTGAGTACGCAAACCTGGCCATGATTGCACACTCCCACAGTGAATTCGTGCTTGATTTTATCCGTCTGATGCCCGGAATTCCGAAGGCAAAAGTGAAGTCAAGAGTGGTGATTACTCCAGAGCATGCCAAGCGTTTCTTGGCTGCTTTGGAGGAAAACATCCTAAAGTATGAGCAAAGTTTTGGGGTGATCAGGCAGACGCCGGAAGCCCCAAGCTTTCCGCTCAATTTTGGGGGCACAATTGGCGAAGCATAAGCCATTAATAATTAATGAATTAAAACTTTGAATTTGCAAAGCAAAATTTATACCTTTGCAAACCATTTTTTGAAGAGAGAAATCAGTTTAAAAAGTTAGTAAATGCCTACTATACAACAATTAGTAAGAAAGGGAAGAGAAGCGCTAACATCAAAGTCTAAGTCTCCAGCTCTTGACTCATGCCCGCAGAGACGTGGCGTGTGCACACGCGTTTACACAACCACACCTAAGAAGCCAAACTCAGCGATGAGAAAAGTGGCTCGTGTGCGTTTGACAAACGGCAAAGAAGTCAATGCCTATATCCCGGGTGAAGGCCACAACCTGCAAGAGCACTCCATCGTGCTTATCAGAGGCGGTCGTGTGAAAGACTTACCAGGTGTAAGATACCACATCATTCGTGGTGCGTTAGATACTGCCGGTGTAAACGGTCGTCTACAGTCCCGTTCTAAATACGGTGCAAAACGTCCTAAACCAGGTCAGCCAGCAGCTGCTGCAGGAAAAGGCGGTAAGAAAAAATAATTGAGTTAAGACAATGAGAAAAGCGAAACCAAAGAAGAGAATTCTTCTTCCTGATCCAAAATACAAAGAAACTCTGGTTACCCGTTTTGTGAACTACCTGATGGTAGACGGTAAGAAGAGTGTGGCATACAAGATTTTTTACGATGCTTGCGATTTAGTTGAGAAAAGAACTAAAGAGAGCGGGTTAGATACCTGGAAAAAAGCATTGAACAACATCATGCCAGGTGTAGAGGTAAAATCCCGCCGTGTAGGTGGTGCTACTTTCCAGGTGCCAACTGAGGTACGTCCGGACAGAAAGATTTCTCTTGGTATCAAATGGATGATCTCCTACGCTCGCAAGAGAGGTGAGAAGACCATGATGGATAAATTAGCTGGTGAGATCATCGCCGCTGCCAAAGGAGAAGGTGCTGCTGTGAAGAAAAAAGATGATACGCACAGAATGGCGGAAGCTAACAAAGCATTCTCGCATTTCAGATTCTAAGAATGGCTAGAGACTTAAAATTCACAAGAAACATAGGGATTGCCGCGCACATTGATGCCGGTAAGACCACAACTACAGAGCGTATCCTGTACTATGCTGGTGTGAGCCACAAAATAGGAGAGGTGCACGATGGAGCTGCCACCATGGACTGGATGGAGCAGGAGCAGGAAAGAGGTATCACCATTACTTCTGCCGCTACTACTGTAAACTGGGACTACAGAGGTGACAAATACCACATCAACATCATTGATACTCCAGGTCACGTTGACTTTACCGTAGAGGTAAACCGTTCCCTGCGTGTATTGGATGGTCTGGTGTTCCTGTTCAGCGCAGTGGATGGTGTTGAGCCACAATCTGAGACGAACTGGAGACTTGCTGACAACTACAAAGTAGCCCGTATCGGTTTCGTTAACAAAATGGACCGTTCCGGTGCTGACTTCCTTGCTGTTTGTAAGCAAGTGAAAGAAATGCTGGGCAGCAACGCCGTAGCGCTTCAGTTGCCAATTGGTGCTGAAGATGACTTCAAAGGCGTGGTTGACTTAGTAAACTTCAGAGGTATTGAGTGGAATGAGCACGACAAAGGGATGACCTTTAGAGAAGTTCCAATTCCAGACGATATGCTGGAGGAAGCCACTGAATACCGTGAGAAGTTACTGGAAGCAGTAGCGGATTACGATGAGTCTCTGATGGAGAAATACTTCGAAGATCCAGAGACTATCACCGAAGAAGAAATCATGAATGCCCTTCGGAAAGCTACCATTGACATGGCCATCGTGCCAATGCTTTGTGGTTCTTCCTTCAAAAACAAAGGTGTTCAGACAATGTTGGACTACGTGATGGCTTTGATCCCGTCTCCTCTGGACAAAGACAACATTGTAGGTACTAACCCAGATACAGGCGAAGAAGTAGTGCGTAAGCCAAGCGAGAGCGATCCTTTTGCTGGTCTAGCCTTCAAAATCGCTACTGACCCTTACGTAGGTCGCCTTTGCTTTGTGCGTGCCTATTCAGGTGTATTAGAGTCTGGTTCTTACGTGTACAATACCCGCTCAAACAACAAAGAGCGTATTTCACGTATCTTCCAGATGCACGCCAACAAACAAAACCAGATCGAGCGGTTAAGCGCTGGAGATATTGGAGCGGTAGTTGGTTTCAAAGACATCAAAACAGGTGATACCCTTTGTGACCAAAGCGCGAAGATCGTTCTGGAATCAATGGACTTCCCTGAGCCGGTAATTGGATACGCCATTGAGCCTAAAACTCAGGCTGACTCTGACAAAATGGGTATGGCTATCGCCAAACTTATTGAAGAGGATCCAACCCTGCAGGTGAACACTGACGAGGAAACTGGTCAGACCATCTTGAGAGGTATGGGTGAGCTTCACCTGGAGATCATCATTGACCGGATGAAGCGTGAGTTCAAGGTAGAATTGAACCAAGGTGCGCCTCAGGTAGCTTACAAAGAAACCATCACCAAGTCTATTGAGCACCGTGAGGTTTACAAGAAGCAATCTGGTGGACGTGGTAAATTCGCGGATATCGTGTTTACCATGGGACCACGTGAAGACGGCAAAACAGGTCTTGAGTTTGAGAACGCCATTGTTGGTGGTGTAATCCCAAGAGAATTCATCCCACCTGTGCAGAAAGGCTTTGAAGAAGCGATGAAGAATGGTATCCTTGCTGGTTTCCCGGTAGACTCCATGAAAGTTCGCTTGTTCCACGGTTCTTTCCACGACGTTGACTCTGATGCCTTGTCCTTTGAATTAGCTGCCCGTGCAGGTTTCAAAGAAGCTGGTAAGCAGTGTGCCCCTAAACTTCTTGAGCCAATCATGGCCGTTGACGTAGTAACTCCAGATGAGTACACTGGTCCGGTTACAGGTGACTTGAACAGAAGAAGAGGTATCATGAAAGGGATGGATACCAAAGGTACTTCTACCGTAGTGAAAGCCGATGTTCCTTTATCTGAACTGTTCGGTTACGTAACTGACTTACGTACCATCACCTCTGGTAGAGCAACTGCTTCGCTTACTTTCTCACACTATGAGCAAGTACCGCAGAACCTGGCAGATGGGATCATCGCAAAAATTAAAGGGACTTCGAAATAGTTGAAATAGAATGAATCAAAAGATCAGAATCAAACTGAAATCTTACGATCACAATCTGGTTGATAAATCATCAGAGAAAATCGTGAAAGCGGTAAAAGCAACTGGTGCGATCGTGAGTGGTCCTATTCCTTTGCCTACCGAAAAAGATATCTTCACTGTTCTTCGTTCACCACACGTGAACAAGAAAGCAAGAGAGCAATTCCAACTTTGCACCTATAAAAGATTAGTAGATATCTATTCTACTTCTTCTAAAACGGTAGATGCCTTGATGAAGCTTGAATTACCAAGCGGCGTTGATGTTGAAATCAAAGTTTGATAAGACAAGCTGAATAGTAAAAGGGAGAGGGCAACCTCTCCCTTTTTTTGTGCCAAAGAAGCTCATTCTGTTTTAAGGCCGTTTTCCGGAAAACATCTCTAAAACACAGGCGCTATATTTTTTAACAGGTGCTATATTCTTTAATAGAAGACCAGATAAATAGAGCAGGAGGGTGGCAGATCTGTTTTAAGGCTGTTTTCCAGAAATAAAGCAGTAAACAACCGGCGGAACGGAATCATTTTCAACGCCGGAAAGTTAACTGCCTACTTCTATGGGAGCTTGCAGAAAGAACTTAGTTGAAAATACATTACTATCTGAAAACAAATAATTTAGGATAGCTTGTAAAATAAAAATTAAATATAGAACTTTGCACTCCCGAAAATAGACCCTATTACGGGATTGTTAATTTTAATTGTTTAAATAAAAAAGTAGAATGCCTGGAATTATCGGTAAGAAAATCGGAATGACAAGCCTCTTCACTCCTGAAGGGAAGAGCGTGGCCTGTACTTTGATTCAAGCAGGACCATGCGTAGTAACTCAGGTTAAAACGCAAGAAACAGACGGTTACACCGCTGTGCAGCTTGGGTACGGAGAGAAGAAGGTAAAAAGAGTAAGCAAGGCGCTTGCCGGACACTTCGCGAAAGCTAACACCACTGCTAAGAAAAAATTAGTAGAGTTTAGACTTGACGACGTAGCTTCTTTCTCCCTGGGAGATACAGTAGATGTTAACCTTTTCGAAGAAAACGAATTTGTTGACGTAGTAGGCACATCAAAAGGTAAAGGGTTCCAAGGGGTTGTGAAACGTTACAACTTTAGTGGTGTTGGAGGCCAGACCCACGGTCAGCACAACAGAGCCCGTCACCCCGGTTCAATTGGAGCCTGCTCATGGCCATCCCGCGTATTCAAAGGAATGCGCATGGCTGGTAGAATGGGTGGTGACCGTGTGAAGGTGCAAAACCTGCGCGTGTTACGCATCTTGCCAGAGCAAAATTTACTTGTAGTTAGCGGTTCTATCCCGGGCGCTAAAAATTCATTTATTGTAGTTGAGAAATAAGATGGAGCTATCAGTTTTCAATAGTAAAGGCGAAGATACCGGAAGGAAAGTAACCCTTCCTGAGTCTGTGTTTGGGGTTGAGCCCAACGAACACGCGATGTATCTGGATGTAAAGCAATACCTGGCTAACCAACGTCAAGGTACCCACAAATCAAAAGAGCGTGCCGAAGTTGCTGGTTCAACCAAAAAGATCAAACGTCAAAAGGGTACTGGTGGAGCTAGAGCTGGCTCTATGAAATCACCAGTTTTCGTAGGCGGTGGTCGTGTATTCGGACCGAAACCAAGAAACTATAGCTTCAAATTGAACAAGAAGCTGAAGTCTTTAGCTAGACTTTCTGCCCTTTCTCAATTAGCAAAAGATGAGCGTCTGGTGTTGGTGGATAACATCACCATTGATACTCCAAAAACAAAGACGTTTGCAGCTATCCTGCAAGGTCTGAAAGTAGGAGAAAGAAAAACGTTGATCGTTACCAAAGAAGCTGATACCAATGTGGTTCTGTCAAGCAGAAACCTGTCAAAGGTAAAAGTAGCTACTCCTGGTGCTTTGACAACTTATGACTTGTTGAACGCAGACAAAGTAGTTTGTTTAGAGGAATCTCTTTCTGTTTTTGAAGAAATTTACACATCGAAATAATGAGTATCCTAAAAAGACCATTATTGACTGAGAAGCTTACTGCTTTGAATGAAGTAGGTAAATATGCCTTCGAGGTTGATAGAAAAGCCAATAAGATTGAGATCAAGAAAGCGATCCAATCACGTTACGGTGTTACGGTAGAGAAAATCTCTACCATGAGAACCCAAGGAAAATTGAAGTCTCGCAACACCAAGTCTGGTGTTGTAACCGGACGTACAGTATCCTCTAAGAAGGCGATTGTTACTTTGAAAGCAGGGGAAGTAATCGATTTCTATAGCGGTATATAAGCAAATAATAGAATGGCATTAAGAAAACTAAGACCGACAACACCAGGTCAAAGATTTAGAGTAGCGCCTGCCTTCACTGAGATCACGAAGAGCGAGCCGGAGAAATCTTTGTTGGCATCCAAGAAAAAATCTGGTGGACGCAACGATTCAGGTAAAATGACCATGCGCTATACTGGCGGTGGTCACAAACAAAAATTCCGTATCATCGACTTCAAAAGACAGAAGTACGGAGTTCCTGCAACGGTAAAAGCGATTGAGTACGATCCAAACAGAACAGCGCGCATTGCCTTGTTGTTCTACGCAGATGGTGAGAAAGCTTACATCATTGCTCCATCAGGCTTGGCGGTGGATTCTACGGTAGTATCAGGACCTGGTGTTGCACCAGAAGTAGGTAACGCGTTGCCGTTATCTGATATTCCTCTGGGTACAATCGTACACAACATTGAATTGCATCCTGGTCAAGGCGCGGTACTGGCAAGAAGTGCAGGTTCTTATGCACAGCTGGTTGCCCGCGAAGGCCGTTACGCTACTTTGAAGTTGCCTTCCGGCGAAATGAGAATGGTACTGGTAAACTGTATGGCTACCGTAGGTACTGTTTCTAACGCTGACCACATGAACGTGAAGCTTGGAAAAGCAGGACGTAGCAGATGGATGGGTATCAGACCAAGAGTAAGAGGTGTTGCCATGAACCCTGTAGATCACCCAATGGGCGGTGGTGAAGGTAAGTCTTCCGGCGGTCACCCAAGATCACGTAAAGGTCTGTACGCGAAAGGTAAGAAGACCAGAAACAAAAATAAATTCTCTGAGAACCTGATTGTTAATAGAAGGAAGAAATAAGTAATGGCAAGATCATTAAAAAAAGGGCCTTATATTGACTACAGGCTCGATAGAAAAGTGCAGACAATGGATGAGGCTGGAAAGAAAGCGGTGATCAAGACTTGGTCACGTCGTTCCATGATCTCCCCAGATTTCGTTGGTCATACGTTTGCAGTACACAACGGGAATAAATTCATTCCGGTGTATGTAACAGAGAACATGGTAGGTCACAAACTAGGCGAATTCGCTCCTACCAGAAACTTCAGAGGCCATATTGCTAAGAAAGATAAAGGTAAAAGATAATGGAAGCGGTAGCTAAATTAAATAATGTACCAAGCTCACCGCGTAAGATGAGATTGGTTGCGAACTTAATCCGTGGTAAAAGAGTTACCCAAGCATTAGGTTTACTTAAATTCACTGCTAATTCCGGCGCTCCTAAATTGGAGAAACTTCTTTTGTCTGCCTTATCTAACTGGCAAGCAGCTAACGAAGATGCCCGCATTGAAGATGCTAATCTATATATCAAGGAGATTAGAGTAGATGAAGGAAAGATGCTGAAGCGTTTGCGTCCTGCTCCGCAGGGACGTGGCCACAGAATCAGAAAAAGATCAAACCACGTAACACTTGTGATTGATTCTAAAGTGGAAGTGGAGACAGTTGAAACATCTACCTCTAACGAAGCCAAATAGTTAAAATGGGACAAAAAGTTAATCCAGTAGGCCTGAGACTAGGTATTGTTAAAGGCTGGGACTCTAATTGGTTCGGAGGAAAGGATTTCGCTGATAAACTGATCGAAGACGAGAAGATCCGTAAATACATCCTTGCCCGTATTCCAAAAGGAGGTATTTCCAAAATCATCATCGAAAGAACTCTTAAGAGAATCACCATCACCATTAACACTGCCCGTCCGGGTGTGGTAATCGGGAAAGGTGGCCAAGAGGTTGATAAAATCAAAGAAGAGCTTAAGAAAATTACCAGCAAAGATGTTCAAATCAACATCTTTGAGATCAAACGTCCAGAACTGGATGCCAAATTGGTAGGTGAATCAGTAGCTCAACAATTGCAAGCTCGTATCTCTTTCAGAAGAGCCATGAAACAAGCAATTGCCTCTGCCATCAGAGTAGGTGCTGAAGGTATCAAAATCCAGGTATCAGGTCGTTTAGGCGGTGCTGAAATGGCCCGTACTGAGCACTACAAAGAAGGACGTACTCCTTTGCATACCTTGAGAGCTGATATTGACTATGCCTTGTCAGAAGCTCAGACAGTTTACGGTAAACTGGGTATCAAAGTGTGGATCTTCAAAGGAGAAGTGTTCGGTAAGCGTGACTTATCTCCTAACGCTGGTCAACAAAGTGGTGGTGGTCAATCTGCCGGTCCTCGCAACGAAAGAAGCGAGAGAGGTGGAAATGATCGTGGCGACCGCAGGGACAACAACCGCAACAAGCGTCCCGGTGATGCCAACCAAAAGCGCGGGGGTGGACCCAACAAGCGCAAGTAGTTGTTCAATCTTTAGGTAATTTAAGAAATGTTACAGCCAAAACGGACTAAATATAGAAAGATGCAAAAGGGCCGGGTAACCGGTCTGGCGCACAGAGGAAGCACTATCTCCTTTGGTTCTTTCGCCATCAAATCATTAGAAGCCTCTTGGATCACTGCCCGTCAAATTGAAGCTGCGCGTATCGCTATGACACGTGCCATGAAACGGGAAGGCCAAGTATGGATTCGTATTTTCCCTGACAAGCCTATCACTAAAAAGCCTGCAGAGGTTCGGATGGGTAAGGGTAAAGGATCTCCGGAATACTGGGTAGCCGTGGTTAAACCAGGTACCATCATGTTTGAATCTGATGGAGTGTCGCTAGAAGTAGCTCAAGAGTCTTTACGACTGGCTGCTCAAAAGCTACCAGTGAGAACTAAATTTGTAGTACGTAGAGATTACGTTGAGAAATAGTCATGAAGCAATCTGAAATCAACGCTCTTTCACTCAATGAAGTGAAAGAGCAACTTACAACAGAGAGAAACAACTTAGTAAACTTGAAGTTTGCTCATGCTATCTCTCCGCTTGAGAATCCATCCAGAATTAAGCATACAAGAAAAACCATCGCCAGACTAGAGACGCAACTACGTTCTCTAGAGCTCAATGGCTAAACTAGAAAACCATGGAGACGAGAAATCTAAGAAAAGAAAAAACTGGACGCGTGGTAAGTAACAAGATGGATAAATCCATCACTGTTATTGTTGAAAGCAAAGTGAAACACCCTATTTACGGGAAATTTGTTTCCAAGTCCAAGAAGTTCATGGCCCATGATGAGAACAACGAGTGCGGTATCGGTGATACAGTACGCATCATGGAAACCAGACCATTGAGCAAGAATAAATGCTGGCGCTTAATTGAAATCGTAGAAAGAGCTAAATAAGATGATACAACAAGAATCAAGACTTACTGTTGCTGATAACAGCGGAGCAAAAGAGGTTCTGTGCATCCGGGTACTGGGTGGAACAGGAAAAAAATACGCCTCTGTTGGTGATAAAATTGTTGTTACCGTAAAATCTGCTCTTTCCTCAGGAAACGTAAAAAAGGGAACTGTTCACAAAGCTGTGATTGTTCGCACCAAAAAAGAGGTTCGTCGTAAGGATGGATCTTACATTCGTTTTGATGATAACGCAGCAGTGTTATTGAACAACAACGATGAGCCACGTGGTACACGTATCTTTGGGCCTGTTGCCCGTGAGTTACGCGAAAGACAGTTTATGAAAATTGTTTCTTTGGCTCCTGAAGTAATTTAAACACGAGAAGAGAAAACAAGATGTCAAAGCATAAACTTCATGTGAAGAAAGGCGACACGGTTAAAGTGATCGCTGGTGATGATAAAGGCAAAACTGGAACTGTTACATCTGTGCTTACTGATAAGCAGAAGATTGTGGTAGAAGGTTTAAACCTGGTATCTAAGCACCAAAAGCCAAGTGCTAAAAACCCGAACGGTGGTATTGTGAAAGTTGAAGCTCCTATCCATGCCAGCAATGTCATGGTGGTTGAGCCTGCTACAAATGTTGCCACTAGAACTGGTAAGAAGCTGAACAATGATGGTAAGCTTCAACGTTATTCCAAAAAAACTGGAAACTTAATCTAACATGGCAGCTAGACTAAAAGATAAATACTCAAAAGAGATTGTGCCTGCATTGAAAGAGAAATTTCAATACAAGAGCATAATGCAAGTGCCTAAAATTACCAAGATCAGCATCAACAGAGGTATTGGTAACGCCGTTGCAGATAAGAAACTGGTTGACATTGGAGTTGATGAATTAACCATCATCGCTGGTCAGAAAGCGGTTCAAACCAAAGCTAAAAACTCTATCTCTAACTTTAAGTTGAGAGAAGGTATGCCAATTGGTGCACGTGTTACTTTGCGTGGCGAGAAAATGTATGAGTTTCTTGACCGTTTGGTAACAATTGCCCTTCCACGTGTACGTGACTTCAAAGGAATTAGTGACAAAGGTTTTGACGGACGTGGTAACTATACCTTAGGGGTTAAAGAGCAGATCATTTTCCCTGAGATCAGCATTGACAAGATCAAGTCTATCGCTGGTATGGACATCACTTTCGTAACCACAGCTTCTACTGATGAAGAAAGCCTGGAGTTATTGAAGGGCTTTGGTTTACCTTTCGCAAATTTAAAGAAATAAGAAAATGGCTAAAGAATCAGCAAAAGCAAGAGAGCTCAAGAGACAAAAGTTAGTTGCGAAATATGCAGCTAAAAGAGCTCAGTTAAAAGCTGCTGGCGATTATGAAGCTCTAGATAAGTTGCCTAAAAACGCTTCTCCTGTTCGGTTACACAACAGATGTAAATTAACCGGCAGACCAAGAGGTTACATGAGGAAGTTTGGCATCTCTCGCGTTACGTTCAGAGAGATGGCTTCAGCCGGCAAGATTCCTGGAGTAACGAAGGCTAGTTGGTAATTATTACTCCTATCATTATTATAGTTAGGAAAACATTAGTATCTTTGCGGCTCCTTAAAAAGAGCGGAATCTAAAATTATAGTCTAATGCATTCAGATCCGATAGCAGATTATTTAACTAGACTACGGAATGCCATCAAGGCAAATCACCGGGTAGTTGAAATTCCGGCTAGCAAAATAAAAAAGGAATTAACCAAGGTTCTTTACGAAAAAGGTTATATTCAGAGTTACAAGTTCGATGATAGTTCAGTTCAGGGCAGCATCAAGATTGCCTTGAAGTATGATCCAGCTACCAAGCAGTCTGCTATCGTGAAACTTGAGAGAGTCAGTAAGCCGGGACTCCGTAAGTATGTGCATCTAGATGAGATGCCACGTGTGTTGAACGGGTATGGCGTAGCCATCCTGTCAACCTCAAAAGGTGTTATCACTGACAAAGAGGCCAAAGGCCTTAATGTAGGTGGTGAAGTATTATGTTACGTGTATTAATCAGGAAGAAATGTCGCGGATAGGAAAACTGCCAATCACACTCCCACAAGGTGTAGAGGTGTTGGTTAACCAGGATAACCTGGTTACAGTGAAAGGGCCTAAAGGTACTCTTTCTTCACAAGTTGATACGGACATCACTGTTGCCATTGAAGACGGAGTACTTACCGTAACCCGTCCTACTGAGCAAAAGAGACACAAAGCACTCCATGGTTTATACCGTTCTATCATCAACAACATGGTTGTTGGTGTTAGCACTGGTTATAAGCTTTCTTTGGAATTGGTAGGGGTAGGTTTCAAAGCCACTACTGTAGGCCAAAATTTAGAGCTTGCTTTAGGTTACTCACATAACATTTACGTTGGTTTACCTCCAGAAATTTCTGCGGTAGCAGTAACTGAAAAAGGTAAAGCCCCTGTGATCACCTTAGAAGGAATTGATAAGCAGTTAATTGGTCAGGTAGCTGCCAAGATCCGCTCGTTACGTAAAGTTGAGCCTTACAAAGGCAAAGGTATTCGTTTCGTTGGTGAGGTTGTTAGAAGAAAAGCTGGTAAAACTGCTTCTAAATAAGTAAGAATATGGCATTCGATAAAGCAAAAAGAAGACTGAGAATTCGTCGCAGCATCCGTAACAAGGTGTCTGGCACAGCTCAGCGTCCCCGTCTGTCTGTCTTCAGAAGCAATAAAGCTATTTATGCGCAGCTGATTGATGATGTGAATGGTGTTACATTAGCAAGTTCTTCATCTTCTACTATCGAAGGAGATAGCACTTCAACAAAAAGTGCTGCTTCTACCTCAGTAGGTCGTGATATAGCAGCTAAAGCTTTGGCAAACGGTATCACTGAAGTTGTCTTTGACAGAGGTGGTTACCTGTACCATGGCCGTGTTAAATCTTTAGCAGAAGGGGCTCGTGAAGCGGGTCTAAAATTCTAAGAACATGTCTAAGTTAAATATCAGAAGCATTAAAGCAAGCGAGATTGAGCTCAAAGAGCGCGTAGTGGCTATCAACCGTGTTGCTAAAGTTGTGAAAGGTGGTAGAAGATTCAGCTTTTCTGCCATCGTAGTTGTAGGTGACGGCAATGGTGTGGTAGGCTACGGCTTGGGTAAAGCAAACGAGGTAACCGATGCTATTGCAAAGGGTATCGATGATGCTAAGAAAAACCTTGTTCGTGTACCTCTGTTCAAGCACACCGTTCCGCATCCGATGGAAGGTAAATTCTCTGGAGGTTTTGTGTTGATCAAGCCTGCTGCTGCTGGTACCGGTGTAATTGCTGGTGGTGCGATGCGTGCAGTATTTGACAGTGCTGGTATCAGAGATGTACTAGCGAAATCTAAAGGTTCTTCTAACCCACACAACGTGGTAAAAGCTACCTTTGATGCTTTGTCAAAAATGCGTGATCCATTGGTAGTTGCTCAGCAACGTGGAATCAGTTTACAACGTGTATTCAACGGGTAATTATGGCAAGTGTAGAAATCACCCAGATCAAAAGTATTATTGATCGTCCTGAAAGACAAAAGCAAACCATGAAGGCGCTTGGTCTTGGCAAAATCAATAAGACTGTAACGAAAGAGTTGACCCCTCAGATCGCAGGAATGGTTAACCGTGTACAACATTTAGTATCGATTAAGGAGGTCTAAAATGAACTTAAGTAATTTAAAACCTGCTGAAGGTTCTGTAAAGAATCGGAAGAGAATTGGTCGTGGTACCGGTTCTGGTAGAGGAGGAACCTCTACCCGTGGACATAAAGGAGCTAAATCTCGCTCAGGATATTCATCCAAAGCCGGTTTTGAAGGTGGTCAGATGCCTTTGGTACGCCGTGTACCTAAATTCGGTTTCAAAAACATCAACCGTGTTGAATATACTGCGGTAAACCTTGATGTTCTTCAGAACTTAGCTACTAAATCAGGTTCTTCAGTTATTGATTTCGCAGTGCTTCGTGAAAACGGCTTAGCATCTAAGAATGACAATATCAAAGTTCTTGGAAGAGGCGAAATCACTACCGCTATTGAGATCCATGCGCATGCATTTTCTCAAACTGCAGTAGAAGCAATTGAAAAAGCAGGCGGCAAGGTTGTGACTCTGTAAACAGATGAAGAAGCTGATTTCTACGATTAAGAATATTTTTGCGATTGAAGATTTGCGAGTTAGAATCCTAAATACTTTAGGATTCATCGCAATTTTCAGATTAGGTTCCTATGTGGTACTTCCTGGTATTGATCCAAATCAATTAAAGGGAAGTGCTCAAGGGATCTTAGGCTTGTTAGATGCCTTTTTAGGTGGAGCATTTGGTAATGCTTCCATCTTTGCATTGGGTATCATGCCTTATATCTCTGCTTCCATCGTTTTACAGCTTCTAACCATTGCAGTTCCTTATTTCCAGAAATTGCAGAAAGAAGGGGAGTCGGGTCGTAAGAAGATAAACCAATACACGCGGGTGCTTACGATTGTGATCACGCTTGCGCAATCGGTTGGCTTCTTGGCAACGATCAATGCTGATGCCATTGACCCTGCAGTAGCAGGACCTCTTTTTACAATTTCTTCTATGATTATCCTTACCGCTGGAACGATGTTCTGTATGTGGTTAGGGGAGAAGATCACGGATAAAGGTATTGGTAACGGTATCTCCATGCTCATCATGATTGGTATCGTTTCGCGTCTCCCAGGTGCTCTTGTAGGAGAAGCTCTTGCGTTAGGCCTTGGACGGGCTCTTATCTTTATCATTGAGCTGATTGTTCTTTTCTTCGTGGTAATGGGAGTAGTGATGCTAACCCAGGCCATCAGAAGAATACCAGTACAATATGCAAAGCAAGTGGGTGGCAGTGCTTCCTTACAAGCTGGTCAAAGACAATTTATTCCCTTGAAGGTGAATGCCGCCGGGGTAATGCCTATTATCTTTGCTCAGTCTCTGATGTTCCTGCCGGGTATGATTGCTTCCTTCTGGAGAAATGAGAGTGACCTTGCCAATGAAATTGGAAACGTTTTCTCTGATTATACCTCCTGGCAGTATAACTTATCCTTTGCTGTTCTGATCATCGTCTTTACTTTCTTCTATACAGCCATCAGCGTGAATCCTAACCAGATTTCTGATGATTTAAAGAGAAGCGGTGGTTTTGTACCAGGCGTGAAACCTGGTTTAGCTACTTCAGAATACATTGATGAAGTGTTAACCAGAATTACTTTACCTGGCGCCATTTTCTTAGCGATTATCGCAATTCTGCCTTCTATCGCTATGCTGTTCGGGATTACCAGAGAGTTTGCCGCCTTCTTTGGAGGTACCTCTTTGATCATTCTGGTTGGCGTTGTTTTAGACACATTGAACCAAATTGAGAGCTACTTGTTAATGCGTCATTATGATGGCATGATGAAGTCTGGCAAACTCAGAGGACGTTCAAAAAATATAGCGGTTGCTTCCTAAGGAATGATTATATATAAGACCGAAGAAGAAATCGAGCTTATTAAACAAAGTGCTAACATCCTCAGTCAAGTGCATGGTGTAGTAGCCAAGCACGTAGCTGAGGGTGTTACTACCTTAAAATTAGATTCTGTCGCTGAAGAGTTTATCAGAGACAATGGTGGGTGTCCTTCCTTTAAGGGGTACAATGGATTTAAGCATAGTTTGTGCATCAGCTTAAATTCAGCAGTAGTTCATGGTATACCTAATACGTATGCTCTGCAATCAGGAGATGTTGTATCTATTGATTGTGGAGTTTTTTTTAAGGGTTACCACAGTGACAGCGCCTATACCCACGCAGTGGGAGAAGTAGCTCCAGAAGTCACTGAATTACTACAGCGCACCAAAGAATCTCTTTACAAAGGAATTGAATTTGCCGTTGTGGGTGCCCGTATTGGTGATATTGGTCATGCCGTACAATCTCATGTGGAGCAGTATGGCTATGGCGTTGTGCGGGAGCTGGTTGGTCATGGGTTAGGCCGTAGTTTACATGAAGGCCCAGAGGTACCCAATTATGGGAAAAGAGGACAAGGCATGAAGCTGCAGGAAGGTCTTGTTCTGGCTATTGAGCCTATGGTGAACCTTGGATCAAGACATGTGGTTCAGGAGAATGATGGCTGGACAATCCGGACCCGTGATAAAAAGCCATCTGCCCATTTTGAACACACAGTAGTGGTAAGAAAAGGCAAAGCAGAGATTTTAACTACTTTTGATTACATAGATAAAGCACTGAACTAATACATGGCTAAACAGTCTTCCATCGAACAAGACGGTACCATCATTGAGGCACTATCCAATGCAATGTTTCGGGTAGAATTAGAAAATGGCCATCAAGTTATTGCTCACATTTCCGGTAAGATGCGGATGCACTACATCAAGATTCTTCCCGGAGACAGAGTAAAATTGGAAATGTCTCCTTACGACCTTAGTAAAGGCAGAATAGTTTACAGATACAAATAAACAGATGAAAGTTAAAGCGTCAGTTAAGAAGCGCAGTGAAGACTGCAAAGTGATCAGACGTAAAGGCAAACTTTACGTGATCAACAAGAAGAATCCACGTTATAAACAAAGACAAGGTTAATTATTAAAACATGGCTAGAATAGCAGGAGTTGATATTCCAGATAACAAAAGAGGCGAAATCGCTTTGACGTACATTTTCGGCATTGGCCGTAAATTGTCACAGTCTATTTTGGTGAAGGCTGGGGTGGATCTTGACAAGAAGGTGAAAGATTGGAGCGAGGATGAAGCTGGAGAAATCCGTAGCATCATCGCTGCTGAGCACAAAGTTGAAGGTGTTCTTCGGTCTGAGGTTCAATTGCACATCAAACGTTTGATGGACATTGGATCTTATCGCGGTTTGCGTCACAGAAAAGGTTTACCAGTTAGAGGTCAGAGAACCAAGAATAACTCTAGAACCAGAAAAGGCAAGCGTAAGACAGTTGCAAACAAGAAGAAGGCATCTAAATAATTAAACGACAATGGCTCAGAAAAGAAAAGATAAAGCCAAGAAGCGCGTGGTTGTGGTGGAGCCTGTTGGTCAGGTACACATCAAAGCTTCTTTCAACAATATTATTATCTCAGTTACCAATAACAACGGTCAGGTTATCTCCTGGGCCTCTGCTGGTAAAATGGGATTCAAAGGGTCTAAGAAAAATACTCCTTATGCTGCCCAGATGGCTGCTGCCGACTGCGGTAAAGTAGCTTACGAAGCTGGTATGAGAAAGGCTGAAGTTTTTGTGAAAGGCCCAGGAGCAGGACGTGAGTCTGCTATCCGGACTATGCAAAACGTAGGCATTGAAGTTACTTCTATCAAAGATGTGACTCCACTTCCTCACAACGGATGTCGCCCTCCAAAGCGCAGAAGAGTTTAAGGATATTATTTAGTATTAGAAATGGCAAGATATACAGGCCCTAAGAGTAAAATCTCTAGAAGATACAACGAACCAATTTTTGGACCAAGCAAAGCGTTAGCCAAGAAAGCGTATGGTCCAGGCCAACATGGTCGTGGTCGTAGAAAAAAACAGTCTGAGTATGCAATTCAGTTGATGGAGAAGCAGAAAGCCAAATACATCTACGGTGTATTGGAAAGACAGTTTGAGAACTTGTTTGACAAAGCTGCCCGTAAAACAGGTATCACCGGTGAGAACTTACTTGCTTTGCTTGAAGCAAGATTAGACAACACTGTGTACCGTTTGGGTATTGCTCCAACAAGACGTGGTGCTAGACAGTTAGTAAACCACAACCACATCCAGGTTAACGGGCACGTGGTAAACATCGCTTCTTACACCCTGCGTCCTGGTGATGTGGTAAGTGTTCGCGAGAAATCAAAATCTTTAGAAGCTATTACTACTAGCTTAGCTAGCCGTAATGCTCGCGCTTTCACCTGGTTAGAGTGGGATGGCAGCCAAATGGCTGGTAAGTTCATCTCCAACCCGCAGCGTGATCAGATCCCTGAGAAAATTCAGGAGCAGCTGATCGTCGAGCTTTACTCTAAGTAATACCTTCTAATTTAAGTGTCAACCTTAAACCAGCAATCATGTCAATATTAGCCTTTCAAATGCCAGAGAAAGTCGTGATGGAGAAATCCGATGACTTTAATGGGCAATTTGAATTTAAGCCGCTAGAAAAGGGCTATGGTGTTACCATTGGGAATGCGCTGAGAAGAATTCTTCTCTCCTCATTGGAGGGATATGCCATCTCCAGCATCCGTGTTCCTAGTGTGCTCCATGAGTTCTCTACCATTGAAGGTGTGGTTGAAGATGTCTCTGAGATTATCCTGAACCTGAAAATGGTTCGGTTCAAGAAAATTGGTGACCTGGTTGATGATAAAATCACCGTTAGCATCAGCAAGCAAGATACCTTCACTGCCGGTGACATCAATAAATTCTCTGGTTCTTTCCAGGTGTTGAATCCTGATTTAGTGATTTGCCACCTTGATCCAGAATCTTCTTTCGAGATTGAATTAACTATTCAAAAAGGAAGAGGTTACGTGCCAGCTGAAGAAAACAGACCTGCAGATCAGGTTTTCGGTCAAATCGCGATTGATGCTATTTTCACACCTGTGAAGAATGTGAAATACAGCGTTGAGAACACCCGCGTGGAGCAGAAAACTGACTACGAGCGTCTCTTACTTGAAATCACTACCGACGGATCTATCCACCCGGAAGATGCTTTGAAAGGTGCTGCCAATATCCTGATTCAGCACTTCATGCTTTTCTCTGACAACACCATGACATTTGAGACTGTGAAGCCTGAAGAGGAAGAAGCGGTTGACGAGGAAATGCTGCACATGAGAAAAGTCCTGAAAACTCCATTGCATGACATGGATCTTTCAGTTCGGGCGTACAACTGCTTGAAAGCAGCTGACATCAGAACCTTGGGAGACCTGGTACAATTGGATCTTTCAGACATGATGAAATTCCGTAACTTTGGTAAGAAATCATTGACTGAGTTGGAAAACCTGGTTTCTGATAAAGGCCTGACGTTCGGAATGGACATCGCCAAGTACAAATTAGAAGAAGATTAGTAATCCTACGGCATAATTCCCGATCCCGTAAAGGTTGATCGACGGTATGCACGTGCACAATTAATAAAATGAGACACGGTAAAAAAATCAATCACTTAGGTAGGACTGCTGCCCATCGCGCGGCCATGCTTTCTAACATGGCAGCTTCCCTTATTCTTCACAAACGTTTAGTTACTACGGTAGCCAAAGCGAAAGCGCTCCGCAAATATGCTGAGCCTTTGTTGACGAAAGGAAAGAGCGATACAACCCATTCACGTCGTACTGTTTTCTCTTACCTGCAAAGCAAAGAGGCGGTTAAAGAGTTATTTGACAGCGTAGCTGGTAAAATCGCGAACCGCCCAGGTGGTTACACGCGTATCCTGAAAACAGGAACTCGTTTAGGGGACAACGCTGAGATGTGCATCATTGAACTGGTTGACTACAACGAGGACATGCTGAGCACAACCGGTACTGCCGCTGCTGCGAAACCTAAAACAAGACGTCGTTCTTCTGGTAAGAAAACAACAGATGCTCAGGCTACTACTGATGCTCCTGCTGCTTCTGCTGAAGGAACTGCTGCTACTGATTCCGCAGAAACTCCAGCCGCAGAATAATAAGTATGCAATAATTATTGAAAAGGGATACGAGATTACTCGTATCCCTTTTTTATTTTTGCCACATATCTATAATAAATGAAGCTTCATACAACAATTGACGCAGTATTAGTGCTGGAAGATGGCGCTGTTTTCCGGGGTAAGAGCCTCGGGAGAATTGGAACTACCGGCGGAGAGGTCTGTTTCAACACAGGCATGACGGGGTATCAGGAAATCTTCACTGATCCTTCCTATTACGGCCAGATTGTAATTACTACCGTTTCTCACGTGGGCAACTACGGGGTGCAGCCAGAAGAAGTGGAATCTGGTAACATTCAAATCAAAGGTTTGGTGTGCAAAGAGTTTTCGCACCATTTTTCCAGAAAGACCGCCGAAGGATCTTTGCAGGAATACTTTGAGAAAGCCGGTATTGTAGGCATCTGTGAAATTGATACCCGTGAGCTGGTGCGCTACGTGCGCGACAAAGGTGTGATGAACGCCATCATCTCCTCAGAAACCACGGATGTGGAAGCCCTGAAAGTTCAGCTGAAGGAAGTGCCTTCTATGGATGGACTGGAGCTCTCCTCCAAAGTGACCACGCCACAGCAATACGATCTGCCGGTGGAAAACGTCCGCTTTAAAGTAGCAGTGCTGGATTTGGGCGTAAAGCGCAACATCCTGAACAATCTGACCAGCAGAGGCTGCGAGTGCCGCGTGTTCCCATACGGAACCACCTTCGAGGAAATGGAAGCCTGGGGACCAGATGGCTACTTTATCTCCAACGGACCTGGTGACCCGGCGGTGACCAGTGAGGCTGTGAAGAGTGTAGAGCAGATTCTGGCTGTTGAGAAGCCGATGTTCGGGATTTGCATGGGCCACCAGATTTTGGCGCAAGCCAACGGTATCCCTACCTACAAAATGCACAACGGCCACCGTGGCTTAAACCACCCGGTGAAGAACCTGATTACTGGTAAGAGCGAGATTACTTCCCAGAACCACGGCTTTGCGGTAGATGCAGACGCGGTGAAGAACAACCCTAATGTGGAGATCACGCACATCAACCTGAATGATAATACCGTGGAGGGAATCAGAATCAAAAACAAGCCAGCCTTCTCCGTGCAGTACCACCCAGAGTCTTCTCCGGGACCGCACGACTCAGAGTACCTCTTTGACTTGTTTGTGGAGATGCTGGAAAAGGAAAAGAATTCTTAATAAAACCTGAACTATATGAGCTTAATTGAAGACATCAAAGCCCGCCAGATTTTTGACTCCCGTGGTAATCCTACCGTTGAGGTAGACGTGATCACCCAAAACGGGATTGTGGGCCGTGCGGCCGTTCCGTCCGGCGCTTCTACAGGTAAACACGAAGCCGTAGAGTTGCGTGACGATGACAAAAGCATGTACATGGGCAAAGGTGTGCTGCAAGCAGTACAGAATGTGAACACCATCATTGCCGATGAACTCGTTGGGTTCAATGTGTTCGAGCAGAGCCTGCTGGATAAGATCATGATTGAGATTGACGGCACTGACAACAAAGCCAAGTTAGGTGCCAACGCTATCTTGGGGGTTTCTTTGGCAGTGGCCAAAGCAGCCGCTAAGGAAGCCGGTCAGTCTCTGTATCGTTACGTGGGTGGGGTAAATGCCAACACCTTGCCGGTTCCCATGATGAACATCCTGAACGGCGGTAGCCACGCAGATAATTCCATTGACTTCCAGGAGTTCATGGTAATGCCAGTGGGTGCTTCTTCTTTCTCAGAGGCCTTGCGTTGGGGAACGGAAGTGTTCCACCACCTGAAGAACGTTCTGAAGAAAAAAGGCATGTCTACCAACGTAGGTGACGAAGGTGGATTTGCGCCGAACATCGGGTCAAACCAGGAAGCCATTGAGGTGGTATTGCAAGCCATTGAGGCGGCTGGTTACCGTCCGGGTGAGGACTTCATGATCGCCATGGATGCTGCGGCTTCTGAGTTCTATGATGCTTCTACCGGTCACTACCATTTCAAGAAATCTACCGGTGACAAACTGACCTCTTCTGAGATGGTGAGCTTCTGGACCGAGTGGGCAAACAAATACCCGATCATCTCCATCGAGGACGGAATGGACGAGGATGACTGGACTGGCTGGAAGTCGTTGACCGATTCAATCGGCAGCAAAACTCAGTTGGTAGGCGATGACTTGTTCGTGACCAACGTGAAGCGTCTGCAGCAGGGAATCGATCAGCAAACCGCCAATGCTATCCTCATCAAGGTAAACCAGATTGGTACCTTAACCGAGACCATTGACGCCATCAACTTAGGCCGCAGAAACGGCTATAAGAGCATCATGAGCCACCGTTCCGGCGAGACCGAAGATAACACCATCGCTGACTTGGCGGTAGCGTTAAACACCGGTCAAATCAAAACCGGTTCGGCTTCCCGCTCAGACCGGATGGCCAAATACAATCAGTTGCTCCGCATTGAGGAAGAACTGGGCGAGGTAGCATACTTCCCGGGCCGGAACATGTAATTCATCCGGCGAAACGATCGGTAAATATCTGGTTTTGACTATGTTTTCTGAAAAACAGCCCCAAAACAGAATTTGCAGAATTGATTCGCCTCCGGTGTAGTTCCCTTCTGGATTCTTTGTAAATTCATGGCGGCAAGTGAGAACTTGCCGCCATTTTTTGTCTTTACTATGTTAGCACGCGTTCCAAAATTCTTCCGCAACTTTTATTTCCTCACCGGCCTGGCGTTTCTGGTGTGGATGTTCTTCTTTGATTCCAATGACTTCGTGACGCAGTTCCAGACCAGCCGCAAGCTGGCCATCCTGGAAGAAGAGCGCGATTATTACCTGGAGAAGATTGCCGAAGTCCAGAAAGACCGCAAGGAGTTGATGAGCAACCAAGAGCTGCTGGAGAAATTCGCCCGCGAGAAATACCTCATGAAGAAACCCACCGAGGACCTATACCTCATCGTGGAAAAAGACGAAGAAGAAAAATAACCCCTTCCAATCCTATACAAGCAGAACGCGCCGCTCTCTTCAGGGCGGCGCGTTCTGCTTTTTATACGTTTCCTGTTGTAGGGCCACTATAACTATAACTGGCCCAAAACAGAATTGACTCTTCTATGGCGCGGATCTACTTCCGTGATTCATAATTACTTTAAAGGAAGTCACGGAAGTAAATCCGCGCCATAGAAGGGAATATAAAAAGAGAGCGCCCAATCAAGTAAGACGCTCTCTTTCATTATATCGTTTTAGGGCTCTTTTCTGAAAACAGGCCTCAAAACAAACTATTCAATCTTCTTACCGGTCATAGCTTTCTTGATGGAGATCTGCATCACGCGTTCCGCGAACGGACTGGTCTGCTCCTCCAGCACATCTACCGCTTTCAGGATGGTGTCTTTGTCGCCGGTGGGCAGCACGTCTTTCAGGTTCTGCACATTCTGCTGCGTAAGAGTAATTTCCTCCTGGGTGAGGTGCTCGCCGTTTTTCTGGATGAAGCGCTCCACCTGGTAAATCATCTGCTCAGCGGTGGTGCGGGCCTCAATGACCATGCGGGTTGACACGTCCTCGCGGGCGTGGGTGATGGAATCCATCAGCATCTGCTCTACCTGGTCATCGGTTAAGCCATACTGTGGTTTCACTTCCACCTCTTGCCGCACGCCGGAGCGCAGTTCAACGGCCTCTACTTTCAGAATGCCGTCGGCGTTCAGGATGAAGTTCACATCCACCTTCGGGAAACCGGCGGGCATGGCCGGAATCCCTTTCAAGTCGAACTCGGCCAGCTTGCGGTTCTCCTTCACCACATCGCGCTCACCCTGGTACACTGAGATCTTCATGTTCACCTGTCCGTCTACCGAGGTGGTATACTGCCGACCGGCTTTAGTGGGGATTTTGGAGTTGCGCGGAATGATGGAGTCCATGAGGCCACCCATCGTCTCAATGCCCAGCGTGAGTGGCGTCACGTCCAGCAGCAGGATGTCTTTGCGATTCCCGGCCAGTACATCAGCTTGGATGGCGGCACCCAGGGCCACCACCTCATCGGGGTTCAGGGAGTTGTTGGCGGGCTTCCCGAAGAACTCGGAAACGGTTTGGTACACCAACGGCACGCGGGTAGAACCACCCACCATGATCACGGTATCAATCTGGTCGGGCTGCAGGCCAGCATCTTTCAACGCCATCTGGCACGAAGCCATGGTGCGGTCTACAATGGGCGTAATGAGGGCCTCAAACGTATCGCGGTCTAAGGACAGCGTCACGCCATCCAACTGCGTGGTGAAGCTGTCCTGGGTGCTGAGGGTTTTCTTGGCTTCCTCGGCCTGTAAACGTATAGCCTGTGCCTGGTTCGCGTCTAAGGAGAGAAGAGCCGGGTTCTGCTGGGTCCAGTGCTGGACAATGGCACGGTCCAGGTCATCGCCGCCCAGGTAAGTGTCACCGTTGGTAGACAAAACTTCAAAGATGCCCTGGTGGATGCGCAGAATGGAAATATCAAACGTACCGCCGCCCAGGTCATACACCGCAATGGTGCGCTCCTCGGTTTGGTCCAGCCCGATGCCGTACGCCAGCGAAGCCGCCGTGGGCTCGTTCACGATGCGCAGCACCTCCAGCCCGGCCAGTTTCCCGGCATCGCGGGTGGCCTGGCGCTGGGAGTCGTTGAAGTAAGCGGGCACGGTGATCACGGCGCGGTTCACCGGTGTTTTCAGGGCGTGCTCGGCGCGGGCGCGAAGTTCTTTCAGGATTTTGGCCGAGAGCTCAATAGGGGAGTAGAACTTGTCCTGTACCCGTATCTTCACCAAGCCTTCTGAGTTGTCGTCAATGATCTTGTAGCCGAAGAAGTCTTTGTGCTCGCCCAGATCCTGGTAGGATTTCCCCAGCAGCCGTTTCACCGAGTAAATGGTATTGGCCGGATCGGTGATCAGGAATTCTTTGGCGGCCGTACCCACCACCACTTCGCCGTTCTCGGGAAAATGCACCACCGACGGCACAATGGTGCCCAGCCCCAGGTCATTGATGGCGATGGGAACATGGTCCTCGGGGTGCATGTAGGCTACCAGGCTGTTGGTGGTGCCCAGGTCAATGCCCACAATCACCTCTTCCTTCTGGATGGAAGCGGTGGTAAGATTTATTGCTATTTTAGCCATGCTGTCAAAGTTAAGGGAACGCGTTTCCGCGCACTCCCGCAAAAGTACGAAGAAATAGCCTCTTACAAGGGTACGGTTTCCTGAGGGATAGGTGGCGTAAGATACACGCGATCCAAGGAAATAAGCAGCTCGTTTTAGGGCTGTTTTCCAGAAAAGGAGCCGAAAACGAAATCTCTGTTCCGGAACACCTGATTTAAAACGAAAGCGCAGTACTTTACTTCTGCACCCCAGCGCGGAAGTAACCTTGGTAGTCCTTCCGCTGGCGCGAGCGTCCCGCTCGTGTCCGCACGCATTCCAAATCCACTTTGTCTCCTCTCTTTCCATGATTCAGACGATTGGATTTCCTGATGTTCAGACGAGTGTAGTTCTTTCCAACAGAACCCTCTCTCCATTGTCATCCTGAAAGGATCTGGTGCGCAAACAGTAGTAGTGTTTCTCCAATGTTTTTCTAGTTCGCTCACAAGATCTTTCCAAGATGACAAAAAGAGGAGGGGCGTTTCGGAATGCGGTGGACTCTATCGAAAAGCTCGTGCTAGTAGATACTAAAAATCCGTTTCGGGCCCATTTTCTGAAAACAGGCCAAAACGGATTCAGGAAAATAGAAGTCAGAAATGAGCTACACGGCGTCAGACAGACTGCTGAAGGTGAAGTCGCGGATCTTGAGCGGGGGCAGCAGGTAATTGTTGCTGGACTCGCCGCTCACCACGCGCTCGGTTTTGCCCAAGGCCTCCAGGTTGTTCAGCATGATGATGGGGCTTTCGTTGAACCGGAAGTTCTTGACCGCGTGCTTTATTTTGCCGTTCTCAATGTAGAACGTCCCGTCGCGGGTGAGGCCGGTGAGCAGCAGCGTCTGCGGGTCCACGGAGCGGATGTACCAGAGGCGGGTCACCAGAATGCCTTTCTGGGTGCCTTTGATCAGGTCTTCCAGGCTTTGGGTACCGCCCTCCATGATGGCTGAGTTAGGGAAAGGCACCGGCGTGAGTTTCTTCTGCTGCGCCCAATACCGTGACACCGGAATCTGCTTCACCACGCCTTTGTCTATCCAGGTGACTTTGTTCAGGGCTTGTCCGTCTTGGGCCCAGGGAGAGGTGGGCAGCTCGGGGTGGGCCGGGTCTGAGTAAATAGTCACGCGTTCATCCACCAGTTTTTGGCCCATTTTGTTGCCGCCACCGGGTTTGCTCAAGAAACTGCGGCCTTCATCCGCGGAGCGCGCATCCATTCCGAAGAACAGATTTTCCAGCATCACCGCCACGGCCGCCGGTTCCAGAATCACGGTGTACTTGCCGGGCTCCAGGGCTTTGGCGTTCATGGAACCGGTGGCTTTGTTCACCGCAATAGCCGATACCGTGGCCGTGTTCAGTTTGTTCACGTCATTGAACCCGCGGGAGACGTAGCCCGAGCCCGTGCCGTCTGGCGTGCGTACGGTGAGGGAGAAATCCACGCCGGTATCGGTGTTGTAGGCGAAGAGGCCCTTGCTGTTCATCATCGACTGGAACCCCACGTTGTCTTGCAGGTAGCCCGCAGCCGTCAGGTTCTTGCTTTTGGCCGCCGAAATGCTCTGGGCCACCATGACTGCCCGCTGATCTGGGGTAATGGCCGCCGTAGCCGCCACGTACGGCGTGGTAGTGACGTATTTCTGAGGCTCCAGCACGCCCATGTACTCGGGGTTGTCCGGGGCCAGTTTGGCCAGCTCTTCGGAGCGGCGCACTACTTTCTCCAGCGAGTCATCGTCAAACTCATTGATGGTAGCCGTACCCACTTTCTTCCCGAAAGAAGATTGCACGACCAGCTGGGTCGTGTGGGACTCGCCGGCGGTGGACACCGAGTTGCGGGCGTAGCGTACGTTGCCGGTTTTGTTGCCGTTTAAGTTGGCCTCGCACTCATCGGCCTTGCTCAGCGCCATCACTTTTCTCAGTATGGCCTGCGCCTGTTCTTTGGAATATATTGCCATTGATTGAAACGTCTGATGTAAGTTGAAACTACTAGGGATTAGTTCTGAGTCCTGAGTGGGGAAAGAATGACTCAGGACTATGGACTCAGAACTCAGGACTCATCAATACAGGAAGGGAAATCGCTAGATTTTCCTTCCTGTATTGATCACATTCACGCCGTTGAAGCGGGTGGTGGCAGAGCCGTGCGATACGGAACTGGACTGCGTAGGCTGGCCTTTGCCGTCAAAGAAAGAGCCGCCCAGGCGGTAATCGCTCTCGTCACAGACGGCGGCGCAGGAGTTCCAGAATTCCTGGGTGTTGCTCTGGTAAGCTACGTCTTTGAGCGGACCTACAATTTTGCCGTCTTTGATCTCATAGTACAGCTGACCACCGAACTGGAAGTTGTAGCGCTGCTGGTCAATGGAGAAAGAACCGTCGCCAATGATGTAGATGCCTTTCTCCACGTTCTTGATCATGTCGTCTACACTCAGCTTCTGTTTTCCGGCCGCTAAAGAGACGTTGGGCATGCGCTGGAACTGCACTGAACTCCAGTTGTCGGCGTAGGAGCAGCCGTGCGATTCTTTCTCCCCGATGATGTGCGCCTGGTCCCGGGTGGCCTGGTAATTCACCAGCGTGCCGTCTTTCACCAGATCCCAGCGCTTGGTTTTCACGCCTTCATCGTCATACCCCACGGCCCCCAAAGAGCCGGGTTGCTGCTTGTCGGCGAACAGCGTCACCTTATCACTGCCGTACTTGAAGTTCTTGGATTTCCATTTGTCCAGCGTCGCGAAACTAGTGCCGGCAAAGTTGGCTTCGTAGCCCAGCACGCGGTCCAGTTCCAGCGGGTGCCCCACACTCTCATGGATGGTGAGCCACAGGTGTGAGGGGTCCAGCACCAGATCATACTTGCCGGGCAGCACAGACTTGGCCGATAGCTTTTCTTTGGCTTGTTTGGCGGCCGCAGTGGCGTCTTCCACCATGTCATAGTACTTGCCATAGCGCGTGGTAATGCCTTTGTATTTGCCCTCAGGGCGGCCGCTCAGGTACTCAAAGCCCATGCCCACCGGTGAACTCAGGGATTGCCGCGTTTCAAACTTGCCGGTTTTCTGATCAATGGCGGTGGCGTTGAGCACGGGCCAGATGCGGTGGATGTCCTGGTCAATGTAAGAGCCGTCTGAAGACGCGAAGTACTTCTGCTCGTTTACCAAAAACAGGGCCGAATTGACATAGTTAGCCCCGTTCTGCATGGCGGCGGCATTGGCTCCCAGCAGGATGTCTACTTTTTCTTTCAGGGGCACCTCAAACGCGTTCCGTTCAATGGGCGCTTTCCAGCTTACCTCACCGTAGCCCTGCTGCGGGGCCAGTTGCACCGGCTCGCTCTGCAGTTTGGAGTTGGCTTTGGCAATAGCCACGGCCAACTCAGAGGCTTTGGCGGCCCCGGCGGGCGTTACCTCGTCAATGGCCGAGAAACCCCAGGTGCCGTTCACAATCACCCGTACCCCCAACCCAAACGACTCGGTGTTGACCGTGTTCTGCACCTTGTCTTCCCGCGTGATGAGGTACTGGTTCAGATAGCGGCCAATCCGGACATCGGTGTAGGAAGCGCCTTTGGATTTGGCGGCGTTCAGGGCGGCATCAGCTATCTGTTTGTTCAGGGCCGTGTTCATGGGAGAAAGCATCGCCTCGGGCGCAATATCATTGCCCCAAAGCGGTATCGGCAACATGAGGGCCCCAAGCCCTAGGCCGGAAAGTTGAAGGAAATCGCGTCTTTTCAAGATGGAAAAAGTTAAGGATTAGTCTTTTAAATGTAGGAATTCTGCCCGCATTTCCAAGCCAAATAGATTATGTTTTTTCTATATAGACGCAGAGGACGAGGTTCTTCCTCTGATCAATTCGGCCTCCTTTAAAGGGGTAGGAGGATGACCAACCCGTTAGAAGAACCGGTAGCTTCGGCTACAGAGAAAGGGCAACCACCAGAGGTTGCCCCTACTTATCGGGACACGGGATAATTTACCTGGGGAATGATCTCGGGCCTTTGATGGTGAGGCGACATGCGTGTTGATGCATAAAAATCCCACCTCGGGTGGAGGTGGGATTTTGACCTGTTTTCCTGAAAACAGCCTTAAAACGCTATTCGCAACCAATCACTACTCCAGAGCCGATGGGCGCGCCGGGCGGAAGGTCTTTGTGCAGCTGCGGTTTGGCTTCCACGGGTTTTTTCATGCGGTCCAGGGCCAGGAGCGCATTGGCCTTCACGCCTTCGTCTGATGCTTTCGCCAGCTTTTTGGCTTGTTTCTCTAGTTGGTTCAGGTGCAGCAGAGCCGCTGCCCGCGCTGGGTACGCAGCCTCTTCGTTCTGGGATAAGGCTAGCAGATGCGTGAGCACCAGTTGTTGGGTGAGCAATTGTATTTGTTTCTCCAGGCCAGCGGCAGATTTGGTGTCCCAGGTTTTTTGGAGAACCTGATCCATAACCTCGTCCAGGCCTAGTTTTCCGCCGCGGGCTTTCAGTTCTACCAATCGGGCGGAGCGCTCCGGGTGGAAGAGAAAGGAGAGCGTAAAATCAGCGGAGGCCTCGGCGGCGGCCAATGGATCGAAGGTGAGGCCGGTGCGTTTGTCAAACAGCTCCCGCGTGGGGGACCAACCCGCCGGACGGGGCGGAATGGCCGCAATGATTTTCTCCGGCAGCACGAGAACGTTGGGCTGTAACGTGGCAAGTAACGCGTCTAACGCTTTTTGCTGCTCGGCTTCCGGCACAAACTCTGTCACTATTTGTCCATCGCCGCGGGAGGCATAGGTGTAGTTCAGGCCGCCCACTACTTTGGCGGCGGCTTCTACCTGGTAGCGGTGGTAATTATAGATGGGTACCAGCACGTCTTCCAGCATAGCCATGGGTACGCCCAGCTTGATGTTGTTCACCCCAAACCGCTCCAGGGCTTTCTCCCGGATGGCCAATACCTGCGTCAGTTCGTCGGCGGCGTTGGGGCCGTTGTCCCAGAGGTGGGCCTGCGGGTGCGCTCCGCCGGGAGCTCGCGAGTCTCGGTCAGAGATAAACTGCAAGCCTCTTTGGTGACCACCGCGCAGCAGTTGGTCCAGCGCCTGCTTTTCATCTGTGCCTTTTGGGAAATCTTGGTAGCCGTACGTCACGGCCAGTTTGTCCCATTCGCCAATGCCCACGGCGTAGGCATCAGAGAGGTCTATCTCGCCGCTGGCCGCCAATTTTACGGTGGGGTGGGGGTAATCCATCACTGAGGCGCGGTTGCTCACGCTGGCCGCATAGTTGTGCATGATGCCCAGCGTGTGGCCCAGTTCGTGCGCCGACAGTTGCCGCAGGCGGGAAAGCGCCATTTTCATCATCTCGGGGTTGGCCGGTTTGCCCGCTTCATACGGGGCCAGCAAGCCTTCGGCAATCAGAAAATCCTGACGTACGCGCAGAGAGCCCAAACTCACGTGCCCTTTGATGATTTCGCCGGTTCTGGGATCGGTGACGGAGGCGCCGTATGACCAGCCCCGCGTGCTGCGGTGCACCCACTGAATGACGTTGTAGCGCACGTCCATGGGGTCTGCGTCTGCGGGCAGGATTTCAACTTTGAACGCGTCTTTGTAGCCGGCGGCCTCAAACGCCTGCGCCCACCAGCGGGCACCTTCCAGCAGCGCTGTTCTGATGGGCTCGGGTGCGGCATGGTCTACGTAATACACAATGGGCTCCACGGCTTCAGACACGGCCGCGGCCGGGTTCTTTTTCTGCAACCGGTGCCGGGCAATAAAACGCTTTACCACGGGCTGGTCTACGGGCGTGCTGAAATCCATGTACTCAATCCCGAAGTAGCCGCTTCTGGGGTCCATGGGCCGGGGCGTGTAGTTTTGGTCGGGGAGTTGCACGAAGGAGTGGTGCTGCCGTACCGTGATGGCTTGCGCCGAGGGAGTCACGCTGCGCACGAGGCCGCCCGCGTCTTCGCCGCCCACAAAGGTGAGCGTGGCCTCAAATTCTGAGTTCTGGGGGAAGTTCTTGGTACGAGGCAAATACATGACCGAACGACCGGCATCCAGCCGGTACGAGCCCTGGCGGCTGCGCCGGATGCTGCCCACCACGTCATGGGCATCGCGGAGCAGGAACTCGGTCGCGTCTACCAGCACTTTATCGCCCTCCGTGGCTTCCACCTTAAACCCCCACAACGCCGACTGCGCGAAGGATTGGGCCACTGCCTGTTCCTCGGCGGGGTTGCCGTTCATGGCGCGGTACGCTTGGTTGGGTTCAATAAGCAGTACCTTCGGCCCCACTTTATGGAAGTACACCACGTGCTCGCCGCCCAGCTGTCCGCGGTCCAACCCGATGTCGTTGGAGCCCAGTCCGGCGGCCAGGGAGTTCACGTACAGGAAGTGCTGGTCCAGTTTGTTTATCTCCAGCAGGATACGGCCGGTGGCTTCGTCCCAGTAATAGGGGAAATACCCGTTGAACTTCTGCATACCGGCGGTTTTACCCGAGATGCCGGTGGGTTTGGTTTGGGCCCAACTTGAAGAAATCGCCAGCAAAGCGAAGAGAAGGGGGAGGAGCGTTTTGCGCATGTTTTTGGAAAAGTAAGCCTGAAACAGAAAGAGTTGGATAAGGTAGTGAATTCAGAACATAGGGGCAAGGCTATGTTTCCGTTCCTGCCAAATTCCGCTGCTACCCCGTAGGCCCGCAGTGGATGGAAAACTTTGTATCCTGTTTAGATCAGGAGATGCTTACTTAAATGAATAGGAGCCCGGAGCCGGGAATTGGGCTGCAACACCGGAAGGTGATGGGCGCAAAGTGATGATGGCAGAAGGGAGGTGAAAGCAGAGGCTACAACATTCACGACTTAGAGCTGCTGAAAGTGCAGGGCTCTAGAGATTGTACGAATTAGGCGATCGCAAAACACTGGATACCAGACCTTGGAAACAAAAAGAGCTCTACAGATTATTTATCTGTAGGGCTCTTTTAAGGAGAAGAAATTACTTTATAAGTTTTGCATCAGCTGCAGCACCAATTCTGTTCCCATTCTTTCGGATTGCTTTTTATATTCATCTAAATAGGCCCACGTAAACTTCTTACTGGACTTCCAGATGTTGTTCAATGGTTGCTCCGTATTAGGGATACTCACTTCTCCTGTCATGTTGATGGTATTACCCGTTTTTGTTTCAAAATCGGCCATCAAACCAAGAGAAGCCGGTGAGATAGATTCCTGGCCGCTGACTGAATAGGCAATCAGAAAGATGATGGCCGTGCCTTTGTTTTCATAGAGAAACTTCCCCGGTACTTGTTTAAGGTTGATGACTATTTGTTTTCCTTTCGCCTTTTCTAATAGGTTTAGGCTATCTGCGGCGTGGTAAATGGAGTTTTTGATCAAGGATGCCGTGATAGACGGGTCTATGGTGCATTCTATGGTGGAGTTCCATCCCCAATAAAGAACGGCGGGTATAAAAGAAGATTTTAGTTGATTGTATTGGTTCTCTGCCTGAGTGATTTTATCGGTGTTGATAATTAACCAATCTTTGTTCTGTACACTATCTTTTGAGATGAAGTCGGCTTTTAATTTTTCATTTACAAAGGTGGAGTACTTTTTACTGCTGACACAGCTTGAAAACAGAGCTATAAGTAGAATAGCGTAGTAAAGGTTTTTCATTTAATGGAATAAGTAAAACTATAAATTAATAAATAGGACTAAGATAACTACAAACTTATTATCAGTAGATAAGCGATTTAATATTTTTACTTTATCATTGAAATAGCAGCTGCTGCTTTGAGAATCTGTGGTTGCGTTTAGGGGCTGCTTTCCTAAAAGCGGCCCCTAAACGCAGGTGCTTACAGAGTCACCCCAAATTTAGCACCCAAACCTTCCAGATCTTTCACCACGGGCGGCAGCAGCGGAATACCTTCTTTCAGCCGTTGTTCGGTGAAGATTCGCTCCGGGTCGCCAGGGATGAGCACTTGGTGGCCTTCTTTGGCTTTGGAGCTCCGGAAACGCGTGATCCAGTTGTCCATGTGCTGCTTGAAGTCATCGGCGGGGCGGAAGGCGTCCACGCGCATGGCCCCGAAGAAATGCCCGATGCCTTCCCCCACTGGATCGGCGGGAGGCGCCAGGAAACTCACGAACGGAGGCACCCATGGCCCGTAGTTGGCCCCGGACAACACCGCCGAGAAAATGTCTACCACGGCGCCCAGCGCGTAGCCTTTGTGGCTGCCGGTATCGCCGCCCAACGGGAGCAGCGCCCCGCCGTCTTTCAATTCATTGGGGTTAGTGGAAGGAGAGCCGTCTACGGCTTGAATCCAGCCGAGGGGTGCTTCCAGGTTCTTGCGTTGCAGCATCTCCAGCTTGCCGTTGGCGGCGGTGGTGGTAGCTAAATCGGCGACGAAGGGCGGCTGCTCGTTGGCCGGAATCGCCACGGCAATGGGGTTGGTACCCAGCAATCGTTCCAGGGAATAGGTAGGGGCCACGAGCGGACTGGCGTTGGTCATGGCCATGCCAATCATGTCGTGCTCCAGGGCTTTCATGGCGTGGTAGCCGGCAATCCCGAAGTGGTTGGAGTTCTTCACCGCCACCCAGCCGCTGCCGGCTATTTTGGCTTTCTTCAGCGCAATCTGCATGGCTTTGGGCGCTACCACCAGACCCAGGCCACCGTCGCCGTCTACCGTGGCGGTGCTGGGCGTCTCGTGTACAATCTTGACGGTGGGCGTGGCGTTGATGCGGCCCGCTTCCCACAGCCGGACGTACCCGATGAGGCGGGCCACGCCGTGCGAGTCCACGCCGCGCAGGTCGGCAGACAAGAGGGTTTCAGTGGCGATTTGGGCATCATCGGGCGGGCAGCCGATGGCCAGGAAGATCTGGCGGGAGAAATCGAAAAGGCGTTGGTAAGAGTACATGCTTGACTTCAGATGGAAAGCGCCAAAGGTAAGGCAATCCGGGGAAAATTTTCCAGCAGAAATGCTTCCTTTGTAGAAGCATCTGTTTGTACTTCAACCCTAAACCTCTTCTTTTATGCACCTGTTTCGTGTAAGCCTGGGTCTATTGATCTGCTGTTTTAGCCTTGTTTTTCCAATTTCGGCCCAAAAACAGGAATCTCTCACCACGCAAGTGAAAGCCGTGACGGTGTTCCTGAACCGCGCGCAGGTGACCAATACCGGCCGCGCCACGGTAGAGGCGGGCGTGACCGAGTTGGTGCTGGAAGGCTTACCCGCCCAACTGGACGAACGAAGCGTACAGGTAAACCCCACCGGCAATGTCACTTTGCTCTCGGTGCGGTATGAGCAGAATTTCCTGCAGAACGCCCCGGTGCCGCGTGAGGTGCAAAGTCTGGAAGACTCGCTGCAAAGCTATAACGGCCGCATCAGAACGCTCTCTGATCAGCGCGAGGTGCTCCAGAAGGAAGAGGCGCTGCTGCAGGCCAACCAGAACCTGGGAGGTACGCAAACCGGCCTCACCGCCGCCCGCCTCAAAGAAGTCGCCGATTACTACCGCACCCGTTTACTGGCCATCCGGAAGGAAGTGCACGCCACCGATCTGCAACTGGCTATTCTGCGGGAGCGGCAACAGCAATTCAACAACCAGGTGAACCAATACAAGCAGAACGTCAAGGCGAACAACCGCGTGATTGTGGCCGTACAGGCCTCGGGCCGCGCGCAGGTGGGGCTGGAAGTAACCTATCTGGTGATGAATGCCGGCTGGGAACCCATCTATGATCTGCGGGCCAGCGGCAGCCAGGGACCGGTGCAGCTGCAATACAAAGCCAACGTGCGACAGAACACCGGCGTGAACTGGAACAGCGTGCAACTGACGCTCGCTACCACCAATCCGGCCGAGGGCGCGCAGAAGCCAACCTTGAATCCGCAGCGAATCGGGATTGTGCAGCCCAGATCGATAGAAGGGATGTTGCAGGGACGAGTTGCGGGAGTTCAAGTGAGCAAGAAAGCAAAAAAACAGGAGTCACAGTCTTTGAATGAAGTGGTGGTGGTTGGATATGGTGCCGAGGCTGCTCCGGCTGCCAACACAGCTGATTTCACGGAAGCCGTGGCCACTACCTTAGCGGCCGAGTTCAAGATAGGCATTCCGTTCACGGTGCCTTCAGACGGAGAACCGCATACCGTAGACATTCAGCAGCACAGCCTCACCACGGCCTACGCGCACACCACCACCCCTAAACTGGATCCTACGGCTTTTCTGGTGGCGCACCTCACCAACTGGGAAAACCTGAAACTGCTGCCCGGCGAGGCGAACGTGTTTCTGGCCGGCACTTTCACCGGGAAATCGTTTCTCAACCCAGAGCAAACCCGCGACACGCTCACCCTATCCCTGGGTCGTGACCAAAACGTGGTGGTGCAGCGCGAGCGGATGAAAGATTACCAGAAGCGCTCCACCCTGGGCAACAGCATCAAAGAGCAGTTTGGCTACGAGATCAGCTTGCGCAACACCAAAGCGCAGCCCGTAATCCTTACCGTGGAAGACCAGATTCCGGTAAGTACCACTTCTGAGATTGAAGTAGAAGACCTGGACCTCAACGGCGGCAAGCTGGACAAGGAAACCGGGAAAGTCACCTGGCAAGTGGCGGTAAAGCCGAACGAGACGGTGAAGCGCACCTTGCGCTACGTGGTGAAGTATCCGAAGAATAGGCAGGTTAGTGGGTTGTAGGTAACGCGGTTTTTGCTGGCAGAGATTGTCCTAAGTGTACGTAGTCCGCTTGTGCTGGCGGAGGGCTGTTGTAGCGTGGGTGCATGCAGTCCGCTTGTGCTGGCGGAGGGCCCTTTTTTTTCGTGGGTGCATAGGCTTGGTTGTTGCATGGTTTCCCTCCGAGCGCTCACGGCCGCGGGGCCTCGTCTTCCGGGTTCGCGCTGTTGTTTTAGCCTTGGCCAGCAGGCCTGCCGCATGCGCGGCACCAGGTCTAAAACAAAGGCGCTCTCCCGAAAGACTGGTTTTGTTGCGTTTAGTGGAAGTCCTTCCTGCTTGGAACAGCGAACCACCCCCGGCCCCTCCTTAGCCAAGGAGGGGAGCGTTAAGTAAGTTCTTATTCCTCTTCTCGGATGTGCAGAAGTTTACTCCCCTTCTTGGAGTAGGGCCGTTAAGTTCTAAAAATATAGCTGGTTCAAGTTTTCAACTTGGACCTAAAATGAGCTGAAGTTTGCAAATCAGTGAGCCGTGAGGCTCAAAATGTGCAGTAATGTCAAAGCCTCTTCGAAGGAACCAAACCAATGAAATAGAACGTAACGGCCTTGCACCAATGAGGATGGGTTTATTTCCCATGGTTCAGTTATGACTTGGACCCAGCATGATCTGCCCTGTGCAAAGCAGTGAGGCATCAGCCTCAGAGGGTATCCAGGCAGTTGATATTGCTACAAGAAGGGGGCAGCCAGAAATCAACGAGTGAGCCATCCTTCCACTAGGCACTCTTTTTGAGTTTGTCTATAGCAACAGCAACCCTATTCCGCAACGCTGAGTGCTATCCACCTACATCGTTCAAGAAACTTTACTAGGAGAGGAAGGATGCACCTGTCTTGGAGGCAAAGTTTTGGGCCTGTTTTCTGGAAATCGGCTCTGAAACGGGGGAGAGACTTTGGGTGAATTTTACATGCTCAGGCAACCCCGAGGGCTTGGTGGGCATCTTCCAGATAAATCATCACTTCCCCTTATTTCTGGAACGGATTTTGCCTTTTATTGAAATATAAGTTATTGCTAATATTATGAAAGCACACCTACTTCCTTTCCTGCTGGTGGCATGCCTCTTCTGGGGCGGGCGGGCCAGTGCGCAGTCTAAGGTGCTCTATGAGCAAAACAGACAGGAAACCTTCTCGCTCTCCAGCTTCACTGATCCTGATTTAGGGAAGTTGGCGCAGGAACTGGGACGGGACAACCACCATCGGTCCGGGAAGCTGGTGCTGTCCGTGGACGTGGAGCAGCAGGAGAAAATCACCCGCGACGGAAACCAATTGGTGATCACCGCCGCCTTCCGCAACGTTCGCGTGCGGGAGCAGGTGCTCTACCGCGAGTTCGATTTCGCCGATGAACTGACTCCTACTGTGGCGCACGCCAAGGTGCAATTGCTGGGCCCGGAAGACAAGGTACTGCAGACGTTTGACGTGTCAGGCAAAGCCATCAAGCAAGACGGGGCCACGGTGCTGGTGCAGGCATCGGTGAAAGATACTTCCAGTTTTGTGGGGTATAAATTACGGGTGGTGGAGAAAAAACTGGCTTTCTCAAGAGAGAACTTCAGTGCGTTGCACCAGCGCCTGGACTTGGTGAAGCGCTACTATGCCGCCGATGTGCGCCTGGCGCAGCTTTCCCGGGAACTGCAAACCATCAACCCCAATGACATTGACCGCCTGGCGCAGCACAAAGAGCACCTGGGCGGCCTGGGTCAGGAATTAGATAGGCTGTTTGACAACCGCATGGACCGCGAACTGGGCCTGAACCGCCGCGATCCGGTGCAGTTGCGCCGCCGGGTGAACGATCTGGAGCATCAGGTAAAGGAACGGCACGTGGCGCTGGACCAGATGTGGGCCCGCCTGCCGGAGATTTACTACAACCGCGGTCTGGAGTTGGCCATGAACGGAAACGCCCGCGCAGGTCGTGAGTTCTTTGAGCGTTCACTGCAGGCGAATCCTGCCTTCGCGCCGGCGCACCTGCAACTGGCCCGGCTGGATTTTAAGGCCGGTTTCCTGAACGAGGCCGCAAAACGCACCCGTGAGTTGTTGAACCGCATGCAGGTAGATCCAGAAACTTATCGGTTTGGGCAGGAGTTGGCCCTGGATATCCAGAACGCCTATGTAGCCGAGGGCGAGAAACTGAACAACCAAGGCAAGTACCGTCAGGCCATCGAACAGTTTGAGCAAGCCCGTGATTTCTGCCGCGGCATCTCCAGCCTGCGGTGCCGGTCAGAATTGTGGGACAACGGAATCGCGTTTGCCAAGAGCGGCCTCTATGATGACCTTCTGCAGGACGGACGCCAAGCGTTGACCCAGAACAACCTGGCCCAGGCCGAAAAACTGGCCAGAGAAGCGCAACAGTTCGCCCGCAACAATAAAACCGCGATTGACTCAGACGCGGCCGCTACCACTTTGCTGCGTGACGTGCAGCAGCAGGTTTACCAACAGCAGATGACCGATGGCCGGAAAGCGCTTCAGGCCAAACAATACAGCGCCGCGCTCAAGGCTTTCGAGAAAGGCAAGAGCCTGGCCAGCGACTACAGCTTAACCCCTCAGCCCGATGCCGAGAAACTTCTTCGGCAGGCGGCCCGCCCCGTGATTCTGGAGAAGATTGCCGAGGGACAATTGCAGGCCAATGCGAACAAACTGCCCCAGGCCCGCAACGTAGCCGCCGAGGTCACCAACCTGCAGATCCGGTACGGACTGGTCAACGACAAAGAGCTGGACGGCAAATTCAGAACCCTAAACCAGGGGATTTTCTCTCAGGAGTGTGCCAACGCGCAAGCGGCCTATGACCAGCACTATCAACGTTCCTTGCAGTACAGCAGCGAGCGCCTGTTCGCCCAAGCCGCCGCTGAGCTGGACAAAGCCATTGCGGCGGCCAAAGGCAACGGGGGCTGCGCCATCTCTCCGGCTACCGCCGAGGTGGAACTGGCCCGCATAGACGCGCCGGCTCATTACCAGGAACTCCTGCAGAAAGCCAATACCCTGATCGGGCAGAACAAGATGGCCGAGGCGGTGAAGGTGTACCAGGAGGCCAGCCAACATTTCGAAAGCGCCAACGTCGCCCGATTTGGATTAGGACACGAGTTGTTGCTTGCCTTTGCTCTTCGTCATGAAAATAAAGCGTTTGTGTCTGAAGTAGCGAAACACGCCGCCGCGGCCGGAGACGCCCAAGGCGCACTTGATCTGGTAAAACGCCTGGTTGTGTTAAAATACACCAAGTACAACCTGAACCAACTGCAGGAGCAGGTAGGCCAGCAACTCGCCACTCGTGATGCCCAGGCCAACCCTAAGGGAGATTACAAGCAACTGGCCAACGCCTACACCGGCGGCAGCAAAGACCTGAAAACCCTAAACAAGGCCTACCAGAAGCAATTCAAGAAACTGACGTGAACTGGCGGAGACCAGATACAAAAAGCCTCTTTTCTGTGAGAAGAAAAGAGGCTTTTTGTATTTCCGTTTCAAGGTTGTTTTTCAGAAAACAGCCTTAAAACGGAAGCTGGCTCCTATCTATGCCGCAGGTTTACTTCCGAGGCTTTCAAATCCGCGCTATAGTAGTTTCGCTGCGGGGCAGCGAGGGTAGTCAGAGACTACCCGGCACAGAAGGCACGAGTCAGAGACTCGCGCCAGCGGACAGTAGTTTTTTTTGTAATGTATTTAAGCAGCCAGTATTTCGCATATTTTTTACGCATATCCGTTTCCAGTCTTTCGGGAGAGCGCCTTTGTTTTAGACCTGGTGCCGCGCATGCGGCAGGCCTGCTGGCCAAGGCTAAAACAACAGCGCGAACCCGGAAGACGGGGCCTCGCGGCCGTGAGCGCACGGAGGGAAACCATGCAACAACCAAGCTAATGCACCTATGAAAAAAGCGGCCCTTCGCCAGCGCAAGCAAACTGCATTCCCAAAAAGATGAAGGCTTCTTCGCTAGCACAAGCAGACTGCAACATTCCCAAGACATAAGCGGCCTCGCCTGCAAAAAGCCAACTGCGTGCAAGCAAAAATTATTTACTGTTGCAACAACTCCGCTAACATCCCTTCCTTCAGCGCATACGCAGACACCCGTATCTTCTCCAGGTTATACTTCTCCAGCACCCAGTCAATCGCTACGCAGGCCACCACAATCATGTCTACCCGCATCTCCAGCATGCCGGGAATGGCCAGGCGCTCTGCGCGGTTCTTCTGAAGGAGCTCTTTGTGTTGCCGGTGGAAGGTGGCGAGCGCCAGAGACATATCGGGGGAACCGTTGGGGTCCCGTACGATGCCTTGCGGCACCAGATCCATGTCTACCAGCGTGTCAAACGTGCCCGAGGAGCCAATCAGGACTTCGGGCTGATGTTGCAGTACGGCGGCGGTTAGTTTCTGGAGATGATCTTGCAGGTAATGCCGCAGGGCTTTCACCTGGTCTGGCTTGATGGCTTGTTCCTGGTCTGGGTAGAATTTGTCCAGCAGCCGTTGAGCGCCAATCTCGAAGCTTTTCTTCCACAGAATGCCTTTGTCTGTGCCGATGATGAACTCGATGCTGCCGCCGCCAATGTCCATCACCAGCACCGGCTTCGGGCCAACCTCCATAGCCAGTTGCACCCCTTTGAAGATCAGCTCGGCTTCTCTGGCGCCCGAGATCACCTCCACGTCAATGCCGGTATGTTCTTTGATGGCCTGCACCACCTCCGGGCCGTTGCTGGCGCTGCGCAGGGCGCTGGTGGCCGTGGCTTTCACCGTTTCTACCCCGTGCTGCTGCATGATGTCCCTGAACTCGGCCAGCGTTTTCAGGCCGCGTTCACGGGCGGCCGGGGTAATCTCGCCTTTGCTGATACCACCTTCGCCCAGTTTCACCGGTACCTTGGTTTTAAACAGTGTCTGTTGCACGCCTTCGGTATCTAACTCAACAATAAGCAGGTGAAATGTATTGGTTCCAAGGTCTATGAGGGCAAATCGGCGGGCCATGTTTTTGAATTAAGGATTAAGAAATAGAGAAACGGAAAAAGAATTTGTTGGTTAAGTGATCTGGCTGAGGCTGATAAATAAACCTTATTTATCACTGGTTTCTTTCACCCTTTTACGTTTGGAGAAAGCTATTTTTTGCTCAGAGATAGTACCCTCTAATAAAGAATCCACACAACTAAAATTCTCTAGATTTTCATCCAATGGATGGCATTCGCCAACCTCAATGGTTATGCGATGCTGGTTGTTTTTCGTTTTCGAAATAATAGATTTCTTGATGTAAGAATCGCCTGCATCCCCCCAAGTTTCTGCTATCTCGTATTTCTGGGTGACCGTACCAGTGGGTAGATCAAAATGGAAAAGCATCATTTTGCTTGACCAGTAATCGCCTGGCACCCTGGTAAGAAGTGCTACGGTGGTGGGGGAGATGTAAAATTTCTTTGTGGCGTAGATTTCAGTGTGTTCTATGACTTCGTCTTTGTAAGGCCGATCTTCCCGTGAATACAACAGCGAGTCGAATACAATACTAAGAGCTCTTGGGATTTCTTTGCCTTTGTAAAGAAAAGCTGCAGACTCAGGATCTTCATCTCCAATAGAGGTGCTCACTTCCAGGGGAAACGCAGGAACACTATCGTACAAAGCTAAAAGATCTTGAGCGGGGTAGATTCTTTGATTCGTTTTCGCTTCTATTTCTTTTATGGGTTTTGGTGATGGAGTAATAGAGGCAGAATCCTGCTTATGGTTACAGGCATAAAGAAGAATGCTGACAAGGAATAGCAGGTATTGTATTCTTATCTGTGTCATGGAGAGCAATCTACTTCACCGAACTGAACCGGAAAAACGTGCCCAGCGGCAGTTTGCGTTTGGCTTTATCCTCCAGGTACAGCTCGCCCAGTTCCTGGTTGCGCACGATGTTCCCGAAAGACGCTTTGATGAGGTTATCCAGAATCAGGGCCGAAAACCCGAGCGAGTACAGGTTAATCACGAAGAAGTTGTGCTCCGGGTCCAGCAGTTGAGAGCAGAGTTTGATGAGCTCGTTGAGCTGTTCCTCCAAAAGCCATTTCTCACCGTCGGGGCCGCGGCCATAGGCGGGCGGGTCCAGGATGATGCCCTGGTATTTGTTTCCGCGTTTCACCTCGCGGCGGGCGTACTTCATGGCGTCTTCCACGAGCCACCGGATGTTGTCCAGGTTGCTGGCTTCCATGTTCTGGCGGGCCCAGAAGTTGACCTGCTTCACAGAGTCCAGGTGGGTGACATCGGCGCCGGCGGCGTTGGCGGCCAGCGAGGCACCGCCGGTGTAGGCGAACATGTTCAGCACCTTCGGCTTGCCGGGCAGGGCGCGGGTACGGTCAAAGATGAACTGCCAGTTGGGGTCCTGCTCGGGGAACAGACCCACGTGCTTGAAGGACGACAGCCCCAGCCGGAACCGCAGCTTCAGGTCGTTATAGCGGTAGTTGATGAACCACTGCTCGGCCATGCCTTTCTTCAGTTGCCACTGGCCTTTCTCCTGATTGCCTTTCTCGCGCTTGAACGTGGCCTGCGCCAGGGTTTCCCACTCGCGCTCCGAGAGGTGTTTGTCCCAGGCGGCTTGCGGCTCGGGGCGGGCCAGCACGTAGTCTCCAAAGCGCTCCAGTTTCTCGAAGTTGCCGCAGTCTATCAGTTCATAATCGGTCCAGGCGCTGGTGGTCAGGAAAGAGTACATAGGTTCTAAAGGTGGTGAAAGGACAAAGGTACGGTTTTGTGGCGTGCAGTGCTGTTCTTCTTCCAAGGCCAGGAGGAAGATGTTTTGAGGCCGATTTCCGGAAAAGGGTGCCAAAACGCACTTCGGGCAGGAAGCACTTTGTAAGCGAAATCAGCGGCCGTTCATAGCGTAGCGTCCGTTTTTTGTTTACTTTTCAAGGTTCTTACAACTAAAAGGCATCGCGCCGCGGCGAAATGCACTCGTATATACGCACATGGAGTTAACTTTCTATAAATACCAGGGCACCGGCAACGACTTTGTGGTGCTGGATAACCGAGACCGAACCATCCAACTGAGCCAGGAGCAGGTGGCCTTTCTCTGCGACCGCCGCAAAGGCGTAGGCGCCGATGGCCTCATGCTGCTGCAGCCCAAAGAAGGCTATGACTTTGAGATGGTGTACTACAACGCCGATGGCCGGCCCAGCTCTATGTGCGGCAACGGCGGCCGCTGCCTGGTAGCCTTCGCGCAGTTCCTGAACGTGGTGGAAAACCAGGCCTACTTCCTCGCCGCCGATGGCCCGCACCAGGCCTACCTGAAAGACGGCTTGGTGCACCTGCAGATGAAAGACGTAGACGCCGTGGAAGACCTAACCGAGGCCACGTTCCTGGACACCGGCTCGCCGCACTACGTGAAGCAGGTAGAAGCCTTGCAGGACCTGAATGTGTTCGCCGAAGGAAAGGCCGTACGCTACTCAGACCGGTTTAAGGCCGAGGGAACCAACGTGAACTTCGTGGAGCACCTGCCTCAAAACAAGCTGTTCGTGCGCACCTATGAGCGCGGCGTGGAAGACGAGACGTTCTCCTGCGGCACGGGCGTAACGGCGGCGGCGCTGTCGGCGAGCCGTGCCGGGTACCAGAGTCCGGTGCACATCCGGGTGCTGGGCGGCGAGCTGCAGGTGAGTTTTGAGCAGGAAGGCAACGGCTTCCGGAACGTCTTTCTCATTGGACCGGCCGTACAGGTCTTCAAAGGCGAGATCACGCTTTAGGCCTCTTTTCCTGAAAACAGGCCTAAAACAGGAGAGACGAAACAGTACATTCTGGGCTTCTCGGGATGAGTTTCAGGTGGTTTTCTGCTCAGGTTCAGTTACTTTCTGACGTTGGAAGCTGAAGGTTCATCAAAGGATGGTTACTCAGGAGTTGCTTGTTTTTGGCTGCTCTCCGATCTAAAAAATCTGTAAAAAGGCCCTGTTTTCGTTTTAAGAATGTTTTCTGAAAATAAGCCAAAAACCGGCGGAGGTTTGGTCCCTCAGGGCAAGAACTGAATCTTCGTTAATTCCCTTTTGTGGGCACCTGGGGCTGCGGCGGCATTTCTTTTGGAAAATTTTGAAGAAGCCCCTTATGTCATACGAGTAACCGATTATGCTACATTCAGACCGCCTCTTTCTGCGCGCGCCAGAATCCTCTGACTTGTCTTTCCTGTACCAGCTGGAAAATGACACCACGCTGTGGCCAGTGAGTCTGTCCGTTGCGCCTTTCTCCAGGGATTCCCTGCGGCTTTACCTAGAGAATGCTTCCTTAGATATTTATGCGGCACGCCAGCTCCGGCTCATGATTTGTCTGCAGCAGGAAACCACCGTGATTGGTACCGTTGACTTGTTTGATTTTGAGCCGCTCCACCAGCGGGCGGGAGTGGGAATCGCGCTGGCACCAGACCAGCGCGGGCGCAGGTACGGAGCCGAGACCCTGACGTTACTGGTGGACTATGCCACCCAGGTGTTGCAATTGCACCAGCTCTATTGTTCTGTTGCCCAGGAAAATACCGCCAGTCTAAAGCTGTTCAGGCAGGCTGGTTTTCAGGATGTGGGGGTGCGTAAAGACTGGCTGAGAACCCCGCAAGGGTGGCAGCATGTGGTAGAACTTCAGAAGTTCTTATCCGTTTCTTGAAATAAAACTATCGGGTGCTTTTCTCTCTGTAGGTGGAGTTAGAAGAATAAATCTCATTCTAAATCCATGGATTTATACTGAATTTAATAGCATTTGACAGGATTATCAAGGGTTAATCCTATTGGAATGTAGCCTTTTTTGCAAATATGCGTATGTTAGGTTAAAAAAGGGAAAGCCCCCGTTTCAGGCGCTTTCTCAGGACCCACACTTCTTAACTAGCTTTTGTATATGTTTGACCTAGACCTAGATTTTATCCCCGGAGGGGGGAGTAGCTCCCTTTCGTCTGAACCAGAAGTAACCTCCACCAGTGCGTCTTCCTCAACTGTAACCAATACCCCCAAAACGTCTCCTAAACCTACCAGCGACACTAGTTTAGAGGCCTACCTTACTTCTGTTTCCGCCATCATCTGTCTGTCGCACCTGCGTTGGGATTTTGTGTACCAGCGTCCGCAGCACCTGTTGTCGCGTTTTGCCAAGCATACCCGTCTCTTTTTCTTTGAGGAGCCTTATTTCTCTGACGGTGCAGAGCCCCGGTTAGAGATGCAGGAGCGCGAGAACGGTCAGGTAACCATTGTGGTGGCCCATTTACCCAACGGTCTTACCCCCGCAGAGTCAGACGCCAAGCAAGTTGAGTTGCTGAATGCCTTCATGGCTGATCATAACCTGGAGAAAACTGTCTTCTGGTACTATACGCCTATGGCATTGGAAATTTCCCGCCAGTTTACCCCTGCCTTGACAGTGTTCGATGTCATGGATGAGCTGTCGGCCTTTAAATTCGCGCCGCCGCGCCTGCTGGAGCTGGAAGCCGAACTGCTGGAGAAAGCCGATGTGGTGTTCACTGGTGGGCAAAGCTTGTATGAGGCCAAAAAAGACCGCCATAAAGAGGTGTACGCGTTCCCCAGCAGCATTGACAAAGTGCATTTCGGGCAGGCACGCCAACCGCAGGAAGATCCCGCAGACCAGGCCAACATCCCGCATCCGCGCATGGGCTTCTTTGGCGTGGTAGACGAGCGTTTCGATATTGAATTACTGCGTGAAGTAGCTACGGCGCGTCCAGAATGGCAGTTCGTCATTATCGGGCCAGTGGTGAAAATAGATCCGGCTATCCTGCCTTCCAGCTCCAATATTCATTATCTGGGCGGAAAATCATACCAGGAACTGCCTTCTTATCTGGCGGGCTGGGACGTGGCCATGTTGCTGTTCGCCCACAATGAATCTACCAAATTCATCAGCCCCACCAAAACCCCAGAATACCTGGCCGCCGGTAAACCCGTGGTTTCCACCTCCATCAGAGACGTGGTGCGCCCGTACGGTGAGCTGAACCTTGTGCACATTGCCGATGGCGCGCAGGACTTTGAGGCCGCGCTGGAGAAAGCGCTGGTGCAGAAAGACGATAAAAAATGGATGCACCGCGCCGATGAGTACCTCTCGGGTATCTCCTGGGATAAAACCTGGCAGAACATGGTGCGCCTGATGCAGTGCGTAAGCACCGAGAAGAAAACGAAAAAGGGTTCTGCCGCTAAGTAACGTTTCACTTACGGGCAAACCTGTCACCCGCGTTTTAGCTTACTTTCTCTGAAAAGACCTCCAAAACAGGCAGGATTTCCTCTTGTAGGGAACTCTATGGGAAGCGTAGAAAAAGTATCTGTATAAAATATAATTTGAAATAATTTTAGCCCAATAAAAACATGTTCGACTATCTGATTGTAGGGGCAGGATTTGCCGGGAGTGTACTGGCCGAGCGTTTAGCCACGTATTCCAACAAAAAAGTATTAATCATAGACAAGCGTCCGCACATTGCCGGTAACGCCTATGACCATTATAACGAAGACGGGATCTTGGTGCACAAGTATGGGCCGCATATCTTTCACACGAACTCCAAAGAGGTATTTGAATACCTGGGTCAGTTCACAGAATGGCGCCCGTACGAACACCGGGTATTGGCCAGCGTAGACGGCCAGCAGGTGCCCATGCCCATCAACCTGGATACCATCAACAAACTGTACGGCCTCAGCCTGACGTCTTTTGAACTGGACAAGTGGTTTGAGTCAGTAGCCGAGAAAGTAGATACCATCAAGACGTCTGAGGACGTGGTGGTGAGCAAAGTGGGCCGTGAGTTGTATGAGAAGTTCTTCAAGAACTACACCCGCAAACAGTGGGGCATGGACCCGTCTGAACTGGACAAGTCCGTGACTTCCCGCGTACCTACCCGCACCAACCGTGACGACCGGTACTTCACCGATACCTATCAGGCCATGCCGTTGCACGGGTTCACCAAGATGTTTGAGAACATGTTGAATCACCCCAACATCAAGGTCATGCTCAACACCGACTACCATGAGATCCTGGACATCATTCCGTTCAAGGAGATGATCTACACCGGCCCGGTAGATGAGTATTTCGATTTCAAATACGGAAAACTGCCGTACCGCTCGCTGGAGTTCAAGCACGAGACCGTGAACAAGGAAACGTTCCAGCCGGTGGCCGTGGTGAACTACCCCAATGAGCAGCTGTACACCCGCGTAACGGAGTTCAAGTACCTCACCGGGCAGCAGCACACCAAGACCAGCCTGGTGTATGAATTCCCGAGAGCCGAGGGGGATCCGTACTATCCGGTGCCTAAGCCCGAGAACGCTGAGTTGTACAACAAGTACAAGAAGTTAGCTGATGCTACCCCGGGCGTACATTTCGTGGGCCGTTTGGCTACCTACAAGTACTACAACATGGACCAAGTGGTAGCCCAAGCGCTCACCCTGCACAAAAAGCTGACCGAGAAAGACAAAGTTGGCAAGCAACCGGTAGTGGATGGCATAGACGTACTGCCCAAAGTAGTTCGCGAAGCCCTGAACGGCAACTCTGCCAGCCTTAATGGAAGTTCCACCAAACTGAGTACGAATGGCAAACATTGAGCTTTGGGGAGGCGTTGAGTGTACGGTCAACCGAGTAGGCGACCAGTACTTTGACCAGCTTGCACAGAGCGGGCATGCACAGCGGCTGACAGACCTGGATCTGTTTGCAGAATTGGGCATCAAAAAATTACGGTATCCGGTCTTATGGGAAAGTGTCGCCCCTGAGCACCCGGAACAACAGGACTGGAGCTGGGCCACAGAACGGCTGAACCGACTCCGGGAACTGAACATAGAACCTATCGTGGGGCTGCTGCATCATGGCAGCGGCCCCCGGTATACCAACCTGCTGGACGACGACTTTCCGCAGAAATTTGCGCAGTACGCGCGCTCGGTGGCTCGGCAATTTCCCTGGGTGACCTACTACACTCCCGTCAATGAACCGTTAACCACTGCCCGGTTCAGCGCATTGTATGGCTTCTGGTATCCGCACACCAAAGACGATGCTTCCTTTGCGAAAGCTTTACTAAATCAAATCAACGGCACCCGCCTGGCCATGCAGGCCATCAGGGAAATAAACCCCAATGCCCAACTGGTGCAGACCGATGATTTGGGCTATTCCCACAGCACGCCTACCTTGCAGTACCAGGCAGATTTTGAGAACCACCGCCGGTGGCTTTCCTGGGATCTGCTGTGCGGCAAGGTAGACCGGCAACATCCGTTGTGGGACTACCTCCGGGGCGCGCAGGTGCCGGAAGAAACCCTGCTGGAGATGGTGCAGCATCCCTGTCCTCCCAACATCATCGGGGTTAATTATTATGTCACCAGTGAGCGGTACTTAGATGAGCGCATCATTGACTACCCGTGGCACACGCACGGGAGCAATGCGATTCAGTGGTACGCCGATGTGGAGGCGGTACGGGTGCAGACGGCCACGCCGTTGGGCGTTCAGAACATTCTGGAACAGGCCTGCGCCCGCTATGACATTCCCGTGGCCATCACCGAAGCCCATCTTTGCTGTACCCGCGAGGAGCAGATGCGCTGGCTCGCCGATGTCTGGGATTCTGCCTCGTTTTCAAGAAAACAGGGCAAAAACGTGCTGGCGGTAACGGCCTGGTCTTTGTTGGGGGCGTATGACTGGAACAGCCTGCTCACCCAGCAGAACAATCACTACGAAATGGGCGCCTTCGATCTCCGGAACGGGACTGAACCTGCCCGAACCGCCGTCTCCAGATTCATCCAGGGCTTGCCTCTGGACGCCGAGCGGCACCCGCTGCTCAAGATTGACGGCTGGTGGAAACGCGTCTGCCGCGCGGTGTACCCGTCTTTGCCCGAGAGTCCCGAGAGCTGGAGTATTTCTCCCAAAGGCTTCCAGCAACTGAAAGACGCCAACATTCAGCCGCTGCTCATCACCGGAGCTACCGGAACCCTGGGCAAGGCCTTCGCCCGGATCTGCGAGATCAGGGGAATTCCGTACGTGTTGCTTTCCCGCCAGGACATGGACATTGCCAATGCCGCCTCCGTGGAGAAAACCATCCGGCAATACAAGCCCTGGGCGCTGATCAACGCCGCCGGCTACGTACGCGTAGACGACGCCGAACAGGAGCCCGAAGCTTGTTACCGCGAAAACACCTTAGGGCCCATGGTGCTGGCGCAAGTCTGCCAAGCCCAGAACATAGGGTTTGTTTCGTTCTCCTCTGACCTGGTGTTTGACGGCGGCAAGCAGACGCCTTACCTGGAGGAAGATCCCACCAATCCGGTAAACGTCTACGGCACCAGTAAGGCGCTGGCCGAAGAGCAGGTGCTGGGAGTTATGCCCGGTGCTTTGGTCATCAGGACCAGTGCGTTCTTTGGCCCCTGGGATGAACATAACTTCGTCTACCATGCCTTGCGGTCCATCGCTCACCAGGAAACCTTCCTGGCCGCCGAGGACAGCTATATCACGCCTACGTATGTGCCGGATCTGGTGAACAGCGTCTTGGATTTGCTCATAGACCAAGAAAGCGGTATCTGGCACCTGACCAACCAGGGCACCTATAGCTGGGCGAAGTTCGCTGAGCTGGCCGGCAACCTGGCAGGTCTGGAAACCACTCCCTGGCTCCAGCCGGTGCCGTTGGCCAGTTTCAACTTACCGGCCCCTCGGCCCTCTTCCTCGGCGCTGCAAACGGGTAAAAGAGCGCTCCTGCCCACGGTAGAAGATGCTCTGCGCCGTTACTTGCACACCGCAGAATTCTCTTTCCGGCCAGAGAACAACTCTGACGATGAACTGCAGTTTGCCGCGCAGGCGTAGGCTGCTACTTCCTTATTGCTGAATCCCGTTTAGGGCCTGATTTTGAAAAATCAGGCCCTAAACGGGATTTCTCTTTTACGTGAATTTTCCTGAAATTATGGAATGGAGGCTACTCTGTAACGCGGCTTCCAAGCATCCGCTTCAGCGAAAATAGCTGTATTTATCAGTCATTCCTGTGGTTTGGGTGTTTGACTGTAAGCTTCCATGAGCTGAAGCCATTGAGCTTAATGAGGTGACAGCTTTAATTGCAGCCGGAAAGTATTCTCTTCGCGTGAAATGGGAGGGAGGTTTCGGCTTTTTCAATGCAGGAGCAACAGGCAGTCGCCTAAACAGAGCAAAAAGAGATTTTCTTTCTAAGCAGCAGCCATCTGTTTTGCGGCTAGTTTCCTGAAAAGAGCATCAAAACAAACCTTCCCTCGCTTCTTCTTTTCTAGCCATTTTTACCTTATTTAAGATTTCTCTGCCATCCCGTCAGGCTTGGGGCACTATTGTGCAAGTGGTATTGTTTTGGCTAGGTAGAAAATTGTCGGAAAAACCACGTATTTTTGAAATTGATTCAAGTACATTTTAACTAGTTATATATGTTTGATTTTGTTGGGAAGACGGTCGCTAAGATTTTCGGAACCAAGTCTGAGCGGGATATCAAAGGGGTATTGCCGTACGTAGCGCTCATCAACCAGGAGTTCGCCAAGCTTAACACCCTTTCTGATGACCAGCTGCGGGCGCGCACCCAGGAGGTGCAGGCCGTGATCGCCGATCGTCTGAAACCCATAGATGATAAAGTGACGGTGCTGTACCAGCGCATCGAGAACGAGCCGGAACTGGACATCGCCCAGAAAGAGGAAATCTTCACGGAGATCGACGGTCTGGAGAAAGACCGCAACAAAGACCTGGAAGTAGTCCTCATGGAAGTGCTGCCGCAGGCGTTCGCCATTGTAAAGGAAACCGCCCGCCGCTTCAAAGAGAACAGTCAGCTGACCGTGACCGCCACAGAACTGGACCACACCTTCGCGTCACGTAAACCCAACGTACAGATCAACGGAAACCAGGCCGTTTGGGCCAACCGCTGGATTGCCGCCGGCACCGAGGTGGTCTGGGACATGCTCCACTATGATGTGCAGCTCATTGGGGGTATTGTCTTGCACCAGGGGAAAATTGCCGAGATGGCGACGGGTGAAGGTAAGACCTTGGTAGCTACGCTGCCGGCCTTCCTGAATGCGCTAGCCAAACGTGGCGTACACGTAGTAACCGTGAACGACTACCTGGCCAAGCGTGACTCTGAGTGGATGGCGCCGTTGTTTGAATTCCACGGCATCACCATTGACTGCATTGACAAGCACCAACCCAACACCGATGCCCGCCGCAACGCCTATCTGGCAGACATCACCTACGGTACCAACAACGAGTTCGGCTTTGACTACCTGCGTGATAACATGTCGCGCGAGCCCGGTGAACTGGTGCAGCGCAAGCACCACTACGCCATGGTGGATGAGGTAGACTCCGTGTTGATTGACGATGCCCGTACGCCGTTGATCATCTCTGGTCCCGTGCCGCGCGGCGATGAGCACGAGTTCTACGTGTTGAAACCACGCGTAGCCGCTCTGGTAGAAAATCAGCGGAAGCTGGTGAGCAACTACCTGGTGGAAGCCAAGCGTCTCATCAAAGAAGGAAACGACAAAGAAGGCGGCCTGGCCTTATTCAGAGCCTACCGTGGTTTGCCTAAAAACAAGCCCTTGATCAAGTTCCTGAGCGAGACCGGCGTGCGCCAGATCCTGTTGAAGACCGAGGCCTTTTACCTGCAAGACCATTCCCGCCAGATGCCGGAGGCCGACAAGCCTTTGTACTTCACCATTGACGAAAAACACAACCAGATTGAGCTCACCGAGAAAGGCATTGACCTGATCACCGGCCAGGGCGAAGATCCGCAGCTGTTCATTCTGCCGGACATCGGGACGGAGTTGGCCAACATTGAGAACCACAAGGAACTCTCCGCCGATGACAAACTGCACCAGAAAGAGCGCCTGATCCAGGAATACCAGGAGAAGTCGCAGCGCGTGCACACTATCAACCAGTTGCTGAAAGCATATACACTGTTTGAGAAAGACACCGAGTACATTGTGACCGATGACCACAAAGTGAAAATTGTGGATGAGCAAACCGGTCGCGTGATGGAAGGTCGTCGGTATTCAGACGGTCTGCACCAGGCCATTGAAGCCAAGGAGAATGTGCGCGTAGAAGACGCCACGCAGACTTACGCCACCGTAACGCTGCAGAACTACTTCCGGATGTACCACAAGCTGGCCGGTATGACCGGTACCGCCGAGACCGAAGCTGGTGAGTTCTGGGAAATCTATAAACTGGACGTGGTGGTGATTCCTACCAACCGTGTAGCCCAGCGTAAAGACGAGCACGACAAGGTCTACAAGACCATGCGTGAGAAATACAACGCCGTAGCCGAGGAAATCCAGGAGTTGACCAAACAGGGCCGTCCGGTGCTGGTAGGTACCACTTCGGTGGAGATCTCTGAACTGGTAAGCCGGATGTTGAAACTGCGCGGTATTCCGCACCAGGTATTGAACGCGAAGCAACACCAGCGCGAGGCCGAGATTGTGGCCGAGGCCGGTAAGCCAGGTACGGTGACCATCGCTACCAACATGGCCGGTCGTGGTACGGATATTAAGCTGACCCCAGAATCTAAAGCGGCGGGTGGTCTGGCCATCATCGGTACGGAGCGCCACGAGTCGCGCCGGGTAGACCGTCAGTTGCGTGGTCGTTCAGGTCGTCAGGGAGACCCGGGATCATCCCAGTTCTTCGTGTCACTGGAAGACAGCTTGATGCGTCTGTTCGGTTCTGACCGCATTGCCCGTTTAATGGATAGAATGGGTCTGGAGGAAGGCGAAGTGATTCAGCACTCCATGATCACCAACTCCATTGAAAGAGCGCAGAAGAAAGTAGAGGAAAACAACTTCGGGACGCGGAAGCGCCTGCTGGAGTACGATGACGTGATGAACGCTCAGCGCGAGGTAGTGTACAAGCGCCGCCGTAACGCTCTCTACGGAGAGCGTCTGGAGCTGGACATCTGGAACATGATCTATGACGTGGCCGAGGACATCGTGCAGACCTACAAAGCCACCGGTAACCACGAAGACTTCCTGCTGCACATCATCAGGGTGTACGGTTTCAACTCCACGATCACCGCGTCTGAACTGGCCGGTCAGTCAGTGGATGTCTTGATGGACCGTCTGTATAACGAGGCCCTGGAGTTCTACCTGGCCAAAAACCACCAGATCATGGACCAGTCGGCACCTATCATGGCCGATATCTATGAGAACCGTGGCCCGATGATTGAGAACATCGCTGTTCCTTTCTCTGACGGACGTAAGCAGATCACCGCCATCGCCAACCTGGAGAAAACCGTGAAAAGCCACGGGCGCGAGTTGATCAAGACCGTGGAGAAAGTGATCACCCTGGCTACCATTGACCAGGCCTGGACCCAGCACCTGCGCGAGATGGACGACCTGAAGCAGAGCGTGCAGAATGCGGTGTATGAGCAGAAAGACCCACTGTTGATCTACAAGTTTGAGTCCTTTGAGCTGTTCAAGCGCATGATCAGCAAGGTGAACGAAGAAACCGTTTCCTTCCTCTTCAAAGCCGATCTTCCGGTACAGCAGGAGCAGCCCGCCCCGGTGCAGGAAGCCCGTCAGCCGCAGGCGCCAAAACCGCCAAGATTGCACGAGCAGAAAGAAGAGGTGCATTCCACGCTAGAGGAAACCGCGCCGTCTATGCCCAACATGCCGTCTATGCCGCAGGCGCCCGCCCCCAAGCAGGTGCCGGTAAGAGCGGAGAGAACGGTAGGTCGCAATGACAAGGTAAGCGTGCAGTACGCCGATGGCCGCGTGATGAAAGACGTGAAATTCAAAAACGTGGAAAACGATTTGCTCAACAACCGTTGTGTTCTCATTGAAGACTAAATCTCTGATTTCCCCCGACCAGAGCCTGGCCCCGTACATAGACCATACGGTGCTCAAGCCTGAAACCACCAAAGCCATGGTGGCACAACTCTGCCAGGAAGCGATCCAACATCGGTTCGCGGCGGTGTGTGTGCCACCCTGCTTTGTACGGCAGGCGGTTGCCGCCCTGCAGGACACCGGCGTACAGGTGGCCACCGTGGTGGGCTTCCCGTTTGGGTATCAGCTGGCCAAAGTGAAGTTCTTTGAGGCGCACCAGGCTTTGTCTGAAGGCGCCACGGAGATTGACGTGGTCATGAACATTGCCGCGTTTAAATCGGGGAAACATGACGAGGTGATGTCTGAACTGCATGAACTCAGCACGCTGTGCCACTTCAAGAACTCCATCCTGAAGGTGATCATCGAAACCGCGTTGCTTTCACCGGAGGAGATTGTGCAGGTCTGCCAACTCTGCGTGGAGGCCGAGGTGGATTACGTGAAAACCTCTACCGGTTACGCCGCAGAAGGTGCCCGGGTGGAAGATGTGTTGCTCATGCGGGCCAATCTGCCCCGGCATATTAAGATCAAAGCTTCCGGCGGGATCAAAACCAAGGAAGCCGCCCTTGCGTTGGTGAACGCAGGAGCAGACCGGATTGGAACATCCTCCGGCGTTTCATTGCTATGACTTGGAGAAAAATGACATCCAGAATTTTTGCTTTGCTCTGCCTGGGCGCCATGATGAGCTGCGCTGCCACGGGCAGTACCTCTACGGGTACCGGCAGTACCACCGCCAGTAGTCGTTCAGAAGATAAAAGAGGCGGCGACAAGAAGAAAGAAGGTACCGCCACCCTGGTAGACACCAAAAAATACCGGCCCACGTTTCCGGCGGCCCCCGCGGGCGGCGCAGAGCCTATGGCGCCGGCGGCTCCTACCCACCATGTGGGCCCGCAGGTGAACCTGCTCATGGACAGCGTGGCCCAGGTGAACAAAAACATCAAATACGCGGCCGGTTACCGGATTCTGGCCTACACGGGCATTGAACGCCAAACAGCCATGAATCTGCGCAACAACATTATTCGGCGGTTGCCCGAGGAAAAAGATTACCTCACGTACAAGCAGCCTACGTACCAACTGAAAATCGGGGATTTCTTTACCAGGGTAGAAGCCCAAACCGCCTTAAACAAGATTCAGGATTTACTGCCCAATGCCTTGTTGGTGCAGGAAACCATTAACATTCCCAAGTAAGACCTACCAGCGTCTGCTTTTTCCATCCGCCGTTTAGGGGCTGTTTTCTGAAAACAGGCTCTAAACGGCGGATTTTTTGTGCCCTTTCCTTTCTCTTCCTTTTCAAGAATGGCCACTTTCTGTCTTGTTTTAAGGCCACTTTTGAAATAGTAAGCTTAAAACGCGAGGTGGTACATGTTGGGTGAATTGAAGGAAATAGTACTGGCTGCGGCTCTTTCGGCTCGCCGAAGCAGGTCAGGGGGGTACATTTCCACGAGGGTATTTATAACAGGTTAAGTGCTGCGGGGGGGGGGG
>NZ_JACOAF010000044.1:332560-369959 GCF_014269285.1 Rufibacter sediminis
CACGTATGGACAAGAGGGATTTAATATTAGCTGACTTGTTTGCTCAAGTGAAGTGTCATCATGACCCGGAGGACCACCCCACCTCCACCTCAAAGATTGCCACAGACATTGACGTGCACCTGGACGAGGTGTTGTTGCTTTGCCAGGAATTAGCCCAGGAAGGCTTTTTGAAGATCAGCCCACTGAACTCGCCTCCGTTGGTGTACCTCACGGTGATTGGTATTGCCCGCGCCCGCAGGTTAGATACTATTTACTCAACTTTAGGCCATAGAAGAACCTGCTAAACCCATCGGTCTGACCAGGGAAATCCAGCTATAAAAGATCAGGCTTCTGTTTTCTTCAGATCTGGTGTGCTGGTTCTGTTGCCGGGTAGGTGGCAGGGCAAAGTAGAAGGTAAGTTCAGGTGTGCTGTTTATGGCTTCTTTTGGAGAAAATAGGCCATAAACGGCACTTTCGGTTTATAGCCGTACCTTTGCCTAAACTGTTTGCCACCGTTCCCATGCAAGAACTTACCAGCCATATACAGAGACTCGCCCAGCAGTACGCCGCAGACACCGTGGCTACCCGGCAGCACCTGCACCAGCACCCAGAGTTATCGTTTCAGGAAGTAGAGACCTCGGCTTTTGTGTTCCAAAAGCTGCAGGAGTATGGCCTGGAGCCGGAGCGAGTGACCCCTACGGGCGTTGTGGCCTTAATCAAAGGCCGTAACCCCGAGAAAGCCACCACCGCCCTCCGCGCCGATTTAGACGCCCTGCCCATTCTGGAAACCAATGAGGTCGCCTATAAATCCAAGCACGAAGGCGTGATGCACGCCTGTGGCCATGATGTGCACACTTCTTCTTTGTTAACCACGGCCCGCATTCTGCAGGAACTCCGCGAGGAATTTGAAGGCACGGTGAAGCTTATTTTTCAGCCCGGCGAGGAGAAGTTCCCCGGCGGCGCGTCCCTGATGATCAAAGAAGGCGTGCTGGAAAACCCGGCCCCGCAGAGCATCATGGGCCAGCACGTGTTTCCGTTTCTGCCCGCCGGGAAAGTCGGCTTCCGCTCCGGCATGTACATGGCTTCCGCCGATGAAATCTACATCACCGTGAAAGGCAAAGGCGGTCACGGCGGATTGCCCGAGCAACTGATTGACCCCGTTCTGATCTCGGCGCACCTGCTGGTAGCGCTGCAGCAGATTGTCAGCCGTCGGGCCAACCCCAAAGTGCCGTCAGTACTGTCGTTCGGGAAAGTGATCGCCAACGGTGCCACCAACGTGATTCCGGGCGAGGTGAAAATAGAAGGCACCTTCCGGACCATGGACGAAGCCTGGCGTGCCGAGGCCAAGCAGAAAATAAAGCAACTGGCCGAAGGGCTGTGCGAGAGCATGGGCGGTTCCTGCGAGATCAACATCCTAGACGGCTATCCTTTCCTCAAGAATGACCCCGCCCTGGTTTCCCGCGCCCGAGCCGCCGCCGAAGCGTACCTGGGCGCAGAGAACGTGGTGGAACTGGACATGTGGATGGCCGCCGAGGATTTCGCCTACTACTCCCAGCAAACCGATGCCTGTTTCTACCGTCTGGGTACCCGCAACGAGGCCCAAGGCATCACCTCCGGCGTGCACACCCCTACCTTCAACATTGACGAAGACGCCCTGGAAGTGGGCAGTGGTCTCATGGCTTGGCTGGCGGTTAGTGAACTGCAGGCGTTAATCTCCGAATAGAAGCGTGCTGCATTGCTAGCGAGTTATTGGTTGAAGTAGTTATTCAGTTAAGTTGAAGCCCTATGTTTAGAGCCTGCTTTTTAGAAAAGAGCGTCTAAACATAGGGCTTTCTGCTGTTAGTTAAACTAGGGTTCGTGTTTAACCAGTCTGGCCCGCCGTTGTTGGTGTTCTCACCAACAATCAAGTCAGCTTCTCTTAAGCAGAGATTCCCCCTTGCAAGGGTAGGGCTGTTGAATGTTAAAAATTTAGCTGGTTCAAGTTTTCAACGTGGACCTACAATGAGCTGAAGTTTGTAACTTCAGTGAGGCGTTAGCCTCAAAACTACTCTATGGGTCTTTCTCGCCGTTGTTGGTGTTTTCACCAACGACCATGACTGCTTTTCCGGTTTGCTATCCGTCTTTACTTTTCATTTCCTTCCTGCCAAGCCTTGAGGCTGGAGTCGCGGTCTGCCCGCGTTTGTCACTTTTCTCCTGGATGAGAAAAGTAACCAAAAGAATCATGAAGAAAAGAAACTCGCTGACGCTCAAACAGTCTTTTCTTCAGTAAAAGGTACCACCTGGTGAAAGCCTTCTGTTTCATAGCCCGCGTAGGCCTCTGCTGCTGGTGACGTTCTTGCGTGCGCTGTCTCGGCACTGGGCTACGCATGCGGCCCAGTTCCAATAGAGCGCATGATCCTGCACAGGGATTGAGAACCGTCGCAATGCTTGCATAGTCCTGCGGATGGGGATGAATGTCTGTGCTATCCAGTTTCGCTAGTTGCCCGCCGTTGTTGGTGTTCTCACCAACAACCAAGACTTCGCCTCAACTAGCATGCTGATATCGATTAATCTCTCAATCGGCTGATTCTGTTTTCAGGCTGTTTTTCAGAAAATAGGCACAAAACAGGGTTTCCATAAAAGTGCTTAGGCTTATCAGATATGGCATTTTTCGTGCTTGCCTTCATTAGGGTATAGAAGGGAGTGCTTGGGCTGAGTTGCCAATTATAAGTAATATTTCAGACATAATGTCTTGATGAGTGAAGGTGAGTTTTATAAAATAAGACGTAGTGTCTGGTTTTGGCTTGTTTTCTCAATTGGTACAGAATTTACTATAGGGTAAGTATCCAATTGAAATTCAACCTAGAGACATAAAGAAAATGACAACTGTAAAACAACAACCGGTATTGCAAGGTAGAGCGCCACAGACGTTTAGCAGCCTGTTAGACACTTTCTTCCAAGACACCGTGAACAACCGCCGGGTGCAAGGCTTTACCCCAGCCGTTGACCTGTGGGAGACCGAGAAAAGCTATGAAGTAGAACTGGCCCTGCCCGGTCTTAAAAAGGAAAACATTAACGTGGAGTTTGAGGAAGGAGTGTTGCGCATCAGCGGCGAGCGTCCGTTCAACAAAGAAAACCAGGGGCAGAAATTCCTCCGGGTAGAGAACCTCTACGGTAAATTCAGACGGGCTTTCCAATTGCCAGACCACGTAGACGCCACCGCCATTGAGGCGCAGTTCGAGAACGGAATCCTCCGCATCTCCGTGCCTAAAGTAGAGGAGAAAGTGGTGAAACACCAGATCTCCGTGAAATAAGCAAACGTTAAGAATATGTTAAAAAGGCGCTTCTGAGCGCCTTTTTGGCGTAGTCTTTGTTTTGGAATAATACTTGTTTTGCTATTTTAGCGTTACCCACGTACATATAAAAGCAAGACAATTCTTTCTTTGAAACAGAAGAAACCGATCCATTTATTAATCTTTATAGCTGACCTATAGATATGAAAACAAAACAGTTTATGTTAGGGCTCATGCTTTCTGCCATGGTGGGCGGAGGGGTGGCCGTTGGGGGTTATAAACTGCTGGAGGAAGATAAGCCTGTCAACGGACAACAAGCGCCTAATACCAACGTGCGGTACACCAGTGCCATGCGCACCTCAGACGTAGTAGTGCCCGAAGGACTGAACTTCGTGACCTCGGCAGAGCTGGTAACACCGGCAGTAGTGCACGTGACCACAGAATACAAAGTACAGGCGAGCCGCATGCCCAGCAATGTGCATCCGTTCTTCCGTGATTTCTTCGGCGATGACTTTGAAGGATACCAGCGGCCGCAACAAGGCCCGGCCATGGGTTCCGGTTCCGGGGTGATCATTGCCTCCAACGGTTACGTGGTCACCAACAACCACGTGATCGATCGCGCCGATAAAATCCAGGTGATTCTGGACGATAAACGCACGTACGAGGCTACGCTGGTAGGCACTGACCCCAATACCGACATCGCCCTATTGAAAATCAATGCCGATAACCTGCCCGCCCTGCGCTACGGAAACTCAGACAATGTGAAAGTGGGCGAGTGGGTGCTGGCCGTGGGTAACCCGTTCAACCTGAACTCTACCGTGACCGCCGGTATCGTGAGTGCGAAAGGACGTAACGTAGGCATTCTGCAAGGAGCTGGGAACATGAGCGTAGAGTCGTTCATCCAGACCGATGCCGCCGTGAACCCTGGTAACAGTGGTGGCGCTTTGGTGAACCTGAACGGCGACCTGATTGGCATCAACACGGCCATCGCTTCGCAGACGGGTTCTTTTGCCGGGTATTCGTTTGCGGTGCCTTCCTCCATTGTGAGCAAGGTAGTGGATGACCTCCTGAAATACGGTGAAGTGCAACGGGCCTTATTAGGGGTGCAGATGCAGGAAGTAAACGCCGAATTAGCCAAAGAGAAAAACCTGAAAACCCTGAACGGGGTGTACGTGGCGGGCTTCTCTGAAAGCAGTGCCGCTAAAACCGCCGGTTTACAGGAAGGCGACGTCATCACCCAGATCAACGGCGTGAAGGTGAACACCAGCGCGCAGTTGCAGGAGCAAGTGACCAGATACCGTCCCGGCGATAAAATCAAGGTGGCCTTCCTGCGCGGCGGAAGCGAGAAAAACATCAACGTGACCCTGCGCAACGCCAGCGGCAGCACTGAGATTGTGAAACGCGATCCTAACTCCACCAAGGCCATGACCATTGATGGTGCCAAGTTTGAAGCCGCCAGCAAACAGGAGCTGAACAAACTGGACATCACGGGTGGCGTGAAAATCAGTGGGGTAGAGGAAAGCGCCTTCGCCGAGACCGGCATGAAAGATGGTTTCATCATCACCAGCATTGACAAGAAACCCACCAACGCTCCGCAAGACGTAGACAAAGTGCTGAAAAGTACCCGCCGGGGTGGTCTCCTGATTGAAGGCGTGTACCCAGACGGCCGTCGGGCGTACTATGCCTTGGGCCGATAATTTGAGCCTCTTTTCTGAAAAACAAGCCTGAAACGGCTTTTACAAAGCTCCTGCCACACGGCAGGAGCTTTTTGTTTTTTATGTTCGCAGAAAGGCCTATACTAGGGCTTCTATTTCTTGATTTAACCTAGCACCTCATTATGCAGACGGAGACCAAAACAGACATCACCGATATACTTTCCCAGCTGGGCATCAAAGACGCCAACCCCGCCTACAGCACCGGCCTGACCTGGGGTGGAGAAAATAACGCGGAAACCCGCACCATCCATTCGCCCACCAACGGCAAGCGCATCGCTACCGTGAACATGGCCTCCGAGGCCGATTACGAGCAGGTGATCACCACCGCGCAGCAGGCATTTCTGGAGTGGCGTACCTGGCCCTCGCCCAAACGCGGCGAAGTGGTGCGCCAGATCGGGCAGAAGCTGCGCGAGTATAAAGAGCCTTTGGGCAAGCTGGTGAGCTACGAGATGGGCAAGATTTTGCAAGAGGGCCTGGGCGAGGTACAGGAGATGATTGACATCTGCGACTTCGCGGTGGGCTTGTCGCGGCAGCTGCACGGCTACACCATGCACTCTGAGCGGCCCACGCACCGCATGTACGAGCAATACCATCCGCTGGGCATTGTAGGCGTGATCTCGGCGTTCAACTTTCCGGTGGCGGTATGGAGCTGGAACGCCATGCTGGCCGCCATCTGCGGCGATGTGGTGGTCTGGAAACCTTCCGAGAAAACCCCGTTAACGGCAGTGGCCTGTCAGCAGATCATCCAGGACGTATTGCAGGAAAACCAGGTGCCCGAAGGCGTGTTCAATATCATCATAGGAGATGCGGAGATCGGGAGCAAAATGGCGCATGATGAGCGTGTGCCGCTGGTGTCTGCCACGGGTTCAACGCGCATGGGCAAGAAAGTAGGCGAGGCCGTGGGCCGGCGTTTAGGGCGTTCTTTGCTGGAACTAGGCGGAAACAACGCCATCATCCTGACTCCCAACGCTGATCTGGAAATGGCCATCCGGGCGGTGGTGTTCGGGGCGGTTGGCACCTGCGGCCAGCGCTGCACATCTACCCGCCGTCTGATCATCCATGATAGTATTTATGACGAGGTGAAAGAACGCCTGCTGAAAGTGTACCCCAACCTGCCCATCGGCGATCCATTGAAAGACGGTATTCTGGTAGGTCCGCTCATTGACAAAGACGCCACCGCCGCTTTCCTGGATGCGCTGGAGCGCGTGCAGCAGGAGGGCGGAAACTTATTGACCGGCGGAGAAGTGCTGGAAGGCGAGGAATACGCCACCGGTACTTACGTGACGCCGGCTATTGTGGAAGCCGAGCATTCGTACCACACTGTGCAGGAAGAAACCTTCGCGCCCATTCTGTACCTCATCAAGTACAGCGGTGACGTGAACAATGCCATCGATATCCAGAACGGGGTGCGGCAGGGCTTGTCTTCGTCCATCTTCTCGTCTAACCTACTGGAGACCGAAGCGTTCTTGAGCCACTGGGGTTCTGACTGCGGCATTGCCAACGTGAACATAGGCACCTCTGGGGCCGAGATTGGCGGCGCGTTTGGGGGCGAGAAAGACACCGGCGGCGGCCGTGAGTCGGGTTCTGACGCGTGGCGGTTCTACATGCGCCGACAAACCAACACCATCAACTTCGGGCGGGAGTTGCCGCTGGCCCAAGGCATCAAATTTGACTTTTAAGCAAACAAATAAAGCCGAGGCGGCAGCGTTTGAATAGAAAAACGAAAGGATATCCCGGGGCTGATTTCCGTGCAGGGAAGAAGCGTGAAACTGTATTGGACCTAACCTGTTCTCCTGTTAGCATCAAGAAAAAACTCTAATGGATACCTCGCTTCAACAAGCACGCCGGCAAGGAAGCACGTACGCGCTCAGGGTTACCCTGGTCACGGAAGTGGTCCTTGCCGTGCTTTTCTTCACCTTGCTGCTCTCGGTGACCAGCTCGGCCCAGATGTTCTGGGACATCGTCACGTACCTGGGCACGGTCAATCTGGCCATCTTTGTTTTCTCCAGCCTGCTGTTCGCGTTTCTGGTGGGCAGAAAGGCCGGGGTGAACATCCTGATCCGGAAAAAGAAATCCACGTGGGTAGGGGTGTTCTCGGGGCTCAAGGTGGTGCTGTTCTCCACGCTTATCTGCGTGCTGGCCGCCTTGTTCCTGCAGGCAACCACCGGTGCCCTGGAGAAAGGCTGGCTGTTGAATTACATCATGAAGCCATTCGCCTGGATGGGGCTGCTGTGCCTGGTTCCGGTGACCATTGCCGGGCTGTGGTACGGCTACAAACTGAAAAGTAAACAGGAACTATCCTCATGATGAAACGAAACCAACTGCTGGCCCTTGCGGGCACGGCCCTTCTCTTTCTCTTGCCTGCTTTGCTGAAAGCACAGATCACCGATCAGAAGTCTATCGTAGCCAAGGGAGCCAAGGTGGAAAAACTGGGCGATGGCTACGCGTTCACCGAGGGACCGGCGGTAGACCGGGACGGCAACGTGTACTTCACCGATCAGCCCAACAACAAGATCTTCAAGTGGACGGCCAGTACCGGCACAATCAGCTTGTTCTCTGAGCAGGCCGGGCGGTCCAACGGGCTGTATTTCGATGGCAAAGGCAATCTCATCGCCGCGGCGGATATGGACAATCAGCTGTGGTCCTTTGACAAGGTGGGGCAACCCACGGTTCTGGTGAAAGAGTACCAGGGCAAACTGCTCAACGGACCCAACGATCTCTGGATTGCTCCCTCAGGCGCCATTTACCTCACCGATCCGCTGTACAAACGCGATTACTGGACCAGAAACCCCGAGCGGCAGCAGGCGGGCGAGTTCCTGTACTACCTGAGCCCAGACCGCTCGCAATTTTACCCGGTAGACAAGGACTTGGTGAAACCGAACGGAATTGTGGGCACCCCCGATGGCAAGAAGCTCTACGTGGCAGACATCGATGCCAACAAAACCTATGAGTACACCATCCAGAAAAACGGCGCGCTCTCGGGCAGGAAACTGTTCGCCAACATGGGCTCAGACGGCATGACCATAGACCGGCAGGGCAACGTGTACCTCACCGGCAAAGGCGTCACCGTGTTTGACAAGGCAGGCCAGCAGATTGCGCACATTCCCATCCCGGAGAACTGGACCGCCAATGTGGTGTTCGGGGGAAAAGACCGGTCCACGCTGTTCATCACGGCCATGGGAGCGGTATACGGGGTGAAAATGAACGTGAAAGGTTTTTAGAAAGGGTATCCTCCAGCAAAGCGGTTTTAGCGCCGTTTTAGCAGAAATAGCCCTAAAACACAGGTGCAGCCTGTATTCGTAAAGTAATTCCAATAAGCTAAATTCAGAACAAAAGCCCAGGTCGGTTCAACGGCCTGGGCTTTTGTTTTGGGGCTGGTTTTCAGAAAATGGCCTTAAAATGGAAAGTTGGGGCGCCGGCGTTTCCGAAAATCGGGCGGAATGCCTATCTTTTCTGATGTACCAGCCTTGGGGTTATGATCAATGCCACTGCCGCCGATTTCCGCCAACAGATCACCAATCCGTTGAAGTTGAAGCTGTTCCTGTTCAAGAACCTGCCCATGGCGTATTTGGCTGGAGTCAGGATCAAAAGCCTGAGTGAGCAGCGGGCCCAGGTCACCATCGCCTATCGGTACCTGACCAAGAATCCGTTCCGGTCCATCTATTTCGCCTGCCTGAGCATGGCCGCCGAAATGGCCTCCGGGGTGCTGAGCATGATGTACCTGCACAAATCCCAACCGTCCGTTTCCATGCTGATTGTAGGAATGGAGGCCGATTTCAGCAAGAAAGCCGTGGGCACCATTACGTTTACCTGCAATGACGGCGAAGCCATTGCCGCCGCCATCAGGGTAGCCCAGCGCACCGGTCAGAGCAGTACCGTGCAGGCGGTAAGCGTAGGCCGAGACACCAAAGGCGAGGAAGTGGCCCGCTTCAAGATCACCTGGTCCTACAAAGCCCGGCTAGGCAGAACCTAATCTTTGCGGTCTTTTGCGGGGCAATTTCTAAGCAGAGTTTAGACAGACAACCTAAGCTGCGCTTGCCAAACACTTGAACCCACCCCAGGAGGGCAGAGCGGTTAAGTTCTACATTAAAGGCTTGAACTAGGCGAAAATCCATTGTCCTTACTACATAGTTTGAGCCTCGCGGCTCACTGAAGTTGAAAACTTCAGCTCATTTTAGGTCCAAGTTGGAAACTTGAACCAGCTGTATTTTTAGAACTTAACGGCCCTGCCTCCCAGGAGGGAAGTTTCCCACTAATTCCTAATACTACAGAATTCCCCTCCTGGGAGGGGGAGGGGTGGGTAATCTTCTGTCCACAGAAACTCCCATTTCCTGTATCGCAACTTGGTTTGAATGGTGAGAAATCTAGGGTGCTATTAGTTTGCAGGATTTTTTTGAAACGTGGTGCAACCATGGGACTTTTGCTTAGTCTTTAGAGTAGAAGTTTGGAACAGGAAAGAGCTGGGAGGCTTGTTGAAGAGGTTGGTGTAGTTCCGGGTTGCTGTTACTTAGAGTACCGTCATGATGAGCATTAAAAGGTAACAATTTGGAGACGCTGGAATACACCGACGTGAACGCGCACGTGGTGGCCCGCTGTAAAGAGGGCGACCGGAAGGCGCAGTATGAACTGTACAAACTTTACAGTAAGTCCATGTTCAACGTGAGCATGCGCATTACCAATGACTATACTGAGGCCGAGGATGTCTTGCAGGAATCGTTTCTGAGCGCGTTCAGGGAACTGCACACCTTCAAGGGAGACTCCACCTTCGGGAGCTGGCTGAAGCGCATCGTGATCAACAAGTCCATCACCAAGGTGCGCAGCCGGCGGCTACAGGTGGTGCTCATGGAAGACCACCAGGATTTTGCCGAGGAAACCCCGGAGTACGACCAGGAGGAGATGGACTACAAAGTGGAAAGCATCAAGAAAGCCATTCAGTCACTGCCAGACGGCTACCGCGTGGTGCTCACGCTGTACCTGCTGGAAGGCTACGACCATGGCGAGATTGCCGACATATTAAGTATCAGCGAGGCGACGTCAAAGTCACAGTACAGCCGCGCCCGCAAAAAATTGCTGAGCCTCATGCAGGAGCAGTCGTTCTTAAGCTGAAAAAGTAAAAAGGACCCCAAACCAGAGTACAAGGAGCAATAGCCATGAAAGATAGATTAAAAGATTTTGTACAGGCCCACCGAGAAGAGTTTGATTCCTTTGCCCCCCGACCGGATTTGTGGCAGGACATAGCGGCGGAGTTGCAGGCCGAGGAGAAAAACCGCATTGTGCCCGTTGAGGAGGAGAAAGAGGCCAAGATCATTTCCCTGAACTGGCACCAAGCTTGGAAATACGCCGCCGCCATCGCCTTGCTGGTGATGGTCGCGTTTTCGGCCCGTTATTATATGAATTCACAGGACCCATCGGCCGCCATGGCTTCGGCGCAGCCGGTGCCGCTGGAGAAAATAGCCCCGGAGGTGCGCCAGATAGAAACCAAGTATGTGCAGGTCATTGAGCAAAAGAAATCTGAGCTGAAGGCCATGGGCATGGGGCAGGTGCGGTTCACGGAGCTGGACTCGGCCTACAATGAACTCAAAAAAGAACTGTACACCACCCCCAACAAAGAAGTGCTTCTGCAGGCCATGAGCGACAACCTTAAAATGAGAATCGCGCTCCTGAACCAACAACTGGAAGTACTTGAAAATAGAAGTAACGACAAAAAAGCTGCGCGTCATGAGACTACCAATATCTAAACTGTTCCCTTTCTTCGGCTTTTTCATCGTGTTCGGCTCGGCCCAGGCGCAAACCGGGCCCTGCAAAGAAGTCCTTTCGGAAGAAATAAAAATGGAGGTGGCCGCGCAGCTGCAGCATTCCATGGCGGCCCTCCTGAACGCGAAAGTGGTAGATCGAATTTCTCCGCTGCCCATCTGCGAAGATATAGAGGCCGCCTTGCTGGAAAACCTGGATTTGTCGCTTGATTTCGCCCTGCAGCCAGACCTGGAGGTGAGCGCTGGCGAGGCAGACATACAGGGCGCGTACGCCTACACCAAGGTGAAGAAAGTGGACCGTACCTTTAAAGTTGATCGTTCAGACCGACTGGACATTGAGAATCAGTTTGGCCGGGTAGATGTGCAGACCTGGAGCAGAAACGAGTTTGCGGTGGAAGTGACCATTGTGGCCCGGGCCATCAGTGAGGAGAAAGCCCAGGAGATCCTGAACAAGATCCAGGTCAGGATCAACGAGGACAAAGCCAATAACTTCATCTCGTTTGTGACCGAGCGTGAGCCCATGCAGATCAGAAGCAGCAGTGAAAAGGCGTTTGAGATCAATTACCTGGTGAAAATGCCTAAAGGCAACCCATTGAAGGTGAGCAATAAACATGGTTCAATACAGGTGCCAGATTTAGACGGGCCTACTGAGCTGGAAATGCATTACGGCGTGCTCAACACCGGTAGCCTGAACAATGTGAAGAACAGAATTACCGTAGCTTATAGCAGCGGCGAGTGCCAGCTGGCCTACATGAAAGGCGGGGATCTCCAGTTTAAGTACTCCAACCTGCGCCTGACTGCCGCAGATAACATCAATACCGTAACCGGTTACAGCAACGTGGTCATAGATAAAGTGAACCTGCTGAACATGGCTAGTAAGTATGATTCCAGGTTCCACATTGGCAGTGCCGGGCAAATCACCGGGACCGGAAGCTACTCGGGCATCAAAATAGGTAGCCTGCGGGAATCAGCCAGCCTTACTGTGAAGTATTGCTCGAGTTTCGAGATCAGCAATGTGTCTTCCAACTTCCGGAAACTGGAACTGACGGGCGGTTATACCGGCATGGCGGTGAGCTTCGCGGATAACTCAGCCTTCAACTTTGAGGTAGACACCCAGTACGGGAACTTCAAAGTAGACCAGGAGCTGGCCAACTTCAGTTTTAAAGAGGTCAGGAACACGTCCAGCAGCTACAAAGGGAAATATGGCAAAGACTCGCCTAAAGGTACCGTGAATGTGACCAGTAAGTACGGGAGCATCGCCTTCCGCTAATCATTACCTCAATTTCGTTTCTTAAGAGCGGGCCTGCACGGGCCCGCTTCTTTTTTGTTCGGGTTTTACGCTTATTTTTGGTAAAACACTCCAAAAACGCCCCGCCATGAACGAGACCCCGACCGATGTGCTCCATTCTTCCCAAGCCCCCGAACCGGTGGGGCTGTACCCGCACGCCCGCAAAGTAGGGAATCTGCTTTTCCTGTCGGGGGTGGGGCCGCGGGAGAAAGGCACCAAGCAGATACCGGGCGTGACTCTGGACGAAACCGGGAAGATTCTCTCCTATGACATAGAGGCCCAGTGCCACTCCGTGTTCCGCAACGTGCGCACCATTCTGGAGGAGGCCGGGTCGCGGTGGGAGAACCTGGTGGATGTCACGGTGTTCCTGACCAACATGGCCGCCGATTTCCAGACCTACAACCGCCTCTACGCCCAGTATTTCAAGGACTGCCAGCCCTGCCGCACCACCGTGGAGGTCAACGCCCTGCCCACGCCCATCGCCATTGAGCTCAAGTGCATTGCCACTATTTAAGTTTTTCCGTTTAGGGCTCCTTTTCTGAAAACAGGCTCAAAACGCAAGTCGCTTTGGAAGTTGCCCGTGAGTTCTACAGAACGCCATGGAAGCAGCGAGCCATTCATTCCTGGGCTTTGCCGAGGCAATCATCCGCCTGAGCTTTCCGTTTTACCAGAGAATTCCGTTTTGCGGCCATTTCCCAGAAAACAGCCTCAAAACGGAAACCTTCAACCCTGTTTCCTGCTTTTTACGAACAAACCTTCTTGAACGCTTCTCAGGTACTTGCTCAGGTAAGCCCGATGAGAAGCGATTAGGAGTTTTGTGCGCAGAGTTGGTAATTGCGGTTGTCTTTAACCGAAGACCTTCTCAGGAAAGGCGGGAGGATGATCTCGCCATTGGGCGTTTCCGCCGCACTTTCCTGATATTTATCGTTTGACGTGCTTTTTTAATGATACAAACTTCTCCAGAAGCCTTGTTCACCCAGCGGGAACAGGACTTTTTCGCCGCTGAGGAGCGCCAGGCCACCCGCTATAGATGGGTTGGCTGGCTTCGGCTGGCTTTCTTTGTGGGCTCTGTGCTGGGCTGCGTGGTGCTTTTTTACTACCGCCAGAACGGGGCCGGCCTGGGTCTGCTCCTGGGGGGCTACTTTGTCTTCGCCGCCCTCATCCATTGGCACAACAAGATTGAATACGCCCGCAAGCACCAGCTTTATCTGGGTTTAATTAACCGGCGCGAAAATGAGCGCCTACGCGGCGAGCTGAGTTCTTTCCCTGGCGGGGAGGAGTTCCAGGAACCCAACCATTCCTACACCGCTGACCTGGACGTTTTCGGGGAGAATTCGCTTTTTCAGCTCTTAAACCGGGCCGTGACCCGGCTGGGGCAGCAACGGTTGGCTGAGTGGCTGAAAGCGCCGGCCCCGGCGGCGGAGATCATCGCCCGGCAAGAGGCCGTGGCCGAGTTAGTGCCTGATCTGGAGTGGCGGCAGAACCTGGAGGCCCGGGCCATGCACCACCACCGCAAAACCCAGCAGTTGCCCCAGCCTTTCCTGCTCTGGCTCAAAAGCCCCAACTTCTTCGCGGGCAAAGGCTGGCTGGTGGTCTTGACGTTTCTGTTGCCTTTGCTGACTATCGCTTCGGCGGTTTACTGGTTCCAGGGACATTCGCATTACCCGTTCATTGCGCTGGTGGTGGTGCAGTTCCTGATTGCGTATAAATTCAACCGGCAGCGCGATGAGTATTACGAGGAAAGCACCGGTATGTACGAGACCCTGCGCAGCTACACAGATCTGTTGGTGCACATTGAGGGCCGCAGTTTCCAGAGCCAGAAAGCCCGCACCCTGCAAGAGCAGCTGAAGATTGATGAACGGCAGGCCTCTGAGCACGTGCGGCAACTGGCCTCCATTATCCAGTTCCTTTCGGCGCGGCTCAACACGTACCTCAATTTCATCCTGAATCACATGTTCATGTGGGATTTCATCTGGATGTGGCGTCTGGAACGCTGGAAGAAAACCATGTCGGGCAACATTGGGCAGGTGCTGGATGCCGCCGCCGAGTTTGAGGTGCTGTCCAGTCTGGCCGCTTTCCAGTACGCCAACCCCAGCTACGCCGTGCCGCAGATCAGCTCGCTTCCGTTCCAATTCGATGTACAGGACCTGAGCCATCCGCTGATCTTCAGTCCGGGCCGTACCGCTAACAGCATTTCCTTTGAAGGGGCCGGGCACACGGTGCTCATCACGGGCTCCAACATGTCGGGCAAGAGTACGTTTCTGCGGGCCGTGGGCGTGAACATGGTGCTGGCGTTCACCGGTACGGCCGTTTGCGCCACCCGGGCCTCCATTTTCCCCGGGCAGGTGTACACCAGCATGCGCACCGAGGACAACCTCGCTGAGAACACCTCCTCGTTCTACGCCGAGCTCAAACGCCTGAAGATTCTCCTGGATCTAACCACCACCGGCCAGCCCGTGTACTTCTTCCTGGACGAGATACTGAAGGGCACCAACTCCCATGATCGGCACCAAGGCGCTATGGCCCTGATCCGGCAACTGCACCAGCGGCAGGCCTCGGGTTTTGTTTCCACCCATGACTTGGAGTTGGGCAACATGGAGCAGGAGTTGCCGGGATCGGTGCAGAACTTCAGTTTCAACAGCTACTTTGAAGACGGCCAACTGCGGTTCGACTATACCCTGCGGCCCGGCATCTGCCAGAGTTTCAACGCCAGCCAGCTCATGCGCCAGATGGGCATTGAACTTTAGTTTTGACCGATTTAAAGAAAAATGGCTCCTAAACGATGTCAGGCTTATAATCTTGAATAGTGCTATCGCTCCCCGGGCCAAGCTGCCTGCGCGAGCAGAAGAGAAAAGAATTCTTAAACTTACGGTAACCACCATGTGACCCAGGTGGCTACCTTTGCGTACAGTAGTACTGAATTGAATTTATATTGCTTTATTGTTTTTGCCCATGCGTGTTGTAGCCGATATTCCGCACCCCGATATTAAAATCACCTTGCTGGCCTGGAACGGGAAGTACCTGCTCAAACTGGAATTAGGCCCTTTTGAGCAGACCTATAAAGTGAGCGAGATGGAAGTGACCGGCGGCGATGCGGAAGTGAAAAGCTGGCTGGATGAGCCTTTTCTGCAAAGCAGCATAGAACTATTTCTGGCCATGCGTAAAAACCTGCACGAGGCGCGTAGACGCCACGAGTAGTAGGAATATTTCTCGTATTAGTACCTGATTTTCATCTGATTGGTCTGAAAACCGGCTTAAAACTTGCAATTCCGGAAAGCTTCACCTAAATTCATTTCAGACAGATGACAATAGGCTTACGTATGAGTTTAAACCCAAAGCGCCACTAAGTAGCGTATAGTCCCCCTAGCGCCATGAAGATAGGATTCAGCAAACACATCAAGATCTCCTATCGGGCGGATATGCAAACGGTGATCATCCGTTGGCAGCAGCCTGTCACGTTCACGGAGTTCAAAATGAACTGCCTGGCCATTCTCGCCACGGCCAAGGAGCACATGACTTCGTCGTGGCTGTTTGACTGCCGCTCCAAAGGCGAGATGACCCAGCAGGAGAGTGATTGGCTCAGAGATGAGTTTTACCCCAAAGCCTTGCAGTTAGTCTCTTCCCGCGTACTGGTGGCCTGGTTGCTAGCTCCCCGCCAGATGCAGCGCCTGCAGGAGGGAGCCGCCCTCTCCGCCATCACCGAAGAGTCCCAGGACGTGCGCCGCAAAGCCTTCCTCACCGAAAACGAAGCGGTAAAATGGTTGGAAGAATCTGTAGAGCAACTGGAGCACCGCAACAACCCTCCGCAGTAAGCCTTTTTTCTCCTCATTAAGAACACAGGGCACCTAAGGTGCACCACGTTCACGGCAGAACTGTCTGCCTCCTTCTGAACTTTTCTCGTTCGTTTTTGGGGTGTTTTGACAAAACATGCCTGAAACGGCTATCTGCATAATGGTGATTCTGCTAAAAAAAGGAAAGCGCTATAGTAGGTAGCTGCTCCGGCTATAAAGTGTCCCTAACTCGCTGCGCTATGTACGCTAACAGGTATCCTTTAAAGTGATAGACGAAGGATTCCTTTACAGGTCATCGTGTTTCTTCCCGTAATATTCATGCTGCGTAAGCAGTTGCTTAGCAGGACTTAGTAATAGTTGCCTATTATAATTGTTCATTGATGTGTGCGTGCACAAATAAAATTTTTTTAAGTGTGTACGAACACATTTTTGACGAAAACCTTTGTGATTCTTGTTTTATGTTTCTATGTTTAGAAAAGAAATCAACATTTCTGGCTTTTCCCATTGGTTACGCTTTTCTAAATCTGCCCATCTATGGAAACATTAACCTTTTCTGTCACTGCCCTTGAAAAGCTCCCTGTCACCATCTTTGACACTCCTGAGGAGGGATGCCGGCGCATTGCCCATTCTATTGCCACCACCATCAGGGAGAAACAGAAAACCGGGGAAAAGGCCGTCCTGGGGCTGGCCACCGGTTCATCGCCCATAGGGGTTTACCAGGAATTGGTGCGGCTCCATAAAGATGAGAACCTGAGCTTCCGGAATGTGGTCACCTTCAATCTGGATGAATACTATCCCATGCAGCCAGATGCCTTGCAGAGCTACGTGCACTTCATGCAGGAGCACCTGTTCAGGCACGTGGACATTCTGCCGGAGAACGTCCACATCCCAGACGGATCGCTGCCCATTGAAAAAGTAGCTGATTTCTGCGCCGCTTATGAGCAGTTAATTGAGGAGGCGGGCGGCATAGATGTGCAGTTGCTGGGCATCGGCCGCACCGGGCACATCGGGTTCAATGAGCCGGGGTCGGGGCTTACTTCCCATACGCGCTTGGTTAAACTGGATGCGCTGACCATCGCTGATGCTACCAAGGACTTCATCAAAGAAGAATTTGTGCCGCTCAGGGCTATCACCATGGGCGTGGGCACCATCATGAAAGCCCGCAAAATTATCATGATGGCCTGGGGCGAGGGAAAAGCACCCATTGTGCGGCAGATGGTGGAAGGAAAGATCTCTGAGGAGGTACCCGCGTCCTTTCTGCAGCAGCATGAGCGCGTCACCGTTATCCTGGACCAATGGGCGGCCGCTGAGCTGTCCCGCATAAAAACGCCGTGGCTTGTGGGGCTGGTAGACTGGGATCAAGACCTCATGCGCCGCGCCGTGATCTGGTTAAGCCTGCAAGCCAAAAAACCGCTCCTGAAACTCACTGATGAAGATTATCGCCACTGGGGCTTAACCGATTTGCTGGTGCGAGTGGGCTCGGCTTACAGCCTGAACATCCAGGTGCACAACGCCATCCAGAATACCATCACCGGCTGGCCCGGCGGCAAGCCCGGCTCCGATGACAGTCATCGGCCTGAACGCGCCAATCCTTTCCCTAAAACGTCTTTGATCTTTAGTCCGCACCCAGATGATGACGTGATCTCCATGGGCGGCACCCTTTTGCGCCTCGCCGATCAGGGACACGCGGTACACGTCGCTTACCAGACCTCGGGGAACATTGCCGTGTTTGACGATGACGCGCACCGCTTTGCGGATTTCGCCTTGGGACTTTCTAAAAAGCTAGGCATCGCCACAGAGGAATTTAACAACCTGCACTCCCACGTGGGGGATTTTCTGGAGCATAAGAAACTGGGCCAGGAAGATACCGAGATCGTGCAGAGCATCAAAAGCCTCATCCGGCAGGGCGAGGCGCTGGCCGCGTGCCGGTTCTGCGGCGTGAAGAAAGAGAACGTGCACTTCATGAACCTGCCTTTCTATGAAACGGGTCAGGTTAAGAAAAAGCCTTTGGGCGAGGAAGACATCCAGGCCGTAGTTGAACTGCTGACTAAGGTAAAGCCCCAGCAGATCTTCGCCGCCGGCGATTTAAGGGACCCGCACGGAACCCACCGGGTATGCCTCAACGCCATTCTGGAAGCCATAGAACGCCTGAAACACGAGCCCTGGATGCAGGACTGCTACGTGTGGCTGTACCGCGGCGCCTGGCAGGAGTGGGACATTGAAGACATTGAGATGGCGGTACCCATCAGCCCAGAGGAACTGCTGCGCAAGCGGAAAGCCATCTTCAAACACCAGTCGCAGAAAGACAGCCCTGTGTTCCCCGGCAACGACAAACGGGAGTTCTGGCAACGGGCCGAGGACCGCAACCGCGCCACCGCCCGCATCTACGACCAGTTAGGCCTGACGGAGTACGAGGCCATGGAAGCCTTCAAGCGCTATCACTTTTAAGCGGGCAAGTGCCGTTTAAGAGCCATTTTTTGAAAAACGATCTGAAAACCCAAAGGGCTTGAGATGAACGATAAACCAACGCTGCTGATTCTGGCGGCCGGCATGGCTACCCGCTACGGGAGCCTGAAACAACTGGAGGCTTTCGGGCCCAACGGCGAAACCATCATAGAGTACTCTATTTACGATGCCATCAAAGCTGGTTTCGGGAAAGTGGTGTTCATCATCCGGCAATCCATTGAAAAGGAGTTCCGGGCCGCCATGCAGGACAAGTTCAGCCACGCCGTGGAAGTGGACTTCGTGCTGCAGGAACTGGATATTTTGCCTGATGGGTTCACCGTGCCAGAGAATCGGGTTAAGCCCTGGGGCACGGCCCATGCGGTTTGGGTAGCCAAGTCTAAACTGACAGAGCCTTTCGCGGTAATCAACGGAGACGATTTCTACGGCTACGAGTCTTTCCGGATTATGGCCGATTTTCTGAAAACGGGCCAGAAATGCGGGCTAGTAGGATACCTGCTGGCCAATACCCTGTCTGAGCACGGAGCAGTGTCCCGGGGCATCTGCGAGGTGGATGCTGGCGGTAACCTGGTCAGTATCACCGAACAGACGCATTTAGAACGGGGCCAGAACGGCATTGTGGCGATTACCCCTAACCAGGAGCAGATTCCGCTGGCTCAGGACCAGATGGTCTCCATGAACCTAATGGGGTTTTCGCCGGAGTTACTGCCCTATTTTGAGCAATACCTGACGGAGTTCCTCCAGGAGAGTGCCCAGATTCCCAAAGCCGAGTTCTTCCTGCCCCTGGTGCTGGACCGGCTGGTGAAAGCCGGCGTCACCCGCGTGAAACTTCTGCCCACGCCCGAGAAATGGTTCGGAGTGACGTACCCAGCCGATAAACCGGTGGCGGTAGAGGCGCTCCAGAAGTTGGTGGAGGCAGGAGTGTACCCAGAAAATCTCTGGGGAAAGAAGACAGAAACGATCAGATAAGATGACACAAACAACAGCGCCAGACGGAAAATTGTCCTCCATACTCTCGCAATTCAGCATAAAAGGAGGTGTAGCGCAGGTAGTGCCGCATGGCTCCGGTCACATCCATGACACCTACCATGTCGTGAATTCCCAGCCGGGCAGCCCAGACTACCTGCTGCAGCGCGTGAACCATCATGTCTTTAAGAACGTGCCCGCCCTCATGGACAACATCCAAGTGGTGACCACGCACCTGCGCCAAAAGCTGGAGAGCATGCCAGCCGCGCAGCCGGAGAAAGAGGTGCTCACGCTCATTCCAACCATCCAGCAGCAATGGTTCTACCAGGATGAGGAGGGCAATTACTGGCGCATGTATTACTTCCTGGAAGATACTTTGGGGTATGACATGGTCACCACTCCGTCGCAAGCCTACGAGGGCGGCAAAGCCTTCGGTAAGTTCCAGGCCCTGCTCGCTGATTTACCCGCGGACCTCTTGCATGACACCATCCCTGATTTCCACAACGTGGTCAACCGGCTGCGGCTGTTCCGGGAGACGGTGAAAGCCGATCCGGTTGGCAGGGTAGGGGAAGTGGGTCCCGAGATCGCCTTTGTGGAGGAACGCGCCCAGGCCATGAGCACCATCTATCACATGGGGCAAAGCGGGGAACTGCCGTTGCGCATCACCCACAATGACACCAAGTTCAACAACGTGCTCCTGGACAAGGACGGCAAAGCGCAATGCGTCATTGACCTGGATACCGTGATGCCCGGGTATGTGGCCTATGACTTTGGGGATGCCATCCGGACCACCGTGAATACCGCGCCCGAGGACGAGCCGCAGCTGGAGAAGATTCAGGTGAACCTTTCCCTGTTTGAGGCTTTCGCCAAAGGCTTTCTGGAGGAAACCAGCAGCGCCCTCACTGATCAGGAGGTGGCCTCTCTGCTGCACGGTGTGCTGTTGTTGCCCTTTATCATGGGCCTGCGCTTCCTCACCGATTACCTGGACGGTGACCATTACTACAAGATCCACTTCCCGGCGCATAACCTGCAGCGATGCCGGGCACAGTTTCAGTTGGTAAAGCAGTTGGAAGCGCAGCAAAGCAGTTTACAGGCCATTTTAGAGAAAGTAGTACAGGAAACCCGCCTGGCAGAAATCACCACCAAAGCCTAGTGTTTTTATGAAGCAATTAGACGTGCCGCTTTTATATCGGCTAGACCGGGAATCTGGCTTGCAGGAAGTCTCAGAACAGCTGGACCGGTTGGAGAAACACGCCATTGACACCGCGCCGTGGCCCGATTATCCTTACAAGCCCTCGGTTACGTTCTCGGTGGCCCACAGCAATGACTGTTTCTTCGTGAAGTTCTACGTGGAGGAGGATGCCATCCGGGCGGTATTCCGCAGAACCAATGATCCTGTGTACCGCGACAGTTGCGTGGAACTGTTCATCGCCTTCAATGACGAGCCGGCCTACTACAATCTGGAGTTCAATAGCCTGGGCTCTTGCCTCATGGCCTACGGCACCGGAAAGGAAAACCGCGAATTTCTCTCGGAGGCCGTTATCAGGGAGATTAAACGGTACGCCCAGCTTTCAGTGGGTGAAGAGGCCGAGGCTCCCGTCAAATGGGAGCTGACCTTGGTGATACCGGTGGAGGTTTTTTGTTTCCATGGGTTTACCTCTTTGAATGAACAAAGCTGCAAAGTGAATTTCTACAAATGCGGCGATGATCTGCCCAAGCCCCACTACCTAACCTGGAACACCATCAAGGCCGCTGCACCCAATTTTCATCTGCCGGAGTACTTCGGGGAACTGCAGTTTCTGTAGTAGCTTGAAGTACTGCCTCGGCCGTTTAGCGCCTGATTTTCAGAAAACAGCCCTAAAACCTCTGCTGCCGCCGCAACGGCTCAGTCCTTTACTTTCGGGCCCCACCTAAGTGCCCGCATTTCTTATGAATGACGCTTAGCTCTTGAACCCCATAAAGAAAACATCTATGAGTAACGATAGGAGAGATTTCCTGAAGCTGGCTGGGTTGGCCGGCGTTGGTCTGGTGAGTACCGGTTTCATCAGTGGTTGTGCTTCTTCGGCCGGCACCTCCCAGTTGAGCCAAATCCAGAGTCAAGCCAAGAAATCACATCGGCAGGTCTTTAACATGAGTGGTTACGCGGCTCCCAGAATGGACAAGGTGCGGGTAGGATATATTGGCTTGGGCATGCGCGGACCAGCCTCGGTGGTGCGCATGAACCATATTGAAGGAGTGGAGATCAAAGCCCTCTGCGATATCCGGCCAGAGCGGATTGCCGCCGTCCAGAAGAAACTCGAAGGCTCCATTCATAAGCCGGCTACTTATTCCGGCAAAGAAGATGCCTGGAAGGAAATGGTCAACCGAGATGATATTGATTTAGTGTACATCGCCACGCCCTGGCACCTGCATACGCCCATGGCGGTCTATGCCATGGAGCACGGGAAACACGTGGCGGTGGAAGTGCCCGCCGCCAAAACCCTGGAGGAGTGCTGGCAACTGGTGGAGACCTCTGAGCGCACCAAAAAGCACTGCATGATGCTGGAGAACTGCTGCTATGATTTCTTTGAGATGCTCACGCTCAACATGGCCCGGCAGGGATTCTTCGGGGAGCTGGTGCACGGCGAGGGTGCTTACATCCACAACCTCATCGACCTGAACTTCGCTAAAACCAGCGATACCGAGGAGGCCTATTACAACATGTGGCGCCTGAAGGAAAATGGCCGCAACGGCAGCCTGTATCCTACCCACGGCCTGGGACCTATCTGCCAGGTCATGGAGATCAACCGCGGCGACCAGTTGGATTACCTCACCTCCGTGTCTTCCAATGATTTCTCTATGGGTCCCAAAGCGAAGGAACTGGCGGCAAAAGATAACTTCTACCAGGAGTTCACGCAGATGAATTTCCGGGGCAACATGAACACCACCACCATCAGAACCAAGCGCGGTAGAACCATCATGATCCAGCACGATGTCTCTTCCATGCGCCCTTACTCCCGCATTCACGTGGTGAGCGGCACCAAAGGCATCGCCCAGAAATGGCCCAATCCTGCCCGCATCGCCACCAGTCATGAGAACTGGCTATCGCCTGAGCAATTCAAGAAAGTGGAAGAGCAGTACACGCCACCGCTCATCAGGAAACTGGGCGAGATGGCCAAGAAAATTGGCGGACACGGCGGCATGGACTTCCTCATGGAATGGCGTCTGGTAGACTGTCTGCGCAACGGCCTGCCCCTGGACCAGGACGTATATGATGCCGCTCTATGGAGCTCCGTGGCACCGCTGAGCGAGTGGTCCGTAGCTAACCGTTCCAACTCCATTGACGTGCCTGATTTCACCGCTGGTGCCTGGCAGAAGAATAAACCCGTAGAGCTTACCCTGCAAGGCGGCGGCACCACCAACGTGAAGGCCTAGCTTTACTCTTTTATGGAGCAAACCCCCATCCCGTTTCGGGGCTGTTTTCTGTAAAACAGCCCCGAAACGGGATGGGGGTTTTTTTAGTTGATGTGAACGAGAGCTAGGAAGTCGGAAGAAGAGGTTCAGTAGCGCCAACTACGGTTCGTATGATGGATTCTCCCCTTGAGGGGAGCGAAGAGGGGTGTTTACACCTGCTGGTCATGGCGTTCCCCATCTGGATTTCAAGTGGTATTGATTTCCCAATAATGCGTGCTCTCCTGTGTGAACACCCCTCTTTATCTCCCCTCAAGGGGAGAATCTGCATTTTAAGTGCCCTTACGATAGCAAACTGCATTAAAGTCCATTGCAGTCCATACAAAGTTTGAGGCGGCTGCCTCACTGAAGTTGCAAACTTCAGCCCATTTTAGGTCCAAGTTGAAAACTTGAACCAGCTATATTTTTGGGACTTAACGGCTCTGCCTCAAGAGGAAAAGCTGCGTTTGAAGCGTTATAAATGCGAAAGCGTTTCGGGCCTGTTTTGGAGAAAACAGGCCCGAAACGCTTTAATTAAAACTGGGGGGCTAATTGACTTTGATGGTATGGTTCAGGCGATTGAAGCCGGTGCTTCCTTCCCAGACATCATTATTGGCCAGCCGGATGCTGTACTCCGGTCGCTTGGCAAGGCTCTCGTAGGAATCTGGCAGGTTGAGCAACAGATCGTACTCGCCTTTGGGTAGGTTGGCGGGTAACATCAGTTCCTCAGAGACGGTGACTTGGCCGGGAAACCATTTTCTGATCTCGGTAGCCAATGGCAGAGCATGCAGCTGGCCTGTTTTCTTATTCCGGAGCACCAATTGCACCGGCCTGGGGTTGAAAGGGGCGGCAAACCCCACATTCTCTAAGTTTAGCGTAACGGGCAAGCCTTTTCCTTTCTTGGCCTTTTCCGGAAATGAGGCTGATTTCAAGGTGAACCGGTAACCCAGGCGGCGCTTGATATTGTCCATGCAGCCCCCGCTGATCCAGTCGTTGTTGACCTGGTTGTTATAGGAGCTGTTGAGGTAGCTGTAGTGCATGGCGGCCATTTCCTGCTCGGCGTGGCCGGCCGGGGCGCAGTCATTCTGGGGGCTGAAGGCATCGTCACAGGTTTCGCCACCCACCGCCACGTACCTGCTTTCGTCTTCAAAGTACTTGCGGAGGACCTCGTTGGCCGGGCCCCGTTTGGAGGAGGAATTTCCGTAGTCATAAAAGGTGCCGTAGTCATCCTCGCTGGCCAGAAAACAGTCATTGTGCAGGCCTACGCGGGCGTAATCTGATTTGGAAAAGGCTTCTTCCTGGGTGAGGGCACTGGCTGTTACCGGGGCCTTGGGGCCGTGCACAAACCGCTGCTTGATCTGCGGGGTTCTCACCTGAACCATGCGGTTTTCTGGCAATGCGTTTAGTAAGGCTTTGAGCATGTCATTGCGGTCTTGCCAGCTGCTGTCGGCTACTACGCCCAGCCCGTTGGTAGAGGCATCGCCAAAGTAATCGGTAAAGTAGTTTTCTCCCCAAATCCCGATAAAGCCCTGCTGCAGGACGGCAATCACATCTGCGTTCTCCTGGAAAACGGGTTTGAGCTGCGCGATGTGCTGCAAGACAATGGCTTTGGAGGCATCCCCGTATGGTGGGCAGATTTTGTAATCGTCTTTGCAGTCGCCAGCTTTGGTGTCATTGGTGTAGGCAAACCGCAAAATCATCTTCATTCCCGCTTTTCTGGTAGCGGCGAAGTCTTTCCGGAGGTTCTCCAGAAACTCGGCGCTCAGGGGAGAGGTCCTGAAGTCAGCGAGCAGGTAGCCCCGGTACACCAGTGAAAGCTTGGCCGAGTACTCGGCGCTGTTGTTGATTTTCTGCCCCGCGGGCAAGGTTCTGAGTTTTACCAGTTCCTCTGACGACAGGGTGCCCGGTTTGCCGCCCACGGCCAGGTAAAAACCCCGTTCAGGATTGGCGAAATCTTCCAGGCTCTGGGTAAAGGAAACTTTCCGGGTCTGGGCGTAACTAACCGAAGTTAAAAACAGATGCGCCACCAGAAGGGCTAAAAGGGAGATCTCCTTTGCGCGGCGGTGAGGTTGTCGGGGGCAGATAGACATGGAAGAAATTAGCTTGATGAACGAAGTTTGATCCAAAACGGAGGTGAGGCTGCCAGGGTCATTGTTCCTGGCGCTTTAGGGCTGTTTTTGAGAAAATGGCCCTAAAGCGCCAGGCAGGTTTTCAGGTTAGAGTTCTATGCTGGCGAACTTGGAGGTAGGCTGCTTGCTGTAAGGAAGGTTGCCAAGCTCGGCCCAGCCGGCGGAGCTTTCCACAATGGCGAAGTTGGCGAATCTCCTCATGGTGCCTAAGCCTTCGCGCTTGATGGAGAACTCAATCACTTTTTTACCGGCCACGGTTTTCATGGTAGAGAACTGCATGCTCTGGCCAAAAGTGGCCACCTCGTTCCAACCCCAGTCGTTGCCGGGACCCACGTGCGCAAACATGCTGCCCACCGACTCTGCGGGAGTAGTGCCGTTGTAATTGCCTTCGAAAAGGAAATCAGCGCCGGAGGCGGCAGGGTACATCCAGGTTTTGAGACCGGTTTCAGGGTTGTTGTCTGCGTCCAGGTACAGGTCTATCACGGCAAGGTTGAAATCCTGGGTGCCTTCCAGGTAGAAGTTCAGGGCTCCGGCCGAGGCGAAGGTTTTCACGGCCAGCAGCGTACCGCCGGTGCCTTCGTCGTTGGTGTGGGTGTAGGGCACGTGCTCCCAGTCGGTGAAGTCGCCATCAATCTTGATGTTGGGTCCCAACACGTACACAGAGTCTTTAAAGGTGCTGGTCTGGCCATTGTTGGAGACGGTAAGGGTCACCAGAAAATCACCTTTTTTTCTGTAGATGTGCGTGGGGTTGGACTGGGTGGAAGCCTCGCTGTCATCCCCGAAATCCCAGAGGTACTCAGCGGCACCTTGAGAAAAGTCAGTGAAGTTGACCACAAAGCCATCGCTCACGTAGCTGAAGACGGCCTTGGTGCCTGACGTTTCATCGTCTTCCTCGCAGGAAAGAGTGGCCAGCAGCAGGAAGCTTAAGCCGAAGAAAAGTAAGAGTTTGTTTTTCATGTCTCTGGAGCTTTAAATTTTCGGTTGGATGCAGGATGGTTAGAAGCTGCCTACTTTCAGTTGATGGTTCAGGCTGTTGAGGCCGGTTTCGGGAACCCAAACTCCCGTGTTGGCTAGCCTCACGCTGTATTCGGGCCGGTCTTTCAGCGACGCTGCCCGATCTGCTATTTTAAGGAACAGGTCATAGTCACCCGCCGGAATACCCGTTAAGCTCACGCTTTGGTCTAGTTGGTAAGTTGTGCCGGGTTTGACTTCGCGCAAGTCTACAGGTACCGGTACCTGATGCACCGCCCCTGATGCTTTGTTTTTGAGTACCAGGTACGTGTTCTTCAGGTTGTAGAGTGGCGCATATCCTTTGTTGGTGAGGTTAATAGCCAGTTTATACGATTGGTTCAGCCCAGCCTGGGCCGGCAAGACGGCATCTACCAACGCCAGCCGGTAGCCCAGATTTCGTTGGAATTCGTCAAAACAGCCCGAATTCCGCCATGCGTTGAGGGTGGGCTGGTAATAGTCCAGGTTCAGGTAGGTCCATTTCAGAAGCTGCATCTCGGTACGTCCTTCCGCGCAATTGGGAGAGTAACCGCTCTGCGGCGGACAGGTCTCGCCCCCGGTAGGCACATACAGCGCCTCGTTGCTGATGTAGGTTTTCTCGGGCTGGATGTTGGTATAGGTGCCGTAATTGGTGCCCCCTGACATGAAGCAGTCATTGTGGTGGCCCACCCGGGCCATTTTCTCGGCGGTATAAGCCGCGGCTTTGCTCAAAGGTGTCGTGCTCCCGAATATCTGCTGTTTTTTGGCCGGAGTCCTTACCTGCACCATCAGCTCGGTGGGCAGCACGTCCAGCAACTTGAACAGGACTTTCTTCTCGTTCTCCGTGGTATTCAAGCCGTTGGTGGAGTTGTGCCACTCGCCCCAGGGGCCTATAAAACCGGCCTGCACAAACGCGATGACGTCTCTGTTGGTCTCAAACGCTGGTTTCAGTTGATCCAGGTGCTGTTCTATGGTAGCTAAAGGGGCATCTGTACCGTTCATTTGGTCTGTGTAGGCAAACCGGAGCACGCACTTCAGGCCAGCCTGACGGATCAGGTCCATATCGGTCTGAATTAAGGTGAGCTGGGCAGCGCTGAGCGGGGCATCTTTGAACTTCTCCAGATAATAAACCCGGTGGATGAGCGTGATGTGATTACTCCTCAGCGACGAAAGGGTGCTGGCACTCAGAGGAGCGCCTTCTGAGTTGGCAGAGAACAGCCGCATGAACCCTCGCTCAGGGTTCGGGAAGATCTCATTGGAGAGTGCATAGCTGAGCGTTGGCTGTACTTCTGGCTGTGGTTCCTCGCTACTGCTGGAGCAACCAGAAAAACAGGTGAGCAGCAGACTCAGGATGGATATAGTGAATACATTTCCTCTTGATACACGCATTTTCTAGGGGTAAGCTGATGGTACAGGTGAATTCTACTGGTTGCTCTGGGGCTTGCAACAGAAAGCCCATTGGCGTGAGAAGCGTTGGATGGCTGCTTCTCCCGCTGGTGCTGTTAGTTGTAGCCTTTGTTCTGGATGAATTTCCCTTTTCCTTCGCTCACGGCTTTGAGGGAGAAAGGATAGAGTACTTTGTCTTCATTGGTGTACGTAGAGCCTTTCACCTCCCGGGCGCGGGAAACGAACTTGCCGTGCCGAATCAGGTCGGCGCGGTACTGGCCGTTTTCGCACCAGAACTCATGGCTTCTCTCAGTAAGAATTAGATCGTTGAAGGCGGCTAGGGAGCTGTAGTTGGCCAAAGATTTGTCTTGCAGGTCGGCTCTGCGGCGCACAATGTTTACCAAATCCATTGCTTCGGCAGTGGGGGCACCGGCAGCATTGGCCAGGGCCTCGGCTTTAGATAAGAGCACGTCGGCGTAGCGGTACATGATGATGTCCACGGTAGAAAGGGCGGTGGTTCGGGCGGCGTCTGGGTTCATCTTCAAGGGAATAGGCCCCAGGTTCATGAATGTACTAGGGTTAGCCCGGTTGTATGTGGTGCCATCGGCGGCTTTGTACTCCGCTATCAGCATGGTTTTCCGTTCGTCGTTCTCCTCAAAGGTGTCATAGAACCACCAGGTGCTCTGGATAGTGCCCCAGCCACCTTTCACCGGAAAGTTGGGCGGCAAAACCATCAGCTGCCACTGATTCTCGCTGGTACCTTCATAATCACAAGGGATGGCCCAGATGACTTCTTTGCTGTTTTTGGCGCCCTCCAGGTCCCACATGCTCTCGTAGTCCTGGGTGAGGGTATAGTAGCCGTAGTTGATGATTTCATTGGACAGCTCCACTACCTTATTCCATTTCTTCTCGTGCAGGTTCAGGCGTATTTGCACCATTTTGGCCAAACCTTTGCTAAAACGGCCATACTCCGCCTGAGCGGGGCTGGGCAGGTCTTCAGCCGCAGCCATCAGGTCAGCCTCAATAAAGGCTACAGTTTCTTCATGGGACAGGCGAGCCAGGGGAGCTTCCACCATAGGGGTTTGGAGTACTTCAAGGGGCGCTACTACAATGGGGCCGTACATGTCAAACAATTCGTAGGCGAGAAGCCCTCTGGCGCAGCGGATCTCGGCAATAGCTTTCTTCTTTACTGTCTCGCTTACTTGGGCTTTATTGATCAAGTCAATGGTCAGGGTCATCAAGCTGATTTGATTATAGAACACATCGTAAAAGCGGGTGATGCCTTCATCTGTGGGTTTGTAGTTGTGGAGGGACGCGGTGAGTTGCGGTCCGTAAGAGCCGTTGAGGATCTCAGTGGTGGCATCGTTGATGTACATGATACCGTTCTCGGAGGTGGTATGAATCCCATTGCCCCATGCCCCTCGGAGCGGATAATAGCAGGCATTCACCATGGCCTCCACATCGGCCTCAGACTGTGGGAAAATGCTGGGGTTTATCTCAGAGTAGTCAATGGACTCTAGATCATCTGTGCAACCGCCCAGCAGGAAGAGGAGTGCAAGAGACAGAAATACTTTGCGCATGGTCTTATAGGTAAAGTGGTGCTGGTTCATTAGAAAGTCAGGTTGATGCCGGTGGTGAAGGTTTTCACGTTAGGGTAGGCCGCGGTGTACGCATCGGTTTCTGGGTCAATGCCGTCATAAGGCGTGATCACGAACAAGTTCTGCGCCGCCAGGTGGATAGAGGCTCTGGAGAAGACTTTTCCGGTCCATTTAGAGGGAAGGGAATAGGACAGTGCCACGTTCTGTAACCTAATAAACCAGGCGTCTTGCAGGAAGAAATCACCGGAGCTGTACGGAGACCAGCCATAGAAGGAGCTGGGCTGGGTAGTGGAGGGATTCTCCGGGGTCCAGCGGTTTTTTACGGTACTCAGGGCATTGTACCCGTAGGTGTAGATCCCGTCGGCGCTGATGCCGTAGGTGGTGTAGTTGGGATCGGCCATTTTGCGGCCGAACATGCCGTTAAAATCAAAGTTCAGGCTGAAGCCTTTGTAGGTGAAGATGTTGGTCATGCCCACAATCAGGCTCGGGTCTGACGTCCCGATCAGCTTGGTATCGGCATCATCGATAATGCCGTCAGGTGTTCCGGTACGCAGGAAACGGCCATTCTCATCTACGGCGGGGTTGCCGCTGGCATCGCGTGCGTAGCCGTCAATGTCTTTGATTTTAATCATACCCGGCTTCAGCTCCGGCTGGGAAGGTACGTCTTCGCCCACCTGCATGATTCCGTCAGATAACCGTGCATAAATAGCTCTGATAGGATCATTCACATTCTGGTAGACGGCTGGTTTCCAATCTGGGGCTCTTTCTTTCCAGGTGTCTTTGAATTTAGAAAAAGTGAAGATGGATCTCCATTCAAAATCATTGCGCTGGAAATTGCGGGTATTCACGGTCAGTTCAAAGCCTTTGCTCTGCGTTTCGCCCACGTTGGCCATTACGGTGTTGATGGGGTGGTACGAGTTGATGGGTTTGAAGGCCAGCAGGTCTGAGATAACCCGGTCATACACTTCCAATGAACCGTCTATCCGGCCATTGAAGAAGGAGAAATCCAAGCCGAAGTTTGCCTCCGTTGTCGTTTCCCATTTCAGGTCGGGGTTTTCTAGTCGAGACAGCGAAACCCCGATTAACCGGGTGTCTGTGCCCGAAACCCAGGCAGGGTAAGCGTAATAGGCGGCAAAGGCGTTGCTGCCTATGGAGGCGTTGCCGGTTTGCCCATAGCTGGCTCTCAGCTTAAACTGCGAAACTACGTTAGCCAAGCCGCCAAAGAATGGCTCTTCTGCAATGTTCCAGCCCACCGCAATGGAGGGGAAGGTTCCCCATTTGTTGTTCCGGGCAAATACGCTGGCACCATCCGTCCGGACGGTTAAGGTAAGCAGGTACCGGTCTTTCAACGTGTAATTCAGTCTGCCAAAGTAAGAGGCCAGGACGTTTTCTGAGCGGGAAGAACCAACTGTTTTGGTGCTACTCCCCGAGCCCAGGTTATTCCATAGGAATGCGTCTGAGATGAAGTTAGTGTTGCCTACGTTGGAGTAGTCGTTGTAGAAGTTCTGTTGGGAAACCCCTGCCAACAAGTTTAGGCGGTGCGCCGTTCCTATGGCTTTCACGTAGGAAGCGGTGGCTTCCATCAGGTACTCGTTTTTGTCGGTCTCGGCAATAGAGGCCCGGCCAAATTCCAAAGCTCCGTGGATGGTGGTTTTAGGCAGGTAATTCCACCGTTTGGTGAGGCCGCGGTCCATGCCTCCTTTCAGGCGGATGGTCAGGTCGGGGATAGGGATGATGTCTACAAAGGAGTTGAGCAGCATGCGTTCTATCCGGCCCTCATCAGAAATGGTTAACAGCGAATAAGGGTTAGGCTGCAGGGCCAGTAGCGGGTTCACCGGGTAATTGCCGTTTTCGTCAATCGGTTTGATGTGCGGGCCCATCTGCATAGCCGCTCGGATAATGCCGGAGTTTTCGAACTGATCGCCGCCCAACTGGCTGTTGTCATTGTTGATGCGACTGGCGGTGAGGTTAAGCCCAAACTTGATGTATTTGTTTACCTCCTGGTCAATGTTGGCTCTGACGGTAAACCGTTCTAGGCCAGAGTTTTTAATGACCCCGCTGTGCTTGTAGTAATTTCCTGAGAGCAGGAATTTCGTTGCCTCAGTGCCCCCAGTCAAGGAAAGGTTGTGTTGCTGAATGGTTCCGTCACGGGTAACCAGACCTACCCAGTCGGTGCCTTTGCCTACATTGCTGATGGCGTTTTGGGTGTATAATCGGCGAAACGGCCCATTAATAGGATCTGCCTGTGCCTCTTCCAGGGTTTTGGTGCCATAGGGGAAAACGTTGTTGTCGAAGTTCCACCGCTCCCAGGCAGCCTCATTGCGTACTTGCATCCATTCATTCAGAGGCAACACCTCAAATGGATTGTTGTATTTCTGAGTTGAAAACGTATTGGAGTACTGGACTTCGGCTTTGCCGGCTTTCCCGCGCTTGGTGGTGATCAGAATGACCCCGTTGGCGGCCCGGGCTCCATAAATAGAGGTGGCGCTAGCGTCTTTCAAGACCTCCACTGACTCAATATCATTCGGGTTGAAGGAGTTTAGGATGCTTTGGCTACCCGCCTGGTATCTTCCGCCGCTTTCGGGTTGTTGCAGGTCTGAGATAGGAAATCCGTCTACGACAATCAAGGGGGCATTGCTGGCATTGATGGAACCTGCTCCCCTGATGAGGATATCTAATCCGCCGCCGGGCTGGGCACTATTCTCCCGGATCATCAATCCGGCCGCCTTCCCCTTCAGCATGTGTCCAATGGAAGCGGCCCCGGAGTTGACCACCAGGTCCTCGGCCTTTACTGAACTGATGGCGCCGGTCAAATCTCTTTTCTTTTGGGTGCCATATCCCACCACTACTACCTCATCCAGTGATTTCCGGTCTTGCGCCATCTGGACGTTGACCCTTGCCTCATTGCTTACGGTCACCTCCTGCGAAAGGAGACCGATAAAAGAGAACACCAGCGTAGCCCCTGAAGTAGGCACCTGGATGCTGTAGGTGCCGTTTGGGTCGGTTGTGGTACCGGTGGTAGTGCCTTTCACCACCACGCTCACACCGGGCAGCGCCTGGCCGTCTTCTTTGGCGGTTACAGTACCTGTCACTGTGCGTCCCTGGGCTGCTGCCTGCAGAACAGGGAGAAGCACCAGAAGCGTTAGCTTCAAAAATCTGTGTACCATTCTTTTCATGTAGTTACATTTTATGGGTGAGATAGGGTCAAGTAAAAGAGCAAAGAGAAACCCCAGTAGATGAACAGCGTGTGCCAGAAGCACTTTCATCAAGAGGCTATAAAAGACTTTAAACAAAGCCGGCTTCACAAACAGGTCACTTCAAAACCATTTAAAGGTCAAAAGAGGCTGCGGGAGTTAGGAAGAAGGAGAGGTAAAGTGGCAGTCTGGTTCCATATGAGTTTGTGTTTGGTATAGGTCAGGTACTGTTGTATGCGCAGGAATAAATCAGACCAATGCTTAACAGCAAAGGAGCCGTTGCTATCTTTCTAGGGGTGCGGGTCAGGAAGCCTCACCGCGTTGCGGCTCATCCATATGCCCTGTGGTCTTTTCTCCAAACCAGCTTTCTGCTATTTGCACGCAAGAGGTTCACGGGAACGGTGAACACTCAAGTAGCAACCTATCATTCAATGGAGATTTTCTTGCCTCTGTGTTTTAAACATAGCTACTCTAAATTAGATTAGCAAGAACTTTTGCTTAAATGTGTACGAAAACGCAAAGATTTATTATATATGTGCTCGAACACATCTAATAATGGTAAAATTGTGTGTTTGTCATTTTAAATGATCAAATTCAGGTAAGTTCTACTCCTGCGTTCCCTGGACTTTGTGAATGACGGAAGCGGAAAGACAGCTGAAAGGAAGTAGAGAAGAAACAGAGAGAAGGGCAGATAAGAGCTGGAGGCCTTACCGGTTAAGCTGCCTCCTGGATGGAAGAACGCTGGTTGATTTCTCTGTCTACCTGCCTATTTCTCTATAATTAAGATGCACTTGAAAAGCGCCCTTATGAAAACAAGCAATCGCCTCTTGTCCCTTGATTTTATGCGTGGCGTGATCATGCTCTTACTGGCTGCGGAAAGCACCTTATTATATGTGCGGCTGGCTGAGTTGACAGGAGAACAAGGGGTAGCAGGTCATGTGGTGCAGCAGTTCTTTCATGTACCTTGGCGGGGCCTTCACTTCTGGGACCTGGTGCAACCCGCCTTCATGACCATCGCGGGCACCTCGCTGTATTTTTCTACCCAGAACCGTTTGCAGAAAGGAGATGCTCCCGCCACCATTACTGGTCATGTTTTGAAAAGGAGCCTCAAACTATTGTTCTTTGGGGTGGTGTTGCATTGCATATACGCGGGTAAATTGGTCTGGGAACTGTGGAATGTACTTTCGCAATTATCCGTGACCTTGTTGGTGGCGTATTTCCTGCTGCCCTTCAAAGCGCGTACCCAACTGCTGGTGTCGCTGTTTTGTATAGGCCTCACCGAAGTGCTGTACCGTTACGCTCACATTCCGGGATTTGACCAGCCTTTTACCCCGGGCAAGAACTTTGGCTCCTGGATGGATTTGAACCTGATGGGCAAACTGAACAGCGATCACTGGATCGCCATGAATTTCCTGCCTTCGGCGGCCCATACTATTTGGGGTGCCCTGGCGGGCAAGGTGTTGGCCTCCGGCCGATCAACCAATGCCAAGCTCAGGTTATTTCTGGTAGCGGGTTTCATAGGAGTGGTGGTAGGTCATCTACTGGATGTCACCGGGATAGACCCCATCATTAAAAGGACTTGCACGGCCTCCTTTATCCTGGCCTCCGGAGGCTGGGTTTTCCTTATTCTGGCTTTCTGCTACTGGTGTATTGACGTGAAAAAAACCGGCCCCTGGGTTCTGTATTTCACGTTGGTGGGGATGAACCCGATCTTCATTTACCTGTTTTTTGAAACCGTAGGAATCCAGTGGCTAAATGGCGCCGTAGCCATCTTCACCAATGGGTTTTCCCACTGGCTTCATTTGCCAGAAGCGGTACAAGCCGTCCTTGCCTCAGTGGTGACCCTGGTGGTGGAGTGGGCTATCTGTTACTGGCTTTACCAACGGCGTATCTTTCTCAGGCTATAGCAAAGAACGGTGGCAAAGTATAAAACAGTTTCTCAAAGCTAACGCGCAGTTGGGTTATTAGTATATTTGGCCGGAAGATATTCAAAAAGAGTACCGTTCGCTTGCTCCTACGTTGCAACATGCCTTCTATATAGGTGGATGCAGCCGTTGGATTTAAGTTTTCCTGCAAACAAAAGCAAGCAGTAATAATAAGACATACTATATTATACCAGATATTGGATTAATGGTAAAGAAAGGCATTGTACGGATCAAGGATATTGCAGAGAAAGCAGGGGTTTCTACCGGTACGGTAGACCGCGTGTTGCATGAGCGAGGCAGGGTAGCGGAAGAAGTGCGCCAGAAAGTGCTGGAGATTGCGCAGGAACTCAATTACCAACCCAACATGCTGGCCCGCACCCTGGTAAATAACCGGGTGTACGAGATAGCGGCCCTGATTCCAGATCCCGGGCAGGATATCTACTGGCAGGCCCCAAAAACCGGTATTGAGAAAGCCCAGAATGAATTGGCGCAATATGGCGTGCGGGTAACCCAATTCATCTTTGATCCTTATGAAGCCAGTTCCTTTAGGGAGAAGGCGGGAGAAGTGGTAGCCATGGGGCCTGATGCCATTCTGGTGGCGCCTATTTTCTACCGCGAGTCCCTTACGTTCTTCAAGAAATGGAAAGCCCTGGAGATTCCGTTTGCGCTGTTCAACACGCACATCCCCGATTATGAACCCCTCATCTACATAGGCCAGGATTCTTACCAGAGTGGTTTTCTGGCGGCCAAATTGCTGCATTACGGTCATCCGCAGGGCGCCACTTTCCTGGTGGCCCATATTGACGTGGACCTTTCCAACTCCTCTCACCTGGTGAACAAAGAACAGGGGTTTTTCGACTATTTTAACCAAATCGGCTCAGAAACAGCTTATCCTCTTTTGCAGGCCGATCTGCACAATTCCACTTCGGCTGCCTTCCATGAGCAGTTAGACAAGCTACTGCAGGAAAACCCCGAGGTCAAGGGCATTTTCGTGACCAACTCCAAAGCGCATACCGTGGCTCATTACCTGCAAATGCGCGGGATTACGCATATCAAGTTAGTAGGCTATGACCTCATGGAACGCAACCTACATTTCCTGAACAATGGCCTCATTGAGTTCCTGATCAACCAAAACCCGAAAGGGCAGGGGTACTGGGGCGTCTACGGACTGGCCGACCAGCTGGTGTTCAAGAAGAAGGTCAATCCCATCAAATACCTGCCGCTGGACATCATCACCAAAGAGAACCTGCACTATTATATAGAGGCAGATCTGTAATTTCTTTCCCCGGATATACTTATTACCCATTTCTGTTTCAGGCCTGTTTTCCCCAAAACAGGCCTGAAACTCTTTGGTTGTTCTCTTCCGTTTGGTACGGCTGCTTCAGCCATTTTTCAACTTTTCTCTATTTTCTGGAAAATCTTTTTCTGTCTGATTTTATGCAGATTCTTGCCATGCAAACAAGAAAATAGGCGAGGTTTGAAATGCATTCTCCCAAAAAGTAGGAGGAATTCCCAGCAGATCGGCCATAAGCCGGCTTTAAGGAAAATTCTATCATTCTTAGTGTTCCTTGTAGAAATTGGCAGGCTTTGTATTCTTTTGCCATGGTTCTTATATTGTTTTCCAGAAATAATTAGGAAGTACATAGCGTAAGAATCCATGCAGACCTTAATGCCTTTGATGTTTGCCTCTCTGGTGGGGATGGGCCACGCGTTTGAGGCAGACCACCTCATTGCCGTGGGTAACATCGTCTCCAAACGCGATAGCTGGCTTCTGGCCATGAAAGACGGCTTGTTCTGGGGGCTGGGCCACACCACCACCATTGTGCTGCTGGGCTCGCTCATCATCCTGAGCCAAGTCATCTTCCTGCACTCCACCCATTACGAAGCCGGTTTCGGGTATTTTGAGGCCGGGGTGGGGCTCATGCTCGTGATCATGGGCATCAGCCGATTGACCAATAAACAGAACTTCTCCCGAACCAGAACCCCGCGCTACCAGCACAGCTACGCCTACACGGTGGGCCTGATCCATGGCCTGGCCGGGAGCGGCGCTTTGGTCATTTCCATCATGGGCAAGATTGAGAACCCGTGGTTGGGCGTGGCCTACCTGATCATGTTTGGGCTGGGTTCCATTTTGGGCATGTTTGTGGCCGCCGGACTGGTGAATATTCCGTTTACCCAACGCATGAAGATTGGCCGATCCGTACGCATGGGCATGGTAGTGGTTTCGTCGGTGCTGTGCGTGGCCTACGGCGGCTGGATGATGTACGAGAACCTGATCCTGTAACCCGATGGCTGTTTTCTTCCTCTTTTTCCAAAACTAGCCCCAAAATGAAACCCACCGTCAGCATAGAATATTGTCCCAAATGCGGTTGGATGCTGCGCGCCGCCTACATGGCCCAGGAACTGCTCACCACTTTCACCGAGGACCTGAAAGGCGTGCTCCTGGAACCCAGCGAAACCAGTGGCTCCTACCTCATCCGGGTCAATGACCAGGTGATCTTCGACCGGAAAACCGCCGGCCGCTTCCCCGAGATCAAGGAACTCAAGCAACTCGTCCGCGACCAGGTGAACCCCGAGAAAAGCCTCGGGCACTCAGACAAAAAATAACCAGACTCAGAACTCAAGACTCAGAACTCCCGCCCATGCATCTTTCGCCCAAAGACATAGACAAACTGGTGCTGCACAACGCCGGTTTTGTGGCCCAGAAACGCTACGCCCGCGGTCTTCGGCTCAATTATCCCGAGGCCGTGGCCCTCATCGCCACGCAGTTGCTGGAGTTTATCCGGGACGGCGAGCGCGTGGCCACCCTCATGGACAAAGGCAAAAAGTTGCTGGGCTTCGCCGATGTCATGGAAGGCGTGGCCGAGTTGATCCACGAAGTGCAGGTGGAAGGCACTTTCCCCGATGGCACCAAACTGGTCACCGTGCACCACCCCATCTGCCGCGAGCAAGGCGCTCCTGAACTGGCACTCTACGGCTCCGGCCTCACCAAAAAGACGCAGACGGCTTCGCCAGACACGCTCATCCAACCTAGCCCCGGCGAATACCTGCTGGGAGAAGACAAACTCACGCTCAACCAGAACCGAAGCACCGTGGAAGTGGAAGTCACCAACATGGGCGATCGGCCGGTGCAGGTGGGTTCCCATTACCCGTTCTTCGAAACGAACGCGCTGCTGCAGTTCGACCGGGAGAAAGCCTACGGCTTCCGCCTGAACATTCCGGCTGGTACGGCGGTGCGCTTTGAGCCCGGCGAGCGGAAGCGGGTGACCTTGGTGGAACTGTCAGGCGAAAGAATCAGCTACGGCGGCAATAACCTGGTAGACGGGCAACTTTCTGATGACCACAAAGCCGAAGTTCTGGAGAAAGCGCGTCAGCAGAATTTTCTTAGTACTCCTTAAGCTTCGTTTTTGGCCAGTTTTTCTGAAAACGGTCCTGAAACAAGTCGCATTTCGAGTTTACCTACTATGGCGCGGAAGTTACTTCCGTGCCTTTAGAACACAGGCAAGGCACGGAAGTAACTTCCG
>NZ_JACOAF010000044.1:370057-443669 GCF_014269285.1 Rufibacter sediminis
TGTTTTCCAAAAAACGGCCCCAAAACAACCAACCACCAACAATCAGCAATACAATATGAGCCTTCCCCTTGACCGCCGCGCCTACGCCGAAATGTACGGACCCACTGTGGGCGACCGGGTTCGCCTCGGAGACACCGATCTGGTGATTGAGGTTGAAAAGGACTATGCCGTCTACGGCGAGGAATGCAAGTTCGGGGGCGGCAAAGTGCTTCGCGATGGGATGGGCCAGGCGGCGGGCATCGGACAGGCCGAGGCGCTGGACCTGATCATCACCAACGCCCTGGTCCTGGACTACACCGGCATCTACAAAGCCGACATCGGGATTAAGAATGGGCGCATCTCGGGCATCGGGAAGGGCGGAAATCCGCACATTATGCCGGGTGTTACGCCGGGTATGACCGTGGGCGTGACGACGGAAGTGGTGGCCGGGGAGGGCCTGATCTTGACGGCGGGCGGCATTGACTGCCACATCCACTTCATCAGTCCGCAGCAGATCAACGAGGCCCTGGCCTCGGGCGTGACCACCATGGTGGGCGGCGGCACGGGACCGGCGGCGGGCACCACGGCCACTACCTGTACGCCCGGCGAGTTCTACATCAAGATGATGATGCAGGCCACGGAGGCCTATCCGCTGAACTTCGGGTTTCTGGGCAAAGGCAACTCGTCTAAACCCGAGGGGCTGATTGAGCAGGTGGAAGCCGGCGCGCTGGGTTTCAAACTTCACGAGGACTGGGGCACCACGCCCGCGGCCATTGACACCTGCCTTTCCATTGCCGAGCAGTACGATGTGCAGGTCTGCATCCACACCGATACCCTGAACGAAAGCGGTTTCGTGGAGACGTCTACGGCGGCGTTCAAGGGCCGCACCATCCACGCGTACCACACCGAGGGCGCGGGCGGCGGACACGCCCCGGACATCATCAAAATCTGCGGCGAACCCAACGTGATTCCGTCCAGCACCAATCCCACGCGGCCGTTCACGGTGAACACCATTGACGAACACCTGGACATGCTCATGGTCTGCCACCACCTGGACAAGAACATTCCCGAGGACGTGGCCTTTGCCGAGAGCCGCATCCGGGGAGAGACCATCGCCGCGGAGGATATCCTGCATGACATGGGCGCGCTGTCCATCATCTCGTCAGATTCGCAGGCGATGGGGCGCGTGGGCGAAGTGATTACCCGCACCTGGCAGACGGCCCACAAAATGAAACAGCAGCGCGGCCAATTGCCAGAAGATGCTGGCAAGGACCTGGAGACAGATAACTTCCGGGCGAAGCGTTACGTGGCTAAATACACCATTAACCCGGCGCGGGCGCACGGCTTCTCCCAGGAAATCGGCTCCGTAGAACTGGGTAAACTGGCGGATCTGGTGCTCTGGAAACCCGCGTTTTTCGGCTCCCGGCCCGAGATGATCATCAAAGGCGGCATCATTGTGCAGTCGCAGATGGGAGATGCCAACGCCTCCATCCCCACGCCGCAGCCGGTCTTGTCCAGACCCATGTTCGGTTCCTTCGGCCAAGCCATCGGGCAGACGTCCATGGTGTTTGTCTCGCAGGCCTCAGTGGAGTATGTCCAGCAGCACTACGGCCTGCAGAAGCAGGTGGTGGCCGTGAAAGGCTGCCGCAGCGTCACCAAGAAAGACATGGCCCTGAACGACTACCTGCCCAACATAGAGGTAGACCCTGAAACCTACAAAGTGACCGTTGACGGCGTGCACCTCTCCTGCGAACCCGCCGAGAAGCTGCCCCTGGCCCAGTTGTACAACCTGTTTTAAATAAATATGAATAGCGGCAAATGGTGATCTGATCCGTATTCCTGATCCCATGCGTTTCAGGCCTGTTTTCATCAAAACGGCACCAAAACAGAAGCATCGTCTACTATCTAACATCCATACTTTAGCGTCTTACAAATGAAATTCGCCCGGCTGCTGCACCTCGTGGATTCCTCCATTCCCACCGGCTCGTTTGCCTATTCTTACGGGCTGGAGAGCAGCATCACGTTCGGGCTGATCAAAGACCGGCTGGGGCTGCGGCATTACCTGTACTCGTACCTGCAGCAGGTGGTGGGCATGGAAGTACCGTTTCTGAACTCGTGCTTTCACCTGCCAGTCCCAGATCTGAACTCCGAGCTCCAAACCATTGCCGAGGAATACGATGCTATGATGCTGGTGCCTACCATCCGGAAAGCCAGCGTGGTGCAGGGAAAAAACTGGATGAAGCTGCTGGCGTCTTTCTATCCGGCCTCGGGCATGCCGGAGGTGCGGCGGTGGTTTGAGGAACAGGAACTGCCCACCCATTTTGTGCTGGTCTTCGCGCTGTGCCTCAAGCGGGTGGAGTTTGACCTTTCCGATCTGCAGACTATGTACCTGCACATGGCGCTTCGGGACCAGGTGAGCGCCGCCATCCGGCTGGGTTTCATCGGCCCGATGGAGGGCCACAAGCTGCAGCACGATTTTTACTCGATTTTTGAAAATCTGCTCCAAAACCAGGCGGGCAGAGCGTACACCCAAGCCACAAGATCGGCGTTTATGCTGGACACGGCGCAGGTGCTGCAGGAAGATATTTACTCTAAGTTGTTCCAGAATTAAATTACTCAACCACTCATTCACTCATTGAAAAATGGCCTTTGTAGATAAACTAGCACTGCTGCTGCACGGACACACCCACGAGTTCTATGAATCACCGGGCAACTTTGAGGAACGCGAGACCCGCAAACTGCCGCCGTACCGCAACTTCCGGAAGCGGGCGTTCACCGTGGGCATAGGCGGGCCAGTGGGCACGGGCAAAACCGCCCTGCTCAAAGCTCTGTGCGAGCGCCTGCGGAACGACTACAAACTGGGCGTGGTCACCAACGACATCTTCACCCGCGAGGACGCTGAGTTCCTCATCCGGAACAGCGCGCTCTCTGAGGACCGCATTGTGGGCGTGGAGACCGGCGGGTGCCCGCACGCCGCCATCCGCGAGGACATCTCTCTGAACATGGATGCGCTGGAAGGGCTCATGACCAAGTTCAACAACGAGATTGACCTGCTGTTTGTGGAAAGCGGCGGCGATAATCTGGCGGCCCACTTCAGCCGGGAACTGGTAGATTATTCCATCTATGTGATCGATGTCTCGGGCGGCGACAAGATTCCGCGGAAAGGTGGGCCGGGCATCACGCAGTCAGACTTGCTGGTGATCAACAAAATTGACATCGCGGATCTGGTGCGCGCTGATCTGGGCGTGATGGAGCGCGACTCACTGAAGATGCGGGGCGAAGGCCCGTTTGTGTTAGCCCGCGCGCTGGACGGCTATAACCTGGACGTGATTATTGACCATATTTTCAAAGCGAAGGAGAAAGCGTTGGACTCAGTGCGGGAAGAGCGGCGGTAACTCAGGTCAATATTTCCGCTCCAAGGGATTGTACCCGAAAAACGCCTCGGTGCTGAGCGTCTGTAGCAGGTGCTGGCAAATCGGTTCCAGATCCTGGCGGCTTTTGCCCATGGCCCGCAGCAGGTACACGCCTTCTCTCGCTTCGGAAACCGAGATCACGTGATCCTGATCGGAGATGTGGAAGGTCACGTGGCGGTTACTGGTCATTTTCAGTTCCTGGAAAGCCTGGGCCAGCGCGGCAAACCTTTCATCTTGTGGAGGGCCCACCAGATACGCCGAGAACATGGTCTGGTACACGTCAAAGTTGGCGGGTGAGGTGGCGATATGATCCTCAGGGGAAAAGGAAAACCGGTCCAGCAGCACCAGTTTCTCTCCTACGCTTACTTTCAACTCAGAAGAGAAGGAATAGAACTGGAAGCGCTCAGACTGGTCCATCCGGCCTGAGTGGAACCAGTCCACCACCAGCAGTAGCGCCGAAGGGTGCAAATGCCAATGCTGGGTCTGCCTGAACCTGCTATGCTCCTGCGGCACCACCGGGTCCGGGAACGAAACAGCCAAGGCGTTTTCGGCTACTTGGGCGGTGATGTGCTGTTCTGCAGTGGCACCGTTGGTGCTTTTGAAGATCTTGGTGTTAGCCTGGGTGCTGACGAAAAGCTTGGCCTGGGCGCCGCAGGTAATTCTGAGGTTGATCTGATCACCGGACACCATGCCGCCGCCGTAACTGGAGAGCACCACGTGGCAGCCAGGGTAGGAGGAGCCGGGGTTGAGCAGCTTCAAAGGCTGCAGGCTCTTGCTGGTTACCAGCCGTGATTTCCCCTGGGTGAGCGCCACTTCCACCTCGCTCCACTGTGTGTTTCTCTCCATCTACGTTGAATTGGCCTGTAAATTAGAGAAGAAAGAGCAGAAAGCCATTATCCGGCCCTCTAAGTGGGAGAGGTGTACTGCCGGTGTTTCAGCCAGCTTATGCTCAGGCCGTTTCAGGGCCGTTTTCATGAAAAGAGCCTCAAAACGATGTCCTTCTCCCAAATTCCGGGTAAAAGGCATCCGGGGAGCAACTTCTCTCTAAATAGAATATCTTATATACTCAAAATACAGTATAAGTCTATGGATAAATGAACGCCCAAGTGCCCTTGCGGCTTTCCTTAAACTTCTATTGACTGCTTATGCTTCATATAAAAGAGCTTACCCTGAACATCCCGGATACTACCAAGCCAAGGGTGGTGATCATTGGGGGCGGATTTGGCGGAATCAACGTGGCAAGAAAGCTGTCTGGAAAAGAATTCCAGGTGGTGATGTTTGACCGCCAGAATTACCACGGCTTCTGGCCGCTGCTGTACCAGGTGGCCACTGCCGGCCTGGAACCAGACGCGATTGCAGAGCCGCTCCGCAAGATGTTTGACGAAGACTACGAAGACTTCCATTTCCGGCAGGTGAAAGTGACTGGCATCAACCCGGCCTCTAAAACGGTTTCTACGCTGGTAGGTGATCTGCCGTATGATTTTGTGATTATCGCCACGGGTACTAAGTCCAACTACTTCGGGAATGAGCAGATCAAGAAATACTCCTTCCCTCTGAAGCAGGTCCCGGATGCCCTGAACCTCCGGAGCCAGTTGCTGCAGTCCTTTGAACAGGCCAACATGATCAAGGACCCCGAGGTGCGGCAAAGCCTCCTGAACATCGTGATTGTGGGCGGTGGCCCTACGGGCGTGGAGTTGGCCGGTTCCCTGGCCGAGATGCGGAAGCACGTGCTGCCGAATGACTACCCGGGCATGGACTTCTCACGCATGAACATTTACCTGGTAGAAGGCCTTGACCGGGTGTTGCCTCCCATGTCACCAGAGTCCAGTGCTACCACCAAAAGGTATCTGGAGGAGGTAGGGATCAACATCAAATTGAATACGCTGGTGGAGTCCTATGACGGGGAGGTGGTGACCTTCAAAGGAGGCGAGCAGATCAAGACGCAGACCCTTATCTGGGCCGCCGGCGTATCTGGGGCGCAGGTGGCAGGGTTGCCGCCCGAAGCCAGTGAGCGCGGCCGTTATCTGGTCAACCACTTCAACCAGGTGATTGGGTTCCCGGATGTGTTTGCCATTGGCGATATCGCCTACATGAAGACCGAGAAATGGCCCAAGGGGCATCCCGGGGTGGCGCAGCCTGCCATCCAGCAAGGGCAGCACCTGGCCAAGAACCTCCGCCACATCATCCGGCGAGAACCCTTAGAGCCGTTTGAGTACTTCGATAAAGGATCGCTCGCCATCATCGGGAGAAACAAAGCCGTGGCTGACTTGCCCAAGAACATGCACCTGAAAGGATTCATCGCCTGGATGGCCTGGCTCTTCGTGCACATCTACTACCTCATCGGATTTAGGAATAAATTGATAGTACTTGCCAACTGGGTGTACAAATTCTTTACCTACGAGAACGGAACCCGCTTGATTATCAGGCCCTTCCTCCGAAAAGATGATATTGCCGGGCAAGAGTTCGTCAGGAAACAGGCGGACCTGGATTAACCATTCCCGGGGTAAAACCCGATTTCTCTTGTTCAAAAGGGGGCTGCGGAAAGCAGCCCCCTTTTGCGTTTTAAGCGTGTTTTGTCAAAACTGGTTCTTATTTATCTCGGCAGATACCTAAAACGCATGTCTGTGCGCTTCTATGAGGCTCTTCCTGCTTCAGAATGCCGTAAAAAGGATAATGCACCTGCAAAAGCTTCGCTTGCATTCATCTCTACAAAGCTCAGAAGCTAGGTTTGGTGGCGTTGTGGGTGGTGAAAGCTACGTTTTCTCTTTGCTTAGCTTCTAAGTAGTCACTTTAGCTGTAACGGTAATATTCCTACTGAAACTTATTGGATGGCATTTAAGCAAGTATTTTAATACCTGTTTTTAGGTATTATCTATTAATTTATAAAATTTAGTAAATAATATTTTGCACGCTATAAATTTTGTACTATATTAGATCAACAAAAGGATATAATGGGACTTTTAGATTCTGAAGAGCAACTAAAACACCTTATTAAATGTCTTTGTACTTAGTTATTAATAATTAGTATTAAGTATCTATACGATTTATATTTTTTGTTATTTAATTTCAATTCAAGCGAACGATTAAGATTAGCTCTCTGTTCAGGAGAGAAATAAGGGAGTCAGCTCCTGCAAATCATCGCTAGAAATACCCTTTGTAACCTATTCACACCATAAATAATATCATTGTTTAATCAGTAATCTTTAAGTTATGAAAGCAAAAGCTACCTTCCTGAGCTACATCTCTGCTGAAAAGAGATTGAGAAAAGAGCAATTAAAAGCAAACAGTGCAAAGAAAAACACTGCACTTGGTGAACAAGTATCTCAACTTGAGAAAAGAGCTTCTATGTCTGCAGGTAACTAATGCGTTAAGAATCTGACAGAAACGTAATCTGACGTGCCGTACATCCGTATATCTACATTGGCTCTATAACAAAATCTATACTTATAAGTCAGAGGTTCCCTTTGAGTAGGTACGTTGCTGTAACCAGATTTGCGGGGAATACTCTTATTCCTTAATCAATCAAATAATGAATTCAAAAGAAAAGCCCCGCTGTACTTGACAGCGGGGCTTTTGCCTTTAAGAGAAATCTCGTGCGATCAGATTATCCGATGGCTACACGCTTGAACTCAGTAACGGTCATGCCTTTGGAGGTGTTATCCAACAATTTGGCAATGGTTACAGATGGGTCTTTCACAAACTCCTGGTTCAACAAAGTGCTTTCTTTGTAGAATTTGTTCAGTTTACCTTGCGCAATTTTCTCCAGCATTTCTTCTGGTTTGCCTTCGGCACGAGCCTGCTCTTTTCCGATCTCGATCTCACGCTGGATGGTATTTGCATCCACGCCGTCTTTGTCAACCGCGATTGGTTTCATGGCCGCAATCTGCATAGCCACGTCTTTCCCAACCTCAGTTACATCGTTTCCGCTGGTGTTGGTTAAGCCAACCAATACACCCAGTTTACCATTAGAGTGGTTATAGGCAACAACTCTCTCAGCAGTAACAGTCTCGTAAGAAACTACGTCAATTTTCTCACCAATTTTACCCATCAGGTCAGTGATGTGGTCTTGCAGGGAGCGGCCATCGGCTTGTGGCGTAGCTAACAGATCTTCTTTGGTACCAGACGTGTTGGAAACAGCAGCCGCCAATACAGTTTGAGCCAAGTTTTTGAAGTCTTCTACTTTAGATACTGGCTCAGTTTCGCAAGCCAGTGCGATCACTGTTCCAACGGTACCGTCAGCGTTTACCTGCGTCAACACAGCTCCTTCTGAAGTTGCGTTGTCAGCACGCTTGCTGGCAATTTTCTGACCTTGCTTACGCAGGATATCTTTGGCAGTCTCAAAATCGCCGTTGGCTTCAGTCAACGCTTTTTTGCAGTCCATCATACCAGCGCCAGTTTCCTGACGAAGTCTGTTTACATCTTGTGCTGTAATAGCCATTGTTCTTTTATTAAGAATTACGGTTAATAAGATTTACTAGGAGGGGCTTACCGGAGCCGGTGACACCCGTTTGGGTAAAAAGAAACTGAACATCAGTGGCCAGGCTTCCTGATGTTCAGTTTCTTTTACAATGCTATAAAGAGATCAAAAGCTTATTCAGCCTCAATTTTCTCCTGGATGCCTTCGTCTTCTGAACGCTTTCTGTCAGAATCTTCTTTGTCTACTTTCCGCTCAGACAGACCTTCTTCAATGGCTTTACCAATCAAAGAGGTGATGAGGGAGATAGATTTAGAAGCGTCATCGTTTGCCGGGATTGGGAAATCTACCGTCTCTGGGTTAGAGTTGGTATCCACAATCGCGAATACGGGCAAGTTCAGTTTCTGTGCTTCTTTGATGGCGATGCCTTCACGCTTCACGTCCACTACGAACAGAGCAGCTGGGAGACGTGACAAGTCAGCGATACCACCCAACACACGGTCAAGTTTCTCACGCTCACGAGACAACATCAAACGCTCACGTTTCGCCATGGCGGCGTAAGCGGTGTTTTCTTTCACCATTTTGTCAATGGTTGACATTTTCTTCAAAGACTTACGAACCGTCTGGAAGTTAGTCAACATACCACCTAACCAACGGTCGGTCACGTAAGGCATTTTAAGGCGTTTTGCCTCTTCAGCCACAATGTCCTGTGCTTGTTTCTTGGTGGCGACAAACAAAATCTTACGGCCCGATTTAGCAATCTGCTTGATAGCGTTGGTTGCCTCGTCCAGGGAAACTAAGGTTTTGTTCAGGTCAATGATGTGGATGCCGTTTTTCTCCATGAAAATGTACGGAGCCATTTTAGGATCCCATTTTCTGGTAAGGTGACCAAAGTGTACACCGGCGTCCAGTAATTCTTTATATGTGGTATTAGCCATGATATTGATACAGCTGATGATATATTAACGTTTAGAGAACTGGAAGGAACGACGAGCTTTGCGCTTACCGAATTTCTTACGCTCCACCATACGGGGGTCACGCGTTAAGAATCCTTCTTTTTTCAGGGCTGGACGGGTCTCAGCGTTTTCTTCCACCAAAGCTTTGGTGATAGCCAAACGAAGGGCTTCAGCTTGACCAGCTACGCCACCGCCTTTGATATTCGCCTTAATGTCGTATTTGCCAACCGCCTCAATCAGCGCCAACGGCTGCTGAACGATGGTTTGCAATACTTCACTAGGGAAGTATTCCTTAATATCTCTATCGTTAATAGTGATATTCCCTTGCCCTGACGTCATGTAAATGCGCGCCACCGAGGTTTTTCTTCTACCAGATGTATTGAGAACTTCCATTAAATATGTCTAGATTATTATTTTGTAAGTTTTACTGAAACAGGCTGTTGTGCCTCATGCGGATGCTCAGCACCGGCGTACACAAACAGGTTGCGGAATTGCTCACGGCCCAGACGGGTTCTTGGCAACATACCGCGTACCGCGCGCTCTACCAACAGAGTGGAAGATTTGGCTTTCAACTCACGCGGAGTGAACGTGCGCTGACCACCTGGGTAACCAGTGTGTGTCACGAAGGTTTTCTTATCCCACTTCTTACCGGTCATGCGAACTTTGTCCGCGTTGATCACGATCACGCTATCGCCGCAGTCAGCGTTAGGCGTGAAAGAAGGTTTGTTTTTGCCGCGAAGAATCATCGCGATCTGAGAGGCCACACGGCCAAGGGTTGAGTCTCCGGCGTCTATCACTACCCAGCCTTTATTAGCGGCCGCCTTATTAACTGATAGCGTCTTATAACTTAAATGGTCCATTGTAAATGGTTAACGAGTGAAAAGAATGTATGCTTTTTCTTGAAAATGGTCACAAAGATACAAGCTTTCTTTTTCGTGTGCAACAGTATTGTTATTTATTCCCTTGAAAATCAGCAGAATTCAGGTGCTTTTCTCAGGAGAAGACTTGGGTGTGAAGCATTTAGGAGAGTAGCACTTGTTATTTTAGGGCCGTTTCTGGTAAAACAGCCTCAAAACGATCTGGCCAGAAAAGCTTTATAAGCCTGAGGAGAGGATCTGGTTGACCGCTAGTATTGGGAGCGAAGCGGCGGACGTCATTTGGTTCGAGTTGTAATTACTATGGCGCGGAAGTTACTTCCGTGACTTACAGATTCGGCAAGTCACGGAAGTAACTTCCGCGCCATAGAGGGAAAATCAGAAGTACCGGTTTCGCTGCGGCAGCGAGGATAGTCAGAGACTATCCGGCATCGGTAGGCACGAGTTGCAAACTCGCGCCAGTGAAAAAAAACTTGCTGCTGCGGGCTGCTAGTGAGGTCTTACTGCAAGAGCAACTGTGAGTTAATAACCAACAATCAGCATCTAACAATCAACAATCAAAACTAACAATCAGCAATCAGCAATATTTCTAACCGTTCTTGCGCAGCAGCTTCAGCAGCACGTCAAAGTCTTTGGGGTACTCGGCGGTGACGGTGACCGGCTCGCCGTTGAGCAGGGTGAAACCTAGTTGGTAGGAGTGGAGCGCGAAACGCTTGATGAGGGGCTGTTCCTCGGTGCCTTTGGCCAGGTTGAATTTGCGCTTGAGGCTGGAGAGATACAGGGGCTCGCCGCCGTACATTTCGTCCTGCACAATGGAGGCTTTGAGGTAGGCCAGGTGCAACCTAATCTGGTGCATACGTCCGGTGATGGGTTTGCATTCCAGCAGCGTGTGGCGGCTAAACTTCTCCAGCGTAGTGAAATAGGTTTGCGCGGGTTTGCCTTTGAAGGCCAGTTTGGCAATTCCCTTCAGGCCCGGCTGAATGGCGCGGTCTACCAGCAGGTTCTCAAACTCATGGCTGCCCCAGGCCACCGCGTGGTACACTTTGTTGACCTGGCGGTTCTCAAACTGCATGGAAAGGTGCCGGTACGCCTCGGGGTTCTTGGCGATGGCCAGACACCCAGACGTCTCCTTGTCCAGGCGGTGGCAAGCCTGGGCGTCATCATGGTACTGGCGGGCCAGGGTAAGCAAGTTGGTGGCGTTGAACGAACGGTCTTCCAGGGTAGCCAGAAAGGGAGGCTTGTTGACAACAATATAGTCGTCGTTCTCAAAAATAATAAGGTCGCGGAAAGCGGGTAACTTCATAGGAATGGCTGTGTAACGGCAGACGGGCGAGCCGTTTTTGACCTGCTTTTACGAAAACAAGGCAAAAACGACGGCCGCTGTTGCAGATACGCAAAGGTACCGAATATTTTCATCTTGCCCGGAGCTGTGTTTATCGCCCGTTTTCCGGAAAAGAAGGTGAAAACACCCGCCTGTCAGGCTTTCTGCTTCGTCAGCTTGAACCGCAGCGTGGTGCCCTCGCCCACTTCAGAAGAAACAACAATGGCCGATTTATGCGCCTCCACGATGTGCTTGGAGATGGCCAGACCCAACCCCGATCCTCCGCCGGATACATCTCTGGTCCGGCTTTTGTCAATGCGGTAGAAACGCTCAAAGATGCGGTTCAGGTGCTCTTTGGGAATACCCGGGCCATCGTCCCGCACGGTCACCAGGGTCTTTTTCTTGCCGTCCTCGAACGAGAGCCAGATGTTACCGTTCTCAGAGCCGTACTTGATGGCATTGTCAATGAGGTTGATCAAGACCTGTTTGATGCGGCCGCGGTCCCCGATCACCTCAAAGCTTTCGTCTGGGGAGTTCAACAGATGGAGGCGGATGTTTCTGGAATTGGCTTTGTTTTCCAGCTGCTCAAAGACTTCCTGCCCCAGTTCATTCAGGTCGAACGTCGATTTCTTCATCCGGATCACGCCTTTCTCCAACTGCGAGATGGTGATCAGGTCCTGCACCAGCGTATCCAGGCCGTCCAGGCTTTTGGCGGCTTTCTTCAGGAATTTGTCGCGCACCAGTTCATCGTCCATGGCGCCGTCCAGCAGGGTGTGGATGAAGCCTTGGGCCGCGAAAATAGGCGTTTTAAGTTCGTGGGACACATCAGCGAGGAACTCGCGGCGCATGGCTTGCAGACGTTTGAGTTCTTCTATCTCTTTCTGGTTGCGTTCGGCCAGCAGGTAAATTTCGTCTTTGATGCGCTGCAACGGATCTGGCCGGAAGAGGAATTTGGTGCTCATCTGCTTGAACTCCTTGCGCTTGAACTTCTCCAGGCTGGCGTAGATGTTGTTGATTTCCCTGAAGATGAGGGCCTCGTAGGAGAAATAGACCAGCAAAAAGCAGGAGGAGAAAGACAACGCCAGGGCCAGCACCCGCTGCCTGAACTCCAGGTAGGGCGATACCCCCAGGTAAATGGCAATGATCAGCGCCACCAGCACCGAGATGAGGATGGCGATGCGTTGCGAACTCAGTTGGGTGCCTCTGGGCGGCGTGGCCGGGGCGGGAGGTCCGGCCGCGGCAGGTTTAGTCGGTGTTGAATTTATAGCCAACTCCTTTTATCGTCTTTATTTGGTCTTCGCCTATTTTCTCGCGCACTTTCCTGATGTGCACATCCACGGTGCGGGCAATCACAAACACATCGTTCCCCCAGACGTTGTTCAGCAGTTCGTCACGGCTGAATACTTTGTTGGGTGTAGCCGCAAGAAACGACAATAATTCAAATTCTTTTTTGGGCAGGGTGATCTTTTGCTCGCCTTTGTGCACCATGAAGCTGGTGCGGTCAATGCGCAGACCGCCAATCTCAATCACGGGCACCTGATCTCCGCCCTGGCTGGTGTCACGGCGCTTAAACGCGGCTAACCGGCTGATGAGGGCTCTGGGTTTAATGGGCTTCACGATGAAGTCATCGGCTCCGGCGTCAAAGGCGGCTACCTCAGAGAACTCCTCGGAGCGGGCCGTCAGAAACAGGATGTGCGTGTCTTTGAACTTGGGGTTCTCCCGGAACTGGCGGCAGGCCGCTATCCCGTCCATAACGGGCATCATCACGTCCAGCAGAATAATGTCTGGCGTGAATTTGCGGGCCACGTCCAAGGCAAGCTGGCCGTTCTGGGCGTGCGCCACCTCGTAGCCTTCTTTCTCCAGATTGTACTGTAACAGTTCCACGATGTCTGGATCATCGTCCACTACCAGAATCTTGTATTTAGCCGACGTTTGCATACAATGCGGTTTGCTTAAAAAAGAGTCATGCCTTACTGTAATCTCTTTGAAAATCAGGTATAAGCACAGCGGAATAGGCTTACGCAACCTGAATTCTCAGGCAAAGATAGGGATTAGTTGTTGGCGGCCGCTTCATTTGCCAGCCGGGTGGTATTTAGTAACAATTTCTTAATATTCAGTTGCTTTCCTGGGGTAAGCCTGAGGGACTTTCAGGCAGGTTTTGGCAAAAGTGCCTTAAAGTAAAAAGACGCTGCAAGGATGTACCTAACAGCGTCTTCTGCTTCTTATGTGGAGGGAGGCAGTTTCAGCCACTGATATTGCTCACCTTGCCGGTGATGAAACTATACGAAATCTTGGTAGTGCCTATCTGGGTAACGCGATTGTCAAAGTCATACGATATCTGTTCGGTGCCGATCCTGTTGATCCGGCCATTGAAATCATAAGAAATATCAATTGTACCCATTTTCTTTAACCGGCCCTCCAGGTCAAAGTCTATGTCGCCGTCAGCATTGATCACATAGTTGGTGATTTTGCCTTTAGGGGAAAGTATGATCTGGAATGTTGGTTTGCTGATCTTGAAACTGAGGTTCCCTTCTTCTGTGAGGTACGCCGTGGCCTTGCTCTGGGCATTAGCCCCGATGGCTAAAAAGATAAGAAAGCCAATGACTAGGAACGCGTTTCTGTTTTTTGCAGGCATGGTGCTGTGGTTTGGAAGAGTGAGCGAATGGACAACAACAGAGTGCCCTGTTATTTCACCACGTTAAGCTTGGCTTGCAGGCCGTTGTATTTGTAAAGGTCTACTTTCACGGAACCCACGAACATCTCGGCCTGGAACATCACCGGAATCTTATTCTCGTCATCAGAGAAATACACCGAGATGGCATCTTCGCCGCTGAAAAGCTTGTTTTTAGGCATTCTAGGGACCAGGCGGTGCGCTCTGATTTTACCGGCTTTGGTTTCTACCGTGGTCTTGCCCCGGTAGGTCACGGTCATGTCAAACACCTCATCGCCTAGAAAACCCTGCATGCGTACGGTTTGGCCCGGTTTGAAGCTGTTCAGGTCAAGGGTGCGCAGGTAGTAGAACCCACTCACCATGTCCTGGGCGTTGTCTGGCACTTTGAAGACCTGGTTCTTCTTCTCGTCGCGGCTGTCGTTCACTACCACCTGGTTTTTGTAGTGGTCAAAGTCAGTGGTCTCTTTGCGGCGGTATTTGCCTTCCTCTATGTTGCGGTGGAAACGCAGGGGCAGCATGGAGGAGGTGTCTATAAAAGAGGTCCAGGTGTCACGCACGCGGTGGAAAAAATCAAAGGACCCCACCGTCTTGCCGCTCACCGTGGTCTGGTAGCAGGGGCGGTTGTTGATCCGTTGCAGATTGGGGGCTACATGAATAGTGGCCTCGCCGGCATTGATAAGGCCGTAGTGCACTTTATATTGCAGTACCTCGCCCGGGGCAAAAGAATCGTTTTTCACGGTGCGCAGGGTGTCATTGATCGCAAAGCCGCTCAGAACTAATCCTAACAGAGGTACCAGAAGTAGTAGTTGATGTTTTACACGCATAAGCCAATCTATCCTGTATGCCTAAGCTATTCAAATGTCGTACCAAATCCTGTTAGTTCAGGGCGTACACAAAGTTATAGGTTTTCAGGTGGAACTCAACTTAAACAGAAACGGCACCTGAAAAGGTGCCGTTTTGTAGAAAAAATAAAAAAATTATTGCTCTGTATCTTCTAAGGCAGCAGCCACTTTCTCGGGCTCGCCTTTCACAATGGCTCTGATTTTGGCTTCAATTTCCTGCATCAGCTCTTCATTGTCTAACAGGAACTGCTTCACGGCATCGCGGCCCTGGCCTAAGCGGTCACCGTTGTAAGAGAACCACGAACCTGATTTCTGCACCACGCTCAGCTCCACGCCCAGGTCAAGGATCTCGCCTACTTTGGAGATACCCTCACCGTACATGATGTCAAACTCCACCACTTTGAACGGAGGCGCCACTTTGTTTTTCACCACTTTCACTTTGGTGCGGTTACCGGTGATGCTGTCCGGACCTTCTTTGATCTGGCCAATCCGGCGGATATCCAGACGTACCGATGCGTAGAACTTCAGGGCGTTACCACCGGTGGTCGTCTCTGGGTTCCCGAACATCACGCCAATCTTCTCACGCAACTGGTTGATGAAGATACAGCAGCAGCCGGTTTTGTTGATGGTACCGGTCAGCTTACGCAGGGCCTGAGACATCAAACGAGCCTGAAGACCCATTTTGCTCTCGCCCATGTCGCCTTCCAGTTCACCCTTAGGTACCAGCGCGGCCACGGAGTCAATCACGATAATATCAATAGCACCGGAACGGATCAGATGGTCAGCGATCTCCAGGGCCTGCTCACCATTGTCTGGCTGCGAGATCAGGAGGTTCTCCGTGTCAATGCCTAGTTTCTCAGCGTATGATTTGTCGAAAGCGTGCTCGGCGTCAATGAACGCAGCCAGGCCACCTTTTTTCTGCGCCTCTGCAATGCAGTGCATGGTCAGGGTGGTCTTACCGGAAGACTCTGGTCCGTAGATCTCCACCACACGTCCGCGCGGAAGACCTCCAATACCCAGGGCGATGTCTAAGCCCAGGGAGCCGGTAGAAATGGCTGGGATGTCCTCCACCTGCGTATCGTTCAGCTTCATGACCGTCCCTTTTCCGTAGGTCTTGTCCAGCTTGTCGATGGTGAGTTGGAGCGCTTTCAATTTTTCGCTTTGTACACTCATGTCTGTGTTTTCTTTGCTTTATTTTTGATGAATTTACAACTTCCTGCGCCAATCTGCAAACGCGGCCGCGGCGTTCGTACTGCTTTCCAGGCTTATTCCGGAGGTCTATAAAGGAAACACCCAAAGTACCGGATTTGTGCCAACATTTACTACTTTTTTTAGTTAAATTTTCAGCTGAAATGCTATTTATACTAGCAATAAAGCGAACTGTCTAAAGGGCAAATAGTTAAAGCGCAACGCCCGTTACGGGTAGTTCCCGTGGCTTCTTCTCAACAACTGTGGCCGCGTTTTAGTTACAGAGCAGAGCGGTTATTTTACCTGAAATGCCGGCGGCAGAAGGGCTGGGGCATCTTCTCCGTTTAAGGCCTCCTTTCCGGAAAACTGCCTTAAAACGGAAAAGTCTGCCCCATGGGAACAACCCCAGCCGGCACCGCGCCGTTTAGTTTTCAGCCTGTTTTTACCTACCTTTCGGGAGGAGGGGAGCGGCGGCTCCCAGCACCGGTATTCTTTCTTTGTTTTTCAGTGGGTTCCTGTTGCAGAACGGGACGTTAACGATTTTCTATGTCTAAGAAGTGGCTTCTGATAGCCGTAGGTGCAGTTCTTGGGGTCCAGAGCGCCTTTGCCCAGTTAAACAACAAAGCCCTGGAAGTGAGGCAACCGGTGAAGCCCGACCAAACCGGCGAACTGCAACTGGGCATCAACGCGCTGGGGTACCAGAAGAACAACGAGTACTTCAATGACATCGCCGAAGGCTACACCCTGTTTGGCTATCACCTGAACCCGCGGCTCATTTACTTCGCCTCGCCCACCGTGCGCATTGACGCGGGCGTGCAGGTGCAGAAAGACTTCGGGACGCGCAGTTACTCGCTGGTGCAGCCCACGTTCACCATCCGCTACGAAGAGAACGGCAAGGCATTTATTTTCGGGACGCTGCAGGGCAACCTGAACCATGGTTACATTGAGCCGCTCTATGACTTTGAGCGCCTGATCACCAACCGGCTGGAGAACGGCATGCAGTTCCTGCTGGACAAACCTGGCGTGAAGCTGGATGTCTGGATTGACTGGCAGCGCTACATCCGGCGCCTGGACCCTTTCCAGGAAGAGATAGCCGGTGGCGCCTCCTCTGAGTTCACGCTGTACCGCACGCCGGTTTCACTGGACTTTCCGGAAAACACCCCCGAAACGGAAACCTACATCGGCTTGCCGCTGCAGTTCACCGCCCAGCACCGCGGCGGCCAGATTGACAACACCGAGCTGCCCCTGGTGACGCTAGCCAACGGCGCGGCGGGGCTGGTGATCCGGAAGACCTACCACAAGAAAAAAGTCTTAAGGGCGCTGCATTTTCAGCCGTACGTGGTGGGCTGGAAAGACTTCTCCAATACCAAGGAGCAGGCGTTTCAGCAGGGCGGCGGTCTGTACCTGAATGCCGGCATTGACACCAAGTACCAGAACGTGATGCTGAGTTACTGGCGGGGTAACGGCTACTACTCAGAACTGGGCGGCAAACTTTTCCCGTCGGTTTCCTCCAACTTCAAAACCCCTGATTACTCCGATAAAAACCGGCAGGTCCTGATTGTGCGCTTCATGCATGACCTCACCCTCATGGAGGGACTGACCCTGACCCTGCGCCTGGAACCGTACGTGGATTTAGACGACCCCAAACTGGAGTTCTCCAACAGCCTGTACCTGAACTTCAATTCTGATTTCTTCCTGGCCCGGCTCAAGAAACGGTAGCGGCCGCTTTGAGGCCGTTTTCCGGAAACCAGGCTTAAATCACCTCCCACAGGAGCGTGGCGTTGGCATCGCCTTTCTTCAACTGGTACACCCGGATGGGAAACGGCGGCGTGTTGGCGTCCTGCTGTTGCGGCAGGTAGGTCTTGAGGTGAGTGAAGCCGCTGCGCTCCGCCACCCGGCGGCTGCGTTCGTTGCTTTCGGCGCAGCGCAGGTTGATGCTCTCCATCCGGAGGTCCTGAAACGCGTAGCGGGCAATGGCCTTGAGGGCCTCGGTGGCATAACCGTGGCCTTCGGCTTTGTCGCCTAAGTAATAGCCCACTTCTGAATACGGTTTTCCGCGGGCCAGCCGCCGGAGGGTGATGTCGCCCACGTATTCGTTGGGTTCCTTTCGCCAGATCCCAAAACTGTACAGGTCCCCAATCTTGTGCTGGGCCATGAACACCCTGATCCGGTTCTGGGCATCGGGCAGGGTGATGACCGCTGAGGTCCGGTCCGGGAAATCGGGGAGCAGGCGTGCCCGGTTCTGATCCAGCAGCTGCCAGAACTCCGGCGCCATTTCCGGCGTGTAGGGCAGCAGCCACAACCGGGGGGTGGAGATCTCTAATCGGGCGGCAGGAGAAGTGAGGGGTGAGGGCATAGACGGACGCATACGCTTGATCTTTTTGGGTGTACGAGACGGCTTCTAAGCAGATGCCAAAAATCAACAAATTCTCAGGAGTGGCCGTTAACAGAAGATTGTTTTACCTGTTAACCCCCATTTCATGAGATTACAAGATAAAGTTGCTATTGTCACCGGCGGCGGAACCGGTATAGGAGAGGCCATCGCCAAAAAGTTTGCCAAAGAAGGCGCCAAAGTAGTGGTGTGCGGGTTCCCCGAAGATCCCGTGGCCGATGTCGCCAAAGCCATCCAGGAGGAGGGTGGCACCGCTATTGAGTTCACCGGCGACATTTCGCTGGAGGCGAACGCCAAAAGCTGCGTGGAGCTGGCCGTGAAGCAGTACGGCAAACTGGACATCCTCATCAACAACGCCGGCGTGTTCCCCACCACTTCTTTGCTGCAGGACTACCCCACCGAGGCCTTTGAGTACATGCTGCGCCATAATGTGGCGTCTACCTTCATGATGAGCCGCGCCGCACTGCCGGAGCTCCACAAAACCAGAGGCAATATTGTGTCTGCGGGCTCAGAGGCCGGCCTTATTGGCATTGCGCAGAACACACCCTACGGAGGCACCAAAGGCTTCAACCACGCCTTCATGCGCGGACTGGCGGTAGAGCAGGCTCAGTTTGGCGTGCGGTGCAACTGCGTGTGCCCGGGCCCCATTGACACCGCCTGGACGCACAAAGAAACCGGCCCCATGGACAGCAAGATGGAAAAGACCATGGTGCAGGCCACGCCCCTGGGCCGCCGCGGTACCCCCGAGGAAGTAGCCAACGTGTATGCGTTCATCGCGTCTGATGAGGCCTCGTACGTGACCGGCGCCCTGTATTTCGTGGATGGCGGCATTACGGTGGCCAAAGGACCCGTAGGCGATGAAGTGCCCTCCAAACTGGCCCAGGAACCCAAAGGTGAACTGACCACCGAGCACAGTCAGGACGGGCACACCCAGATCAAGGAAGAGCACCAATAGCCTTGCCGCTCACAGGGAAAAGCTGCCGCTGAACAGCAAGGCCCGAGTGACGACCGCTTTGTTTTACGCCTGATTTTCGGAAAACATGCAGGAAAAGACCATTCTCCAATCATTGCAGGAATATGGGCGGGGCGTCATTGGGGGCTTGCTCTTCAGCCTGCCCATTCTCTACACCATGGAAGTCTGGTGGACCAGCTTTACCGTGTCGCCGTGGCTGCTGCTGCTGTACATTTTGGTAACCTCGGTCTCGCTGCTGGGCTACAACACGTACGCCGGCCTGCGCTCCAGCGCTTCCTGGAAAGAGATTGCCGTAGACTCCGTGGAGGAGTTGGGGTTGGGCTTGGTGCTAGGATTCCTTTTCCTGTGGCTGCTGGGAGTGGTGCAGATCCATGACATGTCGCTGGAGCGGATGGTGTACATGACCGTGATCGAAGCCATGCCCATTGCCATTGGGGTTTCCATTGGTACCGCCCAGCTAGGCACTTCTGAGAAAGAGGAAGACGAATCGGAGGAGAAGAAACCGCAGGAAAGCATTCTGGCCAAGCAAGATGCCGGACCCGCCTCCACCTTAGAGCAGATCATGCTGGCTACCTGCGCCAGTTTGCTGTTTGGGGCCAGCGTGGCGCCCACCGAGGAGGTGATGAAGATTTCCTCTGATGCCAACCCGCTGCAGCTGTTATTGGTGTTTCTGGTCTCGCTGTCGCTCAGTGGCGCTATTCTGTTCTATGTGGGCTTCAGAGGATCTTACGAGACGCCGGCCAATGAAGCGCCCACCTTTTTGGAGGTCATCTGGGGTTTGAGCATCACCTATGCCACGGCATTCTGTACCTCGGCGGGGGCACTGTGGTTCTTCGGGAGGTTTGACGGGGTGGGTTTGCAGGCCTGTGTGGAGGCCACGGTGGTGCTGGGGCTGGTTTCTGCCTTGGGCGCATCAGCGGGGCGGTTTTTGTTTGATCAGGAGTACAAATAGAAAGGAAGGTTCCTATGAAGAAAAATCCGCTGGAGTGGTTTGTGTTCGGCCTGAGTGTCTTGCTGATTGTCGCGCTGCTGGGCTACCTAGGGGTGAAGGCCTTTCACTACCAACACACGCCGCCGGATCTTCATGTCAAGATCTTCCCAGAGAAAGGCCGCCCGCAGCAGAACATCCACCGGGTGGAACTGGTGAACCTGGGCGAGCAGACCGCCGAGAACGTTTTGCTGGAAATCACGCTCCTGCACCAGGGCCAGGAGATAGACCAAGCCGAGGTCCGGTTTCCCATCGCCCCCAAGGAAAGTGTGCAGGAAGCCTGGATCACGTTCAAAAAGCCCAAACAAGCCAATCAGAAGATGTCGGTGCACGTGCTGGGGTATAATAAGCCCTAAAGCACATCGGGGCTAAGCAGGAATCAACTGCTTAGCCCCGATGTGCTTTATGAGTGCTTTTAAGAAAAGTGCTCCAAAGAGAGCAGCTCCCAGACGAAAGCGGTGTAGGTTACTGGTTCAAGAAAGGGTAGTTGTATTGCAGCGGGCTGCCTAGTTGCTGCAGACGGGCAATCACTTCCATGGAGTGGGCAATCTCGTTGAAATACTCCAGGCGCCGGATCAGTTGCTCTTTCAGCAGTACGGTGCCTTCTGGGGTGCGCAGGTACGCCCGCTTGTCTTCCAGAATGCGGTGCATGACGTCAGATACGCGTTTGCCTTCCTGCATGTACAGGGCGTGAAACTCCACCAGCGCATCGAAACCGTCTTTGGTGACCCGGCACGGGAAGCCGGCTTGGGTCAGTACATCGCACAGCAGGTTCAGCTCCAAGGGCATGGAGATGTTATACGGCGTGGTACGTACGTCCAGACCTCTCTTGATGTAAGAGAAGATGGTTTCCAGGTTGTTTTCAAAGCGTTCGTAAAGAGCTGCTGCTTCCATGCGGGTTATGTTTAAAAGAATGCGGGGCAAAAGTACACAATGCGTTACTCTTTTTCACCACCAGCCGTTGCCTCTGCGGCCGGCGCGTTTCCGTTTTAAGGCTGTATTTTGAAAAACGGGCTCAAAACGCCTTTCGCAACGGAGAAGATTTACTTGCCTTTTCTCCGGAATGTCTCATCCTGTTATTACTCCTGAAGTGGTTTTCTCAGGAAAGGAACTGTTGTCTGTTTTGAGGCCTTTTTCGCGAAAACAGGCGCAAAACAGCTTAGAGGAGCCCTTTGATGATTTGTTCTACGGTAATGCCCTCGGCCTCGGCTTTGAAGTTGCGCACCAGCCGGTGGCGCAGAATAGGAACGGCTACGGCCTGCACATCCTCAATGTCGGGGGAATATTTTCCGCGGATGAGGGCGTTGCATTTGGCCCCCATAATCAAGTGCTGCGATGCGCGGGGACCAGCTCCCCACTCCAGGTATTGCGTGGTCTGCGGACCAGCCAGTGGGGTGTTGGGACGGGTCTTGTGCACCAGCTTCACGGCGTATTCCACTACGTTGTCGGTGACGGGGACGCGGCGCACCAGTTGCTGGAAGGCGGTGATCTCATCGCCGTGTAACACCACGCTGGGCGTGTGCTTGCGGTCACCGGTGGTGTTCTTGACGATCTGGAGCTCGGCCTCGTAGCTGGGGTATTCCAGGGCTACGTGAAACATGAAACGGTCCAGCTGCGCCTCGGGTAGTGGGTAAGTTCCTTCCTGCTCAATGGGGTTCTGGGTGGCTAGCACGAAGAAGGGACGCGGCAGGTTGTAATGATGGCCCGCCACCGTCACAGAGTATTCCTGCATGGCTTCCAGCAGCGCGGCCTGCGTCTTGGGTGGCGTGCGGTTGATCTCATCCGCTAACACAATGTTGGCGAAGACCGGGCCTTTCACAAACTGGAACTGGCGGTTCTGGTCCAGCGTTTCGGAGCCCAAAATGTCAGAAGGCATCAAATCTGGGGTGAACTGCACGCGGTTGAACGACAGGTCCAGCGAGTTGGAGATGGTCTGGATGAGGAGCGTTTTGGCCAGCCCCGGCACGCCCACCAAAAGACAATGCCCCTGACAGAAAACGGCGGTCAGCACCAGTTTCACCACTTCCTCCTGGCCAATGATGGTTTGGGAGATCTCAGTAGTCAGACGCTTGAAGGCATGGTGAAGCGCATCTGCGGCTTCTCTGTCAGAGGCAAAGGGAGGCATAGAAGGGGGATTAGTCGTCTAAACTACAGGTTTTGAAATCGGGCACGATGTCCACAAACACCGTTTCTTTGTTTTTTTCAAACCACTCACTGATGGCTTTGTTGCGTTTATCAGCCAATGCCGCGGCGGCAATCTTCTGATAATCGTCTTTCATGTTGGCCTGGTGCGGAGCGGCCTTTGATTTCAGGTAAAGAACACGCATGGCTTCTTTGCCGTCCTCGGTCCGGTACGGAAGCGGCCCGCTGATGGAACCTACCTGCATGGTGTCAATCACGAAGAAGATAGACGGGTCTACCTTGTCTACCGGAATATACGTGCTAGGGCTGTTGGGGAGGGTGATCATTCCGCCGTTGCCTTTGGAGTTCATGTCATCTGAAAACTCTTTGGCTGCCTTGGCAAACGACATGCTGTCTGTTTGAACCAGCGTCCGGATGCTGTCCAGCAAATGGGCGGTGAGCTGCATGTCTGCCTGCGCGGTAGCCGGTTTGATAAGGATGTGACGGGTATTGAATTCCTCGCCGCGGCGCTCCAGCAACTGGATGATGTGGAACCCGAACATGGACTCAATCACCGGAGAAGTCTCGCCGGGCTGCAGTTTCAGGGCGGCGGCTTCGTACTCTGGTACCAGCTCGCGTTTCTTGAAGAAACCCAGCTCTCCGCCCGCGGCGCCTGATCCTGGGTCTTGTGAGTATTGACGGGCCAAGGTGGCAAAGTCTTCGCCGGCCAGAATCCGCTTCCGGATGCTTTCCAGCTGCTCACGGGCGGCCTGTTTCTGGGCGGTTCCAATCTGCGCAACCTTCACAATCTGGCCTACTTCTACCTCGGTGGAGAAATAAGGCAAGCTGTCTTTGGGGATACGGTTGAAATACTGCTGCACCTCTTTGGGCGTCACCTTCATTTTACCGGCAATCTCCCGCTCCATCTTCTGAACGGTCATCTGCTCTTTCAGGCTACGGCGGAGATCACTTCTGATCTCGCTCATGGGTTTGTTGTAATACGCTTCCAGTTTCTCGGGGCTGCCAATCTGGGCTATGAATTGGTTCAGGCGGCCTTCCAGTTCACTGTTGATGGTGCTTTCCTCCACAATGACAGAGTCTACCTCGGCGCGGGCTAAAAGAAGTTTGTTCTGCACCAGTGACCGGAGAATCTCGCACCGCAGGTTAGGGGATTTATAGCCCTGGCCTACAGCATTGGCGTGCTGGAACTCCAGCTCAGAGCGTAAGATGATATGCCCGCCTACTTTTGCCACAATGTTGTCAATGAGGGTGGCTTGCTGAGCCTCTGCGCGTTGCGTCAGGGTGCCCAACACACAAAGGAGGAGAAAGCTTTTAAAGAAAGAAGATAAAGAAAGGTTAATTTTCATGGTATTCTGTATAGCGGTCTCTAGCTATAGAACCGCTTCTCTTGCAAAATAGTATAGTGGTAATCTAACAAAGCTAGGCAAACGGCTTCATTAAAAGAAACTTCCGGGGCTTACTTCTTAATAAGCTTCTGCACCTCGGGTTGGTTCACGCTTACCGGGTATTTCTGGCGGAGTTCTTTGATCCATTCCTGCTCCAGGTAATTCTGGTAGTCTGAGATCACCACGCCGCGGGTTTCATTCAATCTTTTAGCCACGGGCGGATCTACTTGGTCAATCTTTATCCAGATGGACCGACCGTCCTGGGTGATGTTGTACGTGCCCGGTTTCCAGGTGACGCCATCCAAGACTTTGTTTTCCCCGCGCTGGAACTTCCGCGAGGTCACCTGCAGGGACAGGGGGTTGCTTTGGTTCAGGTTGTCAGCGAGGGTCTGCAGATCAGAGGAATACACCTTCACCGATGCCCGGCGGGTGCCCACCAGTTGCGCCGGAGCCGGTACCACCTTCAGGTCCTCGGCTTTCACGCCTTTCTGCTGCAGGTAGTTTTTGATGGCCGTTGCCCGGCGGGTAGGCAGGTTCGCATTCTTCTGGCTGGCGCTTTCACGGGTATCCATGAACCCGGTTATTTCCAGGCTCAGAGCAGAATCAGAGAGCAGGGTGGTGGCTAGTTGATCTAATTGGCTTGTGGCCGATTTAGACAGCGTGGCAGTACCCGTGGTGAATAACAGGTCTAGCGGTTTGTTTCTAACGGATAAAAACTTGCCGGTGGCCATCTGCGCCTGGGCTTGCGCCAGCACGTTGGCGTTGGCGGCGCTCAGGATGGTGGCCTGGGTCCGCTCTCCCCACATGTATTTGTCTTTGTTGGCTTCAAAGAAAGCTTTCAGGCCCACGGTGTCTTCCACGGCCTTGGCCCAGACTTTCTCCTCCATGAGTTGGAACAACAGAATGCCGTCATGGTACTCGTTTACCAGCATCCGGTAGTCAGGGTGTTTTTCCTCCAGGTGCTCCTTCTCGTAGTCCAGCAGGCTGGTTTCCACAAACCGGTCATAGAGCAGGTTCATGGCATGCGTTGGCGACACGTTCTGGCGGGTGCGTTGGTTGCTATCAATGTACGTGGCGAAATTACCTGCCGTGAACGCTTTGCCATTGATGGTGAACAGCGTGGCGGTGGGGAGGTTCTTCGGCTCGGCCGGAACGTTGAATTTCCATTTACCCGCTAAAAGGGTAGAGTCTGCCAGCCGCAGCATGGCTTCTTTGATGGGTTGGTTTTCCTGGAACTTGTTCTCGGTTTTGATCCGGCGCAGGAACGCCGCTTTATTCAACTCAGAGCGGGAGTCTTTGGCGATGCGGTTCCGGAGCGAGGTTTCCATCTCCTCATACGTGGGCAGTTCCTTGCGCTCCAGAAGTTTGATGATGTGCCAGCCATAGGCGGTCTGCACGGGAGCCGAGATGGCACCCGGCTGGGCTAAGGTGAAGGCCGCTTCCTCAAAGGACGGAATCATACGGCCCGTGCCAAACCAAGGCAGTTCCCCGCCGTTGTCTGCCGAGGCGGCATCTTCTGAGAACTGCGAGGCCAGTTTGTTCCAGTCTTCCTTGCGCTGTACGCGGCTGTAGATCTCGTCTATTTTCTTTTTGGCGGCCAGTGAATCTGCTTTGGGCAGACCTTGCTGGGCCCGCACCATGATGTGCGCCACTTTGATCTCGCCCTGAGCCGGACGTACCTCGTTTACTTTGATGAGATGATACCCGAAACGGGTTCTGACCGGTTGCGAAATCTGGCCTACCGGCGTGTTGAAGGCGGCGTTCTCAAACGGGTACACCATCTGCAAAGCCGTGAAGTACCCCAGGTTGCCCCCGTTCTCCCGCGCCGACGGGTCTTCTGAGAAGCGTTGCGCCAGCGACTCAAACGGAGTTCCGTTTACGGCCTGGTTTCTCAAATCTAAGGCTTTTTGGTAGGCGGCCAGCGTGTCTTTGGGATCGGCTTCCATGTCAACGGAAACCAGCAGGTGCGTGGCGTTCACTTCCTTCTTCAGGCGCTCGTAGGCTTCGCGCACCAACTGGTCGGTGACGCTTTTCTCCGTCAGGAAAGGTTGGGCCAACTGCTCTTTGTAACCGCCCAGCTCTGTTTTGAAGGCTTGGGTGGTGTCCAGGCCGCGGCTTTTGGCCTCGGCTACTTTCAGCTTGAAGTTGGTGTACAGGTTCAGGTACTCGTTGACACTGGCGCTGGAGAAGGCGCTGTCTGCGTTGGTGTTGTTTTTCTCATACACGTACGCAAACTCAGAAACCGGAACTTTCTCTGGGCCAATGGATAACAAGACAGGTTCCGCGGCCTTTTTAGGGGAGGTACACTGGAAAAGGAGCAGGGCACCCAGGCCCACATACAAAGAAGTAACTCGCATAGATGTCAGCAAAATGCAGGATGTCTGGGATATAGGCTTCCCTAACATGATGCAATTTTACTCATTTTTTTGGAGAGAACAGGCTACTATTGAAAAACATAGTGCCAGGGAAGCAGGAGGGAGAAGACCTGCTCCGTTTTTGGCATCTTTTGCTCAAAACAAGCAAAAAACGGTTTTTATTGTGCCGCGGGCAAAAAATAGCACGGCAACCTTACGCAACCACTTTGCGCAGGCGGCAGATATTGGTGGCCCCTTGCACGCTGTACTCCACTTTGTCCATGATCCGGTTCACCAGGGCCACGCCCACGCCCCCTTTCTTGCCCGTCCGGATGTTGTCTGGGATGTTAGGCTCAAGGTAGTTGGCCTGCACAAAGGGAATGCCGTTGTCTTCCAGCTCAAAGACAATCTCCTTGCCATCGTACTTGATGGTGAGGCAGAGGTGCTTCTGGCTGTCTTCGCGGTTGGAGTGGATGATCAGGTTGGCGCAGATTTCGTCTACGGCCAGGATGATCTGGTTTAACGTGATCTCAGACAAATGGACAGGCGAAAGGGTATCCGTCACAAAGGCGCGGATAGTTTTAAGGTTTTTCCTGTCACAACTGACCCGGATCTTGTTAGTCATTGGCTATGGTCACGGCTTCTTCATAGGAAGAGACAATGGTCATGAGCAGATCCAGGCCCAAAATCTCAAACACATTGCGCACTTTCTCCTGCATGTTGAAGAAGATGAGCTTGATCTGAGCATCTTCAAAACGCTGCAAGTGCGAGATGAACACGCCTAAACCCGCTGACGAAATGTAGTTGAGGTTTTTGCAGTCTACCAGGATCTTGCCAAACATCATGATGCTGGGGTTGGAGAGCTCTTCATCCAGCAGTACAGAGGAGCTGGCGTCTAGTTCACCATCTAAACTGATGGTGATGGTATTGTCGGTGATCGTATGTTTTATTTTCATCGTGCTTCTTTACGAATCCTCTAAATAATAGGTTGACGCTGTTTGAACTTGATCACCAGCAACGTCTGGTCATCATGCAGAATGTCACTGCTGAAGTCGTTGACATCGTTGATGATAGCGCTTTTGATGTCCTCGGCCTCCAGATGGTAGGTTTGGGAAAGCATGTACTTCAGGCGTTCCTCGCCGTACTCATCCTGGCGGGTGTTGCGGGCTTCCACAATCCCGTCGGTGTAAATGACCATGACATCGTTGGGGTTGTAGTCATAGTGCAGCCGGTGGATGCGCTTAGCGTACGAGGCGTCCCGCACAATGCCCAAGCCTAACCCTTCTGTCTGAAAATAGAACGTATCTTCAATCATAGAGTTGTAATAAAGCGTGTGGCAATGCCCCGCCCGGGCAAAGGAAACCCCCTGCATCTCGTAATCAATGATATACAGCGAGGAGGTAATGAAAGAAGTGCGCTCCAGACAGCGGCTCAGGGCACTGTTGGCCTGCACCATGAACTCATCGGGCAGTAAATCCTGCTGCATGAGCCCGTGGAAAATTCCCTTCATCTGGGCCATGTGAAACGCCGCCGAAATCCCCTTACCCGACACGTCCCCGATGATGATGGCGATACGCGATTTGCTCAGCTGCAGGTAATCATAGAAGTCACCGCCCACTTCCTTGGCCGCCTGCGAGTACGTACTGATGTCAAACCAGGTATCGGTTGGGAATGTTTTGGGGTTCAGGCGGTCCTGCACCAGACTCGCGATCTTAAGTTCCTCTTTGTAGCGCTCGTTCTGCAAAGACTCCTGCATGAGGCGCAGGTTTTCAATGGTGAGCACCGTTTGGTTCGCAAACGACTGGACCACACTGATGGTATCGGGGTCAAATCCCTGTTCTAACTCCAGCAGCAGGTACAAATAGCCGTAGCGGCGTTTGGGGGAAACCAGGGGCACCAGCAGCAACGAGTTGTACGGACTGTTGAGGTCCTGGAACCCAGGAATGAGGTTCAGGTCGCCATTCACGTACACGCTGTCCAGCGTGGTTTTGTCTTCTTCATGAATCCTTTTCACCAAGGCCCTCACAAACATCTGCACCTCAGAATCAATTGGGTCACCGGACGTGTGGGAGGTGTCCAGATGAGTTAGTTCGCCAATCTCCAGCCAGGCCGCGTCGGCCCCGGTGGCTTTGATGGCGCTTTCAAACAAAATCTTGTACACCTCGTCCTCGCTTTGGCCCTGCTGGATGGTGTGGCTCAGGCGCTGAAAGCTCAGCAAATCGGCGTTTCGCTGCTCAAAAACCCGGGAGGTGGGCAAACTGAAAAGCGATACCAGCAAAGAAGCCAGCGCGTACAGAAAGACAAACGCCAGCGCGATGAGGATAAACGGATTGTCTGTGTAGTCCACGACCAGCTCAGAAGAATCGGCGAAGAGGAACAGGAAGTTGGCAAACAAGACCACCGAAGCCAGAATGGCGGTGAGCAGGAAAATACAGGCCCATTTTTTATCCAGGCTCAGGAAAGCGATCCAGCGTTGGTGCACGCTCATGTACAGGCTGTACCCCAGCAAAAGCGCCAAATCCAGGATGAGGAAGACATGGTTCATGTACGTCACATCCAGCAGCGGCACCAGAAGAGAGAGGTAGACCAAGATCTCGAACCATTTCCATTGGCTCTGCACTTCTTTGGTTTTGTGGTACAGGATGAACTGCCGCCAGGTATAGAATGCCTTGCCCAGAAAATACACCAGCAACCCGAACAGAACCTGGTAGAAGATGTCCAGCAGGTAGGGGCTGTTGACCCAGTGCTCGTTCAGGCCAGGGTACCCAAGGTGCAGGAGCAGACAGAGGTACGCGCCCAGGCCGCCTTTGACAAAAAGTCCCCAAAGCGGCGACGTAAACTCCTCGCTGCGCTGTATTTGAACGTACTGCCGCTGGTACAGGAAAACGGACAGGATGAAGATGACGGACAGGAGGTTGTTCAGGTACGGGGAAGCGGCGTTGGCTTCTCCCATATGCCCTTGGCGGGCCAAAAACAATACATTCACCAATAGCAATACCCAGCTCACGCTTCCGGTTAAAAAGCTCACCTGTTTGATGGTTTTGTCTTGGGGCATTGGAAAGAGTGCCTGCTGCTGCCGGTTATGTATTGGATGAGGGTGAATACGAGATTTTTTTAAAAGTAACTAAAAAATAATTATGATCTCTCAACAGCTTTTCGGTCAGATTTCTGTTGCCGCTGAATGTGTCTGACAAACAACTTATTACCTTTCAAGAAAAGGTTTCGGTGTGGCAGAATAGCAAGAGCCTATATAGGGAACGCTAAATTTTTGACAATGATTCATCCCTGTGACCTTACAAGTGAACTCTTTCTATGCCTTCGCTTGAAGTGACTCAGTAAGCAATTGTGATTGAGTTAATTGTGTAGCCCAATTGTGCGGAAAAAATATACGCAACAGAGCCAGGAGAACCTGGGCTAGAAAGTAGAACAAGAACCTTATGCTATGATAAAGCCGCGCCATGCTGATTGCTCGCAGCTGGGTAGTTTCAAGCCTTTCCGTTTCTTGGCAGTTTAAGGGAAAACAGATCAAATTCGGGTGGTTGTGGAAGAGCGGCTGATCAGGTGTTTGTCTTCTATAAGGCCGCCCCTAAACAAATTTTGCTCTGCCCACAAGAAGTAGACAGAGCAAAACAAAAAGTAAATGAAGTAGAGCAGGGGAAATCCCAGCCAGATAACTAGCGGCTGTAGTTAGGAGCCTCACGGGTGATCTGCACGTCATGCGGATGGCTTTCGCGCAGACCGGCACCCGTGATTTTCACCATTTTGGCTTTCTTCAGGGCTTCAATGTCCGGAGCGCCGCAGTAGCCCATCCCGGCTTTCAGGCCGCCTACCAGTTGGTACAGCACCTCGCCGGCCAGGCCTTTGTACGGCACGCGACCCACAATGCCTTCGGGAACCAGTTTCTTCACGTCATCCTCGGCATCCTGGAAATAACGGTCTTTGGAGCCTTCGCCCATGGCCTCAATGGAACCCATGCCACGGTAGGTCTTGAACTTACGGCCTTCAAAGATCTGCATGTCGCCGGGAGCTTCTTCGGTACCGGCTAACAAAGACCCGATCATCACGGTGCTGGCCCCGCCGCCAATGGCTTTCACCACGTCGCCGGAGAACTTGATGCCGCCGTCGGCGATGACCGGTACGCCGGTGCCTTCCAGGCCTTTTACGGCCTCAATCACGGCAGAGAGTTGCGGAACGCCAATACCGGCGATGATGCGGGTGGTACAGATAGAACCCGGTCCAACGCCTACTTTCACAGCATCGGCGCCGGAGTCGGCCAGGGCGCGGGCACCTTCGGCGGTCGCCACGTTTCCGGCAATAAGGTCCACGTTGGGGAAAGCGTCTTTGATTCTGCGCACCGCTTCCATCACGCCTTTGGAGTGACCGTGGGCGGTGTCAATGCTGATCACGTCTACGCCGGCTTCCACAAGCGCGCCTACGCGGTCCAGCACATCTGGCGTCACGCCAACGGCGGCACCCACGCGCAAACGACCGAACTCGTCTTTGCAGGCATACGGGCGGTGTTTTCTTTTCAAGATGTCTTTGTAGGTGATCAAGCCCACCAGAATGCCGTTTTCGTCAATCACCGGCAGCTTCTCGATTTTGTATTCCTGCAGGATGTCCTCGGCTTTGTCCAGCTCAATGCCTTTGGGGGCGGTCACCAGACGGTCTTTGGTCATGATCTCGGAAACCTTCACGGAGAAGTTCTTCTCGAACCGAAGGTCACGGTTGGTGATGATGCCCACCAGTTTCTTGTCGGCGGAAACGATGGGAATGCCGCCGATGCGGTGCTCTTTCATGAGTTGGATGGCATCGCCTAGGGTGGCGTGCTCGTCCAGCGTAACGGGGTCCAGAATCATGCCGCTCTCAGAACGTTTCACCTTGCGCACCAGCTCAGCTTGCTGCTTGATGCTCATGTTTTTGTGAATAATTCCGATGCCGCCTTCCTGGGCCATGGCGATGGCCATGTCAGCCTCGGTCACGGTGTCCATGGCGGCGGATACCAGCGGAATGTTCACCCGGATGTTACGCGTGAGTTGGGTAGAAGTATTGGTGTCTTTGGGAAGTACCTCAGAATAAGCGGGTAATAGAAGAACGTCGTCGTAAGTCAGGGCTTCGAACAACAGATTGGGAGCGTGAGACTGCATGGCAAATAGCGTATATGGTATTTGCCACGTAAAATTAAGGGAAAAGTTGAATATCCTACGGTCCAAAGAAAAACTTTCTTTGGCGGCGGCTCCCGTTTAGGGGCTGTTTACCAGAAAACAGGCGAAAAGCGGTATGGTTTAGTATACCGGAAAATTGGGGTCCACTTCCTGCGCCCAGGCGTGCACGCCGCCTTTCAGGTTCAGGAGCTGGGTAAAGCCGTGGCGCTGCTGCAGGAACATCAAAGCCTGGGCGCTCCGGAAACCGTGGTGGCAGATGAGCACCGTCACCTTGTCTTTGTCCAGGGTAGCGGCGGCTTTGGGGAGATCTCCCAAAGGAATGAGTTGGCCGCCCAGGTGGCAGATGTCCCATTCCTGCGGCTCGCGCACGTCAATGAGTTGCAGGGGCTCCTGTTGGTCCAGGCGTTCTTTCAGTTGTTGGGGCGTGATCTCGGGTAGCATGGCGCAAAGGTAAACCAAATTATTTTGCCGGATACCGCAGGCGGATGGAGCAAGCTGCCCCGAAGCTTCTATTTTTGTGCTCTTTACGTATGCCCGTTTGGGTTTTGAGGCTGTTTTCTGAAAAGAGGCCCGAAACCAGCACCGGCCAACTGTTTCTCTATGGATTTTCTCTCCCCCGCTACATGGGATTTAGCCACCGTCACTGAGGTGGTGGGCGTGATCACGGGTTTGCTGTGCGTATGGCTGGCGGCCCGGCAGAACATCTGGACCTTTCCCATCGCGCTCATCAGCGTGACGCTGTACATCATCATTTTCTACGACGCCCGCCTGTACGCCGACATGGGCCTGCAGGTCATGTTCGCCGGTCTCAACTTCTACGGGTGGTACCTGTGGCTCTACAAAGGAAATCAGCGGGAGGAGCGTCCCGTCACCAGAATGACCGCCCGGCACTGGCTATGGCTCCTCTTGTTCGTGCCGCTTTTCACTCTCGGTTTGGGAACCTACCTGCACTACAACACCGATGCCGATTTAGCTTACTGGGATGCCGCCACCACTGCCGTGAGTCTGGGCGCCCAATGGCTCATGAGCCGGAAAAAACTGGAGAACTGGCTTGTCTGGATCGTGGTGGATGCCGTGTACGTGCCCATTTACCTCTACAAGGAGCTTTACCCCACGGCGGTTCTGTATTTCCTGTACCTCGCGCTGGCCTGGTGGGGTTACGTAGACTGGAAAAAAAGCATGCGGCAAGGCCAGCAGGAGCAGGGTGCGCAGGCATTGGCCAGTTAGAAAGCCGGTTAAGAATACCTTCAAATAGTTTCTGCTTGACACCATTCATCAGTGGTGATGAGCTTCGTTTCTGAGGCTTTTTTCTAAAAATGCCTCAAAAACGTGATGTCAGATGGCCCGGCTGATATTTCCCGCAAAAGAATTGTCCTAAAAAAACCTAGGTTTAAAGTAACCCTTTAACTTTTTCTAACGATATGCAGTAGGTTACATTCTCACCCAACCGTGAACAGCATATGAAGAACATAGTACGTATCTGGCTTGCCCTCACCATGTGCTTCGGCCTGGTGAGCCAGGATCTGATGGCGCAGGAGGCCGATTCCCTGAAGAAGTACCAAGAGCCCGTAGTGGCCCAGGACACCTTGAAGAAGTACCAAGACTCGGTGGCCTTGCCCGTGAAGCAGCCGTTCTTCAAGTCCAAAGCCTTTAAAGCCACCATCATTCCCGCCATCCTGATCGCCTACGGGCTCAGCACCGTCAAAGACAACGGGATTTACAGCAGCTATGACGCCAAGCGCGATCTGCAGAAACACTTCCCCAACTTCAAGACCAAGATAGATAACCCTTTGCTCATTGCGCCCTACGTGGAGCTGGCGGCGGCCAATCTCTTCAACATAAAATCGAACAATGACTTTCTGAATACCTCCATCCTGATCCTGAAGGCCGAGGCCATCTTTGCCGTCACGGTGTTCGGGATAAAGCAAGTCTCCAACCAGGAGCGGCCCAACGGCGAAAACAGGGAATCCATGCCTTCGGGCCACACGGCCCAAGCCTTTCTGGCGGCCTCCATCCTCAACTCAGAACTGAAGCACAAGAGCCCGTGGTACGGCATTGGCGCGTACACCATTGCCACCAGCGTGGGCGCGTTCAGAATGCTGAACAACAAGCACTGGCAGTCTGATGTGTTTGTGGGCGCGGGTATTGGGATGCTGTCTTCACACTTGGCCTACCTCTCGCACCGGAACCGCTGGGGGCGCAAACCGTCCATCGTGCAGCTGTCGCCGGCTTACATTTACGGGGCTCCAGGCTTTGCTTTCAGCATGAACCTGGACGACTACAAGAACCGCAAGAAGAACGCCGCCTTCTACAAATACAGCCAGAATTAACCTGGCCTACTGCCAAGTTTTAGATGTGTTTTCCGGAAAATAGCCCGTAAACGGGAAAAGGCAAAACCTGCGGTGAAGACTGGGGTTTTGCCTTTTTTGCATTTTTGTTGGAGTTTTTCTAAGCTTTTTTCAAAAAAGAAGCTTGAAACCGAAACAAAGTTTGGTGTTCTACCTATTTCCCTAGTTGTTTGCACCACAGGCAACACTAATCATCTACCTATGAGAAAAATTTTCCAAGTTTATCTGCTTCTGTTTGCGGCATCGGTTACAGAAAGCTTTGCCCAGGACAAACGCCGGCATGATACCAACTACAACGGCTGGTTCATGTACTTCGGGACCCACAAGCTGACCGATAAGTGGGGACTGCACACCGAGTTTCAGCTCCGCCGCTACCACGTGATCTCTGATGCGCAACAGTTCATGCCGCGGGTGGCGCTTACCTATAACCTGTCAGACAGAGCCTCAGTGGCCGGCGGCTACGCCTACGTGCACACCTATCCGTACGGCGACAACCCCGCCGCCGATGACTTCCCCGAGCACCGCACCTACCAGCAGTTGCAGCTCAAAGACCCCCAGGGCATTTTCGGACTGCAGCACCGGTTCCGGCTGGAGCAGCGCTGGGTTAAGTTCGCGGGCGCCGATGACTATACCTACCTGAACCGCGTGCGGTACCAGTTCAAAACCACCCTTCCGCTGGCGGGCCCTACCATAGAAGACAAGGAGTTCTACCTGAGTTTATACGATGAGGTCTTTGTCAACTTCGGGCCCAATGTGACCAGCAACATCTTTGACCAAAACCGCGCCTATGCCGCTGTGGGGTACCGTTTCCACCAAGACGCGAACCTGGAGGTAGGCTATCTGCACCAGCACGTGGCCCAGCGCAACGGCGTCTGGTTTGAGAGCAACCACACCCTGCAGGTAGGCCTCACCTACAACCTCGATTTCCGGAAGAAGAGCACCGCTGCGCCGCAACCGTAAATTTAGTACCTTGGGCGCATCTGCTCCTGTTTAGGGGCTGTTTTTCAGAAAACGGCCCCTAAACAGGAGTTCTCTAAATTTCTGTACGTTGATAAGAGTCGCGATCACCGGGCCCGAGAGTACCGGCAAGTCTACCCTGGCCGCCCAGTTGGCGCAGCATTTTCAGGCCCCCTGGGTTCCCGAGTACGCCCGCACTTACCTGAACCAACTCAGCAGACCCTACGAAGCCCTTGATCTGGAGGCCATCGCCCGCGAGCAGCTTGCCTTCTGGCAGGAAGAGGCCGCCAAAAACCCGCCGCTGCTGTTTCTGGACACCGAGCTGCTGGTGCTCAAAATCTGGTCTGAACACGCGTACGGCACCACATCAGCGTTTATTCTGGAGGAACTTCGGCGGCAGCCCGTAGACCTGTACCTGCTCATGAACATAGATTTGCCCTGGCAGCCAGATCCGCAGCGCGAGCACCCGCACCTGCGGCAGTTTTTCTATGACTGGTACAAACGCGAACTGGAACAGTTAGGCGTGCCCTACGTAGAAATCTCCGGCTCCGCCGATGAACGCCTGCGCAACGCCATCCGGGCGGTACAGCAGGTGGTGTCTTCCCCAACCAAACCTCTCTCATGAAAACGACTTTTCTGGAAAATGACTACCTGCGCGTGGGCGTGAAAAGCCTGGGTGCCGAGCTGTGCAGCCTGGTGAAGAAAGACGCCAACCGCGAGTACCTCTGGCAAGCCGATCCGGCGTTCTGGAACCGCCATGCCCCGGTGCTGTTCCCCATTGTGGGCCGCCTGCCGCAAGACCAGTACCTACACCAGGGAAAAACCTACACCTTGCCCCAGCACGGGTTTGCGCGGGATCAGGAGTTTGCGCTGGTGGAGGAGCAGGAAAACCGCCTGGTCTACGAACTGAAAGCCACCGATGAAACCAGAAAAGTGTATCCTTTTGCCTTTGTGCTGCGCATCATTTATACCCTGCAAGCGCAGACCGTGGAAGTAACCTGGCAGGTGCGCCACGCCGGCGAGGGCGAGATGCTGTTTTCCATTGGCGCGCACCCGGCTTTCAACGTGCCCCTGCTCCCCGGCGAGGCGTTTGAGGACTATTACCTGGAGTTCTCCCAGCCGGAGCTGCTGTCCCGCTATTTGTTGCAGGAAGGCACCGGCCTGCTGAACGGCGAAACCGAACCCGTCTTAGACAACATGGCCGTTCTCCCGCTCCGCTACGAGCACTATGAGAAAGACGCACTGGTGTTCAAAAGCTTCCGTTCCGATCGCGTCACGCTGAAGTCTGACCAGAACCCGCACTTCGTGCAGATGCAGTTCGCCAATTTCCCGTATCTGGGTATCTGGACCAAGCGGGTAGGAGCGCCTTTCCTCTGCCTGGAGCCCTGGTACGGCATTGCGGGCAGCGCCGGAGAACCCGTTGAACTCAGCGAAAAAGAAGGAATGCAGTCGCTGGGTTCCGGTGAAACGTTCGAAGCCGCCTATTCCATCACCATCGGCTAAGCGTTTTACGCCCGTTTTCTAGAAATCGACCTAGAAAAGTACCTCCCAAAGCTTTCCCTTGAGAACTGGAGAAGGCAGCAATGAGGTCTCTACTGCTAGAACAGGAAAGACAAACCCGTGAAGGCGAACCCTTATCCAGAGGCGGTGGAGTTGGATACCCGCGAAAAGGAAAGTAGCTTTGCGGCCCGAGGCTGCCCCGGAATCTACCGGCAAGTCTCCCTCAGGATAACAGAAAAAATCATGGAAGTGAAAGACAGCAACGGAACTCTGCTCAACGAAGGAGATTCTGTCACAGTGATCAAAGATTTAAAGGTGAAAGGCTCCTCCACCACCATCAAGAGAGGCACGGTGGTAAAGAAAATCAGGCTAACCGATGACGCCGAAGAAATAGAAGGCCGCGTGGAGAGAACCGTCATGGTCCTGAAAACCTGCTTCCTCAAGAAAGTATAGATTCTAATTACATATTCCCTATAACAGCAAAGGCGCCCTGGAGCGCCTTTGCTGTTATAGGGAATATGGCGACCGCCATCCGGTTACTTAAGATGCGGCTACATTGCCCTGGCTGTCCAGGGGCAGAAAGGGGTTGTAGGCCACTTCCCACAAATGACCATCCAGATCCTGGAAGTAGCCGCTGTATCCTCCCCAGAACACTTTCTCCGGCTGTTTGACAATAGACACACCCTTGCTTTCCAGTTCCTGGAAAAGCGCATCCACTTCCTGCTCGCTCCGGAGGTTGTGCGCCAGCGTAAATCCCTTGAAACTGCTCAGCTCAAACGGAATCTGGGCATCCTTCGCCAGATCGTGGGCCTCAAACAAGGCCAGTTGAAAGCCGTTGAGCTGAAAGAACGTGATGCCTTCCTGGCTGCCAGCGGTGCGCTGCCAGTTAAATACGCGCTCATAAAAGTCGGTGGCGGCCGCCACGTTGGCTACTCCCAGGGTAATCAGGGTAATTCTAGGTTCCATGAAGCAGAAAATATGGGTATGAGGTGAAAAATGGTTTTGATGTCTTTTTCGGAAAACTCCCTTGAAACGCTAGTAGAATCGTGGTGCAGCAAGCATTGCGTTCTGGCGCAGGTTCAGGAGCCGTAAGGTAATTTTACCGGGTAAGATTACAGAATTATTCCTTTCCCCGGAAGCCGATGTGCGGATAAAAGGGGAGGCCTGCAGTTACGGGGTAAGGACGATCCATCGGGCCGCGAACAGAAGTTCAGAGGCGGCGGCAGCCAGAAAGCAGCCTTTGAGGAAGTATTTTGGGTGATACAAAATTTCCTGATGGTCCAAACAAAACCGTTTATCGTCTGTTTTCCCCAAAACAGCCTCAAAACAGCAGGAGGCAAGGGGTAGGTTAAAAATGTTTAACCTCTTTTTGGTTAAATCCAATAAAAAGAAGAGTACCTTTATTTCTCATTCTTAAACACGGCGTTCTAAACGCAAGACTATGCGGCGCGAATGTAAAAACTCATTCAACAAGACGTTCTACGTGGTAGAGCACAGCCAGGAGCTGGACATCGTTGATACACTGTGGTATGGCTATGCTTCTCCTACCGACTTGCGCCAGGCCATGGAAGCAGGATTAGAGGTGCTGGAGCAAACGAATTGCGCCTATAAACTGAACGACAACACGCAGTTTACCGGTCCCTGGAAAGAGGCGGTGAAATGGTTGGAAAAGGAGTGGCTGCCCCGCGCCATGAAAGCCGGTCTGTGCTGCCTGGCCCATGTGGCCAACGCAGATTCCCTGGCCGAGGAAAGTGGCAAAGCCATGGAGATAAGTTTGATCGGCCGGAAATTGATTTACCGGATGTTCCATTCCCGAACCGAGGCGTTGGCCTGGCTCAAGACCTGTCAGGTGGAAAAAGTCTGTGTGGAGCAGTAGCCTTTCTCGAGCTCCCAGGCCGAAGGGTTTTCCGGGCGTTTTCCGCAAAACAGGCCAAAAACACCGCGCGGCCGTTGGGTTTGCGCGGCTTCTGTGATCATCCTGGTGAAGCTGTTCTCTATCTGAAAACCTGATTACGTAGGCCAATTCAGTTCTCCGCTGTTGGTTTCTTTACCTATTCTGATGAAAAGCTTGTGCTGAATGGGTGACGTATAGTGACACCAAAAAGCAGAAGCTGACGCTTGAAACTTAGCGCTTTGATTTGGCGGCCTGGGCGGCTTTGAGGTCGCAGTTCTCTTTGCGGCGGGTGTCTGAGATGGTGAAGATTTTCCAGCCCTCGGGGCTGCGGTACAGCTGGAAGGCATCTACGCCGCAGTGGCTGAAGGTGTCTCCCACGTAAAAGGCGTACTCGCACCAGAGGGTAGCCAGATCACCGTCGATGTTCACTTTCACGTCCCAGATGCGCTCATCCAGGACCTGCGGATGGTGTTGGCCAATCATCTCCACAAACTTGTTCATGGGCGTTTCGCGGGGCAGGATCTTGCCGTCTTTCCCGGCACCCACCGACATCAGGCGGGCGTTGTCCGCCAGCACCGACCGCGCCATGGTGCTGTCGCTTGTCCGCATGGCGTCAAAGAAACGCACCACGGCCGCCTCTACCGCCTTGGCATCCGCTGACGGGGCAGGCGCTGCTTTCCTGGTTTGGGCGAAAGTGGCCCCGGTCATCAGCAGATAAAACGCAAGCAGGAGAAATGGACGCATAGAGTTTCGGTTTTGGGGCTGTTTTCTGGAAAAGGTCTGTGAAACGGCTGCGGTCTCTCAGAGGTAGAATTAAGCTGGAAGTTGGCTTAGATCAGGATCAAGCGGTCCTGGAGCAGGGCCCGGAGTTCGGGCGGAAGCCCAAAGTGGGTGTCCATGAAATCGTCCAGAATCTGGCGGGTATGCGCGGAGAGGCATTCCTGAATCTCCTCCATCGCCTCGCCGCTGATCATGTACGGCATGTAGGTGTAGAACAGGTCTGCCCCGCCGCATTGCGCGAAAATCTGGTACTCTCTGCAAGCCGAACGCGGGGTGCCGTGCACGATGCAGTGCGAAAGCCAGTTGTCCAGATTCAAAGGATCGGGCAGGGAGAGCAGGGCCTCGCGGCGGGCCACAAAATCCACGCGCTGCGCAAAGTAGGCGTTGATCTGTCGCTTCGATTCCTCTGATAACTCATTGCGTAGCTGCTGGGCGCAGTTCAGGCACATGGCGTATTCAAAGACCACATCCCGGAGGCCGGCCTGGGGGTACACGCGCACGGCTTTCTCCACCAGGTAATTCACGCCTTCTTGCAGCAGCTGGCAGTTACAGGCGATGCAGGATTGGAACGGTTCGCCGGAGGCCTCTGAGTGAAGTTCTCTGGGAAGCGGCTCAAATTCATGTTCGAGGTGAATAGGAGGTAAATCCATGGGCAAAGGTGATCAGAATACGACAAGGCACCTAAGTTACACTTTTGTCTTAAATGCAAGTGCTTGTTTTGAAGGTGTTTTCTGAAAAGTACCCCTAAAACAGCAAACGGGTGGTGGTGCAAATGGGCGAGTTGGGTGAGGATATCGTTGAAAATGCAGCTCAGTCAAGACAAGGGGCAAATCCGTTTTAGGCCTGTTTTCCGGATTTCGGGGGTAAAACGGAATGGGCCGCTATGCTCACGGAAAGGAAAAGCGGCGGGCCGGATTTTTCTACAGCGAAAGCATGAATTCTCTCTGTAGTTCTAGGGAGGGCTGATGCCAATGGAAAATTTCTCATCTTTGGCGTAGTTAAACACCTTTGCTATGACACGTACCCGTCTCCCCTTGCTTTTTCCGTTTGTACTGGCCCTGGCGCTGGTTTCCTGCTCCACCAATCCGTACGCCACCACCAACAAAGTCTACAAGAAACAGGCGAAAGCCTTCGCCAAAACCCTGCGCACCACTCCCGTGACCAATAAAGGAGAAGACAGCCTGCGGCAGGGAGACCAATGGGTAGGCACCACCAATTTCAGCATGCGCAAACCCAACTACGTGGTCATTCACCACACGGCGCAGAACTCCACGGAGCAGACCTTGAAGACGTTCACCATGCCCAAAACGCAGGTGAGCGCCCACTACGTGATTGGCCGAGACGGCAAGGTGTACCACATGCTCTCCGATTACCTGCGGGCCTGGCACGGCGGCTCAGGCAAATGGGGCAACACCACCGACCTGAATTCCTCGTCCATCGGTATTGAGCTGGACAACAACGGTGCGGAGCCTTTCGCCGAGGAGCAGATCAACAGCCTTCTCCAAGTATTGGCCATCCTGAAGAAAACCCACGGCATCCCTACGGCCAACTTCATCGGTCACTCAGACATTGCGCCCTCCCGGAAAGTAGATCCCAACCCCACCTTCCCCTGGAAGCAGCTGGCCCAAGCGGGTTACGGGATCTGGTATGACGAGGAAGCCGTGCGCAACTCGGTGTTCGAGTCGGTAGTACCGCCTTTTCAGGATTCTGCCGCCACAGCGGGCGTAGACAGTGCCGCGGTGCGGGTAACGCCGCTACCAACTCCGGCAGCAGTAGTGGCGGTAGATACCATTCCGGCTTCGTTTCAGCCCAAAGACGCCCTCCGGATCATCGGGTTTGATGTGTCCAACCTGGAGGCGGCTACCAAGGCGTTCAAGCTGCACTTCATCCAGAAAGAAGTCAACGGCATTCTCACCGATGACGACAAGAAGGTTTTGTATCATCTTTACAAAAAGAGCCTCTAAACGCCTATCCGCATTCTTGAAGTCAAAGCATCAGTTCTCGTTCCCAAATGTCTGTCTGCATTCGTGAATGTCCCCCCTTGAAGGGGGATGATTTCTCCTGCTGATTATTGCGTTCCCAGAAACTAGCAGGGCAATCCTCTGTGGTTGCCTTTGCTCTGTTGGAGAGGTTAAACGGTTCTTCATGCGTCTTGTCATCCCCCTACCCCCTTCAAAGGGGGACCAAATAGAAAGCATTTAACGCTTGGGACTGAAACTATACTTAAAGAACGTTCTTTTCCTAGCTTGTAAGCGTGCGTACTTCCCCACAGATTCCTTCCGTTTTGAGCCTGTTTTCAGAAAAGGGGCCGTAAACCGATGCACAACTTCGGGAAACCCAACACTTTCCCGTAACTTTAAGCGTTTTTGAGAAAGCGGGTTCTGTGCCCGTGACTAGCCGCATGCCAGAAAGTAAGAAGATAGCTCCCCCACGTACCAAATACCATAAATGGATCAGAAATCTCTGGAAGCTCTTTGTCTTCGGGGGACTTTTCGTTATCCTTTATTTCGTTTCCGTGGACCTGAACCTGTTCTACCTGTTTGGGGAATCGCCGGGCCTGGATGACCTGGAAAACCCCCGGAACAACCTGCCCTCGGAGATCTACACCTCAGACGGGCTGCTGGTGGGGCGTTACTTCCGCGAGAACCGCGACCTAGTACCGTATGACAGCATCGCGCCGGTGATGGTCAAAGCCTTGGTAGCTACCGAGGATGAACGGTTCTACGAGCACCAGGGCATTGACCCCATCTCGGTGCTGGCGGCCGTGAAAGACAACCTGAAAGGCGATTCGCGCGGAGCCTCCACACTTACGCAGCAGTTAGCCAAAAACCTCTATAAAACGCGTACCAAGAACACCAAAGGCATTTTGGGACACGTGCCGCTGCTGTCTACCGTGGTGGCCAAAACCAAGGAGTGGAACACCTCCATTAAGCTGGAGCAGCGCTACACCAAAGACGAGATTCTGGGTATGTACCTGAACACCGTGGATTTCGGGAGCAACGCTTTCGGGATCAAAGTGGCCGCCAAAACCTTCTTCAGCACCACGCCAGACAAACTGAAACCTGAGGAAGCCGCCATGCTGGTGGGCGTCCTGAAAGCGCCTACCACCTACAACCCGCGTTTCAACCCCAAAAACGCGCTGGCCCGCCGGAATGTGGTGTTGCAGCAGATGGCCCGTAACCAGGTGATCACCGCCGCCCAAGCCGATTCCCTGACCCAACTCCCCATCGACCTGAAGTACCACGTGGAGCAGCACCTGGACGGCGTGCCCGCCTATTACCGCCAGACGGTGAACGAGATTGTGCGCAAGTGGGCCGAGGAGCGCGAGCTGGACATTTACGCCGATGGCCTCAAAATCTACCTCACCATTGACTCCCGCATGCAACGCCTCGCGGAGGAAGCCCTGCACGAGAAGATGAAGAGCCTGCAGAACCGGTTTGAGGGCCACTGGCGCGGGAAAAACCCGTGGGTGGATGATCAGAACAAAGAGATTCCGGGATTCATTGAGAATGCCATCAAACGCACCAGCGTTTACCAGTCGCTCAAAAACAAGTACGGGTCAGACACCGCCGCCATCAACGCGGCCCTGAACACGCCCAAGAAGATGACCGTTTTCAGCTGGAAAGGCCCCAAGGAAATGACCATGAGCTCCATGGACTCGCTGCGGTACTACAAACGGTTTCTGCGCGCCGGTATGATGACCATGGACCCGTTCACCGGCCAAATCAAAGCCTGGGTGGGCGGTATTGACTACGAGAACTTCAAGTATGACCACGTGAAGCAGGCCAAGCGCCAGCCGGGTTCCACGTTTAAGCCGTTTGTGTACGCCGCCGCCATTGACGGAGGCTACTCGCCCTGTGACAAGATCCAGGACAAGCGCGTCACCATCAAGTACGTGGAGAACGGCAAGCCGATGGAGTGGACACCGCATAACGCCAGTTATTCCATCTCGGGCAGTAACATGACTTTGCGACACGCCATGGGCCGTTCCATCAACACCGTGACCGCGCAGTTGACCGAGGCCATCGGGTGGGATACCGTCCGCAAATTCGCCCGGCAGTTGGGTATCACCAGTCCGCTGGAGGCGGTGCCGTCCATCGGGTTGGGTTCGTCAGACGTGAGTATCTATGAGATGGTGAACGCCTATAGCACCTTCGTGAACAACGGCTTCCTGAACAAGCCCATGCTGGTGATGCGCATAGAAGACCGCAACGGCAACGTGGTGGAGCAGTTCAATCCGCAGCAGAAACGCGTGATCTCCGAGGAAACCGCTTTCCTGATGGTGCACATGCTCAAAGGAACCATGGAAGAGCCTGGCGGTACCTCACAGGCCCTGTGGGAATACGATCTCTGGAAGAAAGGCAACCAGATTGGCGGCAAGACTGGCACCACCTCCAACCACTCAGACGGCTGGTACATGGGCGTGACGAAGGACCTGGTGACTGGCGTGTGGGTAGGAGGCGAAGACCGCAGCATCCACTTCCGGACCTCGTCTACCGGTGAGGGTTCTAAGACGGCCCTGCCTATTTTCGGGCGGTTTATGGAAAAGGTATACAAAGACCCAAGCCTGGGCATTAAGTTGGGCGTTTTCCCGAAACCCAAGGTCAAGATCAACAAGCCCTATAACTGTGTCACAGTAGTGCCTCGCCGGCCGAAGGTGCAGGACTCAACCGCCGTAGATACCATGCTGGAGCAGATGAATGACAGTATTTCTTCTCAGTTCTAACCTGATGAACCCAGCGTACAGAAACTAAACGTCCACGCGCGTTTTAAGCCCCAATTGGGAAAGCAAAGGCAAAAACAGCCATGCTCCCAGTTGGGGCTTTTTGTTTCTGTAACGCCTTACAAATGGGTGCAGAATGAAAAGCTTTTCTTGTCTCTGCCTTTTGCTCGTTCTTGGGTCAACTGTTCTGCAAAGGTTGGAATGCCGTAAGCGAGCAATCCGCTGGCTGTTCTCGTTTAGAATGACATCTGTGGATGCTGCTTCAGAGGAACCCCTTTCTTCTCTGGTCTGTCGGTCTTGGGGCAGAATGCAGTGTTTTGGCCTCGGCTAATCCAATTTCCGCAATCAGCCGCGGATTCAGCCGAAATAGGAGATTTTCTCTCCTTCGGTTCTGCGATTTTACACAGCATTTTTTGTCCTGTTTTTACTTAAAACAGAGAAGTAGCATTTCTCAAATAAGCACTCTGAAAAGCGCTTTCTTGCCTTGTTGTGCCGTGAAAGTAACTTACATAGGGCGGGTGAGATGTAAATTATTGAAAATCAACTGGAAGGGTAAAGTTCTGATAGTGTTTTTAGTTGTAATCTTAAGTGAATAGAGTACCACTTTCTTTTCTGTGAACTTTCTAAGATTTAGGTATAATTTACATATAATTATCTGTTTTTCAATTGTTTATATGTTTGTGCTCTATAGTTGATGGAAAAGTTATATAAAGGGAAAAGTATAATTCTTGAACAATTTCATAGGTATGGTATTTATTTACAACTATTTAAGGATGAGTTTTGGGAGGTGAGTTTTACTTCGGGTTCTTGGAAAAATAAATCTGCTGCTACGTACTACCTGAATAAAAGGTTTAAATTCTTTATATATGCTTATTAATCTATTTTTAAAGTTATATTATGCTGTTTGCTTGGCTTTGTTTTAGTCTCTAATTTTGAAACATGTAAAAGTAGAGAGAAATTGTACTCTTTATGATGGTTTCATTTAATACAGATACGGCTTATACGATAACTACATGATATAAACCCGCTTCTATCTTGGTCTAAATTGAAATTTAAAGGGTTGTTTGTTTAACGTCCCAGCCAAGCAATATGAAGTATGTGCGTTGAATTGCATTTTCCCCTCTTTAATAGGAATCTAATTACAGGTGTAAGTATGCTTGCATACTGCTTTGTGATTATTGTATATTGATTTTATCCTGTTCCTGGCAATTCTCTTTCTGCTTCTTGTCGCAGTTCTTGCGAGTGCTCTCCCTACGCTTTATTACCTCTAATTCTGCTAATGCTTTCTGTATTAGAGGTTGAAAGTCGCGCCCAAATTGTACTAAGTCCTGAAATGCCTCCCTGACTTGCCCATTCATCTACCCTATACCACGCGCCATGAACCCACTTAAACCCATTCTTTTAAGCTTATTAATTTTATTTTCCTGCCTAGTGCCCAGAAGTTCTCCTGCCCAGGCCGCTTCTGAGGTAAAACTGAAAGTCGTTTCCATTAAACCCTCCATCAATACCGGTACAAATTACTCTGCCTGGTTGGCGGAGGACCTGGACAAACTGGTGGAGACCAACTGGTCAGCCATCAACAAACAATACGTTGACGTTGTGTTGAAACTAGAGACCAGAAGTGCCATCTCCAGGGTTTCGCTCTTCGACCACGAAGGAATTTTCCGCAGCAACCCGGCTACCATTTACGCTTTAAACGGAACTGAGAGGATTAAGCTGGGGACGTTTAACGGGTCACGCTATATGGAGTGGGTAGATGTTAAATCAGGCAAACCGGTAGAAGCGGACGCCATCATCATCCGGAAGTACCTCAACAATATTCCGCAGAAGGTAAAAATCTACGGCAAGCCGCTGAAGGCCACCGGTAATGGGAATTCCGCAAAAACTCCCGCGGTGATCTCCTTTGCCGCGCTGCCCACCAAGACCTACGGTGATGCTGCCTTTAAGCTGACGGCCACCAGTACCAACACCAATCCGAACGCGCCAATCACCTTCACGTCCTCCAATACGGCCGTAGCAACGGTAGCCAATACTGCCCAGGGCTGGAAAGTGACCATCAAAGGTGCCGGCACCGCCAACATCATCGCGTCACAGCCAGCCTTCGGGAAATACGCCGCGGCAGTGAGCGTGAGCAGAGCATTGGTGGTGAGCCCTAAATCAGCCGTTATTACGTTTGCCGCTTTGCCCACCAAAAAAGTAGGCGATGCTCCTTTCTTCCTGACTGCCTCCAGCACCAACACCGCCACGCCAATCACGTTTACCTCCTCCAATACCGCCGTTGCCACCGTGGCGAAAACCACCAGCGGCTGGAAAGTAACCCTGATAGGAGCTGGTACCACTACAATCAAAGCGTCACAGGCGGCAAGTAGCACGTATGCTGCCGCCCCCAGCGTCAGCCGAGCGCTGACAGTAACCTCACCTGCGCCTGTTGCGTCAGTGATTACGTTTACCTCCCTTCCCGAAAAGAAATTTGGTGATGCTCCTTTCCTGTTAAAGGCCACCAGTACCAATACTGCCACGCCCGTTACATTTACCTCTTCCAACACTGGGGTGGTTTCTGTGGCCAACACCAGCACCGGCTGGAAAGCAACCATCGTGGGCGTGGGTATCGCTACCATCACCGCGAAACAAGCAGCCGGCAACGGCTATGCCGAGGCTACTTCGGTGAGCCGCTCCCAGGTGGTTTCTGCTCAGCCGGCCGTTATTTCTTTTGCGGCTCTGCCCGCCAAGAAAGTAGGCGATGCGCCGTTTATGCTACAGGCCACCAGTACCAATACTGCCACGCCTGTCACCTTTACCTCTTCTAATCCAGCAGTGGCCACCGTCACCAAGACGACCGAAGGCTGGAAAGCCACTATCCTGAAAGCCGGTACTACAACCATCATTGCCGCGCAGGCTGCCGGCGGAAATTATGCTGCCGCGGCGAGTGTGAGCCGTTCCCTGGTGGTGAGTGAGGTAACGGCAGTACCAACAGTGCCATCAGTAATTACTTTCGCGGCCTTGCCCGCGAAGAAAGAAGGGGACGTGCCTTTCGCGTTAACGGCTACCAGCACCAATACCGTAACACCTATCACGTTCACGTCCTCTAACCCGGCGGTAGTTACTGTAGCCAATACTTCTGCCGGCTGGAAAGCTACCGTAGTAGGAGCGGGGACCGCTAGCATCACGGCTTCTCAAATAGCCGGCAACAACTACGCCGCCGCTGCGCCGGTAAGCCGGACCTTGACGGTGAGTTCTGACATCAATGAAGTGAAACCTCCCAACAACGGACCTGTAGTGCAGGGCGAGATTCCGTACAAAGCCTATTGGGGGTACCACAAAGACAAAAGCAACCAGAGCATTGACAAACTGTTCAACGGCGTGATCAATGAGACAGTGCACATGGGTACTTCTGAGCTTTTGCCCGAGGCAGACATCGTGCTCAACTTCCCAGACCAAATGGAGGTGGAGTTGCAGAAGATCAGTTTCTTTGACGGCCAGGGCTCTATCCCCGCCGGGTTTGAAGTGAAATTCATCTACGTGGAGAAAGGAACCGGCCGCGAGATTGCCGGTCCGTTGTACAACGGCAGCCGGTATAACTTCTGGATTGACCACGCCATTACCACGCCTATCAAGGTAAGTGCGGTGATCCTGCGCAAGAAGAAAGGCGTACGATTGCCAGACGAGATCAAATTCTACGGGAAGTACAAGCCGTACACGCCACCAACCTTCACCAAGCCGGCGTATCCGCTGAAGCGGATGCTGGGTATCAACACCTATCCGTCAGATAACACCAGTACCATCCCTGAGCGATTGGTGCAGAAAATCAATGCCATTGCGCCGTACCACGTAGTGAGAGACTATGTAGACTGGGGCGTTCTGGAAACCAACATGGAAGGCGAGTATGCTTTCCAGCCCACCATGAAAGGGAACTGGAAGATGGACGATATCTACGCCCGCCACAAAGCCAACGGCAAAGAAGTGCTGGTGTGCTTAAAGAACATTCCCGGCTGGATGCTGTCCACCTACCCGGCCGCCATCAGAGACGCTGAAAACGCACCCATGCCGTACAAGAGCAGCTATACTACCGTCACCAGCTCCGGTACCAACTACTTCAACGAGCAGTACACCGCCGACAAGCAGAAGCCTGCCTCTTACGTGAAAGCAGCCAAGCTGGCCTTTCAGTTTGCCGCCCGCTACGGTTCCAACACCAACGTGAACCCCGCCCTGGTAAAAACCAAGAGCACCGTGAAGATAGGTTTGAACCTGATTTCCAAAATGGAGGCCAATAACGAGCCAGACCGCCACTGGAAAGGCCGTCAGGCCAACCAGACCAGCGATGAGTACGCCGCTTACCTGAGCGCCTTCTATGACGGACACATGGGCACCCTGGGCGCCGATGTAGGCGTAAAGCAAGCTGACCCGAACATGAAAGTGGTGTGTGCCGGTATCGCTTCTACCAAAACCGCCTTCTACCAAGGCATCATCGACTGGTGCAAGAAAAACAGAGGATACCTGCCCAACGGGAAAGTCAACCTGTGCTTTGACGAGATCAACTACCATGCCTACAACAACAACTATGACGGCGAGCAGTACGCGAACGGTAGCCGGGTAGGGGTAGCCCCGGAGCTTTCTTTGGCACCTCTGAACATCAACAATTTCCACCAGATCAACCGCGAGTTCATTGGCGACGGCGATATGCCCATCATCATCACCGAGACGGGGTATGACTGGAACAGCACCACCCAGGGAACCAAAGTGATCGGTAGCAAAGATAAGTTCCAGGTGCAGGGCGACTGGATTCTGAGAAGCTCGCTGGAATATGCCATGGCCGGTCTGTCTGGTCTGTATTTCTACCAGCTGTATGATGACCCATCCGGTTCCATCACCAACACCACTCAGTACGCCACCAGCGGACACGTAGACCGCGAGACCTTCGTGCGCAGACCCGCCGCCGATTACATGGCCCAGGTTTGGAAGCATTTCGGAGATTTCGTTCCGGTGGAGCGCCTGAGCAAAGACCCTAGAATTGACAAGTACCGAGATGACAAAGGCCAGAACATGTACGCCGCCTGGATTCCGGATGAGAAAGACCGTCGCAGCGATTACACCCTGAGCCTGGGCACCGACTCCGCGAACGTGTACTATACCCGCATCGGGAGAGATTCCATGGAGGTGGTCAAAGTGAAGACCGTCGGCGGGAAGCTGAAGGTCACCGTCTCTGAGACGCCTATCTTTATTGTCGCCACCGGTCAGCCGGTCATCACAACTCTCAACGCGGTAAACACCCAGGCTGCCATCGCGCCGCAACTGGCCGTGGAAACCAGGCTGAACGTCTATCCGAATCCGTTCACCCAGAACACCACCCTTGAGTTTGTAGCGGCCGAGAGCGGAGACGCTGTGGTGGATATCTTTGATGCGCAGGGTAAGTTGATCAAACACCTCTTCGTGGGCAAAGCTGAGAGTGGTGTCACCCAGGCTCTGCAGTTCAATGGAACAGGCCTGCCCGGTGGCGTGTACATCGCCCGCTTCACCACGGGCAAGCAGACTGTCACCAAGAAACTTTTACTTATCAACTAAGCTATTTGAAGTTCAAAGCCCCTGGGGAACGTTCCCCGGGGCTTTACTTTACGGCTGGACACAGCGCTTTTATTCGGTCAGAAGTCCGGCCGCCCTACCCAACAAAATTGAAGAGCGAGACAACTGCTGTTTTAGGGCCGTTTTCGCAAAATCGGCTTAAAAAAGAAATCCCTCACTGGAAACGTCCAGTGAGGGATTTCTTTTTAGGTGAAAGCCTGATTAGCTGTTCTTGTCATACAAAGACTCCAGGGCCTCCTGCAGTTCATTGTACTCAAAGGTGAAGCCGGTCTGCAGCACTTTGGTGGCGCTCACGCGGGAACTGTTCAAGACAATCTCGCTCATCTCGCCTAACATGAGCTTCAGCCCGAAGGCGGGGACGTTGGGGAACACCATGGGGCGTTGCATCACCTTGGCCAGGTTGCGCGTGAGTTGCTCGTTGGTGGCTGGGTTGGGCGCCACGGCATTGTACACCCCTTGCATCTGGCGGTCTTCAATGGCTTTGATGCACAGGCGGCACAAATCATCAATGTGAATCCAGGACATGTACTGCTTGCCAGAACCCAGCGGCGAGCCGGCCATCATTTTAATGGGCTTGGCTATCTGCGGCAGGGCTCCGCCTTTGTTACTCAGCACAATGCCAATCCTGAAAATAACGGTTCTGATGCCCAGGTGATGCACTTGCCAAGAGGCGTCTTCCCAATGTTTGCAGACCTCGGCCAGGAAATCTGAGCCGTAGGTGCTTTCCTCCATCATAAGCCGGTCACCGGAGTTGCCGTAGATGCCTACCGCCGAGGAGGCCAGAAAGCCTTTCACGTGGTGGGTTGATTTCTCCAGATAATGGCAGAGCAGGTTGGTGGAAAGAATGCGGCTGTTCAGGATCTCCTTTTTACGGGCTGCCGTCCATTTCTCCCCGGAAACGCTGGTGCCGGCCAGGTTGATGATGTAGTCGGCGTAGCGGATGGCGTTCTCATCAATGTAGCCTTTCTGCACATCCCACTTAAAGGTTTTGTAACGGGCGTATTTGTCCGGGGTGCGGCTGAGGTGGGCTACTTCATAGCCACTGTCAATCAACATCTCTGACAGGCGTGTTCCCAGTAAACCGGTGCCCCCGGCAATCAATATCTTCTCTGACATGTTGCGTTCTCTACAGTCTAGGCCAGACCTGCTTATACGACGATGCATAAAATTAGGTAAGGCCGCTACTTATTGGCAAAGTAGTGAGGTGGAAACACCGTGTGAGCCTGAAAAATTCATCTTTCGGGTTAGAAGTTAGCAGGTTACCCATTGCGCCGGATGGCCTGTAAAAACTCCATTCTATAAGCGTCCTGCTCAAACAAACCAGAGTACTCAGAAGTGATGGTGCTGCTGCTCACATCGTTCACGCCGCGGCTCATCACGCACAGGTGATCGGCTTCAATGAGCACGGCCACGTTGTCAGATTTGAGGACGTCACGCAGTTCCTGGGCAATCTGGCGGGTAAGGCGCTCCTGCACCTGCGGGCGGCGGCCGAAGTACTGCACAATGCGGTTCAGCTTAGACAGGCCAATCACGTGCCCTTCTGGGATGTAGGCCACGTGGGCCTTGCCGATGATGGGTACAAAATGGTGTTCGCAGCTGGAGTAAAGGGTGATGTCCCGCTCTACCAGCATCTGGCGGTAACCGTATTTGTTTTCGAACAGGCGGGCCACCGGGCGGTTCTCGGGGTTGAGGCCGTCAAAGATCTCTTTCACGTACATCTTGGCTACCCGGCGCGGCGTGCCCTTGAGGCTGTCGTCTTCCAGGTCCAGGCCCAGCAGCTGCATGATCTCCCGGAAGTGGTGGGCAATGCCGTCAATTTTCTGCTCATCTGTGAGGTCAAACGCGTCTGCGCGCAGGGGCGTGTCTAATGAACCGGCCACGTGCTCTTCTGCGGGATCTTCCTCGTTCCAATCCCTTCTATCCATGGTATTCAACAAAGTTTCTTTCGGTTTCAAATAAAGTGAGGGACAACGCAAGGTTCTCTGGGAGGTGGGGGCGTAAGCGCTGCCAGATCACTACGGCGATATTCTCGGCGGTGGGGTTTAGGTGCTGAAACTCCTGGGTGTCCAAATTCAGGTTTTTGTGGTCAAATTTATTTAAAATTTCTGCTTTTATCAGAAGACTCAGCTTTTTCATGTCATAGACATAGCCGGTGTCCTGGTCCACGGGCCCGGTCAGCTTCACAATGAGCGTGTAGTTGTGGCCGTGGAAATTGGGGTTGTTGCACAGCCCGAACACGTTTTGGTTCTGCTCCTCAGACCAGTTAGGGTTGTGGAGCCGGTGGGCGGCGTTGAAATTTTCTTTTCGGCAGACGGTCACATTCATAAGGCAGAAAACAGGAGTAGGGGCAATTTAGTTTTCATTTGGGGTATTACTACTATACGGTCTCCGGATAAATTTGCCGCAAGAGGTGAGCCGCTGCGGGTAAAAGCGTTAATTTTGGGGCTTACAATCTGAAAGTTCTAGACATGGAAAGCACACGTACGCGGGTAGCGGCAGTGGCACTGCTGCTGCTGGTTTGGGGAATGGCGACTTCGGCCTGGGCGCAACGCTCAGCGGTAGAGGAAACCGAGGTAGAGGTAAACGGCATCAGCCGCAAAGGCCAGCGCATCATCATCCAGCTGGACAGCAAAACGGTGGAAAAAGCGTGGGCCAGTTACCTGAAAGAGAAATCTGGTGGGGCGGTGAAAGGGCCTTCCCTTCTGCCCTCGCTCAAGGCCCAGGCCGGCAAAGGCATCTACACCGTGGAGAAAGGCCAGATAGACACCATCAGCGCTAACCCCATGCGCATTGTCTCCAAAGTGGAAGCCACGGAGCAAGGCACCCAGTTGTGGTGGTCGCTGGACTTTGGCAATGCTTACCTGAGCAAAAAAGACACGCCCAAAGAGTGGGCCAGCGGCGTGTCATTGCTGCAGCAGTTTGCCCGCAATCTTTACAAGCAAGACATTCAGCAACAGATCAACGATGCCGAGATGGTGGTAGTCAACACCCAGGTGAAAGCCGATTTAGTGGTGCGCGAAGCCAACGAGATCCAGAGCAGAATCACCAAAAACCAGCTGAAGAAACTGGAACTGGAAGCCGCCCTGGCCGCCAATGCCAAAGAACTGGAGCAGCTGAACAAAGAAGTGCAAGCCAACCAGAAACAGCAGGAGGCCAACAAGGCCGAGTTGGTGAACATGCGCCGTGCCGTGGAGCTGGTGAAAGCGAAAATGGACAAGATAGACTAAGCACCTTTCCTCCACCAAAACAGCAGGGCCCGATGTGATTATCACATCGGGCCCTTTTAATTATACAAAGTGTCTTTAGATGTTAATATCAAAGGATGCTACCGTTGCCAACTCTTGGGTTACCAGTGAGGCACCCATGGTCTACCTCTGAAAAGTTCGTGGCCAAGCAAGGGTTTTGTCTATGCCTTGCTAGCACATGCCTTTATTTTCCCCGAGACTCAATTGCTTCAAAATATTCCATCACCCTTCTTTCTGTCTCTTTTTGGAGGTTGATACCTTCAAAAAGAGACGTTCTTAACGTCCGATAAAGGGCAACGGCATGTTGTAAGCTATCCAGTAACGCTTGCCGCTCATATACCGGGATGGTTTGTTTAAGTTGGGCCAGGTCTTCTGGATTGAGTTCGCGTTCTACTTTTCTCACCCCTCGGGGCAGATTTCCGTTTTTGATATGCAGTAAAGGACCGAATACAACCATTCTCAGGAACCCTAAGAAATCAAACGCTTCCAGATATTCACCCCGACCAATTTTTACTAATGCGTAATGAACCCAAATCCAGAAACGGTCTTCTATCCATTGATAATCTGGGTAGGGATACTTGGCAGTGGAGTTATTTAATGCATCTTGAAGTTGACCGTCTGTGTCCAATAATAGAATAGGTGTTTCAACCCGTGAATGGAATTCAGCGATTGTTAGAAATTTAATGTCCACATGAAGTAAGGGATTATCATAAAGGCAGATTAAAACCCTGGGCTCACCCACGTGTTCTCCTGTAAACCCAGACAAAAGCGTGCCTAATTTCTTTGCATAGTCCAGCATTGCTCCTTTACGCTCTGAAATTTTCTCTCTGGTGACAAGAATGAGGTCAAGGTCAGAAAACTCATCCATCTCATTGGTCAGCCAAGAACCGCCCACCGCTAAGCCGATAACATCTTTATCAGTTTCAAGGATTTTCCTGGCTCGGTCCGCAAACTCAATTTGTATCATGGTGTTATTCGCTTTTTTTCTTTGTGTAAGCGTGTTGCTAACGGGAAGGCTGAACGACGGGCGAGGCCATTGCCTGAAGCAGCCGTTTACACGTGGTTGCGCAAGTTGTTCATTAAGTGTCTAAAGAAATGCTGTCCCATTCATACGCACGATAGCAAGTATATTCAAGGGCCTTTCTTCTTTCCATTATTATATCCAAATCAACTTTGTCAGATTCTTTGCCTGTTAAATGATTGTTTCTTGCAAACCAATGAGCGCGGTAAAACTTATCCAGCATTTCAAAAATCTCTAAGCGGCTCCTTAGTCTGAATTTTTTGATATATGGTTCTGCTGATTCGTTTTTCTCAATATCAGGTGTCATTGATGCAAGAGAATCTTCAACCCCTGTATTGAGGGATAATTGATTATGGAGTCCACCTATCCAAGCAAATGTCCAAATAGCTTCTACATACCAGTAAATATCTATTTGGTCCTGCTCTGGTAAATCCTGATACTCCGATTGCAAGTACCTCAACTCGTCACTTGTCAGATTGTCTGAGAGTTTATTGGCTTCAATCAATTTGTTGATTATGTGGTTTGGAGCTCCAAGATGAAGTTGGAAAATAGCTAATTGAACCATCTTTCTCTTAGCTATTTGTTCAGCGTCTCTAAAGTCTGGATGATCCAGATAAGGAAGATGTTCAATCACGTCAATTCCATTTGAACGAAGGAGCTTAGTGTTCTTTAATTTGATTTCTTCTGGTTTAATTTTCTTATTGAACCACATTGTTTTTCAATTATGCCCAACGGTCTTGTGTAAACATTATGCTAGGCCGTCGGCCGACGCATAATGTTTAGCAATGTTAGCGATTGTTATTTTTTCTAAATATTCTATATAACAGGAATGTACCGCAGTTAAGAGCAGTAAAGAAGCCACCAAGGCTTTTAGCAGGATTGTTGGTGAAGAACTGATTGTGCAAGATAAATACCATCAAGGTTATGGCTGCAACTCCAATGAGTTTACCCCAAGGGGTATCGTAAATTAACTTATTCTCCATGATTTGTTGGTGGCTTTCTTTATCATGCTTTTGTATGGCTTTCTTTAGTTCTTCGTAAAGTTTTAGGAGTTCTCCTTTATCGCTTGTCCTTGTTCCTATAGAAAGGTTTTGTCCACTATTGGTGAATACTTTCAAATAGATGAACTCTGGACTGTCATCCTTCAATTTGATGCTGCTAATACTTTTTATTTTAATAGTCGTCCCATCCGCTATTATTAAATCATCAGAGATCTTAATAAGCTTTTCTCCGTCAACGTAGAACATTATGAAATAGAAAGCTAGTCCAGTACCTATAAGGAAAGGAATAGAAGCAATAGTTTTACCAGTCTGCATTTCTAATTCCAAGTAAATCCCGAAGGCTGCAAATGGGAGTAGGCAGCCAAATGAAAGCAACAATGCTTTATTTGGAAGGATATATTTTACTTGGTATGACTTCATTTTATCAATTACCGCTAACGTCTAGTATAAACAACGGGCGAGGCCGTCGGCCGAAGGCTGATGTTTATGCCTTGTTAGCTACTGCCTTTTTCTTTCTTCTGCTGTTCCTTTTTTCCATTTTGAGGTTCTTTCAGAAATTCGGTTGCCAAGTTTCAATCCTTCTGGGCCAGCAAAATCATCCCAAACTCCTGTCGGTAAAAACCATTGGTGGATTTGTGTCAAGTCGGTTTTATTGTTGTATTCAATCCAGTCTATTTCATCTTCTAACGCTTCCCTGAATTGCTCAACTGAGTCAAAGTCGCCCGAATGTCCGCCAATTTTATTCTTAAGCATTTTTTCGGCTACATGAAGGTCGTCAAGTAGTCCGTAAAAGTCCCACTTTTCATAATACTCGAATTTTGTAAGCTTTCTGGGCTTTTTACCGAAGAGCCATTTCAGCATTTTTCATTTTTAAGATAGTAGCTAACGGTTAGGCTAAACGACGGCGACAGCCGTCGGCTGGAGATGACGTTTAGCTGTTGTTGTGCGGAGTATTTCTTCTTTTTTAGTAATAAGCCCACATTTTGATTTTAAGCTCAACTATTTCACCTGTTTTAAATTCTACAGAGTCGGTTAAGCCAGTATATCCAATAAAGGAAGCCCTTATCTGATACTTTCCAGAAGGAATGTGATTGAATTTAAATTCTCCATTTTTGTCGCAATATGCTGAATACGACTTTTGGTGATTGGATAATCTTACATCTGCTTGTGGTAAATTCCATTTAGTTTTTGGGTCGAACACTTTGCCATACACGTTTACGGTTAATGTGTCCATGATTCCGATGTTCTTTCTTTCAATAATAGCGTAATCGTGCTTATTTTTAGTTACGCTATTATTGCAACTAAAAGAAAGCAACCCAAAAACTAAAGGTAGAATTATCCTTTTCATATTACGCACTACTATTGGATAAACGGAACACCTTCGGTTATTGGCTCTTTAGTTGGAGTAGTTCAGGCTGCTTTTGCAATTGCCACAAACCTGTTCTAGCTCCATTTATATTATATTTTTCTGCTAATGTAACCATTACATACAGATTGTCAAGCGGGCGCTTTTGGCCTTTGATGGTAGCTATACTCGATTAGTATCCAGTCTATTGCGCTCCTGTGTGTTCGTGGCCTCCAGGCCGGATTTTGGTGCGCGTTCAGGAAGCGCACCAGCAGCGATTGGTAGGTGCGGGTGGTGCTCAAGGACTAGTTGAATTGCTACCGCCTCTCCAGACAGGCAAGGGCAGAGTGGTAGCCTGGATAAGTGGTAGATTTGCCCTATAAAAGCGCATCGCGCTCATATTCCTCATCTTCCATGCGCCGAGCAGCCAGACATTTGCCGTACTCCTTTCTGATGCTTAGTTGAACTAATTCAAGCGATGATGAGCCTGCTTCAAAGTAGTAGGCGTAACTCTCTTTCAAGGTTAAGGCTCGTCAGGTTCATCCTGAAGGGCTGATTATGATGACATCGGGTCCCGCTGTTTCAGGCCGATTTTCTGAAAAGACGTCCAAAACGGCTCAGCCTTTTCCAATCTGCCCGCGCGGTTTTAGCGGTGTTTTATAGAAACCAGGCGTAAATCAGCGTACAGGCATCAGGTATAAATCAATTCTCCGCTACTTGCCTCTGGTAGGTGAAGCAGGCCATTCTCTCAGGTTCTCCTAACCATTTCTCTCGTATTCCGGAGGACGGTGTTTTAAAGCTGTTTTAGCCGAAACTGCCTCAAAACAGTGGAGCACGTGGCGCGCGCATTGAAAAGCCACGGAGTGCAAGTTGTGGTCTGGAACTGTACCTTTACGGGCGCAGAACCAACCACGCGGGCGCAAAGCCGGTACAGGGGAACGTATGATTATAAGACAAAGAGAAAATTGGTTTAAGATGCTCTTCGTGTGGAAGGGCTCGGTGTTGCCCGCCATTCTGCCCCGCCTCGGGCTGTTGCTGCTGATCTCGGTGGGCGTGGTGTTTGTGCAGGGCCGTCTGTTTGAGTACAAAATCCCCCTGAACCCGGCGGCGTTCACTTTGCTGGGCGTGGCCTTGGCCATTTTTCTGGGTTTCCGGAACAACGCCAGCTACGAGCGTTTCTGGGAAGGCCGCAAACTCTGGGGTGCCCTCCTGATTGACACCCGCTCGCTCACCCGCCAAGCCCTGACCATGACCGGACTTCCGGCCGATTCTCCCGAGGTGCTTTCCTTTGTGCGCCTGCTCATCGCCTTCACCTACGCCCTGAAACACCAACTCCGCAGAACCGATCCCTCCGAAGATTTCCAGCGCCTGCTGTCCCCAGAACTAGTACACCAACTCGCAAAAGCCCGCTTTAAACCGATCCTGCTGCTGAGAGAAATGGGAACGTGGGTGCAAACCGGAAAAGAAGCGGGCCGCATTGACTCCATCACGCAAGCCGCCATTGACCACAACCTGAACCAGCTCTCCAACATTGTAGGCGGCTGCGAGCGCATTGCCAGCACGCCCATTCCGTACACGTACAACGTGTTGCTGCACCGCACCGTGTACCTCTACTGTTTCCTGCTGCCGTTTGGCCTGGTAGACAGCATCGGCTGGATGACGCCGCTCATGGTGGTGTTTGTGGGCTACACCTTCATGGCGCTGGAATCCATCGTGACCGAGATTGAGGAACCCTTCGGCACCGAGCCCAACGATCTGGCCCTGAACGCCATCAGCCAGACCATTGAAGCGTCGCTGCTGGAGATGGCCGGTCAGGAAGTGCCCAAAGCCCTGAAGCCTAAGAAGAAGTTTATCCTGGATTGAGTTTCTGCCGTGAAAAGCACCGGAAAGGGAAATCCCGCTTTGGGGCCGTTTTCTGAAAAACAGGCCCGAAGCGGTTTGGAAAAAACGTCAGATTAGTGGTTCCAGGAACCGAATTTGCCTTGCTGGTAATCGGCGTAGGCTTGGTGTATCTCGGCTTGGGTGTTCATCACGAACGGACCTTGCGCCACCACGGGCTCATTGAACGGCACCGCGTGCCCGAAGAGCAGAATGCTGTCCTCAGAAGCCTCAATGCTCAGTCCCGGCGCGTCATTGTTGAACTCCACCAGATTCCGGAACGGCACTGGCTGTCCGTTTACCGTTAAGGTGCCTTTGATGATGTAGAAGAAGATGTTCCGCTCAGCGGGCACCTGCACCTCCAGTTTCCCGCCCGGCTGAAAATACACGGTACTCAGCATGATGTCAGACAAGGTGTCAAATGCGCCTTGGTGGCCGTCCCAGGTGCCGGAAACCAGGTTCACGGTTACTTTCCCTTCGTCCAGCGTGAACGTGGGGATGCTTTCTTTCTGCAGACCCTCGTAGCGCGGCTCGGTCATTTTGTGTTTGGCGGGCAGGTTCACCCACAGCTGCAGAATCTCCAGCGGTCCGCCCGTGCGCTTGAATTCTGAGGAAGAAACCTCGGCGTGAATCAGGCCCCGGCCTGCGGTCATCCACTGCACGCCGCCGCCGGTGATCACGCTCTCGTGCCCGCCGGAGTCTTTGTGCATGATGTCGCCCTCCAGAATGAAGGTCACGGTTTCCATGCCGCGGTGCGGGTGCGGCCCGAACGGCAAGCCCCGGTTATTGGGTTTGTAGACCTGGTGGCCGTGGTGGTTCAGAAACAGGAACGGGTCTACCTGCTGAAGGCTTCTGGAAGGTAGCGGCGAATACGTCACCAGATCAGCGATGGGCGAGTACTCAGCTTTATGAATTTTCTTGATGCTTCTCATGTGGGTACATTGAATATGCTGCTGTATACGCGAACGGCCGCCAGAAAGTAACCGAACGCGCTATCCGGCAGGAAAGTAACCTACGCCTGCAATAAATGTTTTTCAATGGCGATGGCCACGCCGTCTTCAATGCTGGGCGCGGTGACTTCCTTGGCGGCGGCTTTGGCTTCGTCGCGGGCGTTTCCTACGGCAATGCCCAGACCCACCGAGCCCAGCATCTCCACATCGTTGTAATTGTCGCCGAAGGCCATCACGGACTCCATCCCGAAATCATAGTGTTTTTCCAAAAGCAGCTTCAAAGCAGAGGCCTTGGAAATGGTCTTCGGGGCGATTTCCAGGTAACGGTCGTTGGACCGGTAGATGTGCAGCTGACCTCCGAACCTGGGGTGCAAAGCTTCCCACAACGTCTGGATTTCTTCGGCGGGGCCCATGCACATGACTTTGTGCGCGCCCGTAGATGCAGCCTGCCAAGCTTGTAAGACTTCCTGGGTGGAGGAGAGGATGGGCGTCACCTTGGTATGGCGGATTTCCCGCTGGGTCCACTCATCGTCCTGCGGCGCATGCCAGTTATCATCTTGGTACAGACTCACGTTGATGCTGGTGCCCTGGGCCAGCTCAGCGATCTCCAGACACACCGAGGCCGGAATCTGCACGGTGTCCAGCACCTGCGGCTCCTGGCGGGAGTCATCGTAGAGCAGCACGTAGCCGCCGTTGAAGCAGATCATGGGGTGGTGCAGAATGCCCAGTTGTTCCTGCAAATGGCGCACGGCGCTGGGTTGCCGGGCCGAGGCCATGATGAACGGCAGGTTTTTGTCCAGGCGTTGGATCGTATCAATGGTTCTCTGGGAAAGCTCGCGGTCTTTGTTGAGCAGCGTTCCGTCAATATCGGTGCAAATGGCGCGAATGGTCATGGGTAGGTTAGAAATCAGATTTAGTCCGGTAAAGGTACGGGCAGATGGGAAATTGGGAGGAAAGAAGTTGCAAAAACGTTTTGGCCTCCTTTCTGAAAAATGATGCCAAAACGGAAATTGCTTAAGCTGTTTCCGGTTGGAGAAGGCAATACGTGAGGGAGACAAGGCATGCCTTGTCTCTACATGCATCATCCAACAATGGGCAATGAATTAAAAGGTGGGCAGAGGATGGGCAGAAAATCCCCTCCTCGGAGGGGTAGGGGTGGGTACAGAGCGTTTTAACGCCGTTTTCCAGAAAATGTGCCCTAAACAACTGCGTCCTTTTATCATCCACTCAGGACTCAAGACTCAGAACTTACCATTATGCTTTCCGCTTCTCCATACCCAGAATTTCGCGAAAGGTTTCCTGGCCAGGCTTTAACCGCTTCAGGTTTTCAATAAGGTTGATGGAACGGTCAATGCGGAGTTGGGAGCTTTTGACGGCTCCCACGTGCTGGATGATGTAGCGCTGCATGCCGGGTTTGAGTTGGTCAAAGCGGGCTTTGCCGGCATCGTCTTGACGGAGCAGCTCGGTGAGTTCCTCGGGCACGGGCGTGCCGTATTGGCTGTCGTCTTTCTCCAGCGAAACCGAGACGGCGCTTCCTCCTTTCAGCCCCAGCTGCTTCAGGCGTTGTTTGGAGAGCGTGATGTACCCGCGGCCCTGGCCTAGCGCCACAATACCGCCCTGGTAGGTGAGCTTTTTGTTCACGGTTACCAGCAGCCGCACGTTGAACTTGCCACCCAACTGCTGCACCACCTCCGCCGGAATCTCTAGGTAATGCGTGCCCATGAGGTACTCTAATTTACCGATGTGGGTGGTGAAGTGAAGGGGAGGCATAAAATCTAGTAGTAACGTTATTTCACACGCTAATATAAAATCATGCCCCGTTAATTCACCTCCATATTATTCTTAGCAGTCACTTCTTTTCCTAGACTGTCTCTGGTGTTTTTCTGGACCGCAATAGCAGCAAAAAGGCTCAGCAAAAATGACATGGCATAAAACCCTTTTTCACTAAGGAGCAAATCTGCGTTCCAAAGTCCCACTGTTAGCAACACCACGGCTAGAATGGTAGAAAACCAACTGAGTCCATAATAAATAGTGGTAACCGGAATACCGTCTAATTGGTCGCGCACACTTTTCTGGAGAGAGATAGCCGAGAATAAACCATACATTAATATAGTAAAATAGTAGCCCTTTTCATTCAGCAACATTTGAGCATTCCACAGCCCGATTATGTAAGCTGTCATCCCAGTAAGCAAAGTAGCCCAAGAGGCCGCTACAAACGCATTTGATGGTTTCTGATTCATTTTTGTCTTTGGTTAAATGATGAATCAAAAGTATACCAGTCCCAAATCCTTTCCTTTGACAATTGTCAAAAAGCAAAAGTATCAAACGTGACTCCGGATTCTGCTCAGCGTTTCCTGACTAATACCCAGGTAGGACGCAATCTGGCCGAGAGAGATTCTCCGGAGAATATGTGGGGAAGACTCAAGTAGTTGTTCGTACCGCTCCCGGGCCGTTTTGAACTGCATGGCCATTAAGCGCTCTTCCAGCCTAATGTAGTATTGCTCATTGATAATCCTTACAACGCGCTCCAGGTCTTTATGCAAATCAAACAACTGGTTCAAAGCTTCATAACTAATACCCCACAAGGTGGAGTCTTCTAAAGTTTGTATGTTTTCTATACCCGGCTTGCGGGAGATGAAGCTATAGAAGGAAGTGATGAAATGGTTTTCAAAGCCAAACCAATAGGTAATTTCCTTTCCGTCCAGGTTATAGTACCCACGCAGACAACCTTGTTCCAGGAAGTATAAATGATTGCACACCATCCCTTCTTGTACTAAAAACGAGTTCCTCGGAATGCTCACCTGCGTCAATGCTTTGGAAAGAGCCTCCCACGCACTTAATGAAATTGGATGGTATTGTGATATGCAATTGAATAGCGCATTCATTGTAAAGCTCTTCTGCTGGAGGGATTGACGTAGAGTTTATTATTTAGAAGAAAGGGTTGTTGATTCTTAATAAAGTAGCCTAACGGTCTCGTGGATGAGGCGTGCATGGCCGTCGGCCGAAGCATGGCTTATGAACCTTGTTAGGCACTGGTTTTCTTTACTCTATATGTAGCCAAACGTACTTTTGACCATTCCAATAAATTATGCCGCCTCCTTCTGATTCGTCAACGTGCATATAAACCCCATTCCCTTTCAGTTGAACTGCATTTTTAGTATCTGGGCCTATTATGTCGCCCGATTTTTCATCTACTAAAGTTGATGCAACAGTTTCTCCTTTTGGTATACTTTCAAATATATCAATCCAGTCCAGGTCGTCCATTCCGTTGACTTCTTTGCCTGCACCAAAAACTTGGTAATCATTTGTAGCTGAGTTATGAATGATTATTACTCCTCTCTTCCCATTTTTCAGGTTAGTTACTCTAGCTGAAAAGTCCTCCTTATTATCTGCATTAAAGTCCCCTTCAATGAATTCAGTTGAATCAACCGAGAATTCTTTTGAAATTGATTTGATTGTACTTGCCGCAAATTCAGGAATGGAATCTTTTGGTTGGTGATTGTTCTGTTTTATTGTGTCTGATTCTAAAGTTGACTTATCTATTGGATCAGCTTGAATTTTTGAATCCTCTTTTTGTGACTGCTTTGCTTCCTTCTCGGAGCAAGAGACTATCAAGGCAATGAGTAAGACTAATTGAATATACTTCATAGTTTTAATTTGTGCCTAACTAGAGGATAACAAAAATTCATCCCGTTAATCCGTTCATAGGAATAGATTAACGGGATGAACCTAGTATAAAATATACAGCTTTTTAAGCCTATTTCCTAAACGCCTTAAACTGCTTAATCAGGCCGTTGGTAGAGGAGTCGTGGGAGGTGACTTCCTCGGCTGAAGTTAATTCCGGCAGAATCTTTTTAGCCAGTTGCTTGCCTAGTTCTACGCCCCACTGGTCGAAGCTGTAGACGTTCCAGATCACGCCTTGCACGAAGATTTTGTGCTCGTACATGGCGATGAGGCTGCCCAGCGTTCTAGGGTCCAGTTGCTTGAACAGGATGGAATTGGTAGGGCGGTTTCCTTCAAAGACCTTGAACGCTTTCAGGCTGTTGATTTCCTCCTCAGAAGAACCAGAAGACTGCATCTCGTCTACTACCTCTTTCTCGGTTTTGCCGTTCATCAAAGCCTCGGTCTGCGCGAAGAAGTTGGCCATGAGTTTCGGGTGATGGTCGCCTAGTGGGTTGTGGCTGATGGCCGGGGCCAGGAAATCGCAGGGGATTAACTTGGTGCCCTGGTGGATGAGCTGGTAGAAGGCGTGCTGGCCGTTGGTGCCCGGCTCGCCCCAGATGATAGGACCGGTTTGGTAGTTCACAGGTTCGCCGTTGCGGTCTACGTACTTGCCGTTGCTCTCCATGTCGCCCTGCTGGAAATACGCCGCGAAACGGTGCATGTACTGGTCATACGGCAGCAGCGCGTGCGATTGCGCGTCAAAGAAGTTGTTGTACCAGATGCCCAGCAAGGCCAGGATCACCGGTAGGTTCTGCTCCAGCGGCGCTTTCCGGAAGTGGTTGTCCATGGCGTGCGCCCCAGCCAGCAATTCCTTGAAGTTCTCGTAGCCCACGGTGCAGGCAATGGACAAACCAATCGCCGACCACAGCGAGTAACGGCCACCCACCCAGTCCCAGAACGCGAACATGTTCTGCGTGTCAATCCCGAACTCAGAAACAGCTTTGGCATTAGTGGACAGCGCCACGAAATGCTTCTTGATGTGCTCCTCGTCCTGGGCGTGCTCCAGGAACCAGCTGCGCGCGGTGTGCGCATTCGTCATGGTTTCCTGGGTGGTGAACGTCTTAGACGCAATCATGAAGAGCGTGGTCTCCGGGTTGATCTTCTTCAGCGTCTCGGCAATGTGCGTGCCGTCCACGTTAGAAACAAAATAGGTGGTGATGTTGGGTTTCTGGTACGCTTTCAGGGCTTCGGTCACCATCACGGGGCCTAAGTCAGACCCGCCAATGCCAATGTTCACGATGGTGTCAATGGCTTTACCGGTGTAGCCTTTCCAGGCGCCGCTGATGACTTCGTTGGAGAACTTCTCCACCTGCGCCAGTACCCGGTTCACCTCGGGCATCAGGTCCTGACCGTCTTCCAGAATGGGCGTGTTGGACTGGTTGCGCAACGCCACGTGCAGTACCGCGCGGTTCTCGGTGAAGTTGATTTTCTCGCCGCTGAACATCGCCTCAATGGCATCAGGTAAGCCGCATTCCTGCGCCAGCGAAACTAGCAAGGCCTGCGTTTCTTCCGTGATTCTGTTTTTGGAGTAATCCAGCAGGATGTTCTCAAACGTGACGCTGAATTTCTCAAAGCGCTGCGGGTCCTGCGCAAAGGCGTCTTTCAGGTGGCTGTCTTTGATTTGCGCGTAATGCTGCGTCAATTTCTCCCAGGCTTGGGTAGAAGTAGGGTTTATGGATGGAAACATGCGTCGTTTTTAGTTCAGTTCTTGTAGCAAAGAGCGAAGTTAGGAATTGTGCCGACTTTAGGAAAAAGAGTTTCTACGCGCGTAACTCAGAGGGTTGAAATAGAAAGCGTGGCAGGCCGTTTTAGGGCTGCTTTCCCAAAAGGAGGTCTAAAACAGAAAGGGTACAAACCTTTACTGCACCCACTGCTGGATGAGCTTATCGGCGAAGGCCTCATTTTTCCAGGCCGACAAGCGGGTGGGTTGCCGCGGGTTTACATTCAGGTACCACTGTTCCAGAATACTTTTCACGGCCGGGTAGCGGGCCGAAAAATCACTGAACGAGTTTGGCGAGATGGTTTGCTCCGTGGGACGGGCCGGCACGGCTACAATCAAATGCCGCAGTTCTCCCTCGCTCTCCAGAATCATCACCCCGATGGGCAAAATCTCCAGCACGGTGCCGGGTTCTTTCTGGCCGCACAAAATCACCACGGGCAGCGGTGCCGCCGGACGGCCCTGCACGGAGTCTACCAGCGTGGAAGGGATGAAGCCTTCGTTGCCGGGGTACGGCAGAAACTCCAGCTTGCGCGGCTGGCCGGCTTCCAATTGCGGTACAAACTTTTTCTCCTGCGCGTCATAGACCTGCGGCATGGTGGAGCCGGAGGCGGTTTCCACCACCGCCTGCCAGTGCTTGGTTTCGGTGACGGCCGGTAAAGCACGGTAGTCTTTTTGACAACTGCTGCAGAGAATAGCCAGGAGAAGCAGCGGGAACTGCCAATACTTTTGATAGATGCCCATGGTGGTGGAAGAGGGTAGAAGCGTTTTCAGCCTGTTTTCTGTAAGATAAGCGAAAAACGGGATACTTTCCAGAAGAACTATCGCGGGGGTACCCTCCTTTTTTCGCCGCTTTCTTGTCAGCTCGTTAACTCGCCATCAACTCTTCTATTGCAGCTCCTCCAGTAGCCGGAACGGGTTCAGCTTTTGCAGATTCAGCGAGTACCGGATGCTGTTCCTGAAATCTTTGAAGCTTTTAGGAAAATCAGCCGCATAGTTGTCTCCGCCCACCGGGAAGTAAATCTGCACCGCGTCCCGGAAGAAGCTCCATTGCAGGCCGGTGCCGTAAAACACTTTGTCCAGTTCCTGCACGCGGCCCAGATCAAGGTACACGGCGAAGGGTGTCACGGGTAAATCGACGGTGAGGTTGAGGGCGGCCATCCACTCCCGGCTCACCATCGGCACCGGATTCCGGAAGCCGCCATCCTGCCGGTCCGTCTGCCGGATGGAAGTCAGGCCTTCGGCCGAAGCGTACATCTCGTTGCGGTTGAAGAAGGGCGTTTGCTTCAGGTAATCGGGGCTACCCGCCAAGCCCAGCACGAAAGGGCTGCGCGAATAGTTGTCTGCCATAAAGCCACCAAATCCGCGCAGCCTGATTTCTTTCTCCGGGCGGTACTTGTGCCAGTTTTCCAGATGTATCCTAAACTGGGTTGGGGAGAATTTCACCTCCTTGGAATCCAGGTAAATGGTATTTGGGGTAGCAACCCAGATGGGCACCGAAGTATTGTAACGGAACTGGGTTACTTCTACGGTAAACTGCGTTCCGCTCACCGCGTTTTTAGTGGTGAGCTGATACGCCAGCCGGGGTGCCTGAAAATCCGGAAGGAAATCATCCTGCACAAAATGCCAGGCCAAGATCAATTGCTGCCGAAACGTATTCGGGTTTTTGAGCCGGTTTTGGAAAGTAAGGCTAGGCGTGACGGTATGGAAATTGGCGAACCGCTGGCCTTGTACGCCCAACTCCACCTTACGCAAAAAGCCTTGGGCCGGAAGCTTGAACTTCACATCGGCGAGGCCGGTGAGGCGGCTGCTCTTGAAACCGTACATGGGCATGACCACATAATTCAGTTTCTTTTCCGTGAGGAACGAGTTGTAGAACGCCGCACCCAGCTGGAAACCGTCATAGGTGTTGTACCCCAGCGAAGGCGCCACGAAGAGCTGTTTCTGGTCTATGCGGTCCACGCCCAGCAGCGGCTGCAACCGGATTGGCTCTGTTTTCGGGAAAAGACGTCCCAAACGGTACTGGTTGTCGCGGCGGTCCAGCTCGGGGAACAGGTACTCCGGGTCCAGCACCACGCGGTCAATTCCATCGGCCTGAAACACCACGGTCTGATCGCGCTCGCCGGGTTTGGTCCAGTGCGTTTCCAGCACTTTTCCGGCGGCATCCAAAGCGGCAACTTGTACGGGCAAGGCCAGTTTTCCGGTTTGCCGCACCACCGCCTGCGTAGTGCCGCCGGAGGAGGTCACGGTTTGTAAATGCGCATCTGGGATGGTGGTGGAAGGCAGCAGTTCCTGGAAAAACCAACCCAAAGGCTCTCCGGTGGATTTCTCTAAAACGGCCTGTAAATCCTGCGGTGCCGGGTGCCGGAACTGCCACTGCCGATAGTACGTGTGCATGGCGCTGTCAAAGCGGGCAGTGCCCAGGTACTTCTCCAGATACTGGAACAGCTGGGCCGTTTTCAGGTACACGCCGGTGCCGTAGTTGAGGGTTCTGAACTGCTCCGCTGGCGCGGTGACCGGCTGGTCCAACCCTCGGCTCGCCGCCGACAGATAAGCCGGGTTGTCAATGGCCGCCGGTGGCAGATCATCCACCCCGAAAAACTTCCCGAAGGCGTTATTATTCACTTCGCTGGACACCATGCCCGCATATTTGTTGCGCAGCGCCTTGGTCCTGAATTCATAATACGAGTTGATGCCTTCGTCCAGCCAGGGGTGCTCGCGCTCGTTGCTGGCCAAAATGCCGTAAAACCAGTTGTGGCCCACCTCATGGATGATGGCCTCGGGCTCCGTGACCGTCACCATGGGGTACTCCATGCCCGCGCCGGCGCTCAAGGCGGCATCTACCGCGGTGGCCTGGCTGTACGGGTAATCGCCTAACCAGAGAGAATAGGCGTACACGGCATCGTCTATTTCGTGCGCCCTTTTCAGCCATTGCTTTGCTTCGCGGTTGGTGAACAGGAGCCACGTGGTCACCTCGCGTTTGGAGTACGGCAGCGTCACCTGGCTTTTCAGGACGTTGAAGCGCTTATCAGCGAACCACGCGAAGTCATGGATGCGGTCTTGTTTGTAGTGCAGAGTTTTAGTGGCTTGCGCCGAGGGCGGAAAATCCAGATCATCGGCCCGGAACTCCTTTTTGCCGGCGGTCACCTGTGCCAGGCTGTCCATGCGCGCGTTCTGCGGCGTTCTGCAACTCGCCGGTAGCGCCTACGGTATAGTTGGCCGGCAGCGTGATGCGCACGTCAAACGACCCGAACTCCGAGTAGAACTCGCCCTGGTCCAGGTACGGCATCGGGTGCCAGCCTTCGTGGTCGAAGACCGCCGGTTTAGGGTACCACTGCGAGATCTGGTACGATTGCCCCACGTGCCCCAGCCGCGAGAAGGAATCCGGCAACTTCACCTGAAACGGCGTACTGATAATGATGCGACCGCCCGGGTACAACGGTTGGTTCAAAGTGAGCTTAGCGATGTCCGGGTGCTGCGCATCCAGTTCCCACGTTACGTTTTGGCCGTCTATTTTAAAATCCAGGCCCGAAATAGAACCGCGCGCTTCTTGGGGGGCGAAGTGGAATTCATCCTCCCCGTTCAAGAGTTGCTGCTTCGCGAAGGCCGTGCTGCGGTCTTGGTAGGCGTTGGGCCACAGGTGGAAGTACAGAAACGTCAACGTCTCCGGCGAGTGGTTCACGTACTCGACTTGCTCCGTGGCCTTCAGGGTGTGGCGCTCATCATCCAGCTTCACGTCAATGGTGTAGTTCACCTCCTGCTGCCAGTACGTTTTCTGGGCAAAAGTGACAAATGGGGACAAAAGCAATACCGGGAGTAGAAGCCGAAGACGCATCATAGACGTGGAATTTCGCCTGAATTTACAGCTTTCCTTTCTTGCCTCCTATGATCTCGGATTTACTTCCATGACTCACGATTTATGAATGGGGCAATTCCTAGGTGGTTGTCCGTTCGCATGCTACCGCATCATTCACTGATTCAACGAAAAAGCGTTCCATACCGCCAAGGGCAACCACAAGGGTTGCCCCTACATAGAATGTCGTTTCAAAATCAATCCATTCCTTTTCCAACTGAACCATCTGTCCCTAAGGTCGTACCTGTTTAGAGCCTTTTTTGTCAAAAGGAGCCTTAAAACAGAAGCGTATGCCACAGCAGGTCAGTGATTTCATAGTAGAGCGCCTCCATCAATGGGGCACAAACCGCATCTTCGGGTATCCCGGCGATGGTATTAACGGCGTCATGGGAGCCCTGGACCGGGCCGACGACAAGGTCAAGTTCATCCAGGTGCGGCACGAGGAAGTGGCTTCGCTCATGGCCTGCGCGCACGCCAAGTTCACCGGCGAGGTAGGCGTTTGTCTGGCCACCTCGGGACCGGGCGCGATTCATTTACTCAACGGCTTGTACGATGCCAAACTGGACCATCAGCCGGTGGTGGCGCTGGTGGGGCAGAAGGCCCGCACGGCCTTGGGCGGGCATAGCCAGCAGGAGGTGGACCTTTTGTCCCTGTTCAAAGACGTGGCCAGCGAGTTCGTGCAGGTAGCCATGGAGCCTAGCCAGGTACGTCACCTCATTGACCGCGCCTTCCGGATCGCCAAAGACCAGCGCACCGTCACCTGTGTCATTATCCCCAGCGATGTCCAGGAACTGGAGTACCAGGAACCGGAGCACAAGCATGGCACGGTGCACTCGGGCATCGGGTACTTGCCGCCGCGCGTGCTGCCCCGCGACGAAGATCTGCGCAAAGCCGCCGAGGTGCTGAATGCCGGTCAAAAAGTAGCGATTCTGATTGGGGCCGGGGCCAAAGATGCCGCCGAGGAAGTTACCCAGCTGGCCGAAGTGTTAGGAGCCGGGGTGGCCAAAGCGTATCTGGGGAAAGCGGCGCTGCCCGATGACTTGCCGTTTGTGACCGGCGCCATCGGGTTCTTCGGGACCGAGGCCAGCCACCAGATGATGGCCCATTGCGACACCCTGCTCATGATCGGGTCCAGCTTCCCGTACGCCGAGTTCCTGCCCAAAGAAGGCCAGGCGCGCGGCGTGCAGATAGACCTGGACGGCCGCATGCTCAGCATCCGCTACCCCATGGAAGTGCCGCTTGTAGGCGACAGTGCCGAAACCATCCGCGCGCTGCTGCCGCTGCTGCAACGAAAAGAAGACCGCACCTGGCGCGAAACTATTGAACAGAACATCCAGAACTGGGAGAAACAGCTAGCCGAGTTTGCCAGCCATCCGGCCAAACCCGTGAACCCGCGCTTGGTGTTTGAGAAGCTGTCGCCGCGTTTGCCCGGTAACTGTATTTTGGCCGCCGATTCGGGCTCTTCTTCCAGTTGGATGGCGCAGTACATCAAAATACGCGAGGGCATGAAGTTCTCCGTTTCCGGCACGCTGGCGACCATGGGCTGTGCCTTGCCGTACGCGCTAGCCGCCAAATTCGCCTTCCCAGACCGTCCGGCGTTCGCCTTTGCTGGCGATGGCGCCATGCAGATGGGCAGCACCGAGGAGCTGTTGACCATCCAGAAATACTACCGCCAATGGGCCGATCCGCGCCTGATTGTGCTGGTGCTCAACAACCGCGACCTCAACTTCGTGACCTGGGAGCAGCGCATGAACGAGGGCAATCCAAAATTCGATGCCTCACAGGTGCTCCCCGAGTTCAACTACGCCGCCTACGCCGAAAGCATCGGTTTGATTGGCATCCGGATAGAAACCCCGGACCAGATTGACGCCGCCTGGGAAGCCGCCCTGAAAGCAGACCGCCCCGTGGTCATAGACGCGCTCACTGATCCTGAGATCATGCCCATCACCCCGCAGGTAGCCGCCAATTTCGCGGAGAACATCGCGGAAGCCATCGAAAAAGGAGACACCGCCGCCGAGCAACGCCTGGAGGAACCGCTGAAAGCAGCCGTGGACGAAGCGAAGGAGAAAGAAGAGTAGCGGGTTAGTTTAAGGCTTGTTTTAAGAAAACAGGCCCTAAACGTATTCATCGCTGGCGCGAGCCTCCGGCTCGTGTCCGGACGTATTCCTTATCCCTTTTTTGTCATCCTGAAAGGATCTTGTGAGCAAGCGCTAAAGTCGTTTCTTCAGCGCCTTTCTAGTTTGCCCACAAGATCTTTTCAAGATGACACGGGAAAGGGAGTTTGGTTGAAGATGAAGCAAAATGCTAGATGTTTATGGCGCGGAAGTTACTTCCGTGACTTTTGATGCAAGTCACGGAAGTAACTTCCGCGCCATAGTTGTCCTTTCAGGATGACAAAACGGGGTTAAGCTAATTATCTGCCATGCGTCCGGACACGAGCCGGAGGCTCGCGCCAGCGAAACATTTGTACTTACTTGCTTACGGCAGTTGACCAACTCGGCAGCTAAAATTCCATTTCCCGATTGGCTGGTGTACTTTTGTGTTTTCAGGCTGATTTTCAGGAATCGGCAGCTAAACAAAAGAGTCCTAATGCTTTCCCATAAATCGCTTTTATTCTTCCTCACTTCTTTTCTGGGTGTGTCGCTCATCGGCAGTGCGCAAAGCACCGGGACACAAACCCAGATAGACCAACTCGCCGAGAAGATAGAACCCAAAGTCATTCAGTGGCGGCGGGAGTTGCACCAGAACCCCGAGCTGGGAAATTTTGAGGTAAAGACCGCTGAGAAGATCGCGAAGCACTTGAAGGCCCTCGGGCTGGAAGTGAAGACCGGGGTAGCCAGAACCGGCGTGGTGGGCATTCTCAAAGGCGGACAGCCCGGCCCCGTGGTAGCTCTGCGCGCCGATATGGATGCGCTGCCGGTCACGGAGAACAACACGCATAACCTGCCGTTCGCGTCTAAAGTGAAAACCACCTTTGAAGGACAGCAAGTGGGCGTGATGCACGCCTGCGGCCATGATGCGCACGTGGCCATGCTCATGGGCGTAGCCGAGGTGCTGAGCGGCGTGAAGAAAGATTTGAAAGGCACCGTGAAATTCATCTTCCAGCCCGCCGAGGAAGGCTCGGCTCCCGGACAGGTGGGCGGCGCAAAACTGATGGTGCAGGAAGGCGTGCTGGATGCTCCTAAAGTGGACGCCATCTTCGGGTTGCACATCCGGTCAGACGTGGAAGTGGGCACCATCACCTATCGGCCGCAGGGCATGATGGCTAGTTCCGATAACTTCAAAATTACCGTGAAAGGCCAGCAGTCGCACGGCGGAACTCCCTGGATGGGCGTAGATCCGGTGGTGACCTCGGCCTACATTGTGACCGCCCTGCAAACCATTGTAAGCCGCCAACTGGACGTGACCAATGCCGCCGCTATTCTGACCGTGGGGGCCATCAACGGCGGGGTTCGCGCGAACATCGTGCCCAGTCAGGTGGAGATGATCGGTACCATCCGAGCCTTGGACGTGCCCATGCAGCAGCAAATCCATGAACGCCTGAAGAAAACCGCTACTAGCATCGCCACCGGCGCAGGGGCCACGGCCGAGGTTTCTATCCAGGAGATGACGCCTGTGACCTACAACCACGAGGCCCTCACCGCCCATATGCTGCCTTCGTTGCAGCGCGTGGCCGGTACTCATCAGGTGAAACTCACCAAGCCCGTGACCATTGCCGAGGACTACGCTTATTTCCAGCAGAAAGTACCGGGCTTGTACCTTTTCCTGGGCGGCATGCCCAAAGGCGCTGACCCCGCCAAAGCCCCCTCGCACCATACCCCTGATTTTTACATCGAGGAAAGCGGCTTGAAACTAGGTGTAAGAGCGTTAGCGAATCTGGCCGTGGATTACCTGAACAATCCGCTGAAATAAGTTGTTTTGAAGCAACTTTAGGAAAAACAGCCTTAAAACAGGAATGCGTTATAACCCACCCCTGCCCCTCTGAGGAGGGGAATATCCACTACAAGAGGGAAATCCTTTTCTAACATTAGTAGAGAAAATCCCTTCCTTGGAGGGGTAGGGGTGGGTTTTTCAGCAGCACAGAGAATTTTTATACATCACTATCCATACAAAGCAACAACCTTGAAACTAGCATTAGTGACCTATGAGGCCATCCATAGCTATGGCGCATTGAGCGGCAGTGAAGACGGCGTCCTGATGGATTACCTCACCTCCAAAGGCATTGACATCACCCTGGAAGACTGGCATGACCCGGCCGTGAACTGGGCGCAATATGATCTGGCGGTTTTCAAATCGCCGTGGGATTACTTCGATAAATTTCCGGAGTTCTGCGCGTGGCTGGACCGCATGGAAGCCCTGGGCATCCGTACCCTGAACCCCATCTCTACCATCCGCTGGAACGCCGACAAGCATTACCTGCTGGAGGTGGAGAAAGCCGGGTTGCCCATTGTGCCTACCGCGTTGCTCAAAAGGGGAACCGCCGTAGCTTTGGAGCCCTACTTCAGCCAATTCCAAACTGATAAACTCATCATCAAGCCCTGCGTAAGTGGCGGCGCGAAGAACACGTTCATTGTGTCTATGAGCGAAGTGGAAGAAGTAAAGCCCAAGTTGGAGGAATTGCTCAGAGCCGAGGATTACCTGGCGCAGCCGTTCATGCCGCAGATCCAGGACGAAGGCGAGTGGTCGTTCCTGTTCTTCAACGGTCAGTACAGCCACTGTCTGCTCAAGTCCGCGAAGGACGGTGATTTCAGGGTGCAGCACTTCTTTGGCGGCACCATTCATCCGCAGGAAGCTCCGGCCAATCTGTTAGCCCAGGCGCAAACTATGGTAAACCAGTTCGCCGAGGGCTGCCTGTACGCCCGCGTTGACGGCGTGGTGGTAGGAGAGGAACTGCAACTGATGGAACTGGAGCTGATTGAGCCGTTCCTGTACCTGCACACCCATCCAGACGCGCTGGAGAATTACTACCAAGCTTTGGTACAGTTGATGGAAGAAGTTCCGTCCTCCGTTTCTTAACTGGTTTCCGGAAAACAGTCCTAAACCAGAAACTCCTCCCTGACGCATTGATCAGGGAGGAGTTGCTGTTTATAGGAAAGACGTAAGTTTACCCGAACAGGTTGATGCTCATGCCACCGTCTACGGCAATGCACTGTCCGGTGATGTACGCGGCGGCGGGCATGCATAGAAAAGCCACCGCCGAGGCCACATCCTCGGGGTTACCGATGGTGCGGCTGGGTGTGCGGCTCAACACACTTTCCAGGTACTCCTGGTTCTGCAGCACCTGCTCCGCCAACGGGGTTCTGATGTACCACGGCGCCACGCAGTTCACCCTTATTCCATCCGGGGCCCACTCGCCCGCCAGGTTCTTGGAGAGTTGCACCAGCGCGGCCTTCGTCATGCCGTAAATGGCCCCGGTCCGTACGTGCCCCAAACCGGCCACGGAGGAAACGTTCACCACGCTTCCCTGCGGCGAGGCTTTTAGGAACGGGTGCGCCAGGCGACACAGTTCAAAGGCTGAGGTGAGGTTGGTCTGCAACAGGTAATTGTATTCTTCGGGCGTGTACTCGCCGATTTTCTTGCGGATGTTGGTGCCCACGTTGTTCACCAGGATGTCCAGCGAGCCCCAGGTGTTCTCCACCAGTTGAAGCAGGTTATGACGATCGGCGGCCTGGCTTACATCGGCTACCATGCCAGAGGCTTTCAGGCCCCGGGCGCGCCAATCGGTCACGGCCTGGTTTACCTCCAGTTCCTTGCGGGCCACAATGAGTACTTCGGCGCCGAAGGAAAGTAATTCTTCCGCAATGGCGGCTCCTATGCCTTTGGTGCCTCCGGTAACCAAGGCCCGGCGGCCCTCTAAACTCCAACGGTTATTCTGCATTTACTTCTCGTTCATAAAATGGATGGGAAAGTAAGTGTACGCAGAATTTGCCAGAACGGAAAACCCGCAGGCAGATGGTCTTAGGGCGCGTTGACAATTGTAGAATTATTTTTCCTGGCAGTTGTTAGAGTATCAAAAAGCCTATGCGTCGTTATGAGATCACGGAC
>NZ_JACOAF010000045.1 GCF_014269285.1 Rufibacter sediminis
CTGAGCGTCAGCGAGTTTCTTTTCTTCATGATTCTTTTGGTTACTTTTCTCATCCAGGAGAAAAGTGACAAACGCGGGCAGACCGCGATTCCAGCCTCAAGGCTTGCAGGACGGAAATAGAAGAGTAATGGCGAGATGCTAATCGGAGCGGTAGTCATGGTTGTTGGTGAGAACACCAACAACGGCGGGCGGGTTGGTCGCTCAACAGCTGATAAGAAGAAGGAAAGGCATTAAAGTAAATCCGCGCCATAGAGGGTGATAAAGTGCCATCAAGGAGAGTTCATATCGAGATACAGCGCACACGAATGCCTCTGAGGCTAGCGCCACACTGAAGTTGCAAACTTCAGCTCATGGTAGGTCCAAGTTAAAAGCTTGAACCATGATATAAGCTTGAACCATGATATAGAGAAGATGATTACAATCTCTAAATAGAAGGGCCTTTTAAAATAAAAGAGCTCTTTAATCAAAAGGAGCTCTTCAACAGGAACAATAAAAAAAATAAAAGACTAGAACACCGCCGGAGCATACAGGCACTCCTGCAACAGGCTGTTCAACGACATCATGGCCTTGGCGCCTTGCAGCAACTCCTGAAAGTGCAGCACATCCGTCAAGGTCAGCACGAAGCAGCGCTCAGAGCGGTACGGCATCAGCACGTGCACATCCGACGCGCGGGAAGGGTCGTGTACCATTGCCTCTACGTTTATAGCCTCCACGTGCTGTTTCAGCACCAGGAAATCTTTCACCTTGAAGGGCGAGATGCCGCCCGCAAACTCCACGAAATAACAGTTATACCGATTACACTGGTACACCGCACCGTAAACAGTCCGGAATAATTCTTGCAGGTTGGGAGGAGTTGGCATAAGCGAAGCGGCTGGTTGCTCAAAAGGAACACTGCAAAAATAGCCTCTCTTTAGAATCAGTCCAAATAAAAATGAATGATATTTCTCATCTCCCACGTGAAAGTCATAAAAACAGCGTTTCTGGCCTCCTTTTTCAAAAAAGGCCAGAAACGCTTAAAGAAAGATAGCACCCGGATTATTTCTCCCGATTCACGAGCTTGGAAAAATGGCTGTCTTTTTCGTCCTGGTACAGGAAGGCCAGCTTCTTCTCCTCAAACTTCTCAAAAAACTCCTCCCAACTGATGTCTTCCAGGTTGTCCTCGGCGTAACCCGGGAAATTGATGCGCAGCAAGCCGGCTTCCTCGCCTTTGCCGGTGCCTTTCACGGTAGCGGGTTTGCCTTGGCGGGCCTCGGCCCATTTCTTGATGGTCTCGTGATCGGTGGTGGTTTTCGCTGATTCTGCCATAGGTTAGAGATGATTGGTGTACTCCTCTTTGTACCGGCCCGTTTCCAAAAAGTTACCACCCAGCGCCATCCTCTGCCCGAAACTTATACCCTACCTTTATGGTTTTACCTGTATGCACTTTCCTGAACGATTCACTTCTATGAGACTTCTTTCTTTTGCCTTTATATTCCTGCTCACCTTCACTTCCTGCGCCCAAAGCCGGAAAGAAAAACAAGCCGCTGCCCAAACCAAGCCCACCTCTGCTCCCGCGCCCGACAGCCTGGCCGTGGCCACGTTTGCCGGCGGATGTTTCTGGTGCACTGAAGAAGCCGCCGAGAAGCTGAAAGGCGTTTACACGGTGGTCTCGGGTTATACCGGCGGTTCCACCAAGAACCCCACCTATGAGCAAGTGAGCACCGGCCTGACCGGCCACGCCGAAGCCGTCCAGATCTCCTATGACCCTAAGGTGGTGTCTTATGAAACGCTGCTGGAAGCCTTCTTCGCGGCCCATGACCCCACCACGCTCAACCGCCAGGGCCCCGACGAAGGAACCCAGTACCGCTCGGCCATCTTCTACCGCACTCCGCAAGAAAAGGCCCAGATTGACGCCTACATCAAGAAACTGAACGCCGCGCGGGCTTTCCAGGCCCCCATTGTGACCGAAGTAGCCGCCCTCAAAGAGTTCTACCCCGCCGAGGAAGAGCACCAGGATTTCTACCGCCACAACCCCAACAACCCCTACATGCGCGCCGTCTCTACCCCCAAAGTGGAGAAATTCAAAAAGAAGATGGAAGGCAAGTTGAAGGACGAGTAATTTGGGAATTTGAAGATGGGGCGATTTGAAGATTAGAAGATTGGGCGATTAGAAGATGTGCTGATTTTCCATGCTCTTATGTGCTTCTCTTCGGCTTGCTACAAGACAGACCGAAGAGAAGTTCTAGGTCTCCCAGCCGCTATACCGCCTGCTCAAAGACCTCGAAGTGTCCGGAGGACCTTGCGAGTGTCTACGCCGAAAACTTTCCGGTAACGTACCGCTAAAGCTCTAAAGCTCTTTCGGATTTATAATCCGAAAGCTGCGAGAAGGGGATTTGTAATCCCCCTGCACAATTTTTTAACCGCGGCTCACGGCGGATTAAAAATCCGCTTCTCAATGGTTCGGGATTACAAATCCCGAACAGCAAAAAGCCGCAGTAGAAACGGGGGAAATGTGATTCAGAAGAACTCAGAGCGTTTTTGACCTGCTTTTCCGAAATCAGGCGGTAAACAGACCAGCTTTTATTCTCCCACTCATTCAATCTCTCCATCATTCAATCCCTCAGTGAATTCGGCAACTAACCCTTGCACAGGTTCGTTTCCAGTAACCGGCAAGAATGGCTAGCTTTGCCCCTGTTTTTCTAGAAAAGATTTACCCTTGAAAGCAACGCAATTTTTGGAGCTGTACCGGCAAGACCCCGTGGTGCAAACCGTGGCCCAACGCCTGCAGACTCCTGAACCTCAACATATACAACTCAAAGGGCTGGTGGGCAGCCTGGACGCCGTGGTGGCGTCTGCCCTGCAAACCATGCAGCCCGGCACCTACCTGTTCGTGCTGCATGACCGCGAGGAGGCCGCCTACTTTTACAGCGACCTTTCCAACCTACTGGAAGAAGGCCAGGAAGTGCTTTTATTCCCCAGCTCGTACAAGCGCGCCTACCAGTTTGACCACACCGAGAACGCCAACATCCTGCTGCGCGCCGAGGTGCTCAACCGCCTGAACAACCGCGCCGGGGCGGGTGCCATGATTGTCACCTACCCCGAGGCGCTGACCGAAAAAGTCATCAATAAGAAATCTCTGGTGGCAAACACGCTGGGCGCGAAGGTGGGCGAAAAACTGGACGTGAATTTCCTGACGGAGATGCTGGCCAGCTATGACTTCGAGCGTACCGATTTTGTGTACGAGGCCGGCCAGTTCGCCGTGCGCGGGGGCATCGTGGACGTGTTCTCGTACGCGAACGAGCTGCCGTTCCGTCTGGAGATGTTCGGTGATGAGATTGAAAGCATCCGGACGTTTGACCCCAACACGCAGCTCAGCGTGGAGCAGAAAAAGCAGATTTCCATCATCCCCAACGTGCAGACCAAACTGCTGCAGGAAACCCGCGAGTCGTTTCTGGACTTTATTCCTGAAAACAGCGTGGTTTGGGTCAAAGATTACCGGCACACCATAGAGGTGGTCACGGAGTCTTATGAGAAGGCTGAGCAGTCTTTTCAGGAGATGCTGGAGGCCAGCGCAGGCGTGCAGATTGTCTCCAACCCAGAGGATTTGTTCGAATCGGGCAAGTCTTTCAAAAAGGCCCTGGAAACGTTCACGCTGGTGGAGTTCGGCAAGCGGTTCAACTTCCGCAACGCAGAAGTGGTGCAGTTTCAGGCGCATCCGCAACCTTCGTTCAACAAAGATTTCCAACGGTTGGTAGCCAACCTGCACGAAAACCAGAGCAACGGCTACGTGAACGTCATCGCCGCCGAGTCGCCGCGCCAAGCCGATAGATTGACCACCATTTTTGACGAACTGGACCATGATGTTCGGTTCCATCACCTGATGCTGGCGCTGCGCGAGGGTTTCGTGGATGATTTAGTAAAACTCGTCTGCTACACAGACCATCAGCTGTTCGAGCGTTTCTACAAGCACAAAACCCGCGAAGGCTACTCTAAATCCAAAGCGCTTACCTTAAAGGAACTCCGCACGCTCAAGCCCGGCGATTACGTCACGCACATGGACTACGGCATCGGGCGGTTTGCGGGGCTGGAGAAAGTAGAAGTGGGCGGCAGAATGCAGGAAGCCATTCGGCTCATTTACCGCGACGATGATTTGCTGTACGTGAGCATCCACTCGCTGCACAAAATCTCTAAATACACCGGCAAAGAAGGTACGCCGCCCACCATGAGCAAACTAGGCTCGCCAGAGTGGGAAAACAAGAAGAAAAAGGTCAAAAGCAAAGTCAAAGACATTGCCGCCGAACTGATTTCTTTGTACGCTAAACGCAAGAAAGCGCCCGGTTACGCCTACTCCAGAGATGGCTTCCTACAGGCAGAGTTGGAGTCCTCTTTTATTTACGAAGACACCCCAGACCAAGGCAAAGCGGTAGAGGACGTCAAAAACGACATGGAGCAACCCCATCCCATGGACCGTCTGGTGTGCGGAGACGTGGGCTTCGGGAAAACCGAGGTGGCCATACGGGCAGCGTTCAAAGCGGCCTGTGATGGCAAGCAGGTGGCCGTACTGGTGCCTACCACCATTCTGGCCATGCAGCACTACAAAACGTTCCGGGACCGGTTAGAAGCCTTCCCGGTGAACGTGGAGTACATTAACCGCTTCAAGACCACCAAGCAAATAAAGGAAACCCTTTCAAGGGTAGCCGAAGGCAAAACCGATATTCTCATTGGCACGCACCGCCTGGCCAGCAAAGATGTCAAGTTCAAGAACCTGGGCTTATTGGTTATTGACGAGGAACAGAAATTCGGGGTAAAAACAAAGGATAGACTGAAGGAAATCAAGGTAAACGTAGACACGCTCACGCTCACCGCCACCCCTATTCCGCGTACGCTACACTTCTCTTTGATGGGCGCCCGTGACCTTTCCGTGATTGCCACGCCGCCGCCCAACCGCCAGCCGGTACAAACCGAACTGCATGTGTTTGATGATACCCTCATCAGGGACGCCGTAGCCTATGAGTTGAAGCGCAAAGGACAGGTCTTCTTCGTGCACAACCGCATCTCAGACATAGAGGAAATGGCCAACCTCATCCTGAAACTGGTACCCGATGCCAAGGTGACGTACGCCCACGGCCAGATGGACCCTGAAGAGTTGGAGAAACGTATGATGCGCTTTGTGGAAGGCCATTATGACGTACTGGTGAGTACCAATATTATTGAAAGCGGGCTGGATATCGCTAACGCCAACACCATTCTCATCAACCGCGCCCACATGTTCGGGTTGAGCGATTTGCACCAGATGCGCGGGCGCGTGGGCCGTTCCAACAAGAAAGCATACTGCTACCTATTAACCCCGCCGGTTTCCGGCCTGCCTTCCGATGCCCGCAAACGCCTGAGCACCCTGGAAGAATTCTCTGATCTAGGCGAAGGCTTCAAGATTGCCATGCGTGATCTGGACATCCGCGGCGCGGGAAACATGCTGGGTGGCGAGCAGAGCGGTTTCATCAATGACCTGGGTTTTGAGGCGTACCACCAGATTCTGGACGAGGCCGTGCAGGAACTGAAGGAAACCGAATTCCGGGACCTGTTCTTCAAAGACCTGGAAGCCGATAAACTGCTGGAGCCGGTGAGGGAGTGTTCCGTGGAAACGGACCTAGAAATCCTTATCCCAGACTCTTACATCAGCAACATCTCTGAACGTTTGCAGATGTACAGCAAGCTGGACCGCGTAAAAGACCTGGAAAGCCTGGAGAAAATAGTGGAGGGCATGGTAGACCGTTTCGGGCCGATGCCGCCCGAAGTAGACCAGTTGGTGAACATTGTGAAAATGCGCTGGGAAGCCTGCCATCTGGGTTTTGAGAAGCTCACGCTCAAGAAAGACACGCTCAAGGGGTACATTCCCAGCCACAACAATGAGGCTTTCTTCCAGTCAGAAACTTTTAGCCGCATTTTACAGTACGTGCAGCAGCATCCGCGCCGCTCCCGCCTGAAAGAAGCCAAAGACAAGCTGATTGTGACCGTAGAAGATGTCTCCACGCTGGAACAGGCCAAAGGCATTTTTGCCGATATGCAGGCATAAATTTGTTTTGGGGCCACTTTTTCAAAAGTGGCCCCAAAACAAAAGACCTCTTTCTCTGTTTGCCTTTGAATTGCAGAACGGGTAGCTTCCGTTATCCTTACAAGAACTTTTGAACGCATTGTCCATGAACTCCTCTACAGCCTCTCCTACTACCCTGGATATCCTTTCTATCTTCAGGGCGTTGCCGAGGCTCTATATTGTGGTCTCCCCAGATTTCACCATCGTGGAAGCCAGTGACGCCTACCTGACGTCCACGTTCAAAGACCGGTCTATCCTGGGCAAGTACCTGTTTGAGGTATTCCCGGACAACCCAGACCTGGCCTCGGCCGATGGGGTGCTCAACTGGCGGCAATCGCTTGAGTTCGCCCGCGACAACAAAGTGCCCCATAAAATGGCGCTCCAGCGCTATGACGTGACCAAGCCAGAGGAGTTGGGCGGGGGCTTTGAGGAAAAATACTGGCAGCCCTCCAACACCCCGGTCTTAGACGCTAGCGGCAACGTCCTTTATCTGATTCATGAATCTGAGGATGTGACCCAGCAGGTAAAAAACCTGGAAGAAACCGAAAGGCAAACGCAGCAAGCCCAGCAGAACCTGGAGCGGTTTGAGCTGATTGCCCAAACCACCAATGACGTCATCTGGGACTGGAATCTGCTCCAGAACACCGTTTGGTGGAACGAAGGCTTTAAAGTCATCTTTGGTTACAGAGACGAAGACATTGAGCACGATGTCAACTCCTGGTACGGCCGTATCCACCCAGATGACGCTCAACGCATTGTAGACGGCATTCACCAGGTCATAGACAGCGGCGGCACCAACTGGCAGGATGAGTACTGTTTCTTAAAGGCAGACGGCACCTACGCCGATATCTTAGACCGAGGCACCATTTCCCGAGATGCCAACGGAACCCCGCTGCGCATGATTGGGGCCATGGTAGACCTCACCGAGAAAAACCGCTACGCCGTTGAGCTGAAGGCCAGCGAACAGCACGTGCGGGCCCTCCTGGAGGGCATCCCGGAAATAGCCTGGGTAGCCCGCGCCGATGGATACATCTACTACTACAACAAAGCCTGGTACGCCTACACCGGCAACACCAATCCAGACGAAGGCTGGGACAAGGTCGTTCACCCCGCTGATCTGGACTCCACTATTTTCAACTGGAGCCAAGCCCTGACCACGGGGCAGGAATACGTGAACGAAGCCCGGCTAAAACAGGCTTCAGACGGCAAGTACCACTGGTTTACCATGCGCGCCACGCCCCTGAAGAACGAAGACGGTACCATTCGCGCCTGGATTGGCGTTGACACCAACATCCAGGAGCAGAAAGACATCCAGCAGAAGCTCAAAGAACGGGACGAGTACGTGCAGCGCATGCTGTCGCAATCGCCGGTGCAGTTTGCCGTGCTCAAAGGCGCGGATTGGATAGTTGATTTCGCCACCCCGCAATTCAAGCAACTGGTAGGCGGCCGTGACACGGTAGGCAAGTCCTTCCGCCAGGTAGTGCCTGAACTGGAAGAGCAAGGATTTTTCGACATCATTGAGCAAGTGTACGCCACCGGTGAACTGCATTTAGGCACAGAAACCCCCGCCTACTTAGACCGGAAAGGAAACGGCACCCTGGAGTTGGGGTATTTCAACTTCATGTACCAACCCCTCTTTGATGAGCACCAGCAAGTGGAAGGCATTATTGTGCTGGTGGTGGAAGTGACGGAGCAGGTGAGAATGCAGGAAGAGGCCCTGAAACTAGCCCAGGAACTGAAAATCTCGCATGAGCGTACCCTCAAGATCCTGGAGGCTCTGCCTCACATGACCTTTACCGCCCGCCCAGACGGTTACATAGATTACTACAACCAGCAATGGTATGACTACCTGGGCACCACGCAGGCAGAACTGAACGGCTGGGGCTGGGAGTACTTCATCCATCCCGAAGACATAGAGATTACCCATTCCCGGTGGCGCCATTCGCTCCGCACCGGCGAGCCATTTGTGCTGGAAAACCGCTGGCGCACCAGAAACAGCGAAACCTACCGTTGGTTTCTGGTACGCGGCATTCCCGTGCGCGATGAGGAAGGCACTATCTACATGTGGGTGGGCTCGCACACCGATATCCAGGACCAGAAGCAAATGCTGCTGGACTTGCAGGAAAGCACCCAGAACTTCCAATTCCTCGCTGACAGCATGCCCCAACTCGTCTGGACCACTGACCCCGAAGGCTACCATGATTACTTCAACCAGAGGTGGGTGGAATACACCGGCTATGACGTGGAGGCGAGCAAGGGTACCACCATGTGGAACAACCTGCTGCACCCTGACGATCAGGAGAAATCCTTTGCCCGTTGGCGTCACTCCCTGCGCACCGGTGAGCCCTATGAAGTAGAATACCGCTTCAAGCGGGCTTCTGACGGGGAATGGCGGTGGTTTCTGGCCCGTGCCTTGCCGCAACGCGACCAGGAAGGAACCATTGTCAAGTGGTTTGGCACCTGCACAGACATAGAAGACCAGAAACGCAACGAGGAGTTGATGGAGCAGACCAACCGCGAGCTCCGCAGCATCAACGAGGACCTGGACAGCTTTGTCTATACCGCCTCGCATGACCTCAAGCTGCCCATCATCAACATGGCCGGCATCTTCCAGGCGCTTACCCAAACGGCCACCTTCCATGACCCAGATGCGCAGCTTCTGATCAGCATGTTCAACCGGTCCTTGAAGCAAATCAATGCCACCATCTCAGACCTGGCCGAGATCGTGAAAGTGCAGAAGGAAATTGACGCGCACCAGGAGGAGATTATTCTGTCAGAGTTGGTAGGCGAGGTACAGCTCAGCATCCAGGACCTCATCCAGAGCTCGGGTGCTTTGATCACCTGTGATTTCACCCAGGCTTCGTGTTTGGTGTATTCCCGCGTTAACCTGAAGAGTATTTTCTATAACCTCATCAGCAACGCGGTCAAGTACCGTTCGCCTGAGCGCGCCCCTGTGGTCCACCTCCAAACGCAGCAACAGCCCGGCTATGTGGTGCTCACGGTGCAGGACAACGGCATGGGGCTGGACATGGAGAAACACGGCTCTAAGATGTTTCAGATGTTCAAGCGGTTCCACAACCACGTAGACGGCTCTGGTCTGGGCCTGTATATCCTTAACCGCATCATCCAGAAGAACGGGGGCCGCATTGAGGTGGCCAGCCAGGTGAACGAAGGCACCACCTTCACTATTTATTTTAAAACCGAAGCTTACTAAGGTAAGTCCATCTATATTTGTTCTATGAAAAGGCTGAACCTGATATTGTTGGTAGACGACGACGAGACCACCAATTACCTGAACAAGCGGCTGCTTACCCGTATGGAGATCGCTGAGCACATTGAAGTGGTAACCAACGGAGAAGAGGCCCTCACGTTTCTGAACGACGCAATTGCCGCCGGCAGACCACTCCCCGATCTTATGTTCCTGGACATCAAGATGCCGGTCATGGATGGTTTTGAGTTCCTGGACCAGTACCATCAGTTACCCGCTACTGCCCAGAAATGCATTCTGGTGATGATGCTCACCTCCTCGGCCAGTTTCTATGACCTGGAGAAACTGAAGAAATACAACGCCGTGGAGCAGCACATTTCCAAACCCCTGGAAGAAGCTCACGTGCGCGAGATTCTGGAACAGCATTTCAACTAAAGACAAGACTCCTGTAAACCGCAGAAGGGCGGCTTTGTGTAAAACAAAGCCGTCCTTCTGTCTATAGGCCTGGTGTAAATAAATTGAAGAGGTAAGGAAGTAAGTCAGGTATTGAAAATGCCCTGATGCAGCGCTAGCGCCCGTTTATTCCAGTAGAAATTGTGGTAGTTTTCCCCGCCTGCGCAGCGGCAGAAACAGACGTTCCTTTTTTAGACTGCCCGTGCGCAAACCCAGATATCACCAGAAAGAACAACAAGAAAACACCCAATAAAGGTAAGTATCGTTTCATAGAAAAGTAAGCTGAAAAATGATTTCTCCCACTTACTGATTTCCGCTTCAAAGGTTATCCACACGTCATTCCCGCCCCGGCATTTTCTGCAAAAGTCGTCTTAAAATCAAAGCCGGAAAACGGGCACGGCTTAACCCTTCAGAAAGGCTATCGTACACATACGTACATGTCCCTATTTCCTAAGAGGCATCTAATGTGCTATTTATTTAACTGAATCAGAAATCATGGACGATAACCAAAGACGCAGAGAATTCCGCCCGGGTCCGGACGGGAATGCCCAGAACCACCAGATAGGTCGTGAGCTGTATAACCGCGACCGCGAGAGCCATCAGTCTCCGCAACGGTCAAGCGACAACAACTGGCACAGCGGAAACCAGTTCAACCACAACCAGCACCAGAACCACTTCCCCGAGGATTCGCACCAACGCAACTCAAACGCAGACCGCGGCGCCAGCCTGAGCAAACACTACGGCAACAGTGAGTACAGCGCCTACCGCAACCCCAACAGCCTTAACTACGGCGATGGCCGCGGCAACAGCACCCCACAGTCGGGAGGTTCTTCTTATGGCAGCGGCCGTTCGCAGCAGGGCAACGAGCACTTCACCCCTTACGGTGACAGCCGCGGCAATTACAACGCCCGTCAGGATTCTTATGGCCAGGGCCATGACCGCGTGCATTCAGACAACCGCATCTCTGAGCAGCGCCGGCTAGATGACACCAATGAGAACTATTACCGCGGTGCCTACATGGACTCGCGCGGCGTGCGCCAGGAACTACCCCGCCCAGATGACAATCCGTACAACGAGTACCCGGGAACCCGCAGCCGCTACAAAGACGATGATTACCGCTACGGCAGCGGAAACCACACCTGGTACGAAGAACAACGCTACACCGACAACAACGGCCGCCGCGCCGACCGTGACAAAGGTGACATCTTAGGCGACATGGGCGAAGGCGTGCGTGAGGTATGGCATGATGTAAAAAACATGTTCTCCCGCAACTCTGATCACCGTGATCAGGACCAAAACCGCTATGACCAGGACAACCGCCGGAACGACCACGAGTACCGTTCCCGCAACGACCGCGGCACCGAGCGGGGCCCGCGCTGGTCAGACGAGACTGACTCCGGCGATGATGCCTCCCGCCACCCGCGCAACAACAACCCGCGCTATTATTAATCAGCGGTTTATCTAACCAGAATTGTGATGAGAGCCCTGATGATAGCCATTGCGGTCACCAGCGTAGTAGCCTCCTATTTACTTCTCCGGGCCTTCCCGGAGGATGAGGTCTCCGCTGATGGTTACCCCGAAGCATAGATACAGCTTACCTACTTCCTGAAGCCGGTGCCGTTGGGTGTCGGCTTCTTTTTTATGGCTGTTTTTGCCCTCTTTTTCAGAAATTTGCCTTAAAACGTATTTGCCCGTCATGCTAGAAGAACTCCTCCCCCAGATCAGAGCCTGCCAGCTGTGCGCCGCGCACCTGCCCCACGGCCCACGGCCGGTGCTACGAGCGGCTGCCTCAGCGCGGCTTATGATTGTAGGGCAGGCCCCGGGCACCAAAGTCCACGCCTCGGGCATTCCCTGGGATGATCAGAGCGGAAAACGGCTGCGCAGCTGGCTGGGGCTCACGCCCGATGAATTCTACAACGAGGAGCACGTGGCCATCATCCCCACCGCCTTCTGCTACCCCGGCACCGGCCCTTCCGGTGATCTACCGCCCCGCCCCGAGTGCTTCCAGCACTGGCACCCGCAGTTGCTGCCGTTCTTGCCCAACATCCAGCTCACGCTGCTCATCGGGACGTACGCGCAGCGGGCCTTCCTGGGGAAAAACGCCAAAGCCACCCTCACCCAAACCGTAGAAGCCTGGCAAGACTATCTGCCCCGGTACCTGCCGCTGCCCCATCCCTCGCCCCGGAACATTGCCTGGTTTAAACGCCACCCCTGGTTTGAGCGCGAGGTGGTGCCTACCCTGCAGGAAATTGTACAGGCAACGTTGCCAGGCTAGAAAAGGGATGTGTTTTTTGCCTATTTTCACAGAAACAGGCCTGAAACGCATGCACATCCAGATACAGAGCAAACTGCCCTCCGTCAGCACTACCATTTTCTCCACCATGAGCCAACTGGCTCAGCAATACGGAGCCATCAACCTCTCCCAGGGCTTCCCTGATTTTGATTGTCCGCCGGAGCTGATGGATCTGGTATCGGAGGCCATGCGGGCGGGCTTCAACCAGTACGCGCCCAGCCCCGGCCTGCCTTTGCTGCGGCAGAAAATCAGTCAGAAGACGCAGCAGCTGTACGGCCACTCCGCGAACCCGGACACCGAGATCACCGTGACCTCCGGCGCCACCGAAGCCCTGTTCTCAGCGATTGCGGCCGTGGTACAGCCCGGCGATGAAGTGCTGGTGCTGGAGCCCTGCTATGACTCTTACGTGCCGGCCATTGAGCTGAGCGGCGGCGTGCCCGTGTTTGTGCCCCTGCAGTTTCCTGGTTTCAGGGTAGATTGGCAGCAGGTGGAGGCAAAACTCACTCAGAAAACGCGCCTGTTCATCATCAACTCGCCGCACAACCCCAGCGGCGCGGTCTGGCAAAAAGAAGACCTGGACGCGCTTACCACTCTCACCCAGCAGTACCCGTTCCTGATTCTCAGTGACGAGGTCTACGAGCACATGGTATTTGACGGGCAGTCGCACCACAGCGTGCTCACCGTGCCAGCCCTGGCCGAGCGGTCGTTTGTAGTCTCTTCCTTCGGGAAAACGTACCACACCACCGGCTGGAAAGTAGGCTACTGCATCGCGCCCGCCGCCCTCACCACCGAGTTCCGGAAAGTACACCAGTACCTCACCTTCAGCACGGCCACGCCGCTGCAACACGCCATTGCGGCATACTTAGACAACCAGGAACATTACCTCACCCTGCCCGCTTTCTACCAACAGAAACGCGACCTGTTCGCCTCGCTCCTGCAGCCCTCCAAATTTGAGCTGCTGCCCTGCACCGGCACCTATTTCCAGTTGGCCCGCTACCGCCAGATCTCTGATCTGCCAGACGTGGAGTTCTCGCAGTGGCTCACCAAAGAAGCCGGCGTAGCGGTCATCCCCATCTCCGTTTTTTACCACCAAAACCTGGACCAGGGCGTCATCCGGTTCTGCTTCGCGAAGAAAGAAGAAACCTTGAGAGCCGCCGCCGAACGGCTAAATCAACTCTAGTTGTAGTTCTGAGTCTTGAGTCCAGAGTCCTGAGTTGGGCACAGGCGTTTTGAGGCATTTTTTACAAAAACAGACTTAAAGCACCTCCCGTCCGCAGGACGATGCAGGCATTGCTGCGTCTCCAACCTAGTAGCGGAAACCGCGCTGTCTCGGGACTGGGCCGCATGCGTAGCCCAGTGCTGAGACAGCGCGATCAGTGACTTTACAAGCAGCAACGGCCTACGCTCCCTATGAAACAGAGGACGGCTGCGAGGTGTCATAAGAAGTGAAGAAAAGACTGTCTGAGCGTCAGCGAGTTTCTTTTCTTCATGATTCTTTTGGTTACTTTTCTCATCCAGGAGAAAAGTGACAA
>NZ_JACOAF010000046.1 GCF_014269285.1 Rufibacter sediminis
CGGCCCGTTTCAGGCCTGTTTTCACCAAAACAGGCCTGAAACGGGCCGACGGGTTTTAGGGGATCAAGTTTCTTAGTTATGTTCCAGCGCCAGGTAGCGGTGGCGCACCAGAAGGCAGGCACCAATTACGCCGGCTTTTTCGCCCAGTTGGGAGACTTTCAGTTGCGTGTCATTGTTCACCAGACTCAGCGAGTACCGCTTGATGGCGCTTTTGATGGGCAGCATGATGTATTCCTCGGTAGAAGACAAACTGCCGCCCAGCACCACCAGTTCTGGGTTGAAGATGTTGATGAGCAGCGCGATGCCCCGCCCGATTTTGTCCCCGATTTTGGCGATCAGCTCGATGGCCAGCACGTCGTCGTTTTTAGCGGCGTTGATGATATCGTCCAGCGTGAGGTCCTCCGGGCGGATGTTGTTCTGGCTGATGATGGTGGATGCGCCGGCCTGCATGCTTTCCTTGAACATCTCCACCAGCGCCCAGCCCGAGGCCTCGGTCTCCAGGCAGCCTTTTTTGCCGCACTTGCACATCTTCTCGTTCTGGAACAGCGGGATGTGCCCAAACTCCCCAGAATAGCCAGATTTGCCGTAGAACAGTTGGTTGTTGAGGATCATGCCCACGCCAATGCCGTAGTCCAGGTTCACGAACAGGACATCTTTCTCGTCTTCCACCACGCCAGAGCAATACTCGCCGTAGGCCATGGCCCGCGAATCGTTCTCCAGGAACACCTTGATGCCGATGACCTGCTCAATGATCTTGCTCAGCGGCGCGTCATGGAAATCAAAGAGGTTGTAGTTGTAGCCCTTGGCGTAGTTGATGCGCCCCGAGAGGTTAATGCCGATGCCCAGGATCTTCTCTCTGGGAATGGGCAGCTCAGAGATGAAATTGTTGATGATGTGGCACAGCTCATCCAGAGACTCCTTGTCATTGGACAGCTTGTAGGGGTAGCTTTTGAAGTCGCTGATCAGGTTCTTCTGGAAATCGGTGAGCCCGATGTTGATGTGGTGGGTTCTCACGTCAATCCCCAGGAAAAACGCCGACTCCGGGGCCAGGCCGTACACGTTGGGCTTGCGGCCGCCGGTAGAGTCCACTTTGCCGTGGTCCTGCACTAGGCCGTCCTGGATGAGGTCGTTGAGCAGGCTGGTGATCTTGGGCACACTCAGGTTCAGTTCCTTGCCCAGCTCGGCAATGGTGGCGTTGCCCGTGTGGGCGAAATAGGAGATGACTTTCTTCTTGAGGTTGACATTTTTGAATGCCACCCCAGAGGGTATATCACTGTTCATTTCCTCAAGGAAAGTCTTCGTCATTGTCAGTCGCGTATGGGTGTGTCAAGAGGCGGTCGCCTTCCATTATCTCTACTTACTCTACAAATTTAATTATTTCCAGATAAGGTAGGTAGAGGTTTGCATATTTCTTCTTTATACAAATGTAACTACATTGATCTGAATAAGTTATAATTCAATCATCCTCCAAATGTTGGTAAAAACCGTCTTTTTCAGGATAAAAACCGACCTGTTTTAGCCCCGATTTCAGGAAAACACCCCTAAAACCGCTGCGGCTGCCACCAGGAACCCGTACCTTTCCGTTATGAAACCTCTCGCCATTTTCAACTGGAGCGGCGGCAAAGACTCCGCGCTGGCCTTGCACCGGATTCAGCACCAACAGGATTTTCGCCTGCACGCGCTCTTCACCACCGTGAGCGAAGCCCACCAGCGGGTCACCATGCACGGCGTGCGCACCCAACTGATGCAGGCCCAGGCCTCAGCGTTGGGATTGCCCTGGCAGCCGCTCTCGTTGCCCGAGGGGGCCAGTATGCCCGTCTACAACCAAGCCATGGCTCAGGCCTGGAACCGGTTCAAAACCGAAGGCGTGACGCACGGCATCTTCGGGGATCTTTACCTGGAGGACCTGCGCCAGTACCGTGAGGAGCAACTGGCCGCTGTAGCCATCAAAGCCGCGTTTCCGCTGTGGGGCGAGGAGCCCGGAGCTCTGCTGGAGGAGTTCTGGCGGGCCGGTTTCAAAGCTAAAGTAGTCTGCGTGAACGGCATGCACCTGGACGCGACGTTTGCCGGACGGGAGCTGGACGAGGCGTTTGTGAAAGACCTGCCGGCGCACGTAGACCCCTGCGGCGAGAACGGCGAGTACCATTCGTTTGTCTATGACGGGCCCAATTTCCGGGAGCCGGTGCCGGTACAGCTGGGGGAGGTGGTGTTCAGAAGCTACGCGCCCGCCACCCAAACAGCAGAGGACGATTGCTTTGCCGCCACCCCAGCCGCATATGACACCGGTTTCTGGTTCTGTGATCTGTTACCTGCCTGAGAAAAGACCACCGTTTAGGGCCTGTTTTCCCAAAAGAGGCGTGTAACCGCCGTGCCTAGCCTGTGTTGCTTTCTGGGCAAGCTATTTTAGGGCTGTTTTTCTGAAATGGTGCTGAAAAAAGCGTAGCTTCCTCCGTTAAACCAGAGCTTCTATGCTGTACTTTCTGCTCAAGACCATGTTCCAGATCGCGCTGCGCGTGTTCTTCAGGAGTTTTACGGTGCACAACCGTCATCTGCTGTTCTCGGAGGGGCCTTTGATTGTAGTGTCCAACCACCCCAACACGCTTATGGATCCCGTGGTGACCGCCTCGCTCATGAAGCAGAACATCTACTTCCTGGCCAAAAGCAGTTTCTTTAAACCCGGCATCCAGGGCTGGCTTTTTCACCGGCTGTTCATGATTCCGGTGTACCGCCGCGAGGACGTGGGCGAAGGCAGCACCGCCCAGAACGATGCCACGTTCTCCAAATGCTATGAGTTCCTGGGCAAGGGCGGCACGCTCATGGTGTTCCCCGAGGGCAACAGTTTCATGCAGCGCCGCCTCCGGCCCCTTAAAACCGGCACGGCCCGCATTGGCTTGGGGGCCGAGGCCCAGCATGATTTCAAACTGGGCTTGCGCATCATCCCCGTGGGCGTGAACTACTCAGACCCGTCCCGTTTCCGGAGCGATGTCTTTGTGAACGTAGGCGAGCCCATCCACGTCAAAGATTTCCAGGCGGCCTACGTCCAGGATCCCTTCCACGCCGCCCACGCCCTCACCGATCACCTGAAAGAACAACTGGAAGCCCTGGTCATCCACACCGAGACCGACGAGGAAGACGCGTTGGCCCGCCAGGTGGAAGCCGTTTACCAGGATACGCTGGTGAAGGAACTGGACCTGGCCGAGTCTGAGCCCCAGGAGCGGTTCCTGATCACCAAAGGCATTCTGCAAAGCATCAAATACTTCGAGGCCCGGCAACCCGAGCGCGTGCACCAGCTCCGGACCGAGTTACAGGACTACCTGCAGCACCTGGAAAGCGTCAACCTGGTCCCCGATGCCCTGAAGGATGTTCCCCGCCGCCGCGAAGTGGCCTGGGGCACGGTGCAGACCCTGCTCTACCTTATCCTGGGTTTCCCGGTTTACTTATTTGGGGTGGTGCATAATTATCTGCCGTATTTTCTGCCCGCCAAAATTGCCCGCATGCTCACCAAAGACATTGAGTTTTACGCGCCCATCATGATGACCATTGGCATGTTCACGTTCCCCATCTTCTATGCCCTTATTGGCTGGGCGGCGCATGCCTGGCTGGGGCTTTCGGGTTGGGCCTTGGTAGCGTACCTGGTGGCGCTGCCGGTAACCGGGTTCTTCGTGCTGCATTACTGGCACCGCATCCAGATCGCGCGCCGTAACTGGATCTTCTTCTCGCTCTTTTACCGCCGCTCCACCGTGCTGCAGAGCCTGCTAGCGCAGCGAAACCGGCTGATGCAGGCGCTGGAACAAGCCCGCACTGAGTTTCTGGCCTCTTTTCCGGAAAACAGCGCTGAAACGAAACGGGCATGACTTGGAGGTAGAATTCTTCTTTTGAAGAGGACGAAGTACAATGTCTGTTTTCTTTCTTTCTGATGGTTCAAGTCTGTGACTTGGACCTATTATGACGGCAGTTTGTAACTGCCATGGGATAGTAGACTTCTATGGCGCGGATTTACTTCCGTACCTTTTCTTCTATTTATTGTTGAGCTATAAGCTACTGAGCTTCCAGCCCAGCCCGCAGTTGTTGGTGTTCTCACCAACGACTTTTACTGCCGCTAAGATTAGCTATCCGGCTTTGCTCCCTGGTTCTCTCCAACAACCAATTCACCTTCTCTCAAGCAGAGATTCCCCCTTTGAAGGGGGCGAAGGGGGATGTTTACACCCGCTGATCCATTTCCTTTCTACTCCGCCCGCCGTTGTTGGTGTTCTCACCAACAACCATGACTGCCTTTCAGATTACCTTTCGGCCTCTACTCTCCACTTCCTTCCTACCAAGCCTTGAGGTTGGAGTCGCGGTCTGCCCGCGTTTGTCACTTTTCTCCTGGATGAGAAAAGTAACCAAAAGAATCATGAAGAAAAGAAACTCGCTGACG
>NZ_JACOAF010000047.1 GCF_014269285.1 Rufibacter sediminis
CCTCGCCGGCGGTCTACCACGCCGTGGAGGCCAAGCAGTACAGCACCGAGCTGCTGGCCTCGGTGCTGGCGCTGCTGCTCTACGTTCGTCTGCCCGCCCGGCCCGGGGCCAGGGCGCTCTTGGGCTGGGGGCTGGCCGGGGCGGCGCTGCTGTGGTTCTCCTACTCGGCGGTGTTCGCGCTGGCCGGCACGGGGCTGGCTGCGGGCCTGGGGGCGCTGCGGCGGGGCGGCTGGCGGGGTGCCCTGCCCTACGCGCTGCCCGCCGCCCTGTGGCTGTGCTCCTTCGCCGCCGTCTACGCCCTCTTCCTGGGACGCTACCAGGACTCCCGGTGGCTGACCGTCTTCTTTGAGAAGTATTGCCAAGCGTACCTTCCGCTTTCTTTCTCTCCCGCCACCTTATTCAAGTGGTTTTTCGAAAAGGCGAACGAAATTGTGAAAAATCCCTTGGGGCAGACTTTCCGGTTTGCAGTGGCTTCTCCTGCGGTATTCGTTCTGCTTCGGTTTATTCCGCTGGTTCTGCTGGGCGGCGGCATGGCGGTGATGCTGAAGAAAAACTTCTTCCGGTTCACGGTTCTGTTTTTTCCTGTCTTGCTGGTGCTCGTTGCCTCCGCGTTGAAGCAGTATCCTTTCTATGAGCGCCTGGTGCTGTTTCTGGCCCCTATGTTTCTCTTGTTCATGGTGTACTGTGCGCAGGAGATCGTTGGTTTCGTCTCGAAAAAGATGAATGCCTCTGCCGTGCAGATGGCCTTGGTGGCTGTGCTGCTTGCGCCTCCCCTGTATAATGCCGTCAGGGAAATCTACCAGCCTGATTATTTCCTGAACAAAGAAAAGGGACGGGAAGCGCTCTTATTCATCAATGAGAAGTACAAAGCCGGCGATGCCGTGTACGTGTACTGGAACATGTGGCACGTCTACGACTACTACAAAGAAGCGTACCGTCTGAAGTTTACTGCTATCAAGGGAGAAGATCTCAAAACTGCCTCCGCGAATGAGACCGAATACCTGCAAAACCTAACCCCCTCCTTCCGCCAGTTACAAGGGAAAAAGCGGCTATGGTTTCTGTATGACTCTTATCTTCGGATCAACATAGGGGGCTTTGTAGAGCAGCCAGCCTGGTATTTTGACGCCAACTATATGCCCGGACAAACTCTGGAGGCCGCTTTCTCTTCTTCCGGGAAGAGAATGGAAGAAAAGTTCAGAGGAAAAGATGCCGTGGTTTCCTCGTTTGAGCTTGCGCCTTGAGGTTATTCTGTCCAGGAGAAACATCGGTCCAATACAGCATGGACTGTACTCATTCAGTCAGCTTTGCGCTAAGATTGAATATTTAGTTTAGAGTCAGGTAGTTACTGCTAGCTTTAAAATTAGATGTGGGAGTGATCAACAATCAGTTTGAAGGTGAAGGTCTGAAGGTGAAATCCTGCATAAAGTAGGAATGTGAATGTTGGTTGTGCGTGCTGATTGGTCAGCTGTTTTAGGGCCGGAATTCTAAAAAGAGGCTGTTTTTAGGCTGCGAAATTGTTTTCCCTTAGCAAGAGTATTCATCAGATGTTTGCTAAATAAGGAGGCTTTTTCTTCTGCTTATCTGGAGTCCTATTTTAGGGATGCTGTTTCTCAAAACCAATTTAGAATACTGGGATTTCCTGAAATCCTTGTCTTGACTATTTCCTTGATTCTAAGCTTTCGCCGTCCATAAAAGGATTTGGCGGCTGAATACGCCAGGGAATTAGACAAGCTGAATGCTATAGTCTGGACGCAAACTTTCACAAGTGTATAAAGCTCCTTTCCATCTTTTCCTTTCAGTGACATGCCTTCTTCTACCCGAGATTCCCCGACTGTACTTTCCGCACCCCTGTTAGTCCGAGAAGAGGTTCCTCCGCTTTCCCCTGGAGGAGGGGGAGGCGGGCGGCTGGTGCTGCTCCTGACGTGGCTGGCGGTGGGGGCGGGGTCGCTGCTGCGGCTCTTCCACTGGGCGGACAACCGGGCGCTGTGGCGCGACGAGCTCTACCTGGCGGCGAGCCTGGTGCGGCGCGGCTTCTGGGAGCTGGCCACCGGCCCGCTGGCCTACGAGCAGAAGGCGCCGCTGGGCTTCCTGTGGGCCG
>NZ_JACOAF010000048.1 GCF_014269285.1 Rufibacter sediminis
CGAGTTCCTTGGCCGTGATTCACTCGAGCACCTTAGGATTCTCTCCTCGACTACCTGTGTCGGATTGCGGTACGGGTAGCGTAACCTTGAACGCTTAGCGGGTTTTCTTGGAAGTCTGATTAGGGCCGCTATCCCCTCGCCCGGGGGCTTGGGGTACTATCGCATTTCAGCAGGGTCGGCGTACTTGACTACCGTCCCTATACCTACGTGCTTTAACCTGGTATTCCGTCACCAGGCGGGCCTTTCACTACTCCGTCACCGCATCGCTGGGTTACGCTAGTACTGGAATAT